>NZ_CP071448.1:1325000-2525000 GCF_017352115.1 Flavobacterium endoglycinae
AGCGTTAACTCGTAGGCTCATTATGCAAAAGGCACGCCGTCACCCCACTAAAGGGCTCCGACCGCTTGTAAGCGTATGGTTTCAGGATCTATTTCACTCCGTTATTCACGGTTCTTTTCACCTTTCCCTCACGGTACTGGTTCACTATCGGTCTCTCAGGAGTATTTAGCCTTAGCGGATGGTCCCGCCGAATTCAGACAGGGTTTCACGTGCCCCGCCCTACTCAGGATACCATTATCTATTACACTCGTTGCCCGTACGGGGCCGTCACCCTCTACGGCGCCGCTTTCCAGCAGCTTCCGGTTCCTTGTGCATAAAATCTCATGGTCCTACAACCCCAGAAAGGCCGTAACAATTCTGGTTTGGGCTGTTCCGCGTTCGCTCGCCACTACTTACGGAATCACTTTTGTTTTCTTCTCCTCCGCCTACTTAGATGTTTCAGTTCAGCGGGTTTGCCCACCTATCGGTGTGCTATATCTTCAATATAGCGGGTTGCCCCATTCGGATACCTGCGGATCAATCTGTGTGTGCCAGTCCCCGCAGCTTTTCGCAGCTTATCACGTCCTTCATCGCCTCTGAGAGCCTAGGCATCCCCCATACGCCCTTATTTTGCTTATTGCACCAAATCATAATTTAATATGATCCGTTTTTTTTTGTTTTTTACAATAAAACTGTAAAAAACGCTTTCTACTTTCTTATTATTTTCTTATCCCAATATGTCAATGAACTTTAATCTATCATTTCATGATAGTTTCGTGGAGAATAACGGAGTCGAACCGTTGGCCTCCTGCGTGCAAGGCAGGCGCTCTAGCCAGCTGAGCTAATCCCCCATTTCTTTAGTGATGAGTTATTAGTTATGAGTTATGAATTATTTCTCATAAGGCCTCAACCTCTAAAATTTCCTTTTCCTTAAGCATTCAACAGTCTTTTTAATTCTTAATCCCCGGTTTTTTTAACCGGAAATTCTTAAAAAGTAGTCCCGGGCAGACTCGAACTGCCGACCCCTACATTATCAGTGTAGTACTCTAACCAGCTGAGCTACGAGACTCTGTTTTACTTAATTCTTTTATCATTTTTTTAAATTAACAGCAAGAGTAATACAATCTTAAGATCCAGAACCTTAAGCGGGCATCTTATTTCCTGGGCGTGTCTCTGACTAACACCCAGGCTCTAGAAAGGAGGTGTTCCAGCCGCACCTTCCGGTACGGCTACCTTGTTACGACTTAGCCCTAGTTACCAGTTTTACCCTAGGCAGCTCCTTGCGGTCACCGACTTCAGGCACCCCCAGCTTCCATGGCTTGACGGGCGGTGTGTACAAGGCCCGGGAACGTATTCACCGGATCATGGCTGATATCCGATTACTAGCGATTCCAGCTTCACGGAGTCGAGTTGCAGACTCCGATCCGAACTGTGACCGGCTTTATAGATTCGCTCCTGGTCGCCCAGTGGCTGCTCTCTGTACCGGCCATTGTAGCACGTGTGTAGCCCAAGGCGTAAGGGCCGTGATGATTTGACGTCATCCCCACCTTCCTCACAGTTTGCACTGGCAGTCTTGTTAGAGTTCCCGACCTGACTCGCTGGCAACTAACAACAGGGGTTGCGCTCGTTATAGGACTTAACCTGACACCTCACGGCACGAGCTGACGACAACCATGCAGCACCTTGTAGACTGTCTTGCGAAAGATCTGTTTCCAAACCGGTCAGTCTGCATTTAAGCCTTGGTAAGGTTCCTCGCGTATCATCGAATTAAACCACATGCTCCACCGCTTGTGCGGGCCCCCGTCAATTCCTTTGAGTTTCAAACTTGCGTTCGTACTCCCCAGGTGGGATACTTATCACTTTCGCTTAGCCACTGAAGTCGCCCCCAGCAGCTAGTATCCATCGTTTACGGCGTGGACTACCAGGGTATCTAATCCTGTTCGCTCCCCACGCTTTCGTCCATCAGCGTCAATCCACCGGTAGTAACCTGCCTTCGCAATTGGTATTCCATGTAATATCTAAGCATTTCACCGCTACACTACATATTCTAGTTACTTCCCGGTAATTCAAGTCCTGCAGTATCAATGGCCGTTCCACCGTTGAGCGATGGGCTTTCACCACTGACTTACAAGACCGCCTACAGACCCTTTAAACCCAATGATTCCGGATAACGCTTGGATCCTCCGTATTACCGCGGCTGCTGGCACGGAGTTAGCCGATCCTTATTCTTACGGTACCGTCAGGCTGATTCACGAATCAGTGTTTCTTCCCGTACAAAAGCAGTTTACAATCCATAGGACCGTCATCCTGCACGCGGCATGGCTGGTTCAGGCTTGCGCCCATTGACCAATATTCCTCACTGCTGCCTCCCGTAGGAGTCTGGTCCGTGTCTCAGTACCAGTGTGGGGGATCTCCCTCTCAGGACCCCTACCCATCGTCGCCTTGGTAAGCCGTTACCTTACCAACAAGCTAATGGGACGCATGCTCATCTTCCACCGTTGTGACTTTAATTACCGGATGATGCCATCCTGTAATACTATGAGGTATTAATCCAAATTTCTCTGGGCTATCCCTCTGTGGAAGGCAGATTGCATACGCGTTACGCACCCGTGCGCCGGTCTCAAGGCCCGAAAGCCCCTACCCCTCGACTTGCATGTGTTAAGCCTGCCGCTAGCGTTCATCCTGAGCCAGGATCAAACTCTTCATCGTATATTTTTTATATTATAATTCGATGCTTACTATCGGTTCTTTTCGAATCTAATCGATTCTATTACCCTTATTTTATCTGTTCTGATTTTCATCAGAACGGCTGTCAATTCAATATGTCTACGAACGTAATTTCTTTTCTTTTCCGCTTGTCTCTCAAAGCGGGTGCAAAACTAAAACTTCTTTTTAAAACCTGCAAGAAAAATTTAAAAAAAATTAAAACTTTTTTTTCGTCTCATTTTCCAATTTTTCTTCCAGTCTGCCAAGGAACTTTCCGTGTTTTGCGGGGTGCAAATGTAAAAAGCTTTTTCAATTCCCGCAAGCTTTTTTTGAACTTTTTTCGAAAATTTCTTTTCCTTCCAATTCAAATGCCTGCCGGTATTTCTAAGAGCGTTTCGCTGATGCGGGTGCAAAAGTAGAACCTTTATTTACATTTACAAGACTTTTTTTTACATTTTTTCCATCTTTTTTCGATGTTTTTCTTAACCCGCTGGCAGAAGTGCTTTTACATTTTGATTATTTTTAATTTCCTGTGGGGTTTTTCTGAATTCAGACGTGTTTTTCTTATTTTACCCATCGTTTAGATTGGCAGTTTTGCGGAATTTTCAGATTTTATGCCCGCTCTATGGAAAGAATTTAAGATCCGAAAGCCTCCCTTCTGCCCCTTTTGCTCTCGCAGAGGCGCAAAGGCGCAAAGTTTCTCCCTATAGCCTATTCTGAAAACCGGTGCCCTAGCCCCGATAGGAGCGGAAATCCTTTTTGGAGCGGGGTTCGCCCCAAAAAGATTGAAGCGGATAGCGGGAAATAGCTCCTTATATTTATTAAAATTCCATTTTTTAAATTCCAAATTCCAAAAACTGTATTGCTTCGCTGCGCTCAGCTTATAATCTGCACTATTATATAAATAGTAAACCCGACAGGTTTTGAAAACCTGTCGGGTTTCATGGCGCCTAGATTCTGCTTTGCTATTCTTAAACATTCATTCTATACTTATATAATATGTAACAAAAAAACAAACCCGACTGGTTTTGGAAAACCGTCGGGTTTGAAATGAGAATTACTCTTATATATATTAAAGAGTAAAAACTATACCATATATAATATGTATTATTGATTTAAAGCATCTATTACTTCTTTTGTGATTTCTATGCTTTTTAGTTTTGCTTTGTGATCGAAGATTGGACTTGTTACCATAAGTTCGTCGATTCTTGCATAGTCTATAAACCTCTTTAAATCGGTTACTAATTGTTCTTTGTTTCCTGTAAAGGTTCCTGCTGTCATTTGGTTTACATGGAAACATTCTGCTTCGTTCATGATATCATCTAATGATGAAACTGGCGGCTGTAATCCTTTGCGGTCGTTTCTAATTAAGTTTAGAAACATTTGATACAAACTTGTTGAAAGCAATTCTGCTTCTTCGTTTGTATCGGCAGCAATGATATTTACACACGCCATTGTTTTTGGTTTGTCTAGATATTCTGATGGCTGGAAATTTTCTCTATAAAATTCAAATGCCTGAATCATCAGCTTTGGTGCAAAGTGCCCAGCGAAAGCATAAGGTAATCCATAAGCTGCCGCCAGAGCAGCACTGTCCATACTGGAACCTAAAATCCAGATTGGCACATTTAGACCTTCAGCTGGAAATGCACGAACTTTTCCTGTTGCATTTTCAGATGAAAAGTATTCTTGAAGTTTGCTTACGTTTTGTGGAAATCTTTGTGCTTGCTCGAAAAAGTCTTTTCGAATTGCTTCGGCAGTTGGCTGATCTGTTCCCGGTGCTCTTCCTAAACCTAAATCGATTCGGTTAGGATAAAGCGTTTCTAAAGTTCCGAATTGCTCTGCCACTACTAAAGGGGAGTGATTCGGCAGCATGATTCCGCCAGAACCTACGCGGATATTTTCGGTTTGACTTGCCACATAACCAATCAAAACCACCGTTGCTGTACTGGCAACGTGTGCCATATTATGGTGTTCTGCCAGCCAGATTCTCTTGTATCTGAGTTTATCTGCTAATTGAGCAATGTCTTTAGTTTTTTGAAATGTTTCTGTTGCATTACTATCTTGAGTGATAATTGCAAGCTCTAATATTGAGACTGAAATTGGGTTTTTCATATAAATTAAGGCTAAAATGCAAAATTAAGCCATTTATGCGAATGCCTTTGGTTTTCTAATGTTAATAGAATTATAATATTCGTAAATCGTTCTAAATATCTATTTTTTAATAATTAATTATTGTTTTACAATAATTAATTATACATTTGCAATATCAAATTTAATTTTCTGTGTATGAAGACCACTCACATTGTTTCGAGAATATTATTTTATTTCACCAGAATTTTATCAGCCATCTACTTTTTTCTGGCTGCTTATTCGGTTTTTGCATTAACAACAGGTCTGTTTTTAACTTTCAAAGATAATGGCAAATATTTTCAGGTTTGTTATCCGTTTACTATACATCCTGTAATGTTGGGCGATTACAACCTGCCGTATATTCTTTTTGATTTTCTGGCTCCGCTGAGTCTTTATGGACTTTTCTTTTTATTGAGCAGTAATGTTTTTAAAGTTTTCTTTCAGCCGAAACTGTTTACCCAAAATGGAGTTGTGCACTTAAAACGTTTTTATTTATCAAATTTATTCATTCCGAGTATCGTGATACTGTTTGCGTTCTTCTTCGTTCCTTTAGATAATGAAGTGGCACTTTTTATCATATTGCACGGAATGCTTGGCGCTTTTGCTTATTTTTTAGCTGCCATTTTTAAACAAGGTTTAAACCTTCAGAACGAACAAGACTTATTTATATAGCTATGCCAATAATTGTAAATGTTGATGTCATGCTTGCCAAACGCAAGATGCAGAGTAAAGAATTGGCAGAGAAACTAGATATAACGCCTGCTAATTTATCGATTCTAAAAACGGGAAAAGCAAAAGGTATTCGATTTGATACTCTCGAAGCTATTTGCAAAATTCTGGATTGCCAGCCTGGCGACATTTTAGAATATGTAAGCGAGTAGCTTTCTTTTAAATCAAATTTTCTGAATCTAAAAATCGGCATTTTAACGCCGAGAGGCATTCTATTGTCTAAAATTTTCAAATCATCATTTATATAATCATCAAAAATCAATCAAAAAATGAACAGTTTATCAATCAAGAATCTCAGCAAAACGTATGAGAACGGCACGCAGGCGATTGACCATTTATCGCTAGACATTACAAACGGAATGTTTGGTTTATTAGGACCGAATGGCGCTGGAAAATCAACTTTAATGCGAACCATTGCAGCTTTGCAAGAACCGACTTCGGGAATTATCGAGTTTAACGGAACCAACATTCTCGAAAATCCAATGTTTATTAGAGAAAATCTGGGATATCTTCCGCAGGAATTTGGCGTTTATCCAAAGATTTCTGCTTATCGTTTATTGGATCATTTGGCGATTTTGAAGGGAATTGTCAATACAAAAGAACGACATGAACAGATTTTGTATTTGCTGCAGCAAACCAATTTACTACAGCACAAAGACAAAGCGGTGCATTCTTTTTCGGGCGGCATGCGTCAACGTTTTGGAATTGCTCAAGCTTTGCTAGGAAATCCGAAGATTATCATTGTTGATGAACCGACTGCGGGACTTGATCCTGAAGAGCGAAACCGTTTCAATAATCTTTTAAGTGAAATTGGCGAAAGTATTATCGTGGTTTTGTCCACACATATTGTAGAAGATGTTCGCGATCTGTGCACCAAAATGGCGATTATTTCTAACGGAAAGTTGCTTTTGGAAGGAAATCCAAATGAAGCAGTTGATTCTTTGAAAGGAAAAATCTGGACGAAAGCCATTCATAAAGATGAACTGAAAGAGCATCAGGAACATTTTAATATAATTTCGTCTCATTTGAATTCTGGAAAAATCAACATTCATGTTTTCTCTGATCAAAAGCCTGATTCTGGTTTTGAATTGACTTCTCCAGATTTGAGCGATGTTTATTTCAATATTTTATCTCAAAATCAACTTAAAAAATAACGTTATGTTTTCGAAATTAATTCAATTTGAATGGCATAACAATACCAGAAACTGGGCTTTTTATGCTACCTATATTATATATCTGATTCTTGGCTTTCTTGTGAGTGCTTTTGCGAACTTTTCGTTTTCGGGCGCTTATAAAAATAGTCCATTTACCCTGACTTATGCGATTGGTTTGCTATCGTTGATGACGATTTTCTCCATCACACTTCAAGTTGCACAGCATTTTTTAAAAGAATACGAAACCAAATTTGATGCGATTCTCTTCTCTACTCCTATTTCTAAATTTCATTTTTTGGGAAGCAAGTTTATCACTGCTTTTGTAATTGCGATTTCTTCTTTTGGAATGTTCATCATCGGAATGATTATCGGGCATCAAATGTCATGGATTCCGAAAAGCGAAATTGGTCCTTTTGAAGTTTTAAATTACCTCTGGCCTTATTTTGTAATTGTTATTCCTAATATTCTTTTATGTCTTTCGATTCTTGC
This sequence comes from Flavobacterium endoglycinae, assembly GCF_017352115.1. Taxonomy (NCBI): domain Bacteria; kingdom Pseudomonadati; phylum Bacteroidota; class Flavobacteriia; order Flavobacteriales; family Flavobacteriaceae; genus Flavobacterium; species Flavobacterium endoglycinae. Next base: position 1,332,188 of record NZ_CP071448.1, read on the forward strand.
AACGTTGGCTTGGCTTACGCGAAGCAAACTTTTTATTTATGTTGGCGGCTTATTCATCTACCTATTATATATAGCGGGTTCGATTTTTTCTAATTCGCCTTTATTTGCAAATGCTTCTCCGTCTTCCGCGAAAGCGATGTCTTTGGCCGCAAAAATAGATCCGTTTGGGTTGGCTGCATTTTTAGAACAAACGAGATATTGGACATCCATAGAAAAAAACACCCAATTGCTTTCGCTTTCAGGCAACTTTTTATTCAATCGAATTATCTGGATTTGCGTTTCTTTCCTTCTGATTTTTGTTTCTTATAAATTGTTTTCATTTCGAAAAACAAAAACTAAAAAGGTAAAGTCGGTTAAAATCAATAGAAAAGAGGCAAAAGTATTTTCTGCTTTAATTCCAGAACAGCAATTCAAAACCTCAAAACATAATTGGGCCGTTTTTAAAAGCAATTTGAAAATGGATATTTATTTGGTTTTAAAAGGGATTCCTTTTTTACTGATTGCGATTTTATTTTCGGGAATATTAACGATTGAGATTTCAGATGAAATTGACGGCGGAATCAGATTGGCAGAAAATATTACCAATACGGCTTTGATGATTTCCACCATTATGGATCGCCTACCCTTTATTTTAATTCTGATTACTCTTTTTTATAGTAGTGAATTATTAAATCGAAGCGAAAATTCAAGATTTGAAATGCTCGAAAATACAGCGCCGTATTCTCAATTTATAGTTTTGATTTCAAAATTGACGACGCTTTTTATGATTCCGATGATTTTGATTGGAATCACTATTTTAATTGGAATTGGTTTTCAAATCATACATGCAAACGCTCCAATTGAAATTGGACTTTACCTTTCAATGTTTTATTATATTGGATTTCCATTGTTTTTGATTTCGATTTTGATAATTGCCATTCAGACTTTCATTAAAAACAAATATTTAGGATTGGCCATTTCCGCATTTATTGTGCTTTTGTTTTGCACAGGAATTGGAGAACAATTAGGAATTTCACATCCGCTATTCCGATTTGGAGATTCTTTTAAAAGAGAATATTTTGATTTGAATGGTTTTGGAAATTATACTTTTCCGTTTCATATTTCGATGTTGTACAATTTTGGTGTGGCTTTGATGCTGCTAACTTTGACCGGAATTTTATGGAAACGAAATTCGACTATTCTAAAAACCATTCGAAGAAATTCATTTAATGCTATTCAGAAAACAATTTTTGCTTTCGGAAGTATTCTTTTTATTGGTTTTGGAAGTTTTCTTTTTTATAAAACCAATATTGAATATCCGTATTTAACGAAAGACGATTACAATAATTGGAGCGAGCAATACGAAAAGCGGTTTAAAAAATATACGAATCTTGCCCAGCCAACGATTATTGCAGTTAAAAGTAAAGTTGATTTGTTTCCTGAAGAAAATCGTTATGAAGTGAAAGGCACTTATGAATTGATCAATAATTCGGAAAAACCAATTGATAGTTTACTCCTATATATAGATCGAAATTCGAAACTGACTTCTGTTAAAATTGAAAACGCCAAAAATCTCGATGATGCTTCTCAATTTCAGCATTATTGGTATCGATTGGAAAAGCCTTTACAGCTAAAGCAGAAAATGAAAATGAGTTTTTGTTTTACCTCAACCTGGTCGTCCTTTAAAGGTCATACTGCTTTTAATTCGATTATTGAAAATGGTTCGTTTATGCGAATAAGCCGTTACTTTCCAACTTTTGGTTATCAAGATTCTAATGAAATCAGCAGTAAAAAAGAGCGTACAAAAAGACATTTAAAATCACAAACACCGCTGAAAAAGCTGGAAGAAAAATCGAAAACGATAAATGATTTTATTGATTATGATGTTGTCGTTTCGACTTCAAAAAATCAAACCGCAATTGGAATTGGAGATTTAATTGAAAGTTGGAAAAAAGACAACCGTAATTATTTCCATTATAAATCTAATGAAAAGATTCCATTTCGATTTGCTTTTTCTTCTGCCGAATATGAAATTCAAAAAACGAATTATAAAGGAATTTCAATCGAAGTTTATTTTGATAAAAGGCATTCTAAAAATGTTACCAAACTAATTCAGGATCTAAAAAATACCTTGGATTATTGCCAAAACAACTTTGGGAAATATCCGTACAAAACCATTCGCTACGCCGAAGTTTCTGCTTTCGCGGATGGATTTGCCGCAACTTCCTATCCGTCGACGGTTTTCATGAAAGAGAATTTTGGGTTTTACAGCAACTTGAATAATCGAGATAAAGAAGATGTCATCAATCAATTGACGGCTCACGAATTGTCGCACGAATGGTGGGGAAATTCACAAATTAGTCCAGAACAAAAAGAAGGAAGTTGGATTTTGACTGAAACTCTGGCGCAATACACCGAATTAATGTTGTATGAAAAGGAACATGGTTTGGAAAAAGCGTTGGAAACTTTAAAAATTCATCTGGATTTGTATTTGAGCAGCCGTAGTTACGAGCCCGAAACTCCGTTATATAAAACCAATTATGAAACTCCTTACCTACCTTATGATAAAGGAATGTTGGTGATGCATCAACTACGCATTTTAATTGGAGAAGAAAAAGTAAATCTGGCTTTGCATAATTTCTTAAGTCATTATAAATATCCTACAATTCCGGATTCTGCGGATTTACTGAAAGAGATTTATTTAGTTACGGATTCCAAACTTCAACCCAAATTGGATGAAATGTTTAAAAAGATTATTACTTATTCTTCTAAAATTTCTGAAGTTGAAAGTGTAAAAAAGAATGGTTTTTATGAAGTTTCTTTTAAAGCGGATTCTAAAAAATATCTCGAAAACTCAACAGGGATTCGCAAACAAATTGTCAATGATGCAACAATTGATATCGGAATTTATGATGAAAACGGAAAGTTATCTTGTTATACTTTTCCAATCCAAAACAATAAAATTCAAGGCAAAATTAAAATCAAAAACAAACCTCAACGCATTGTAATTGATCCTTATTTAATGAACATTGACACTTTTATAAAGGACAACGAGAAAGAGATTGATTAAAAATTTCGTTGCGGTTAGTTTTTTAAACACATAGAAACATAGATTTTTTTGCTGTTAAAGGCGTTTCACTTGCATTAATACACATAGTTTCTATGTGTTAGAAACGAGTTTCTTTCAGCTTTCTTTTAAACAAAGAAAAATTTATGTTTCTATGTGTTTATTTTTCTACCCACAGATTCTTTTCTAAATAATTCTCCTCAATCAAAAAAGCAAACCGATTTTAACCCTAAATTTGTACATCAAATACCAAAATTTGGTTTAGCATCTCTGCAAATGACACACAAAATTTTAATTATAGACGACGAAGAAAAACTGAGAAGTCTGCTGGTTCGCATAATAAAATCGGAAGGATTTGAAGTTTTTGAAGCGAAAGATTTAAAATCTGGTTTTAAAAAACTGGAGCAAACCGATATTGATGTTGTTTTGTGTGATGTAAAACTTCCAGATGGAAACGGCGTTGATTTTGTGCAAAACATAAAAAGCAGTTTCCCTTTGGCAGAAGTTATTCTGCTGACGGCTTTCGGAAATATTCCCGACGGTGTTCAGGCGATGAAAAATGGCGCTTTCGATTATATTGTAAAAGGCGATGATAACGACAAGATTATTCCGCTTCTTTATAAAGCGGTCGAAAAAGTGCATTTGCAGAAAAAAGTAAAACAACTTGAAAAACGTATTGGTGATAAATATTCCTTCAATACCATAATCGGAAAATCAAAAGGAATTGAACAGGTAATTGATCTGGCCCAAAAAGTAGCCAAAACTGATTCGACTGTTTTATTGACTGGAGAAACAGGAACCGGAAAGGAGGTTTTTGCACAGGCAATTCATGAAAACAGCAATCGCGCAGGAAAATCTTTTGTGGCTTTAAATTGCAGCACTTTCAGTAAGGAAATTTTAGAAAGTGAACTTTTCGGCCATAAACAAGGTGCTTTTACCGGAGCTTTGAAAGATAAAAAAGGCTTTATTGAAGAAGCAAATGGCGGGACTTTATTCTTGGATGAAATTGGTGAAATGCCAATTGATCTTCAGGCAAAATTATTACGTGTTTTAGAAACTAGCGAATATATTCCCGTTGGAGACACGACTTCTAAAAAATCTAATTTTAGATTAATTGCTGCAACAAACCGAGATTTAAAAGAAGAAAGTGAAGCACATCGTTTCCGTTCTGATTTGTATTTCCGTTTGAATATTTTCGAAATCAAACTTCCTTCACTTCGTGAAAGAGCTAAAGATATTCCGTTACTCGCTAATTATTATGTGAAGCAATTTTCTGAAAAAACGAATAAAAAGACATTACATACTGCAGCTGATTTTCTCGAGAAATTAGAAAATTATTCTTGGCCGGGAAACATCCGTGAACTCAAAAATGTTATCGAGAGATCGGTTATTTTAAGCAATGGCGATACTTTGACTTCTGATGTTCTACCTTATGAAATCCAGCATCAAACAGAGAAAACCAACAAACCAATGTCGGCTTTTTCTATGCAAAGTATTGAGAAATTACACATTCAAAAGGTTTTAAATTATACTAAAGGAAATAAAGCTGAAACGGCGAGATTGTTGGAAATTGGGATTGCGACTTTGTATAGAAAGATTGAGGAATATGGGATAGAAATTTCCAAAATTTAAATTCCAAATTCCAATACTTCACTTTTAAAATCATTTACGATCCTGCAAGGTTTTCAAAACCTTGTAGGTTTAAATTTTAAAGTATTAGATTAACCTAGAATACCTACAAGGTTTTGAAAACCTTGCAGGAAACGGATAAAAATAAACCTATCGTTTTAATAAAAGCTTATCATTTTGATAGGCTTTTTTTATGCCTGATTTTTGGCACAAAAAAACAACTTCTTATTTTACAAGACTTTACACTCTACTTCACATTTTAGGAATATCTTTTGGCATAAGGAGAAAGAACATCAAAATTCCTTCTCATGAAAAATCAAGTTAATTCTATTTACAAACAAGCGGAACGCTTTGCCGAGATTACTAAAAAAAACATTATCTGCGGCAATATCGTTCGTGCTAAAAAATGTTTAGCGCTTGCCGAACGTCTATTTATTACTGGCAGTATCGAGACTAAAAATGCTATTTCAAACGTGTATGTTTTTTCGGTTTCTTCTTTTATGGAAATGCGCCACTGCAATATTTCACATCTTTTCCCGCAAACTCTTAAAGCAGAATATATCAAACAGGTTAATACTTCGGGAGTCTAAAAAGTTTAATCGGTTAACTGTTTAATTGTTTAATCGTTTCTGCAACAATCTAAAATCTGAAATCTAAATTCTAAAATAACTATGATCACAATTCTTTTACTCGCATTGGCCGTTTTGCTGTTTGCTATTTGTTTTAAATCTGTTGAATTCTTTGAAAAAATCTAAATCATGACTGCACTCTTTATTGTTTCAATTGCCGTTTTCGTGTATTTGGTTTATGTATTAATTAAACCTGAAAAATTCTAATAAGTGTGAAATGTCAAAAGTGAAATGTTAGATGCCTTTCATTTCTCAAATCTCATCTCACTTTTCACAACTTCACATTTCATTTTTTACAATCAACAACTCACAATATTATGAATACAGAATTATTAGGTGTTATAGGTATTTTTCTCCTAACTATTGTTTTAGCGATTCCTTTCGGAAAATATATTGCTAAAGTATTTTTAGGAGACAAAACGCTTCTTGACCCAATTTTCAATCCGCTTGAAAAAATTATTTTTAAAATCAGCGGTATCAATCCAGCTGAAGAAATGAATTGGAAACAGCATTTAAAAGCACTTTTAAGCATCAATATGCTTTGGTTCTTTCTCTGCTTTTTTGTGTTGCTTTTTCAGGGTTCTTTACCGTTAAATCCAGATAACAATCCATCAATGTCGCCTGATTTGGCTTTTAATACAACCATTTCATTTTTAGTCAATTGCGACTTACAGCATTACTCAGGTGAAAGTGGGGTTTCTTACCTGTCACAAATGGTATTAATGTTTTTACAATTTGTTTCGGCTGGTGTCGGAATTGCTGCTGCTGCAATGGTTTTTACCGCTATGCGCGAAAGAACAACTGACAAACTAGGAAATTTCTACAACTATTTTGTAAAAAGCTGTACTCGTATTTTATTGCCACTTTCAGCAATCGTAGCAATTGCCTTGGTTTTTAGCGGCACTCCAATGACTTTTGAAGGAAAAGATGCTATCACTACTTTACAAGGTGATCATGTGGAGGTTTCTCGCGGACCAGCTGCTGCTTTTGTTGCCATTAAACATATTGGTACAAACGGTGGCGGATTTTTCGGAGCGAACTCGGCGCATCCTTTAGAAAACCCTACTTATTTTACCAATGCTGTTGAGCTTTGGGCACAAATGATTGTTCCGTTTGCGATGATTTTCGCACTTGGTTTCTTTCTTAAAAAACAAAAATTCGCTTATATCATTTTTGGTGTAATGACGGTTGGATTTTTACTCTTGGTAATTCCGACAATGTCAAGCGAAATCAGTGGAAATCCTGCTATCGAAAAAATGGGAATTTCTCAACTAAATGGAGCTATGGAAGGAAAAGAAGTCCGCTTTGGTCCAGCTATTTCAGGTTTCTGGAGTATTGCCACAACAGTGATTTCTACAGGTTCTGTAAACAGTATGCACGATAGTTCGATGCCGGTTTCGGGAGCGATGCAGTTATTGGCTATGATGGTCAATGTATTTTATGGCGGATGCGGTGTTGGTTATCTTAACTTTTACATTTTCATTATTCTGGCTGTTTTCATTTCTGGATTAATGGTTGGTCGAACTCCCGAGTTTTTCGGAAAGAAAATTGAAGCCCGCGAAGTTAAAATTGCCGCTTTCATTGCTATTCTTCACCCATTATTAGTTTTAGCAGGAACCGCTTTAGCTTCTTATTTTGCTGCCCATGATACTGCAATGGGTTATTGGTTCAGCGGAAATGCAACGGGCTGGCTAAACAATCCTGGAAATCACGGATTCTCTGAAATGTTATACGAATATACTTCGAGTGCTGCTAATAATGGTTCTGGTTTTGAAGGTTTGGGCGATAATAATCCATTTTGGAATATCACTACAGGAATTGTTTTGTTGCTAAGCCGTTTCATCCCAATCATCGGACCTTTGGCAATTGCTGGTTTATTAGCCAACAAAAAATACATTCCAGAAAGTGCAGGAACTTTAAAAACGGATACAACGATTTTCGGAATCATGATTTTTGCTGTAATCGCGATTGTTGCGGCTTTATCTTTCTTTCCTGCTCTGGCATTAGGTCCACTTGCTGAATATTTCACACTGAAATAATGTTCGATTTGAATATCCACAAAGAATTTAAAAACATAGCCCAAGGTTTCAACCTTGGAGACAGAGATTGAATATATATATTGTGTCCCAACGGTTGAAACCATTGGCTATGTTCTACAAGCTATGTGTTTTTGCATCGCACAACATTTAACAAATAACATTTAACTTTTTACAAGAAAATGACAACTAATAAATCCACATCATTGTTTGAAAGCAAACAGGTAAAAGAAGCTTTATTGCAGTCTTTTGTGAAGCTGAATCCAAAAATGATGATTAAAAATCCGGTAATGTTTACCGTAGAAATTGGAACTGCCATTATGTTTGCCGTTTGCGTTTCGATCTTAATGGGCGCAACCGACCAAGGCAGTTTTATTTACAATTTAATTGTTTTCCTAATTTTATTTGTAACGCTTTTGTTTGCCAATTTCGCTGAAGCTATTGCCGAAGCCAGAGGAAAAGCACAAGCTGACAGTTTAAGAAAAACCCGTGAAGAAACTCCTGCAAGACAGATTCTGCCAAATGGAGAAATCAGAAACATTAGTTCTTCTCAATTAAAAAAAGACGATATTTTCATTTGTGAAGCGGGCGATTTAATTGCTGCCGACGGAGAAATTATAGAAGGTCTGGCTACAATCGACGAAAGTGCAATTACGGGAGAAAGTGCTCCTGTAATTCGTGAAGCAGGAGGAGACAAATCTTCTGTAACGGGAGGAACAAAAGTGTTGTCTGATAAAATCAAAGTAAAAGTAACTTCAGAACCTGGCGAAAGCTTTTTGGATAAAATGATTGCTTTGGTTGAAGGTGCAAGCCGTCAGAAAACGCCAAACGAAATTGCCTTGACTATTTTGTTAGCGGCTTTTACCTTAATCTTCGTGATTGTCTGCGTTACTTTAAAACCTTTTGCCGATTACGCGAACGCTCCTATTACTATTGCTGCTTTTATTGCCTTATTCGTTTGTTTGATTCCAACAACAATCGGAGGACTTCTTTCTGCGATTGGAATTGCGGGAATGGACAGAGCTTTACGTGCCAATGTGATTACAAAATCAGGTAAAGCGGTTGAAACTGCTGGAGATATTGACGTTTTACTTTTGGATAAAACAGGAACAATCACCATCGGGAACAGAAAAGCAACTAATTTTTACCCAACAAAAGGCATTTCTTTTGAAGATTTCGTTAAATCTGCTGTGTTGAGTTCGCTTGCCGATGATACGCCAGAAGGGAAAAGTATCTTAGAATTAAGTGAAATGATAGATGTAAAAAATGAGGCAAAAGCAAGCTTTTTACAAACGACTTCTGACATTTCACACACCATCAAATTTACTGCTGAAACCAGAACTTCGGGTGTGATTTTAAAAGATGGAACCAATATTCGAAAAGGTGCGCAAGACGCTGCTAAAAAAATTGCAGAACAAGCTGGAAATGTTTTCCCTGAAGACACTTTGCAACAGGTAATCACAATTTCTTCAAACGGAGGAACGCCTTTAGTGGTAATTAAAAACAACGAAATTCAAGGTGTTATCGAATTGCAGGATATCATTAAAACCGGAATGAAAGAACGTTTTGAGCGCTTACGCAGAATGGGAATCAAAACGGTTATGGTTACGGGAGATAATCCGCTTACGGCTAAGTTTATTGCTGAAAAAGCGGGAGTTGATGATTTTATCGCCGAAGCGAAGCCTGAAGATAAAATGAATTATATCCGAAAAGAGCAAGCTGAAGGTCGTCTGGTTGCGATGATGGGAGACGGAACAAATGATGCTCCTGCCCTTGCCCAAGCCAATGTTGGTGTCGCTATGAACAGCGGAACGCAAGCAGCAAAAGAAGCTGGAAACATGGTTGATTTGGACAACGACCCAACCAAACTAATCGAGATTGTCGAAATTGGAAAACAGCTTTTAATGACTCGAGGAACTTTAACCACTTTTTCAATTGCAAATGACGTTGCTAAATATTTTGCGATTGTCCCAGCCCTTTTCATTACTGCCATTCCAGCATTGCAAGGTTTGAACATTATGCATTTGCACAGCCCAGAAAGTGCTATTTTATCGGCTGTCATTTTCAATGCGATTATCATTCCGATCCTGATTCCACTGGCATTGAGAGGTGTTGAATATCGTCCGATTGGTGCGAGTGCGATTCTAAAACGTAATCTTTTGATTTATGGCTTAGGCGGATTGATTGTTCCTTTCATCGGGATTAAGTTAATTGATTTAATCGTTGCAATCTTTATTTAAGGTGCTAAGATTCTAAGGAACTAAGGTTTTCTCTTAGAATTGAAAACTAGAATCTATCAAAAATTAAAATAAAAACATCGGTTCTGAATTGCTAAGTTCTTAAAAGAATACTTAGAACCTCAGCATCTCAGAACCTTAGAACCTCAAAAAAAATGAAAACTATATTTTCACTCATAAAACTTACTGCGGTTACTTTAATCTTATTCGCAGTTATTTATCCTCTTGCGATTTACGGAATCGCACAAATGGCTCCCAATCAAGGAAAAGGAGAAACACTTTCTGTTAACGGAAAGGTTGTTGGGTATCAAAAAATCGGACAAAAGTTCGATAAATCGAATTATTTCTGGGGAAGACCTTCGGCAGTTGATTACAATGCTGCCGGAAGCGCCGGAAGCAATAAAGGTCCGAGCAATGCTGAGTATTTAGCTTTGGTTCAAAAGAGAATCGATACTTTCCTTGTTGTTCATCCTTACTTGAAAAAAGCTGAAATTCCAGCTGATATGGTGACAGCTTCAGGAAGCGGTTTAGATCCGAATATTTCTCCGCAAGGCGCTTTAGTTCAAGTAAAACGTGTGGCTAAAGAACGAAATTTAGCTGAAGCTAAAGTAAAGGCTTTAGTGGAATCTAAAATTAATACGGCTGTTGTTGGACCTGAAACTGTGAATGTTTTGGAGTTGAATGTGGCTTTGGATAAGCTTCATTAAAAGATGCTAAGGTTCTAAGTTGCTAAGATTCTAAGGTTTTCTCCTGCAAGGTTTTTAAAACCTTGTAGGTGTATACCAAAGTTATTTCGTCGTCTCTGTCATTTCGACGAAGTAGAAATCACACTAGAAACCCCACGCTGCTAATTGCCAATCTTTGTCGAATTACGAGTGTGATTTCTCCTTCGTCGAAATGACAAACTGAACGCAAATTGTAATCGAAAACTAAACTTAAAAAATTAATACCTATAAGGTTTTAAAAACCTTGCAGGAAATGATACGTCCTTTTTACCCCAAATGCCCTAGCCCCGATAGTAGTGGAAATCCTTTTGCTTTTTTCTTTAAAAAGCAAAAGATTACTTCGTCAGTTCGCTATCGCTCGTGTGAAACGGATAGCGGGATTAGCTCCTAAAAAATCTACTAAATAAATTAATTACCCTTTTGGGTTTGAATACCACAATTGACAATGAAAAAAATACTACTTACTGCTTTAATCGCATTTGGTTTTAGCAATTTACATGCACAAGAAGAGTCTAAAAGTCCGTTTACGTTCTCTGGATATGTAGACGTTTATTATAGTTACGATTTCGGGAAACCGGAAAATCATACGCGCCCAAGCTTTTTTTATAATTATAACCGAAGCAATGAGATAAACCTGAATTTGGGTTTGGCAAAAGTGAATTATTCTAAGGGAAATGTGCGAGGAAATTTTGCCTTGATGGCGGGAACTTATACTCAATATAATATGTCGGCTGAGCAGGATTTATTGAAAAATGTTTATGAAGCGAATGTTGGTGTGAAGATTTCACAAAAACATGATTTATGGATTGATGCTGGAATTATGCCTTCGCATATTGGGTTTGAAAGTGCGATTGGGAAAGACTGTGCGAATTTAACCCGAAGCATTCTGGCTGAAAATTCGCCTTACTATGAAGCGGGTGTAAAAATTGGCTATACTTCTGATTCTGGAAAATGGTATTTGGCTGCGATGTATTTGAACGGCTGGCAAAGAATTCAGAAAATCGACGGAAATCAAACTCCGGCTTTTGGAACACAGGTTACGTATAAGCCAACTGACAAAGTCGTTTTGAATTGGAGCACATACGCAGGAAATGAACAACCTGATATTAACAAAAAATGGCGTTATTTTAATAATTTCTACGGACAATTTAAAGTAACCGAGAAAATGAATCTAACCGCAGGTTTTGATATTGGTTCGCAGCAATCGGCTAAAAACAGTAACAAATACGATACTTGGTTTTCGCCTGTTTTGATTCTGCAATACAAACCAACAGATAAAATTCAGCTGGCAGCACGAGGCGAATATTACAGTGATGAAAAAGGTGTAATTATCGCAACAGAAACGCCTAACGGATTTAAAACTTACGGATTTTCAGCTAACTTTGATTACTTAATTACTGATAATGTTATGTTTAGAATTGAAGCGAGAAATCTGTCTAGCAAAGATGAAATTTTCACCAAAAACAATCTGCCAACAGATACAAATACTTTTGTAACAACGGCTTTGGCAATTAGTTTCTAACATTAAAATTATTTTACCATTAAGAGATGAAGAAAATTAAGTTTGAGCGTTTAAATCTACAATACAGGACATTAAGCTTAATGTTCTGTAGGCAAAGAAAAGCTTAACTTCCTTAATCTCTTAATGGTTAAACCAAAAAAAATGGAAAACGAAAATAACGCACAGCACTTTCTGGATTTGATTCAGAAATCCCGAAAAGGAAAATTTAAAATCTATATTGGGATGAGCGCCGGTGTGGGCAAAACTTTCCGTATGCTTCAGGAAGCGCATTCGTTATTAAAAAATGGAATCGATGTAAAAATTGGTTACATCGAAACGCATATGCGGAAAGAAACGCATGAGTTATTGTCTGGTTTGCCGATTATTCCGCGACGGACTATTTTTTATAAAGGAAAAGAACTCGAAGAACTCGATGTTCAGGCAATCATCAACCTTAGACCAGAAGTGGTTATCGTTGATGAATTGGCACATACAAACGTTGAGGGAAGCAAAAATGAAAAACGCTGGCAGGATGTTCTGGAGATTCTGGAAGCAGGAATAAATGTGATTTCGGCGGTCAATATTCAGCATATTGAGAGTCTAAATGAAGATGTAAAACGCATAACAGGAATTGACGTTCAAGAAAGAATTCCAGATAATGTTTTGCGTCTGGCTGATGAAGTGGTGAATATCGATTTGACTTCGGAAGATTTGATTGCCCGTTTGAAGGAAGGAAAAATTTATACGGCAGATAAGATTCAGACTGCATTGACTAACTTTTTTAAATCGGAACAAATTCTGCAGTTGCGTGAATTGGCTTTGAAGGAAGTGGCAAGCCAGGTAGTTCGAAAAGTGGAAAGCGAAGTTCCGAATCTGCATGCTTTGCGCCACGAAAAATTATTGGCTTGCATTAGCAGCAACGATAAAACGGCTAAAACAGTAATTAGAAAAGCGGCCCGTTTGGCAAGCTATTACAACGGAAGCTGGTATGTTTTATATGTCGAAACTCCGCAGGAAAGCAGTACCAGAATTGCCCTTGACAAACAAAGACATTTAATTAATAACTTTAAACTCGCCGTGCAATTGGGAGCCGAAGTTATTAAACTGGAAAATTCGAATATTGCCAATGCAATTTTGACAACTGTAGAAGAAAAACAAATTACAACTGTCTGTATTGGGAAACCGCATTTGAATTTATTTAAAGTAATTTTGTCTACAACAATTTTTAGGCGTCTGCTAAATAAATTGTCGTTGTCAAATGTCGATCTTGTTATACTGTCTTAAAAGTTTTTAAACCATATAAGTGATAAGTTCATTTAAAGTAGTTTGCGTTGAATTTAACCGCAAAGGTGCTAAGATTTCGCAAAGGACGCAAAGATTAAATTAAAAAACTTTGCGACTTTGCGTAAAACTTTGCGCTCTTTGCGGTTAAAAAAGTACTTAAATTTCCTTATATCACTTATATGGTTCAAAAAAAATTAAATGTTTTTATAAAATGAGAATTAAAACCAAATTGAATCTGGGTGTTGGATTGTTATTTTTAATGATCATCATTCTTTCTTTAGTGAGTGCTTACTCTGTTTTTTTGATTAAGCAGGACACTGAGAATATTCTAAAATCCAATTACAATACGCTGGAATATTCGCGAAATATGATTCTTGCCTTGGACGGAATGAAATCGGATTCGAAAGAAACGATTCAGAGTTTTGAAGAAAATCTTGAGAAGCAAACCCGCAATATTACGGAGCCAGGTGAAAAGCAAGCAACTGAAAAACTGAAAAAAAGTTTTGCTCTTCTGTCTAAAAACAATTCTAACGAAGTTGTAAAAACGCAAATCCGTCAGGACATTTTTGCGATTATGAAACTGAATCTCGATGCCATAAAACAGAAAAGCGATATTGCCAAACAATCAGCAGAAACGGCTAACTTGTCTATTGCGATTGTGGGTAGTTTATGCTTTTTAATTGCTTTTAATTTATTGGTTAATCTGCCCAACAATATTGCGAATCCGATTAAGGAATTAACGCTGAGTATTAAGGAAATTGCCAATAAAAACTATTCAGAACGTGTTCATTTTACCAGCCACAGCGAATTTGGAGATCTTGCCAAATCGTTTAATACCATGGCGCAAAAGCTGGAAGAATATCACGACAGCAACGTTTATAAACTTCTTTTCGAGAAAAAACGATTGGAAACACTCATCAATAATATGAATGATCCAATTATTGGTTTAGATCATGAAGGAATTGTTTTGTTTGTAAATGATGAAGCTTTAAAAATTATCGGTTTAAAATCGGAAGACATTATTGGAAAAACTGCATCTGAATTGGCGGTTTCTAATGATTTAATTCGTTCTTTAATTCTGAAAGAAAACGAAACTCCGAAAAAACAGCCTCTCAAAATTTTTGCGCATGGAAAGGAAAGTTATTTCGAAAAAGAAATTCATAATATCACCATAACACCAACGGGAGAAGAAAAAGAAATCAATATTGGTGATGTGATTATCCTTCGAAATATTACACTTTTTAAAGAACTGGATTTTGCCAAAACCAATTTTATTGCCACTGTTTCACACGAATTAAAAACGCCAATTGCCTCTATAAAATTGAGTCTTCAATTGCTTGAAAATGCCAAAACAGGCGATATGAACGACGACCAGAAACAATTGGTAGAAAGCATTAAAGACGACAGTCAGCGTTTGTTGAAGATTACAGGCGAATTACTCAATTTATCACAATTGGAAACGGGGAATATTCAATTGACTATTGGAAAAAGCAATCCGCATGAAATTGTAAAATATGCCGTAGAAGCCGTAAAAGTTCAAGCAGATCAAAAACAAATTCAGTTAATTGTTGATGCCGATGAAAATCTTAAAAATGTAAAAGCTGATGCTGAAAAAACAGGCTGGGTTTTGATTAATTATTTGTCGAACGCCATTCGATATTCTTCTGAAAAAAGCACGATTCTCATTAAATTAAAAGAAGAAAATAACCAGATGGTTTTTCAAGTTATTGATACCGGAAAAGGAATTGAACCAAGATACAAAGACAAAGTTTTCGATAAATATTTCCAGATTCCAGGCAGTCAGAAATCGGGAACTGGATTGGGTTTAGCAATCAGCAAAGAATTTATTGAAGCCCAAAACGGAAGCGTTGGCGTTGAAAGTAATTTAGGATTGGGAAGTACTTTTTGGTTTGCATTGAAGGTATAGATTTTAATGGCTTAAATTTTTCCGCCACGAATTCACGAATTTTGTTTAAAATAATTCGTGAATTCGTGGCGGAAAAAAAATCTTTTTAAATCATTAAAATCTGTGGCAACTTTTAAGTATTCGAAGTGTTATTCTTAATTTCCCTAACTTCTCTTTTCAATTCTAAAAGCAAATCTTTCATGGCTCCAGTTTCTGTAATTTCTTGTTTTTTATCTGAACGACCGATGTTGCATTCGTATTCCCAAATCTCCAAAATATCAGAAGCTTTCACTTCGTAATTCGGGTAAAAACTGTTATCAGATTCTAAAACTAAAGCGTTCTTTTTGTTTTTGTTAAGACGCTTATAGACCATTCCTTCATTCTTAGTAATCAAAATATAAGTTTTGCCATCCATCACCTCTCCCAGCTTTTCTACATAACGGCCAATAATAATAGAACCGTCTTCGTGCGGAGGCATTGAATCACCTTCAACGGGAAATCCGCGGTGTTTTCCTGGTCCTAAAAACGGAAGTGTAATCTGCTGTAAACTTTCAATGTATTCTGGATCAGCATATCCGTTTAAATAACCTGCTTTTGCTTTTTGAGATACAATTTCAATATAATTTTCTCCAAAACTATCCACCTGAATGGGTAAAATAAGTCGGTTTCCTTCCAGTTTTATCAAATTTTGCACATCAATTTTTCGAATATCGACCGATAATATTAAGTCAATACTCATATGAAAATATAACGCAATCTTCTTTAAAATATCATACGGTGCTTCCGAAGTTCCGTCTTCATATTTAACGTATCTTCCTCTGGTAATACTAAGGTTTTCAGCTAATCTCTCTTGTGATATTTTATGCTTAACCCTTAATGCTCTGATGTTGTCTGAAAATAAGGACATAATTAATTTTGTTATAATTTGGAACAGCAAATATATTAAAAAATGTTATTGCCTGTGCTAATTTTGTAATATGAAAAAATACTCTTTTTGAAGTGAATATGAAATTGACAAATATAAATACCACAAAATCAATAGAATTTTATATCCCAAATATAAGTTCGGAAGTAAAACTGCCTTTCTTTGACGTTGGTATCAGCGCAGGATTTCCTTCACCAGCAGATGATTTTATTGAATCATCAATAGATCTTAATAAAGAATTAATCAGACACACATACACTACTTATTTTGCCAGAGTAAAAGGACATTCTATGAAAAATGTCGGCATCAATGATGGTGATTTATTAATTATTGATAAAAGTCTGGAACCACAAAATAATAAAATTGCTGTTTGTCAAATTGATGGTGAATTTACCGTAAAACGTATCAGAATAGAAAAAGACATTATTTGGCTTATTGCCGAAAATGAAGATTATCAGCCTATAAAAGTAACTCCAGAAAATAATTTTGTGATTTGGGGCATTGTAGTTCATTGTATTAAATCTTTTTAAGTGTAGAAATGTTTGCTTTAGTCGATTGTAATAATTTTTATGCTTCTTGTCAAAGAGTATTTGAACCGCATTTAAGAGGAAAACCTATTGTTATTCTCTCTAACAATGACGGTTGTGTTATCTCAAGATCTGATGAAGCTAAAGCATTGGGTATTCCAATGGCTATTCCTGCTTTTAAATATGAAGCTGTTTTTAAAGAAAAGAACATTTTTGTTTATTCTTCAAATTATCCACTATACGGTGATATGAGTAATAGAGTGATGAATCTTCTTCAAACTTATACTTCCGAAATAGAAATCTATAGTATTGATGAGGCTTTCTTGAAATTTACAGGGTATGATTTATTTGATTTGAATGAGCTTGGCTTAAAAATGCGAAAAGAAGTAACACAAGGAACAGGAATTCCTGTCAGTATAGGTTTTGCTCCTACTAAAGCTTTGGCAAAAATGGCAAACAAGATTGCCCGAAAATTTGCAGATCGTACACAGAATGTTTACTGCATTGATTCTGAAGATAAGAGGATTAAGGCTTTAAAATGGTCGAAAATTGAAGATGTCTGGGGAATTGGAAGAAAACATGCGAAACGGTTGAAAGCAAAAAAAATCAACACAGCTTATGAATTCACACAGCTTCCAGATGCATGGGTAAGAAAAGAAATGTCGGTAATTGGGCTTCGATTAAAACATGAGTTAGAAGGAAAACCAACTTTGGGATTGGAAGAGGCTACCGAGCGAAAAATGATCGCTACAACCAGATCTTTTGAAAAAAGATATACTACTTATGAAGAAATATCAGAAAGAATCAGCACATTTACAGCTTCTTGTGCCGAAAAACTAAGACGCCAGGATTGTAATTGCAATATGGTAACGGTTTTTATTCAGACTGATTTTTTAGGCGGTGAAAACTCAAAATATTCACGAAGCATTACAATCACAACTGATTTCCCAACCAACTCAACTATAGAACTCAATGAAGCTGCACAAAAAGGATTTAAGCTTATTTTTAAAGAAGGGTATCGTTATAAAAAAGCTGGTGTGATTGTAATGGGATTAACGCCAAACAGCGAAACACAGCTTAATTTATTTGAAACTTCAAATCCGAAACATCAGCCATTAATGAATGTAATAGATAAAATGAACCAAAATTATGGGAATAACAAAATTAAATTCGGGATGCAGTCTTTAGGACGACAATGGAAAATGAAACAGGACAGATTATCTCCAAAATTTTCTACATCGCTTAAAGATGTGATTACAGTTAAAGCTTAAAAGTTTACAGATAAATATAAAAGGGGCAAAAAACAACAGAAAAATAATCGATTTTACATTATATACAAATGAAGAAGCAAGAATATGCCATAGTCGATATTGAAACCACAGGCGGTAATGCCAGTGGAAGCCGTATTACAGAAATTGCCATTATTATTCATGACGGTACAAATGTGCTGGATCGTTACGAAACACTTGTAAATCCAGAGCAGGACATCCCTCCTTCTATTTTTGGGTTAACGGGAATTAATAACGAAATGGTTGCCAATGCGCCAATCTTTGATGATATTTCCGAAAAAGTACTGGAAATGCTTACTGATCGTATTTTTGTAGCACATAATGTCAACTTCGATTATTCATTTGTGCATCATCAATTGGAGCAGGCAGGATTTAAATGGACAGCAAGAAAGCTGTGTACGGTTCGCGCTGCCCGAAAAATCAAACCCGGATTAGGTTCGTACAGTTTAGGAAATCTTTGCAATTCCTTAAATATATCATTAGAAAACAGACACCGTGCCGGCGGAGATGCCGATGCTACTGCTCTATTATTTTCTCTTCTGTTAGAATGGGACGACGCTGGAGAAATTGACAAAATGATCAAAAAAACAGCACAGGATCAGCGTTTGCCTCCAAATTTACCACAAGAAGATTTTAATAATTTACCTGACAAGCCGGGAGTGTATTATTTTTATAATCAGGCCAAAAAAGTGATTTATGTTGGAAAGGCAGTTAATTTGAAGAAACGTGTTACCTCACATT
This sequence comes from Flavobacterium endoglycinae, assembly GCF_017352115.1. Taxonomy (NCBI): domain Bacteria; kingdom Pseudomonadati; phylum Bacteroidota; class Flavobacteriia; order Flavobacteriales; family Flavobacteriaceae; genus Flavobacterium; species Flavobacterium endoglycinae. The sequence goes on from NZ_CP071448.1 coordinate 1,350,663, forward strand.
TTACAGGAAACAATATTAATCAGCAGAGACAGCATTTTTTACGAGACATTCATGGAATTTCTTTTGAAGTCTGCGCAACAGAACTCATGGCGCTTCTTTTAGAATGTACCGAAATCAAGAAGCTCTGGCCAACTTACAATAGAGCATTAAAACGTTTTGAAGCGAAATATGGAATTTATCAATACGAAGCCCGAAATGGTTATAAATATCTGGCAATCGGGAAAATGAGCAAATTTCAGACTTGTATTCACGAATTCAATAACCAGCATACAGGTATTCATTTATTACGAAGTCTGGCGGAACAATTTCAAATCGATCATCGTTTTTGTAAATATTCAAGATCAGAAGAAGGCGAATTTTTCTACAATCATGAAATAAAAGAATGGCCGGATCCAATACTTCATAATGAACAAGTCGACAATGCGATTGATTATTTATTGAACAACAGACCCAGCTTTGCCATTATAGATAAAGGAAGATCTTCAGATGAACGAAGCTGTATCTGGATTGAAAACGGTCATTTTTATGGAATGGGATATATTTCACGAGATGTTGCCATTAACGATTCTGAAGAAGTAAGAAGTTATGTCACCCCTTATAAAAGCAATCAATATATCGAACAGTTAATTTTTGCTTACGCCGAAAAACATCCGGGAAAAGTATTTTTCAGCAAACATTTTGCGAGATAAAACACTGAAAATCTGTAAATTTAATATTAGAACTAATTAAATCTACTATGAAAATAGCTACTTATAACGTAAACGGAGTCAATGGAAGATTAAATGTTTTATTACGCTGGCTCGAAGAAGCTGCTCCAGATATTGTGTGCTTACAAGAATTAAAAGCACCTCAAGATAATTTTCCGCTTAAAGCGATTAACGATGCAGGTTACAACGCAATTTGGCATGGACAGAAACAGTGGAATGGTGTTGCTATTCTTGCGCGAAATATGGAGATTGAAGAAATAACACGCACGCTTCCGGGTGATGAAGAAGATATTCAAAGTCGTTATATTGAAGCTTTGATTAACGGAATTGTAATTGCTTGTATTTATCTTCCAAACGGAAATCCCGCTCCAGGACCAAAATTTGAATACAAACTAAAATGGTTTGATCGCTTGGCTGATCGCGCTGAAACTTTACTAAACCTAAAAGTTCCGGTAATTTTAATTGGTGATTACAATGTGATGCCAACCGAATTGGATGTTTACAAACCAGAGAAATGGGTTAAGGATGCGCTTTTCAGACCTGAAGTAAGAAAGGCTTTTTCAACTATAGTTTCGCAAGGATGGACAGATGCTATTCGTACTTTGTATCCTAATGAAACAATTTATACGTTTTGGGATTATTTCAGAAATGCGTATGAACGAAATGCAGGTCTGCGAATTGATCATTTTTTATTGAGTCCGCAAATAGCAGCAATATTACGTTCGGGCGGAGTTGACCGCCATGTACGAGGCTGGGAAAAAACAAGCGATCATGCTCCTGTATGGATTGAAATTGACAAAAAATAAATGGAAAATGACATTATTTAACGACACCGAATTATTTACCGCTGGTTTGGGAGGAAAAAAAATATTTGACATCCCAGATTCTGAATTGATTTTAATCGACAACTTCTTTACAAAGGAAGAATCTGATCTTTTTTACGAAAGAATACTTCGCAAAACCAAATGGAGAGAATATGAAATGGAAATTTATGACAAAACCTATACGGTTCCGAGAATGATTGCTTGGTATGAAGACAAAGATAATGCTGGCGCTGATCCAAAAGGGCCAGATTGGACATATGAGTTATTAAAAATAAGAAGTCGTGTCGAAAAAGAAACACAACTTGACTTTAATACCGTTTTGCTTAATTTATACCGAAATGGAAATGATGGTGTAGGATGGCACAGTGACAAAGAACACAATACAGGGCCAAATCCTATTATTGCTTCGGTTACTTTTGGAGAAACCAGAATGTTTAAACTCCGTCATAAATTCAGGAAAGACATTCCTACTGTTGAGATTCCGCTGCATCATGGATCTTTTTTATTGATGGCGGGAACAACCAACAGTTATTGGCAGCATCAAGTACCGAAAACGGCTCGTAAAGTTTTACCAAGAATCAATCTTACGTTTAGAAGAACTAATCGAAATATTTGATTTTTATATAATTATATCTTCAAAAAGTGAGGTATTCACACTTAAAACACCGTAGGATATTCCTTCTTTAAAAAGTTAAAACATGCACTGTATGAACCTTTTATTAGGGAAAGCCTATCTTTTTTACTATTTTTGCAACCTTTTTTTAAATACAATACCGTAATGGCTTATTCGAACAATGATTTAGCGCGTTTCTTAGATGCGCAAAACAAACTTTATCTTACCGCTCTTTCCGAAATTGGAAAAGGGAAAAAAGAAACACATTGGATGTGGTTTATTTTTCCGCAAATAAAAGGTTTGGGCAAAAGCGATACTGCCAATCTTTATGCTATTAATGATTTAAAAGAAGCTTCTGATTACTTGGAACATCCCATTTTAGGAAAACACCTAATTGAAATTTCTGAATTGCTGTTAACGTTTAAGATGAAATCAGCTGATGGAATTTTTGGGGATCTAGATGCTCGTAAATTACGTTCGTGCATGACTTTGTTTTCTTTGGTAGAAAATGCAAATCCAATATTTCAGGAAATTCTGGAAGCTTTCTTTTCTGGAGAAACAGATCCGCTTACATTGTCTATTATTAATTCAACTATAAAATCACCTCTCGAAGCTGTTTTATAATTACAGATTCGTTGTGATTCTTTACATCAAAGGCACTACTTTACTGTAGTGCCTTTTTTTGTATTACCTATATCCGGATATTTAATCTCTTCGTGAAATCTTCTCTTTTTAAAATAATTAGCCCTAACTTGCATATAATCAACCACAAATCTTATTAATCATGACTGAAAAAATTAAGGCATTGCAGCTTATACATTTTGGAGTTTGTGCCGGAACCGTAATTATTTATCTGATTGTAGGTGATTTTTCAATCCAAAAACTTAGTATTCCACCTATAGATTCATCTTCTGCCGTTTATGTTGCAATTCCAGTTTTGGCTTTTGTATTAAGCAGTGTATTATTCAAAACACAATTAAAACAAATTGATCCGAAATTGAAGCTTGAAGATAAATTACCTGTTTATCAAACAGCATCTATTATGCGCTGGGCTATTTTAGAAGGCGCTGCATTTTTAATCTTATTCCTTAAACCTGACTTTGTTTTATTTGGAATCCTAATCATAATTTATCTTCTTTTCTTAAGACCAACTGAAGAGAGAATTACCAACGATTTATCTGACTATTAATCTTTTAAATGCAATAAAAAAGCGCCTTGTTAATCAAAGCGCTTTTCATTTTATGGATAAAGTTTTTCAAACTTGAAATCAATATTTTATGCTTCTTTTGGTTTCGTTAAATAATAAACTGGAATTCCTGTAACCATAATTAACACTCCCCATCCACAGGTTGAGAATTTTGTAATTAATAGAGAAACACAAATCGCAGCAGCAATGATAATGTATAACATTGGCAGAATTGGATATCCAAAAGCTTTGTAAGGTCTTTCTACATCTGGCATTTTTCTTCGTAAGATGAAAATTCCGTAAATCGTTAGAATGTAAAAAATCAATACAATGATGATTACAAAATCTAATAAATCACCATACTTTCCTGTCAAACACAAAGCCGAAGCCCAAATACACTGTGCCCAAAGTGCCCAAGATGGAACGCTGGAATTATTTAAAGTTGCTGCTTGTTTAAAAAACAAACCGTCTTTTGCCATTGTATAATACACTCTTGCACCCGCCATAATTAATCCGTTGTTGCAGGCAAAAGTCGAAATCATAATCATAATTGCAATGATTAAAGCTCCAATATTTCCGAAGATATAATCTGAAGCGACAACTGCTACACGATCAAATTTCGCTGTTGCTATTTCATCAAAAGGAATTACAGCTAAGTACATAATGTTTGTTAAAACGTAAATAATCGTTACTATAAACGTTCCTAAGAACAAACTAAAACCTACATTTCGTTTTGGATTTTTAATTTCTCCTGCAATAAATGTAACTCCGTTCCAAGCATCACTTGAAAATAATGATCCAACCATCGCAGCCGAAATACCGCTAATTAAAGCAGTTCCGCTAATGGGAAGCCAAGAGCCTGTTTCTTTATTAAATGAACGTGTAGTCCAAGCATCTGCCCAATTTGCATCCCAAACAGAAGCTTTTGCGGCAAGCGTTAATCCAAACACGATTAATCCAAGCAATGATAAGATTTTAATAATTGTTAAAACGGTTTGAAGAATTTTTCCGTTTTTTACTCCGCGGCTGTTTATAAAAGTTAGAATTACAATAGTAAGAATAGAGACCAACTGTGCTGCATTGAGTTTAAAAGAACCTAATTCGTATAAAATATTTTCGTCGCTTAAAGGTTCATAAAGATAAGCGGCAAATTTTGAGAAAGCTACTCCAACCGCCGCAATTGTTCCGGTTTGGATTACTGCAAAAAAACTCCAGCCATATAAAAAGGCTATTAATTTATTGTAGGCTTCTTTAAGATACACATACTGTCCTCCTGCTTTAGGAAACATAGCACTTAGTTCTCCATAACTTACTGCCGCAATAATGGTGATTAATCCTGAAATGAGCCAGATTAATGTCAGCCAGCCGGCAGATCCAACTTGTCGGGCAATATCGGCGCTTACAATAAATATTCCAGATCCAATCATAGAACCTACCACAAGCATGGTTCCATCTAAGAGTCCGAGTTCTCTTTTAAAATGTTCTTGTTCGTTTTCTTGCATTTTTTTGGTTTTAGGGTTGGTTAAAGATATACTTTTTTCCGAAATTCTAATCTTGAAATTCCAAATTCTACTTATTCTATAAATCCTTTTGATAACATATTATGTAAAAATTCAAATTACGGTTTTCCATAAAATATAACTTTTGAGAGTATTTACATTTGAAAAAACTAAAAACACAAATCCAATGAAAAAATTTTTACTCCTTTTGTTATTGATTCTAGTAAGTTCATGTTCTACAAATTATTATTTTGTAAATCTTGATGAAGATGCAAACATTTACAGTTCTAAAGAGGCAAAAGAAATAATTGCTGTTATTCCAAAAGGTTATAGTGCTTATATAGAAAAAAGTACAAAGAAATACAGAAAGGTTAAATGGCAAAATTATAAAGGATGGGCTATTGAACCGGTATACAGTAGAACTAGTATTTCTTCAATCAACAATAATTCTTCAAACAGTAATTATACAACTACAACTTATAAGAAAACATCAACAAGCAGTTCTTCTGGCGGATCAGTCCATGTAAAGGGATACACAAGAAAGAATGGAACTTATGTAAGTCCTCATACTAGAAGTTCTCCTAAACGCCGATAAACAATACTAATTTATTTTTAATAATTGCTTTACCTTAGCATTTTAAATAATGCCGTTGTAAATAGCTTTACAAACTTACTAAAGGTTATTTTAATGATGACTCAACAAGAAATACTAATAAATAAAATAGCCCAGGGAAAAATAGATTTTAAACCTGGGCTTGAACTTTTATTAAACGATGAAGATTACAATTTTGAAAAGCTTTTTAAAATTTTACACATTTATATCTTTAATTCTATTCCTAATAAAGTCGATTATAATTCAGAAGTTTATCAAAATGCTCTTAAAACAATTCCCTTAAAATCAACTTACACACCAATAGTTATTCTAAAAACGTTTCCAACTAAAATCGCGTTTAATAAGTTAATATCGCTTCCTTCAGCAGAAAACATCAAAACGATTACTGCATTACTCTGGATTTTTAAAATAACTGATACACAAAGGAGAAACACAGAATGCAAAAATGGATGTGATCATTTTTGGCATCAATTAGATATAACCTCAAACCAAAATAGTTAAACAAAATAAATTCTTCTTAGAACACTTATCCTTTACCGCGTTTAATCGAAATTACTTTGAAAATATTTTATTCTTGATTTAATCACAGAAAATTAAACACAAAACATTGAATAACAACAATTTAATTAGAAAAACTATTAACCAGAAAAAAATATTCTTTCACGTTATTTGGTGTCATTTTTTTACTAAATTTGATAAAGAAGCAAATTAATCTTAAAAACCCAGTAATTACTTTAACAATTGTTCACTAATTTCATTGAACAATAATCCACCTCAAGATTATTGATCAGTTATAGATAGAAACAACTTTATATAAGGCAGAAATTAATATTAACCTACTAATATTTAAGTTTATGTATAAGGTTCAATCTTTAAAAAACTTGCGCTTGCCAAATGTTTTTATTCTTATATTGATCGTATTTATTTCGTGTGCACTCTTAATTTTTATTAATTTTTTCACGATTAAAATTCTTTCAGCCAATAGAGCTTATATAAATGGCGAATCTCATTACTCAAAAGGACAGAAAGATGCTTCTCGTCATCTTATCACCTATTTGTATAATAAAGATCCTAATCAATGGAAATTATACAATGAAGAATTAAAAGTTCCTATGGGCGACGGTATTGCGAGAAAAACTCTTCTAAAAGTAGGCGATAATGAAATTGCCAGACAAGGTTTCTTAACAGGACGTAATCATAGTGATGATTTGAATGACATTGTCTGGTTATTTGTGAATTTTAAAAAAGTCCCATTTCTCGCAAAAGCAATTCATGAGTGGGAACAAGGAGATAATTTGATTGATGAACTTTTTATAATCGGAACACAAATTAATGCCAAAATTCAGTTTAACTCTTTAACAGCAGATGACCAGAAAAAGTTTCTTCACCAAATAAGCACTATAAGTGATAGGCTTACTATTAATGAACGTAATTTCTCTAATACTTTAGGAGAAGGAACCCGAAAAATAAAAACGCTTTTAACTATAACCAATATTATATTTATTCTGATTATCGTTTTAAGTGTTTGTTCGTATTATTCGATTATGGTAAAACGATTGACTATTTCTAAAAAAGAAATTGAGGTCAAAAATGAAAACCTAATTTTAGTCAATCACGAATTAGATCGTTTTGTTTATAGCGCATCGCACGATTTACGGTCTCCCATAACTTCTTTAAAAGGTCTAATTGAAATCACACAACTGGAAGATGATATTGATCAGATTAAAAATTATCTTCAATTAATGCATAAAAGCCTCACAAAGCAGGATCAGTTTATAAGTGACATTATTGATTATTCTAAAAACAAGAGAAAACAAATTGTAATGGAACCCGTAAGTCTTCGCGAACTGTTTAATGAGGCCATTTCACAATTAATGCATATTGAAAATGCTAATAAAATAACTTTCACCCAAGAATTACTAGTCGATGAAATCGAAAGTGATTCATTGCGTTTGAAAATCATTATCAGCAATCTGCTTTCAAATGCTATTAAATATGCTGATAATAATAAGAAAGAAATGTTCATCTCTATTAAATCTTATATTCTGGATGGTTTTAATAAAATTGAAGTAACCGACAATGGAATTGGAATCAATGATGAGTGTAAAGAACACATTTTTGAAATGTATTACGGTACCAATAAAAACAAAGGTTCAGGCTTAGGGCTTTATATTGTGAAAGAGGCTGTAGAAAATATCAAAGGAAACATTTCAGTATTTTCTGAAAGTAACATTGGAAGTAAATTTATTGTAGCTATTCCTGCTTATTATGGAATTTAATCCCGTATTTCTAATAATCGACGACAATTTAATTGATCAGCTTGTTACACAACAATTGCTGAAAAAAGTACTGCATGTTAATCAGGTCGTGATTGTAAACAATGGTCAGGAAGGTTTGCAATGGATTTTAAATAGTAAAAAAGAAACCGAAAAATTAATCGTTTTACTTGACATTCAAATGCCAGTAATGAATGGTTTCGAATTTTTAGAAGAATTCCAAAAATTAAATGACGGGATTAAAAATGAAATCCAGATTTATATTGTTTCATCGACTTTGGATCCGGATGAAATTCATCAGGTAAAGAAAAATGAAAACGTTTCTGGTTTTTTAAGCAAACCGCTTCCTACAGATAATTTAAGAAAGTTTTTTATCCCTTGATTTTTATTCTAAAATGCGGTTTACTTGTGAAAAAGATCTTTGGTAATAGGGTTCTCTTGTAGAAGAAATAATCACACCTCCGTGTGTTGAGGAATGTACAAATTTAATTTCGCCGTCAGCATTCTCAACCACCATACCTACGTGGTTAATATGACGTCTGCCATTGGTTTTAAAGAAAATCAAATCTCCTTTTTGCGCTTCTGCTGAAGCCACTTTAATACCAATTCGGGATTGCTCTATAGAACTTCTTGGTAATTTTATATCGAAATTGCCAAACGTACAATACATTAAACCAGAACAATCAAAACCTGCTTTTGTTATTCCTCCAGATCTATAACGTGTTCCGATATTTTCGGTTGCGTTTGAAATTAATTGCTCTATTAATTCCGAATGATTCCCTACACGAAAAAGGGTTGAATCTGTCTTTACATTAGTGTTGTCAGCAATTTGTATGTTTTCTTCTTTAATAGGTTCAATTTCGTTAGATTCTTTAACTGAATTTAGAACTTCTATAGCATCTGCTTTTTCTTTGCTAGTCTTTATTTTCAAGATAGAACCAACTCGTAATTTCTTTTTAGCAGATGGATTTTGCTTTTCTAATTCTGCAACTGTTATTCCGTATCTTTTTGCAATGGCATATTTTGTTTCTTTCGACTGAACCTCAACAGCAATTTCAACTTCATTTGATGGCATAATATCAGACTTTGAAGTCTCTCTAGCTGTAGTAGAATTTATTACCGATACTACGGCATTTGAAGGAATAATAATCTGCTGCCCTATTTTCAAACCTTCTGTTTCAAGAGAGGGATTTGCTTTCTTTAAATCATCAACAGAAACATTATATTTTTTTGAGATTCCCCAAAGTGTTTCTTTTGCTAGGACTTCATGCGAACCTGAGTTATTAACTATAGCTTCAGATTTTGGTTCTTTAATCTCAGATTTGGTTTTTCCTTGTGCAACACTTTTATTTTTACTCGGAATTAAAAGTACTGAGTTTAGTTTTAGAATCTTAGGAGCGTTTGGATTTGCATCGGTTATGTCTTTTACTCTTACTCCGTATTTTTTAGCAATAACAGAAAGATTATCTCCTTGCGAAATTTTGTGCTTTATAAAATTATCCTGCGCAAAAGCTCCAACACTGAAAAAAATCAAAACTACTACAAATCTAAAAACCATATTTCTCCTTTAAATTAATACTATTGTTTTAAGTCTTATTACATAATTCAACTCAAAAATTACAAATATATTACGTCAATTGCGAATTTAACGCTTAAATCAACAAAAACCATAATTTTTAACAATTAATTTACCTCAAAATTACAAGGGACGAATAACAATTCGAGTCAACTTTTTGACATGCAGATTCTTACCATAAAAACTTTCTTTTATAAAAACTCACATCAATATAACTCCACAACAAGCATAAAAACTATGCTCATCTTTTTGTTATAGACTAATTTCAGCCAGTCAATGTATTGATAGTTTTATCATTTTTTTCTGCAAAATTCCATTACAAAAGTTTTTTATTCAACTGAAATTGCAAAGTACAACTACCGAAAAAGCAAGTTGGTTTACACCAATAAAAAACGCCCTGTTTAACACAGAGCGTTTATTTTTATAATTGAATTTAAAAGATTAGGCTTTTCCAGCTGCAATTAAATTTAATGCAGAACCCGCAACAAACCATCCTATTTGTCCTTCGTTATACGTATGATTGGCCAAAATAATATCTTTTGTGCCATTTGCGTGAACGAATTCTAATGTTAGTGGTTTTCCTGGTGCAAATTCGGTTAAATCTAAAAAGTTAATAGTATCATCTTCTTGAATTTTATCGTAATCGGCTTCGTTTGCAAAAGTCAATCCCAAAAGACCTTGTTTTTTAAGGTTTGTTTCGTGAATACGAGCGAAAGATTTCACTAATACTGCTTTAACACCTAAGAAACGTGGTTCCATAGCCGCGTGCTCACGAGAAGAACCTTCACCATAATTATGATCTCCAACCACAATAGATGGAACTCCAGCTGCTTTGTATGCACGGGCAACAGCAGGAACCGCATCATATTGTCCAGTTAATTGATTTTTAACTGAATTTGTTTTTTGGTTATAGGCGTTTACAGCACCAATCAACATATTATTAGAAATATTATCTAAATGTCCACGGAAGCGTAACCAAGGCCCAGCCATAGAAATGTGGTCTGTAGTACATTTTCCAAATGCTTTAATTAATAATTTAGCACCTGTAATGTTTTTACCATCCCAAGCTTCAAATGGAGCTAATAATTGTAAACGTTCTGATGTTGGATTTACTACCACTGTAACTCCAGAACCATCTTCAGCTGGAGCTTGAAATCCCGGATCTTCAGCATAGAAACCTTTTGCAGGAAGTTCATCTCCCGTTGGTTCATCAAGCATTACTTCTTCTCCATCTTCATTAATTAATTTATCGGTTAATGGATTAAATCCTAAATCACCTGCAATTGCCAAAGCTGTTACCAATTCTGGAGAACCCACGAAAGCTAAGGTATTTGGGTTACCATCTGCACGTTTTGAGAAGTTACGATTGAAAGAGTGCACAATTGTATTTCTTTCTTCTTTTTCAGCACCTTCTCTATCCCACATACCAATACATGGTCCGCAGGCATTTGCAAATACTGTAGCATTGATTTTATTGAAAGTGTCGATAAATCCATCTCTTTCAATTGTAGATCTTACAACTTCTGAACCCGGAGTTATAGTAAACTTCGCTTTCGTTTTTAAATTCTTTGCTGCTACTTGTTTTGCTAAAGAGGCCGCACGAGAAATATCTTCGTAAGATGAGTTTGTACAAGAACCTATTAAACCTACTTGAACTTGTAATGGCCAGTTATTTTTGATCGCTTCTTCTTTCATTTTAGAAATTGGAGTAGCCAAATCTGGAGTAAAAGGACCGTTTAAATGTGGTTCTAATGTAGATAAATTGATTTCGATTACTTGATCAAAATATTGTTCTGGATTTTCATATACTTCTGGATCTCCAGTTAAATAAGGCGCTATTTTATCTGCTGCATCTGCTACATCTGCCCTATTTGTAGAACGCAAGTAACGGCTCATAGAATCATCGTATCCAAAAGTTGAAGTAGTTGCTCCAATTTCCGCTCCCATGTTGCATATAGTTCCTTTACCTGTACAAGACATTGCTTTTGCACCTTCTCCAAAATATTCAACTATTGCTCCAGTACCCCCTTTTACAGTCAAAATACCGGCAACTTTAAGAATAACATCTTTTGGAGCAGTCCATCCTGATAATTTCCCAGTTAATTTAACTCCAATAAGTTTAGGAAATTTAAGCTCCCAAGCCATTCCTGACATAACATCTACAGCATCTGCTCCACCAACACCAACTGCAACCATTCCTAAACCACCTGCATTTACAGTATGAGAATCGGTACCAATCATCATTCCGCCAGGAAATGCATAATTTTCAAGTACCACTTGGTGAATAATTCCGGCTCCTGGTTTCCAGAAACCAATTCCGTATTTATTAGAAACAGAAGACAAGAAGTCGAAAACTTCATTACTTTGTGTTTTTGCTCTAGCCAAATCGGTTACGGCATCCACTTTTGCCTGAATTAAGTGATCACAGTGAACCGTTGTTGGAACTGCTACTTTTGATTTCCCAGCGTGCATAAACTGTAATAATGCCATTTGCGCAGTTGCATCCTGACATGCCACACGATCTGGTGCAAAATCAACATAGTCAACTCCTCTTCCAAACGCCTTGGTTGGATTTCCTTCCCAAAGGTGATTGTATAAAATTTTCTCTGTTAAAGTAAGCGGACGACCAACAATCTCACGCGCTTTATCAACTCGCGCAGGCATGTTCTCATACACTTTTTTAATCATTTCAATATCAAAAGCCATAGATTTTTTTGTTTTTATTATTGTTTTTTGAACATCACAAGTTACAAAAAATAGAACAATTATTACTAAAAAAGCCCGAGTTTTACGACTCGGGCTTTTAAAATATTCTTAAATAATCTTCTGATTACATTACTAACTGTTTGTTAGAAGGTGCAAACTTAGTCAAATTGATTCCGTCTACCGCAGCAGTATATTCTGCCATAGTTGGAGTTCTGCCTAAAATTGTAGAAAGAACCACAACTGGAGTAGATGAAAGTAATGATTCTCCTTTTTTACCTTCTTTATCCTCTACAACTCTTCCTTGGAATAAACGAGTAGATGTTGCCATTACTGTATCTCCTTTAGCCGCTTTTTCTTGGTTACCCATACAAAGGTTACATCCTGGACGCTCTAAATACAACATATTTTCGTATTCAGTACGAGCTGCACCTTTAGGAGCATTGTCGTCAAATTCGAAACCAGAGTATTTTTGTAAAACTTCCCAGTCACCTTCTGCTTTCAACTCATCAACAATGTTGTAAGTTGGAGGAGCTACTACTAGAGGAGCTTTAAATTCAACTTTTCCTTGTTGTGCTTCAACATTTTTCAACATCTGAGCAAGGATTTTCATATCTCCTTTGTGAACCATACACGAACCAATAAATCCAAGATCTACTTTTTTATCTCCGCCATAGAAAGATAATGGTCTGATAGTATCGTGAGTATAACGTTTAGAAACATCTTTGTTATTTACATCTGGGTCAGCGATCATCGGCTCAGCGATTTCATCTAAATCAACTACAACTTCAGCATAATATTTCGCATTTGCATCTGGAGTTAAAGCTGGTTTTTCACCAGATTTAATTTCAGTAATTCTCTTATCTGCTTTGTTGATTAAACCTTGAAGAACTTGTCTGTCGTTATCCATTCCTTTGTCGATCATGATTTGGATTCTGCCTTTAGCAATTTCCAATGACTCGATCAAAGTATCGTCTTCAGAAATACAGATAGAAGCTTTTGCTTTCATTTCTGCAGTCCAGTCTGTAAATGTAAACGCTTGGTCAGCAGTAAGAGTTCCGATATGAACCTCGATGATTCTACCTTGGAATACGTTCTCACCGTTGAATTTCTTAAGCATTTGAGCTTGAGTAGCATGAACCACATCACGGAAATCCATATATTCTTTCATATCTCCTTTGAAAGTTACTTTTACAGATTCTGGAATTGGCATAGAAGCCTCACCAGTAGCTAATGCAAGAGCAACCGTTCCTGAGTCAGCACCAAAAGCAACACCTTTAGACATTCTAGTATGAGAGTCACCACCAATAATGATTGCCCATTCGTCAATAGTAATATCATTAAGTACTTTATGGATAACATCGGTCATTGAGTGATAAACACCTTTTGGGTCACGAGCTGTAATCAAACCAAAGTTGTTCATGAATTTCATCAATTTAGGAATGTTAGCCTGAGCTTTTTTATCCCAAACCGAAGCAGTGTGACAACCCGATTGGTAAGCACCATCAACAATTGGAGAAATCACTGTAGCAGCCATAGACTCTAATTCTTGAGCTGTCATAAGACCAGTAGTATCTTGCGAACCTACAATATTTACTTCTACACGAACATCAGATCCAGCGTGCAACACTTTTCCTGGAGCAATTCCAACAGCATTTTTGTTGAAGATTTTTTCAACTGCGGTTAAACCTTGTCCTTCGTTAGAAATTTCTTTTGATGGAGCAAATACAGCAGGAGCTTCGATATCTAATACTTTAGCAGCGAAAGTCTGCAGTTTTTTACCAAATACAATTGCGTAAGATCCTCCAGCTCTAATGAATTCCTTCTTTTGAGGAGTAAATGATCTAGAAATATCAATTAATTCTTGATCACCACTGTATAATTTTTTAGTTTGAGTATTGATTGTCAAAACAGTTCCTGTAGCCACAGAATAAGCTTGCTCAAGAATTGGCTCGTTGTTTTCGTTCAATACAGGTTTTCCATCTGCATCTAATTTTTTAACCCAGTTTTTAAGGTCAATCCCTATACCTCCAGTAACATCAACTGTAGTAAGGAAAATTGGAGAAATACCATTTGTACCTCCAACAATTGGAGCAATATTTACGAATGGAACGTATGGGCTTGCTTGTTTTCCTGTCCAAAGTGCCACATTGTTTACACCTGACATTCTAGAAGAACCAACTCCCATTGTACCTTTTTCAGCAATTAACATCACGCTTGCATCTGGATGTTTTGCCTGCAATGCCTGAATTTCCTCTTGTGCTTGAGGCGTAATCATACATTTACCGTGAAGTTCACGATCTGATCGAGAGTGAGCTTGGTTTCCTGGAGAAAGTAAATCTGTAGAGATATCTCCTTCACCAGCAATATAGGTAACAACTTTAATTTCTTCAGGCACTTCAGGAAGTTTAGTGAAGAATTCAGCTTTTGCATAACTTTCAATAATTTCTTTAGCGAACGGATTACCATTTTTGAACGCTTCTTTTAAACGGTCAGTATCTGCATCATAAAGAAATACTTGTGTTTTAAGAACTTCGGCCGCTTCTTTAGCAATAGAAGCATCATTTCCTAGAGCTAAATCCAACAACACTTCAATTGAAGGTCCACCCTTCATGTGCGATAATAATTCAAAAGCAAAAGCAGGTGTAATCTCTTCTACAACAGATTGACCTAAAATGATTTCTTTTAAAAACTTTGCTTTTTCACCTGCAGCACTTGTAGTACCCGGTAATGTATTGTAAATAAAAAACTTAAGAGAGTCTTCGCGGTATGCGTTATCAACATCTTTAATTTGAGAAATGATTTCGCTTAATAACTCAGCTCCATCAATTGGTTTTGGGTGTAACCCTTGATTTTTTCTTTCTTCAATTTCTTGAAGATAATCCTGATAAATATTCATAATAAAAGCGGATTTATTTTTTTGAGGCAAATTTAAGCATTAAACACGATAATTAAAAAAAATTTAATAGAACAAGCCATTTCAAAAATTATTATTGCTAAAAAACGATTTTCACTGCTTGTTTTTGTCAAAAAATCAATTTTATATTAAAATAATGAATTATTAACATTTAAAAATCTTTTCTTTAACAAAGTCGAAATTTGATGTTATAAAGGAAGTGAGATTTTTACCTCTATTTTAGAAAAGAACCTTTCTAAATTAGAATTTATAACGTTATAGTTGATACTTTGAAGTCTTTTTTCTGACACTTGTCGAATTTAGAATTCCCCAGAATTTGAGTTATTTTTGCTTAAAAACAAAAAATCCTGATAACGCATTATCAGGATTTTTATGAAGTATGATATTTAAAAATTACATCAGCTTTTTAATGATTGCTTCTTCAGTAATTCCTTCTGCATCGGCTTTGTAATTTTTGATAATTCTATGACGAAGAATTCCTGTTGCTACTGCTTGAACATCTTCAATATCTGGTGAAAATTTACCATTGAAAGCGGCATGTGCTTTTGCAGCCAGAATCAAATTCTGCGAAGCTCTTGGTCCCGCGCCCCAATCTAAATAGTTTTTCACGAAATCATTTGTCAAAGCATTGTCAGGACGTGTTTTGCTCACCAAAGTTACCGCGTACTCAATAACATTATCTGCCACTGGAATCCTGCGGATTAGATGTTGGAAATCTATAATTTCCTGAGCCGTAAACAATGGTTTGATATCTACTTTATTATCCGATGTAGTTTGTTTAACTACTCTTACTTCTTCTTCAAAAGTGGGATATTCCAATTTAATTGCAAACATAAAACGATCTAATTGCGCTTCTGGAAGCGGGTAAGTTCCTTCCTGCTCAATTGGGTTTTGAGTTGCCAATACAAAATAGGGCAAGTCTAATTTATAATTCTGCCCAGCAATGGTTACAGAACGTTCCTGCATGGCTTCTAATAATGCCGCTTGCGTTTTAGGCGGCGTTCTGTTGATCTCGTCAGCAAGAATAATATTTGAAAAGATTGGTCCTTTTATGAATTTAAAATGTCTGTTTTCATCTAAAATTTCACTTCCTAAAATATCCGACGGCATTAAATCCGGAGTAAATTGAATTCTTTTAAAATCTAAACCTAAAGCCTGAGACAAAGTATTTATCATTAAGGTTTTTGCCAAACCGGGAACACCAATTAAAAGTGCGTGTCCGCCTGAAAATATACATAGTAAAATTTGGTCTATAACGGCATCCTGCCCTACAATGATTTTTGCTATTTCGTTTTTTAATTCGCTTCGTTTCTGAACTAAATTGTGAATTGCTGTTACGTCAGACATTTATGAGTGTATTTAAAATTAAAAAGAGTTAACTTTATGAATTCATAAAACTAACTCTTTTTATTTATTTAATAAAAATTATTTTTTTAACCAGTTATTAGCAAAACTACAGTCTCTATATTCACCAATAATCTTAATGTAGGTGTCTTTAATTTTAGCATCAAACCATTTTGCAATTGCATTGATTTGTTTTTCTTTTAATGCTAATTCTTTAATTTTAGTGTAATCTTTAGCATAATCAGCTGTATGTTCGTCAATTCTATTGGTAACAGTGATTAGTTTATATGTTTTCTTTCCTCTGTCATCTGTATTTAAAAGTGGCTGAGAAATTTCATCATCTTTTAAATTTGACACCTGACCATATAAAGTAGGATCCATTTTTGTCAATTCAAAACGAGTATCTTGAGTATTTGGATTTACTAAAGTTCCTCCGTTTGCTCTAGTTTCTTTTTCATCAGATTCTGCTCTTGCTGCATCTGCAAACGAAATTTCTTTGTTCATAATTTTAGCTCTAACATTGGCTAATCTTTCTTTTGCATCCTTTAAAGCACTTTCAGAAACTACAGGAGCAATTAATATGTGACGTAATTCTACTTCTTGTCCTTTAATTTTGTCTACCATAATAATATGGAAACCGAAAGATGTTTCAAATGGCTGTGAAATTTCACCTTCTTGTAAACTAAACGCAACATCTTTAAACTCTTTTACGAAAGGTGTTTTACGAGTCATTTTATAATATCCTCCATTTGGAGCCGATCCTGGATCTTGTGAATATAAAACGGCTTTAGTAGCAAAACTTGACCCTTCCAAAACATCTTTTCGAATTGCATTTAATCGGTCGATTACTTTTTGCTTATCTTCTTTAGAAACTTTTGGTTCGGCTACAATCTGTGCTACTTCCATTTCGGCACCAAAAGTCGGCAATTCGTCTTTTGGTATTTTTTTAAAGAAATTACGAACTTCTTCCGGAGTGATTTCTACATCTTTTACGATTTTATCTCTCATTTCCGAAGCGAGTTTTTGCTCTTTTAAAATATCTGCAAAATATGTTTTAAACTCTTCTACTGAACTTTTTTTATAGTATGCCACTACTTTATCAATATTCCCAACCTGCTGAATCATGTAATTCAGACGCTCTTCCATCATGCTTCTTACTTCGGCATCACTAACAATAATACTATCTTGAATAGCTTGGTGTGCGTATAATTTATCTTCTAAAAGTTTACCAAGCATTTGGCATCTTGTAATGTCTTTTATACTTCCTCCTTGACTTGTGATTTCTAAAAAGCCTTTGTCAATATCAGAATCCAAAACGATATAATCTCCTACTGTCGCAATAATACCATCAATTTTAAGCTTTCCACCTGAATGAGTTTCTGCTGGTTTTTCAGCCACAACATCAGGAATTATTTCTTGTGCTGACACAATTGACGTGAAAAAAAGTGAAAAACAAAACATCATTACAAACTTGTAATCAATTGTTTTTGGCTGTAATTTTTTTAATAACATTTATTCAAATTTTATTTTAATGTAAAATCGCTTGGTATTTAATTCAATCTTAAACTTTTAGAATTTTAAAAGTCTATCAATAAACCTTAGTTCTTATAACTAATAACGAACAAAAATAACAATTCAATTACATAATACAACTATCGGCTATAGTATTAACAAAAAATTATATGGATTAAAATAAAATCCAATAAAACACTTGTTTACAAAAGTATGTTCTATATTATTTAAGTCATCGAAAAAAGAGCCTCAACTATATCGTTTAGAAAAGTTTTTAACACTACAACGTTTTCGCTTCAAACTATTTTCTTACAAAATAAATTCACTTCAAAAAAAAACTACTTTTGATGCGTAATTAATAATTTATTATGCTTAAAAATATAAATACCTATATTTTAAGGCGTAAAAATTAATAATTACGAAACTTTATTAATTTAACCTTAACCACATCTATTATGAAAAAACCTATTTCAAGATTCTTATTGATGGCCGTCACATCGGCATTTTTGTATTCATGTTCTCAAAATGAGACAAATGACAATGATGCTAAAGCAGAAAGCCAGCAGTTTAAAATTATTAATGTAACGCATCACGATGGAAAACCGTTTAGTACAGGTACTTCCTCTTCTCTAACCGGAAAATATGTAGACAACCCTGGCGGCGGTGTTATGATGCAGGCATTTTATTGGGATGTTCCTGCTGGTGGAAACTGGTGGAATACCGTAAGCAGTAAAGTAACCGCTTGGGGAAATGCCGGAATTGGTTCGATTTGGCTTCCGCCAGCTTCAAAAGCACAGAATGGTGCATTTTCTATGGGATACGACCCAACAGATTATTTTGATTTTGGAGATTACAACCAAAACGGAAGTATTGAAACAAGATTTGGGTCGAAAACCGAATTGATAAATTTGATCACTGCCGCTCATAACGAAAACATCAAAGTTTATGCAGATATCGTAATTAACCATAACAGCGGCGGACAATCTGAAGCAAATCCATTTACGGGAACCAACACGTGGACTAATTTTACAGGAGTTGCTTCGGGTAAGTTTCCTCGCAACTATAATGATTTTTACAAAAATAGTTACGGAAACAATGACGAAGGTTCTTTCGGAGGTTTTCCTGATTTATGCCATGCTGCACCAAATGTTCAAAACTGGCTTTGGCTTAGAGCTGATGGTGTTGGAAAATATTATAAAAATACCATGAAATTTGATGGCTGGAGATTTGACTACGTAAAAGGTTTTGGTGCATGGGTTGTAAATGCATGGAATGCTAATGTTGGCGGATTTTCGGTTGGAGAATTATGGGATTCCAATGTAAATGTATTAAATGACTGGGCAAACAATGCCAACAGTTCTGTTTTTGATTTTGCATGTTACTATAAAATGAATGACGCTTTTGACGGAAACAATTTGGCTTTGTTAAATGATGACATGATGTGGAAACGTAACCCATACAAAGCCGTGACATTTGTAACTAATCACGATACAGATGAAATTTGGAACAAATTGTTAGCGTACTCCTATATATTAACTCACGAAGGTTATCCGACCATTTTCTATAGAGATTATGAAGAATGGTTAGATAAAAATAAACTGAACAACCTAATCTGGATTCATAACAATAAAGCAACTGGAACAACTTCCATTTTATATTCTGATAATGATGAATATGTGGCGAGAAGAAACGGTTATAACGGAAATCCAGGATTAGTAGTTTATATTAACAATTCAGATGTTTGGCAGGAAAGATGGATTCAGACCAACTGGGCCAATACTCAAATTAAAGATTTTACAGGAAACTCAACTTGGTACCCAACTACACAAGCAGACAAATGGGTAAAAATACAATGTCCTCCAAAAGGATATTCAATTTGGTCAATTAATCAGTAATTTAAAAATGACTATGTAAGGCTGTTGCAAAACAGCCTTATTTTTTTGTTCGAAAATCCAGTTAAAAGAAAGACTTCCAAATTTAAGAACTGAATATTTTTATAAAGCCGTATTTAATAGTACTTTTGCAACCTATTTATACGAAATATGAGCTTTTTAAAAGAAATACAACGCAGAAGAACATTTGGAATTATATCGCATCCCGATGCCGGTAAAACGACATTAACAGAGAAATTACTTTTATTTGGAGGTGCAATTCAAGAAGCAGGAGCTGTAAAAAATAACAAAATTAAAAAAGGAGCAACGAGTGACTTTATGGAAATCGAACGCCAAAGAGGTATCTCGGTTTCGACTTCTGTGCTTGCTTTTAATTATAAAGATAAAAAAATCAACATCTTAGATACTCCTGGTCACAAGGATTTTGCCGAAGATACTTTTAGAACTTTAACTGCTGTTGATAGCGTAATTGTTGTAATCGACGTTGCAAAAGGGGTTGAGGAACAAACTGAAAAACTGGTTGCCGTTTGTAGAATGCGTAACATTCCGATGATTGTTTTCATCAACAAATTAGATCGTGAAGGTAAAGATGCTTTCGATCTAATGGATGAAGTAGAGCAAAAATTAGGTTTAAAAGTTACTCCTCTGAGTTTTCCAATCGGAATGGGTTATGATTTCCAAGGAATTTACAACTTATGGGAAGAAAACATTAACCTTTTCAGCGGAGACAGCCGTAAAAATATTGAAGAAACAATTGCTTTTTCTGATGTTCAGAATAATCCAGAACTAGATAAAATTGTGGGCGAAAAAGCAGCTAATAAACTTCGTGAAGAATTAGAATTAATTGATGAAGTTTACCCAAAATTTGAACGTCAGGATTACTTAGATGGAAAAATCCAGCCTGTATTCTTTGGTTCGGCTTTGAATAATTTTGGAGTTCGTGAATTATTAGATTGTTTCATTACAATTGCTCCATCTCCAAGAGCAAAAGATTCTGAGACTCGTACAGTTGAGCCAACAGAAGAAAAAATGTCTGGTTTTGTGTTTAAAATCCACGCCAACATGGATCCAAAACACCGTGACCGTTTGGCATTTATCAAAATTGTATCTGGAACTTTTGAAAGAAATAAGCCTTATTACCATGTTCGTCAGAAGAAAAATTTAAAATTCTCAAGTCCGAATGCCTTTTTCGCTGAAAAAAAAGAAATTGTAGATGTTTCTTATCCTGGTGACATTGTAGGTTTGCATGATACCGGAAACTTTAAAATTGGTGATACTTTAACAGAAGGTGAAATCATGAGCTTTAAAGGGATTCCTAGTTTCTCTCCAGAGCACTTTAGATACATCAACAACGCCGATCCTATGAAAGCTAAGCAATTGGAAAAAGGCGTTGATCAGTTAATGGATGAAGGTGTGGCTCAGCTATTTACCTTAGAAATGAATAATCGTAAAGTAATTGGAACGGTTGGAGCACTTCAATATGAGGTAATTCAATACCGTTTAGAGCACGAATATGGAGCTAAATGTACTTATGAAAATTTCCCTGTTCATAAAGCTTGCTGGGTAAAACCAGATGATGCAAAAAATGAAGAATTCAAAGAATTTAAACGTATCAAACAGAAATTCTTGGCTCATGATAAATATGGTCAGTTAGTATTCTTAGCGGATTCTGATTTTACCATTCAAATGACGCAAAGTAAATATCCAACCGTAAAATTATTCTTTACATCAGAGTTTGATTAAACTTTAATAAAATCACGAAAGGCTGTCTAAATTTTAGACAGCCTTTTTTTATAAAGTTATTTTAGTTCTATTTTTCAGGTATATAGTTGACTCCTAATCCTCCCATAATAACAACTTTTGAAAGTTCTTCTTCAGCAATAACAATATTTTGCGACAATATGCTTTTCTTAACTGATTTTACATCAAAAGGAATAGTTTTAGAAAGGTAATAATCATTTGCTGTAATCGTAATAGAAAGAGTTTTACTGTCTTTTAAAACTTTCACTGGAATTAAAAAATCACCTGAGGAACTCATTTTTATTGTACTTTCTGAATCATTAATGGTCAACATCAAATTTGGAAAATTATTTAGGTCAAATGGTCTATTAGTTTTAGCATTTAATAATTTCCCTTTGATTATTATTGAAATCTCTTGATTTTCTGTTTGACTGAAAGCAACTCTTCCTACCCTATAATCAATAGGTTTTGGATTATTTATTTCGGTTTTAATGGGTTCTTTTTCCTGACCACTAACATTGGATACCAGTAAAATAGATGCAGCAACGGCAGCATATTTTAAAGTGTTGATTTTAGAAGTTTCATTATATTGAAATTCTTCCTCAAGCTGGACTGTTTTTAATCTAGCACAGATATTTTTGTCTTTGTTCTCTGAGATGAATTTAGCTACTTCAGAATTCGTCTTTTGACTTAAATCAATGACATTCTTCATGCAAGAATTACAAAATGAGCCATTTGAATTAGGAATCATTTTATCAAAATTTTCAGAGCAAGGACTTGTTATTTCTAAGGTGAATTTCTTTCTCATATCCTATCATTTTAAAGTTAAAATCCATTAAAAGGATCATTTACTTATATAGAGTGCTTTTTTGATAAAAAGGTTGGGAAGGAAATAAAAAAAGCGCTAATAAAAATATTAGCGCTTTTTTTTAATTTGAATTAAATCAACCTTACTAAGTCATTATATTTCAAAAATTAATCTTTAGGCAACTGGAAAATTAAAACAATTTCACAATGAAAAGAAATTTAGTCGACAAACGTAATTTAAATCAGACAAACTGCAATTTTCTCTTAATCCTAAAAATAAAAAAGCCCCATTACTGGGGCTTTAAAGTTTATGCTTGTCCTGCTGGACCAAAATTAAGCGGTATTGGTGCTTGTTCCGTTTCTTTGATTTCGCCGTGGGCTGCTTCAAATCTGTGAATATTTTCACCTATTGCTCTTAATAATCTTTTAGCATGTTGTGGTGTCAAGACGATTCTTGATTTTACCTTGGCTTTAGGAATACCGGGCATAATGCTCACAAAATCTAAAACAAACTCTGATGATGAGTGATTAATAATCGCCAGATTAGAATAAATTCCTTCTGCGACAGTTTCGTCTAACTCAATGTTAATTTGCTCTTGTTGTTGTTTCGGATTACTCATAGTTTCCTAATTAATAAATGTATTCTTCTTTATTAGCCATCATTTCGTTGTAATCGTCTTTAGATCCTACGATAGTATTATCGTATTCTCTCATACCAGTTCCCGCAGGAATTCTGTGTCCAACAATTACATTTTCTTTTAATCCTTCTAAATCATCTATTTTACCAGCTACAGCAGCCTCGTTAAGTACTTTTGTCGTTTCTTGGAACGAAGCAGCAGAGATGAATGATTTAGTTTGTAACGAAGCTCTTGTAATACCTTGTAAAACTGGCGTTGCAGTTGCAGTAATTACATCTCTTGCTACAACAAGATTTTTATCTGTACGTTTCAATAATGAATTCTCGTCACGTAATTCACGAGGTGTAATGATCTGACCTGGTTTCAATACAGAAGAATCTCCTGCATCTTCCACCACTTTCATACCATATAATTTATCATTTTGAAGGATAAAGTCTTTAGTGTGAATTAATTGATCTTCTAAGAATAGAGTATCTCCTGGATCTTCCACTTTTACTTTACGCATCATCTGACGGATTACAACCTCGAAGTGCTTGTCATTAATTTTTACCCCTTGTAAACGGTAAACCTCTTGAATTTCATTTACCAAGTACTGTTGTACAGCAGCTGGTCCTTGAATTCTTAAGATATCATCTGGCGTAATTGCACCATCAGACAATGGAACTCCCGCTCTTACGAAGTCATTTTCTTGTACTAAGATTTGGCTAGAAAGTTTCACTAGATACTTTTTAATCTCACCAAATTTAGATTCGATAACGATCTCACGGTTACCTCTCTTAATTTTTCCAAAAGATACAACACCATCAATTTCAGATACAACTGCTGGGTTAGAAGGGTTACGAGCCTCAAGAAGCTCGGTAATTCTTGGTAAACCTCCCGTGATATCGCCTGCTTTAGAAGAACGACGAGGGATTTTCACTAATACTTTACCTGCTTTAATTTTCTCGCCATTCTCAACCATTAAGTGTGCACCTACTGGTAAGTTGTATGAACGAATCAATTCACCTTCTTTACCGTAAACCAATAAAGTTGGAATTAATTTTTTGTTTCTAGCTTCAGAAATTACTTTTTCTTGGAAACCAGTCTGCTCATCGATCTCAACCATGAACGATTGTCCTTGCTCTAAATCTTCGTAAGCAATCTTACCAGTAAATTCAGAAACAATTACACCGTTATAAGGATCCCATTTACAGATTACGGTTCCTTTAGTAACTACATCACCATCATTTACAAAAATACTAGATCCGTAAGGGATGTTATGCGTATTTAAAACAATTCCGGTTTTTTCGTCAATTAATTTCAATTCTGTTGAACGTGAAACTACAATATCAACTTCATTACCTTCACTGTCTTCACCTTTAACTGTTTTTAAATCTTCAATTTCAAGACGTCCGTTAAATCTTGTCACAATGCTAGATTCTTCAGAGATACCTCCAGCAACCCCTCCAACGTGGAACGTACGAAGTGTTAACTGTGTACCTGGCTCTCCAATAGACTGAGCTGCAATAACTCCGACAGCTTCACCTCTTTGTGTCATCTTACCAGTAGCTAAGTTTCTACCGTAACATTTAGCACAAATACCTTTTAAAGCTTCACAAGTTAATGGAGATCTAACTTCAACTTTCTCAATTGGAGAAGCCTCGATAGTCTTAACAATTGATTCCGTAATTTGCTCTCCAGATCTAACCATGATCTCGTTAGTAAGAGGATTAATAACGTCTTGCAATGCAACACGTCCTAAAATTCTCTCACCCAAAGATTCAACGATTTCCTCGTTTTTCTTCAAGGCAGCTACTTCAACACCTCTTAAAGTTCCACAATCTTCGATGTTGACAATAACATCTTGAGAAACGTCATGAAGCCTTCTTGTTAAGTAACCAGCATCGGCCGTTTTAAGAGCCGTATCCGCAAGACCTTTACGAGCACCGTGAGTAGAAATAAAGTACTCAAGGATCGAAAGACCTTCCTTAAAGTTAGAAAGAATCGGGTTTTCAATAATCTCACCACCACCGGCAGTAGATTTTTTAGGCTTAGCCATCAAACCACGCATACCAGTTAACTGACGAATCTGCTCCTTAGAACCCCTCGCCCCAGAGTCAAGCATCATATATACAGAGTTGAAACCTTGTTGGTCTTCTCTAATATTTTTCATTGCTAACTCTGTTAACTGAGCATTTGCTGAAGTCCACACATCAATAACTTGGTTGTAACGCTCGTTATTTGTGATAAGACCCATGTTATAGTTAGTTGAGATACCTTCAACTTGCTCTCTAGCATCTGCAATTAACTTCGTTTTTTGTTCTGGAATTCTAATATCACCTAAAGAGAATGATAAACCTCCTCTAAATGCGAATTTATACCCCATATCTTTCATATTATCCAAGAAAGCTGCCGTTGTAGGTACATCAGTCACACTTAAAATGTGTCCGATAATATCTCTAAGGTTTTTCTTAGTCAATACGTCGTTGATATATCCAGCTGCTTCAGGTACTACTTCGTTAAATAATACACGTCCTGCAGTTGTCTGGATGATTTTGTACACTAATTCTCCGTTCTCATTAAAATCTTTTGCTCTAATTTTCACACGAGCATTCAATTCTAATCTTCCTTCGTTTAATGCAATGTTTACTTCTTCAGCAGAATAAAAAGTCAAATCCTGGCCAATAATTTTGTGATCTTCTGTAGAAATACGTTCTTTGGTCATATAGTATAGACCCAAGACCATGTCCTGAGAAGGTACAGTAATTGGAGCACCATTTGCAGGGTTCAAGATATTGTGAGAAGCTAACATTAATAATTGTGCCTCTAAAATAGCCTCTGGTCCTAATGGTAAGTGAACCGCCATCTGGTCACCATCGAAATCGGCGTTGAATGCCGTACATACTAATGGGTGTAACTGGATCGCTTTTCCTTCAATTAATTTTGGCTGGAATGCTTGAATACCAAGTCTGTGCAAAGTAGGAGCACGGTTAAGTAATACTGGGTGTCCTTTAATTACGTTTTCAAGGATATCCCAAACTACAGGCTCTTTTTTGTCAATGATTTTCTTAGCAGATTTTACTGTTTTTACAATACCTCTTTCGATCAACTTACGAATAACGAATGGTTTGTATAACTCAGAAGCCATATCTTTTGGCAATCCGCACTCATATAATTTTAACTCTGGACCAACGACAATTACCGAACGAGCAGAATAATCCACACGTTTTCCTAAAAGGTTTTGACGGAAACGTCCTTGTTTACCTTTTAATGAGTCAGATAATGATTTTAATGGTCTGTTTGATTCTGTTTTAACAGCAGAAGCTTTACGTGTGTTGTCGAATAATGAATCTACAGATTCTTGCAACATACGTTTTTCGTTTCTTAAGATAACTTCTGGAGCTTTAATCTCCATTAATCTTTTTAAACGGTTGTTACGGATAATTACACGACGATATAAATCGTTCAAATCTGAAGTTGCAAAACGACCTCCATCAAGTGGCACAAGCGGACGTAATTCTGGTGGAATAACTGGAACCACTTTCATAATCATCCACTCTGGACGGTTTTCGCGGTTTTCGTTAGACTCACGGAAAGACTCAACAACTTGTAATCTTTTTAAAGCTTCAGTTTTTCTTTGTTTAGAGGTCTCGTTGTTAGCACTGTGTCTTAATTCATAAGATAAAGCATCTAAGTCAATACGAGCTAATAAATCCATAATACACTCTGCTCCCATTTTGGCAACAAATTTATTTGGATCTAAATCGTCTAAATATTGGTTTTCTTGCGGAAGAGTATCTAAAATGTTTAAGTACTCTTCTTCAGTTAAGAAATCTAATCTTTGTAATGATTCTCCATCTGCATTTTTAGCGATACCTGGCTGAATTACTACGTATCTTTCGTAGTAAATAATCATATCTAATTTCTTAGATGGAAGACCAAGGATATAACCAATTTTGTTTGGAAGAGATCTGAAGTACCAAATGTGAGCAATTGGCACAACAAGGTTGATGTGTCCTACTCTATCACGACGTACTTTTTTCTCTGTAACTTCAACACCACAACGGTCACAGATGATACCTTTGTAACGAATTCTTTTATACTTACCGCAAGCACATTCAAAATCTTTTACTGGTCCGAAGATTCTTTCGCAGAAAAGTCCGTCACGCTCTGGCTTGTGAGTTCTATAGTTGATTGTTTCTGGCTTTAAAACCTCTCCTCTTGATTCTTTCAAGATAGATTCTGGTGAAGCCAATCCAATAGAGATTTTGTTAAATCTTTTTACTGGATTTTTATCTTTATTGTTTCTATTATTGATCATAGTTTTTACTATTGATTTACTGCTGTTAAAAATTGATTTTAGATTTCCTAATCTCCATCTTTCAAAAATTACTTTCAGAAAGAGTTAAATCATCGCGCCTACCTCGGTTTACTTCTCTAAACCTCAAACTATTATTTGAAGTGCTAGTTATAAAATGCCCTGCATTATTATAAAAAATCGGAACGGGTTACGGGTATAAATCTTAAAAACTTTAATATTATTTGTAATAGCCAGCAGTCTCAATTTTCAGCGTTAAACTGAATACTGAAACTGCGACTAAAAACTTTTATTATTCTTCCAAACGAAGATCTAATCCTAGACCTTTCAATTCGTGCATTAATACATTGAATGACTCTGGTAAACCTGGTTCTGGCATAGTTTCACCCTTAACGATAGCTTCGTAAGTTTTAGCTCTACCAATAACGTCGTCAGACTTAACAGTTAAGATCTCACGTAGTGTACTAGAAGCTCCATAAGCCTCAAGTGCCCAAACCTCCATCTCTCCAAAACGCTGACCTCCAAATTGAGCTTTACCTCCAAGTGGCTGTTGCGTAATCAATGAGTATGGTCCGATAGAACGTGCGTGCATCTTATCATCAACCATGTGTCCTAATTTAAGCATATAAATTACACCCACAGTCGCTTTTTGTGCAAAACGCTCTCCAGTACCACCATCATATAGGTAAGTATGTCCGAAACGTGGTACTCCAGCCTCATCAGTCAAAGCATTGATCTCGTCTAGAGAAGCACCGTCAAAAATTGGAGTAGCAAATTTTCTACCCAAGTTCATACCAGCCCAACCTAATACAGTCTCATAAATCTGACCGATGTTCATACGTGATGGTACCCCAAGTGGGTTCAACACGATATCAACTGGTGTTCCATCTTCAAGGAAAGGCATGTCTTCATGACGAACGATTCTAGCAACAATACCTTTGTTACCGTGACGACCCGCCATTTTATCCCCTACTTTCAATTTACGTTTCTTAGCAATATAAATCTTAGCTAATTTCAAGATTCCAGATGGTAATTCATCTCCAACTGTAATAGTGAATTTCTCTCTTCTTAAAGATCCTTGTAAGTCGTTCAGCTTAATTTTATAGTTATGAATCAAATCATTAACCATTTTATTAGTAGCGTCATCGGCAACCCATTGACCTTTGCTTAGGTGAGCGAAATCTTCTACTGCATAAAGCATTTTCTGAGTATATTTTTTACCTTTTGGTAAAACTTCTTCACCCAAATCGTTCATTACACCTTGAGATGTTTTTCCGTTAACGATCAAGAATAATTTTTCAACCAATCTATCTTTTAATTCAACAAATTTAGTTTCAAACTCCATTTCTAAAGCGCCTAAAGCATCTTTATCTTGAGTACGTTTACGTTTATCTTTTACGGCTCTTGCAAATAATTTTTTGTCAAGAACTACACCATGTAAAGATGGAGAAGCTTTTAATGAAGCATCTTTTACGTCACCAGCTTTATCTCCGAAGATTGCACGAAGCAATTTCTCCTCTGGAGTTGGATCTGATTCTCCTTTTGGTGTAATTTTTCCGATCAAAATGTCACCAGGCTTAACCTCTGCTCCAATTCTGATCATACCGTTTTCATCTAAATCTTTAGTAGCTTCTTCAGAAACGTTAGGAATATCGTTTGTTAACTCTTCATTTCCTAACTTAGTATCTCTAACCTCTAATGAATAATCATCAACGTGGATAGATGTAAAGATATCATCGCGAACTACTTTTTCAGAAATTACAATCGCATCCTCAAAGTTATACCCTTTCCATGGCATGAACGCAACTTTTAAGTTTCTACCTAAAGCTAATTCTCCATTTTGAGTAGCATATCCTTCTGATAATACTTGTCCAGGAACAACTCTATCACCTTTTCTTACGATAGGCTTCAAGTTGATACTTGTACCTTGATTGGTTTTTCTAAATTTAATTAAGTTATACGTTTTCTCATCAGCATCAAAACTTACCATTCTCTCGTCTTCTGTACGATCGTATTTGATAGTAATGATGTTAGCATCAACATATTCTACAGTTCCATGCCCTTCAGCATTGATCAATACTCTAGAATCTGAAGCTACCTGACGCTCTAAACCTGTACCTACAATTGGTGCTTCAGGACGGATCAAAGGAACTGCCTGACGCATCATGTTCGATCCCATCAACGCACGGTTCGCATCATCATGCTCCAAGAAAGGAATCAAAGATGCAGAAATCGAAGCGATCTGGTTAGGAGCAACGTCTGTATAATGTACTGAACTTGGTTCAACAACTGGGAAATCACCCTCTTCACGAGCAATAACATTACCAGCAGTAATTTTACCATTATCATCCATTTCAATGTTTGCCTGAGCAATCATTTTTCCTTCTTCTTCTTCAGCACTTAAGTAAATTGGTGCGCTTTCTAAATCAACAACACCATCTGTTACTTTACGGTATGGAGTTTCGATGAATCCCATTCCGTTTACTTTAGCATAAACCCCAAGAGATGAAATCAAACCAATATTTGGTCCCTCAGGAGTTTCAATCGGACATAAACGACCATAGTGGGTATAGTGAACGTCACGAACCTCGAAACCAGCTCTTTCTCTAGAAAGTCCACCTGGTCCAAGTGCAGAAAGTCTTCTTTTGTGTGTAATCTCAGCTAATGGATTCGTTTGATCCATAAATTGAGACAACTGGTTAGTACCAAAGAAAGAGTTGATAACTGATGATAATGTTTTAGCATTAATCAAATCAATTGGTGTAAACACCTCGTTATCTCTAACGTTCATTCTCTCACGAATAGTTCTAGCCATACGTGCTAAACCAACACCGAATTGTTGAGACAATTGTTCTCCAACTGTTCTTACACGACGGTTTGATAAGTGATCAATATCATCAATCTCTGCTTTAGAGTTAATTAATTCGATCAAATATTTTACGATTGTAATGATATCTTCTTTAGTAAGCACTTGCTTATCCATAGGGATATCTAAATCTAATTTTTTATTCATTCTGTAACGACCTACTTCACCTAAGTTATAACGTTGGTCAGAGAAGAATAATTTATCAATAATACCACGAGCAGTTTCCTCATCAGGCGGTTCAGCGTTACGCAACTGACGGTAAATGTGCTCTACAGCTTCTTTTTCAGAGTTAGTTGGATCTTTTTGTAATGTATTGTGGATAATAGCATAATCTGCTTGGTTATTATCCTCTTTGTGTAACAAAATAGATTTAACGTTAGAATCAATGATCTCTTCAACATTATCTTTATCGATAATCGTATCACGATCAAGGATGATTTCGTTACGTTCGATAGAAACTACCTCTCCAGTATCCTCATCTACGAAATCCTCGTGCCATGTGTTCAAAACACGTGCAGCAAGTCTTCTTCCAATATATTTTTTAATTCCTGTTTTAGATACTTTAATTTCTTCCGCTAAGTCGAAAATCTCCAAGATATCTTTATCTCTTTCGAATCCAATAGCACGGAATAAAGTTGTTACAGGTAATTTTTTCTTTCTATCGATATAGGCGTACATTACGCTGTTGATATCAGTAGAGAATTCTATCCAAGATCCTTTAAAAGGAATAACTCTTGCAGAATATAGTTTAGTTCCATTTGCGTGGAATGACTGTCCAAAGAAAACTCCTGGAGAACGGTGTAATTGAGATACTACTACACGCTCAGCACCATTGATTACAAAGGTACCGCTTGGAGTCATATAAGGGATTGTTCCAAGATAAACATCTTGTACAATTGTTTCAAAATCTTCGTGTTCTGGATCTGTACAATATAGTTTTAACCTAGCTTTTAATGGCACACTATAAGTAAGACCTCTCTCTATACATTCTTGAATTGTATAACGTGGTGGGTCAACAAAATAATCTAGGAACTCCAATACGAAGTTATTTCTCGTATCTGTAATTGGAAAGTTTTCCATGAAGGTGTTGTATAACCCTTCGTTGCCTCTTTCGTCAGATTTCGTTTCTAATTGGAAGAAATCTTTAAAAGATTTAACCTGAACATCCAAGAAGTCTGGATAGTCAGGAATATTTTTTGTAGAGGCAAAATTCAATCTTTCAGTCTGATTTGTTATCATCAATGGACAAAATTTTGATTAAAAAAAAGTAATTTGTTTTGTGTAAAAACACACTGCTTAGTTTATACTTTCTTTTTAAAACCAATACATCTTTAAAAATAAACCAATAAAATCGGATTCATTTTTTGTCTTCGTATTGATCAAAAACTTTTTCGTATTTTAAACTATTTGATAATAAAATTTAATGTATTTTATTATACGAAAAATGGTTTAGGCCTTTGAGTGTTAACTCAGGACCTAAACCTAGTTCTTAAAACCGAGTTGAATTATTTAAGCTCAACTACAGCTCCAGCTTCTTCTAATGATTTTTTAAGACCTTCAGCTTCTTCTTTAGAAACTCCTTCTTTAACGTTACTTGGAGCACCGTCAACTACGTCTTTAGCTTCTTTAAGACCTAAACCAGTTAATTCTTTAACTAATTTTACAACAGCTAATTTAGAAGCTCCTGCATCTTTCAATACAACTGTAAATTCAGTTTGTGCTTCTTCAGCAGCACCGTCTCCTCCACCAGCAGCAACTACTACAGCAGCAGCAGCAGGCTCGATTCCGTACTCGTCTTTTAATATTGTTGCTAATTCGTTAACTTCTTTAACTGTTAAGTTAACTAATTGTTCTGCGAATTGTTTCAAATCTGCCATTTTCTTCTATCGTTTAAAATGATTTGTAAAAATATAATTTAATTATTGTGCGCTAATTAAGCAGCATGGAAGCAACAAACTTCCTTGCGTTGATTATTATGCTTCAGTTTCTTCTTCGCTACCTGCGAATTTGTTTTGTAAAGCAGAAATAATTCTTTGAGCTGGAGATTGTAATAATCCAATGATTTCTCCAATAAGTTCTTCTTTAGATTTAATTGTAGCTAACGCATCTAATTGGTTATCTCCAATGTAAACTTCAGAATTGATGTAAGCTCCTTTTAAAACTGGTTTATCAGATTTCTTACGGAAATCTTTGATAATTTTTCCAGGTGCATTAGCAACATCAGAAATGAATATAGCACTATTACCAGATAAAACTGTAGGTAAATCACCATAATCATTAGAAGAAGCTTCCATTGCTTTTGCAAGCAAAGTATTTTTAACAACTTCTAATTTGATACCTGCTTTGAAACAAGCTCTACGTAAGCTTGAAGTTGTCTCTGCGTTTAAACCAGAAATATCAGAAATGTAAATGATATTTGTACCAGCTAACTGCGCAGTTAAATTTTCAATCGCGATTGATTTTTCTTCTCTAGTCATACTAAAAATTTTTAACTACCAATTATACTGCTTTTGGGTCTAATGCAATAGCAGGACTCATTGTGCTTGTAAGGTGAATACCTTTGATGTATGTACCTTTAGCAGCAGTTGGTTTAAGTTTTATTAATGTTTGAATAATTTCGTGTGCGTTCTCAACGATTTGCTCAGCTCCGAAAGAAACTTTACCAATACCAGCGTGAACGATACCAGTTTTATCAACTTTAAAGTCAATTTTACCAGCTTTAACTTCTTGAACAGCTTTAGCAACATCCATAGTTACTGTACCTGTTTTAGGGTTTGGCATTAAACCTCTAGGTCCTAAAATACGACCTAATGGACCTAATTTACCCATAACAGCAGGCATAGTAATGATCACATCAACATCTGTCCAACCGTCTTTAATTTTTTGTAAGTAATCGTCAAGACCAACGTGATCTGCTCCAGCCTCTCTTGCTTCAGCTTCTTTATCTGGAGTAACCAATGCTAATACTTTAACGTCTTTTCCTGTTCCGTGAGGTAAAGTAACTACACCTCTAACCATTTGATTCGCTTTTCTTGGATCAACACCCAAACGAACTGCGATATCAACAGACTCATCAAATTTTGCAGAAGCAACCACCTTAATTAATGCAGCAGCATCTTTTAAAGAGTATAATTTGTTCTTTTCAATTTTTGAAGCAGCCTCTTTTTGCTTTTTTGTTAATTTTGCCATTTCTTTTTCTTAATTAAAAAGGAGCATCTCCTGATACAGTTATACCCATAGATCTAGCTGTTCCAGCAACCATACTCATAGCTTTCTCAATTGTGAAAGCGTTTAAGTCTGGCATTTTGTCTTCAGCAATAGTTCTAATTTGTTCCCAAGTAACGCTAGCTACTTTTTTACGATTAGGCTCACCAGAACCAGATTTTAGCTTTGCAGCTTCCATTAACTGAACTGCTGCTGGAGGAGTCTTAACAACAAAATCAAATGATTTGTCTTTGTACACAGTGATTTGCACTGGACAAATTTTGCCAGGTTTATCTTGAGTTCTAGCATTAAATTGCTTACAAAACTCCATGATATTAACCCCAGCAGCTCCTAAAGCAGGTCCAACCGGTGGCGACGGGTTCGCAGCACCTCCCTTAACTTGTAGTTTAACTACCTTACTAATTTCTTTAGCCATTTTTAAAAAATTTAACACTGTAATCAATTGGAAGCGATTACAATGGTTTATTATAGTGTAACAAAAAATTATACTTTTTCAACTTGCATAAAACTCAATTCTAATGGAGTTTTTCTTCCGAAAATCTTAACCATTACTTCAAGTTTACGCTTTTCTTCATTGATTTTCTCAACAGATCCATTAAATCCGTTGAAAGGTCCATCAATAACCTTAACAGTCTCTCCAAGGCTGAATGGTATAGAACGAGTATCTGTATTAACAGTAAGCTCATCTACTTTACCTAACATACGATTAACCTCCGAAAGTCTCAAAGGAACAGGCTCTCCACCTTTAACTTCCCCCAAGAAACCAATTACACTTGTAATAGACTTAATAATATGAGGTATCTCACCAACTAGGTTTGCTTCGATCATAACATATCCAGGAAAATAAACTTTATCCTTAGATAGTTTTTTCCCTTCTTTTACAGTAACTACTTTCTCAGTAGGAACTAAAACTTGGGAAACATAATCTTCCATACCTAATCTGGCAATCTCCGTTTCAATGTAAGCTTTTACCTTGTTTTCTTGGCCGCTTACAGCTCTTACCACATACCATTTTTTCACATTATTATCTGCCATCACAAAAAAATTTACCCTTTTAACCAGTTAAAAAATCCAGCCAAAGCTTTTGCAAAAAATTCGTCAACTCCCCAAGTTGCTAAAGCAAATAAAACCGAAAATACAGCAACAACAATTGTTAATTTCTGTACTTCTGCCCAAGAAGGCCAAGTAACATTTGACTTCAACTCTTCGAAAGCCTCTGATAAATAATTAGTAACTTTTGTCATTTGATATATTTTTTTATTGCACGGGCGGAGGGATTCGAACCCCCATCAACGGTTTTGGAGACCGCTATTCTACCCTTGAACTACGCCCGTAATTAAAGCCAGTGATTAAAAAATAATCACTGGCTTTTTATTTATTTTAATAGAATTACTCTACGATTTCAGTAACCTGTCCAGCACCAACTGTTCTACCACCTTCACGGATAGCAAAACGTAAACCTACGTTCATAGCGATTGGGCTTAATAAAGCAACTTCAATAGTTAAGTTATCACCTGGCATTACCATCTCTACACCTGCTGGTAAAGAAATAACTCCTGTTACGTCAGTTGTACGTACGTAGAACTGTGGACGGTAGTTATTGTGGAATGGAGTGTGACGTCCACCTTCTTCTTTTTTCAAGATATAAACCTCAGCTTTGAATTTAGCGTGTGGTTTTACTGAACCTGGCTTAATAATAACCATACCTCTTTTGATATCAGCTTTATCAATACCTCTTAACAATAAACCTACGTTATCTCCAGCTTCACCTCTGTCAAGGATTTTACGGAACATCTCAACTCCTGTAATAGTAGAAGTTAATTTTTCAGCTCCCATACCAATGATTTCAACAGGATCTCCAGTGTTAGCAACTCCAGTTTCGATACGACCTGTAGCAACAGTTCCACGACCTGTAATTGTAAATACGTCCTCAACTGGCATCAAGAATGGTTTAGCAACGTCACGTACTGGCTCTTCGATCCAGTTGTCAACAGCTTCCATTAATTCAATAATTTTAGGTACCCAGTTTGGATCATTGTTTAATCCTCCTAAAGCAGAACCTTGAACTACAGGACCATTATCTCCATCATATTCGTAGAAAGATAATAAATCTCTAATTTCCATTTCAACAAGCTCTAATAACTCAGCATCATCAACCATATCCACTTTGTTCATGAAAACAACGATTCTTGGAATACCAACCTGACGTCCTAAAAGGATATGCTCACGAGTTTGTGGCATTGGACCATCTGTAGCAGCAACTACTAAGATAGCTCCGTCCATTTGAGCAGCACCAGTAACCATGTTCTTTACGTAATCCGCGTGACCTGGACAGTCAACGTGAGCGTAGTGACGGTTAGCAGTTTCGTACTCTACGTGTGATGTATTAATAGTAATACCTCTTTCTTTCTCCTCTGGAGCGTTATCGATTTGATCAAACGATTTTGCTTGACAGTAACCAGCATCTGACAATACTTTTGTAATTGCAGCAGTTAATGTAGTTTTTCCGTGATCTACGTGTCCAATTGTACCTATGTTTAAGTGCGGTTTGGAACGATTAAAATTCTCCTTTGCCATTTTACTTAATTTTTAATCTTAGTTATATATTAATTTTCAATTTCCTACTTACTTGAGCCAATGTCGGGATTTGAACCCGAGACCTCTTCCTTACCAAGGAAGCACTCTACCCCTGAGCTACACCGGCAGAGAGTTCTGATTTAAGATTCCTGAATTTAGATTTCAGATTTTTCTTTCAAAAACCTACAACCCTTAATCTCAACTTCTTTTTTAGTGGGGAGAGCAGGATTCGAACCTGCGAAGTTCTCACAGCAGATTTACAGTCTGCCCTCGTTGGCCGCTTGAGTATCTCCCCTAATTTTTAAAATTCCAATATTTTAAAGAACCAATTTCAAATCGCATTTGAAATATTTTGAGCCGATAGAGGGACTCGAACCCACGACCTGCTGATTACAAATCAGCTGCTCTAGCCAGCTGAGCTACATCGGCGAATACATTAAAAAAGTCCGCTATTTCTAACGGACTGCAAATGTAGCTATTTTATCTTTTAATCAAAACATTTTTCAAAAAAAATTTCAATTAAATGTGTGCTCTTATTTTTTCTTTCCTTTTTACCAGCAAACGTTCTAAAGATTCCGCCGAAAGCTCAACTGCTTCCTCAAATGATTTACACTGTTTTTTCACCAGAAATTCATCTCCCGGAACATTAATCTTAATCTCCACTGCCTTATTCTCCTTATCACTTGTTCTTTCAACTTTTAAAAAAACATCAGCCGAAACAACTCGATCGTAATACTTCTCGAGCTTATCCATTCTTTCTTGAATAAAATCCACCAATTTTCTGTCGACAGTAAAGTTAACTGCATGAACATCTACCTTCATAATACAAATTTTAAAAAGTTAAACATTTCAAGAATCATTATTTATTCCGAGGATGGGCATCCGAGTACACTTTTTTAAGTTCTGCTAAACTATTATGAGTATAAACTTGAGTAGAAGCCAGACTGGAATGACCTAATAATTCTTTAACTGAATTTAAATCTGCCCCATTATTCAATAAATGAGTCGCAAAAGTATGCCGAAGCACATGCGGACTCTTTTTTACCTTCTCAGAGACCCTACTAAAGTATGAATTTATTAATCGATACACAAACGATTCACTCAATTTTAACCCTTTTGCCGAAATAAAAAAATAATCCGAATCCACAATGTCCTCAACCAAGTCCCGCTCATTCAAATAATGCCTGATCTGTTCTTCAACAATAGGCAGAAGTGGAATTATTCGCTCTTTGTTTCTTTTTCCTAAAACCTTAATGACATTTGAAGACAAATCAATATTTTTCAACATTAAATGTATCAGCTCCGCCCTTCTCATTCCTGTTGTATAAAAAAGATCTACTATAAGTTTATCTCGTATTTCTTCAAAACCAGATACAGCATCAACTCCAAACATCAAATCATTTATTTCTTTTTCAGAAAACGGAATCTGGACATTTTTAGGTGTTTTTAATGCTTTATGCTTCAACATAGGATTAACTTCAATTTGCTTAGTCTTTAGCAAAAATTTAAAAAAAGCTTTAAGCGAAGCCATTTTCCTATTCACTGAAACATTTGAAATTCCCTGATCTACCAAAGAAACAATCCAACTCCTGATCTGACTGTAATTAACCTTATCAATTTCCTCCTGTTCAAAATTCAGCTTATTAAAATCTTCAAAAACAGTTATATCATTTAAGTAGGC
This sequence comes from Flavobacterium endoglycinae, assembly GCF_017352115.1. Lineage (NCBI taxonomy): Bacteria > Pseudomonadati > Bacteroidota > Flavobacteriia > Flavobacteriales > Flavobacteriaceae > Flavobacterium > Flavobacterium endoglycinae. The sequence goes on from NZ_CP071448.1 coordinate 1,388,156, forward strand.
AGTAACAGTATGCGGAGAATATTTTTTCTCCAGCTGAAGATAATCACGAAATGCGTCTTTATTAGATTGCATAAAGAAGTTCTTTTAATTTAAGAAGTAATAAAAACTTCTTTTTAGGAAGTTTTAAAAACAAAAAAACCGTTAGCATCAAAATTATAACATTTTGACCACTAACGGTAATTATTTTTGAAAAGCTTATATTAACTTTCTAAACTGTCTTTCAACGTTTGGATGTAAGCAGCTTTTTGAATTTGAGCTCTTTTTATAACAGAAGGCTTAATAAAAGCAGTACGTGCTCTTAATTGACGAACAGTTCCTGTTTTATCAAATTTTCTTTTATAGCGCTTTAATGCTCTATCGATATTTTCTCCGTCTTTAATTGGTATAATTAACATAATATAGACACCTCCTTTCGTTAAGGCTGCAAATGTATATATTAATTATCAATTATGAGTCACAAATTGCAAATTATTTTTTCTAATGAAATAAAGAATAGAAAAAGAAACCAGATTTTTTCAGGGAATACCTTATTAGCTAAATCTGAACTATTTCAATAAATTTCTGGAAATAACTAATTTTTGAATTTCGGTTGTTCCTTCGCCAATGGTACATAATTTAGAATCTCTATAGAATTTCTCAACTGGAAAATCTTTAGTATATCCGTAACCACCATGAATTTGAACCGCATCATTTGCAATTTTCACACAAGCTTCGGAAGCGTACATCTTTGCCATTGCACCTGCTGTAGTTACTGGCTTATGCATTTCTTTCAAATAAGCTGCTTTATGCAATAACAATTCTGAAGCTTCAATTTCTGTTGCCATATCCGCCAGTTTAAAAGAAATTCCTTGGAAATTACTAATAGGCTGTCCAAACTGATGCCTTTCTTTTGAATACTTTAATGCCGCTTCATAAGCCCCTTTTGCAATTCCTAGTGATAATGCTCCAATAGAAATTCGGCCTCCATCAAGAATTTTCATAGCTTGTACAAATCCTTGTCCCACTTCACCTAGTCTATTCGCATCAGGAACACGACAGCTGTCAAAAACCAGTTCTGCCGTTTCGCTCGCTCTCATCCCCAGTTTATTTTCTTTTTTTCCAGACGAAAAACCAGCCATACCTTTTTCTAATACAAAAGCAGTCATTCCTTTAGAATCTCCTTTTTCTCCTGTTCTAGCAACGACAACCGCTACATCTCCAGAAATAGCATGTGTAATAAAGTTTTTAGCTCCGTTTAAAATCCATGAATCGCCATCTTTAACTGCTGTTGTATTCATTCCTCCTGCATCAGAACCTGTATTATGCTCAGTTAATCCCCATGCTCCAATATGCTCTGCTGTTGCTAATTTGGGCAGGTATTTCTTTTTTTGCTCTTCATTTCCAAAAGTCAGAATGTGATTGGTACAAAGTGAATTATGGGCGGCAACCGACAATCCAATTGAAGGATCTACTTTTGAAATCTCTTCGATAATCGTAATGTATTCATGATACCCCAATCCTGATCCGCCATATTCTTCAGGCACTAAAACTCCCATAAATCCCATTTCGCCTAGTTTTTTAAAAAGTTCAACAGGAAAAATTTGAGCTTCATCCCACTCCATTATATAAGGTCTTATGTTTTTTTCTGCAAAGTCCTTTATAGATTGGGCAATCATAGACTGTGTTTGGTTAAATTCAAAATTCATTGTTTAGTGATTTTTTAGAAGTCCAAATATAAACTAATTATTTTTGCTTTTTCAACAGGAAAACCTTTAATTTTTGACAAATCCTCAATATTATTAAAATTTCCGTTCATACTTCGATATGTCACAATTTGTTTTGCCAGCGCATATTTGAAATAAGGAAACTGTGCTAATTCTTTTAAAGAGGCATCATTTATGGGGATTTTTTTAAAACTTGCAGGCATAACAATTTTAAAATGTTTATTCAATTCTGCAATAACTTCGGGCGAAAGACCCCAGACATCTTCGAGCTGTTCCATCGAAACAAAACCTCCCAAAATTTCCTTTTGTTTCAATATTCTTGAGGAAAGTGCTTCACCAATACCATATATTTTTATTAGATCTTCCTGACTGGCTTGATTAATGTCAGTTAACACGATTTTCTCTATATTATAAGAAGGCTTCTTTTCGTATTCCTTCTTTTCTGTTTTGAATTCTCTGGTATTTTGTTTCCAGTCTGGAAATTTAAAAAGAGGAGCCAGAACTTTTAATAACGAATCTGAGACTTTTGTCACTTTTTGAAACTCTTCGGCCGAGTTTACATATTTATTTTCTTTACGAAAGGCAAGCAGACGATCAATTTCCTGAACTGACATTCCTAACTTATATCCTTTATAATCTGAAATATAGTTGGGATTAAATTTATAGATGGTATGTTTTTGTTCTAATTTAATTTGTTTCTGATCGTCAATCTCTTTTTGAAGCGAGAGCCATTGTTTTTCTTCAGCAGAAACAACTTCGGGATGACTGAAGTCTGCGAAAAAATAAATTAGTTGTAAAACAATTATAATGATAAAAAGCAAAAAAATACCTGTTTGCTGTCTATTTGTAAACTTAAAATACCGATTAAGCGCCTTAAAATTCATTATTAACAAAAATTTCAAAATTTAAAAAGGTGCAAAATAAGTAAGAATTTACATATTTAATAAGAAAATTAATAAAAAATGTAATTCCATAAAAGTTAAATATCTTGTAATTCCCTCTCTATTAATTTAATGAATCTCAGCTATTAAAGCAAACCCAATAATTTTATCTAGAAAAATTTAAATATTTTATAACTTAAAACATGATAATTGTTTTTATTTTTTACAAAAAACAATACATTTGGCACTTAATAACAAATAAACCAATAAAATAGTATGTCAATTTGGAGAGTTAAACCAATATCAGCCTTTGAGGCCGATATGAAAAAAAGTGATTTAAAAAGAGTCCTTGGAAAATGGAGTCTTACTGCCATTGGTGTTGGTGCCATTATCGGTGGAGGAATTTTTGTACTTACCGGTACGGGAGCATATTACCATGCAGGTCCAGCTTTAGCAATTTCGTTTATTATTGCAGGTATTGCCTGCGTTTTTGCCGCTCTTTGTTATTCTGAATTTGCCTCAATTTTACCTGTAGAAGGATCTGCTTATGCGTATGCCTATGGTACAATTGGAGAAATTTTTGCTTGGATAATTGGATGGGGGCTTATTCTCGAATATGCAATGGGATCCATGACAGTCGCCGTTTCCTGGTCAGGATATTTTAATAAATTGCTTAAACTATTTCATATAAAACTTCCAGAATGGCTTACTACAGATCCTGCTAGTTATACAGGAGAAGGGTTTTCTATGAACCTTCCGGCTTTTTTGATCGTTATTTTAGTAATTTCATTACTTATTAAAGGAACAAAAAGTGCTGCAAAAGCAAATAATGCAATTGTTATCCTAAAAGTATCTGCAGTAATCTTTGTAATTATAGCTGGTCTTTTCTTTATTAATACAGCAAACTGGAGCCCATTTATCCCAGATGCCACTCAAATTATTGAAAAAGAAACTACTCATAATGCATACGGAATTGGAGGAATTGTTTCTGGAGCAGCAGCAATTTTCTTCGCTTACGTTGGTTTTGATGCCGTTTCTACACAAGCTGGAGAAGCTATTAATCCTAAAAAAGATGTTCCATTTGCGATCATTGCTTCTTTATTAATTTGTACTACTTTATATATTCTTGTTTCTTTAGTATTAACAGGAATGATGAACTATAAAGATTTTAACCCACTAGGAAAATACCCTGAAGCTATTAAAGCTCCTGTTGCTTATGCATTTGATATTGCTGGACAAGGCTGGGCTGGTTTTATTATCACTGTTGCTGCAACTATAGGTCTAGTTTCGGTATTAATGGTAATGATTATGGGACAATCTAGAATTTTCCTTGGAATGTCTAAAGACGGTTTAATTCCATCTGTTTTCTCTAAAGTAAATCCTATTTCTGGAACTCCAAAAACGAACTTAATGATCTTAGGTGCTATCATCGCAACTGTTGCTGCGTTTACACCAATCAACAAATTAGCCGACATGACTAGTTTTGGTACTTTGTTTGCCTTTACAATGGTTTGTATTGCCGTTTGGATTTTAAGAGTAAAACAACCAGGTTTAAACAGAACCTTTAAAGTTCCTGCGTTACCAGTTATTGCTGTTTTAGGAATCGCAATCAACACTTACCTTATTATAAACTTGAGTATTGATGCTCAATTATTATCGCTTGGATGGCTTGCTGTTGGTATCATAGTTTACTTTGGATACAGTAAGAAAAGGTCAAGACTTAATGATACAACTACTGAAGAATAAAATACTATTTTGAAAAGAAAAAGCTCCAAATGTAAATTTGGAGCTTTTTTTATAAATCGAATACTGAAGTTCTTTTGGCGCGAATTAAATCTTTCAGTCTAATCCAAAAGGCAAGAGTTAGATAAACTCCAAAACCTAAACCAGCGGTTACAAACGATATGTAGATAAAAAATAATCTCACACTTGTTACACGCATTCCAAGCTTGTCTGCAAGCCTTGAAGAAACGTGAAAACCGTATTTTTCAAAAAAGAATTTAAGTTTTAAAATAGCTGACATTTCTAATTTTAGATTTAGATTTTTTACAAAAATAAGAATAATCTATTTACCTCATTTTTTAATCTCCAGTTATCTGATTATTTTAATAATTCAAGTCCTATAGCGCATTTTAAACACGCTTTATGATTGCAGTATTCATTTTTAAGTTCAAGCAATGATTGGCTTTCAAATGCGTTTTTTGACTTTATTCCGAATGAATCAAACTTATCTGTAATGGCATTTTTCTCTGATGTTGTTTCATGCATCAAATCGATTAAATCTTCTGCAATTGATTCGCCCATTACATTTGAATACGCAAACTGAATTGGAATTACAGTATTGATTATTACTAAATCTAAAAATGACTTTGACAAAGACTTTCCTTTTTTTGTACTTTCTTTATCGAACTGATAATGATTGTGCCAATACGAACTTGCCGATACATTGAAAAGTTCATAAACATTCTGGACTGTCTTTATACTGATTATTTTAGAAAACAAATTTTGATGTTTATGATATAAAGCCGCAAGCTGGGAAAGTCTAATAGTTGGAAAATTATCTGGACGCAGTTTAAAAAACAAAATCGGATCAATGTGTTTTTTCTCCAGCTGATATTTATGAAGAAGGAAAAAATACTTAAACTTTAAATCTTTAAAATACAGATCTTCTTTTTCAGCATCTAATAAACCTGCTGTTCCTAAAAATAGTGATTCAAGACTTTCTACTTCAAAACTTTCTTTTCTAACAACCGAAAAAGATAGTGATTTAGCAATTTGCAAAAAAGAGTTTCCATTTGTATTTAAGCCGAAATTTTTAGCCAGAAGGCAAAATAAAACAGCTTCCCAATCCTGATTCATTTCTTCTAAAAGTTGATAAACAAACTCCGATTTTCGTTCTAATCTTTCAAAAAACAAACGTTCCTGCCAATTTTTGAAAACAAAACCATTTATTTCTTTAATTTGTTTTTCGCAGGAAATCCATGTTTTTGGAGAAACTAAAGCATTATAATTTTCTATTATTTCTTTAGAGACATATTCTTTTAAAACCAAAACCGGAATTTCGGTATTGTCTTTTCTGTAAATCGGAGTATCATTTTCCCAGACAACATGAAGAATTACGTTTTCATAAGCAGGATCTTTTTCATGATTGTGCAAATACCAATCAGAAGATTTTAAATGTATTTCGATATTGCCAGCCCATTTTTGGTTCCCTATTTTCAATTGCGCATTAAAAAAATCAGGACCTGATAGTTCAAGATACTCACCAGTTTTGATAATAAGGATTGGTTCGTTTTGTGCCGTTTTTAAGTCAAGTATATCGAACTTTTTGAATTTCCAGATATAGTGAAGAAAGTCTTCTTTCATTTTTAGATTTTAAGGCATATAATTAAAATCCAAAAATAAATAATTTAATACTATTCTTACAAAATAAAAGAAGTTTTAACGACTAAATATTTTCTACATGTAGTTACTATTCATAAAAAAATCCATAAACCCAATTAAAACAATTGGATTTATGGATTAGCCTATTTCAAATATCATTTATTTTATTGAGCCAATGATATCGTATTTCGTAATAATATGATGACTACCGTTTCCTAAATCAACTAAAACGGCATCATTTTCTTTTGAGAAAAGTTTCGAAACTTCCTCAATTGGAGTTCCCATTTTTACAATTGGAAATGGTTTGCCCATTACTTCTTTAATTGGTTTTTCGGCTACGTTTTTATCAGCTACATAACTTCTAAATAAATCTGTTTCATCTACAGAACCTACAAAACCATTTATATCTACAACCGGAATTTGAGAAATTTTGTATTTACGCATACGTTCGATAGCATGCGAAACCAATTCTTCTGTACGAACCACGATCAATTCTTTATCAATATGATCTTTGATTACGTCTTCGGCTTTGGTTACATTTTCTTCTAAGAAACCACGCTCACGCATCCAATCGTCATTAAACATTTTTCCAACATATCGGCTTCCTGAATCGTGAAACAAAACCACAACTACATCATCTGGTTTAAAATGTTCTTTTAACTGTAACAAACCTTTTATGCAAGCTCCTGCTGAGTTCCCAACAAAAATTCCTTCTTCTAAAGCAATCTTTCTCGTATAAACCGCTGCATCTTTATCCGTTACTTTTGTAAATCCGTCAATTAAAGAAAAATCTACGTTCTTAGGCAGAATGTCTTCCCCAATTCCTTCCGTTATATAGGAGTAAATTTCGTTTTCGTCAAAAATTCCTGTTTCATGGTACTTTTTAAAAACAGAACCGTACGTATCGATTCCCCAAATTTTGATATTTGGATTTTTCTCTTTTAAATATCTTCCAACTCCAGAGATAGTTCCTCCTGTTCCAACTCCAACTACAAAATGTGTAATTTTTCCTTCTGTCTGTTTCCAGATTTCAGGTCCAGTCTGCTCATAATGTGCCAATGAATTTGACATATTATCATACTGATTTACATACCATGAATTTGGTGTTTCTTCAGCCAGACGTTTTGAAACTGAATAATACGAACGCGGATCTGTTGGCTCCACATCTGTAGGGCAAACGACCACTTTCGCACCAACGGCACGAAGAATATCCATTTTTTCTTTCGACTGTTTATCTGAGATTACACAAATCAGTTTGTATCCTTTTACAATAGCAACAAGTGCCAATCCCATTCCGGTATTTCCAGAAGTTCCTTCAATAATAGTTCCGCCTGGTTTTAATCTGCCGTCTGCTTCAGCATCTTCAATCATTTTTACGGCCATTCTGTCTTTTACAGAATTTCCAGGATTAAAGGTTTCGACTTTTGCCAATACTAACGCATCAATTTCAGCAACAATTTTGTTGAGTTTTACCAATGGCGTATTGCCGATTGTTTCTAAAATATTATTTGAAAAGTCCATTTATTTTAAGTTTATAGTGGTTCTGATGAAAGACACCTTTTATTGGAAGAAATTCCAAACCAAACCAAATCTGATTACAAAATCACGGTATGGATAATTAGGCGCCGAGTAATAGTTTCCTTTTGAAAAAAGAGCATTTATATGTTCTCCTTTCAAATAAAAACGAGTCTGACGAATTCTTGCATTTATAAAAAGATCGATTGTCGCAAAATCACCAATTTCTTTGGTATCTTGAACATAGAATTCTCCAATTACAGGATTGTATCCGTTAGCATAATATTTGGTGAAATAATTAAATACAACTCCTCCTTGCGCATACAATGCTTTTTTGAAAAAGTAATTTGAATAGTACAATGTATTTCTAGTCACGAAATCAGGTACGTTTACGATTGATTCTGACTGATCAACTTTTTGATATAACAAGGTATTATCAAATCCGAATTTCCCGAATTTAAATTCTTTATTGGCTTTTATTTCAAGGTAATTAACGGCATTTCCATATTGTGCCGGATTGATAATCTGAGTTTGCAATGCTGTTTGTGCAGCAGTTGAAACATCTTTAAAATATAAATGATCGTTTAAGACCGTGTATTGCACTTCTGCATTTAACCAAGGCGTGTAAATAGCTGCTCCAAGCGAATTAATTTTCTCATTTTTAAAATTATTCGACCAGTTATATTGTACGTAACTGCTTTGGTATAAATTGAAATTGTTATTTGGCAGTTTGTTGATGTTTCTATATCTGAAATCAAACTGGATTTTCTCATTTAAGTTGTAACGCAATTTAGCATCAAGATCAGAAAGTGACTGGTTTGTAATCGATCTAGTATACAAAAATCGTCCGTTCCATTTGTTTTTTTGATATTCATATTGCGCTCCAAAATTATTAATCTGAAGAAATAAATTGTCTGGAATTGTTCTTCCATCTTTAAAAACAATGATTTTTCCATACTCATAATTAGAGCGGTAATCATCTACAAAAAAGTGAAATTTACCTAAAAGAGAATTCTCATAAGCCAATCCTACTTTATTATACAATCGTTCAAAATGAGTCTGATCGTTTATATTACTCGTTACATACGATTCTCCAAAACGTTGTACTTCTTCACCATCCACTATTGAAAGAACGGTTGGCTGTTTATATTCAAACGCTTTACTTTCATAATTAAACTGATGGTTGATGTATAAATTATTATTGCCTTCTTTTGGATTTACTCTGAAAGCATGATCAAAAAACAAACGTCTTCCTTTTAAAAGCGATTCGGCATCTGTTAAATATACTTGCAGACGCTGGCGGTTTTTAAAATCTGGATTGTCGCTTTCAAAATCTTCTGGTGTTGTAATACCTCCGTTTTCTTCATTCAAATTATCCTGATACGTAAAATGTCCGTTTATAGCATATCTTTTATTAGTAGTCGCATAACTCGTTGTAAACCTAAAACTTCCTGAACTTACCAGCTGATTAATGTAATCTCCCTCTGAACGAAGACCGCGATACGCAATAGAAAAGTTAAGATTTTTTGAAGTATTTAAAGTAATAAATGAATCTACGTTTTGTCCTTTATTGATAGTCGTATTAAAAAACAACTCTGTAAAAGGTGTTGCTGCCGAATAATAACGTACTTCATCTGCCTGAATGTAATTAAAATGTTTTCCGTTGAAACCAATTTCTGGATAGGGCGAAAAACTTGTTAAACTGTATTGTAAAGTATTTATCGGCTGACCAATGTTTGGCAATTCCAAAAGTCCAAAAAGATCTTTTCTAAGATGATTTTGTTTGTAAGCACTCTTAAGAGTCAGCGAAGTATCGGCATAAATCGTGTCGTGTTCTAATGAAATAATCTTATATTGATCTATAGTAGCAATCTTTGATTTTTTCTTTTTTACTGTATCTGTTATGCTTGAATATTGGGTGTTCATATCTAAATTATTTTTAGAAGCAGGCTTTCCCTGAGAAAACAATAAAGTTGGAACTACTAATAGATATAGAAAAATGAATATTCTCATTTGATGGCTTTATATAAAATTATTTTGACAAAATTTGCTAAGCAAAGGTAAATTATAAAAACAAATAAATAAAAAAACACTTCAATTTATACAATTGCCTTGGCAGACAGTATCAAAACGAATATTTTTGTGGAAAATTTCACCTCAACTGTATTAAAAAAATCAAAAATGCTTGAAAAAAATTTCTCAGGATTTGTTTTAGAAACCGGAACTGATGAAGCAGGACGAGGCTGTCTTGCAGGTCCTGTAACGGCAGCTGCGATAATTCTCCCAGCAGATTTTGAGAATGCTATTTTAAATGACAGTAAACAATTGTCTGAAAAAACAAGAGCGCTGTTAAGACCTGTAATTGAAGAACAAGCTCTTTGTTTTGCTGTAACACATTTATTTCCAGATGAGATTGATGAAATAAATATTTTAAATGCTTCGATGAAAGGTATGCAGGAATGTATTTTGAAATTAAAACATATTCCTGAATTTATTATTGTAGATGGAAATCGTTCTTTAAATGCTAAACTTGGACTTAAAAATACTTTTGGAAGACAGTTTTCTACAGACGAAATTGCTCTTTTAAAATCGATTCCAAACCAAAGCATTATAAAAGGGGACGGAAAATATTTAAGCATTGCCGCCGCATCTATTTTAGCCAAAACATATCGTGACGAATATATGGATCAAATTCACGAGGAATTTCCAATGTACAACTGGAAACAAAACAAAGGATATCCAACAAAAGAACATCGGGAAGCAATTAAAGAATTTGGTACAACAAAATACCACCGAATGAGTTTTAGACTCTTACCCGAACAATTAGAATTGGATTTGTTCTAATAAAAAAGACCTTCACATGAAGGTCTTTTTTATTAGTATAGAATTGCAGCTATTACTTTTTACTTTTTAAGAACTCTGCAAATTGTTTCGTATCAAAATAAAACGGTCGTATTGCCGTAATTTTTCCGTTTTTCAAATCAAAGTGTTCTGAAATAGGCATTGAAAGTGATTTGCCTGATTTTTTAGCAGTACATTTTACAGTGAAATAAATAATGACTTCATTTTTAGAAGCGTCACTAAAATAAGTTGGTTCTTTTTCTACTTCCAAACTAAAGAATTCAGCCGACTTGGTAAACATTTTAGTCCATTCTGTAAATCCTGTATAGGTTCCGCCATATGGAAGTCCTTCTGCCTGATTATAAATCGCTCCGTCTTCGATTACTGCCGACATTTTAATGAAATCTTTAGTTTTAAAAACAGATTCGAAATATTGAGCCACGACATTAAAATTTTCTGATTCGAGTTTTTTTAAAGCATCCGCTTCAGACATTGTTACTTCTTTGTCCCAAAAACCAATAATTTTACTTACCTGACCTTTGCCGTTTAATCTGGCAAAATCACGTCCAGTCATGATAACATTGCTTTTTGAATCCAGAACTTTCCATTCCCAAGTTACATAATTGTCTTTTACAACTTTGGCTCCTGATGTTAAAACCGCATCTGGATTTTTTTTGTAAAATTCAGCTATCACATTATTAAATGCCGCAATTCCTTTTATAGATGCCGATGGATCTTCAAAAGTACTGTCTTCTAGCCAAATCGATTTTATAAGTTTTAGTCTGGCATCATTATTCTTTTCCTGCCATGCTTTTTCATAAATCGTAATGGGATATAATTTATCTTTCTTTTGGGCAGAAAGACCGCTAAGTATAAAAAGGAAACAGAGTAAGTAAATTTTTCTCATAAGCATTTTCATTAAAATAATTGGGATTTCATAACAACACAACCAAATTTAGTATAAATACAACAACAAAACCAGTATACTCTGTAATTTGTCATCCCTTCAAAATCTTAACTTTTGGGAACTCTTTTTTACATTTTTCGAATATATTTTTCTAAAAATGCGATTTTATGTCTAAAACTTACGCTGTATTATATTTTAAAATTTCTGCTGCTGCTTAAGAAAAGCATCTTAATTATTTAAAGAAAAAGAAAAAACCGTTTCAAACATGCATCTGAAACGGTTTATATTTTGAAGTTTTTTAAACAAATTCGGCTTCAAACAAATCTTTAAAATGTTTGACAATTTTGGATTTTACTTCTTCCTCATCTACTTTTTCCACACCAAGTTCGACTTGTAAAGAAGTAACTCCTTTTCCTCGAATACCACACGGAATAATATTATCAAAATAGCCTAAATCGACATTTACATTTAAAGCGAATCCGTGCATGGTTACCCAGCGTGAAGCTCGAACTCCCATCGCGCAAATTTTACGTGCAAACGGAGTTCCTACACCCAGCCAAACACCCGTTTCTCCTTCACTTCTCCCCGATTCCAATCCGTATTCTGCCAATGTCAGAATAATAGATTCTTCTAGTAAACGCAGGTATTTATGAATATCCGTAAAGAAGTTTTCTAAATCTAAAATAGGATAACCTACAATTTGTCCAGGTCCGTGATATGTAATGTCGCCGCCACGATTGATTTTATAAAAAGTCGCTCCCTTGGCTTCTAATTGTTTTTCGTTTAATAATAAGTTTTCCAGATCGCCGCTTTTGCCTAAAGTATACACATGCGGATGCTCAACAAATAATAAATAATTGGGTGTTGGCAGATCTAATTCTTCTCTTCTGTTCTTGATTTTTAAATCAACAATATCTTTAAAAATCTCTTCTTGATATTCCCAAGTTGATTTATAATCTCTTTTTCCCAGGTCCTGAAGTTGAATTTTTTTATTCATTTTGATTATTTTTCAAACTCAACGTCAAAGTTAAGTTTGTCCGGATTCTCCATATAATCCGTAAAAGTGTATTGAATTGTAATTGATTTTCGATCGTCGCTAAACAACGCATTTGGATTAGAAACTTTCTTAATCTTTTTTGGAAAATGGTATTTCACAATATAATTGGATGATGCAAAAATCATTTTTGACATATCTGCAGCCGAATCTTTTGCCTTTGCTGCTAATTTTTGCTGATCAATTACAGCTTTTCTGGTAAATTTCTTTCCGTCATATGTGTAACTTAATTTGCTTTTGTTATCACCAAAACCACTTCCCAGCGGGTTTGCATTTGCTCCTCCTTCTAGTTTTTGAAGTGAGCTTGCCGTTTGTAAAATATCCTGAAGTTCATTTACATTTTTAAAATCTGTTGCCATTGTCATTAAAAACTGTTTCTTTTCTGAACTCATTTTTGTTGTCACTACAAAGTTTTCCAGTTTTTTAAGTTCTTTTTGAACATCTGGTGACAATTTAGCTATACTGTCTTTTTTCTCAGCAAATAATTGTTTGAAAGTAAAAGTAGAGTCGATATCTTTTTTAGCGTTAGCACCCATTTGGTTACCAATTTGATCACCAGCCATTTCCATTAAAGCAGAACCGTCCATATCGACAGAAAATTTCCCAGTTCCGTTATCGTTGATATAAATATTTTCAGTGAAAGTGCAGCTTGTTAAAGTTGCTAATAGAAAAGAAAGACTTAATAATTTATATAATTTCATCGTTTACAATTTTTTATCAAAGATACGAACTTTTTTATTTTTAAGGCTCTAAGAGGCTAAGGTACGTAGGCACTAAGTTTCTTCGTTGCTTTACAACAAAAATGGTTTGTGAAATCGAAAATTTCTAATCTAGCCCCGATAGAAGCGGTATCCTTTTTCTTGCTTCTTTAGCAAGGAAAAGATACAAGTGGATAGCGGGACTAAAGGTCATTGAAACCCAATAATTTGATGCTGCAAAAAATCTAAAATCTGCATTCTAAAATCTACATTCTTTTCTTTATCTTTGCACACTTAAAAAAATAGAGCAAAAATGGCATTATCAGAACAAGAAATCATCAGAAGAGAAAAACTTCAAAACTTACGCAACTTAGGTATTAATCCTTATCCAGCTAATCTTTTTCCTGTAAATCATACATCTAAGCAGATAAAGGACTCATTTGAAGAAGGTAAGAAGGTTATTGTTGCAGGACGTTTGATGAGTGTTCGTGATCAAGGTAAAGCTTGTTTTGCTGAGTTACAAGACAGTGAAGGACGTATTCAATTGTACGTAAACCGTGATGTTTTATGTGAAGGCGACGATAAAACTTTATACAACCAAGTTTTCAAAAAATTAACCGATTTAGGTGATTTTATTGGTATTGAAGGGGAATTGTTTACGACACAAGTTGGTGCAAAATGTATTCGCGTAACTGGTTTTACTTTCTTGAGTAAAACATTACGTCCGTTACCATTGCCAAAAGTTGACGAAGAAGGAAATGTACACGATGCGTTTAACGATGCTGAATTGCGTTACAGAATGCGTTATGTAGATTTAACGGTAAATCCGCAGGTTAAAGAAACTTTTATTAAACGTACCAAGTTATTTACAGCAATGCGTGGGTATTTTAACGATGCAGGATATTTAGAAGTTGACACTCCAGTTTTACAATCAATTCCTGGTGGTGCTTCGGCAAGACCTTTTATTACGCACCATAACTCGCTTGATATTCCGCTTTATATGCGTATTGCGAATGAGTTATACTTAAAAAGATTAATTGTTGGTGGATTTGAAGGTGTTTATGAGTTCTCTAGAAACTTCCGTAACGAAGGGATGGACAGAACGCATAATCCTGAGTTTACTGCAATGGAAATATATGTAGCCTACAAAGACTACAACTGGATGATGGAATTTGCTGAAGGCTTATTAGAGCACTGTGCAATTGCCGTAAACGGAACTAGTGAAGTTACTTTTGGCGAGCACAAAATCAATTTTAAAGCGCCTTACGCTCGTGTTACGATGACCGATTCTATCAAACATTTTACTGGTTTTGATATTTCTGGTAAAACCGAACAAGAATTGTTTGAAGCAGCACGCGGAATGGGAATTGAGGTTGACGAAACTATGGGTAAAGGAAAATTAATCGATGAGATTTTTGGAGCGAAATGTGAAGGAAATTATATTCAGCCAACTTTCATTACAGATTATCCAAAAGAAATGTCTCCGCTTTGTAAAGAGCACCGCGATAATCCAGATTTGACAGAACGTTTTGAATTAATGGTTTGCGGAAAAGAAATCGCAAATGCGTATTCTGAATTAAATGACCCAATTGACCAAAGAGAGCGTTTTGAAGACCAAATGCGTCTTTCTGAAAAAGGTGATGATGAAGCAAACGGAATTATCGACGAGGATTTCTTAAGAGCACTTGAGTACGGTATGCCTCCAACTTCTGGAATGGGAATTGGAATGGATCGTTTGATTATGTATTTAACAAATAATGCTTCTATACAGGAAGTTTTATTATTCCCACAAATGCGTCCTGAGAAAAAATCAGCTCAGATTGAACTTTCTGATGAAGAGAAGTTTATTGTAGATTTGTTGAAAAAAAATGAAGACAAAATGGATCTTCAGCAGTTAAAAATTACAGCTAATTTAAGCGGTAAAAAATGGGATGCATCTATGAAAAACTTATCGAAGCACGGTGTGACTAAAGTTGTTGTTGACGGTGAGTTTAAATTTGTCGAACTTGTTGGTTAAATTACAATACTAAAAATTCCAAATTCCAATTTGATTTTATAATATTTAAAACCCGACAGATTTTTAAAATCTGTCGGGTTTTTTATTGTTTTTTAAAACGAATACTTCTCTAATTTCTTGTCATAAATATCCAGCACCTTTGTACTTTCTTTAGGAACATCTCCTTTCCATTTTTCTTCTATTGAAGGATTTGATGGATATTTTCCGTTTTTCATTTTTACCAAATGATATAATCCATCACTTTTGATCAATAAATCATAAAATTTTTCAGTAATCGATGTTGTTACTAAAATTGGGAAATCCGTTACGGTAAACGAATTGATTAAAGAGCCATCAGTATTCAGAATATATCCTGAGCAGCCTCCGTTTCCACAGAAATAGGAATTTGAGAAACCTACAAAATATTCATTATTCTTATCGTTGTTTAAATCGAAAGCTTCGTAATAAAAATAACGGTCTTCTTTGGACATCGTCTTAAGATCATTTTTCAACAACACTTTTAATTGTTTTCTGATTAACTCAACTTCTTTGTCATCTTTAGTTGGAACATTGCTTAAATCTGCCGTTCCTCCCAATGTTTTAGACAATGTATCTTGAACAATTGTCTTTACAATATTCTTTGAATCATTCTTATTTTGACAGGAATAAAACGCCAAAATTCCTATTAGAATTAGAATTTTATTTTTCATAATCTGATTTCATTTAATTACACGCTAAACTAATAATGCGGCTTTGTTTTCAATATCATTCTGCTCCAAAAGAGATTTAATATTATTGAAAGTCACCAAGGCAATCTGCGTTAAAGCTTCGTTGGTAAAAAACGCCTGATGTGCGGTTACCAAAACATTCGGAAAACTCATTAAACGCTGAATGGCGTCGTCTTGAATAATATCTGCCGATAAATCTCTAAAGAACAATTTCTCCTCCTGTTCGTAAACATCAATTCCGAGATAACCAATTTTACCTTCTTTTAAACCTTCAATAACACAAGCCGTTTCTATTAACCCGCCTCGGCTTGTATTGATTATCATCACATTTTCTTTCATAAACGAAATAGAGGTTTTGTTGATAACATGTTTTGTCTGATCATTCAGCGGACAATGAAGCGAAATAATATCGCTTGATTTAAAAATTTCTTCTAAACTCACAAAAGAAACACCATCTCGTATCATGTCATCATTTTCGACAATATCATAAGCCAAAACTTTACAGCCGAAACCTAATGCTATCTTCGCAAAAGCTTTTCCTATGTTTCCCGTTCCAATAATTCCGATTGTTTTTCCATACAAATCAAAACCTAATAATCCGTTTAAAGAGAAATTCTGTTCTCTTACTCTATTATATGCTTTATGTGTTTTTCTGTTTAAAGTCAAAATCATTGCCATAGCATGTTCTGCAACTGCTTGTGGAGAATAAGCCGGAACTCGGCAAACTTTGAGGTTATATTTTTTCGCCGCTTCTAAATCAACATTATTAAAACCGGCACAGCGCAAGGCAATTATTTTTACGTTTTTCTCTGCCAATTGTTTTATTACAGCTTCGTTTACAATATCATTTACAAAAACACAGACAATCTCACATTCTTCAATTAAAGCAGCAGTCTGCTGATTTAACTGTGTTTCAAAAAAGTCCAATTGAAAACCAAAATCTTCATTGTAGGTATTGAAGAAGGTTTTATCGTAAGGCTGTGTTGAGAAAAAAGCAATTTTATTTCTAGTGGAAGTACTCGCTAAACTCATAATGATTGATTCTTGAGATTATAATTTGTTGATCCCCTAAAAATAAGAAAATATTTTCAAAAGTCAGATTAAACCTATTGATAAAAAAGATATCTAAGCCACATAACCTTTAAAGAAATAAATCATGAAAAAACTATTAATCGCAGCTATGTTATTCGTTGGAATAGCAGGTTTTGCACAAGACAAAAAAGAAAGACTTACTCCTGAACAGCGAAACGAAAAACAATTACAAAAATTAACTACAGAATTAAATCTTGATACTAATCAGCAGGCTCAGGTTAAACAGCTTTTAGCAGACAGAAGTGCAAAAGTTGAAAAATTAAGAGAAGCTCGAGAGGCACAAAAAGATAGCGACGTTAAGCCAACTGCATCAGAAAGAGAAGCTTTTAGAAATGAATTAAAAGCTGAAAAAGAAGCCAATGATGCTAAAATGAAATCTATTTTGAATGCTGACCAGTATACAAAATGGAAATCTATTCAGGAAGAAAACAAGGAAAAAGCTAAAGATAGAATAAGAGAATATCGAAAAGATAAAAACTAAAATACTTTAGAAAAAGAGGCCGTTAAAGCCTCTTTTTTATTTGAAACCAATTTAGGTTTTCATTAATAACTTCTGTTAAATAAAAGATAAATCTGACAATCTCATTAAACTTAATAAATCTGTTGAAGTCTAAATGGCATAAACCTTTAAAAAAAACAATTATGAAAAAAGTATTTATCGCAGCTTTATTATTCGTGGGAATGATAAGTTTTGCACAAGACGTTAATCAGAAACCGACACGTGATCAAAGAGAAAAACTAACTCCAGAACAACGTAACGAAAAGCATTTACAAAAATTAACTGCTGATTTAAATTTAGATAAAAAACAACAGGAACAAGTAAAACAGCTTATTGCAGAAAGAAGTGCGAAAGTTGAAAAATTCAAACAAACTCGCAAAGACAGCAAAACAACCCCTACTCCTGAAGAAAAAGTAGCTTTCAAAAAACAGATGGATGCTGAGAAAGAAGCTAATGATGCTAAAATGAAATCTATTTTAAATGCTGATCAATATAAAAAATGGACTGCTTTAAAAGAAGAACGTAAACACGATCATAAAGGTAAAGATCATAAATCACCTGAGGAACGTAATAAAGAGCATTTACAGAAACTGACAACAGATTTAAACTTGAATGCAGATCAGCAAAAACAAGTAAGTGAACTTTTATCTGACAGAAGCACAAAGATGGCGATGCTTAAAAAAAGCAGAAAAGATTCTGGTGTTCCACCAACCGACGCTGAAAAGAAAGCTATGAAAAAACAAATGGAAGAAGACCACAAAGCTTATGACGCCAAAATGAAATCGATTTTAACTGCTGATCAATACACAAAATGGACTGCGATTAAAAAAGAGCATAAAAACAAAATGAAAGAACACCGAAAAGACAAAAAATAATCTCGGTTGTAAAAAAGGAGGCTAAAAGCCTCCTTTTTTATTATTCTTTTTCTTAATATGATTAAGCCGCAATACCACCAATTGCAATTATTTTATTTTTCTTCATTTTTATTTCAATACCATGTTCAGGATCTAAATCATATCGTATAAGAATTTTCAGCGTATTTCTTTTTAATATTCTTATATATAAAATATCTTGTATATATTCAAAATGCTTCTCATCGTTATCAATATTAAGAGGTTCTTCTCCTGATCGATTAAAATCCTCATAATATTTTGCGTAAATATTTTTATATCGAGTAAAAGTTTCTTTTTTTATTTCATCCATTGCATCTTTGATATTATCCAAAAAACTGCGAAAAGTTTTTTCATAATCGTCCATTTCTTGCTCATCTGGAATACTTCTATCTCTTCCTAAATATATCTCTATTTCTTCTTTTTTTAGGTAAGGAATTTTAAACTTTACATCACTTAGAAAACCTATCCAATTTTCATTAATCTTTCCCCAAAATTTATGCTCCATTTTTGTAAATTTTACAATTTATGGGTGCAAATAAATGCTTTTAAAAGCTATTAAATAGCTCTTAAAAATCTTATTAATAACAGATTAAGGCAATATTTCACATAGAAATGAAAGGTAAAAAAAAAGCACTAAGAACAAAACAAATAAACATAAAAATAAAAGGAGGCTTTAAGCCTCCTTTTTTATTAAAATGATTTTGATACTTTATCAATTGCATTAATTGTAAAATCTAAATCTTCGTACGTCAATGCATCGGTAATAAACCACGTTTCGTATGCAGATGGCGCGATGTAAACGCCTTCTTGCAATAATCCGTGGAAGAATTTTTTAAATGTTTCGTTATCTCCTTTTGCAGCCGTTTGGAAATCGGTTACTGGATTTGCATCAAAGTGAACCGAAATCATAGAACCAACTCTATTGATGGTAAAAACAACATTATTCGCTTTTAAAACTCTATCGATTCCAGCTTCTAGATAAGCTGTTTTTTCTTCCAAACGAGTAAAAATTTCTCTGTCTGAATCAAGCGCTTTCAACATTGCCAATCCAGCAGCCATTGCTAACGGATTTCCAGATAATGTTCCGGCTTGGTAAACTGGTCCAAGAGGCGCTAAATAATTCATGATTTCTTCACGCGCTGCAAAAGCTCCAACTGGAAGTCCACCACCAATAACTTTTCCGAAAGTCACGATATCAGCATCAATTCCGTATAGTTCTTGAACGCCACCGCGAGCTAAACGGAAACCTGTCATTACCTCATCAAAAATCAATAAGATTCCGTTTGCCGTACACAAGTCTCGTAATCCTTGCAAGAAACCTTCTTGAGGCGGAATACATCCCATGTTTCCTGCAACGGCTTCAATAATAATGGCAGCGATTTCACCTTTATTAGCTTCAACAAGTGTTTTTACATTCTCTAAATCATTGTATTTGGCTAATAAAGTATCTTTTGCAGTTCCTTCTGTAACTCCAGGGCTATTTGGCGAACCAAAAGTAACTGCTCCACTTCCCGCCTGAATCAAAAATGAATCTGAATGCCCGTGGTAACAACCTGCGAACTTTACAATTTTATCTCTTTTTGTAAATCCGCGAGCTAAGCGAATTGCACTCATACAAGCTTCTGTACCTGAATTTACAAAACGTATTTTATCAATATTTGGAACCATAGAAACGGCCAAAGCTGCGATTTCTGTTTCCAATTCTGTTGGCATACCAAATGATGTCCCTAATTTTGCTTTCTCAATCACAGCATCAACAACCGGCTGATATGCATGACCTAAAACCATTGGTCCCCAAGAGTTAATATAATCGATTAATTTATTTCCGTCTTCATCATACAAATAAGCGCCTTTTGCACTTTTTACAAAAATCGGAGTTCCGCCAACGGCTTTAAATGCTCTTACTGGTGAATTTACTCCTCCCGGAATTACTTTTTCTGCTTCAGCAAAAAGCTGACTACTTCTTTTATATAACATTATAATTTAAGATTTCTGATTTTAGACTTTAGATTTAATTATCTGCTTAAACCTTGGTCTGTTATAAACTCATTGAAATATTGTTGTTCTATTTGTCTTTCTTTTGAAAGTTCTTCTATTTTCATATCAGACATACCTATTGGAGAATAAAATCTCCATTTCCAAGTTGGCCGATGTTTTATAAAAAAGTTTGTTTCTGCAAATTCATCATGTTCATAAACTCCACAAAAAAGTCTGATGGTTAAAACTATCCCAAAAATTAAAATCAAAACTGAAATTTTCTTCTTCATTATCCAAACTGAAAACTGAGACTGCGACTGAAACTCACTTCACTTTTAGCCTCTGCCCTATCGAAATCGCATTATCAGTCAGATTATTTTTCTGCTTTAAATCATCAACTAATAAATTGAATTTCTTTGAAATAGAGTACAAAGTATCACCTTTTTGAACTTCGTATAAATTTGGATCATTTGAACCCATATTAATCTTTAGATCGGAATTAGCCACTGAAGATGAACTTCTTGCTGGAGCCGAAGTATTAATAGGAACATAGTTTCTTCCCGTAACCTGACAATCGTATTGATGCAGATTGTAACGTTCGATATAACTGATTAACTTATCAGGATATTTCGGATCTGTGGCATAACCTGCTGCTCTCAATCCTTTTGCCCAAGCTTTGTAATCGTCTTTTTCGTAAGTAAATAAAGTAGCGTATCGCTTTTTACCAACTAAAAACAAAGCGTGATCTCTATACGATTCCGAAGCCTCTCTATATTTTCTAAAACATTCCTGAGCCGAATCATCATCATGGCGGACACTTTCTCCCAACCAATCATTATGGCATTTTATTCCAAAATGATTATTAGCATCTACCGCTAAATCTCCTCTACCCGCACCCGATTCTAAAATTCCTTGCGCTAAAATAATACTCGCAGGAATTCCGTACGTTTTCATGTTTCCCATTGCAATATCTTTGTACTGCAACACATAATTATTAATTAAATCGCTTGTAACAACGGTTTTGGAAGTAGATTGAATAACTTCAGTTGTATTATTTGTAGAAGGATAATTTTTGGCAATTGGCTTAGCAGGAGTACTTCTTTTTGTTGAAGCTGTTCGGGATTGAACTGCTGCCGCTTTTTTAGTCGTCGCGATGGCAGGCTTACTAGACGAGCAGCTTGCTAAAGCTAATATTACGAGAAGTAATACAATTTTTTTAATCATTGGTTTTGAGTATTGGTAATTTCTTCTGCTTCAACTTTATATTCATTCCGTCAATTCCCTGCAATCCGCCTGTGTGAATGAGTAAAATTTTTGAATGGGCAGGAAAATAGTTTTTGTGTATTAAATCTATAACGCCAAAAACCATCTTTCCTGTATAAATTGGATCTAAAGGCACTTTATTCTTTTCAAAAAAAGCATTAATAAATTCAATTAATTCTAAATTTATCTTGCCATAACCTCCAAAATGATAGTCAGAAATTAAATTCCAGTTATCTTTTTTTGCAAAAATACGAATTTCATCGTTTAAAAAGTCACCTTTTAACGCTGGAAAACCCAAAATTTTCTGATTTTGGAGCGAACTATTAATTAATCCCGAAATCGTGCCGCCAGTTCCAACTGCACAGCAAACATAATTAAAAACCGAATCTTCGTCTGTCAAAATCTCTTCGCAGCCTTTTACAGCCAATTCATTTGTACCGCCTTCGGGAACCAGATAAAAATCGCCAAACTTATTTTTTAGTTTTTCTATAAATGAATTTTCACTTTTTAAACGATATTCTTCTCTCGAAATAAACTCGAATTGCATTCCGTTTTCATGCGCAAATTTCAGAGTTGGATTTTCTTCTATTTTATCAAAAAGTTCGTCTCCGCGAATGATTCCTATAGTTTTAAATCCTTGCTCTTTTCCCGCATAAGCTACAGCGGCAATATGATTGGAAAATGCTCCACCGAAAGTCAATAAGGTGTCTTTGTTTTCGGCTTTTGCCTGAAGCAGATTGTATTTTAGTTTTCTAAATTTATTTCCAGACACAAAAGGATGAATGAGATCTTCGCGCTTTATGGTCACCGAAATAGCATTCGGAAATTGAATATTTAAAGATTGATTGAAAACTGGATTCATTTTTTTAGTTGGAAAGTCAAAAGGGATAATTCATTTTTAATATCTTAAAGTTTATTGCTTGATATACTTTAGAAACTGAAAAAAAGATCGGTTTTTTAGATAATTCAAATCGGTTTCTTTTGTGTAAGCTTCTCTTTCAAAACTAATATTTCGATACGCCAAATCCTTGTTTTGGTATTGAATTAAACGAATAATAAATTCCAAAATATACCAAATAAAAAACGGAAGAATGAGTAATTCAATTTGTTGTCTTAAATGTATTTTTTCATGATTAACAAAAGTTTCATTTCTTTTATCAAAATCATATTTCATCACAATAAACGGAAATACAGCCATTCCTCTATATCCGTTCGGAATTAAATATTTAGCAACAATCAGAAACATTGGCTGTAAAATTTATAAATTTGTAGCTATAAAATTGTTCGATTTGAATAAAATCATAATCAAATATTTTTATTTTTGATTTTAATTATTAGAAAAAGAACCCGAAGCAGATTTATGAAAGAGCAAAGTAATGAAAATAAATTAATCGAAGGCGAAGATTTTTACTATACACCCGAAGGTTACAAATGCTTTACTGAAAAATATCATTTAAAACGTGGTTACTGCTGCAAAAGCGGTTGTCGTCATTGTCCATATGGTTTTGACAAAAGAACAGGAGAAATCAGAAAGAAAGGGAATTAGATAATGTGTCAATTTGATAATTTTGAAAATTAAATTCCAAATTTGAAAATTCCAAATTCCAATCTAAAATCAACAATCTAAAATCATAAAATGGATATCCATTCACAAAAATTCAGGATTAAAATCCACAAATCCTATCACAGGTCGGATATCCGTTATCCCTAGTTTTTTTTTATTAGAAAATGTGGCAATTTGAAAATTAGATAATTAAAAATAAATTTCAATTTTTAAATTTTAAATCCCAAACGCAAATTGAAAATCTAATTGTAACGATTAATATTTCGCTCCGCTGGAGCTTTTAGGTTGGTTATTATTATTTTCTATAAATATTTCGCCTTTCTAAGTCTTTGTATTGGGAATAGATATGTTTTATTAGCTCCGTTAGGAGCGACATATTTATAGCATTAATTAACATCCCGTCACATTAAGCCCCAGCGGGGCGACATAATTTAAACACTAAAATTAATCTGTTGTTAATCTAACAAGAATACCTTAGTAGCTTAGAACCTTAGCAACTTAGTATCTTTAAAAAAAGCAACTCAGCACCTCAAAAAGAAAATGACTTTCAAAGAACAAATACAACAAGGAATACCTTCTATATTACCACCAAAACAGGCATACGATCCAGCGATTAATCATGCTCCGAAACGAAAAGAAATCCTTTCGGCAGAAGAAAAAAAGCTGGCGCTGAAAAATGCTTTGCGTTATTTCGATCCAAAACACCACGCTGAATTGCTTCCTGAATTTTCGGAAGAATTAGAAACTTATGGGCGTATTTACATGTATCGTCTTCGCCCAGATTATAAAATGTACGCAAGACCAATTGATGAATATCCAGGAAAATCATTGCAGGCAAAAGCGATTATGCACATGATCCAGAACAATTTGGATTATGCGGTGGCACAGCATCCGCATGAATTAATTACATATGGTGGAAACGGAGCTGTTTTCCAAAACTGGGCACAGTATTTATTGACCATGCAATATTTGTCTGAAATGACAGATGAGCAAACTTTAACGATGTATTCTGGACATCCAATGGGATTATTTCCTTCTCATAAAGAAGCGCCGAGAGTGGTCGTAACAAACGGAATGGTAATCCCGAATTATTCCAAACCTGACGATTGGGAAAAAATGAATGCTCTTGGGGTTTCGCAATACGGACAAATGACGGCGGGAAGTTATATGTATATCGGCCCGCAGGGAATTGTTCACGGGACTACGATTACGGTTTTAAACGGTTTTAGAAAAATAAAACAAAATCCAGAAGGGAGTTTATTTGTTACTTCTGGTCTTGGCGGAATGTCGGGTGCGCAGCCAAAAGCCGGAAATATTGCAGGTTGTATTACAGTCTGCGCCGAAGTAAATCCGAAGATTACTAAAATCCGTCACGAACAAGGATGGATTAATGAAGTGGTGACTTCTACGGATGAATTGGTTGCCAGAGTAAATTCGGCGAAAGCCAAAAAAGAAACCGTTTCGATTGCTTATTTAGGAAATGTGGTCGATGTTTGGGAACGTTTCGATCAGGAAAATATCAAAATTGATTTAGGTTCAGATCAGACTTCGCTTCACAATCCATGGGCTGGAGGTTATTATCCGGTTGGAATTTCGTTTGAAGACGCCAACAAAATGATGGCTGAAAATCCTGATTTATTCAAAGAAAAAGTTCAAGAAAGTTTACGCCGTCATGCGGATGCTATCAACAAACATACTGCAAAAGGAACGTATTTCTTTGATTACGGAAATGCCTTTTTATTAGAAGCTTCCCGCGCTGGTGCAGATGTAATGGCAGAAAACAATATCGATTTTAAATATCCAAGTTACGTTCAGGATATTATGGGACCAATGTGTTTCGATTACGGATTTGGTCCTTTCCGTTGGGTTTGTACTTCTGGAAAACCGGAAGATTTACTAAAAACAGATGCCATTGCATGTGAAGTTTTAGAAAAAATGGCCGAAACTGCTCCCAATGAAATTCAGCAGCAAATGCAGGATAACATTAAATGGATTAAAGGTGCGCAGGAAAACAAACTGGTTGTAGGTTCACAAGCTCGTATTTTATATGCTGATGCAGAAGGAAGAATCAAGATTGCTGAAGCCTTTAATCAAGCCATTGCAAAAGGTGAAATTGGCGCTGTGGTTTTAGGGCGCGATCATCACGACGTTTCCGGAACTGACTCGCCTTACAGAGAAACTTCAAACATTTATGATGGATCACGTTTTACAGCCGATATGGCGATTCACAATGTGATTGGAGATAGCTTTAGAGGAGCAACTTGGGTTTCTATTCATAATGGTGGTGGCGTTGGCTGGGGAGAGGTTATAAACGGCGGATTTGGTATGGTTCTTGATGGTTCTACAGAGGCTTCAAAACGTTTAGCATCAATGCTTTTCTGGGATGTTAACAACGGAATTTCAAGACGAAGCTGGGCTCGAAATGAAGGTGCTGTTTTTGCTATAAAAAGAGCAATGGAAGTTGAGCCATTATTAAAAGTAACTTTACCCAACCTAGTTGATGAAAGTCTGCTTTAAACTAAAACAGAACATTTAATTCTTAATAATATGAAAACATTCAAATTAGTTCCGATTTTGCTGCTTTTGATTCTTTCTTCTTGCAGCAGTATAACTGTATATTCTGACTATGACAAAACAGTCGATTTTGCGCCCTATAAAACGTATGCTTTCTTTAAGCCCGGAATTGATAAGGTCGAGGTTTCTGATTTGGATAAAAGACGTATTCTTCACGCCATCGACAATGAAATGCAGGCTAAAGGTTTAACCAAAAGTGACAATCCTGATTTATTAGTCAACATTTTTACCAAATCAAGAGAGCAGGTAAATGTAAATCAATTTAATGCTGGCTGGGGTTATGGCTGGGGCTGGGGTTGGAATCCGTGGTTGATGTACGGTAACCAGACTTCGGTTTCAACTTCTACTGAAGGCACATTATATATTGACTTAATCGATGCCAAAAAGAAAGAAATGATCTGGCAGGGTGAAGGTCAGGGAACTTTAACTAAAAACGTTGACAAAAAAGACGAGAAAGTAGCTGAGTTCGTAAACAAAATTTTAGCTCAATATCCGCCGGTTAAAAAATAATTATCTATTTTTGCTATTCAATTAGTTAAAATGACAAACTATACTAACATTATTATCGCTATTATTAGCATTATTGCAATTCAGCAGTAATGGCGAGGTGTTATATCAGTATGTAAAATATAATTTATAAACCTCCCAGCTCGGGAGGTTTTTTATTTTAAACGAAATTTAATATTAGCGCCGAATTGTACCAATTTTCACGATTTACTTTTTAATTAAAAAATAAAAATTAATTCAATTGGTATAATTCGGGGCAGAAAAACAAACAAAATGGATTTATTCAACGAAGTACTTAACGCCAAAAAGCAGCTTGAAGATGTAGTTGCGGCGACGCCTTTAACACAAAACCTTAATCTTTCAGACGAATTTGAATCGACTATTTTATTAAAAAGAGAAGATTTACAAATTGTTCGTTCGTATAAAATTCGGGGTGCGTACCATAAGATTTCTTCGTTAAATGAAAAAGAAAAAGCAAACGGAATCGTCTGTGCCAGTGCTGGAAATCATGCACAAGGTGTTGCTTATTCTTGCAATCTTTTAAAAATTCACGGTAAAATTTACATGCCGAAAACCACTCCAAAACAAAAAGTAAAACAAGTTCAATTATTTGGAAAATCGTTTGTAGAAATTGTTTTAACGGGAGATACTTTTGATGATGCTTATGCTTCTGCAACGGCTGATGCCATCAAAAATCATAAAACTTTTATTCATCCTTTTGATGACGAAAAAGTAATCGCTGGACAAGGAACTGTGGGATTAGAAATCTTAGAAAGTTTTAAAGAACCAATCGATTATGTTTTTGTTCCCATTGGCGGCGGCGGATTGGCTTCGGGCTTATCGGAAGTTTTTAAACATTTAAGTCCTCATACCAAAATTATTGGCGTGGAACCAAAAGGAGCTCCTTCGATGAAAACTTCCATTGAAGAAAATAAAAATACCCCTTTACAAACAATTGATAAATTTGTAGATGGTGCCGCTGTAAAACAAGTTGGCGATAAAACTTTTGAAATTTGCCGTTATAATTTAGAAGATGTGATTTTGGTTCCCGAAGGAAAAGTCTGCACCACGATTTTAAGATTGTATAATGAAGAAGCAATGGTAGTAGAACCTGCTGGTGCTTTAACGATCGCGGCTTTGGATTTTTATAAAGATAAAATCAAAGGAAAAAATGTGGTTTGCATTGTGAGCGGAAGTAATAATGACATCGAAAGAACTGCCGAAATTAAAGAACGATCGTTACTTTACGAAGGTTTAATGCATTATTTTATGATTCAGTTTCCGCAGCGTCCGGGCGCTTTAAAAGAATTTGTCAATAATATTTTAGGACCGGATGATGATATTACATATTTCCAGTTTCATAAGAAAAACAACCGTGAAGTAGGTTCTGTTGTCGTAGGATTAGAGCTGAAAAACAAAAACGATATTATGGCCATCAAAATGAATATGACTCAAAATGGTTTTGAATTTCAATACCTAAATGACAATCAGGATTTGTTTACACAATTAATTGGATAAAAAACATAAAAGGCTGTCAAATACTTATGACAGCCTTTTAAAAATCAAATATAAAATTACTAATTGAATTCTAGATTTGTAATTTATTGCTTAATGACTTTTTTAGAATAAGAACCTTGATTGTCATTTACTCTCACAATGTAAACGCCTTTTGGAAGTCTTGAAACTTCAATTTCAGAAATGTTTCCTTTTACAAAATTCACGTCTTTCTTTAAAACAGACTGTCCGCCTACATTGAAAATCTGTACTTCTGCATTTCCTTCATGATTGGTATCAATTTTTAAATGATCGCTTACTTCATCAATAAAAACCATCATATCAACTGTACTTTCATTTTCATCGGTTATTGCTAACGCTTTTTTAGCTGTAGATTCAACTTGAACAAACTGCCACTGCTGATTCAGTCCTCCTGTATAATCCCAAACCTGAATATTTGCTCCATTTGCCGTAGAAACATTTTCAACATCAAGAGATTTACCTGTGTTAACGTTGGTAATTTTATAATATCCTCCGCCAAGACTAGCAACAGTCCATTTAAATTCATTCGAATTAGCGAAAGTTCTTTGCTGTACTTTCAGTCCATTTGCTGTTCCGTTATTTTCAACTGCAAGATACATTCCTGTCGATTTAACTATAATGTAATAATTTCCTGCTCCGTCAGAAACAAATTTCCAGCGCTGGTTATTTCCTCCTCCATTTGTAATATCATACTGCTGGATTCTACCGCCGCTTACTGTTGAATTATCTGCTACATCAAGTCCTTTATTACTGTTTCTTGAAATGATATTATAATATCCCGGAAAACCTGTTGGAGGCGGTGTACCTGCTCCCCATGTAAAAGTAACGGCTGCTGAGCCCGGAATTGTGTAATTAAATGCCGATGATCCTGAAACTACTTTTATAGTATTTGATGATCCTGAATTGTACACCACAAGTGCTGTTGAACCATCGGGATTTTTAAAAGCAACTGACTGAATACTTCCGTTTGTGCTTGAAGATCCAATTCGTACTGCTCCGGGTTTTACAAATTTTGAAATTTGTCCAATAATATAAAACGCCACATTTTTAGTATAACTTGTACTGTTATTTACTGTTATAGCGCCTAAACAAGTATTGCATCCGCCTGGAGTACGTGGGCCTAAACTTGAATTATTAGCAGCATTCCATTCTAAAACGGTCTTAGACCAATTATTAGTACTTCCAATTACTACGTTCTGCATGTGCCAGCCAAAGTCACCGCCAAAGTTTCCGCCAGAACCTGTATATTGTTCTGTAAAATAAACGTTTTTATTCGTAGAATTTTTTACTGTAGACATTGCAGAGATATTTCCTAAATACAAGTGAAATGCTGCTCCATCAACGTAAGAGCTATTATTGAGAACATCAATTGGGTAAGCCGTATTATCACAGTTATGGTCGAAAGCTATAATTTTCACATTTCCAAAACCAGCCGATGCCATTTGAGGACCAAGCTGTTGATTAATAAAATTCTTTTGTTCTGTAGAATTCATCAACATACTTGGTTCATTATTAGGGTTTTCAGGTTCGTTTTGAGGAGTAATTGCCCAAATAGGAATTCCCTGCGCCTGCATAGCTTGAAGGTATTTTACAAAATACCTGGCATAAGCGGCATAGTATTGTGTCTGCAGACTTCCTCCAACCCAAGATCCGTTGGTTTTCATCCATCTAGGTGCAGACCATGGTGTTGCGAGAATTTTGATATTAGGATTAATCTGCTGAATTTTTTTGATGATCGGAATTAGATAGGTTAAATCCGGACCATTCAAACTGAAGTTATTCATATTAGTATCTCCAGAAGTTTCATTATAACTATAGGAAGAACTACTTAAATCTGAAGCTCCAATACTAATACGAACTACACTGGCGTTTAATCCTGTTGTTGGATTGTATAGTTCATTTAATAATTGGTTCTGCTGTGTGGCAGCCATACCGCTGATGACTTCACAGCTTCCCTCAGTAAGGGTGTAGCCGAAGCCATCCATAGTTTGATACGTTGTTCCAGCATTAACAGTTACAGTAGAAGCATTTGTCCCTGAATTGGCTCCAAAATTTACTGTTCCCTGAGTCTGCAATAAACTGCTTTTATCACCCGTTGTCAAAACAGGTGTAACAGTCTGAGCATTAACTTTAGTAATACATAAAAGCATTGCAATAATTGAGAATATCACAGCTTTTAATTGGTTTTTAGGTTTTTGTGTAGTTTTGTGCATTTTTTTTGATTTTTTGTTAATTAATTTTTTCTCATTTATTAAGGATTATTTTATTAAAACAGCACAATATTATATCAATTTCAGCGAAATCGTTTTTTTTGAAGCTTAACAAATACACATCAATTGTAAAAATTACCTTAACAAAAACTTATCTAAAATTTTCATAACTATTTATAAATCAATTATTTAATTTTACAAATCGACAAAAAAAGTTCTCATACCTTTTTACTTATTCCCAACACACTAAAAACCAATAAATTAGAAGACCTATACCAAAATAATTATTACAGCAAATGCAAAAAACACATTAGGTTTTAGTGACAAATATCATGGAATGTACATGAACTTATGTTGTATTTTTACAGCTCATTTTTATTGCACAAAAACATGGAAACTCTTAAAGATATTTCAACTCTCGACGATATAAAACAAATGGTGAACAGCTTTTATGGAAATGTTCGTAAAGACGATTT
Source organism: Flavobacterium endoglycinae (assembly GCF_017352115.1). Taxonomy (NCBI): domain Bacteria; kingdom Pseudomonadati; phylum Bacteroidota; class Flavobacteriia; order Flavobacteriales; family Flavobacteriaceae; genus Flavobacterium; species Flavobacterium endoglycinae. The sequence continues at coordinate 1,418,454 of NZ_CP071448.1, forward strand.
GATTGGTCCCATTTTTAATGATAAATTACAGGACAGATGGGAACCCCATCTTCAAAAAATGTACGGATTCTGGCAGACAATTTTATTTGATGTTCGTGCTTATTCTGGAACTCCTTTTCCTCCGCACAAACAATTACCGGTAGATAAAACTCATTTTGACCGTTGGATTGCGATTTTTAATTCGACTATCGATTCTCAATTTGCTGGTCCAATTACCGAAGAAGCCAAAATGCGAGCGACCAATATGGCTTTTATGTTCAGCCACAAAATTGAATATTTTAGAAATGCCGAAAACGAACTCAGAAATTCATCAGGGAAATCTTAAAAGATATTTACATTACGATTGGAATACTATTTTTTATTAGATAAATTTGACTTAGCTGAAAAGCAAATAAAAGCCTCTTTGTAACTAACTAATAATTGTATAATGAAAAAAGTATTCCTGTTTTTTGCCATCTGTTTCTCTTTTTTAAATCATGTAAATGCACAGCAAGCTCCTGTTTTTAATTTGTACAAAGGAACTCTTGATGGAAAAACACCTGTAACGATTTATATTAAAACCGAAGAAAATCCCTGTACGGCAGATTTAATGTACACTTCAATGTACCGCTATAAATCAAACAAATGGATTCAGCTTTATATTACCCAAAATAAAAAAGTTGAAAATGAATTTGTAATGGTAGAACATGGTTTCAGCGGCGTTCTCATTTTAAAGAAAACCGGAAACACTTTCTCTGGTTTATGGATTAGTCCAGATGCTAAAAAGCAGTTGAAAATTGATTTAAAAGAAGCTTCAATGACTAAAAAAGAGATTGAAAGCTATGAAAATGCAATGGAGAAAGTAAATTATGAAAATAATGACTGCTAAAATCGCTTTCTTTCAACGCTTAAAAATCTACAAAAACGCAATAAAATAGTATTTCGAATAAAAATTTTGTGATGAATGATAAAAAATCGACTCATAAATTCGTAATTTTACATTCTAATCTACATCGTTTTCGAAATGAATCCAAATATTGAAACCAATCCGTTATTAGAGAAATTGCCGAAACATTTACAGCAATTTATTAAACCACAAGATTACAGTGATTATACTCCTATAAATCAAGCGGTTTGGCGATATGTAATGCGTAAAAATGTGGATTATCTTTCAAAAGTAGCGCATCATTCTTATTTGGAAGGTTTACGCAAAACCGGAATTGAAGTCGATTCTATTCCGAGTATGTATGGCATGAACCGAATTCTAAGCGAAATTGGCTGGGCCGCAGTTGCCGTTGACGGATTTATTCCGCCAAATGCTTTTATGGAATTTCAGGCTTATAATGTTTTGGTTATTGCATCCGATATTCGACAATTGGAACATATCGAATACACACCTGCTCCAGACATTATTCACGAAGGTGCCGGCCACGCTCCTATTATTGCAAATCCTGAATATGCCGAATATTTAAGACGTTTTGGAGAAATTGGCTGTAAAGCGATTTCATCTCATAAAGATTATCAGATGTATGAAGCAATTCGTTTGCTTTCTATTTTGAAAGAAGCTGAAGATACACCGCAGGAAAAAATCGACGAAGCCGAAAAAGCAGTTGCCGATTTACAAAATGATATGGGCGAATTATCTGAAATGGCTCAAATTAGAAATCTGCATTGGTGGACAGTTGAATATGGTTTAATTGGAACTGTTGAAAATCCAAAAATTTACGGCGCCGGATTGCTTTCTTCTATTGGTGAAAGCGCTCATTGTATGACCGATAATGTAAAGAAAATCCCGTATGATATTTCGGCTGCGAATCAAAATTTTGACATTACACAGTTACAGCCTCAACTATATGTAACACCAACTTTTTCTCATTTAAGTTTGATTCTGGAAGAGTTTGCCAATAAAATGGCTTTAAGAACCGGAGGTTTATCAGGAATTAAAAAACTGATTCAGTCAAATGCTTTAGGAACGATTGAGTTAAGTACTGGTTTACAGATTTCTGGAGTTTTTACAAATGTGATTGAAGAAGAAGGAAAACCGGTTTATATTCAAACAACTGGAAAGACGGCTTTGGCATATCGTGAAAAAGAACTGGTTGGTCACGGAACCTTAACACATCTTCATGGTTTTGGAAGTCCGATTGGAAAATTAAAAGGTTTTAATCTCGCCATTGAAGACATGAGTCCGAAGGATTTACAGGCTTACAGTATTGTAGAAAATGAAACAGTAAAACTTGAATTTGAAGGCAACATTATCGTGGAAGGTGAAATTATTACTGGATCTCGAAATCTTCACGGAGAAATTATTCTCATCAGTTTTAGAAATTGTACGGTTACTCACGGCGAAACGATTTTGTTTCAACCAGAATGGGGCAATTATGATATGGCGATTGGTAAAAAAGTGATTTCTGCTTTTTCTGGTCCAGCCGATGTCAATAGTTTTGACTTGATTAATATTGTTCCTTCGACAAAGACTATTAAAGCAAAACATACTTTAGAACGCGATGATTTAGAGAATTTATACGCATCCGTTCGAAACATCAGAACCAATAAAGAATCTAAAACGAATTTACAATCTGTATTTGAAAAACTGAAAAAAGAACATTCAAATGATTGGTTATTAGCGGTTGAAATCGCAGAACTTTTAAAAGATTCTGATGACAAACAGCTTTTACAGGAAGTATTGGTTTATCTGGATCAATTGAAAAAAAGACGACCTGAAACTGCCCATTTAATTTCGGGTGGATTGGATTTGATTTTTAATAATTCTCATTTGCCACAAAGTCACTAAGACGCGAAGTTTTTTATTTCACGCAGATTTTGTTGATTTAAGCTGATTCTGCTGATTTTTTTTTAATCTCGCAAAGACGTCAAGTCGCAAATTTTAATAAATCTTTTTTTGAATTACCTCCTGCTTAGCTGGAGGAAAAATAAAGTTAACTACAAAGGCTTTAGCCAAACATTAGTTTTGCCTAAAGCCTTTTCTTTTTTTATAAAAATCCTCAAGCTAAAGCAGGAGGCAATTAATTAAAATAAAAAACTCTGAACCTTTGTTACTTTATCACTTTGAAGCTTTAACAAAATCTAAAGCTTCAAATCCTGATTCAACTCCGTTTCGGATTCAATCGTTTTTCCGTTATATTGAAGTTTCCAGCCCATTGAATTGGTCATAATTAAAATCTTAGACAATTCGCTTATTAGTCTGTTTTGGGCGTTGGTTTTTAGTGTAGAATTTTCGATTTTTTTAGCCAGATTTGCTTTTACAGATTTGTTGATTTTATTGTAATCATCACCTGTAAACGGATTCAGTTTACTTTGTTCTACATCATAAAACTGAATATCTGGATTTATTGTAATTTCTTCTTTTGGAATATTTAAAATCGTAATAGTTTTATTTTTTTCGTCAATGTCATATTTCATTTTATGAAGATCGTATGCTACTGTAACATTTGCATTTACCACAATCAGCGCTTTTTTCTCAAAAGAAATCATATTCATTAAATACTTCTGCTGATTTTTATAGGTAATTACTTCCGAGAAATGTCCTTCGGTAACGACCAGCTTTCCAACATTAAGAATCTGCTGCTGAATTAAATTGGTATTATAGTCAATTCCAGAATCGTCATCTTTTTTGAACTGACAGTATTTAAAAGCCAGAACAATCAGTAAAACAATAACACCGATTCCTATAATTCTTTTGATCAAGTTTTGCATTCGAATAAAATATTTATGACCAATTTACTTCTTTTTATTCTTTTTTTCGCCACGAATTCACGAATTTTCACTAATTCCTTTGAGTTTAAATATGTGTCTAATTCCACAAATTAAAATTCGAATAATTCGAGTTTAACGCTAGCAAATTAAAGCTAATTCGTGAATTCGTGGCTAAAAAAATTTAAAAAGGATATCCAATAGCTATATTCAAAATTAGATTGTCTTTTCGCCAGGAACTGCTTCCGAAATTAATATCATCAATTACCCATCTTTGTCCGTCTGGTAAAGCTGGATTTCGAAGCGGCATGGCTAAATCGGTTCTTAAAATCAGGAATGACAAATCGAAACGCAAACCAACTCCTGCTCCAACAGCAAATTCTTTCATAAAGTCTTTCGAAAATTCAGCTCCCGGTTTATTAGGATCGGCATTTAAAAGCCAGATATTTCCAGCGTCTAAGAAAACCGCTCCTCTTACGATACTAAAAAGTTTTGCACGATATTCGGTACTGAATTCCAGTTTTATATCACCTGATTGGTCTGGAGTATAGTTGTTCGTTAAGTTATCTGGAAGCACGTAACTACCCGGACCTAAAGTTCTGGCTCTAAAAGCACGTATACTATTGGTTCCACCTGCTACAAATTGTTTTGAAGTTGGAAGGGTATTCGAATTTCCATATGCAAATCCGGCACCAACAATTAATCGGCTGGCTAATTCACTTTCTTTACTCAATTTCAAATAATGTCTAAAATCTGATCTGATTTTAACATATTGGCTAAACGGAACATCAAATATGGTTTTTACATTATCTTTATTATAATTTGCACCAGTAACTAATCCAGTTATGTTTCCTGCTAAATCCAATTCTCCGTTAAAATAAATGGTATTTTTTCGGCGTTTCTGCATGGTATTCGTATACGTGTAATTGTAAGTTGGTCCAAAAATCAATTGTTTTTCAATTACTTTACCCAACGCCGGATCTTGAGCAATGTCGTCCATATATTCTGGCGTAACGTGATTTGGACTCACATACGTAATGTCTACTACATTTAATTGATGTTCTTTACGGATGTTCTCTTTCCATAAATATCCAAAAGAGGTATTAAAGGAATTCAAAGCATACAGCTGGGTTCTTTTTTGATATTCGTATCGCAGTGTTACTTTAGTTCTAGGTACATATTCGCTGTTTCCTTCAATGTTAAAAGGCGTTATAAATCTTGGCCAGGTCAAACTGGTTTCGGCTCCGAGTTTATAGATGTTTTTCCCTTTATTTACACCTCCAAGCTGAAAATCGGCACCGCCAAAAATGGAGAAAGTAAATAATTCTGCCCCACGAAAGAAATTACGGTTATTCCAGTTCACATTTACTTCTGTTCCGGTATAACTTGCTGAATTGGTTTTTCCTAAAACCTCAACTCGTATGAATTTCTTTGGCAGAAGTGTTAAGTAGTAATACGAATCTAAAGCATTTTTAATACTGTCTGACGGTTTAAATTCGTTCTTTACAAAACTGAACGTTCCTAGATTTACAAATCGGTTTAAAGTTAGATTATGATCTTTTCTATTGTACAAATCTCCTTTTTTAAAGTAAATTGTACGATCATAAACTCTTGGTTTAAAAGTCTCTGTAGTATCTATAATCGTAAAGTCTTTGTACTGCTGAATATTTCTTTTTCTGTACACCATGCTGTCATTCGTCAGCGAATAATTAGGATACACAAAGATTTTATCAATTTTATAAGCTGTAAGTGCTTTTACAGGCGTATCATCTTTTATTACCAATCGAATATTGACTTCGTGATCGCCTTTACTGCTGTCTACTTTTGCCAGAATATAATCGGGATTAAAATAGTAATATCCTTTTTCTTTTAATCGGGCATCGATTCGTTCTCTTTCGGCTTTAATTACATCCAAATCATACGGATTTCCAACCTTCAGCAGACTTCTTCGGCTTGATCTTCCAATAATTCTGGACATTGCCAGCGAATCATCTGGAAAAATGACACTTTTTATTTTGTATTGTTTTTTTGGCGTAACAGTATATTCTGCTGTTACTCTTTTATTTTTAGCAGTAGAATCGGCGCTAACGCGGGTTTTAAAGAAACCTCTATTTTCTGTATAATTTCGTAAAACAGATGCATTGTAATCTAAATCAACCTGACTAAAAAGCACCGGCGGTTCTCCCACTTTATTACGAAGCCAGTAACGTGTTCCTTTTTCTTTTTTAGGTTCTCCGGCAAGATTGTAAATCCATAATTTAGGACGAAGACCTAGAAATTTTTTATTGGGTTTTGGGCGCAGTAATCCTTCCAATTCTGTTTCAAGTGCTTTTCGTTCCTTTTTTTTCAACACAGAATCTTTCACCGTTACAGAACCTCCTGTGTAAAGCAATTCACCTTCAGGCAGGTACTTTGTATTGCTGCATCCTAAAACAAAAAATAAGGAAAACAGCGTCATACACTTTTGAAATAGGCTTATATGATTATGTTTTTTGTTCATTTCCTTCAATTTGGTTTTCTTGCTGATTTTCCTGTAATTTTTCCTTTTCTTTTGCTTCTCTCTTTTTTTGTTTTTCTTTCTCTTTACGAAGTTTTTCTTCTCTTATCAATTCCCTTTCCTGTTCGGTACGATGGAAAAGTTCTCTGAATTTATTGTAACTCATCGTAATGACAAAGGCAACTCCGGTTTCAATAACCTGACCTTCAACAGCTACCTGATACTGGTTTTTTCTATAAGCGCGAACCATATAACGTCCGTCTTTTGTTAATTGATAATCAAGGGCAACGTCTCCGGCAATATTGGTGCTTTCTTCATTGGCACGTTCCTGTCCTTCTACTCCAAAACTGCTTCCTACTGTAACTTTTAATCTATCGTCCAGCAGTTTTTTAGAAACCTCAACATTCAAATCAGTTCTGTTCTGCATGGTTCCAGTTGTATAATCTTCAGTAGATTCCAGATCGAAATTGACTTCAAATCCTGTAATAAGTTCTCCAGCCAGATTGTTTAATTGCTGCGAAAGGATCTTACTCACACTCTGTCTGGCAAACGATTCGGCATTTACACCGCCGCTTTCACTTTGGAAAGGATTTTCGCCCACAAATCGGTTAAGTAATAAAAGGGCAAAAACTTGTTTGTTTAATTCAGCCGGATCTTGTTCTAATTGTTTTAATCTGCTTTGTGTCAGTTCAACTACATCTGATGAAACATTGTAATTACCTTCTGGCAGTTCAATTCCAAAAGAGATTTCCGGTTTCATTAATTCTCCATTCATTTTCAATAAGGTATTGAACGGAAGTTTTTGTTTGTATGTGTTTTGTATCGTTGTACTTTCGCTTTTCAACTGATTGCCCAGTAAATCGATCGGCGCCGTGTTGACTTTATAAATTGCGGTTATATTAACATTAGCCATTGTTGGTTCACCGTTCCAGGTTATGAAACTTCCTTTTTGGATATCAAATTTTCTTTTTATTCCATTGAAGTTCATTTGATAAGCACCATCCGAAAATTCATATTTACCTGTCAGAGTTGTTTTTCCAGATTGATCGATTCCGCCGACTAGTTCTGCTTCACCTTTCAAATTCAAATAATCCCCATTTGATTTATCGATTAATAAAGTCAATTCTGCTTCTTTATCAATTGAAATGGCAACATTTACATCCATTCCTTTAAGCTCAGACTGATTTAACTGATTTTCCAGCTCAACAGTCTGCTTTAAGTACATATTGTCTTCATTCACAAATTCAACAATTCCTTCACGATCTGCAATCGAAGGATCTGACTGCGGCAGCACCACTGTAAATTTGGTTTCTTTATTGATTTTAACTGTTCCATCAATAACAGGACTATCCAGATTTCCTTTAACATTCAGTTTGGTATCCAGAAACAAATCGCCATAGAACAAATCATTATCTTTTGCTTTCGAATTTATGGCTCTGAAATCATTGGCTTCGACTACTAAATCAAAATTGTATTTTCTAAAATCAGGCGATTTTATATTCCCGTTTACATATAATTCGTTATCGTTTTCATCAAAAAGAGAGAATTTATCAAAAGTAATCGTCTCATTGCTGAAAGTGATTTTTTCGTTTTTAGTTTTAAAATATGAATTAAGTTGTGTGACTCTAAAACCAGTATCATTAAAATTTAATTCTCCATTAATCTGTGGTGCTGCAGTATTTCCGGTTACTTTAAAGTTCCCAGATAGATATCCAGTTCCTTCGGTAATGTTACCCATTGTAAAGCCCTGAATGCTTTTTATGTTGAGTTTATTGATATCGATATCAAAATCAAAATTTCCAGCTTTAAGTTGATAATCTCCCGTTAATTTAAGGTCATTTCCTTCGTCACTTAACGTCACATTGGCTGCAAGAGTATTGGCTGTTTTGTTGTCTAATTTTACTTCTAAATCGCCGACTTTTTCTCCTTTAAAAGCAAAATCATCAATTTTTAAGTCTGATGTAAAAGTGGGGTTTGTCATTACATTTTCGACAACTGCATTTCCGTTAATTAAACCCTGCATCAAAACTTCGTCTTTTTTCACCATATTCATGATGGTCTCAATTTTGAAGTTTACAAAATCGACCTGTAAAGGTGCGTTGTCCTGCGTTCCCTGCGACTGAACTTTTAATTCGTTCCCGTTATTATCAAGATTGAATTTGTTTACATAAAGTCTTTTTTCGCCAAATTCGATAGCATTTTCTGGATCAACATTCCATTTATCGTAATTTAAAACAAAGTTTTCGGCATCGAGTTTTACAATGTTTTTAGAATCTTCTGTTTTAAATTCTCCAGCTATATAATATTGTTGTTTTTGTTTGGCGTCCTGAACTTCAAGAGCATACGTCAAAATATTATTCTGCACATCACCTTTTAAAGTGGTAAATGGAACTTTTAACGAACCGCTTTCGATTGTAGCGATAGAAATCGAGTATTCTAAAGCATTTTCTTTGGCTTCAATATTTATTTTTCCGTCAGAAATAGTGTTTTCTCCATACGTGATTCTTGGAATAGTTCCTCTAACCTCTAATGAATCGGTCGCATTATTATATTTTCCCGTAATTTTAATCGGCTCTAAGCCAGTTAATTTTGGAATCAGTTTAAAAAGAATCGGGTCATTATTAACCGTTAAGGTAAACGCTAATCTTTGCTCATCTGATTCTGCGTTTACTTTTGGAGTTTTTAAATCAATATATTTCGATAGTGATTTTTTTACTGCATTGGCAAGCGTTGTTAATTTGTATTTCCCGTCAACTTCTGCTTTTAAAAACTGAGACGAAATTTTAATATTATTTTTGGTGTTATCTGAAAACGCAATTACACGAACCGAATCTAAAACGATTGGCTCAGCATCTTTCAAAATCTGAACATTCGACAAAAATACTTTTCCGTTTAAGAAATCAGGATTGCTGTTAGTAATATCGGCGTCGACATTACCGCGCAGTTTCATTGGCCCCGCGTGTAAGTTGAGTTTTTCTAAATCGGCAATATCCAGATTTAATTTTAATTTGATGGTTGGATATTTGTCTTTTGTATCACCGCTGGCTGTTAAATCAAAATTTAAATTTGGATCTTTCATTCCCGATTTTACGGCAAAAGATCCGTTTTCGATATTTCCTTTTAATACTAGATTTTTATATTCATATCGGTTAAAAACAGCTTTCTGAACCAAACCGTCAATTACCGCATTAGCAGTTTTTGGATCTAAACCATTTCCTTTAACTTTTGCTTTAAGGGTAATTTTTCCAATTGAATCATTTTTGATTAATCGGCCTAAATCAAATTCCTGCAGCCACACATCTGCATCGTATTTTTCTCTTTTCTTAATGCGCTGATCGAATAAGGCATCGATCTTAGCATTTCCAAAACTGCTGTTTAAAGCCAGATTGGTTTTAAAATTCTGAATTGAACCTTTAAATTTTCCCTGCAAATTTAACTGCGAAGGCAATTGAATATTCTTCGGAATTGTTCCAGTTGGCACAAACATATTGATGTCTTTTGAAGTGCTCGAAATCTTCTTGATATTCAAATCATAATAAGCTTTTTGAGCTTCAGGAAGTCCAGCGATCTTCCCCGAAAGGGAAACTTTTGTCGCGCCAATACCACTCATTTCAAATTTTGAAATATTCAAATCTTTTACTTTTCCGTTTACACGGCTGTCTATATATACAACCGCATTTGGATTGCTCTTAAACGGATTTGTTTTCTGTAAATCTGGAACGAATAACAGAATGTCTTTGAAACCAATTTTAGATTGTTTTAAATTGGCATCGACAGCTAGATTTCCTAAATCTTTTTGAAGTGATGCAAGCGATTTATATTGAGCTTTTACTTTGTCCTGTACTAATGTCTGCGGTGTTTTTAAATACAAATTATCCAAAGACGCATTTTGAGGTCCATAAAAGAATTCGGTTTTTAATGCCTGAATCTGTAAACCGCTTTTTTCGTTTACGGTCAGTGTTTTTATATTTCCCGAAATGGTATCGTTTCCGTAATATAATTTCTCTGCTTTAAAGTTGAATTTATTCAAATCCAAATGCATATAATCAATTCCTTTTGTTTTGGGTTTTGACTGCATATCATCAAATTTGAAAGCAATATTTTCTAAATCAGCATCGTTCAGCTTTACTTTCCAACCCGCTTGTTTTATGGCTGTTGAATCTAAATTTGGTGTTTGAATCTGCTTATCTTTTGCACCCAGACGCAAATTTCCTTTAAGATTTTTAACTTCAAAAGTATCAAAATCCAAAAACTGTTTATTAAGATCAATCTCATTTACTATTAAATTTAAATTTCCTAAACGAATACCCGAATTAAGTTTGGAATCTTTGTTATCATAAAGAATATCAATTTTAGAAAGGCTGATTTTTCCGAGTTCTAAATTGAAATCTTTTCTTTTCGAAATGGTATCGACAGTTTCAACCGAAACTTCAGCGATTTTTTCGACAAAATCTTGATCTAAAACTAGTTTTAATCCATCGAGATTGATTCTCGGAATATTAAACTTCATATTATCCAAGTCGAATTCCCTAAATTTCGTATCAAAATGTGTCAAGTTTACCCGAATATCGTTTTTAGAGTAATCGTCTTTAAAATTGAATTTAACCTGATCCAAATTGACTTTTACCACCGATATTTTAAACGGTTTGCTATTCGGATCTTCAACTTTTGGTTCTTTAGATTCGAATGCTTTTATGATATAATCGAAATTGAAAACGCCGTCTTTGTTTCTCGAAATATTAGCTTTTACATTTTCAAGAGAAACAGAGTTGATTTCGAGTTCGCTGCTAACAAGTTTAAAAAGGTCGACATCTACTTCTAAACGTTTACCTGCCAGTAAAGTATCTTTTTTTTGATCTTCAAAATAGAAACCTTCCAGAACTACATCTTTAGGAAATTTAATGAGGATTTTATCGAGAGAAACCTTAGTTTTTATTTTCTTATGGAGATAGGTAACGGCTTTATCTTTAACGAAATTTTGTACGGACGGAACCTGAATCAAAATTATAATAAGCAATAACAAGGCGATTACAGAAATCCCGCACCAAAGCAGAATGCGAAGTGTTTTTTTAAGAAAATAAACGGGTTTCTTATTCATACGCCAGTAAAATGAGTTAGATTAAATTGCTTGTGGAAAAAGCAGGGTTACACATTTTACAAAAATGTAAAATTTAACCTTTAACAATTTACATAATTATGAGCAATTATTCTAAAATTTTACGGTGAAATAGTTAATTTTCTTACTTTTCGTTGTAAGAAACAAAGGTTTAAAGAACGGAGTTTTTCCTTTTAGAATTTTATATGGGGCTGTTTTATTCCTAAAGTATTTATCTTTTGCTGCAGTTTGGCTAAGAATTTTTGGTGCTGTTCTGACTCGGGATTAAAACTGCGGTGGCGAAGGCTTTTCTGGATTTCATCTACTTCTTTCATAACTGAAAAACTGTCTTCTGAAATGTAATTTTCACTGAAAAGTTTCCAAATGTAATCAATCGCAATTTGGTTGGGATGAAGCATATCTTCGTTGTAAAAACGATAATCGCGGAGTTCGTCCATCATGATTTCATAAGAAGGAAAATAATTATGAGTTATGAGTTGTGAATTATGAGTTTTTAAAACGTCGTGAAGTGATGTAAGCAAATGTGATTTGCTTAGTTGGTTTTCTATAAATCCATCTTTAATATGGCGAACTGGAGAAATGGTAAATATAAAATTGATGTTCGGATTCAATCCCTTAATTAATTCAATTGTATTTTGAATGCTTTTCTGAATAACTTCTGTCGAAAGCAATTCTTTTGAAAATTGTTTCTGCGGTACTTTATGACAATTAGCGACAACTTCATCGCTTTCAGTACTTCTGTAAATCCATGAAGTTCCCAATGTGATGATGACGTGCGTAGCTTCTTTTAATTGTTTATGCGTTTCTGTAACTGCTTTGTTAAGTGTTTCGAGCAATTCTTGTCTGTCTGAATTACTTAAATCCGAATGAACTTCGAAAGAATGCCAGCGTTCGTTATGAAAAAACACATCTTTTTCGCCGAAGAAATCTTGTTTGCAGACTCTTCGAAACAGCTTTTCGATTGAAACTGGATTAAAGATTATCCCAAACGGATTGGTTTCATTTTGAAATTTAAAATAGTCGAATTTCTCAGCCATATTTTCTGCAAAACAGGAACCAATAGAAAGTACTTTCGAATTATAATCGATTGGATGGTTACTTTTTGAAATTGGGATTTGAGTTCTGAATTGCATTACATGATGGTTTTAATACAAATTTCGATTATTTTCTTCAACAAAAAAACCAAATGCGAGATGCATTTGGTTTTATCTTAAATATTTTCCTTAAATTATTAGTAAGTATATTCCGTTTCGTATTCTATTGATATTCCACTTGAATCAAATGCTGTACGCTTTATAGGATATCCTTTATCATTGTATGTATAACTTGTTAAGTAAACAGCTGGATTAGGAAATTCTGTAGATACTCTGCTCGTTTTTACTATGTTATTTTTTCCAAAACCATCAACTTCGTTTAGCAAAAGGTTAAACCCTAAAATATTTTTCAGCGGATTATTTTTAGAATCAAATTCATATGTTGTTGTAATTTTTGAAGCGCCAGAAGTTTTGCTATCTTTTATAATATTACCATCCTTTAATTCTAAACTGCCTTCTCCTTCTTTTTTCTCCTGACCACTTGTTGATACTGAATAATAATTATAATTTACTAAAGCATCTGAAGTATACGTATAAACTGTTTTAATAGTTGATAAAGCTTCAGAACCATTATCTGCAAATCCTACTTTTAGAATTCTTGTTTTTAATTTCCCATTTTCATAAGCATAGAGTACCTCTTTACTTTTTGTTTCATTCTTTTGAAAATCTAAATCAAATACTTCTTGTTTTTTAATTGTATTCCCATCGTATGTAAAAACTATTTTTGATTGTTCTCTCGTAAGGCTTACAATTTTATTACCATCATAAGTTAAAGTACCTATACTATTTGTCCCTAAGTTTTCATTTGGATAAATGAAAGAAATTGTTTTCGGTAATGTTGAATCAAGATTTTCTGAAGAAGATTCTTCATCACTTGAGCAAGATGTAAAAATTAGCATTAAAGCACTAAAAAATAATATTTTTTTCATTTTTTGCAGAATATTTTTAAAGCTGTAAATATAGAATAAATCACCCATAATTTATTTACAAAAACAAACCATAAGAGAACATTTTTTTATATCATCAAATTTCGTAGAGATTCATTTTAAAATTTTAATTACCCTAAAAGTTTTATTTATATCAAAATAAGACATAATTGAATTTCGTATAAATGAAAATATATTTCCATTATTGAAATTGCAGTTTGGTACAGTATTACAACTATGCTAATCTATTTTTTTATTTCAATTGTTTCAATTTCGTCATTTTACCAAACAGTCCAAACATTTCGATTGATTCAAAAATTTTGTCTCAAAATACAGATGAATTAAATCTTTCCATATTTGAAGTATTAAATTTAGACACTAATTTATCATCCAAAACAGTGCTGCTATTATCGATTGGCCGAGGAAACTGGTCAGATTATCAAAATAAATGAGACCATCAAAACAAAACGTTGATAATTTTGTAATCAATAAAAGAAATGTTACCAATTACAGCGAATATAATCCTTTGTCAATAATGCATTATTATATTCCAGCATCGCTTACCCCAAACGGAGTTGGAGTAAACCAAATGAGTGTTCTCTCAAAAACCGATATTTCTTCAATAAATACATGTTATACTTATCCGTTACAATCAATAATAAAATCTGGCGAACGTATTGATTTAATTCTTTTTACGCATCCTGTAAAATCACCAAATGGGTTATTTATTTTGAATTTCAATAAAGGAATGCTGAGTATTCTTGACATGAAAAATCAGGAGATAATTTGAAAAGTCGGAACTACTTATCCTTCTTTAGCAATAAAAACAATTGCTATTCTTGAAGATGGTATTTAGTTATCAGGCGAAAAGGGATTAAGATTAAAGGACTGAATATGGTAATTTGGAGAAGCGGTTCTGAAAAATATACAGGCGACGGTTATTTAGAGCTTCAAAATGACGGAAATCTTGTTTTATTTCACGATGAAATTCTTTATTGGTCTTCAAAAAAGGAAAACTATAATACAAAAAAGCCCGATGAAATTTTCATCGGGCTTCGTTCTGAATTTCGATTTCTTAGTAGAAATATTCTGTGCTGTAGTTAGATCCGTCTATATAATCTACACTTTTAACTGGATATCCATCTGAATTATAAGTATAACTATAGGTTGCCACTACTGCTCCGTCTGATGTTTCTTTGATTTCATTGTGAGCAATTCCAGTTGCTTCACCATCAACAAATGCAATTTTTTCAAATCCTAAAATATGTTTTGCGGGATTATTTTTAGTATCATAAGTATATTTACGGTTTGCCGATTCTGAATTGATAATATCGGTTACTTCACCATCAACAAATTTAATAGTAGATGTTCCGGAAAGGTAATCCTGAACATCTACATCTCCGCTGTATAATTTTACCGAAATCGTTCCGTCAGCATTATGAGTAAATACTTCTTTATGCCCTCTTAATTCGCCATTGTCACTTTCAACTCTTAAAAACTCTGATAATTTTCCTTCAGAATTATATTTAAAAGTATTGGTCTGTTCTATTGTTCCATCAGGAAGTTTAAATTCAATTTTCGTAATTAAATCACCTGTATACGTATAATACATCCCGACCTCACCTGAGTCATCAGTAATACTTACAATTTTATTACCATCGTATTTATAATCGACATTCACTTTACTCTGACCATCCTGACTGGTTAGAATTACTTTTTTTAATAAAACTGATGATTCTGCAGAATCAGAAGAAGGAGAATCTTGACTGGAACAAGAGCTTAGCAGCAGAGACAAAGCTCCAAAAAGACATAGAATTTTTTTCATTTTTGGGGTAGGTTTGTGTTAATTGACCTAAATGTAAATAAAAACGGACCCCAAAACCTAATTTTTTTTAAACTTATTTTAATACTAAAAAAACGTATTGTGGCACTTCTTTAATTAAATTAGTTTAAGAGAAACATATAAATATCTAAAAATCAAAAAAAGTAAAATTTGATTATTCTTCATCAGAAAAAATTCGTTCCAAACAACGAAGCACGTACAAATACTTAGCCCTTTTCTTAATTTTTTTATGATCTAATTTTAGCTTTTTATTCTTAAATCAAAGAAGAAAATAGTAAGCAAAAAAATTAGATTTTAAATAACATAAATGAACTTCACAAACTAAAACAATTCCTTATTTTTGCATCTTCCATTTTTTTAATTATTCTATGAAATTATTATATTCTTATATAGTCAAGCATAAATTATTGTTGTTTTTTGCTTTGATTATGGCTTCTATAAACATTTGTTTCAGTTTATCAGATTCTATTATTACCGGTAAATTAATGCAGGACTGCGGAGTTGGTTTACACAAATACCAAGGAAATCCAACTGGTTTCATCAAAGCATTATCTTTCTGGCTTGGACTTTCGCTTGGTGCAGCGATGATTTCCAGAATTACCAAAAACTTTCAAGATTACTTTACCAATGTTGTCATTCAGAGAACGGGTGCGCAAATGTATACTGATGGTATTAAAAAATCACTTGACCTTCCGTATGCCGAATTTGAAGATCAGCGAAGCGGTGAAACTTTAAGCAAACTGACCAAGGTTCGTTCTGATTCGGAAAAGTTAATTACACTTTCCATTTCACTTATTTTCCAAACAATTGTTGGTTTTATTTTTGTGATTTTCTATGTCGCAAGAATTGATTTCCGAATTTCACTTATCTTTTTAATTACTGCTCCCATTATTGCTTTGGTAAGTTCTTATTTGGGTAAAAAAATCAAAATTGTTTCAAAGAAAATTGTCAACCAGACTAATGCGCTAGCAGGTTCCACAACCGAAAGTTTGCGAAACATCGAATTGGTAAAAAGTCTTGGATTGACGTATCAAGAAGAGAAACGTTTGAATTTGAATACTTTTAAAATTCTTCAGCTAGAATTGGAGAAAATCCGTTTTATCAGAAGTTTAAGTTTTATACAAGGAACAACAGTTCACTTTTTAAGAACCTGTGTGGTTTTCACTTTATATTATTTCTTGTTTGGTGGAAAAATTATTGTGGGCGATTTATTGACGATGGTATTTTTTACTTTTTTTATTTTTGGTCCGCTTCAGGAACTTGGAAACTTCATTATTGCTTTGAATGAAACCAAAGTTTCGATGGAAAATTTCAAAACATTATTAAGCGCTCCAAAAGAATTCCGTCCGAAAAACCCAAAACATGTTGGAGCAATTCAATCTCTATTGTTTGATAATGTGAGTTTTCAGCATAAAACGGCTAAGTTCAAAGCGGTTGAAAATATCAATTTCGAAATCAAACAAGGACAGACCGTTGCTTTTGTCGGGCCTTCTGGTTCCGGAAAAACTACTTTGGTAAAATTATTAGTGGGGCTTTACACGCCTGCTGAGGGTCAGGTATTATATAATGATATTGATTCTACCGAAATTGATTTACTAGACTTACGCAAACAGTTAGGTTTTGTAACTCAAGATGCTCAATTGTTCTCGGGTACCATTCGTGAAAACTTATTGTTCGTAAAACCAAATGCAACCGACGAAGAGTTATACGACGCTTTAAAAAGAGCCAGCTGTGATAAACTTTTAAGACGTGCCGAAGATGGTTTAAATACTACTATTGGTGAAGGTGGAATTAAGGTTTCTGGTGGTGAAAAGCAGCGTCTGTCCATTGCTAGAGCAATTTTAAGAAATCCGAATTTATTGATTTTTGATGAAGCAACTTCCGCTTTGGATTCAATTACTGAAGAAGAAATCAACGACACCATTCGAAACATTTCAGACAAAAACCGAATCACGGTTTTAATTGCACACCGCTTATCAACCGTAATGCACGCTGACAGAATATTTGTTCTGGAACAAGGTAAAATCATCGAACAAGGTAAACATGATGATTTAATTGTAGAAAAAGGACTTTATTATGCTATGTGGCGCCAGCAGATTGGGGAGCGAAAGTAGTACTTTTTTTTTTCAAAATTTTTTCCAATAGCGTCCAGCTTTAGCTGGATGGAAAAATAAATTAAGAAAAGGGCTTTAGCCAAACTATTCCGTTTGGCTAAAGCCCTTTATTTTGAACTTCAAAAAACATCCAGCTAAAGCTGAACGCTATTAATTTGAAATAAATATCCAGAACCCGACAGGTTTTTTAACTAATTTTTATTTCACAAACTCAATTGCTTTCGCTAATGCTTCTGCAATTCCGTTTGCATTTTTACCTTTTCCAGAAGCGAAGAAAGGTTGTCCTCCTCCATTTCCATCAATATATTTTCCTAATTCTTTGATAACCGCATTAGCATTCAGACTTTTTGAAGTCACTAATTCTTTTGCGATATAACAATGAATATTTGGTAAACCATCTTCAATAGAAGCTAAAAACACAAATGAATTTGCTTTCGAACTTCCTAATACCGAAGCTAATTCTTTAGTCGATGCCATGCTCAAATCTACTTGTTTTGCAAGGAAATTAACTCCGTTCACTTCTTGAAAATCTTTTTCAAGTTCGGTTTTTAATGCACTTACTTTTTCTTTAAGCAATTGCTCAACTTGTTTTTTAAGTTTCGCATTATCGTCTTGAAGTGAAGCTACAGATTTTAAAATATCCTGTGGATTTTTAAGTGTTTCTTTTATCTCAGATAATGTGTTTTCTTGATTTTGATAGAAGTTTTTCACTGCATCTCCTGTAATCGCTTCAATACGACGGATCCCAGCTGCAACAGCACCTTCAGAAATAATTTTGAAATGCCAGATATCTGCAGTGTTCTTTACGTGAATACCTCCACATAATTCTTTACTATCTCCAAATTCAATCATACGAACAGTATCGCCATATTTTTCACCAAATAAAGCCATTGCGCCCTTATCTAATGCTTCCTGAATTGGAATATTTCTGTATTCGACTAATTGTAACTGCGCTTCAATTTGAGCATTTACAGAAGCTTCAACTTGTTTAATTTCTTCATCAGAAACTTTACTGAAATGCGAAAAATCAAAACGTAAATAATTAGGATTTACCAATGATCCTTTTTGTTCTACGTGTGTTCCTAAAATGTTTCTCAAAGCCAAGTGCATTAAATGCGTAGCCGAGTGATTTTTTGAAGTTGATGTTCTTAAATCAGTATTTACTTTTGCAGTAAAAGCAGCCTCAATGTTTTCTGGAAGCTGTTTTGCAAAATGTAAAATCAAGTTATTTTCTTTTTTAGTATCGATAATCTCGATTGTTTCATTTGCAGAAACAAGTGTTCCTTTATCTCCAACTTGTCCTCCTCCTTCTGGATAAAACGGTGTATTATCTAAAACAATCTGGTATAGAATACCATCTTTTTTAGAATCAACTTTTCTAATTCGAGTGATTTTTACTTCGTTTTCTGTTTTATCATAACCTACAAATGTTTCTACATTTCCAGGAATCAAAACATTCCAATCTTCTGTAGAAACTTCAGAAGCCGCACGAGAACGTGCTTTTTGTTTTTGCAATTCAACTTCGAATTCTGCTTCATTATAAGAGAAACCTTTTTCTTTTAAAATCAAAGCTGTCAAATCCTTTGGAAAACCAAAAGTATCATACAATTCAAAAACCTTTGCTCCTAAAACTTCTTTTCCTGTAGTTTCTGCCACAACATTTTCTAACAATTGTAGTCCTTGCTCTAAAGTTCTTAAGAAAGACGCTTCTTCTTCACGAATTACATTGGTAACTAATTGCTGCTGTGATTTGATTTCTGGGAAAAATTGTCCCATTTGATCTGCTAACACTTCTACCAGTTTATTGATAAAAGGTTCTTTTGTATTTAAGAATGTAAATCCGTAACGAATTGCACGACGTAAAATTCTACGAATTACATAACCCGCTCCTGTATTTGATGGTAATTGTCCGTCAGCAATTGCAAAAGCAACCGCACGAACGTGATCTACCACTACACGAATGGCAATATTGACTTTGTTTTGTTCTTCGCTGATGTTTTTAACCGCATCAGATGTATATTTTAAACCTGTAATCTGCTCTACTTTTTCAATTAGCGGTGTAAAAACATCTGTATCGTAATTAGATGTTTTCCCTTGTAAAGCCATACACAAACGCTCAAATCCCATTCCGGTATCTACGTGCTGTGCAGGAAGTTTTTCTAAAGAACCATCGGCTTTACGGTTGAATTCCATGAATACATTATTCCAGATTTCAATTACCTGCGGATGATCATTATTTACAAGACTTTTTCCACTAACTAAAGCTTTTTCAGCTTCTGGACGTAAATCAACGTGAATTTCAGAACAAGGTCCGCATGGTCCCTGATCTCCCATTTCCCAGAAATTATCTTTCTTATTTCCTAAAATAATTCGGTCTTCGTCGATTAAAGTTTTCCAGATATCCCAAGCTTCTTGGTCAAAAGGAACATTATCTTCTTTACTTCCTTCAAAAACAGAAACATACAGATTTTCTTTTGGAATTTTATATACTTCTGTCAAAAGCTGCCATGCCCAGTTAATTGCTTCTTTTTTGAAATAATCTCCAAAAGACCAGTTTCCAAGCATTTCAAACATGGTATGGTGATAGGTATCAAAACCAACATCTTCAAGGTCATTATGTTTTCCTGAAACACGAAGACATTTTTGCGTATCGGCTATTCTTGGACTTTTTGGAGTTCCGTTTCCTAAGAAAAATTCTTTAAACTGGGCCATTCCCGAGTTATTGAACATTAGGGTTGGGTCGTCTTTAAGAACAATAGGAGCTGAAGGAACAATAGTATGCCCTTTACTCTCAAAAAAATCTAAAAATTGTTTACGTACGTCTTGTGATTTCATATTAAAATTAGAAAATGTGTCTGTTTAAAATGTGTCAATTTGAAAATTAGACAATTAGATAATTCGTTTATTTGATGATGCATTTATTTTTAAATTGAAATTAAAAAAACTTATAGTTTAGAACAATAAATTCTTTATTTTGCGCATTATCTAATTATCTTGTTGGTCCAATTATCTAATTAATTTTGTTCTTGTAAAAAAGCCCTGAAGAACTGAAACATTTAGTAAATTTGCTCGACTAACTCATTTTACAAGCTGCAAAAATAGGGTATTTTAAAATATGGCGAAAGTAAAATATTATTACGACTCAGAAAATCTGGCTTATACGAAAATAAAAACCAGAAAAAGAATAAAAATCGGTTATGCATTGCTGTTTTTACTAGCCTCTGCCCTATTTGGATTTTTAATTTTTGTACTCTTAATTAACACTCCTTATTTTGAAACCCCAAAAGATCGTCTGCAGGCTCGTGAAATTGAGAATTTAAAATTGCAATATTCCATTTTAAATAAAAAACTAGACGAAATAGATGCTGTTGCCGATGCTTTAGAAGACCGCGACAATAATATTTACCGAATTTATTTTAATAAAGCCGAAATCCCAGATTCTATCCGAAAAGCTGGTTTTAGAAATCCAGAACGATATAAAATTTTAGAAGGTTACAATAACTCGCAATTGGTTTTAAACACTACGAAACGAGTAGATCAGCTTTCAAAACAATTAGCGATCCAGTCGAAATCATTAGATGAAATATTAAAACTTGCCAGTGTAAAAGGAAGTCTATTATTGGCAATTCCTGCCATTCAGCCAGTCCGAAATGAAAATTTAAAACGTGTCGCGTCAGGTTTTGGATATAGAATTGACCCTTTTACAAAAGTGCGCAAAATGCATAACGGAATGGATTTTACAGCCAGTACAGGCACTCCTGTGTATGCCACCGGCGATGGTGTGGTTGATCGAGCTGACAATACTGCTTCTGGATACGGAAATCATGTTGTAATCAGGCATGGTTTTGGATATGAAAGCCTCTACGCCCACTTAAGCAAATACAACTGCCGACCGGGACAAAAAGTAAAAAGAGGTGATGTAATTGGTTACGTAGGAAGCACCGGAAGATCGGAAGGCCCGCATTGTCATTATGAAGTTCATAAAGATGGAAATGTCGTAAACCCGCTGAACTTCTATTACGGAAATATTTCAGCTGCCGAATATGTTGCTATTTCACATATGGCAAACCAAGAAAATCAATCATTAGATTAATACTACAAAAAGTATTATTTTTGAAATAAATTAGAACAAAAAAACATGCACATTGAGCTTTCAAAAGATAAAAGATATTACAGCATTGGCGAAGTAGCCAAAGCTTTTAATGTCAATGCATCGTTGATACGTTTTTGGGACAGCGAGTTTGACATCCTGAAACCCAAAAAGAATGCCAAAGGCAACAGAATGTTTACTCCCGAAGATATTACAAACCTTCAGTTGATTTATCATCTGGTTAAAGAAAGAGGTTTTACACTCGAAGGAGCCAAAACACACTTAAAAGAGGGTCAGAAGAAAACATTAGATAAATTCGAAATAATACGTAAATTAGAGACCATCAAAACACAATTAAACGAAATCAAAAACGAATTGTAATTAAAACAAACTTAAAAATCAAACAACTATGAAAAAGTGGTTAATCCCTGTAGGAATTCTTATAGCATTTGTTGCTATTATCGCATTTTGGTCAATTGGAATTAAAAACACTGCTTTACAATACAGCCAAGCTGTAAATAAAGAATGGGGAAATGTACAAACAGCTTACCAAAGACGTAATGATCTTATTGGGAACTTAGTAAACACTGTAAAAGGTGCTGCTGACTTTGAAAAATCAACTTTAACAGCTGTAATTGAAGCCCGTGCGAAAGCGACATCTGTAACTATTGATCCAAGTAATGTTACTCCAGAGCAATTAGCTCAATTTAATCAGGCTCAAAGCGGGGTTAGTTCTTCATTATCAAAATTATTAGTTTCAGTTGAGCAATATCCGACGCTTAAAGCAAATGAAAATTTCTTAAAGCTACAAGATGAGCTTGCAAGTACTGAAAATCAAATTTTAACAGCAAGAACTCGTTTCAATGAATCGGTACAAGTTTACAATGGTTATGTTTTAAAAATTCCTAACAACTGGTTCTTAAGCGAATACAAGGAAAAACCATACTTTGAAGCTTCTACTGGAGCAGATAAACCTGTTGAAGTAAAATTCTAAAAGAATTAATATTTTAGACAAAATCTAAAATCAACAATCTAAACTCTAAAATCATTTTTATGTCGAAAGTAGAAGATTTTTTAACCAAAGAAGAAGAGCACGAAATTGTTGAAGCTATTCGTATGGCTGAAAAAAACACTTCCGGCGAAATTAGAGTACACATAGAAAAAACATCTTCTAAAGCTCATTACGAAAGAGCTTTAGAAGTTTTTCATGAATTACGAATGGATGAAACCAAATTGCAGAATGGAGTATTGCTTTATTTTGCCGTAGAAGATAAAAACTTCGTGATTTGTGGCGATAAAGGAATTAACGATTTGGTATCTGATGATTTTTGGGATTGCACCAAAGATGTCATGACCAATCATTTTAAATCTGGCAATTTTAAACAAGGTATTGTAGACGGTATCCTCAATGCCGGCGAGCAGTTAAAAAAACACTTTCCTTCATTAGAAGACGATATTGACGAATTATCTAACGAAATCTCAAAAGGATAAATGATGAAAAATTCCAAAAATAAAATTCTAAATTTCAATAGAATTTTTCAAGTTACCCTTTTGTTGATTGCATTTTTTACTGGCAACAGTATTTTTGCTCAATTTGACATTCCTAAAAAGCCTGATTTTCAAACTTCTGTTTACGACTATGCCAATGTTTTAAGTGCATCTGAAAAAGCGCAGTTAGAAGAAAAATTAATTCGTTACTCAGATTCCACCTCAACTCAAATTGTGGTTATTACTATCGAAAGCTTAAAAGGCGAAGATATTGGTATTCTTACTCCAAAATGGGCACATGCATGGGGAATTGGACAGACCAAAGAAGATAATGGCGTATTAATTCTTTTAGCTAAAACTGAAAGAAAAATATGGATTTCACCAGGTTATGGACTCGAGGATCGTTTAACCGCTGGAATTGGAGGAGAAATAGTTAGAAATATTATTATTCCTGAATTTAAAGCAGGTAGTTACTATAACGGACTTGACAAAGGTGCTGACGCCTTATTTGATGTTTTTAAAGGAAAATATAAAGGTGAGCGTAAGCAAAACAAATCAAAAGATTTTCCAATACTTCCGTTTATTGTGATCGTTGTAATTGTCTTAATTTTACTATCTCGCGGTAAAAAAGGAGGAGGAAATTCGGGAAGCAGCGGTGGAGGCCCAAGCCTTTTAGACGTTATCATTCTAAGTAATCTTGGAAGAAGCGGAGGCGGCGGATTTGGAGGTTTCGGCGGTGGATCATCAGGCGGAGGTGGAGGCTTCGGTGGTGGATTTGGCGGCGGCGGATTCTCAGGAGGAGGTTCTGGCGGAAGCTGGTAAATTAAATTTTGTTTCATGTTTTAAGTTTTGTTTAAAGTTTCAAGTTATCTTTGATGATATTTTAGTTTCAAAATTTAATTCATAATTTACAATTCATAATTCATAATTAAAAAATAGATGTTATCACATAAAGCAAAATACGCCCTTAAGGCCTTACTTTATTTAGCAGAACAAGACGAAAATCACATTTCCAGAACAGTGGAAATTGCTGAAGGAGCTAATATTCCTAAAAAGTTTTTAGAACAGATTTTACTGGATCTAAAAAGAGGACGTTTTGTGAGCAGTAAACAGGGAAAATTTGGTGGATATTATCTGATAAAATCAAAAAATGACATCACTTTGGCAGAAATTCACCGATTATTTGACGGTGCAATTGCACTTTTGCCATGCGCTTCTTTAAACTTTTACGAACCTTGTTCGGATTGCAAAACCGAGTCAGAATGCAACCTACGCCATGGTTTAATGCTTATTCGCGACAAAACTTTGAAGGCAATGGAAGGCATCACAATCGCTTCATTAGTAAATAAATAAAAAAATATTTTTTAATTCCTAGTAAATCGATAGAATTTATGTATATATTTGCCAAAAATATTTAACAAACCATTTACAAAATTTTAACCCATGAAAGAACAATTTAGTCCCTCAGGTGTCACAAATCTTTTGCAAAAACAAAATAGGCAGTTCACAGCTGTAAAGAATACTTCATCTATGATGTGTATGTGTTGGTAAAAAAAATTTAATATTAAATTCTACTAATCATATATACTTAATATAAAAATGAAAACATCAATACAAAATATTTTTACAATTCTATTCTTTTTAACCTTCTCTATTTCATTCGCTCAAAACGTAGAAGGTGTTGTTACAACAAATGAAAATATCCCTTTAGAGGCTGCTAACGTGGTAATAAAAGGAACTACTTCTAGTGCTACTACAGATAACAGCGGAAAATTTATTATCGATACAAAAGGAAGACTTCCTTTAACTTTACTGGTTCAATATGTTGGTTATGTAACCGCAGAAATTGAAGTTTCGGCTATACCAGTAAATCCTATTCAAATTGCATTGAAAGAAGAAAATGAACTTATTGAAGTAGTCGTATCTTCAAGACGTCGTATCGAAAAAGTACAGGATGTGCCAATTGCGATATCTGTTATTACAGGAAAACAAGCTGAACAAACTGGAGCTTTCAACGTAAATCGTATTAAAGAATTAGTACCTTCTGTACAATTATATTCTTCAAACCCTAGAAATACTGGAATTAACATCCGTAGTTTAGGTTCTCCATTCGGATTGACAAATGACGGAATTGATCCTGGAGTTGGTTTTTATGTAGACGGAGTTTATTATGCACGTCCAGCTGCTACAACTCTTGACTTTATCGACGTAGAACAAATTGAGGTTTTGCGTGGTCCTCAAGGTTCTCTGTTTGGAAAAAACACTACATCAGGAGCGTTTAACATTACAACACGTAAACCAAGTTTTACTTCGGGCGCTGATTTTGAAGTAAGTTATGGAAATTATTCTTTCTTACAAGCTAAAGCTTCTCTTACTGGTGCATTGGGTAAAAAAGTAGCCGGAAGATTATCTTTCTCAGGAACTCAACGTGATGGTCTAATTGATAATGTGGTAACAGGAAGACCAACTAATACTTTGAACAATCAAGGAATCAGAGGTCAGTTACTTTGGACACCAACTGTAAATACGAATGTTATCTTTGCTGCTGACATTACAACACAGCGTCCGGATGGATATGCACAAGTTGTTGCAGGAGTAGCTCCAACTCAAAGAGCAGCTTATCGTCAGTTCAATGCTATTATCGCTGATTTAAATTACCAATTACCAAGTCAAAATGCTTTTGATCGTAAAATTGATCAAGACACACCTTGGCGTTCTAACCAAGACATGGGAGGTTTCTCTTTAAATATTGATACTAAAATTGGTGGTGGAACCCTTACTTCAACAACAGCTTGGCGTTTTTGGAACTGGGATCCATCAAACGACAGAGATTTTACAGGATTACAAGTATTGGCAAAATCTCAAAATCCAACAAGACAAACTCAAATTACTCAAGAAGTTCGTTATGCAGGTCAGTTAACTTCTAGATTAAGTGGTGTTGCAGGTGTATTCTTTATTGATCAAACTTCTCAAACAGACGGAACTGAAGAATCAGGAAATGCGCAATGGAGATTCTCTCAAAGTACTACAAGTAACTTATGGAAAACACCCGGATTATTTGAAGGTTACGGAATTAAAACTGATGCTAGAATTAGAGCTTCGAGTGCTGCGGTATTTGGTCAGCTTGACTGGGCAATTACAGATCGTTTACACGTTTTACCAGGTTTACGATATAATTTCGACAAAAAAGATGCACACTACGCGCGTACAACATACGGAGGATTACAAACAAATGATCCACAATTATTGGCTTTGAAAAAATTGGTTTATTCAGATCAGGCTTTTGATTCGAGTACAGACAACACCGATTTTTCAGGAAACATTACTGTAAATTTTAAAGCAACAGATAAAATCAATGCTTACGGAACTTTCGCTAAAAGTTACAAACCAGTTGGGGTAAACGTAGCAGGACTTCCAACAAATTCAGCTGGTCAGCCATTATTAGATCTTGCTGTTATCAAACCTGAAAAAGTATACCATTATGAAGTAGGAGTAAAAACTTCTCCATTCAAAAATTCAATTTTTAATTTGGCTTTCTTCAATACTGATATTAAAGATTTCCAAACCAACGTTCAAGCAGCCGAATTGGGTGTAAACCGTGGTTATCTTGCTAATGCTGATAAAGTTCGCGTAAGAGGTGTTGAATTGGATGCAAGTTTTTTCATAAGTGACCATTTAACGATAAATGGTGCTGCAACGTATACAGATGGTAAATATGTTAAATTTACAAACGCACCACTTCCGTTAGAAGAAACTGGAGCTCCTGTATCTTTTAAAGATGTTTCGGGAACTGACTTACCAGGAGCTTCAAGATGGGCAGGATCTTTAGGAGGAGAACTTTCTGATCGTGCAAGATTCTTTGGAAATGCAGGAAAAATATTCCTTGCTGTTGATTCGTATGCACGTTCTGAATTTTCATCAAGCCCTTCCGCTTCAAAATATTTAGTAGTTCAGGGGTATGCGATTTTTAATGCGCGTTTAGGTTTCCGTGCATCGCAAGGTTTATCAGTTCACTTTTGGGGACGTAACTTACTGAATAAAGATTATTATGAACAACTATTACCGGCAGGAGGTAATGCAGGACAATATGCTGGTGTTCTTGGCGATCAAAGAACATACGGAATTACATTAAAATATTCTTTATAAAGAAGATTCATCATAATTAAAATAGTAACCGGGACAAGTATTTAACTTGTCCCGGTTTTTTTTTGCCGTGTTTTTAAAATTCAGAAAAACTATGTTCAGTTGTCTTCACATATAATTTTTGTCTTATTCTGTTATTTTAAAACCTTCTACGGTAACATTTTATGTTGGTAATAAAGTTCTTTTGCAGACTTAATTATACCTCTGTTCATAAAACAGGAAGTCAACAAATCCATCTTGGCATTTAATAACTATTTATTTGTCAAACATTTAAAAAACTAAATTTTATTAAACATGAAAAAAATGAAACCTTTCTTTTATTTAAGTACAACACTTTTATTAGCAATTAGCTTTTTAGTATCTAGTTGCGGAAAAGGTAATGCCTCATCCGAAACAATTCAGTTTATAAATGGTACATATGCTATAATGACTCTACAAAATCAGGGAGATTACAATTTAGTTGGAGGACAACCAAAAGATGCTTCAACACAGGAAGGTATAAAAGAAATGCTTCAAAATTGGTGGAAAATATCTGATTTAAAATCAGGAATGGCACAAGTAGCCGAACTAACATCAGAAAAAGGTATGGACAGTAAAGATTTTATCAGCGAAGTTAAAGAACTAGGTATTGATAAAATGTCTAAAGAAGAATTCAATAGCCAGCTTTCAAAACTGACAGATCCTGAACACAAAATTCATTTCCAATTATTATATGATGCATACAAAGATCTTGGATATAATGCTGTTGTGGGTTGGGATTTAGGAAGAGCAAATTTCTTGTTGACAAGCTTCTATGTAGCTGATTTTACAGATGAAAGTACAGCTTTAAACAATTCACTTGAAGTTACAAAACGTATTCAAAAAACCTTTAAATCATGGGATGAATACAATAGAAGCTATTTATACGGTTACTTGTATTGGAGTAACGAAGATCCAAAAGATCAATCATCAAAATATGTTCAGCGCCAAGGTTTTGTAACAGAATTAAACAAAGACTCAAAAAGCCCTTTCCAGTTAAAATGGGATACAAAACTAGAGAAAGATTGGAAATAAGCCTGTTGACCTAACAAAGCAACTTATCTAAAAAATTAAAAAATGGAAAAAACAGAATCAAGAATTCCGGACCTATTAAAAAGAGACGTTTACGTTATTGCAGAAAAAGCCAAATTCGTAAAATTTGGAAACACCTATAATATACTGGACGAAAACGGAAATAATATTGGTGTAATAGATCAAAAAGTGCCTGGCTGGCAAAAATTATTATCGCTTGCCTTAAGCAAAGAATCGTTCCCTTATACGTATACTATTGCAGATAATAGCGGAAATGTAGCGGCAACGATTAAAAGAGGATGGACATTCTTTATGTCAAAAATTGAAATCTATGATGCCAATAACAACAAAATTGGGGTAATGAAGGAGAAGATGAAGCTAATGCATAATTCATTCGAAATTGAAAATCCTGAAGGAAAAGTAATTGCTTCTATAAAATCAACCTCAGCAGGTTTAACAGACTTTAGCATTACTGGAGTTTCTGATGAAAAAATTGGTACTATAGAACGACAATGGAAAAATGGTGTAAAAGAAATAGCTGCACAGGCACTATTTCCAGGAACTGATAAATATTGTGTAACTATTGATCCAAAGTACACGAACGATCCTTTAAAAACAATTGCAATTGCAGGTTCAATTGTAGTTGATATGTCATTTAGAAATTAACAACAAACAGTATTATGAGTAATACAATACACGGTGTAAACCTTGCAGATTATGCTGCCGCAACAGGAGCATTAGCAAATCAATCATTAAGCTTTGATGCCATATTAAACGCTTTGAATATTAATTCTGATCAATGGACAGAAGTATGTGCAGAATATCAATTTGCCGCAATGACTGACATGGGAACCTATATGCAATATTATGGTAACCCTGGATTAAGTCCTAAATTCAGCAATCTGCTAACAAGCACAGAAAATAATGCCAATGCGGGAGCAAATTCAATTTACTCTCAATTAATGGGTAATATGTCAAATCTTTTTGGAGGTGCAGACGACGACGATGACGATGATGACTTTGAGATTGAACCAGTACCTAGTGATAAGAAAGGATTACTTGCTTTTGGTTCTATAATTTTATGCCAGCATCCTACAGATACTTTTGAGATCTATGGTTACAAAAGCGATTTAAAAGACATGCTTGAAAATTCATGGGAAATTATAAATCAAGAAGGAGCAATTGAAACTCTTGAATGGTTAAAAGAAGAGGGACATAGAAACCAACAAGCAGAAATTGATGAAGATACAATAGAAGAAATCAAAGAATATCAAGAAGCTTTATCACCAAAAGTTAAACTTAATATTGATGAAAACGGTAATCCTACAGATATTGACGCTTGGGATATTGAGCGTATAGGTTCTGTTGCACGTTATTGCTATGCTGCTGGTTATATAGATCAGCAAACTTGTCTGCAATATTTAGAAATCGCCAGTAAAATGGCCAAAGGAAACTACCAAAATTGGTCTGAATATGCAGCATCATTCATGACAGGACGCTTATTTATGTATGGAGGCAGTCCAGCTAATTTTGCAGCTGCAATATTAGAAATGTTAAACAATCCTAGCAGTTTGTGGAATACATATCCATTGAAATAATATAATTTTTAAAAAGATATTTTTCAAAGGGGCCTATTACTGGCCCCTATTTTCAATATACAAATGCTTTTAAACAACGAGAAATAAAAAGTTACAACCATATTTAATATAGCAGTTGTATAATCAACAATAAAAAAATATAAAATGAACAATAATAACATACAAGAAATTCTTTTACAAGAACATAATCGTGATAAAAAACTAACCTTTTACGCTTTTGCTTTTTATGCTGTAATTGGCGTTTTGGTTATAATTGCTTTGTTCAGGATGCTTTTATCTAATTTTACTGGAACCACTCCTACTTATTACAAATTGATTGGACCTGTTATCATTATTGGTTTTGGAATTGTAGTATTCAAAAAAATTAAAGCACTTAACACTCGTCATTTATTAATAGAACAGCTATTTAATAATTTAAATAATGGGAAAAAGGCTTCTTCGATAACACAATACATTGATTATAAAGTAATATTGCCATTAGGAAGAATGAAAATCAAATTGCTTCCTGTAAACTTCCTTACTTTTTCTTTAGCCAATCAACAATATATTTTACCTGTACCGGTGGGTATCGAATCAGATTTTAAAGTTTTACTTAGTGGTGTAAACATCAATCATGTTAATACGCTAAAAGAGAATCTTTATAATGATTCAAAAATTGAAAGCTCACAGCCTGTTGCTTTGAAATCCATTGCAGAATTTAAAGATTATGCCAATCAGGAACTGACTCCAATATTGGAAAAAATGGAAAAAAGTCGAAAAAAAGGATTGAGTTTTTCAATCATAGCAATTCTTTTTTCTCTTTTAGTTGTTGTTGGATTTTTGGTACTTAATTACACAGCCGTATCCAATGCAGCAAATACTACAACTGAAACATATGGGAATTCTATATTCATGTATTATATTATAGGTTTTGGGATATTATTTGCGCTTATTTACTTGGTGTACATGCCAATGATGAAGAAAAAATACCAACAAGTGGGAGATTCTGGAGAAAATTATACCTCGTTTAAAGAGCGTATCTTAAAGCAGATGATTTCCTTCATCAATCCTTCTTTTCAATACGTAGAGCATGGTTACATTGGAAAAAAAGAACTACAGGAAATAGCTATACTTAAAGATAAAAATTATGACATTACAGGAAATGACCAGATTCTTGGCAGTCATAATGGTGTACCTTTTCAGTATTGCGATTTGCATATCACTTACATGCCTAGTATACGTTTAGAACACCAATCAGCTGAAGAAATTTTTTCTGGGCAATTCTTTATGGCAAAATTCAACAAAACATTTAATACGCAAATTGTAGTTTCTCCAAAAACTGGAGTCTCAGGATTTATCACCAGCAATTCTTTTTCTGCGAATATTATCCAGCCTTCAAACAAAATAATGCTTGAAGATCCTGAATTTACAAAAATGTTCGATGTGTATGCTGATGATCAAATAGAAGCACGTTATGTTTTAACACCAAGCACTATGCAGAATATTAAAGACATAGCTGTAAAAGCAAAAGGAAATCTTTTCTTGTTTTTTACCAATAACAAAATAATAGTTGCCAATAATAATCGTGAAAATAAATTTGAAACTGGTGTTACAACCAAATTGAAACCTGAATTATTGACCTCTTTTTACCAAGACTTATACAAACAATTTTCAATTATTGATGATCTTAAACTGAATATCAATATTTGGAAACAGTAGTTAATTAAACATTCAAATTATGACAGGACTAATTTCTTTAATTATAGCTATAATAGTCATAGCCATAATAGTATCCATCATCTCGGTTTATAATTCATTGAATATGCGACGCAATCAAATTCAAAATGCGTTCTCATCTTTAGATGCTTTATTTATCAAACGTAGTGATCTTATTCCAAACCTTGTAACCGTTGTAAAACAATACACCAATTACGAAAAAGAAGTATTGGAAAAAATAACACAATTACGTCAATCAAAATCAGATACAACTGAGTATACTGCAGACAGTGAAGTCAGCCAGATGATGAAACAAATCATGATCCAAGTAGAAAATTATCCTGATTTAAAAGCCAGCAGTCAATTTAATAATTTACAATACAGCTGGAATGAATCAGAGGAACAAATAGCCGCCAGTCGTCGTTATTTAAGTGCTTCTATTACTGATTACAATAATGGACTTAGCACTTTTCCTGGAAATGTAATTGGTGCTAATTTTGGATTTAAAAAACAGGAATGGCAAATGGCTACAGAGACACAGCGCCAAAATGTAAATGCTGAAGATTTGTTTAATAAATAATAAATTTAAACTGTAAATTTTCAATCAAAAGCGAGATATACCTAAAAATATATCTCGCTTTTTTGAATTCCGAAATCACAAAATAGCATTTAAAACAAATTTTAATCCTGCTTTTAATTAATTCTGGTTGTCTATATTCGCAGCTTGAATGTATCGACTAGATGAAGATTTTCAGGTTAGTACTTATTTTAGGCATTATAAGTACTTTTGCATCGGCGCAAAACATAAAGAAAACAGATCAGCAGACACTGATCTGGATTCGCTATTATAATATTTTTCCGCTGTCTGAAAAATGGGCAATTCATTCTGAAATTGACAATCGAAGTTTTGTAAATCCCATTCATCAAAATTTATTTGTAATCAGAGCTCAAGGACGATATCGTGCTTCAAAACTAATTGATTTAGGAAGTGGTTTTGCTTTTTTTAATGTCAATACACAAAACCCAAACGTTGATCCAGATTATTCTGTTCCAGAATATCGTGCACAACAAGATATTACCTTAATCAACGATATTGCCAAGATTAGTTTTCATAATCGATTTCAGCTAGAAGAGCGTTTTATTCAAAAAGCAGACAAAACAGCATTACTGAATGATTTCTCATTTTCATTTCGCTTTCGTTATAGAGTACAATCAACATTTGATCTTTGGAAAAAAGAAAGCAGAAGCATAAAAGGAACTATTTCTGATGAAGTGATGTTCAATTTTGGAAAAGACAACAAAAGAAATACTTTTGATCAAAACCGTTTGTACGCTGCGTTACGATATCATTTTACTCCCAATATTGGATTGGAATTAGGATATATAAAAAACTTTCAGAGAAGATTAAGCGGAGTTGATTTCTATGATCGGGATATTATTCGATTTACTTTATATCATCGCATTGATCGTAAGTTTTAATTTTAGATTTTAGATTTTAGATTTTAGATTTTAGATTTTAGATTTTAGATTTTAGATTTTAGATTTTAGATTTTAGATTTTAGATTTTAGATTTTAGATTTTAGATTTTACAAAAAACCCGTTCAAATTTTCAATTTGAACGGGTTTTTTGTAAGCTTTGTCCCTTTGAGCCTCTGCCCTTTGAACCTTTATTGGAAAAAAACCTAATCTCTAGATCTTCTCTTTCCTCCTTTTTCAGAACCTGTAAAGTTTCCTATTTTATAAGCTAAAGAAAACATTACATATCGTCTTAAAACCGTATTTTCTTCATCGCGGATTGAGGTTGCTGAGATTGTTCTTGTGGCACTTAAATTCTGATTTAAAACATCATACACTTTTACTTTTGCGTACAGTTTTTTATCTAAAAATCCATAAGACAAACTGGTATTCCATAGATAGAAATCTTTTTTGAATCCATCAGAAATATTCGAATTGTAGGTATAACCAAAATCATTTCCGAAAATTAAATTTTCTGGCCAGTACATTGTCGTTTGTAAATTGATTCTGTGCACCACGTTAGACGTTGCATCTCTTGAATAATTTTCATACTTCGACTGATTGTATGATAAGTTGTACGACGGCGCAATAGTCAATATTTCTCCGTAATCATACGACATGTATATTTTTGGAGTGATTCCAGTTGATTTTGCATTGTATAAAACAGCATTTGTAAATCCTTTATCAAAAGTATAATTTCCGCTGATTCCTAAACCATAACGAAGTGTATGGGCACCACTTTTAACTGACTGATTCCAGTTTGCTCCCAACGAGATATTATAAACTCCAGAAATATTTAAGTACGTTGTGGTTCTTTTTCCACTATCATCATACACCGAAGTCGACACAATATCATTGTCATAATAATCTCCTTTTAAATTTACACTGTAACCTGAACGAGATCTGAAATCGTAATTTCTAAAATTAAAATTGACACTGCTCTTTTCTATTGGATTCAAATCAGGATTTCCCACAATGGTATTCAACGGGTTACTTAAATTAACCACTGGCATTAACTGAGCTGCAGATGGCAATGTATTCGAATAGTCGTATTTAAATGATAAATTTTTAGAACGGCTGAATTTATATCGAAGTAACGCAGTCGCAAAAGGTAATGCATATTTTTTATTTAAATCTGAAGCATTATTAAGGTATAAAGAATGATTATCGAAATTCACAATCGAAGTACGGCTGTCTAAATTAACTGTAAATTTATTTTTCTGCAAAGTAACGCCAACTTTTGGTGTAACTGAGTTTTGAGTTGAACTAGTATAATTACTTAGAGCCTGATTGTAATCGGTATAGGCTTGCGTATCAGCATCAAAATTAAAAGTACGTTCGTCGTTGCTGGTACTTTTCCAATCGAAATCTGATCCAATTCTAATTCGTAATGAGTCCGTAATTGGCTCTGTATATTCGATATCTGCCGAATAAGAATCACTTGTACTTTTCTTTCTTGTTTTCTGATTTCTTTCATCATTTGGTTTGTTATCCTGATAAAAGATAGTTTCGGAAATATTCAAGGCATCAGAATCACTGTTGGTATTATTATTCGTGAAAACAACACTCAGATTACGCGATTTTCTTTCAAAAGCTTTATTGAAATTGATTGTATTCGCAAAATTGGTATTATTACTTTCAGAATAAGAACTTCCAGTACTTTCATTTAAAGGATTTCCGTTTTCATCTTCAGAAGAGCTTGAAGAAATAGCATTACTATTTGTTCGCGATTGGCTCACTTTGGGTGCTACCACAATTCGAGTTTTCGGGTCAATTTTGTATTCCAGCTCAAAGTTGGCGTTGTTTCCTGTACTTTCGTTTCTTGTTTTTGATTCGGATTCAGTGATAATATTTCCTGTTGGCAGAAAACTTAACTGATTCGCTTTACTGTCATTTTTATTCACTGTATTGGAGAAATTATAACTTCCCATTGCCAGCAAATCTTTTGTCCAATCATCAGAGTAATTAATTCCCACTAGATTTGACTGTGTGATTCCTTTTCCGCTTGAGCCAGAATTTGAGTTCCCTCCTCTTCCACTGCTATTTCGTCCGCCGCTCATATTGTCAAACACATCGTCCATAGAAAATCCTGTAGAATTAATGTTGTTTGAAGAAGCAAGCAGACTTATTTTTTGTTTATTATTGAAAAAGTTCAAATTGACATTGGCTTCATAACGATCATCTGTACCATAGCCACCCATTACTTTTCCAAAATACCCTTTGTTTTTCTTTTCATCAATAGTAATATTAATACTTGAAAAATCAGAAGTAGATTCTTGTTTTGATAATTCTTCTTTTTTGGTTTTAAAGTCCGAAACTTGAACTTTTTTGATAATATCGGCTGGAAGGTTTTTAATGGCAATAGCGCCATCTTTGTCAAAAAACGTTTTTCCATTTACTAAAACCTGATTGACTTCCCTTCCGTTTACAGTAATTTTCCCGTCGTTATCAACATCAAATCCAGGCAGTTGTTTCAGTAAAGTTTCAACATTAGAATCTGGGCGGACTTTATAAGATGCCGCATTAAACTCTAAAGTATCTTTTTTGATGGTAATTGGCGCTGCTTCCGTCTTAATTACAACATCATTAAGCGCATTTACATTTTCTATAAGGTATACTTTTCCAAAATCTTTACTTTCTGTAAGTCCTTTGTATTCTTCATAATACGTTTGATATCCCATGTAATTTACTTTTAAGAATACAGGTTTATCAAATTTTTTAATATTCATTCGAAAAGCACCGTTTTTGTCGGTTGTGGCATATTCGATTACAGTAGAATCTTTTACGGTGGTAAAATAAACAGTGGCAAGTTCTAATGGCAGTTGTGTGTTTACATCTAGAACTGTTCCTTTAACAGTGATATCGTTTTGTGCATTTGCAGCAAAAACAAAAAAGAAAAAAAGCGATAAAAATGAAATTAATTTGGTCATAAAAATAGGTTGGTGAGTTTAGTTAGACTATAAAAAAACCAAAAGGTTTAATTGTAGATTTTACATTTATTCAAATAACGTGCCATTAAAATTCATATTAGACAATGCATATAAGATCACTTCCTAATTAAATTTATTGCAAAATATTGGATTTCAAAAATTTACACCAATAAAAAAGGGTGATTTTCCCCTTATAAAAACCGTTTTTAACCTTGCTCCTGCTTCTAAAAAAATCAAAAACTTTGCGACAACAAATTAAAGGAGCAATCAGAAAATCCTAAAAAAGAGTATGACAGAAAAGTCGAAAACTGATTAGAGTAGGCATTTTTAAAACCAAATTATCATGAGAAATATTTTTAAAGGTTCCTTAAAAGGATATGTGTGTGAGGATTGTCGTGAAGAAATATCTGAAGTTGAAATTTTAATTTATCATCCATACAAAAGAACGAACACTGCCGCTCAAGCAGCTACCAATGAAAAAGACGATTTTCGTTTTGTTTCAAAAGATGAAATAAAGCAAAGAGCAGAATTACTCGTTTACAAAGCAAAAACGGATGCAAAAGGTAATTTTGCGATCGAAATTGATGAAAGATATCTTGATGCTAGTTTTGATGTTGATTTTGTATGCGGTTCTGTTCCCCCTAAACATCCAAAACCAAAAAAAAATGAAATTGTACAGCTTCATATAGCTACGATATCAATACGTGAAGAATTGGCAAAGCAGGCAAAAGACCAAAATTATCGTTGGGAATATGCTATTGCGTATAAATGGTGGTGTTACATTCGCGGACATTTTTTTGACGCTTGGACAATCTGTGGTCATTTAATGAACTGCAGAACCAATACTCCAATTGCCAATGCAAAAGTGACAGCAATGGATGCCGATTTTTTAACCGATGATAATCTAGGAACTGCTACAACTGATTCTAACGGACATTTTAGAATTGATTATACTTCTGCCGACTTCAAAAAAACTTTTCTTTCCCCATGGATTAATGTAGAAACTGATCCTAATTTTCTTTCTTTTCAAAGCGGACCTGATGTCTATTTTAAAGCCGAATTAGCAGGAACACAATTAATTGACGAAACCAAAGCCAATGCACGCAAAAATGTGGGGTATTGTTTATGTGTGAATTTATGCTCTGATGTAAATGTCGTAAATCCTGACGATCCTAATTTCCCAAGTGCATGGACAGGAATTGGAAATGCTTTCAGTTCATCTTATGGATCAAGCAGTTACGATTTTGATGCCGATGGTTATGCTGGATCTGGCAAACATGTTATCTATTCGATTATTAGATTAACGGGACAGGCGGCGTTAAAATCAGCTTCGGGGAATCCAATTGAATATCGTTTTAGAATCAGTGATACTACAGCACCAAATAATACAGCTAGTTTAGCCGAATCTAATTTCACCAAAATTGTGGGTGTTACGCCAGGATTATTTTATCCAAGCATAGTTTCAAAATTAACCCGAAAAGTATATTCGTTCATTCTTAATGACATTTTTGTATACAGCGATCAGAGTGATTTTGATGCCGAAGGCTGGTTTGACGTAAATCATGCTATTGAAAGAACTTTAACTGCAGTAGGATTGACACCTGCCGATTTAGCTCTTTATAATATTATTGAAGAAGATACGCTGATTTCATTAAATACAACAGCACTGACAACAGCACCAAATGTTCCTGGCGGTATTAAAGCAGGGCAGAATATTCCAGCAGCTAATAAAATTGGATTAGAAAAATTTGCCATCCGATTTGAGATTAGAGAAGTAATCAACAAAGCAGCCAACATTTTTGGCGTTATTGGCGGAAACGGAAAAACACTTAATTCTGTTATCATGAATAACAATCCAATATACAGACAATTATCTTTTAAAGAATTGGACGAAACCAGTCTTTGCAGTCCAATAAGCGGCACTATACATGCGAGATATACCGTTTATCATCCGTATTTATCAGGTTGCAGCCTGCATTTAAATAATAACAGTCATTCGGTAGAAAGAGATATTTCAGATGGGGTAATAAATACTCTTCCGGCAGTTGACGAAAGAACCAATAACAGTTCACAGCTCAACAATCCGCCGGCCGATATGACTCGTTGTACGTATACTTTAAAATTGTATTCGTCTACCAGAAAACACAATGGTGATTATGGGGATTCTGATGGCGGCACACCATTGGAACAAATTTTCTTCTACGAAGCGTAGATTAAAGTTTTAAACCAAAAAAGCAGTATTTCGACATTGAAATACTGCTTTTTATTTATCATAAAGATTTTTAAAATCTTATTTTTCTCTAATGTAAATATCGATTGGCACTCCTGCAAAATCCCAATTATCACGAATTTTATTTTCTAAATAACGTTTGTATGGTTCTTTTACGTATTGTGGTAAGTTTGCAAAAAACACAAACTGCGGCGTTGCAGTTGGTAACTGCATACAATACTTGATTTTCACATATTTCCCTTTCATAGCCGGCGGCGGATAAGCTTCAATTACTTTCAACATATATTCGTTGAATTTAGAAGTTGGAATTCTTTGTTTTCTATTTTCGAAAACCTGAACTGTAGCTTCAAGCGCTTTCAATAAACGCTGCTTGGTTAAAGCAGAAACGAATAAAATGGGCACATCTGTAAAAGGCATTAATTCTTTCTTGATTTTCTCTTCGTAATCACGAGTAGACATGGTATCTTTTTCTACCAAATCCCATTTGTTTACTAAGATTACAACACCTTTACGGTTTTTTTCAGCCAACCAGAAAATACTCTGATCCTGACCTTCAAATCCACGTGTTGCGTCGATAACCAATATACAAATATCTGCATGCTCAATTGCTCTTACAGAACGCATTACAGAATAAAATTCTAAATCTTCTTTAACTTTTGCTTTACGGCGAATTCCAGCAGTATCAACCAAATTAAATTCAAAACCAAAACGATCAAATTTTGTATCAATAGCGTCGCGAGTTGTTCCAGCAATATCGGTAACAATATAACGATCTTTACCAATCAAAGCGTTGATGAAACTAGATTTTCCAGCGTTTGGACGACCTACAACTGCAAAGCGAGGCAATTCAACTTCTGGTGTAACTGGCTCTGGTTTTTCTGGGAAAGCTTCAATTAAAGCATCTAATAAATCTCCTGTGCCACTTCCAGAAATACTGGCGAAAGTATAATATTCGCCTAAACCAAGATTATAAAATTCAACAGCGTCTTTTTCGCGCATTGCGTTATCAACCTTATTTACAGCCAATAAAACTGGTTTTGTTACTTTACGCAGCAATTTTGCAACCGTTTCATCCATTGGTGTGATTCCTTCTTCAACATCCACCACAAAAATAATAACATCGGCTTCGTCGATAGCAAGCTCAACTTGTTTGCGGATTTCACCTTCGAAAACGTCATCAGACCCTCGAACATATCCACCTGTATCAATGACAGAAAACTCTTTTCCGTTCCACTCGCTTTTACCATAGTTTCTATCACGGGTAACCCCAGATACTGAATCTACAATAGCTTCTCTTCTTTGTATCAGCCTATTAAACAGGGTCGATTTCCCCACATTAGGTCTTCCTACTATCGCAACAATGTTATTACTCATTTTTGTAAATTTTAGATTTTAGATTTCAGATCCTAGACTTTTAATTCCTTTAAAAACCTAATCACTTGTAATCCAAAATACTTTGTTTAAATTTTTTGCAAAGGTACATAAAAAAGTTGCTAAGATGCTAAGTTTCTAAGTACCTAAGTTTTTATTGTTTTTTTGTATAATTTTTAGGAGCTAATCCAGCTATCCGCTATATCTTTTCCTGGCTAAAGAAGCCAGAAAAAGGATATCGCTCCTATCTGGGCTAGGACATTTTCCAAAAGAACTTTCATTTTTACGATTAAACAAATCAATGATTAACCGATTAAATAAACACTATTGATTATATCCGAATCTCTTCAGCATATTCGCATTGCTTCTCCAGTTTTTATTCACTTTTACATAAAGTTCAAGATGAATTTGTTTTCCGAAGAATTTCTCTAAGTCAGTACGGGCATCTGTTCCTACTTTTTTCAAAGCGGCACCTTTATGTCCAATGATGATTCCTTTTTGTGTATCGCGTTCCACCATAATTACAGAACGAATTCTGATAATAGCATCTGTTTCATGAAACTCTTCTGTTACAATTTCAACTGCATATGGAATTTCTTTACTGTAATTCAATAAGATTTTTTCACGAATGGTTTCATTCACAAAGAAACGTTCCGGTTTATCGGTTAATTGATCTTTTGGGTAATAAGGAGGTGATTCTGGTAATAATTCGATAATTCTACCGAAAACTTCCGGTACATTAAAATTCTGAAGCGCTGA
Source organism: Flavobacterium endoglycinae (assembly GCF_017352115.1). NCBI lineage: Bacteria > Pseudomonadati > Bacteroidota > Flavobacteriia > Flavobacteriales > Flavobacteriaceae > Flavobacterium > Flavobacterium endoglycinae. The sequence continues at coordinate 1,458,606 of NZ_CP071448.1, forward strand.
GATTGGGAAAATTTCAGCATTTGGCACTTTTTCTTTCCAAAAAGCAACTTGTTCTTCTAATTGTTCTTGATTTGAATTATCAATTTTGTTTAAAAGTAGTAAAACAGGGATTTTAGCATGATAGATTTTCTTGAAGAAATCTTCATCTTTTAAGTTCTGCTCCCCTATTTCAACCATATATATTAAAATGTCAGCATCTTCAAAAGCCGATTTGACGAAGTTCATCATCGACTCCTGCATTTCGTAAGCTGGTTTTATAATTCCGGGAGTGTCTGATAATACCAATTGAAAATCTTCTCCGTTCACAATTCCGAGAATTCTATGACGTGTTGTTTGTGCTTTTGAGGTAATGATTGATAATCTTTCTCCAACGAAGGCATTCATTAGAGTTGATTTTCCAACATTTGGATTTCCGATGATATTTACGAAACCTGCTTTATGTGACATTTGCATAATATTTAATTTGCAAAGGTAGGAATATCAACTCAATACAGAAAATAAAAGATTTTTTAAAATTTTCGTTGGAATTCTCAAAAATGGGCGTATCTTTGCACCCGAAACATCGCGGGATAGAGCAGTAGGCAGCTCGTCGGGCTCATAACCCGAAGGTCACAGGTTCGAGTCCTGTTCCCGCTACTACCAAAAACACCACTTCTAACAAGTGGTGTTTTTTTTTTATTAATTTTATATCTATGAAAGAATTTGTTGTTTACATTCTTTATTCTCGAAAATTCGATAAAAGCCAAAAGCCTTATTATTTACTTCTAATCTAATTGAGATTCAAACTACACCAACTTCTTTGTTTGATTTTCATAACTTAAAAGATGAAACAAAAAGAAACAATTAGAGAATTTTACACCAATCACGGGCAAGAATATCCCAAAACAGGACAATTCAATGTATACCGTAGAGAGGAATTTGCTTGCGATAATACGTCTTTACCACCTAACCGTAGAGATTTTTATAAAATCTCACTTGTTACAAAAGGTACAGGAATTATGAGTTATGCAGATAAATCAATAAATATTGACAAACCCGCGATTACGTTTCTTAATCCGCTTATTCCCTATTCATGGCAGCCAACTTCTGAAAATCAAACAGGTTTTTTCTGTCTTTTCACTGAAGATTTTGTAAACTCCTCATTAAAAAACGAAAACCTTTCGCAGTCAGCATTATTCAAAGTAGGCGGCAATCATATATTCTTTCTCAATGAAGAAAGTTTAAAACTTTTGGAAGGCATTTTTGAAAATATGACTCAGGAAATCTGTTCCGTATATACCAATAAATATGATTTATTGAGAAGTTATGTGCAAATTATCATGCACGAAGCTATGAAAATGCAATCACCAGAAACTTTTTACCAACCTACCAATGCTGCAGAACGTATTAGCATGATGTTTTTGGAATTATTAGAAAGACAATTTCCTATTGATTCCCCAAGTCAAACATTGAAACTTAAAACAGCTAATGAATTTGCTGCACAACTCAATTTACATACCAATACTCTAAACAGAGCATTAAAAGAAAGTACAGGCAAAACCACTTCTGAATGGATTGCAGAAACACTGCTTAAAGAAGCAAAAGCATTATTAAAATTCAGCAGTTGGGATATAGCAGAAATAGCATATAGTTTAGGCTTTGAACACTCATCTAATTTTATTATTTTCTTCAAAAAACAAACCAACGAAACTCCTAATCAATTTAGAAAAACAAGCGTTTCTATTTCATAACAACTTGTTTGATTAGCATAATTTAAAGCAAACATCAGACTATAATTTTGCTTCATAAAATTTACATTATGAAAGCAATACAATTAAACAGTTATGGCATCGAACATTTAAAAACAGTAGAAGTTCCAACGCCAGAAATAAACGAAAATGAAGTATTAGTAAGAACTACAGCAGTTTCATTGCAATACTTGGACTTACTTACAGTTGAAAACAGTTTCGGCTTTAACATTCCTCTACCATTTATTCCTGTTTCGGAAGGTGTGGGTGTTGTAGAAACCGTAGGAAAGAATGTTACACGCTGGAAGAAAGGCGACCGTGTTCTTATTCCATTTATTACACGTTGGGAAGCAGGGAAAATCACTTCCTATCATAATGCTTTAAGAACAGGTATGCAGACTTCTGGAACTTTAGCAGAATTTACTGTACAACCCGAAAACACATTAGTTCGTACTCCTCAAAATCTTACGGATGAAGAAGCCACTTCCCTATCTATTGCAGGATTGACTGCTTGGGCAATGCTAGTAACTCAAGCCAATATAAAAGCCGGACAAACGATCCTAATACAAGGAAGTGGCGGTGTTTCTTTGTTTGCTTTACAAATTGCAAAAATGTCGGGATTGAAAGTTATTGCTACCACAGGAAGCAAGGAAAAAGAGCATAAACTAAAAGCATTAGGAGCTGATGAAGTTATTAATTATAACGACTTTCTCGAATGGAGCAATGAAGTAAAACGTTTAAACAACAATACTGGTGTGGATATTACTCTTGATGTAGCTGGAAACAAAACAATCGAGCAAAGTATTCTTTCTGTTAAAGAGCATGGTTTTGTAGGCTTAGTGGGATTTATGTCTGGCAGCAAACTTACTTTTGACGTCTTCCCCTTAATTATAAACTATATCCGTTTGCAGGGCTATTCTGTAGGGAATGCACAGGAATTAGAAGAGTTGGTCAATGCTATTGAAAAAAACAACATTAAACCTGTCATAGATAGCATTTATTCCATAGAACAAACACAAGAAGCATTTTTAAAATTGAAATCAGGGAATGCTTTCGGAAAAATAGTCATCAAATTTTAAAGAAATGAAAATAAGAAATATAGTCTTGATAATCTTTGTATGCATCAAATTTAACGGTTACCCGCAACAGATTATCAACGGTTTTGCAATGCCTGAAAGCGTAACATCAGATGGCAAACGCTATTTTGTTTCCAATCAAGGACAAGATGTTTTCAGCAAAGATGGAGATGGTTTTATAAGTGAAATATCGGAAGACGGAAAACTAATCAAACTGAAGTTTTTACCACAAAAAGGGGTTTTAAATGCCCCTAAAGGGTTAACAATAGCAAACAACATATTATACGTTGCAGATATGGAGCGCATTGTTGGCTTTGATATCAATACAAGAAAAACAGTATTTGAACTCACTATACCAGATGCAATAGTTTTAAATGATATTTGTAGGTTAGAAAATGATTTTATTGGTGTTACAGAAACGATTTCAGGCAATATCTACAAGATAAACACTAAAGACAAATCAGTTGAAATAATTGGTAATTTATCTGCTGCAAACGGAATAAACTACAACAAAAAAACGAAACAATTAGTGGTTTGCACCAATGGTAAAAACTATGGAGAAGGTTCGGTTTACATTAAAACAGGAAATGGAATATTTAAAGAGTTACCTAATATTGCTAATGGATTTTTTGACGGTATAGAATGGATAGATGACAACCATTTGTTAATTTCAGATTGGGTAACATTTCCCGTAAAAGACTTTGGAAAATTATGGATTTACGATTTATTTAGACCAGACAAGCCAAACATACTTTACAGGCGAAAGTATTGCTGATATTTATTACAATTCTGCTACTAAAAAAATCTATATGCCTCAAATGTTTCACAATAGGGTGATAATCGAGGAAAAAGACAAGATAACATCAACTGAACAATCAAAAAACAATATATTATATAATTATGGTATTATCGACGCTTTTATCGGAGGACTTTACAAAGGCTCATTACCTATCAAAGAATTAAAACTGAAAGGAGATTTTGGTATTGCAGCTCCAGATATGCTAGATGGCGAATTAACTATGCTTAATGGAAAAGTTTACCAGACAAAAGCCACAGGCGAAGTAAATGTAGTAGACAACGAATACAAAACACCTTTATCAACAGTTACTTTTTTCGAGGCAAATATGACATTCTATGTAAACAATGCTACAGAACAAAAGGATTTATTGGAAACTATTGAAAACCGATTAACAAATAAAAATGTAATGTATGCTGTAAAGATTACAGGCGATTTTAGCAATATGAGAACTAGGGCGTTTCCACCAGTAAAGGAAGAACCTTTTCCTGCGCTTTCCACAATTTTAGATAGGCAGCAATTTTTCAACATCCAAAATACCAAAGGAACATTGGTTGGCTATCATCTACCAGAATATTTGAATGGAATACAAATGAGCGGTTTCCATTTTCATTTTCTTTCAGCAGACACCAAAAAAGGAGGACACGTTTTAGATTTTAAGGGCATGAATTTAAAAATCGAAATTGCCGAACTAAAAAGTTTTGAATTTGAAACACCAACAACCAATGATTTTCAAAATTTCCAATTCAGAAAAAAACATAATGAAGACTTGGAACGTATTGAGCAGGGGAAGTAAAGTTATTGGACATAATACGTAATATTCTTAAACACTTCTTACTTTATACTTTAAAAAAATAAGAATTAAAATTTGACGTTTTCCTTGAATTATCATCTTTTGGCAATTCTTTATAAAAAGAAAAAATCACAAATTACCAAGCATTAAAACAAAGCTTAATAATTAAATAATATCTTTTCTCAATAACTGAGTTTATTTTCTTGAATGTTTTTATAAATTTGCAATTTTTTATTGAAACCCATTTTTTTCAATACAAAATTGCGATTTTCATATAAATACCACACAAAACCTGCATTCAAAAACAAATCATATTTAATTAAATACAATGCTTAAAAAAAACAAACCCCACGTTCTATTTTTCATTCTTTTAAATTTATTTTTTAGTATCACATTATTCTCTCAAAAAAGCATTTATGCGGGAATTGAAATTGGTCGCCGAGCTATAAAAGTTTCAGTTATAGACGTAAACAATATTAGAAAGGCCGATTACAAAATTCTTTCTTTCTCAACTGAAAGAATCCCTTTTGCCGATCATATTGCTGCTACGGGAGCACTTCCTCAGGAAGACATCAACAGAGCCAGTGTTGTAGTATCTGACCAATTGAAAAAAATCAGAGCTGATTATAAAATTCTTGAAGAAAATATCTTTATCGTTGCAGCTCCTGTTTTTCAATCTGCACGAAATGCTGAGGCTTTAAAAACTAAAATCGCCACTCTAACCAACAAAGAACTTGAAATCCTTGAGGCTAATGAAGAAGCAAAAACATTAGTTAAAGGTGCCATGCCTCCCGTTGATTATGCTAGTGCTTTTCTTCTTGATATTGGAGCTCAAACTACTAAAGGCGGTTACATTGATGAACTTAAAGATAACAAACTAGAATTTGTTCCGCTAGAATTGGATTTTGGAACAATGACTTTAACTGATGCTGTTCAGAAAACCGTTTTAAATCAAAGTCAGGCAAATGATATGTTGACTTATCAAGAAAAGTCATTTGACTACAATACTATTCTACGTAAGAAAACAAAAGAGCTTTTTGATGCAAATCCTCCTTTGACAAAAAAGAATAAAATTTATTTATCTGGTGGTGCTGTATGGGCATTTTCAACACTATTTTACAATGAAAACGTTAAAGAACATTATATTACTTTAACCCTGCAAGATGTAATTGATTATGATGCGATTTTGAAAAACAATTTCACCAAATTTACGACCCTAGCCAAAACCAATTCAGAAGCGGCAAGAGTTTTAAGCACTTACGATCAAAAATATCTTATTTCTGCGAACAACATTTTGCTGACTTGTTTAGAAAGTATTCCAGAATTGGAGTCTAAAAAAGTGTATTTTGTAAAAGAAGGACAAGTAACATGGCTTATCTCATTTATTGCAGATCGTTCTAAAAAAGTAAATACTAATTTTTAAGATTCTTAAAAATTACCTCAACAAAAAAAGCTTCAGAAAAATCTGAAGCTTTTTTTGTTGGATTTTTACTCGTCTTTCTATCGATAGAATTATCTATCAAAACCTATTGCACCTCTTTTTGGCGCATACAACTGCTTTAAATCAAGATAATATTGATCATATTCTTTTCTCGAAATTGCTTCAACATTTAAAAGCCATTTCAAATCATTCAATTGAGTTTCATAATTCAAATTCGGATCTAAATTGGCATATTTTTCACGTAAAAAATTATCTCGCTCTTGAAACAATGTTTCAATAAATTTATCGACTTCTCTTTCATTTGGTCTTTTTTTAAACAAATAAAGATATCCATTTCTATGAGTTCTAAAGCTTCAAAACCTGCAAAATCCGACGAAGAAATCGTTGACCACATGGAATTTTAAACCGCAAACGAGGAATAAAATCAAAAGCTTCAGATTTCTTTCGTGAAAGCATATTTTCTCTCGAAAAATTATCCAAAGTACTGGAAGGAGAAAGCATTCACATGATACTAAGAAAAAGTGGAGAAGGACAGCTTTATGGAATAACCTACGTTAACCATAAAACTAGATCCGTTTTCAACGGAAGCAGTCTGGGAAAAGAATACAGTGCAAAAGGAATTCAGGAGAGCTGTGCAATGAATATTCTTAAAATTGAAAAAAAGTACAATCTTTTGGTTTCAACTGACGGTGCTAATTTTCAAAATGCTGAATTAAAAGAGTATGTGAAAGAAAATATGGTGAATATACTGCTACGTGTAGAAAAAGTAAATGACTATGTCTCAAAGGAGTTTAATAAAAGGAATAAAAGAAAATTGAGAAAAGGAATTTAATAAAAAGGGTGCAATAATGCACCCTTAAATTTGTTCGGTTTTTCTTAGCAAGCCACTAATTTGATACTTTAATACTCTGCATAGGTTTAATCATGCTCTGTTTTTCTGATTTTAATAAATTAACTCCATTATCAATGTAGAGTGTTTTCAATAGAGGATTGTTAGAAATATCTAGTTTTTCAATTTTAGTAGAATTAAGATAGAGCTGAACAAGTTCAACATTTTTTTCAACATTTATCATCTTTAAATTACCATTTTCAGATAACTGCAAAGTTTTTAGCTTAGGAAGTTTATCCAAGATAATTTTTTCAAATATATTTCCTTGTAGATACAACGACTCGATATTAGAAGTATTAATTAAAACCAGTTCACTTAAGCCATTTCTAAAAGCATAAAGCCCCCGTAATTTTGGCATATTTTTTAATATGAGTTTTTTTCCCAGATTGTTCTCACCGATATATATTTCTTCGATATTGGAATTGTTAAAAAAGACATCGATATTTCTTATTTGATTATTCATTGCATTAAAAGCTTTCAGACTCTTAAAATGTACTAAATCATCTAACATTTTAATGTTCTTTTTAGTTATTTTTAATTTAATAACAGTATCAATTTCTGATACCTCTATTTCGTTATCTTTATTAAAATCGTAACCTTGTTCAATCAAACTTATCTTAAGATTCTCATCTTTAAACTTAATTTTTTGCGCAATTAAATTTTGCGAAATAACAATTGTAATAAATATTACAGCACAGTTTAATTTCATAATTTATTTATTTCTTTTTATAAAAAACGATATAATAGCCATTATAATTATACCAATTATCAAAAGTAAAAGTCTATAATATTTTGAATTATAATATTGATTAATTTCACTATCGTTTGGTTTCTTTTTAAAGTCAACAAGTGTATAAATTGCAAAAGCAACAGCTATTATGAAAAATATATATTCCATTTTTTAATATTTAGTCTTTCTTTTTTGCCTGATCTATAGATCTATCTAATAGATTAAATACATTATCATTAGCTATTTGTTCGGTTGGACCAAAAGCACTTGAGCCTCCAATCTTACTAGAAAGTGTACTCACTGTTAATTTTGTAGCTGCTTTGGTGAAAGAAAAATTACCTTCGAAAGCGTCATTTCCTATTTCTAAAACTGTACCGATTTTTGATATTGTTCCTCCTACTGTTCCCATTGCTCCTGCTAATGGAACACCAATTCCTGTTGCAGCGACTGGCAAAGCTGCTAAAGTTAAAGAATCACCAACGTCTTGCAATATTCCTGGGACACCATCTCCTAGAGCATCCACGACCCCTTTATTTTTTGATATAAAAGTTCCATTTTCTGTCGTTACACTAGTGTCATCGATATCTGTTTTTGAACCATTATTTACAACAAAGTTACCATCTTTCGCAAACTCAACAATTGTACTATAGTCTTCTGTATGAGCAGTCCCAGATTCAAAAACTTGTTTTACATTTCCGTAGCCTTTTGCCTCTGCTTGCTCTACAGTTTTTACATCTTTATCGTAAGTTATATGTTGCTGGCCATTTGTTCCAATCCAATTGATCCAATCAGTAGGAGCCATACCATCAGGATCAATAAATCTTATAGGATTATCAAAAGCATAGTTATATGGACTATGTCTTCTCATTTTTTCAGCCAGTGGATCAATGTTCATCCAACGACCAATTGCAGGGTCATAATTTCTTGCTCCATAGTCGTAAAAGTTAAGCCCCAGCTCGTCTTGGAGCTCCTTTCCATTGTACTTATACTTTAAACCATCATTTGTAGAATTTTTCAGAATATTATACCCCTCTTGTTTTAATCCAAAAGGATAATAGTTATTTTCTTCCTTTATTACAAGATTTTTATCATAACTCAAACGAATGTTACCCAAATGATCTTTATACTGGTATATATATTTAAAAGAACTTGCGGCAACTGCTTCAACATAGCCTTCAACAGTTGGAAAGAACTTAAGTGCTGTATTTGTGTACTGGTAACCTCCTAAATAATCTGTTGTTGTAACATTTGCAGGTGAAGTGGTTGTTACTATCTTTTGTACCTTCTGTCCCGCAGCATTATAAAGATATACAATATTTCCTATTGTTGAAAAAGTTATTTGCGTTGGCAGATTAAGATTGTTATATACTATGCTAGTTATGTTTTTGTTATTGTCCTTGATCAAGTTTCCATTAGCATCATAACTATAATCATCTAGAGTATTGGCAGCACTGTCTACAAAACCGTATATTTTATTTGCGGCAAGAGCATTGTCAACTACTTTGGTTAGTTGATTGGTTTGGTTACCTGCTCCATAACTATATGCCAAATTATCTATTTGAGTCGCTGTTGTTTCATTATTGCCATTACGTGTTAAGGATAAAATGTTTCCATTTTTATCGTATGTAAGGCTTTCATTATAAACACCGCTCACTGTGGTTGCTCTTTGAAAAACAGCATCTTTTAGTCGGTTTAGGTTATCGTATTTATAACCATAAGAACGAATAACAGGTGTAGTTTCAGAGGCACTGGTCCAATAGGTTTCAGATATATTTCCATTGTATAAAGCTTTTACACCAGAAATACTGCTGGAAAGAGTGTTATAACTTATTTTAAAGGCAAATTGATCTCTAGGATCCGTACCTTTTGTTAATGAATTAACGTCGTTAATATTCGTCATCCATCCGCGAATATTATACGTATAATTGATATTCTGTGTTGGAGCAGCAGTAGTATTTCCTACTTTTTTAGAAATCAGTTGTCCTAGTTCATCATAAGTATTACTTGCAATAAGTTCTATAGTACCGCTGTTAATTTGATGTGTCTGTGTCAATACACGATCCTGGTCAGAATAAGTAAAAACATCTTTAGTCATTAATTCAGTATCTGTGTTAAGCCTTTTATGTCTTACAATGCTGTACTGCAGCTGGCCTGAAAACGCATTTAGCTTACTATCAGTATAAGTGTAACCGCCCAAGAAATTTTGCATGTAAGAACGAATTGGTCTTGCTTTAGCATCATAAAGTGTATATGACAATTCATTTCTATAAGTTGTACTATTTTCTAAAATTCTTATCCAGCTTCCCGTAGCTAATCCAATAGGTTTCGTTGTAGTATTATAAAATACATTTTGCGTTTCAACAGAAGTTGGAATTGTTGGTGCATTTGGATAATTGTAATCATCAAAATAACTGACTGTCAACACATGATACCCTGTAGTTGGCCACGCAGCAGTAGTATATCTGAATGATACTCCATTTATAGTTGTATTTGTCGCAGTTGCAATTTTGGTTTCGCTAAAATTGGCAGTATATCCGTTTTGAGTATCCTGTAATGTTTTTCTATCTGCACTAGTAATTGTACCAGGCAGCCATGCTGTAATTATAGGTCGGTTTAAAGCATCATATTTAGTTACACTCCATCCAGCAGTAGTGATATCGGTAAACGGAGATAAACTCGGGCCAGTCGCTACAGATCTATCTAATTTGTCATAAACAATAAATTCCCATTGTTTGCCGGGTAATTTTTTCTCTACAAGTCGATTTCGATAATCGTATTTATATTGATAGCACAAATTGTCTAAAATTCCCTGATTATTTACAATTGTAGCACTGAATATACTTCCTGAAACGGCATTAAAGCCCGGTAACAATCTGATTGAATTTGTTGCTGTCAATTGCAAAGAACTTCCTGAATTAATTACAGCTGTTGACGTTACATCATTTTGTGCTGCTACAGATGTAATTAAATCAGCTGCTTTTGGAGGTATTACATATGTTAAATTACCATACGAATCATATACATAATATGTGTCATGTTTTACTCCTGCTTCATATGTGCGCTTTAAGATTAACTGTCCTTCTTTGTTTTTAAACTCTACAGTTGAGCCGTTTGTTTCTGTTGGAGACGCAATTGTATTTTCATCATAGGTTATGGTTTTATAAAGCTGATTGGCAGGATAAAAACCATTGCCAGTCCCATAATTCAACGATATGTCATATACGCCTAGACTTGAATTCCATGCTGCATATGCTAAATATAATTTTACTTCATTACCAACATTGGTCTGATAATCCATCTTGATCGTGTGATTATTTGCCAAAGCCCAGTCATTTCCTGGGGCAGCTTGCTGCAATACACGTCCTAGAGGTGAAGCTTCCAATTCTTTTTCACTAAATGGATTATTGTTTACCGCACCGTAATTTGTTTGATACTGCGAAATTAAATTAGGAACCAATGTTGATGGATCTATATAACTTAGATTATTTTGTGACGATGCAAATGGTAGATATTCCTTAATTTCTCTTCCAAAATCATCATATTCAACAGGTGTAACAATATCTTTCCCTGTAGCTGACAATTGGTATGAATTTTTTTGTATAGGCCTTCCAAGTCCGTCAAAATAGGTTACATTTTGATTGGCCTGAAGAATAGTTGGAGAAGTAATACTTGTGGCAGTTTCCATTTTGTAAGTTACGTTTTTTATCGAATTACGATTCTGTAAAACTGGTATTAAACTATTACAATTTGCATTTGTCCCTGGAATTGTCGGACAATTATCCGTATTATCCAAAACATAGTTACCATTAGGCTTTGTACATTGTCCTGCAATAAAATTTAATGGATCTCCTAAACCATCTAAATCATCATCTAGATACCAAGTCTGTGCGTTTGAGCAAGCAAAATTTTTAACAAAATTAAGATAACATCCATTCCAGCTGGTTGGTGAATTCAATAGATAAAATACCAAGGCATTGTTTTCAATTTTTGCTGCATAGTTTGCCAACGGACTTCCCGGTGCAGATGATAACTGCCCTAATTCCATATTAGGCAATGCTGGAGAAATTGTTAAAGTTGCAACAGTCCCAATTTTTAAATAACTTGGGTTAGCCCAGGTAGCAGAAAGACTAATAGTTAATATATCGTTGTTTATAGATATTGTGCCGCCTCCGGTACCGCTTTGTCCACTATTATTTAGATTAGGAACTGTAATGTTTTGTGTGTAATTAGGATAAATTCCAGCCTGAATTTGACCAAAAAACATCAATAAAACGAAGACTAAGTAATAATTGTATTTTTTCATCATTTTCTAATTAATTTTGGTACTGGTATTTATTTTCAGATAAAATATTGTTGTCTTTGTCTTTTACATTTTGCAATCTAGAAAATGAATCATATGTATATGTGATTTTATCTCCTTTTGAATCTGTTATTGTATTTACGCCTACTAACGGTATATGAGTATAAGTACTAATTGGGCTATTTATTAAACTGCTATTGCTTCTAAGACTATTTATAGCCGTTAAATTACTTTCATTATAACCATCCAGAACTGTAGTAGTTATTCCTAAAGCGGCTGCGACTTGTGAATAAGTAGCATTTTCAATTTTTGCAATAGGAAGCGTTTTTCCATAACCCCAAAGGATAGTTACACTTGTACCATTTTCCAAAGTATATTGCTGTGTATTACCTTTTACATCATATCTATCTATAGTAACCTTTTTTTCAGGAGCTGGATAACTTAAACTATTAATTCCTTTCACTGCAAAAACGTATTTAGGTAAAATTAAATTTGAAGTCGTAGCATCTTTTGCATACTGTGTATTTTGTCTTGATAATAACTCTGTATTCTTGCGATTCTCGGTTACCAAGGGAATCCCTGTCATCTGGGCATTAGTCATTATAGCTTCAATTGGTAAAAGTTCCGGATTATCATTGGCATAATAATATGTTGTTGATAATTCATCACCATTACTATTTGTACTTGCAGATTTTCTTATTTTTCCTTGGGCATTATATGTCAAAGTTTCTGTTGTAGCAACTGCGTTTCCATTAAAATACTGCTTAGAAATTGTGCTGCTTGGCATATACCAAATTGCAGTAAGAGGATATACATCATATTGATATTGAACGCCATTTAAAGGACTGTCGTTGAAATAAGCACTAATAGTACCTCCGGCATAATAATCAGTTCCGCAAGGTATCCCATAACTACCGAAAGATTTTAAAACAGGTTTTATCCCGAAAAAGTTTATTACAGGTTTTATCGGATCATAAGTATAGGATTTATCTGTTAGCAATGTTCCTGTGCTATTATAAGTTTCCTCTTTACTAATCAACCCGTTTAATAGATTGGGAATACTTGGCAAACCTGTTTTAGTTTTATTTGGAGTGTTGTTATAATAAAAAGTTTTCTTTCCAATATTATTAGTTTCAGTATCTTTTATATCTATTTCTTCAACTTTATCATAACCTATAGGATTTCCACCACCAATACCAAAGTCATCAGAAGACAAACCTATTTTTTTATGAAAACCAATATATTCATAGGCATTACCACCACTAACTCCACCTCCTGTTTTATTGCTATATCTAAGCATCGTCAGTGGTTCAAATTTGTTAAGAAGTTTACCTCCGTAATATTTAAATTGTTTATTTGAAGTTAATACGCCAAAAGTCGAATAATTTTTGATTGATTTAATTCTCATTCCACCTTGATTACTGACAGATTTATCGACACCAATATCATCGTAATAGTAAAATCTGGAATTAACAGATGAAGAATGATTAAAATTTTCTGCATAATTCAAAGCGTCAGGCATAAATACTTTTACAGCATAAGTCACACTTGGATCTGGATCGTAAGGAATTACCATTGTTTCGTCCCATTGCTTGCCTTGATTGTTGTTAAATAAAGTACTATTTTCAGTTGATAAATCCCATCTTTTTATTATAGTAGTTGTTGGTGTTCCACTTATTGTCTTAGTTTTTGTAAATTCAATATATGACCCATACATTTCTGCATATGTCCAGGCAGCACGGTTTACATTGTATGCGCTTATTATATTTGAAAAAACAATTGTTACTTCTCTGGACAACTCAAAACTTTTAAACACAGTATTTCCTGAACCATTATTATCTAAAAGATAAATATTTTTGTAAGCAGATTCATTTTTATAAAACTCAGGTATAAATTGATTTGAAAAAGAATTAGGTTCATATTCAAATTGAGTAAAACCACCAGTTGGATAAGTAATTTTGTTAAGCATATATGCTCCAGAATATATATTATCAGTATATCTGTTGGCTGAATTATTGCTAAACTTAAAATATGGTTTTTGAACAGTACTAAAAGTTTCATCCAGATCATAATGAAAATAATCTAAATTGGGAATGTAACTAGTATTGTTCTTACCATTATAATATCCCCAAAAATCTACTGCAAATGAATTTTTTTGTGGTAATAAAACATCGGTTTTATAATTGAATTTATAATCCGGTTTACTAGTATCTTGTGTACCATTGGTGTTGTATCCAATCTCCTTCACAGAGTCAAGCTTTAATCTTTTATTAAGCTCACCGTAAGTTGAACTTCCATTAAAACCTATAGTATTGTTAGCAAAATAACTATATCCAAAATTATAAGATTTGATTTTTGTACCGCTTACAGTTGATATAATATCTATTGATTTTAGTCTTTTAATTTTTGTTGTTGAAGTTGAATTAATATCATCTCTATCTTCTAAATTAAAATTAATAGTAGTAGTAGGACTTTCGATTTTTGTCAATGTTTTTTTATTGCAATTGATAAATGAAAAATGTTTTTCTAAAACAGAAGTTTGTCCCGTTTGTGATGATGGACCTTGAAAGTCTATTGATTCAGTATAAAAATAATTTATTGTTTGTTCGTTAATATAAGTATAGTTTATTGTTTTCCCAGTAGCCAATACAATTTGGCTAAGTTTAAAAGTATATCCAGATATATCAAACATATTATTAGCATGCGAATCTTCCAAAACATTAAAATAAAAAATATTTCCATCAATTGTTCTCGCAGTAATACTAGTAGAAGTTACCTGAAATGTAATATCCTCTCCTTTATTATCTAGTATTACAATTTGATTCGTATCAGGGTTTATATAAAATCTTCCAGAATGTCCATTAAAATTATACGAAAAGATATCAGGCTGCCGCTTTCCTCCAATTAAATCATTCATCGCACAATAGGGATCCCAATAACCATGATTTCCATCCTCAAGACATGGTGAACTTGTAGCCATTGATCTTCCTATTTCATTCAACGAATAATAATCTCCTGTATAAAGAAATCTATTTTTAAATGTATTTGTATCTGCATCTGTTGCACAGGTATACTGTTGATTTCTTTGAATATCTACTTCTCCTCGTATTTCGATAGATATTGTTCCTTCAGGGCTTAAATCCCAACCCAAACCAACCCATGTTGCTTCGTCAGCGACCTTAATTCCGGAACTATGGTAACCTAAACTTAATGGTATTTCAATACCATCTTCTTTTATAGAATATAATGGAATAGAAATATTAGCTATTCCAGTATAATAACCTACCGGAATCTCTCCAAATCTCCCTAATAACGCTGCTTCTGGGGAAGAAGGGATACTAAGCTTTGGTGAATATGTAGAAATATTTTGTGAATATAAAAATGTATTAAATGAGAATAAAAAAAACAATGTGAAAACATTGCTTTTTTGTTTCATCAAGTAATTAATAACATATTGCAATTTGTTTTGATGGATAAGGGTCATATAATTAGATAGATTATTATAAACTTTAACAAAATGTATTTAATAGACAATATTAGACCATTTTTGAATGTTAATTTTTATTTTTTTTAACAAGATTAACCCTCTTGGAAAATTAATTTTGTTAAATATATGACAATAAATACATTAATATAATTTTGATTAGTTTTTGTAAGGGTTAAAACTTTAATTTATATTTAATTTTAAGTTTATCCTTATCCAATTTTTACTTCAACTTATGTTGAATACGAGTATTGTTTTGAGACATAAAGCATAGAGGCTTTTAATAAATTAATTTCTGCTAAAAATCTTAATCACAAACCATTCAACACTTTACATAAAACCAAATCAAATTGTGAATATCTATTTCTAAAATTCTCACGATATTTTGACAGCAAAAATTATCTTTGGCATCCTTAAAAAAACAAAGAAGATGAGCGCAATTTGGTACGAATGCAAAGTAAAATATAGAAAAACAGACGAAACTGGCGGACAAAAAGTGGTTACAGAACCCTATTTGGTAGATGCTATATCGTATACAGAAGCTGAAAAAAGAATTAATGAAGAAATGGTGGCTTATGTAAGTGAAGAATTTAAAATCACGAATATAAAAGTTGCCAATTTTGCTGAAATTCATCCTTTTGAAAATGCAGACCGTTGGTTTAAGTCTAAAGTTTCTTTGATTGCTTATGACGAAGAAAGCGGAAAAGAAAGAAAATCAAACATGTACATGCTGGTTCAGGCAAATGATGTACGAGAAGCTTTTGACAATACGATTCATGTAATGAAAAATACGATGGGCGAATATTCGATTCCGGCAATTTCAGAATCACCAATTATGGATGTTTTTCCATATTTCAGCGGTGAAGAAGAAGAAACTGAAATGCTGGAAAGATTCAACGCTCTTAAAGCTTCAAAATCTGCAAAAGCCGACGAAGAAATCGTTGACCACATGGAATTTGAAACCGCAAACGAGGAATAAAATCAAAAGCTTCAGAGAAATCTGGAGCTTTTTTATTTTAAAACCTACAATCAAAATAAATCCTATATTAGCTGTACTAAAACCAAACCACCACTCCAAAAACTAAATTTTCATGAATAAAAAAACGATTGTATTAATTGGGTTTATCATTTTAAAATTTGTTTTACAATATACTTTAATCAGTCCCGAATATGATTTACAGCGTGATGAATACCTTCATCTCGACCAAGCGCATCATTTAGCTTGGGGATATCTGTCTGTCCCGCCTGTGACTTCCTGGTTTTCGTACGTTATTTTTTTATTAGGAAATTCTGTTTTCTGGGTAAAGTTCTTCCCTGCCCTTTTTGGCGCTTTAACGCTTTTAATGGTTTGGAAAACTATCGAGCTTTTAAAAGGCAATTGGTATGCTTTAATTTTAGGAGCATTATGTATTGTGTTTTCAGCATTGTTACGAATTAACATGCTGTATCAGCCAAACTCTGTAGATGTTTTATCTTGGACAGCTTTTTATTATGTGGTAATTCAATATATTTCTTCAGAAAAACCTAAATGGTTTTATATCGGAGCTGTTGTTTTTGCATTTGGATTCCTAAACAAATACAATATTCTTTTCCTCTTAATCGGACTTTTTCCAGCGCTCTTACTTTCAAAACAACGTAAAATATTGGCTGAGAAAAAATTATATTTTGCGTTGATTTTAGGAATTCTTTTGATTTTACCCAATCTATTGTGGCAGTACAACAATAATTTTCCTATTGTACATCACATGAAAGAACTAGCAGAAACGCAACTGGTAAACGTAGACCGTATCGATTTTTTAAAAGAGCAGATTCTATATTTTATTGGAGGTTTATTCGTAATTCTTTCCTCTTTTTATGCTTTAGTATTTTACAAACCTTTCGAAAAATTCAAATTCTTTTTTACATCGATCATTTTCACGCTGCTTGTTTTTCTTTATTTCAAAGCCAAAGCCTATTATGCCATTGGTTTGTATCCAATTTACATAGCATTTGGAGCTGTTTACCTTGAAGATGTTTTACAATCAGGATGGAAACGCTATTTAAAACCTGTATTTATTTTACTTCCGTTATTGTTTTTTATTCCGATGTACCAGCTTGCCTTTCCTAATAAAAGTCCAGAATACATTGTAAAAAACAAACTTGGAACACATCGCTGGGAAGATGGAAAAGAACATAACCTTTCTCAAGATTTTGCTGATATGCTGGGTTGGAAAGAACTAGCCCGAAAAACAGATTCTGTTTATGCTTTGTTTCCAAAATCTGAAAATACTTTAGTGCTTTGTGATAATTACGGACAAGCCGGAGCTATTAATTATTACACTAAAAAAGGCATTAAAGCCGTTTCTTTCAATGCTGATTACGTGAATTGGTTCAATTTGAATGTGCATTATACGAATCTAATAAGGGTGAAAGAATTTGAAGAAAACAGTACTGAATTTAAAGAAACCAGTCCGTTTTTTGAGTCTGCACGCATTGGCGGAAGCATAACCAATCAGTACGCCAGAGAATACCAAACAACAATTTTCGTTTTCACTAAAGCTAAAGTCGACATTAACAACAGACTCAAACAGGAAATCGAAGAAGAGAAAAATTACGACAATTAAAATGATTCATTTCGATACAATAGATTATTTAAAAGATGGAAATCCCAGACAAATCAAGGCTTATAAAACACTTACCCAAAATAAGGTTTTAGAAAATCTGTCTGAATTTGATCCTATTTTAGCGGGAACTATTCCAATAAATATTGATATTGAAAACAGCGATCTCGATATTATTTGTTATTGGCAGAACAAAACTCATTACATCGAAATCATCACTACTCTATTTCAATCTAAAACTGATTTTAAAATTTCAGAAGTTATTGTAAATGAACAACTTTCTATAATTGCAAGTTTTAAATTAGAAGATTTTGAAATTGAAATTTTCGGTCAAGATATTCCAACCAAAAACCAAAACGGTTACCGACACATGATTATAGAACATGAAATTCTGCAATCGCGAGATGAGAATTTCCGTTTAGAGATTATAAAACTCAAACAAAACGGCTATAAAACCGAGCCTGCTTTTGGCAAATTATTGGGTTTAAAAAACGATCCTTACGCAGAATTATTGACTTATAAAATATAAACTCTTTAAGCATTAAAAAATAATCACCTAAATATCAACAAATTACACTAAAACACCTTTTCTAGAAAATATTTCAAGAATTTCTTTGGATAAACGTATTTAGTATGTATCTTTGCACCCGAAACATCGCGGGATAGAGCAGTAGGCAGCTCGTCGGGCTCATAACCCGAAGGTCACAGGTTCGAGTCCTGTTCCCGCTACTAAGACAAAAAGCTTCAGAGAAATCTGAAGCTTTTTTGTTTCTGATTCCTTTTGCGGGCACAGATTACAAATCTGCGCTATCGCTGTCTACATATCGGAGCGATCGAGTTTGAAAAGTTTAAAAAAACTATTTTGAAAAGCTTTGCCTCAAGAACGTGGTTTAGGCAAATTTCTATCATACATAATAATAGTTCCTGCCACGGCCACATTTAGGCTTTTTTCCGATTTAAATTTCACTAAATTATGACATTTACTCATCGCATTTTTAGATAAACCGTGATCTTCTGCTCCCAATAAATAAACGCATCTTCTTGGATGCTCAAAAGTTTCTAAATCAGAGGCTTTGTCGGTCAGTTCTACACCAACTAATCGTGCTCCTTTAGGCAAATTTTCATAGAAAGCTTCAAAAGTCTCGTAATGAAAATAAGGAATCGCTTTTACAGCATCATGAGTATCACACGCTTGTTTCGCATATCGATTACCAATGGTAAATATAAAAGTAGCACCCATGTTTTGAGCCGAACGCCACAAAACTCCCAAATTTTCAGGCGTTTTACCATTTTGTATTCCTATGCCAAAGTATTCATTTATAAAATTATCATTCATAAAGGCAAAAATACAAACTTTAAATATCAATTTACAGCACTTGGCGCAAAACACTTTTTCTTAATTCTACTATAATTCTTCTTAGCGCTACTCAAAGTTTTTTTATTTGAAAACTATAAACACTCATACTAGCAAAGATTTTTAAACAAGATTACCATCCTATTTTTGCGTGAATTTACATTTTGGATATGATTTACACCCTAAAAAACTTCCAAATTCCCCTCTTCTTTCAACCAAATTATTACCACATCTTGGACATTTATTTGCTTGAATTGTTTTCTCTCGATCATTAATTCTTCTTTTAATCGAATTAATATGTTCATGTTGATTAAAAGAACTTTTCAAATTAGAAGCATTAATTTTTTGAAAAATATTATCCTTATCAATTTCGGAGAGATGTATAGTTGAGTATTTTTTAATTGTTCTTAAAAGCCGATGCATGTTAATGACATCAACACTAGTATCTATTTTTATTTCGGCTTTTTCAGAAAAAACAATAATAGATATGTATTCGATATTATTATATCCCTTCAAACAAGCTCTTAAAGCTCTTATATGCCCAGCATTTTGGAAAATAGGATTATAAAATTTAGTTTTGTAGTTATATATTACTTGAGTCCAATATTTTGAGTTTTCATATCCAACAATTCATCCTTTATAATTTTTGGTTTCAATAACAAATATTCCAAAACTTGAAATTATTACATGATCAATTTGAGTGGTTACTTCTCCCGTTTTTAAGACGACATTATTGATAATTTTATACTCTGATTTATCTAAAAAATGTAATATTGAAGAAACCGTTTTTTCTCCAATTATTCCTTTAATTTTTGACTTATAAAAACCAAAAATTAAAATCAACGAAAAAATTACAATTAGTAAAATTAGATTCATGTTTGCATTTTATCTGTGCTAATATACCAAATAAGACATTACAAGCTATATATCAGCATTTTAAAATTAAACCGCACAAACGCTTTTTTCTTTTATAAGATGATACTCAAATCAGAATTAGGATATAATATCTGACAAAAAGAATATTTTACGGGATATTTTTTATCTTTGAAATCAGACTTTTTAATTGAGATAGCTTTATATTTGAGCCTTCAGAAAATCAGAAATTATTATGGAACAGAAAATTCATCAGGGAAGAAATGTAAAACGCTTCAGAGAAATGCTTGGCATCAAACAGGAAGCTCTTGCTTATGATTTGGGTGAAGATTGGAATCAGAAAAAAATCTCTATTCTGGAACAGAAGGATGTAATCGAAGATAATCTGCTTAAACAAATCTCTACTTCTTTGAAAATTCCTGTTGAAGCTTTTAAAAATTTTGATGAAGAACAAGCCATAAATATTATATCCAATACTTTTAATGATCAATCCAATGGATACAATTACTATCCAACTTTCAATGTAAATCCAATTGAAAAATGGCTTGAAGCTTTAGAAGAAATCAAACGATTAAATCTGGAACTTTTAAAAGCCAAAGAAGAACAAATTAAGGTTTTAGAAAAATTATTAAAAAAGGAATAAACTTTTTATAAATGTATAATTCAAAAAAGAGGCTTTCGAGCCTCTTTTTCATTTTAAAAATATTGAAGAACAAACAAAAGCTCTTTAAAACATATAAGAATATTACTTCAAATCAAATAAATCTCAATTTTTCTTATTTTTTTTCATTTTAATAAAAGAAGAAAAAAGTATTGTATTTTATTTTCTACACACAAAACAATCAATTATCTATCAAACAAATACAGTACACTTAACTTAATTATTTTATAACTAAACATTCCTAAACAGGCTGTTTTCTTAAAATTCTTCAAAAAGTTTTTTCGATTTTGTGTTTGGTTATTCCAAAATTAATTGCATTTTTGCACCCGCAATAGCAAAACAGGTCCGTTCGTCTATCGGTTAGGACGCCAGGTTTTCATCCTGGTAAGGGGGGTTCGATTCCCCCACGGACTACAAAAAAAGCTTCAGAGAAATCTGAAGCTTTTTTCTTTTAAAATAACTCTCAATTAAAGAAAACCCCCATTTTCTACAGAGAGTTAAAATTAGAAAACCTCAAAACTGCACAATTTGTGACCGTAATGAGGCTCCGCTAAAATATTATATAGCCGATGATTCAAATTGTTTAAGGTCTCGGGTGTTTTTTTGCACAGCAAGCGCAGAAAACAGTCCTAATACAAACGACATCCCAAAGAAACCTTTTTCACTTAGCAGTAAATTGGCGTTCCACAAACCAATTATAAGCAATACTATCGAGGCAATGGTACTAAACCAGCTTATGCTGTAATACAAGTCTGTAACCGGAATACCTTCTAATCTGTCACGCACACTTTTTTGCACTGATATTACAGAGAAAAGACCAAAAAGAAGAATTGTAAAATAATATCCTTTTTCGTTGTACGCCATATCCGAATTATAAAGTCCGATACAATACGAGGTCATCCCAATAATTAACGTCATCCACGAAGCGCCTATAAAGGCAGCACTAGGTTTTAATGGACTAAATCCATTATTTAATCTTGCATTTTTTAATTCTGAATTGTTGTTTGATTCATTTGATTTTAGCGGTTCCATAATTTTATGTTTTATAATTATGAAGCAAATTTCAGCATGAAACCGGAGTTATGAAAATCAATTTACGAATAAAACTGACGATATAAAAACTAGTTTTTATTATTTTTACATTCATAAATCTAAACTATGAATGCACTTCAGGAAATATCCAACATGATGAATGAAAGAGAAAAAAAGGCATTCATACAACATTTATCCAAAAAGAACAAACGTAAAGACGTTGGAAATATTGAACTATTCAATTCTTTAAAAACTGACGATATAAAATTAAAAAAGTCAGATATAAAAAATCAAAAAAGCAGCGATGCTTATCATGCATTACGAAAAAGGCTTTATGATAACATGGTGGAATTCATGGCGACTCGAAGTTTTGAGAATGACACTTCAGAAGAAAATACAATTCTTCGCCTTATTGTGGTAAGCCGTTTGTTTTTTGAACATAAACTTGAAAAAACGGCTTTTAAATGTTTGGCAAAAGCGGAAAATATTGCAACGAACATTGAACATTTCCGTCTTCTTAATGAAATATATTTGATGCAAATACAATTTGCGCATTTCAATCTTTCTCAGCCAATTGAAAAAGTAATACAAAAGTTTAAAGCCAATAAAAAACAGCTTGAATACGAAGAGCAGCTTAATCTTGGTTATGCGGTTTTACGCCGCGAACTTGCCGCGATTTATCATGAAGGTCGTATTGTAGATTTTCAGGCGGTTATAAAAAACACCATCGAAACACACGGAATATCATTGAAACAAGGATTGACTTTTAAATCCTTGTACCAAATTTTATTTATTGCCAACGAATACGCTTCTATAAACAACAATTACCTGCCTATTCAGCCTTTTGTGATGACAAGCTACAAATTCATCAGCAAAAAAGCAGATTTGACTAATAAGCATTTATACTATCATATTTACATATTGTATTTTATTGCTAATTTTCATTTTCGCAACGGTCAGTTTTCTGAGTCTTTGAATTATCTTAATTCGATGTTTACCGAACTTCAGAAACAGTCTGGTAAATATTACCATCGTTTCTGTTTGAGATATTTTCTTTTGTTGGCTTTCAACGAAAACTATCTAGGAAATTGGCAAAAAGCAATTGAAATTGCCGAAAAAGCTTTAACTCTAAACAAAAAAACAGATCCTAATGATAGCAACGATGTCCGTTTAATGCTTATCGTTTTTCATATTCAGCAAAACGCGGGACGAAGTGCTGTAAAAGAAATGGCAAAATTAAGCCATACCGACAGCTGGTACGAGAAAAAAATGGGTATGGACTGGACTATCAAAAAATGTCTGATGGAAATAATGCTTCACACACAGCAGGAAAACACAGAACTCGCAATTTCCCGAATCAAAAGCTTTAAACGACGTTATAAAAAATACCTGTTAACGGTAAACGAAGAGCGCGTTGTGCAATATCTTTCGCTTATAGAGCAATATGTAATGAAACCTGAAATCATAAAAAATGAAAAGTTTCAAACCACAATAGAAAATTTTATAATTAAATCACAAAACGGACCTAAAGACATTTTCATCATGAGCTTTCTGGCTTGGTTACTTGCAAAAGTGAGACAGAAACCAATTTATGAGACAACCTTAAATCTTCTTGAATCTTATTTTAAAGGCTTTATGTTTTATGAAAACCATTTAATTAATTTCTAGGCATGAGCATATAATAAGATAAAAGATTACTCATAAGGGAGCGATATACAATAAAACTTATTGACTTTTGACAACTCTAAAATAAAATTTTAATTGATTTTCCAGTTGTTTATTATTTTTATATTCTGTGATCTCCAAAAGCTTAGAAAGAAAACTCAAACTATTTTTTTTATCTAAATAATAATTTTGTTTTTTATTAATTGAAACATGAATAAGAGAAGAGCTTTCTCTCTTTTTAATATTATGTTTTCGTATTTCTTTTTTAAATTCCAGATAAGATTTATAGTTCAATTCATAATTATAATCAAACATTCTAAAATTTTCTTCACCCTTATCAAAAAAAATTAAAGCAGGCAAAGGCTTATCTATAATACCTACATAACATATTTTTATATTAATTTGTTTTCTTTCTTCATTTCTTTTAGAGTTATTATTACATGAAAGAAAAAGCAATAAAATTAACTTAATATATATTAAACTTTTCATATATTTTTTTAACCATTTATAAATGTTAAGATATGGAATTGATTGTAAAAGCTGCATGTTACATTAACATTTATTGTTAAACAAAAAAACCGCTCATCTCTGAACGGTTTTCTAAATTATTTTCCAAATAATTAAGCTCTGAATAAAGCGTATTTATTATAGTTAAACAAAACTCTATCGTATGGAACATAAAGAGAAACAATTTTCTCTGATGATTCGTCGAATTTAATTCCGTTGTGTTTTCTGAATAAGTAAATCTCTTTTAAACAATTCGAAAGACTTTGGTGAATTTCACTTGTAAATGTTGGAAGTTTTTTATCGCCAACTAAAAGATCAATTTGGTAGTTTGAACTGCTTTTAGATAAGTTGTTACCAATAATTCTAATGGTAAATGTTGTTGATTTTCCGTATTGTTCGCCCTGATATTGTAGTGTCATAATTTTATCTTTTTAAAGGTTGTACTTTTTGTTTTCGTAATTAATAAGGTGGAAATAAATCCAATTTTAAAGTTATAAAAAAAATCGAAACCGGCCTGCAAACTTAAATTAAATTTGTGGTTAAAATCAATTCAAGATGTTATTTTCTGATTTCTTTTCTTCGGTTAAATCCAATAAAAACGGTTTCCCATTCCGATGGAATTGTTCCAGACAAATTGTTTTTAGAAAGCTCTAAATCTTTCAAATTCTTCAACTTACAAATTGTTTCAGGAATTGATCCTGAGAATTGATTACTAGAAAAACTAAAAACTTCCAGCTTTTTTAAATTACCAATTAAATTGGGAATATTTCCTTGCAGATTGTTTTTATGACAATCTATTACAAGATACAAAGCGCCTTATGTCGATAAAGTATTAATAAATAAAAAGGTATTATTTTTCTTGTTTTTAGCAATACTATTTTGAGTATTTTTGAAACAACTAATTACAAAAACCTCATATTATGGAAATTAACTTTTACGCATTTCTAGTTTCTGCGATCGTAACACTTGTCGTAGGCTTCATCTGGTACAATCCAAAAGTCTTTGGAACGATTTGGATGAAAGAAAATAATCTGACTCAAGAAGAACTGAGAAAAGGAAGTATGCTCAAAATTTTCGGACTTACTTACATTTTTTCTTTGATGATTTCGATGACTTTAATGTCGTTGACCATTCATCAATCAGGCGCAGTTGGAATGGTTGGCGGCCCACCTTTAATTGCTTCTGCAAAACCATCTTTTTCTGCTTTCATGGCAGATTATGGAACAGCTTACAGAACATTTAAACACGGCGCTCTGCATGGTTTCTTATCTGGATTATTTTTTGCTTTCCCTGTAATTGGAATCAATGGTTTGTTTGAAAGAAAATCTTGGAAATACATTTTTATACATGCTGGTTTCTGGATAATAACACTTACGTTAATGGGCGGTATCATCTGCGCATTTGCTTAACTCAAAATACAAAACCTGTTTGAAATCAAAGTTCAAACGGGTTTTCTTAATAATAACTTAAAGGAATTGAGTTATTGTAAATATTCTCTAATTTTGACGAAATTAGTCTACTCATTTGAATACAACCTATTCTTTCCAGATTTACAAAAGCACTTCCTTACTGCCTTTAGAATGGAATTCGCTTGCTGCTGATAATATTTTTTTGACACGGGAATATCTCGAAGTACTGGAAAATTCTTGCCCAGTAAACATGACTTGTCATTTTATTGGACTTTTTGAAGAGAAAAAACTAATTGGAATTGTTCTGACCCAATTTTTATTTGCCGAAAAACTCGAATCGTTTGGAGAACGTGACAAGTGTTTAAAAACATCTGTCCGTAATTTTGCTTTAAAAAACTTTGCTTCGCACGTGTTATTTGTTGGCAACAATATGCTTACGGGACAAAATGCTTTTATCTTTAAAGAAAATGTTAAGCAATCTAAAGCGATAAAAACACTTCATAAAGCGATAAATCAGCTAAAAAAGGATTTGAAAGAAAGCGGAAAGAAAGTCCACATTACAAGCATAAAGGATTTTACTGCAAAAGAAATCGAACCACTTCAGGCTGAATTTAAAAACAATTATACGTTTTCGACACAGCCGAATATGGTTTTCGAAATCAGAGAAAACTGGAAAACCGAACAGGATTATATCGATGCTTTATCTAAAAAATACCGCGATCAATACAAACGTGCCCGAAAAAAATCTGAAGGAATCATAAAACAAAAAATGACTCTTGCCGATATTAAAAAATACGAAGATGTAATTTATGATTTGTATTTTCATGTGGCCAAAAATGCTCCTTTCAATACTTTCTTTCTAGCCAGAAATCATTTTAGTTTTTTCAAAGAAATTATGGGAGATAACTTTTTATTATATGGTTATTTTTTAGACGAAAAACTTATCGGATTCAATACTTTGATTAAAAACGGCGCAGTAATGGACACTTATTTCTTAGGATACGACGAAAGTGTACAACGCGAAAAAATGCTGTATCTGAACATGTTGTACGATATGATCGCCTACTCTATTAAACAAGGTTTTAAGGAAATCGTTTTTGCTCGGACTGCACTTGAAATCAAAAGTTCTGTTGGCGCCAAACCAGTAAAAATGTATGGTTTGATAACACACAGCAACTCGTTGATTAATCACAATATTTCACGATTTTTCAATTATCTGGAACCCAAAACGGAATGGCAGGAACGCAATCCTTTTAAATAAAATACTCCCTTTCAAAGCTTATTTTTTTTAGAAAATATCATGTCGCTCCGATGGAGCTTTTGAACTTTAGTGATAAACAATTTCTATAAATATTTCGCTCATAACGGAGCTTTTTTCGCTCTGGAAGAGCGAAATATTTATAGAAAATAATATCGGCGGTATAAAAAGCTCCAAGCGACAAAATTCAAGATTAACAATATTCCTTCAACAAAAAATCAATCACAATCAAGGAACTGCCAATTTCATTTGTTTGTGCAGAATATGAATTTCTAAAGAAGTCTGCGCTCCGCAATATTCACCATCAATTTGAAAATGAACTGGATAATCCGTTTCGATAGTCGCTTTATCTGTTGAAATGATCACAATGTCATCAGAATCAATTGGCATATTTCCGGTGATAATTTTTCCAATTAAAAGTAAATCAAGACTTTTCAGAATCACCAATTCAAACTTTCCATCATTCATCGTTCCGTTTGGATTAATAATTACGCCTGTTCCATATTTCTGCGAATTGGCAATTACAATCATTCGGGCCACATGCTGAACCGTTTTATTATTAGCTGAAATTGTAGCTACAAACGGCGCATCTGATTCTGTTAATGTTGTAAAAGCCTGCAGCGCATATCCCCAAAAGCCACGAACATCGCTTTGCTCGTAGTTTTTTACCAGATTAGCATTTAATCCGAGATCGCTTAAATGAATGCTTTTTTTGCCGTTGATGCAAATCATATCCATTTCGATATAATGATGCAGAAAGGCAATTTTTAGGTTCTCCTCGATTCCAGCAGGGAGATTTAGATCAACAGAAAGTCCGTTTGCTGATCCAGCTGGCAGAATTCCAATAATTACATCGTGTTCTTCCATGGCTTCGGCTACCATTTTGATTGTTCCATCTCCGCCCGCAACAACGATTCGTTCTGGATTATATTGATCGTATATTTTTTGAATTTCTTTTAAATCATTTTTTCCAGTTGTTTCATAAACTTCTAAATCAAAATGATTTGTCGCTGCAAATTCTTGAACAGCTTCTATTAAATCGGATTTATCGAGATCTCCAGAGATGGGATTTACGACAAAGAGTATATTCTTTTTCAAAATTTTATTTTTAAAACCAATTATATTAAGTAAATTACAGTTACATAAATATACGCAATTAATGAAACCAATTTTACAATTATATCGAGGTTATGCAAATGAGCAAGAATTAATTGTGATGGGGCATGTCTTAAGAAGAGAACACAACTACGATTTTGAAAAAAGAAAGCTAAAAAACGCCACCTCGATTCTAAAGTTATTCCGAATAAAAACCATTAAAAATTTTGATGTTTATCTCCATTATAATAATGAAGTGATTCATACCAAAACTTTAGACGATGGTTTTTTTAATTTTTGCATTCCGCTGGAAAAGGAAACTCATTTTGGCTGGATGCCATATGAAGTCAGTCTGAAATATCAAGATAAAACGGTTCACTGCAAGGGTAGTTTTATTCGGCCGCATAAAGGAAAACTGGGCATTATATCCGATATTGATGATACATTTTTGATTTCGCATACTAAGAATTTATTTCTCAAAATATATATTTTGCTTTTCAAAAATGTAAACGACCGTAGAGTATTCAAAGATGTTGTGGCACATTATCAAGCATTGAGCCAGGCTGGAAGAAATAATCCTGAAGAAGGAAATGCATTCTTTTATATTTCAAGCAGCGAATGGAATTTATACCGATTTATTGCCAAATTTACCCGCATTAATAAACTTCCAAAAGCGGTTTTTCTGCTGAAAGATATCAAAAGAGGAATCACCGATTTTTTTATGAGCGGAAGAGGGAATCACGATCACAAATATGAAAAGATAAAACATGTGGTTGAGTTTTACCCAAATTTAAAATATGTTTTATTAGGAGATGATTCTCAGCATGATCCTATGTTGTACGAACGAATCTGTAAAATTTTTCCAGTTACCGTAATTGCTGTTTATATTAGGCAGACTGGAAAATCTCAAAAAACAGAAGTTAAAAAAATACTCCACAATTTAGAAACACTTGATGTTGCAGTGTGTTATTTTAAAGACAGCAGTGAGGCTATTGAGCATTCTAAGTCTATTGGGATTATTTAGTTTGAGTTTCAGTCTCAGTTTTCAGTCTCAGTTTTCAGTCTCAGTTTTCAGTCTCAGTTTACAGTCTCAGTTTACAGTCTCAGTTTACAGTCTCAGTTTACAGTCTCAGTTTACAGTCTCAGTTTACAGTCTCAGTTTACAGTTTGCGCATAATCTTAATTAAAAAACCTTTTTCAAAGTTTAGAACTTTGAAAAAGGTTTTTTAATATTTTACTGAGACTGAAAACTGAGACTGTAAACTGCGACTTATAACTATGCATTAAAACTATCAATCTCTTCTTGAACAGTTTCCCAGTCGATTAATAACTGATCTAAATCTGATTTCTTTTTGTTGTAAGCGGTAAAGAATGAAGCGTCTTCGATGTGTTTGTCATAATTCGTTTCAAGCGCTTTATCGTCGTGCTGAATATCTTTTTCTAATTGCTGAATCTGACTTTCGATTTTACTTAATCTATTCTGAAGCGCTTTTGTTTTTTTCTGATCTTCGTAAGACACTTTGCTGACTTCTTTTTCTTTTGGAGTATCTTTTTTTACGATATCTTTTTTCTCTACTTCACGCATATTTTCAAGATTGCGCTGTTCTAAGAAGAAATTGATATCACCTAGATATTCTTTGATTTTTTGATCTTTGAATTCATAAACGATATTCGACATTCCTTGAAGAAAATCCCTGTCGTGAGAAACCAACAACAAAGTACCGCCAAATTTCTGAAGTGCCGCTTTTAATACGTTTTTAGATTTAATATCCAAGTGGTTCGTAGGCTCATCCATCAGCAATACGTTGATTGGCTGTAGTAACAATTTACAAAGTGCCAAACGGTTACGCTCACCTCCTGAAAGTACTTTTACTTTTTTCTCAACATCATCTCCACGAAAAAGAAAAGAACCTAACATATCGCGAACTTTCATACGGTTTGTATCGGTTGCAGCATCTTCCATAGTTTGAAGCAACGTAATTTCTCCGTCTAAATATTCGGCTTGATTTTGAGCAAAATATCCCAATTGTACATTATGCCCTAATTTGATATTTCCTTCGTATTCAAATTCGTTTACCAGCGCTTTAATAAAAGTAGATTTACCTTGTCCGTTTTGCCCAACAAATGCAATTTTACTTCCTCTTTCAACCAATAAACTAATATCTTTTAGAATCGTTTTTTCACCGTACGCTTTTGTTACATGTTCAGCTTCAATAACTACTTTTCCTGGTTCCTTAGAAACTGGAAACGAGATATTCATAACTGAATTATCGTCTTCGTCAACTTCAATTCTTTCTACTTTATCTAATTTTTTAATCAACGATTGCGCCATCGAAGCTTTAGAAGCTTTGGCACGGAATTTCTCGATTAGTTTTTCGGTTTCTTCAATCTTTTTCTGCTGATTCTTTTGCGTCGCTAATTGTTTCTCACGAATTTCATGACGCAATTCTAGATATTGAGAATAGGGTTTATTGAAATCGTATGCTTTTCCTAAAGAGATTTCGATTGTTCTATTGGTAACATTATCTAAGAACATTTTATCGTGCGATACAATTACCACAACTCCAGGATAATTTCTAAGGAAACTTTCCAGCCAAATAATACTTTCGATATCTAAGTGGTTGGTTGGCTCATCCAGAAGCAATACATCGTTTGATTGCAGCAAAAGCTTTGCAAGCTCAATACGCATTCTCCAACCTCCAGAAAATGTTTCGGTTTGATTATTAAAAACCTCTCTTTTGAAACCAAGACCTAAAAGAATTTTCTCTGTATCACCTACATAATTATAACCTCCAAGAAGTTCAAAACGATGTGTGTAATCCGATAAATCTTCTATGATTTGTCCGTATTCTTCGCTTTCATAATCAGTTCTAGTAACCAATTGATGATTGATTTCTTCTAGTTTTTTCTCTACAGCTTTAATTTCAGTAAAAGCCTCATATGCTTCTTCTAAAACAGTTCTTCCTTGTTCGAAGTCAATATCTTGACGCAGGAATCCCATTCTAATATCCTTCTCTTGAGAAATAACTCCTGAATCTGGTTTAAAATCTCCAGCCAGCATTTTAAGCATGGTTGATTTACCAGCTCCGTTTTTACCAACAAGACCTACACGGTCGCCAGCGCCTAAACGAAAAGTAACTTCTTCAAATAAATAGGTTCCACCAAAAGAAACAGAAAGATTGTGTATATTAAGCATAATTTGTGACTATAATTACCAGCAGTAAAGGTTCAAAAATGTACCTTTGTTTAAATTTTTTGCAAATGTTAAAAAAAGGATCCAAACTAAATAGTATTTTAACAGGAAGTTGTCCAAAATGCCAAAAAGAAAGCATGTATTCAGACAAAAATCCGCTTCATTTGAATAACGTTCTCAAAATGAATGATCACTGCAGCCACTGTGGACTAAAATATCAAATTGAGCCTTCCTTTTTTTACGGAGCAATGTATGTGAGTTATGCTTTGAATGTTGCTGTTGGAATCGCTGCCTTTATTGTTTCTTTCGTCTTTTTTGGAGCAAGTATTAGTCAATCGTTCATCGCTATTATAATAACTCTTGTTCTTTTATTTCCTTTTGTATTACGACTTTCGAGAAACTTATACATCAACATGTTTGTTTCATACGATCCTAAAGCCGGTCAGGAGTAAGAGATTTTAAATATCTTTTATGGAATCGTTTTATATCAGCTTCTTTATCGATTGGAATTCCGTATTCGATATGATCAAATAACATTTTGGCCAAAGCTGGTCCAAGCATCACTCCGCGCGTTCCTAATCCGTTAAGAAGATGAACTGCTTGATAAGCTTCGTGAGTTCCAATAATCGGTCTTCTGTCAGCAACTGTGGGGCGAACACCTGCAAAATGCTTTACAATCTCAAAATCGCAGGTAATAATTTCTTTAATTCGATCTAAAAGTTCTTTTTTACCTTCTTCAGTTGGAAGATCTGTTTTGTCATGCCAATTGTACGTTGCACCCACTTTAAACAAATTACCGCCAATTGGCAGGATAAAAACACTGGTGTTAACAATAACATCCAATTTTAAATTCGGCGCTTTTATTAAAAACAACTCTCCTTTTGTTCCATCCAAAGGCAGATAATTAAAATAAGGATTCTTGTGCAGTCCAAAACCCTCTGCAAATATAATATGGCGTGCTTTAATATTTTTATATTGAATCCCTGAATCAGGAAAATCGAGAAAAGAGCTATGAAAAGATTCTTCTAGAAGTAGTTTATTGTCTTTTAAATACTCTCTGTAACTTTCTAATAATTGTCCCGTTTTAACATAGCCTGTATGCAAAACTTCTCCATAATCGTAAGGTGAATCAATTCCTTGATATTTTTTAGTAATCAGTTTTGTAGATAAGAAAGGGGCTAAATTAATTTTATCAGAAGCAGCAAACCAATTATTCTGTTCTTCAATCGAAAAGAACTTTCTGAGAATTGGCATTTTAAAATTGAATTTTTCATGCAGTTTACTTTCCACTTGATCATAAAATTCATTCATTAAAACCAAATGATCTTTTGCATTCCATACTTCACTGAAGCGTTTTAAAATTACAGGATTATATAATCCTCCGGCGATTCTGGAAGAATTTTGTGATTTGTCATCAATAACCAAAATAGACTTATTGTTTTTTAGGGCAACTTCGGCAAAAGAAATTCCAGCCAATCCAGATCCAACGATTAAATAATCAAGCATTTTGCAGTGTATATAAAATAAAAAAACTCTTACTGCAAAGTTAGTAAGAGTTTTTCTTATTATAAATTAAGTGGATTAGTAATTCCACATATCTTCTTCAAAATTGCGGATTTTCTCTTTTACTCTTTCAGATTCCAACAATTGGTTTTGAGCATTATCCTTCATATAATCTTTGATTTCACGGTCTCCATACACATTCTCTTCTTTATAGATAATCGCATTAAATCTTCTCGAATTTAGAATCTGGTCAAATGAAATAGGCAATGCCGAGTTCTTATCATTAAAAGCTTTTGCTTCATGCAATACTTCACGGGCATCAGGAAAGAAAACCCAGAATAGCTCAATATAATCCTTTTCATCACTGTTCATAGTATAAACGTCTGGGGTTACCGGACAAATTCCTAACAAACGATATTTTAATTCACTCTGTCTTTTGTCAAAATACCAGTATCCTTTTATTTTATACTGCTCCACATCTGCAGCTGTAAGATCTTGTTTTAATATGTATTCTGCAGGAACTGTTCTTGTTGGTCCAACTGTCTGCTCTACATAATTTACTTTTTTATTTTTTCCGGTACCGGTAACTACTTTTTTCTTTACAACTCGTGATTTAAAATCATCTGGATATTGATTGATAAGTTCTCTACCTGCATCCGTAGTATCAATACGTGATAAAGATCCTTGAATGTCTTTTAAAGATTTCTTCGTATTGAAATAACTGTCCGTATAAACTTCTGTAATTTTTCCCTGCCTGATGGCTTTTGTTAAAACATCATAAAGGGAACGTCGTTCTGGACCAATATTAACTGTATCTACAGGAAAATATAATGGGAAATTTATTTTTTCATTTAAATCTATAATTTCCCAAACTGTTTTCCCCATCAAAACGTCTCTGTCATCGACATAACCATATGCTAAAGGTTTGTCATTATCAGAAATAAGCTGTGCAGGGGTTTTGAGCCCAATCTCTGAAGGCTTTTTCGCATTCAATAAATTCGACTGTGCAATAGAACTAAAGTTTACAACTAAAGCAATAAAAACTGCTAAAAATAATTTTACTTTCATAATGATATATATTATTAAGAAGTTAAACGTAATTCATTTAAAAATATTGCAATTTTTCTTACATAATTAAAATCATTTTAGAGTTGTCAATCACAAATGGAATATAAAATATTCAAAATGAGATATAAACAAAAAAAAACTCTTACTACAAATGTAGTAAGAGTTTTTTAAATATTGTATTTCAGATACTTAGTAATTCCACATATCCTGCTCGAAATTACGGATTTTCTCTTTTACTCTTTCAGATTCTAACAACTGATTCTGAGCATTGTCTTTCATGTAATCTTTGATCTCACGATCTCCGTACAAGTTTTCTTCTTTATAGATTACCGCATTAAATCTTCTTGAATTTAATATCTGATCAAAAGAAATTGGCAAAGCAGAGTTGTTATCGTTGAAAGCTTTAGCTTCATGCAGCGCTTCACGTGCATTTGGGAAGAAAACCCAGAATAACTCGATATAATCCTTTTCGTCACTATTCATAGTATAAACGTCAGGAGTTACAGGGCAAAGTCCAAGTAAACGATATTTCAATTCACTTTGACGTTTGTCAAAATACCAGTATCCTTTAATTTTATATTGAGATACATCAGCAGAAGTAAGATCTTGTTTTAAGATGTACTCAGCAGGAACTGTTCTTGTTGGTCCAACTGTTTCTTCAACATAGTTTACTTTCTTATTTTTACCAGTACCAGTAACTACTTTTTTCTTCACTACACGTGATTTGTAATCATCTGGATATTGGTTGATAAGCTCTCTACCAGCATCTGTTGTATCAATACGAGATAATGATCCTTCGATGTCTTTCATAGATTTTTTAGTATTGAAATAGCTATCAGTATAAACCTCAGTTATTTTACCTTTTTTGATAGCTTTCGTCAAGACGTCATAAAGAGAACGTCTATCAGGTCCAATATTAGCCGTATCTACAGGAAAGTACATTGGAAAGTTGATTTTTTCATTTAAATCAATGATTTCCCAAGTAGTTTTTCCCATCAAAATATCTCTATCATCTACATAACCATAAGCTAGAGGCTTATCATTATCAGAGATAAGTTGCGCAGGAGTTTTAAGTCCTATTTGAGCAGGTGTTTTCGCGTTTAGCAAATTAGATTGTGCATTAGAAGCAAAACCTCCAGCGATAGAAACAACAGCTAATAAAAAATTTCTTACTTTCATCGTGGTATTATTATATGATATTGAACGTAGTTTTAAGCTACTTTATTATTGTATTTCATAAATTACCGGAGCAGTTCTTGGTAATAAATAACTACCAGCTCCAACAAGTTTAGTTTTAATTTCAGAAATAGTAACCTGATCTCCTTTACCTGCTCTTGAAAGTACTTGTTTACATTGTGCATTCATTTTATTACCAGTAACAACAACTGTAGGCTGTCCAGCAATCTTCATGTTGAATCCAACAACATCTAAACCAACTTCAAAGTCGAAATCAAGTAATTTAGCTCCAATAGTAGCAATCTCTAAGTTCGATTTAGGACCTTTAACAACTCCCATTTCTCCTCTGATTGTTCCTGTTGGTCCAGGAATACCTTTAATTCTGAATGTTTTCTTATCAGTAACTTTGTCACCGTTTGGTAATGTTCCTGTAACAGAAATCGTAGCTTCTGTACCTGAACCAGGGCTCATGTTATATTTTCCAGGCTTACCAGCTGAAGATAATCCAGGAGCACTAGCAACGATTTTGTTTGCATCAACACCTGCGAATGATACAGAGATTGGGTTAACAACTCCTCTATATACAACATTCATTTTATCAGCAGAAATAGTAGCTGAATTTGGTCTTGGTACTACAACATATTTTCCAGAGAATTTAAGTGGAATGTTTTTACCATCCTCTAAGAACGTAAATTGTCCGTTGATATCCTGTTCTCCAACTCCACCTGCAGTTAAAGAGATAACCGCTTGTCCGTTTACGATTTGTCCAGGACCTTGGAAAGATGTTGGTTTAGTGTTTTCGTCATAACGACCTAAAACTACTTTACCAGTTACTTTCTCTCCTTGGAAATAAGCATTTTTGTCTAATACAACAATTGCTTGGTAATTACTGTAAGATGCAGCAGCAACCGCAGCTTTTCCTAAAGCGCTGTTGTAAACGTCTGCTTCAGTTTTCTTAACGTCATTTTGCCAAGCTGAAAGTTTAGCAGCTGATGCAATTGCAGGAAAACCTTTAAAGTGATAAGCTAAGTATTTTTCTTTTATACCTTCTTTGTTTTTTACGTCAGAAACATCAAATTTTTTCTCAACCTCAGAAATAATACCAGCATATTTTTTATCTGTTCCTAGAGCAGTTTTAATATCTGATTTATATTTCTCAATTTTAGCGATAATTTCGTTACCTTTTTTAGTGTAACCGTCTCCTGTAAACCAGTCGTCGATATTATCACCTCTGTCCATTGCCTCGTAAGGTAATTTTCCAGTTTCTTTATCAATTTCAAATCCTTTGATTGACTGCGCTTTTAAACCAGCGATATAGTCATAGAATTCTTTAGATACTGCTTGAACTTTGTGAGCTGTTTCAGCAGCTTTAGCAAATTCTCCTTTTGCTTCAGCAGCTTTTTGATCTAAAGACGTTAATAAACTTTCGTTTGTTGCAACAGAAGCAGTGTTTGCCGCTTCAAATTTTTCATTCATCAAACCAAAAGCAGAAATAACTTCTTTTGATACGTTCATTGCCAACATCGCGATGAAAACCAGATACATCAGGTTGATCATCTTCTGTCTAGGGGTTAATTTTCCTCCTGCCATTTTTTTCTAATTAGTTCTTATTAATAAATATACTATAATAGTTAAAAACTAATTATCCTTTGTTACTCATTGCAGAAAGCATACCACCGTAAACATTGTTTAAAGAAGCAATGTTAGCAGTCATAGATTGCATTTGCTCTTTTAATTTAGATGCATTTTCAGCGATTTCTTTATTAGCTTCAGCATTTCTAGAAGCACTTTCTAATTGTACTTTATATAAACTGTTTAATGATTCCATTTGAGCAGCAGCAAGAGATAATTCTTCTCCGTATTTTTTAGTAGATGCAATAGAATCTACAGTTGGAGCAATTCCTTTAGCAGCTGATTCGAAGTTTTTGATGCTGTTTCCTAAGCTTGACATTAATTCACCGTCAATTTTAGCCTCTTTTAATAATGAATCTAATTTTTGAGATAATAATCCTTGTGCTTCAGTTGGATTTTCAGCTTTAGCCTCTTTTTTTCTAGCCTGTCCGTTAGCTAATTCTGGGTAAACAAGAGTCCAATCTAGTTCATCTTCAACCGGTTCAAAAGCAGATAACGCGAAGATTAATGCTTCAGTAAGAAGACCAACTGAAAGCATAACTGTTCCTGTTAATGGCCCAATTTCAAAGTGAGTAATTTTGAATAAAGCTCCAACGATTACTACTGCCGCTCCCATACCATAAGCGAAATTCATTGCTTTTTTACTTAATAATGCCATAATAATTTTTTTTTAGGTTTTAATTTAAAATAGATTCGATTTGGTTATTATAATTGATTTAATAATTCACTTATTTCTTTTTGCCAGTTCCGTTTCCAGTTACTTGTGTTCCCATGTAATCTTGTACAGTTCTGAAACCAATATAACTTCTAGCAGAATCAGCATATTCGTGATCACGAGTACTTACCTGTAAGAAGTAAGCAACATCTTTCCATGATCCTCCACGAACAACTTTTCTTTGGTTGTTTCCATCAATTACGTTAGGGTTCATTGTAGAAACGTATTCGTATGCATTTGGATTATAAGCAGAATCTGTCCACTCAGAAACGTTTCCTGCCATATTGTATAATCCGTAACCATTTGGCTCGTATGATTTAGCTTCAACTGTGTATAAAGCTTCATCAGCAGCGTAATCTCCTCTATTTGGTTTGAAGTTTGCAAGGAAACAACCTCTATCACTCTTCGTGTAAGGTCCTCCCCAAGGGTATGTAGCAGACTCCAGACCACCTCTTGCAGCATATTCCCACTCAGCCTCTGTTGGAAGTCTGAATGCGTTAACTAAGTCACGTCCTTTTTTCTTAGATTTAATATAACTGTTTTTGTTTAATGTTCTCCAAGCACAGAAAGCTTTAGCTTGTTTCCAAGTCACACCTACTACAGGATAATCTCCATAAGCTTTGTGCCAGAAATAATCATTGTGCATTGGTTCATTATATGAATAAGCGAAATCTTTAATCCAAACTGTTGTATCAGGATACACATTTACTTGCTCCGTTTTTACGAAGTCTTTTCTTTTTCCAACTTTTGCTTTAGCAGCAGCCTGAATATCCATCCAAGAATAACGGAATTTCAATTTATTTACATCAATTGTTCTTAAACCATTGTATGATTCTTCAATTGGTAAATACATTGAGTCCATTACTTCAGCATAGTACTCATCTGGATAAGCTTTAGTATCTCTGATTAATTTAACTTTTTTGTTTAATTTTCTACCAGCATACGGATCATCTTTTGTTCCTACACTATAGTAGTTATCATACATATATTTATCATAAGCCGTCATTTTATCTGGCTCAGAATCATTAAATGCATAATCAGCGATGCTTCCGCCTTTTTTACCTTTGTCACCAGTACTTTTTTGACCAGTTTCATCAGCTAAAATAGCAAGACGAACTCTCATTGTAGAGTCTTTTACCCACTCCACGAATTGACGGTATTCACTATTTGTAATCTCAGTTTCGTCCATATAAAAAGAACGAACAGTTACTGATTTAGTTGGAGCGTCTTCCACATTAGCTAAATCAGCATCAGATTTACCCATAATAAAAGATCCACCCGGAACCAAAGTCATTCCATACGGTTTTTCAGGGTGCCATTTCCCTCCTGTAACACCAACTAATTCACCTTTGTCACCTGACTTACCACAGCCGATTACTAGTGTTAACATTGCTGTAAATGCAATAAACTTCTTCATATAAATTTGGATTATCTATTCATTATTAAAAGTCCGTAAACGTATTTATTATTTATCTAAAAAACAATAGCTATTTGCGAATTTTATTTTACCGTTCAAAAATAATGTTAAATAAAATAAAAAAAAAATATTTCATCGACAAACTGATTAAAAAAATCGACGTAAAACGTTAATTTTTATGCATTATAAAACTTATCTTACTAATATTTTTAACTTAATTTCTATAGTTTTACAAAAAATAAGATTTTTATTTAATTTTTCTTTTACAAAGCATTTTTTCGTTGTGCTTTCCACCATCTTTCTGGCAATTCTTGATTGCAAGCACTCAAATATTCGTCGTAAGAACACGGTAATAACGTATTTCTTTTCAATTTATTGCTGCCATTTGTTTCGTATGGAATTTCAATCCACCACCTCTCGGTTTTGTCACTTTTATAGAATACCAATTCTTCTTCTTCAAGCGGAACAATATATTTTAAATAATTGGTTCGGCTTCCAAAAGGATATTCTTTAGAACGATAGTGATACCCTTCAATAAAATACCATACAATTTGAGCCATAATTGGTGATTCTGAGACTGTACTGTTGTGATTAAAAATCCCAAAAGACGATACTTTATCACTGATTCCTGCATATCGGGCAAGAGCGCAAATTTCTTTTCCGTTAAACCCATTTGGCTCAAAAGAAACCATATTCCCTGAGGCTGAGGATTTTACTGAATTCAAATCAATACTCACTAAATCAGCATCTCTAAAAACGGGTTCAGCTAGAGTAATTTGATTCGAAATCTCTCCTAAACGATACGCATCAAAGAACAATTTTTCTATTAAATCGATCTCTTCCTGAGAGTTATAATAGGTTTGATATCCTATATTACAATAATTAAAAAGATTATTTGGTTCGTTGATTATAATTTGTGTAAGGTATGAATTTGCTGAAACTGTTTCATTTTCTTTTCCAAAATCAAATCTATTATCTACCGCAACCAAATTTACCATTTGCTCTAAATCATCGTATGCGCGATATAAAGCGTATGTTAAATCCTGAGAACCTCCCAGGACTATAGGAATAACTTTGTTCTTAATTAAGGAAGAAGTTACTTTCTTTACTGCAAAGTATGTATCCTCTACTGAATCTCCTGCCAAAATATCACCTAAGTCTGCAATTGACGCATCCCAATTTCCTGGAAACATTCCATAAAGCTTCTTACGAACTGCTGTAAGATTCACTTCATTTACCATATTGATATTACGACGGTCTTCTAAAACCCCAATAATGGCAATATGGATTTTATCAATATCAGGAAACTGATCTTGAGTATGAAAAACTATTTTACTCCCAAGTTCTTGTGAAGACAGTGTATTGACATATTTTAAAACTACGTCGCTTACTGGTTCTAGAAAATCAAATTCCATTTATTGTGCTTAAAATTATTTCTTTTTCGCTGTTGTCTTTTTTGCCGGAGCTTTCTTTGCTGCCGCCTTTTTTGCCGGAGTCTTTTTAGCTGGAGCTTTTGCTTCAATCATTTCCTGAACCTGAGCTAGTGTTAATTTTGAAGCATCAACATCTTTACTCAATTCAATTTTGATTTTTCCTTTCAAAATCACTGATCGCCCCCAACGTGCTTTTTCAACTACAATTCCTTCTTCTTCCCAGTTATGAATTACTTTGTCGATATTCTTTTGAAGCTTATCTTCAATTAATTCTTCAACATCAGCCTGAGATAAATTATCAAAATTGTACTTTTTGCTTACGTTTACAAAAAGACCGTTCCATTTGATAAATGGACCAAAACGCCCCACTCCTTTTTGAACACCTTCTCCTTTATAAACCGCAATTGGAGCATCGGCCAATGCTTTTTCATCGATTAATTCCTGAGCTCTTTCTTTTGAAACACTCAGCGGATCTTCTCCTCTAGGCAATGAAATAAACATGTTTCCGTGACGAACGTAAGGACCATAACGACCATTGCTCACTTCCACTTCTTCTCCTTTATAGGTACCTAGATTTTTAGGAAGCAAGAATAAATTCAGAGCTTCTTCTAGAGTAATATTTCCAATATTTTGATCTGCCATTAAGCTGGCAAACTTTTTATCTTCATCATCTGCTTCTCCAATCTGAGCCATTGGCCCAAATTTTCCTAAACGAACAGAAACTTGTCTTCCATCAGCATCTTTCCCTAGAATTCTTTCACCGCTTTCACGTTCAGCATTTGCTTCAACTTCTTTTACATTTGGGTGAAACTGATTGTAGAAATCCTGCATCATTTTTGCCCAGTCGATGTTTCCTTCAGCAATTTCATCGAAATCCTGTTCAACTTTGGCAGTAAAATTATAATCTAAAATGTTTCCGAAATTCTTTACCAAGAAATCCGTAACGATGGTACCAATATCAGTTGGAACTAATTTCCCTTTATCAGAACCTGTATTTTCTTTTAGAACTTTCTCTCCTACTTTACTATTTTGCAAAGTAAGCTGTGTGTAATTACGTTCTACACCTTCCAATGTTCCTTTTTCAACATAATTTCTATTGATAATTGTTGAAATTGTTGGCGCATAAGTAGAAGGACGACCAATTCCAAGCTCTTCTAACTTCTTTACTAAAGAAGCCTCTGTATAGCGAGCCGGCGGTCTAGAATATCGTTCTGTAGCTGTAATATAATTATTAGCTAGTTTTTCGTTTACTTTTAAAGCTGGAAGCATTCCTTCTTGTTCTTCCTCATCATCATCATGACCTTCTAAATACACTTTTAAGAAACCTTCAAAAAGTAATACTTCTCCAGAAGCTGTAAAAACTTCATCATGATTATCTGCTTCTATTTTTACGTTTGTTCTTTCCAACTGTGCGTCGCTCATTTGAGAAGCCAAAGTTCTTTTCCAGATCAAATCGTATAAACGAGCTTGGTCACGATCAATATTAACGGAGTGACGAGACATATCTGTTGGACGAATTGCCTCGTGTGCTTCTTGAGCACCTTTGTTTTTATTAGCAAAAACACGAGGTTTTGAATATTCTTTTCCGTAAGATTTAATGATTTCTGCTTCAGCTGCGTCCATTGCTTCTTTTGAAAGATTCACAGAGTCGGTTCTCATATAAGTAATAAGTCCCGCTTCGTATAAACGCTGAGCTAACTGCATAGTGATTCCAACCGGCAAGTACAATTTTCTTGCTGCTTCCTGCTGCAAGGTTGAAGTTGTAAAAGGTGCTGTTGGTGATTTTTTAGTAGGTTTAGTTTCTAAATCTCCTACTTTATATTTAGAACCGATGTTTCGATTTAAGAAATCTTCGGCTTCTTTTTTTGTATTGAAATTTTTTGGCAGTTTCGCTTTGAATGCTTTTCCGCCTTCATTTACAAATTCTGCTACAATTGAATACGTTGCAACTGCATTAAAGCTCTGAATCTCACGTTCTCTCTCTACAATTAAACGTACAGATACAGATTGTACACGTCCAGCAGAAAGTCCGCCTTTAATTTTTCTCCATAAAACAGG
Organism: Flavobacterium endoglycinae; assembly: GCF_017352115.1. Lineage (NCBI taxonomy): Bacteria > Pseudomonadati > Bacteroidota > Flavobacteriia > Flavobacteriales > Flavobacteriaceae > Flavobacterium > Flavobacterium endoglycinae. The sequence continues at coordinate 1,500,491 of NZ_CP071448.1, forward strand.
AGATAATTCGTAACCTACTAAACGATCTAAAACACGTCTAGCCTGTTGTGCATTTACTAAATTATAATCAATTTCTCTTGGATTATCAATTGCTTTAAGAATAGCAGATTTTGTAATCTCGTGAAAAACAATTCGTTTGGTCTTTTTTGTATCCAATTTTAATTCTTCCGCCAAGTGCCATGAAATAGCCTCTCCCTCGCGGTCCTCATCGCTTGCTAACCAAACCGTTTCGGCATTTTTAGAAAGTGATTTTAGTTTCGTTACCAAGGCTTTTTTATCTGGGGAAACTTCGTATTTAGGTTTAAAACCATTTTCTACATCTACCCCTATTTCCTTTGATGGTAAGTCTGCTATGTGACCATAGCTTGACTCCACCTGAAAATCGCTCCCGAGAAATTTCTCGATCGTTTTTGCCTTTGCAGGTGACTCCACTATTACTAAATTCTTTGCCATTGCTCTTATTTTCTGCAACAAAAGTATTTATTTTTTTTAAATATTAACCTTATGGATGCATTTTTGAAGTATTTTGATATTATGAAACCTAAAATTGCAGATTTATCTGTAATATTCTACATTATATATATAGGTATAACTTTTACACTATTCTGACCAAGAAATGTTCTTTTTATTTTAGATTTCTGATTTTAGATTTTAGATTATAAATTGTCTGCAAATCTTCACAAAGAATGTAAACATATAAAATTTTAAATCACAAATCTAAAATTCTTTTCTGCCATCTTGTCATCTTTGCTCCTTTTTCCGTTATCTTTGCACTTTGAATTTTTACAATGGAAAAGATTATTGAAGAAAGCAAACAAGGCGAAAGTCTTGTTTTAGAAAATAAACCCGAGAATACAAAAAAACTATTTATAGAAAGTTACGGCTGTGCGATGAATTTTTCGGACAGCGAGGTCGTAGCCTCCATTTTATCTGACGGAGGTTACAACACTACTTCGGTTTTAGAAGAAGCCGATTTAGTTTTGGTAAACACCTGTTCAATTCGTGACAAAGCAGAGCAAACTATTCGTAAACGTCTTGAAAAATACAACGCCGTAAAACGAACCAATCCGAAAATGAAAGTGGGCGTTTTAGGCTGTATGGCAGAACGTTTGAAAAGCCAATTTTTGGAAGAAGAAAAAATCGTCGACCTTGTTGTTGGTCCAGATGCTTACAAAGATCTTCCAAATTTATTAGCAGAAGTTGAAGAAGGACGCGACGCGATTAATGTAATTTTATCGAAAGAGGAAACTTACGGAGATATTTCGCCAGTTCGTTTGATGAGTAACGGAATAACTGCTTTAGTTTCAATCACTCGTGGATGCGATAATATGTGTACGTTCTGTGTTGTACCTTTTACACGCGGACGTGAGCGCAGCCGTGAGCCACAGAGCATTATGGCTGAAATTCAAGATTTATGGAACAAAGGTTTTAAAGAAATTACGCTTCTTGGACAAAACGTTGACAGTTACCTTTGGTACGGAGGCGGATTGAAAAAGGATTTTGTAAACGCTTCTGAAATGCAAAAAGCAACCGCTGTTGATTTTGAACAGCTTCTTGAAATGGTGGCTGCAGGATTTCCGAAAATGCGTATTCGTTTTTCGACTTCAAATCCGCAGGATATGCACGAAAGCATTTTACATGTTATTGCAAAATATCCAAATATCTGTAAACACATTCATTTACCAGTTCAATCTGGAAGTAATAGAATTTTGAAAGAAATGAATCGTCTGCATTCTCGCGAAGAATATATGGCTTTGATTGATAAAATCAGAGCAATTGTTCCAGATGCTTCGATTTCGCAAGATATGATTGCTGGTTTTCCAACAGAAACGGAAGAAGATCATCAAGATACATTAAGTTTAATGGAATATGTAAAATATAATTTCGGTTATATGTATTCATATTCTGAACGTCCTGGAACTTTGGCAGGAAGAAAAATGAAAGATGATGTTGAAGAAGAAACCAAAGCCAGAAGATTACAAGAAATCGTGGATTTACAGCAAAAACATGCTTGGTTTAGAAGCGAAGAGTTTGTTGGAAAAACCGTAGAAGTTTTAGTAGAAAAAGTCTCAAAGAAATCAAAAGACGAATTCTCAGGAAGAAACTCTCAAAGTATTACAGTGGTTTTCCCAAAAGAAAATTATAAAATTGGAGATTTCGTAAATGTAAAAATAACAAGCTGTACAAGTGGAACCCTTAAAGGTGAAGCTGTAGGGTTGAGCAGCATGAATTAAAATTGTTTGATGTTTCAGGTTTCAGGTTATTTCTGTAACTTCAAACTTGAAACAAATTATAAGCCAGATTTTAAAGTTTTATGGTCAAAGTTGTAAAACCTGAAACCTGAAACAAATAAAAAACTTGAAATAAAACACAAATGGAAACAGTTCAAGCAATAAAACAACGATTTGAGATTATTGGTAATGATCCAAAATTAAATCGTGCTATCGAAAAAGCCATTCAGGTTGCCCCAACTGATATTTCAGTAATGGTAACTGGGGAAAGTGGTGTTGGTAAAGAAAACATTCCAAGAATAATCCATTCGCTTTCACACAGAAAGCATGGTAAATATATTGCCGTAAACTGCGGTGCCATTCCAGAAGGAACAATTGACAGTGAACTTTTCGGACACGAAAAAGGAGCTTTTACAGGCGCAACAAGCACACGTGAAGGTTATTTTGAAGTTGCAGATGGCGGAACGATATTCCTTGATGAAGTTGGCGAACTTCCGTTAACAACCCAAGTAAGATTACTTCGTGTTTTAGAAAATGGCGAATTCATAAAAGTGGGTTCATCTCAGGTTCAAAAAACAAATGTCAGAATCGTAGCTGCAACCAATGTGAATTTATTCAATGCCATTGAAAAAGGAAAATTTCGCGAAGATTTGTACTACCGTTTAAGCACAGTAGAAATTACATTACCGCCTTTGCGCGAAAGAAACGACGATATTCATTTGTTGTTCAGAAAGTTTGTGGCCGATTTTGCTCATAAATACAAAATGCCGCCTCTAAGACTAGATGACAATGCCGTACAGCTTTTACAGAAATTCAGATGGAGCGGAAACATTCGTCAGCTTCGAAATGTCGCAGAACAGATTTCAGTTTTAGAAACCAATCGCGATATCAATCTTGCGACTTTACAATCGTATTTACCAGCCGAAGGAAGCAATCTGCCATCTGTTATTAACGACAATAAAAAAGAAAGTGATTTCAGTACGGAAAGAGACATATTATATAAGGTACTTTTTGATATGAAAAGCGACCTGAATGATCTTAAAAAACTGACTTTGGAATTAATGAAAAACGGCACTTCTAAAGTGCAGGACATTAATCCGAATTTGATTCAGAAAATATACGGTAATCAGCAAAATGACAGCGAAATTGATTTTGAAGAAGAACCAAGAACCGCTGTTATGACTACTCCTGCAGTACGCGAAGAAAACTATCAAATACCCGAAGACAATTATTTGTTTGCCGAAACTATTGAAGAAGAAGAAGTTTTACGCTTAGAACAAAAGGAAATCGAGATGATTAAAAAATCATTGGAGAAAAACAAAGGAAAACGAAAAGCTGCAGCTGATGAATTAGGTATTTCAGAAAGAACTTTATACCGCAAAATCAAACAATTCGATTTATAAAATAATTAAAATACAATTTCAAAATTCCAAATTTCAATTACCTATATTTGGACAGAATTGGAATTTGAGATTTAAAACATTGGAATTCCCCCAATAAACATTATGAAAAAAATATATTCTTTATTTGCATTTCTTAGCCTTTTCATGTTGAGCGGCTGTGGTGTTTATAACTTTACAGGAGCATCTACAATTGATGCAAAAACTTTTCAGGTTAACTTTTTTCATAATAATGCTGATTTGGTTGAACCTGGAATTGACAGGGATTTTACCCTGGCCTTACAGGATTTGATTATGAATCAAACCAATTTGAATTTAGTTAGTAACGGCGGTGAATTGGTTTATGAAGGTGAAATCGTAGATTACAGAATCACGCCAATGACTGCAACAGCAGATCAGCAAGCTGCACAAAACCGCTTAACAATTCGTGTTATGGTACGATTTACAAACAAAAAGAAAGAAACAGATGATTTCGAAAAAACATTTGAGTTTTACTACGATTTCCCTGGAACTTCTCTACCTACAGGATCGGTGTTAAACGAAGCTATTAAAACCATTTTTGAGAGAATCACACAAGACATTTTTAATGAATCTCTTGCTAAGTGGTAAAATAAGTCCAATGATTTAGTCGTTAATAGACTGAAGATGAAGCCATAATTAATAAAAAGAAAAATTCGATTAAATAAAAAATAATGAACGTTACTGATTATACCTACTTAATGAACAAACCTGATGCTATTACAGAAAAGCAAACGGAAGCATTAGGAAGCGTTTTGAATGAATTTCCATATTTTCAAAGTGCTAGAGCACTTCGCTTAAAAGGACTTTACAGCCAAAACAGCTTTAAGTATAATTATGCTTTAAAAGTTGCGGCTGCGCATACGGCAGATCGTTCGGTTTTATTTGATTTTATCACTTCTGAGAAATTTACCTCGATTCAAAATGAATTTTACGATCAGAAACTTAAAGATCTTTTAGAAATCAATGTTTTAGATAGTGAAATTGTTTCATTTGATGAAGTCAAAAAAACTCCAGAAGTTCGTATTGATCCTATCGAACAGTCTATTTTAAAATCAATTAAAGAAGCTACAACCGTTGTTTTTGAAAAACCTTCTGAAATTGTAGAAAAAACAGAAGAACCAATTGCTGAAACAGTTGAAGAAACCATTGTTGAACCACCTATTGCTGTTTTAAGCGAAGAAGAAATTTTAGATTCTTTTGTAAAAGTAACTGAAGCAGAAGAAGTACTAAACGATACCGCTCTTGAACCTGCTATTGCAATTCCAACGGAAGAAGAAATATTAAATACCTTTGAAGCGGTAACAACTGAAACGGAAGAAATAACAGAAGAAGTTATTCCCGAAGAAGAATCTATTATAAGTCCAAGCGAAGAAGAAATCCTAAATACTTTTATACCTGTAATAGATCAGCCTGCCGAAATTAAGGACGAACAAGAAATATTCGAAAGTTTTGAAGAAGTTACAGAGACTGAAACAGAAGAAATTCCTGAACCTGTTATAGAAGATGTAATTGCAGCTCCTAGCGAAGAAGAAATTCTTAACACCTTTAAGGAAGTTGAAAACGAAAACAAACCAGCCGATATTGCTGAACAACCTGTTGTAAAACTTAGAACTCATACCTTTTTTGATGAATTTGTAGATGACGAGGAAGAAGAAGAAATTGCTGAGCCAACCGTTGATCCAGCTGAGGAAGCTGTTTTAGTTTCGATTATTGAGCCTGCGAATGTTGTTTTTGAAGCACCTGAAGTAATTGAGGAATCAAAAATCGATGAAGAAGCTGCAGATGAAGAAGAAATTATTGAAGTTCAGGAAACTGAAAAAACTGAAATTTCGGAAATTGTAAAAACAGCCGAAGAAAATCTAGAAATTGGAAAACCAATAGATTTCAAAGGAAATGAAAAACATTCTTTTCAGGAATGGCTTCAATTGGCCAGAACAGAGCCTATTGACCGCACAAAAGATACTTCGACAGAATCAGATTCAAATGAAAAAAAAAGTATTGAAATAACCGAAAACGCTTCAGTCGAGGATGAAAAAAAGAAAAAGGCAGAAATAATTGACAGATTTATTGAAGCAAATCCAAAAATCTCACCTATCAAGCCTACTATGGCCAATCCGTCGATACAATTAAATGTTGATGAAGAGGAGAATTCATACCTAATGACAGAGACTTTGGCCAGAGTATATTTGGAACAAAAAAAATATACAAAGGCTATACAAGCATATGAAATATTAATTTTGAAATATCCAGAAAAAATTACTTTCTTTGCAGACCGCATTTCGGATATAAAGATTTTACAACAAAATAACAATAATAATTAATACAAATGAGCACATTTTCAATTTTCTTAGTTTTAATCACAATAGTTTGCTTTCTATTGATCGTAGTGATTATGGTACAAAACCCTAAAGGAGGCGGATTGTCTTCTACTATCAGCGGAACTCAAATGTTAGGTGGTGTACAAAAAACAACTGACTTTTTAGACAAAAGTACTTGGACACTAGCAACTATTTTGATTGCTTTAATCTTACTTTCAAGTTTAAGCTTCACTGGATCATTAGGAGATACAGGATCTAAAATCATTGAAAAAACGGAAGCTCCTGCAAGTACTCCGGCAGCTCCTGTACAAGGAACTCCTGCTCCAGCAGCACCTGCAGCAAAATAATATATACAACACAAATTAAAATGCCAGCCTGTCAAAGCTGGCATTTTTTTTAGGAAATAATGTCAGTTTATAGAGCATGGCACAATTTCTGAAAGTTTATTGAACATTAAAAAATATATAACTTATAACTTAATTAATATTAAATCATGGCTTTAAACATTAAACCGCTTTCTGACCGCGTACTTATTGAGCCTGTTGCAGCTGAAACTAAAACTGCTTCAGGTATTTTTATTCCAGATACTGCCAAAGAAAAACCTCAAAAGGGTACTGTTGTAGCAGTAGGAAACGGAACTAAAGATCATACTATGACTGTAAAAGTTGGTGACACTGTTCTTTATGGCAAATATGCCGGAACAGAATTAAAACTTGAAGGAACTGATTATTTGATTATGCGTGAGGATGACATTTTAGCAATTATCTAAAAACGTATTAAGTACAACAGTATTAAGTATTAAGACTAAGTAACTTGAAACAAATCAAAACTTTAAACAAAAATTAAAAATGGCAAAAGATATAAAATTTGATATTGAAGCACGCGATGGTTTAAAACGTGGTGTAGATGCATTAGCAAATGCTGTAAAAGTAACACTTGGACCAAAAGGTCGCAATGTAATTATTGGAAAATCATTTGGTGGACCAACCGTTACTAAAGATGGTGTTTCTGTTGCAAAAGAAATCGAATTAAAAGACGCATTAGAAAATATGGGTGCGCAAATGGTAAAAGAAGTTGCTTCTAAAACCAATGATTTAGCTGGTGACGGAACTACAACTGCTACAGTTTTAGCTCAGGCTATCGTAAAAGAAGGTCTTAAAAACGTTGCTGCAGGTGCAAACCCAATGGACTTAAAACGTGGTATTGATAAAGCCGTTGAAGCTATCGTTGCCGATTTAGCAAAACAAGCTAAAGTAGTTGGAAGCGATTCTGACAAAATCAAACAAATTGCTTCTATCTCTGCAAACAACGACGAAGTTATTGGTGAATTAATCGCTGATGCTTTCGCAAAAGTAGGTAAAGAAGGTGTTATCACGGTTGAAGAAGCTAAAGGAACTGACACTTTCGTAGACGTTGTTGAAGGAATGCAGTTTGACAGAGGATACCTTTCTCCTTACTTTGTAACAAACCCAGAGAAAATGGAAGTTGAATTAGACTCTCCATACATCTTATTATACGACAAAAAAGTTTCTTCTTTAAAAGAATTACTTCCAGTTTTAGAGCCGGTTGCACAATCAGGAAAACCATTATTGATTATCGCTGAAGATGTAGATGGTGAAGCTCTTTCTACTTTAGTAGTAAACAAATTAAGAGGAGCTCTTAAAATTGCTGCTGTAAAAGCACCTGGTTTTGGTGACAGAAGAAAAGCAATGTTAGAAGATATCGCAATCTTAACAGGAGGAACAGTAATCTCTGAAGAAAGAGGATATACTTTAGAGAATACTACTATCGAAATGTTAGGTACCTCAAAAAGAGTTTCTATCGATAAAGACAATACTACAATCGTAAGCGGAGCTGGTGAAGCGGATATCATCAAAAACCGTATCAACCAAATTAAAGGTCAGATGGAAACTACAACATCTGATTACGATAAAGAAAAACTACAAGAACGTTTGGCTAAATTAGCTGGAGGTGTTGCTGTTCTTTACGTTGGTGCTGCTTCTGAAGTAGAAATGAAGGAGAAAAAAGACAGAGTTGATGACGCATTACACGCTACTCGTGCTGCTGTTGAAGAAGGAATCGTTGCCGGAGGTGGTGTTGCTTTATTAAGAGCAAAAACTGTCTTAGCAGAACTTAAAGCAGACAATGCTGACGAGTCAACTGGAATCCAGATTGTATCTCGTGCTGTGGAATCTCCATTAAGAACTATCGTTGAAAACGCAGGTCTTGAAGGTTCTGTTGTAGTTGCAAAAGTAACAGAAGGTTCTGGTGACTTTGGATACAACGCAAAAACTGATGAATATGTAGATATGCTTGTTGCTGGTATTATCGATCCTAAAAAAGTAACTCGTGTAGCTCTTGAAAACGCTGCATCTGTTTCTGGAATGATCTTAACTACAGAATGTGCATTAATCGATATTAAAGAAGAAAATGCCGGAGGCGGAATGCCAATGGGAGGCGGAATGCCAGGAATGATGTAATCGTTCTCTTCTTAAAACTTAAAAGCGCTGGATTTTTATCTGGCGCTTTTTTTTGTTAGCCACGAATTCACGAATTATTATGCAATCTTTGCGAATATTTTGTTCAATTACACAGATCAAAGCATTCGTATAATTAATGACAACTATTTTTAAACACAAAGATTTGAAAAAAATAATTCGTGAATTCGTGGCTATTCTTTTTATTAAACATTCTCTTTCTCTTTAAAAAATGTGATATTAATACCTTTGTATTTCTATTTAAAATTGCAAAATGAGAAAATTCAAAACTCACCTTTTATCTTTTACATTCTTACTTCTCACAACTTTTTTACAAGCTCAAAATAACAAAGACAACTATGTTGTTTTAGTTTCGATGGATGGATTTCGCTGGGATTACGGCAAACTTTATAATCTTCTAAACCTGAAAAAAATCGAAAAAGAAGGCGTTCACGCCAAATCGATGAAACCATCATATCCAACTAAAACGTTTCCAAATCATTATTCGATTGTAACAGGACTTTATCCGGATCATCACGGAATCATCAATAACGTTTTTTACGATGCTTCTTTAAACCAATCGTTTTCATTATCAAGCGATGCTAAAAAAGATTCCCGTTTTTACGGAGGAATCCCAATTTGGAATCTAGCAGAGCAACAAGGTGTAAAAACGGCTTCGTTCTTTTGGCCGGGTTCAGATATTGACAAAAGAAATCCAAGCTATTTCAAAAATTACGATAATAAAATTACGTACGGAGCCAGAATCGACACCGTTATGAAATGGTTACAGCTTCCTGAAAAACAACGACCTCATCTGGTTACTTTATATTTTGATGAGCCTGATCACACAGGACATAATTTTGGTCCTCTTTCTCCTCAAACTGAAAAAATGGTTATCAAGATGGATTCTATTATAGGCCAACTATCTCGTAAATTAGAGCAACTGCCTATCGGAAAACAAATTAATTTAATTCTTGTCTCAGATCACGGAATGGCTGGATATCAGTAATACCAAAAAAGTAGCAATTCTTGATTATTTAAAACCAGAATGGCTGGGTTATAAAGATGTCGTGAATCCAATTATGAGTATACAGGCAAAACCCGGATTTCAGGATTCTATTGCAAATGCTTTAAAAAAAGTACCGTATATTAAATTTTGGAAAGCCGCAGAAGTTCCTGAACGATTACATTATGGAACAAATCCGCGTGTACATGATTTTGTTATCGAAGCCGAAAAAGGATGGAGTTTAGTAAGCAAAGAAAGTACACATATACAGGGCGGCACTCACGGTTATGATAATAATGAGAAAGATATGCATGCTATTTTCTACGCAAAAGGCCCTGCTTTTAAAGTCAATAAAAAAGTAAAAACGTTTCAAAATGTTTCGGTTTATCCTTTAATTGCTCATATTCTAGGATTGCAGATTGGCGAAATTGACGGAAAATTGAGCGATGTTGATGCAATGCTGAAGTAATGTGTCAATGAGAAAATTTGTCAATTAGATAATTTCTCTTCATTACATAAAAATCAATTGCCTCCTGCTTTAGCTGGAGGTTGACTTATTGAATCCCAAAAGGGCTTTAGCCAAACTTCATAGTTCGGCTAAAGCCCTTTTTTCATCATTTATTTTATTCCTCCAGATGAATCTGGAGGCAATTCAACAAAAATTATGGACAAATTTTCTAATTACCAAATTGACACATTATCTAATTAAAAATTAGTCCCAACAGAAACCTCTTTCCATTGTCCTAATTCACCTTGAACACTTGCTATTTTTTGATTTGCCATATTGAAAGCATCTTCACCTAAAAATAAATGCAACGGTGGATTTTGATCTTGACTAACTTTAATTAAAGCTTCCGCTAATTTTACAGGATCTCCCGGCTGATTTCCGTTGATTCCTTCTTTGTGTGCGTTTTCAGATTGTCTAACTTCTTTATATTCCTCAATTGGATTTTCTGGCAGTAATAAAGAACTATCTTTTAAGAAATCGGTTCTAAAATAACCTGGATACACGATTGTTGCGTGAACACCAAATGGTTTAATTTCTGCTGCTAAAGATTCTGTTAAACCAGCAACTGCAAATTTTGTAGAACAGTAAATTCCCCAACCTGGAAATTCTCCGTAATATCCTCCAATTGAAGAAATATTAAAAATATGTCCTGATTGATTGGCACGAAGAATTGGCGCTGTATGTCTAATTACGTTTAATAACCCGAAAACATTTACTTCGTAATTTTTTCTAGCTTCAGCATCGGTTAATTCTTCCAAAGCTCCTAATAACCCGTAACCAGCATTATTAACTAATACATCAATTGTTTTAAAATGATTTACGGTTTTGTCGATGGCATTTTTCACGCTTTTTTCATCTACTAAATCCATTTCAAGAGGAAGGAAATTTTCAGATACATTTCCTAATTCTTTTATTAATGAAGATTCACTTCTTGAAGTTGCAGCTACTTTAAAACCTTCTGCTAAAAGCTTTTTAACTAATTCTAATCCAAGTCCTTTTGAAGCACCTGTGACAAACCAAACTTTGTTATTTCCCATGATTTTAAATTTTTACGTTTATAATTACAGGACAAAGGTATTACCGAAGTGCTTCTCAAAAATTAAAGCAATCAAGTAAGAAGTTGCAAAAATCAAACAATTTCAGTTAAACGATAGTTTTTAGGCGAAACCTGAACATTTTTCTTGAAGAAATTGATAAAATGAGACAGTTCTTCGAATCCTAAACACCAAGCAATTTCATTAATATTCCAATTGGTTTGTTTTAAAAGAATCATCGCTTCCTGAACAATTCTTTCGGAAATAATCTGCGAAGTCGTTTTTCCGGTAGTTTCTTTTAAAGCTTTATTGAGATGATTCACATGCACATTTAATTGACTCGCATATTCTGAAGGCGAACGGAAATTAATCTGCTGTGTGATCGATTCTATCGGAAACTGACGCTCTAATAATTCTAAAAACAAGGAAGAAATGCGAATTGTTGCGTTTGATTTACTATATAATGAAGTAGTTACGGTTTGTGTTTTAAGCGCAAGGTGAATAATTTCGAAAACCAGATTTCGAAGCATATCATATTTAAAAGCGTAATCCGAATTGATTTCGTCAAACATTCTTAAGTAAACCAATTTTAGAGATTCGGCTAATTCCATTGAGATGGGAACAATAGGATTTCCGCCCGGCTGGAATAATGGATATTCTTTTAAATTCCCATATTGGCTAAAAAAAGCATCGGTAAAAATACAGAAGAATCCTGTTTGGTTTTCATCAATCTGTTCCCAATTATAGGGAATCTGCGGATTGGCAAAAAACAAGGCCTGATCTTCAATTTCAACTACTTTATCAGCATAGTGAACTTTGTTTTTCCCAATAATCAAACTTATTTTATAAAAGTCTTTTCTCGTGTATGGAAATGGTTTGCAGATACTTCCAACAAAGTCATCTAATTTAAAAACATTAAAATGTCCGATTTCTTTTTTAAGATTCTCGGGCATTCCGTTTACTTTGATTGTGTAAAAATCTTCTAAGGTTTCTGTCAGCTTCATTTTGTAAAGTTACGAAAATCAATCTTTATATAATTAGATAATTTGAAAATGTGACAATTAGAAAATGATTAACTGCTGTCACCCTGAGCGAAGTCGAAGGGCGCTCCAATTGGCAAGTGGGCTTCGACTTCGCTCAGGATGACAAAAACTTAATCAATTATCAAAAAAAAACCGATAGGTTTTAAAAACTATCGGGTTTTATTGAATTATCTAATTGGCAAATTGCCACATTCTCTAATTATCAAGACACCACTTTATAAGTGGGATCTTCAATTATATTTACATTAATAACCGCATCTGCATTTTTTAGCAATTGGCGACAATCTTCACTTAAATGTTTCAGCTCAACAACCTTATTTAGCTGATTGTATTTTTTTGTTAGATTGTTTAAAGCTTCAATTGCCGACATATCTGAAACTCGGCTTTCTTTAAAATCGATAATAACATGATCCGGATCGTTCACAATGTCGAATTTCTCCAGAAAACCTGCTGTTGATCCAAAAAATAACGGTCCAAAAATTTCGTAATTTTTAATTCCGTTTTCATCTATAAAATGTTTGGCACGAATTCTTTTAGCACTTTCCCAAGCAAAAACCAAAGCCGAAATAATCACACCAATCAAAACTGCCAAAGCCAGATTATGCAATACAATAGTTATTAATGCTACTAAAATTCCAACGAAAATATCGTGTTTCGGCATTTTATTGATAATCCTGAAACTTGCCCATTCAAAAGTAGTAACTGCAACCATCATCATCACGCCTACTAATGCTGCCATTGGTAATTTCCCAATTACGGGAGCACCAAAAAGAATGATAATTAAAATGGTTAAAGCTGCGATAATTCCCGAAAGTCGGGCTCTTGAACCTGCTCCAAGATTTACCAGCGTTTGTGCAATCATAGGACAGCCTCCCATTCCGTAGAAAAATCCATTTAAAATGTTTGAACTTCCCTGCGCAATACATTCACGATTACTGTTTCCACGTGTTCCCGTAATTTCATCAACTAAATTCAGCGTAAGCAAACCTTCTGTTAAACCAACAGCTGCAACAATAACCGAATAGGGAAATATAACTTTTAAAGTGTCAAATGAAAGCGGAATATTTGGAATATGAAAAGGAGGAAATCCGCCTTGTACAGACGCAATATCTTCTACAGTTTTGGTTTCGATATTCAAAACAATGACCAACGCAAAAACAATCATAATAGCTACTAACGAAGCCGGAACTGCTTTTGTAATCTTCGGAAAAATTAAAACAATTCCAATTGTTAAAGCAACCAAACCCGTCATAATATACAAAGGTGTTCCTTGAAGCCACGAAACTTGTCCGTTTACAATGGTTTTGAACTGTTCCAACTGCGACATAAAAATAACAACCGCTAATCCGTTTACAAAACCAAACATTACGGGCTGCGGTACTAAACGAATAAATTTTCCGAGTTTAAAAAGTCCGATACAAATTTGCACTACGCCGCCAAGCGCAACGGCTGCAAAAACATATTCAATTCCGTGCGATTTCATCAAGGCGATCAAAACGATTACGGTTGCTCCTGCTCCACCGGAAATCATTCCTGGTCTTCCTCCAAAAATAGCGGTTACCAATCCGGCAATAAAAGCCGCATATAATCCTACCAAAGGTGGAAATCCAGCCAAAATAGCAAACGACAGCGATTCTGGAATCATAGTCATTGCCACAGTAAAGCCGGCTAAAATTTCATTTTTATAATTGACTTTTTGAGTAAAATCGAAGAGTTGGAATGCTTTTTTCATAAGGCACAAATGTAGAAAATAATGCCCAAAAAGCGACTATTCCTTTTGACCTAAAAAGCATTCATAAAAGCAGAAACAATTTGTTATCCCAATAAAAGCTTTAAAAGCATAACGAAAACCGAAAGGATAAAACTTATCATTTTTAAATAATTTTTCGAAATAAAAAACAACACAAAATACTTACAAAAAAATCACATAGAATCACGATTTGTACCTGTTTTTGTTTGAGGATTGAAGTTTTAAGTTTCAGGTTATCGAGTCAATGCGTGAAACTTGAAACCTGAAACAAAAAACATTTATTCTAATCGAATACATAAAAATCCCAAACAATTGACATAATCAATTATCGTATTCCATTGCAATTCTAAACCTTCTACACGAAGGATTTTATCGCAGTCTTCTAAATCAAAATTCACCTTATAAGAAGGAAATTGTCTTTTAATTACTGCGATAACATAATTGGTTTCGGTTTCCTTTTCTACGTTTGTTTTAAAAATTTCAACAACCATAACTAAACAATTTTAAATCTTAAAAACTCTCTTTCTAATTTGTTTTTTTAGAACTGATTCTCGAATCGGTGTGTCAAAAGTAAATTACCAAATCGTATTATAACAGCAATTTTATACCAGTGGCGTATGATTTATACGAATGGCGTTCGTATAAATTATTCTTTTCAAAACACTATAAACTATACGATTATAGTATTTTTGCCTCTATGACAATTGCAAAAATTTACCAGAACTTTATTCTGCGAAACATTCTCGTAAACACTCTTGTTTATTTGGTCATTATCGCTTGTGTATATGACGAAATAAAAGCCGAAGGACATGATATCAATTACATGTTTGGCAAAATTGCTCTGGGTTATTTTCCGTGTATAATCTGGATTACTTGTTTTAATGTTTGTATTATCAGACCCTTTCTATTTCGCAAAAAACTCAAACATTTCTTTTTGCTGCTTTTAATCTATTGGACAGCCTTTTTCTTTTTTATGGATTGGTTTTTCCCATTTGTAGGATTAGGAAATTTAAAAACACTTCAGATTTTATCGCTGATTATTAACGGGACTTTCTTCTACTTTGTTCATATTGTGATTACCAAAAAAATCACTCAGGCCGATAAGGATATTATGAATTTCAAATCAGAGCTTTCGTTTTTGAAACAACAGCTGAACCCGCATTTTTTATTAAATGCCATGAATAATCTATACGGAGAAGCCCTTGCAGAACCTGATAAAGTTCCTGACCGAATCCTAAATCTTTCGGATATGCTGCGTTATCAAATTGAAGCTTCTAAAAAAGATTATGTTTTAATTGAAGAAGAAATAGCTTTTGTAGAAAAGTACATTGAATATTATACCTTTAGAAACGAAAGATTATCTGTAACCCAGAATATTGAAGGGATTCATAACGGAATCGAGATTCCGCCTTTATTCTTTTTGCCATTGGTTGAAAATGCGGTGAAATTTTCTGCCGAAACTGCTCAGCCATTTATTAATCTGGATTTAAAGATAAAAAACCGAAATTTGACGTTTACCATAAAAAACAGTTATCTTGATTCTGGTTCCCGACTTTCGAGTACCGGAATTGGAATTGAAAACTTAAAAAGACGTCTGGAAGTTTACGGCTTAAAACATGATTTATGCTGTAGAAAAGAAAAAAATGCGTTTACCGTAAAATTAAGCATATGGCACTTACCTACCGCTGTCTCATAATCGATGATGAATCGCCGGCGCACAAAGCGCTGATTTCGCACATCTCAAAATTTGACGAACTGGAACATTCCGGAAGTGCTTTTAGTGGTATGGAAGCATTAAAAATGCTCAATGCCAACCCATACGATATTATTTTTCTCGACATTAATATGCCGGTAATTTCTGGGGTTGAGTTAATGGAATTACAGCCCAATCGTCCGCTTACGATTGTCACAACCGCTTATTCTGATTTTGCGCTTTCGGCGTATCAAAACGATGCGATTGATTATCTGCTTAAACCTATTTCTCCAGAAAAATTTGCCAAAGCGATTGAAAAAGCCAAAACGTATTTCTCTGGAAATAATTTGAAAAAAGAAATCAGTCCCAATTCAAAAGCGCTTTCGTACCGCATAAACGGACAAATAACCGAAATGCCTCTTCAAGATATTATTTATATCGAAAGTCTTGGCAATTACATGAAACTGTACAGCACTAAGCTCAATTTACCACACATTATTTACGGTTCGCTTTCTAGCATCGCCTCCGAAATTGATTGTAAAAGTTTTGTTCAAGTGCATCGTTCTTATATTGTAAATACTACCAAAATCACAGCGGTTACTTTTAAAACGCTTACTATGTGCAACGGCGAAATTATTCCCGTTGGACGGAAGTATCAGATTTTGTTAGACAATTTGATGATTAGATAATGTGTCAATTAGATAATTTTTGAAAAGCTCAACATTACGGTCAAAAGCTTGAGGGAAAAATCAAAAATCTATTACTTTTACAGTACATTATTAAATAATAAATGAACTGGATCATTCAAAACTCAGATAAAATAGAATTTCACACTAACTTAAAAGAAATTTTAAAACCAATTTTAGATGAAGTAAAATCTTTTAATTGGGTAATAAGTGATTTTGATTTTATAACAGACAAAGAACTTCCAATTAATCATAATCAAGTTTTTTTTGTTTTATCTAATCAGGAATTTAATGAAATTCTAAATTCGGATGTTCAATTTATTTGGGGAGTTATTTCTGGTTTTTCTAAAGATGAAGAAATTATAATTGATGAATGCAACCTTCCTTTTGCTGAAGGAAATGATTTAATTTGGAAAAATGAAAACCTTCAAATCTCCAATTCTACTATCGAGATTATTGCTTTTGACAGCACTTTCACCATCATTAAATTTAAAGACAAAAATTTATCTGATGTTTTCAAAGAATATTTTGATGAAGCAATAGCATTAGAAAAATTTAATTCGTAAAAACCACATATAAAAAAAGCTCCGAAATATATCGGAGCTTTTAAATTTTATCTAAAAAGCTAAACTGCTTTTACCATTATCACATTATCGCAAGCTTTTTGAATTTGCTTGTCTGTGAACTGAGATAAAACTTTAACCAAATCTCTGCTGGTTTTCAGACAGCTTAGCATTTTCTGCCTTAGAATAAGATCGTTTCCAAATTCTGTCTTGAGTAATACCTCAAATACTTCCTGCAAATAGATAGGTTGCTTTTGAAATTCTCCATCGAAACTTAAGTTAGAAACGAAAATGGCTACTGCGCGCATTACAGCGCGGTTTGATGTTTTTTGATTTTCTTTTGTCATATCGAAAATTTTTAAACGCACGAAACCCTCGCTTTAGATGTGACAAAATACCTGTAAAACAGATAGATTTGCTAGCCTTTCGGTTTAAACTGCTCATCATGGCGAGGGTTCGCTTATGTTAACTTATAAAAGTTTAAAAAGATTGTTTTACTGCGATATTTTGTCGGTGACAAACGTACAAAATTAAAGTTATAGAAAGAATAAAAAAATAAGATATTTTCTTACAAATTTTAAAAACTTAATATTTCCTCTTTAAATAACTAATCGCTCCCGTACTCCACAAAGCCAGAAAAATCAAGACGGGTTGAAAAAACAATCGTATCAATCGGGCTTGATCAGTGTCGAGTCCAAAGGCTGGAGTTTTGTTTAAATATTGGGCAATATTTCCTGGAAAAACCAATACATAAAATACCGCCAGCGCAATGCCCACAATTACTTTATATCGTGTTAGAAATATCATGCTGAGACCTAAAGCTATTTCGACAATTCCGGAAAGAATCACGACAAGATCTTTATCTAGCGGTACCCAATTTGGAACTTGCGCCTGAAAATCGGTTCTTTGAAAAGTAAAATGCCCAATTGCGGCTGTAATCATAAAAAGTCCTAGTAGGATTCTAAAGAAATTCTGCGTTTTGGTTGTTTGTATATTTTCCATATGTGAAATAATTTCATGAGTTAAAACAGCATTTATAAAAATCTGTATTCCAAATTTAAAACATTCAAAAGCAAAACGCTTTCTACATTCGTGGTAAAATAATTATTTAATATCCATTTTGATCATCTTGTAAAGACTACAAAACATTGTCAAAACATACTGTAGGTTATGGTTTGAATTATTTACGAAATCTTTCTTACGTAAAATATCAGCTTTAAATATAATTTTCTTACTTAAATAATTTACCTTCGCAAAAGTCCCAGAACGATAATCTACAAACTCATGAATATTTTTAATTTATTTAGGAGATCAAATATGAAATGTCCGAGATGTTTGGGCAAGGGATTTGTGGACTGGGAAGACATTCGCCGTTTGAACAAGCAATTAAAATGGGTTCCCGCGCCTTGCGCTTACTGCAACGGCGAAGGAAAAGTCGACAAAGAAATGCTTTCAAAAGTCGCAGTAGACTGCACATACCTCACGATAGATTTACCCGAATCTGAAATCGAACAAATTAAAAATGGCGAAGAAGAAGCGATAGAAAAAGGAAAACAACGCGAACTTTTTATCGAAAACTTAATCCAATTTGCCGAAAAACACCTTCAAAACCAAAATCTGGATGCCGAAAGTATTGCCAATTTATACATGGAAACGGAAGACGAAACTGCGCCTTTTTCTGTCGATAAAGAAAGCTTAATCAAATACATTCAAGGCATAATTGAATTTAAAAGATCTAATTTCAATTAAACACACATTCTAAATTCATACAAATTCAAAACTTTCTTTCTCATTTGCAGAGAGAAAGATTTTATGCGTATTGATCTTGAGGAAATTTCACTACTATTTGAGTACCATTTACAAAAACAGGTATAAATACGTATTGCCAGAAGTTTATTAAGTGGTAAAATTGCAAGGAATAATTTTTACTTTAGAATGCAGTTTCTTGCAGAAGAAGCTTTTTTAAACTTTTGTCACTTTTTTTTTGGAACAAGAAGTGGGATTTCAAATCGCTGGTAACGATTAGAAATCCCACTTTTGTTTTTTAGTACTTTAAATATATTTATTTACTTTTCCTATATGTTTCGACTTGTTCTTCGAGGTGCATAATAATCTTTTTTAATCCGTCGATCGTTTCTTTTCTCGAATCGGCAAGATCTTTATAACTAACCGCATTTTCAGGGTCAGAAAAACCATAAATTTCACCTTCTTCTTCAAAAATAGTTGGTTTTATCATACTTCCAACTCCTGTTAGCAGCCATTCAGGATTAATATCAGAATATCTTTTTAGGATATTCTCTAACTTATCAACTCCTATGGTTTTATGGTGTTTTAACTGACTAGCAAAAGAACCATTCGACATGCCAACTTCTCTCTCAAAAGCACTTACTCGGATTTTCTTCGAATCTAGATATTGCTTTATTCTTTCTATAGTGTTTTCTGCCATTATATAAATATTTAGAAAATATTCTACAATATATTAGTTAATTAGGAAAATTCTTACTATATTTGTCTTAGCTATAATACAAACAAAGTAATGAACAAAAATATAAAAACTAAACCAAGTTATAACCAAGAAATCCTAAAGATTTTAAAAAATAAATACGGGTATTCTTACGACTATATTCGTAAATCAATTAGAGGAGATCGTTCTGGAGAGATTAGCGAGAAAATAAAATACGAATACAACAAGCTTGTAAGTGAGTCTAGAAAGGCTATAGAAATACAAGTCAGCAAATTGTAAACTCTTTATTGTTCTTTATTTTACAGAAAAAGTTTTCGGAAATTAAATTGAGGCAGTATTTTTGCGTTTAGTAAACGCCACGAAATTAAAGCCAGAAATCGATATGATCCGAGAACATTATATTCCGTTTAACAAAGAATTCTTACTCGAACAACAAATTGCCGCTTTCGCCGATGATTCTCAAAAAGTCGATGATTTTAAAAAGCTTTTTGATATTGTTGAGCATTACTATCATTATGAATCTTTTAACCTCAATCGAAATCTAAAACAGCATTATGCTTTATACGATCCAGATTTGAGCGAAAAAGAACGTGAACAGTTTATAAGCAAAAGCAGTTTTCCGGTTTTTAAAGAAACGCTGCTGACGGTTTTACAACGAGGTAATTACTACAGAATTGATGAAGGTACTTTAAAAGACGCTTTTACAGAATCGGATTTGATTGGTTTAAATCTGGCGATTGATTTTAATGCTTTCAAAGATTATGAGCTTTACGCGCGCGGACATCAAGCTGCAAAAGAAAAGGTCAAGAAATTTTATTTCTGGAAAAAAGAAGTTGAAATCGAATATTACGACCGCGTTTTAATTTACCTTAATTACAGCGACGCTGATTTTCTGACTCAAAAGAAAGTCAAATTAGGCAAAATGCCTATCGATCCGGGTTCTATTGCATTGAAGATTTTCAAACGTGTTCCTAAAAACGATTTAGAAACTATTTTCCCAAATGCCATTCCGCGAATGTCTCTTCGAGATAAATTACTGCTTTGGGTTCCAGGGCTTTTTGGTGGACTTTCTTTATTGAGTGCCAAAGTAATTCCGGCTTTGATTAATATGTATGATGCCTATCAAACAGGCGAAACAATTGATTTATTAAACAGTAAAACTTCCTTAAATCAAGGTTTGATTGCGCTGGGAATCTTGGCGGCATATTGTTTCCGTCAGTACAATAATTTCATTAATAAAAAAATCCGCTATTCGAAAATGCTTTCAGATAGTTTGTATTTTAAAAATGTGGGAAACAACAGCGGTGCTTTTTATTCGCTTTTAAATTCATCTGAAGAAGAAGCTTTAAAAGAAACTATTCTCGCCTACACTTTTTTACACGAGAGCGAAAAACCTCTTACCGCCGAAGAACTTGATTTTCAAATCGAATCTTGGTTTGAAACCAAGCTGAATACTAAACTTGACTTTGATGTAAACGATGCTTTACTGAAATTAAGAAGTATAGGAATTGGCAAAGAAAACAACGGAAAATGGCACGTAGTTCCCGTAAAAGAAGCTTTAGTAACCATTGACGAACTGTGGGATAGTGTTTTTGAATACAATCAAAAATGAGATATAGTTTTTGGGCTGGTTATCAATCTAAAAGAAATTTTATTAGATTTACGTAACTAACCTTAAAACCACAAAAATGAGAACTTTAGACCAATGGTTTGCAGAATATGCTGTAAGCCACCAAAACCCAACAAACAAAGCTATACATTACATTTGTGTTCCTGCTATTTATTTTTCTATTGTGGGATTATTAATGAGTATTCCAAGCGGTATTATTGCCAGTACTTTACAATTAAACACTCCTATTATCGAAAACTGGGCTTTTGTGGCGCTGCTTTTTGTTTTGATATTCTACATTAGATTGTCGGTTGTAATGGCGCTTAAAATTGCTGTTTTTTCATTTATCTGTCTTGCAATTAATTATTATGTGAGTCAGTTTGTGCCTCTTTGGATGTTTTCAATTGGTGTATTTGTACTCGCTTGGATCGGACAATTTTATGGACATAATATTGAAGGAAAGAAACCTTCTTTTCTTAAAGATCTTCAGTTTTTATTAATTGGCCCGGCTTGGGTAGTTGAAAATTTGTTTTCGAAAAAATAAAAAATAATTTGCGATTCAAAATATTAAAAAAGGACAAAGAAGAGTTTTTCTTTTTTGTCTTTTTTTGTTTTCAAACTTTTTATTCAATCCGTTAATACTGCTACACAACTGACTATCAATAAATAAATAAATAAATATTCATTAAATTTATATATAAATCAAATTATAAACGGTATGAGAAAGATAATTGTTTTGTCAATGATTTCATTAGATGGTGTCATGCAGGCGCCGGGTGGACCGGAAGAAGATACATCAGGTGGTTTTAAATTTGGCGGATGGACGGTTCCGTATGGTGATGAAATTTATAACAATGCTGTACAAAAAGAGCTAGAACCCGCAGATTATCTTTTAGGCCGAAAAACATTTGATATTTGGGAAAATTACTGGCCTTTTCATAACGATTTCTGGCCTGGAATTAACGAAGGCACTAAATATGTTTTCTCCAATTCAAGAAAGGAATCTGAATGGAGCAATTCGGTTTTCATTAACGATCTTGACGCTATAAAAAAACTTAAAGATTCTGATGGTTTGGATATTAATATTTGGGGAAGCAGTGAACTTATTCATTTATTACTAAAAAATGATTTAATCGATGAACTGCGTTTAAAAATTCATCCGTTATTATTAGGCAAAGGCAAAAAGCTGTTTGATGAGAATATAAATCCATCAGCATTTGTTTTAACAGAAAGCACGATAACTTCAACTGGAGTTATTTTAGCGAATTATAAAAGATATGGCGAAGTAAAAACTGGAGACGCTACGGTTTAATTTTTATTTCTAAACTATATAATTAATATAAAATTCCGCATTGCAAATTATCAATGATAAATTTCAAACTTAAAAATGTCGAAAAAATAGTTCCGATAGGAGAAAAACCAAATGCTTATTTAAGCTGGTTTTGGCTCACCGATGGTGAATTATGGCTGAAATTTGGAGAACATACCCTTTATGAATATTCACAAGAAGCACTTGAACACTTTGAGAGTTTAACACCATACAATGATTATTATATTGTTAGGTTCTTAGAAGATTTTACTGCTCTTTTTGAAAATATAAATGAATCGATCCCAGATGATTTTTACCGTTTAACTCAAAACCTGAATCATGTAAAAGATCATGCCCAAAAATGGCTGGATTTATTCGAAACAGAAGAAGAACAAATTATGGATTCTTATCGTGATAAACATTACACGATTCTTTCATGGATTTATGATCGATCTTTTGATTCTGGACACTTAATTGGCGGACCTCTTTTTTCCTTTTTTAGATGCAAAAACAAAATAAGGATAGTTTGGGAAACTGATTATGTTCTTAAAAATGGAATAAATTTATGGACTGCAAAAGATGGAAGCTTCGAAATGAGTTTTTCAGATTTTATTAAGGAAATAAAAAAATTTGGAATTGAGTTTTTTGAAGCAATGGACAAACAAATACAATTTACAATTTCAAAAGAATGGGAAGATATTCAAATTGATAAAATAAAATTAATATCGGAACATAATGAACGAAAGCTTGAATTCTATAAAAACTTGTCTTTGCTTGAGCAGAAGGAAACAGAAAAAACAAACTGGAAAGAAATTGATAAATTATACAAACAAATGACAAATGATTTACAAATAAAAAGTAAACTTTAGAATATAAAAAACCTGCTTCATAACGAAACAGGTTTTGCATTTATATTTTAAAAATTAAATTAATTCTTCTTTATAATTTTCCCGAACAATTCTTTATCATTTACCAAAATTTTCAAATAATAAATTGCATTGGGCAATGATGCTAAACTGAGTTTGTACTCTCTTGATTTATCTGTTCGGTATAAAATTAATTTCCCAGTGGTATCAAATAAATATAATTCTGTTGCTTCTTGATTTAAAGCTACATTTACCACATCGTTTGTTGGATTTGGGAAATATTTAAAATCGATTATTGTATCGTTTGTCAGCTGTTCTTCTATTTTTTTGTTTTCAGAATATGAATCTTGTTTTGAAGCACAACTATTAACAGAACAGTTTTGAATAATAACTCTCAAAAGCAAGTCGTTCAGCATTTCCACTTTATAACTTTCTGTGGAAGGCTCAATATGATCATTTCCAATTCCACTGTGATTGGTTATAAAAAGATACGTTCCGTTTGTTTCTAAAGCCATTGCACGCATTAAATATTCGGTGCTTTTATCGATTCCGCTTGCCGCAATTGGAATAATTCTGATACCTTTTTCTGCTGCTTTTTTGGCGAGATTTTGAAGTTTTACAATATTTACATCACTATAATGCGGCGGCGCGTCTAACAAAAGAAATAAAAGTTTGCTTCGGGCATCATCATCCCAACTCATATTTTCTATTGATGCTTCCAGAGCTTCAATTACAGCTTCGGGATAGTCACCGCCGCCATCGGCATTTTGTTTTTTAATAAACGAAATCACGTTTTCTATATTCGTTGTAAAATCGAAATTCTTCACTAAATAGGCATCTCCGGCATCTCTGTAAAAAACACTTCCCATAGACAAATCAGAGGTTGGAAATTCTTTTTTGGTGCGTTCAATTACATCGTACAATTCGGCTTGCAGGTAATTTATTTCATCACCCATTGAACCTGTAGCATCAATTACAAATGCAATGTTTATTTTATCTTGTTCGATACAATTCTGCTTGTAGGTATAAGCGTTAATTCCGTCATGAAACTCTTTTGGTTTTGAAACTAAAACCATTTTATCTTCATCAATGATTTGAAGATTGTCTGAAGTTTTTTCGACTGATACATCATTTGGCTGAAACCATAATTCGGCACGGCCAGTATTATCAGTTCTTGCTGTCCATATAGTTTTTCCTTCATTTTGTAAATGAACCGTTTTATTAATTATCGGAAAGCCTGTGTCATTTTTCAAGCTTACAGAATATCTGTAGGCTGGATTTAATTTCCAATGATTTTTCCATTGGTTTAATTCTGTTTCTGTTAATCCTTGCCAATAGCTGTAATGACTGAAATCATTGACTTCTCCAGCCGTTAATTGCCCTGCTTTTAGCGAACTATTTTTCCCTTCTGCTACAATCTTTTTATCAGATACCGGAGCTGGAACAGCAGCTTCTGCTGCACCAACACTACTAACTGATTTTTCAGTCATTCTTTTTTCTTTTTTACTTCTTGATATACCCATTGCGGTTGTAACAACTGATTCAAGCATAACGACATCGCTTTTCATTACGATATTCATTATTCTATGATCTACAATTACTTCTACGGTTTTCATACCAATATAGCTGATTACTAAAACATCACCCAGTTTTGCATCAATTCCGTAAAAACCGTCAAAGTCAGTATTTGCAACTATTTTAGTTCCTTTAATCATTATATTGGCTCCCGGCAAGGGATCACCATATTCATCTGTAATTTGTCCTATTACTGATTTCTTTAAAGAGTTTCCACGTAAAGAATGATCGGCAGTAACATTAGGAATTCTTTCATTTCTTGCTTTATCTCTTCTAGCCAACCTTCTTTCATGTCTTTCTATTCTTCTGTCTTCTCTTCTATCTTCCCTTTCTACCCTTCTGTCTTCTTTCTGTCTTATTTTCTCTTCTTGTTTTCTAATTGTTTCCGGATCATCAAAATAGACTTTCAAGTCTTTACTATCATTTACTGCTGCAATTTTTGCACGTTTTCCTTGAAATGTAAATTTCAACCCATCACGTTTCTTCCCTTTAATCGTAAAACTTCCATCAGAATTTGAATAAGTCACAAAATTGTTCTGCTGATTTATGATTTCAACATCAGCCAAAGGTTTCTTATTTTCATCATAAATAATTCCGCTGATTTTTTGAGCATTTACATTGAATGCAAATAAGATAAATAATAAGGTTGCTAATAAACCTGTTTTTGAAGGAGAGTATATTTTCATCATAGCTAGAAGGTGTTTATATTAACTAAGATGATCTTTTTGAATAAATGGTTGGGAAGCAAAACAGATTTATTTTAAAAACAATAAAAACCGTAAAAGAACTAAATGATTTTCTTTACTCCTGGGATTAATAAAACAAGTGCTCCAAATATAAAACTGCCAATTATGATTAAGGGAGTCATGATTACAAGTTTTATCGCTGGTTCAATATCCCAATTTCTCACGCATAATGTAAAAATGATTATGATTAACGGATGAAAAATGTAAACGGCAAAACTACTGCGTGATGCTTTAATGAGCAATTTTGAAGCAGTATTCCAATTTCTTTTCCCATTAATTAAAAGCGTTGTTAGAATAGAAATACCAATCCATTGTTCCCATACTGCATATAATAATGCCTGCCAGTGAAACCCTCCCGAAAACCAAGAAGAAGGTGTGTCGAGTTTAAATTTTACAATTAAAAATACCGGAAAAAACAATATGCATAATCCTGCTGATCTTTTGAGTTGTTTGCCTGTTTTTTCTGAAAGCTGATCAAACCAATTGTTTTTTGAAGCCAATAAGCCCATAATGAATAAGGCAATATATTGTGGAAAATGCCCAAGCTGAAATCCAACTGGTTTAAGAACCCAGCCAACCGGAAATATAATTCTAACCAAAAAACTAATAATTCCCAGTAGTATTGAAAACAATAGTATAGCGCGTGAATCTGGAACTTGTATAGATTTGCTGAAGTTAATTTTGAATATCTTTTTTACTGCTGCATAAAGTAATGTAAAAAGCAATAGAGCTGCCACAAACCATGTAACACCTAAATCGATCCAACTATTGTAGCCACTTAAATATTCGAAGAAGGTAATAGGATGCCCTTTTGCAAAATAGTAAACCAAATAACACATAAAGGGTGTAAGAAGGAAAGAATAGAATAACAAAGGAACTCCTAATCGAATGAGTCGGTCTTTGATGAATGTAAACGCTCCTTTTCTAGAATAGGAAGATTCAGTAAAAAAAGCCGCCAACAGAAAAAAATACCCCATAAAGAAGGATTGATTTATACTGATGATTGCTGTGGCAAGAATACGTGCTCCTAAAATATTCGTTGGCTGATTATAATACCAGCCTTCAGAAGCGCTGTAAGCAATAAACGTATGATGAAGCACCACTAATACAGTCAGAAGTACTTTGATATTGTCGATGTAAAGAAGTTTTTTTGAAGACTCAGAATCCTGATTCTTAGAAGTAATCACAGTTGTCATAATAATTTTGGTTTTGTTGTTATTGATGACAAACGTACAATAAGAAAGTCCAGTAAAATGAGGGTTGTTACTGACAACTAGCTTTTGTGACGAACAACAACCTTACGGAATACATTTACTGCGAAGCTCCTGATAATAATTATTAAAACTGTCGACCTGCTTTCTTGAAACTGGAATTTTGACATTGGTTTCGTTGAATGAAAGCAAATATCCTTGTGAGTTTCCAGACACTTTTTCGACCTTAAACATATTTACTAAATAAGTTCTGTGACATCTAAAAAAATGCGGATAATCTGTTATTTGATTTTCAAATTGAGTTAAGGAAATCCTTTTTACTTCTGTAATAATTTGATCGCCATTCGATTTTGTCAACTCGATGTAATTTCCATCAGCTTTTACAAACAGTAACTGATCTATATCCAGACTAAAATCATCTTGTTTTACCTGCGTATTAATAAAAAGAGCAGGTATAACTGTTTTTTCGGGTTCGGTTTGTAATGGAGCAAATTGAACAATAAATGTAGATCCTTTTTTGGACTCAAAATAAAAACTGGATAATCTTAGAAAAAGATAGAAGAAAATACCCGCTACAATACAATTTCTAATTTCTTCAAAAAGATAATTCCACGACCAGTTGTTGGAATTGGTATAAAGCAAATCACGCATTAAAAAGCTGGTTATGCCAATAAAAACAAATAGAACTGCAATGCAAACATATTCTTTTAGTAAAGTCCATTCCGTTTTATTTTTCAATAATCTAAAATAATTCAGTGTTCTAAAATAAATAAACAGAACAAGTGCTGGAGCCAGTGCATGCAAAAAACAAATGAAGAAATAATGCATTCTTAGTTCTGGATCATAAACCCCAAATGGTTTGAATGCTAAAAGAAATAGTAAAATGACCAGAAAAACAATAACTGAACTTTTTACGAGATTTTGAGATTGATATCGTCGGGGATATTCAATTTCATTTCGCAAATGTTCTGTATTGATGTAGAATGGCATAATAAAAGATTTGTTGGGGAATAAATACAAAAATAACAATTTGATGGCGTTTGAATAAGTAAATCAAATAATTCCAAATATTATTTGCAAGCCGAAGGGGAAAGTCAAGTTCGTTTTCTTACAATTTTAGCGAAAATTGCTGATTTACTTTTGTTCTAACAAATTCAAAAAATAGAACAATGAAACACTTAATTATCTACGCCCATCCAAATCCAGAGAGCCTAAACAGCCATTTTAAACAAACTCTTGCAGAACATCTATCAAACAGCGGACAGGAAGTAATAATTCGCGATTTAAATCAACTCAATTTCAACCCCGTGCTTTCACTACATGATATGCAAGGACAACGAATAGGAAAAGTTACCGACGATGTAAAGCAAGAACAGGAGTTTATTTCGTGGGCAGACCATATTACTTTTATTTATCCTATTTGGTGGACAGGAATGCCTGCCATTATGAAAGGATATATAGACCGTGTTTTTAGTTATGGTTTTGCCTATCGTTACGACCAAGGTGTTCAAAAGGGACTATTTACGGGCAAACAAACAACCGTAATCAATACTCACGGAAAATCACAAGCCGAGTATGAAAAAATCGGCATGGATAAAGCTTTATCGCTGACATCAGACAAAGGTATTTTTACTTATTGCGGACTTGAAATTAATCAGCATTTCTTCTTTGACAAAGCAGATAGACCGCTCCAGAAAGTATAGAAAATTGGACAAAGGAAATTATATCAAACTATTAATTCTATATTATTATGAAAATCAAAACACTCAAAAAGGTATTATTTGTTTTTATTTCTTTCCTTTTACTAATTGCTGTTATTATTTTTTCACTTGAGTATTTCAGTAGTTATAAAACCTCTAAAACCATTCATCTTGATGCGCCTGTAATTACAAGAAAGA
The DNA here is from genome assembly GCF_017352115.1 of Flavobacterium endoglycinae. Lineage (NCBI taxonomy): Bacteria > Pseudomonadati > Bacteroidota > Flavobacteriia > Flavobacteriales > Flavobacteriaceae > Flavobacterium > Flavobacterium endoglycinae. Next base: position 1,528,899 of record NZ_CP071448.1, read on the forward strand.
GTATTGTAATTAATGCACCTGTCGAAAAGGTTTGGAAAATCTTTAGTGACGTCAATAATTGGGACGCTTGGCAAAAGGAAATTGTAACTCCAAAAATTGATGGTGAGTTTAAACCAGGAACATCTTTTTATTGGAAAAGCAACGGATTAGACATTACTTCTACGTTACAAACGGTCAAAACTAACAAAATGGTTGGCTGGTCTGGCCCTGCATTTGGAGCATTTGCCATACACACTTGGTATTTTAACGAACAGAATAATCAAACGACAATAACTGTAGAAGAAAGCATGGAAGGCTGGCTGGTCTCTTTATTGAAAGGCAACTTTCAATCCAGCCTCGACACCTCAATAGATTATTGGCTTACTGCATTAAAAGCTGAATCTGAAAAATAATTTATTTTACAACAATTAAAAATTAGAAAAAATGAAACAGACAACAAAAACAACTTTCGACAAATCGAGTTACAATCCGCTATTATTTAAAAGTTATAAAGCAGCAAAAAAATTCCTGAAATATAGTTTGTATGCCATTGTGCTATACTTTGCTTACGAAGGATTTATGGGATGGCAATAGTAATAAATATAAACAACTGCCAACAGCTACAACAAGTTTGATCACAATTTTCAAACTATAAAAAAGCCTGAGAATCATATTCTCAGGCTTTTAATTTTATTGTGACCCCGGAGGGGTTCGAACCCCCAACCCTCAGAGCCGAAATCTGATATTCTATCCAGTTGAACTACGAGGTCAGTTAATTTATGATTTCAGATTATAGATTTTAGATTGGCCAATTGGAATCTAAAATCTACACTCTAAAATCTAAAATGATATTTACGAAAGTAATTTCTTTACAATTGTAGAAATGGTTTTTCCTTCAGCAGTTCCGCCTAATTGCGCAGATGCTAATCCCATAACTTTACCCATTGAAGCAATTCCAGAAGCTCCAGTTTCAGCAATGATTTTTGCGATAACTGCTTCTACTTCTGCTTCGCTTAACTGAGCTGGTAAAAACTTCTCGATTACAGCTACTTGAGCCAATTCTGGTTCAGCTAAGTCGGGACGGTTTTGCTCTGTAAAGATTCTTGCGCTTTCTTTACGAGTTTTTACTAATCTTTGAAGTAATTTAATTTCTTCATCTTCTTTTAATTCTTCTTTAGATCCTGAAGCTGTTGAAGCCAGCAATAATTCTGATTTAACAGCTCTCAATGCTTCTAATGCTACAGTATCTTTTGCTTTCATGGCCGTTTTGATTTCGTCCATGATTTTTGCTTGTAAACTCATGTTTATGTTTTATTTAAAATAAGCCTAAGCCTATTAATTGATATATTAACTTGCAATTTGTTCTTGACTATTACTTAGTCGAAGCCCATTCCGACAAGAAGCCTTTGGACTTTGCTCAGGTGACAATATTGTTTTTAAAAGTACTATTTAAAAGTCAAATTTCTAAATTCTGTGCGAAGATAAAAAAAATAACCCGAAAATTAAATCCAATTTTCGGGTCATCTTAAATTATTAAGACGCAGTATTAATCTACATTATCGTGCAAAAATGAATTGTTTGAACGCAATTGTAAATCGTTATTACTGTCTGTTCCAACCGAAATTCTTGAATTGCTATTACCAGATTGAGAATTTGATAAATCGATTCCTAATCTTTTGTAAGCCGGTTCTTTTTCCAGCTCGTCAATTCTTGAAACATTGTTATGGAATTTATAGTTAAATTCTTTTAGTTTCTTTCTTCTTTCTTCAGCACGTAAACGTAATGTTTCTTCAATTGTTAATTCCATTGGAGAAACTTCAGAAGTTGTTGAGAAATCAGGCTGGCTTGCAAAATCAGCTCTTGATTTTAATGTAATGTTCAATTCCTCAGGAACAGTATCTTCAACCACTTTTTCAACTGGTTTAGATGACATTAAATCATTTTCAACTTCCATATATTCTTCTAACGAATATTTGATAATTCCGTTATCAGAAAGTTCTGTTACCGGTACAAACGAAACGGGATCGTTTACTTTGATGTTTTTAGTTTCGTTTGATAATTCAAAAACGATTCTATTATCTTGCTGCTGTTCGGCAACTGGCTCTTTCTTAACTTCAGGCTCTGATTTGAATAGCGGTAAATCAAATGAAAAAGTTTGTTGTTGTTCTTCTCTTTCAAAAGTTCTCTGCTGTACAGGCTTTACTTCTTGTTGGAAAGTTTCAGCTGCTGGAGTTGAAATTTTAAAATCGATATCGGTGATTGGCGAAACGATTTCAAAAGTCACGTCTAGATTTTTAATAAACTCAGACATTACAACCAATTCTTCTTGATTGATCGTTGGTGTTTTTGGAGCAACTGGATTAGACACAGGAGCAACAGCTGTATCCTCCATTAAATCAAACACTACTCTGTCTTCTGATTTTGCAGCTGGTGTTTCTGCATTGATATCAAAAGTAGTAAGTGGTCTATTCGTTAAATTGTGAACACTTCTCTGTTCATCTTCTAACGTGTGAATAATTTTCTTAGGCTCTGTATTTACGATTTCATTTTGTTGTTCAACATCAAAACCAGTCGCAATAATAGTTACAGCAATAGCATCACCAAGAGTTTCGTCTTCACCAACTCCCATGATAATATTAGCATTATAACCCGCTTCTGCTTGAATGTGATCGTTGATTTCTCCAATCTCATCAAGTGTTATCTCATCAGATCCAGAAACGATAAGCAACAATACGTTTTTGGCTCCTGTAATTTTATTGTCATTTAATAATGGAGAGTCAAGAGCAGATACGATAGCGTCTTTTGCTCTGTTTTCTCCCTGCGCTACTGCAGATCCCATAATAGCTGTTCCGCTGTTTGCTAAAACTGTTTTAGCATCACGTAAATCGATATTTTGAGTATAGTGGTGCGTAATTACTTCAGCAATACCTCTAGAGGCCGTTGCCAAAACTTCATCCGCTTTAGAGAATCCTGCCTTGAAACCTAAATTTCCGTAAACTTCTCTTAATTTGTTGTTGTTGATTACAATTAAAGAGTCAACCTGTTTACGCAATTTTTCGATTCCTAAAAGTGCTTGCTCCTGACGTACTTTCCCTTCAAACTGAAACGGAATAGTCACGATACCCACCGTTAAGATTTCTCTTTCTTTTGCTAATTGAGCGATAACTGGCGCAGCACCTGTACCTGTACCACCACCCATACCAGCAGTAATAAATACCATTTTAGTACCACGGTCTAACATTTTTTCGATGTCGGCAATACTCTCAATAGCAGATTGTTGTCCTACGTCAGGATTTGCTCCTGCTCCAAGACCTTCTGTTAAATTTACTCCTAACTGAATTTTGTTAGGTACTGAACTGTTCTGCAGTGCCTGTGAATCTGTATTACAAACGATAAAATCAACGCCTTTAATACCTTGTTTAAACATGTGGTTAATAGCGTTGCTACCACCTCCACCTACACCTATTACTTTGATTACATTTGATTGGTTTTTTGGTAAATCAAATGAAATACTTCCAAATTCTGAGTTGCTCATCATCTTTTTGGTTTTTGAAATTCTTATTTGTACATTTTTTACTTCTTGACTTGGGGCAAAAAGTAATCCTTTTCTCTTATTATTATTCAGCGTTATCTAAAAAATCTTTGATTTTGTCGACGTATCTGTCAAAAAATGATCTTCTAATTTTTGTTTCAGTAGATTCTGATTCTGCCTTTACTGTTTTAAGTTCTCTAGGCTCTTCAATAGTTTCTACTTTCTCAACGTAGTTTTCTTCAACTTCGTATTTCTGCACTGGCGGAGGCACATTTCTGTACACTACTTTTGGCTGCTCGTTTACGACTTCCATTCGAATCGCACTTTGTGTGCTGTTTTCAATGCTGTTCATTACTAAACCAACAGCTGTCGCAAACAATGGACTTGAAATTTCTTCGCTTGAATTTCCTGCTAAATGCTCATTTGGATATCCAATTCTGGTGTCCATTCCTGTGATGTACTCAACCAATTGTTTAATATGCTTTAATTGAGCACCACCACCAGTAAGAACGATTCCAGCAATTAATTTTTTACGAGGATCTTCGTGTCCGTAAGCTTTGATTTCTGCAAAAACCTGTTCTACTATTTCCACCACACGTGCGTGGATAATTTTAGAAAGATTTTTTAATGAAATCTCTTTTGGCTCTCTTCCTCTCAGTCCCGGAATAGAAACAATCTCGTTGTCTTTATTTTCTCCCGGCCATGCTGATCCGAATTTTATTTTTAAAAGTTCAGCTTGTTTTTCGATAATCGAACAGCCTTCTTTTATATCATCTGTAATTACATTTCCTCCAAAAGGGATTACAGCTGTATGGCGGATGATTCCATCTTTGAAAATCGCCAAATCTGTTGTTCCACCTCCAATATCGATAAGTGCCACTCCAGCTTCTTTTTCTTCCTGGCTTAAAACAGCATCTGCCGAAGCTAAAGGTTCTAATGTTAATCCAGATAGTTCAATTCCTGAACTTTGGATACATCTTCCCACGTTTCTGATTGAAGAAGCTTGTCCGACAACTACGTGAAAACTAGATTCAAGTCTTCCGCCGTACATTCCGATTGGTTCTTTAATTTCAGATTGTCCGTCAATTTTAAATTCTTGAGGCAGTACGTGAATGATTTCTTCTCCCGGTAACATCGCCAGTTTATTTACCTGATCGATTAAAAGCTGAATGTCTTTCTCACCAATTACTTCTTCCGGATTATTACGACTGATATAATCTGTATGCTGAATACTTCTGATGTGTTGTCCGGCAATACCCACAACGACATCTTTAATCTTATAACCTGAATTATTTTCCGCTTCAAGTATTGCTTGTTGAATGGACTGGATAGTTTGTGTAATGTTGTTTACAACTCCACGTGCCACTCCCAGACTTTTGGATTTACCAATACCCAAAATTTCCAGTTTTCCATACTCATTTTTCTTGCCTATCATGGCAACTATCTTTGTCGTTCCAATATCTAGACCTACTGCAATATTATCTTTTTCCATTTTCTATTATTTAGTGCAAACTACTTGTTCCGTAAACCTAAGGTCAATTTTATTGTATTTATATAACGAACTATCTAAAACTGCTTTTTGAAAGAAGGCTTTATAGTTTCTAAATTTTCTATCAACATTCATTGTACGACCAAAATCTATGACATAATCATAGTTTCGATTAAACATTTTTAGGCTGCCATTCGGCATAATTTGTATAGCAATGATGTTTTTTTTCAAAAACGCATCGTCATAAATTGTGCGAAATAAAGCAGCTAAATCTTCGTTATTTTTTTCATTTATTGCCCCTGAAACAAGAGGAACTCTTGCGGTAAAATTATCAGATAAAGGCATTTTATTACCCTCATAGTCAATATAAAAAGATTGAGCGCCATCATAAACTCTTGCTATGGGCGTCTTCTGTTTTACAACCGCTTTTAGAACGCCATCGATACTTACAAAAACATCTGACTTTTCAATCATGTCTTGTGAGTTGATGGTTTTCTCTATCTTATTCAAATCTACTTCATCTTTTCTAATACTGGAAGCGTCCCTTTTATTTTCTATCAACAATTTATTAACCGTTTCCGGCTTCACAAAAAGTGTATTCTCCCCTACAAAAATGACCATAGATTTTTTCAGTTTTCTATCCCCATTTCGATGCTGTGCGAAAGAATATAAGAATAAAACGAGGCCTAAAATGAGTACTAATCGAATATTTGTCCAATTAAATAGTTTCATTTAACATCTTTTTGATTGATGGTACCATTTCTCCAATATCACCAGCTCCTATTGTTACAATTATTGGCGCATCACTGGCTTTGATTTCTGCTAATAAATGTTCTTTTGCAACAATTTTTTTGTTCGAATTTGTCATTTTACCCAAAAGCCATTCTGATGTAATTCCTTCCATCGGAAGTTCTCTGGCTGGATAAATGTCCATTAAAAATACTTCATCAAATTGAGATAAACTTTCAGCAAATCCATCTGCAAAATCTCTTGTTCTGCTGAATAGATGCGGCTGGAAAATCGCCAGTACTTTTCGGCCTGGATATAATTCTCTAACAGCCTGATGCACTGCATTTATTTCGGTTGGATGATGTGCATAATCGTCAATATAAACTAGTTTTTCAGATTTAATCTGATATGAAAAACGTCTTCTGATTCCGTTAAAAGAAGCAAGTGCTCTTGCAATAGCATCGGTTGCAGTGCCATACGTTTTTGCCATTGCAATTGCCATTAAACCATTCATCAAATTGTGTTTTCCAGGCAATCCAAAACGAAGATCTTTCATAATTTCTGATGGCGTCTGCACATCAAAAACATAACTTCCATCTTCAATTCGAACATTGTACGCTTTATATACTGCATCTTCGTTTATAGCACATTGAACTCCATCAAGAGGCAGTTCTTTTGTGATAAACAATTTGCTTTTATCTTCTACTTTTGAGGCAAATTCAACAAAGGAAGCCTCAATGGCATCGCTCGTTCCATAAATATCCAAATGATCTGCATCCATTGAAGTTACACAGGCAATGTTTGGATGCAAATGCAGAAATGAACGGTCAAATTCATCTGCTTCAACGACTGTAACGGTCTTTCCGCTTCCAATTAAATTAGAATTGTAATTCTCTACAATTCCGCCCACAAATGCCGTAACATCTGCTCCACTTTCGTATAAAATATGGCCTAAAATACTAGATGTAGTGGTTTTACCATGCGTTCCTGCTACTGCAAAACTGAAAGTTCCTTTTGTAATAATTCCTAAAACTTCAGCACGTTTTTTAACTTGGTAATTTCTTTCGATGAAATAATTCCATTCTGAATGCGTAATAGGAACTGCCGGCGTAAAAATCACCAGTGTATTTTCTACATAATAATCCGATGGAATCAAATTGATGTTATCTTCAAAATGAATATCAATACCGCTCTCGATTAGTTCACTTGTTAGCATAGAAGGTGTTTTATCATAACCAGAAACTTTTTTCCCGATATGTTTAAAATAACGAGCTAAAGCACTCATTCCGATGCCTCCGATACCTATAAAATAAACGTTTTGTATTTGATTTAAATTCATTTTAAATATATTTTTCAGACTTGTTCACTACTCTTATTTTTTGTAAGAATCTAGCAATTAAACCTTTGCGTTTTTCGAAGTCTTTCCAAGCCTAAATTGCCTAAAATAGCCTTCTTATTTATTCTCTGCGTTGTATAATTTTCGTAAAATGTTATATTATAACAACTTCTTAATCTGTTCTACAATAACTTTTGTTGCGTCTGGTCGTGCCAACTTTTTAATGTTTGCGCTGAGCTGTTTTTGTTTTCCATCATCTTTCAGCAGCGCTTCAAAAACAATGCTAAACTCGGCGTCCAACTCAGATTCTTTCAACAAAATAGCGCCTTTTGCTTCTACAATTGCTTGGGCATTTTTAGTTTGGTGATCCTCAGCCACATTTGGGGATGGAATAAAAATTACCGGTTTTCCTACAATGCATAATTCTGAAACTGACGATGCACCGGCACGAGAAATAATGACATCGGCAGCTGCGTACACAAAATCCATTCTTTCTATAAAATCAACCACTTTTACATTTGGCTGATTGTATTTTTTGTAATCCTCAAAATATAATTTTCCGCATTGCCAGATAATCTGAACGTCTTGCGAAAGAAAATTTTGCAGTTCTTTTTCGATCAACTGATTGATTCTTCTCGCTCCTAAACTACCGCCTAGAACCAGCAGTGTTTTTTTATTCGTATCTAAACCGTAAAAAGCAATTGCTTCATCACGTTTTGTATCAATGTCAATTAAATCCTGACGAACCGGATTTCCTGTCAAAACGATTTTATCTTTAGGAAAAAATCGGTCTAAGTTATCATAAGCTACACAAATTGCATTTGCTTTTTTACTTAGCAATTTATTCGTAATTCCGGGAAAAGAATTCTGTTCCTGAATTACAGTTGGAATTCCCGCTGATCCAGCCGCTTGCAATAAAGGCCCGCTGGCAAAACCTCCGGTTCCTATCACTACATTTGGCTTGAACTTTTTAATAATTCTTTTTGACTCCAATAAACTAGAAGCTAGTTTTAAAGGAAACATCATATTTTGTAAAGTCAATTTTCGCTGTAAACCTGCAATCCAAAGACCTTTTATTTCGTAACCTGCCTGAGGCACTTTCTGCATTTCCATTTTATCTTTGGCACCTACAAAAAGAAATTCTGCATCAGGAAATTGTAATTTTAATTCGTTTGCAATCGCAATTGCAGGATAAATATGCCCTCCTGTTCCTCCTCCGCTTAATATGAATTTATGCTTTGTCATATTTCTAATAGTTGTTGTTAAACTATTTTATCCTTTTTATTTATTTAAAACTGCATTCATCGGATTTCTTGAAGCGTCTTCAATCGAATACATCGCTTCTTCTTCATAAATCTCTTCTTTTTCATTTCCAGCTAAATCTTCTTCAGCCAGTTCTTTGTCTATTAATCTTTGAAGCGCTTCTTTTCTTCTTTCTTTTTCTTCTTTTTCTTCGGCGATTTCTTCTTCTTTCTTAGTCACACTAATAATGATTCCAAGTGAGAAACACGTCATCCAGATCGAACTACCTCCAGAACTTATCAGCGGAAGCGTCTGCCCTGTTACCGGCAGTAATTCTACTGCAACGGCCATATTAATCATCGCCTGAAATATCATTGGAAAACCGAGTCCGACGACGACTAATTTTCCAAATAAGGTATTTGCTTTATGTGATGCAATTACAAATCGGAATAAAAGCAGTAAATACAATAACAATATTGAAACACCACCAACTAAACCATATTCTTCAACTACAATTGCATAAATAAAGTCGGAAGATGATTGCGGAAGGAAGTTTTTCTGAACACTTTTTCCTGGTCCTAGTCCGCCTAATTTTCCCGAAGCGATTGCAATTTTAGCTTTTTCGATTTGGTAATCGTCTTCATCCGGCTTATCTGTGGTAAAGTTCATAATACGGCTTTCCCATGTTGAAACCCTGCTGAAGAATCGTGATTCTGGAAAGGCTTTCGCTACTAAAAGGAAAAAGGCTAACATTACGATTCCTGAACCAATAATAAAGGCAATGTATTTTAACGGATATTTTCCAATGAACGTCAGCATCATAACCATTGAAAAGATCAACGCTGTGGTTGAAAAGTTCGCTGGTAAAATCAATGCCAATGTGATAAAAACCGGAATCCAAAGCTGAATAAACGAGGTTTGAAACGGTTCGTTTTCTTCTTTCGTTTTTGACAAATAACGTGCTACATAAATAAACAATACGCTTGCCGCTAATGTCGAGGTTTGAAACGTGATTCCAATGAACGGCACCTGAATCCAACGGCTTGCATTTGCTCCTGCGATTACGGTTCCTTTTAACAAAGTGTACAATAATAACAGCCAAACTACTGGCAGTGCAATTTTTGAAATGGCTCTAAAATAATGATATGGCACTTTGTGCACCCAGTAAATAATCAAGAAACCAATACAAACGTGAGCTAAGTGTTTTACCAGATAACCTAATGTATTTCCGGTTCCATGACCTATATACGCCAGATTACTACTTGCACTAAAAACAGGCATAAACGAAAACAGCGCTAATAAAGCCACGAATGACCATATTACTCTATCTCCTTTTAGTTTGTTTACTAGTTCTTTCATAATCTTAATTTTAGATTTCTGATTTTAGATTTTAGATTTTTTTTCGAACCTTCGGTTCTTATTTGTTGATTCTGTTATTTACTGTTTTTAGACTGCTTACAAAAATTGCAGTTAATTCGTTAGCTTCTTTTAAAGCTGTTTCCAGCTCTTCTTTGGCGAGCCACATTTTTTCTTTTATAATTTCTATCCAAAATAAAGTTTCATCAGCTTCTTCTAAAACTATGTTCATTTTGGCAACAAACTCTTTATCGCTTCGAGCTCTGCAAACTGCTCGATAATTCGCTCCAACTGATGTTCCGCTTCTTACTATCTGACTTGTAATCGATCTAATTACATTTGTATTTGGCAGCTTTTCAGCTAGATCAATTATCATCAAAGAAAATTTCTTTGTTCTCACCTTCATTTCACTCGTCGTCATACAAAAGAACTTATTGTTGAATTCAAAGTTTAGAAATCTAAAATCTGAACTCTAAAATCTAAAATTATAAATTGTGTACCGCTTGCTTAAATTGCTTCCCTCTGTCTTCGTAGTTTTCGAATAAATCGAAACTTGCGCAGGCTGGAGATAATAAAACCGCGTCACCTTTTTCTGTTAATCTTTGAGCTGTTTTTACTGCATCGCTCATATTGTTTACTTCTACCATAATATCAACAACATCTCCAAAAGCGTCGATTATTTTACGGTTATCAATTCCTAAACAGATAATTGCTTTTACTTTTTCGCGAACCAATGACATTAATTCGTTATAATCATTTCCTTTATCAACACCTCCAACAATCCAAACAGTTGGAACATTCATGCTGTCTAAAGCAAAGAAAGTAGCATTTACATTTGTTGCTTTTGAATCATTGATGTATTGAACGTTTTGTATTTTCAATACTTTTTCTAAACGGTGTTCTACACCTTGGAAATTAGATAGACTTTCACGAATTGTTGCATTTCTAATCTGCATCAATTTTGCTACAGAGCTTGCTGCCATTGCGTTTTTCATATTATGTTTTCCTTCTAACGCAATGTGTTCTGTATCCATTGTAAACTCTTCTTGGTTGATTTTAATTTCCATTTTGTTGTTATTTATAGAAGCCCCTTCATCGAATGTTTTGGTCAATGAAAAAGGAATTAATTTTGCTTTTGTTTTGTTGTTCTTTAACCATTCTGTGCTTGCCTCATCGTCTGCATCGTAAATGAGATAATCACTTTCGGTCTGATTCATCGTTATTCGGAATTTCGAATTGATATAATTTTCATATTTATATTCATATCGATCTAAATGGTCTGGACTAATATTGGTTATTATGGCAATATCGGGTCTGTAATTTATAATTCCATCTAACTGAAAACTGCTTAATTCAAGAACGTATGCATCGTATTTATTTTCGGCTACCTGCCAGGCGAAGCTCTTTCCTATATTACCTCCTAATCCCACATTTAATCCTGCATATTTAAGCAAGTGATGCGTCAGCATAGTGGTAGTCGTTTTTCCATTACTCCCAGTAATTCCGATCGTCATAGCATCTGTAAAGGGTATCGCAAATTCTATTTCTGAAATTACTTTTACTCCAGCAGCGATAAGCTTTTTTACTATCGGCGACTTTTCTGGAATTCCGGGGCTTTTCATCACCACATCAGCATTTAGAATTAAATCTTCTGTATGCTGTTCTTCTTCCCAAGCAATTTTATTAATGATAAGAACTTCTTTATAGCTTTCTTTTATTTTTCCGAAATCAGATACAAAAACGTCATATCCTTGTTTCTTACCGAGGATTGCGGTTCCAACTCCGCTTTCGCCTCCTCCTAAAACTACTAGCCTCATACTCTATATAATTAAAAATTAAAAACCATTTCTGATCTTTTAATTGAATTCCTATTTTCCTTTTAAGGTTAATATAATTTTTGCTAATATTCTGCAAATTTCATCTGCCTCAATAAAGATGCTGCCGAATTCATTTGTAGAAATATAATCTGTTGCCTTTAGCAACTTTAACCAATAAATTGTTTCTCTCGCTTCTTTATATGAAATCTCAAGTTTGAACAAAAACTCTTTATCAGAACGTCCTCCAATCGATTCTTCAATATTAGCGCCTATTGAAGTTCCTGATCTTAAGACTTGTTTACTCAGAACAAATTCCTTTTTTACATCAGTCAAGTATTTGTATAAATTGACAATCCTGACCGCAAAATCGAATGATTTATCCTGAATAATATTTTCTTTCATTTTTATAAGAACGTGTAATCTTTAATTTTTAATTCTGAATTTTTAATTGAGTTATCTCAATTTTAACGTAACAATTGACAATATGGCTAACATTACGGCAACAATCCAGAAACGGGTTACGATTTTACTTTCGTGATATCCCTTTTTCTGATAATGATGATGAAGCGGCGACATCAGGAAAATTCTTCGGCCTTCGCCAAATCGTTTTTTGGTATACTTGAAATAGGTTACCTGAATTATTACTGAAGCACTTTCCGCAAGGAAAATTCCACAGAATAAAACAATCAATATTTCCTTGCGAACTGCAATTGCCAAAACTGCAATGATTCCTCCAATGGTTAAACTTCCTGTATCTCCCATAAAGACCGAAGCCGGAAATGAGTTGTACCAAAGAAAACCTATCAAAGCTCCCACAAATGCCGAAATAAAGACGGTCATCTCTCCCGAATTGGGTATATACATTATATTTAGATAGTTTGAGAAAATGATATTTCCTGAAACAAACGTAAAGATTCCGAGTGCGAGGACGGATACTGCGGAGGTTCCTGCGGCGAGTCCGTCGATTCCATCCGTTAAATTGGCTCCGTTTGATACCGCTGTGATAATAAAAATTACTACTGGAATAAACACTAACCACGCCCATTTTTCATATCCGTCTCCCATAAAAGATAATATCTCAGCGTAATCAAATTCGTTGTTTTTCACGAACGGAATTGTCGTTGCTGTAGATTTTTCTTCAATTGGTGCAGGCAATACCACTGTTGTGTTTGTTGCTGTTCTAAAAACATCTGTACGTCCTGTATCTGTTCTTACGGTAACAGCCGGATTAAAATAAAGAACTGCTCCTACTATGATTCCAAGACCTACTTGACCAATAACTTTAAAAATTCCTTTAAGTCCTTGTTTGTCTTTTTTGAATATTTTGATGTAATCGTCTACAAAACCAATTGTTCCCATCCATAAAGTGGTTACAATAAGCAGAACGATATAGATATTATGTAAACGAGCGAACAACAATACTGGAACCAAAGTGGCAAAAATGATAATCAGTCCTCCCATTGTAGGCGTACCTGCTTTTTCATTTTGGCCTGCCAGACCCAGCTCACGAACTGTTTCTCCTACCTGCTGACGACGCAAAAAGTTGATCACTCTTTTACCGTAAATAGTTGACAAAAGCAATGAAAGCAAAAATGCTAAAGCTGATCTAAAAGTAATATACTGGAAAACTCCTGTTCCAGGTATATCTAATGTTTTGTCAAAATATTCAAATAAGTAGTATAGCATATTTTTCTATTTTTTAAATTCCAATTTCGAATTAAATTCCAATTTTTAAATCTCAAATTCCAACATTATATTGGGTTTTAGAATTTCGAATTTTTATTTTGTTATTTATTTAACTGTTCTAAAATTTCTTTTACGGTTTCCATATCATCAAAATGGTGTTTTACTCCATTTATTTCCTGATAAGTTTCGTGCCCTTTTCCGGCAATTAAAATAATATCATTGGGCTGAGCCAGCTGACAAGCAGTTTTAATAGCCTGTTTTCTATCAGTAATTCTCAAAACTTTTTTATAATTATGAGCTTCAACACCTTGTTCCATTTCATCTAGAATTACTTCAGGATCTTCGTTTCTTGGATTATCTGATGTTAAAATTGCTTTGTCACTTAGATCTGTTGCAATTTTTGCCATAATTGGCCTTTTCGTTTTATCTCGGTTTCCCCCACAACCCACAACTGTAATCAATTGTTCGTTTTTGGTACGGATGTCATCAACTGTTTTTAAAACATTCTCTAGAGCATCTGGAGTGTGTGCGTAATCTACAATTGCCGTTACTTTCGAATCAGTAACAATGTATTGAAAACGTCCTGAAACACTTTCTAAATCAGATAGCAAACGCAGGGCTTCCAGATTATCCATTCCTAATTCTACAGCGGTTCCGTAAATTGCCAGAACATTGTATGCATTAAAAGTTCCAATTAGTTTTACCCAAACTTCGTTATCATTTACTTTTAATAGTAATCCTGACAATTGGCTTTCTAAAATTGTAGCTTTAAAATCAGCATACGATTTAAGCGCATACGTCAACTTTCTTGCTACGGTATTTTGCAGCATAACCGTTCCGTTTTTATCATCGATATTCGATAATGCGAAAGCTGTTTTTGGCAGAGAATCAAAAAATGACTTTTTAACATCTCTGTATTCCGCGAACGTAGCGTGATAATCCAAATGATCGTGAGAAAGGTTCGTGAAAATTCCACCTGCAAAATGTAACGCTTCTGTACGTTTTTGGTGGATTCCATGAGAACTTACTTCCATAAAACAATAGGCTACACCTGCTTCAATCATTTCATTTAAATAATGATTAATCGTAATTGAATCTGGCGTTGTATGTGTTGCCGGATATTCCGTTTCATCAACCATGATTTTTACGGTTGATAATAAACCTACTTTAAATCCTGCTTTTTTGAATAACTGATATAATAATGATGCAATGGTTGTTTTTCCGTTAGTTCCGGTTACACCTGTTAATTTTAATTTTGAAGAAGGATCTCCAAAATAATTAGCAGCCATAAAAGCCAATGCTGTATTTGTATCTTTTACCTGAATGTAGGTGATTCCTTTTTCTACATTTTGAGGAAGCGTATCGCAGATAATCGCTGTTGCTCCTAACTGAATTGCTTTTTCGATATAATCATGCCCATCAGAAAGTGAACCGCGAATGGCCACGAAAACATCATCTGATTGTACTTTACGTGAATCAAATTCAATGTTCTGAATACCAATTTCTGTTGAACCTGTTACAGATTCAATTGCTACCTTATATAATATGTCTTTTAGTATTTTCACGATAATTCTAATACTATAGTTGTGTTCTTATTTATACTCTGCCCAGCCTGAATCGATTGATTCTTTACTTTTCCTACCCCATTTACCTTTACTTTCAAACCTAAATTTTCTAATAAAGCAATAGCATCCATTCCAGGCATTCCTTTTAAATCAGGAATTTGATTTGTTTTTTTTCTCGATTCTAAATCGTATTTATCATAGCTTGTTTCTTGTTTTGCTATTTTAGAATCGAGTTGTTTAATTTTATTAGTTGAAGGCGCATCTGTAAAAATCTTTTGAGCAATTCTTTTAAAAACTGGTCCTGCAACGTCTGCTCCGTAATAATTATTCTTAGCTGTATTGGGTTTATGAACTACTACAATACAAGAATATTTTGGATGATCTGCTGGAAAGTAGCCCACAAAAGAAGAAGCATAATACAATGCTGATTTTCCTTCTTTACCACCATAATTTACCTGAGCTGTTCCTGTTTTTCCTGCCATCGAAAAATCTTTCGAATACAATTTAGAACCTGTTCCTTTTTTAACTACATTTTGCAAAACTGCTTTTATTTTCTTCAGCGTCTCAGGAGAACAAATCTTTGGATTGATGACTTCAACATCAAACTTTTTAATGGTTTTGT
Organism: Flavobacterium endoglycinae; assembly: GCF_017352115.1. Classification (NCBI taxonomy): domain Bacteria; kingdom Pseudomonadati; phylum Bacteroidota; class Flavobacteriia; order Flavobacteriales; family Flavobacteriaceae; genus Flavobacterium; species Flavobacterium endoglycinae. The sequence continues at coordinate 1,544,252 of NZ_CP071448.1, forward strand.
TCCATTCTTTAATTTCAGATACAAACTGCGGTTTTACCATTACACCATTATTGGCAACTGAATTATAAAAAGCAAGGGTCTGCATAGGCGTAACCGAAACATTGTATCCAAAAGCCATCCACGGAAGTGTAGTTCCTGACCAATGTTTGTCTCCAGGTTCTGGAATATACGGTCTTCCTTCTCCTTTAAAATGCAGTCCTAATGTTTTATTCAATCCATAGCTTTTAATGTGATTTACAAACTTTGAAGGATTGTTTTTGTAATTATTATAAACCGCCTGAACCATTACAGTATTTGACGAAAGTTCGAATCCGCGGGCTAATGAAACTTTTCCGTAACCGCCATTATGCGAATCACGTACCGATCTTCCATAATATTTCACTATACCACCGTGGCTGTCATAAACCGTACTGGTATCGGCTACTTTATCTTCTAGAATCGCCATTAAATCCACTAATTTAAAAGTCGATCCCGGCTCCTGAGATTCTGCAATTGCATAATTTGTGGTTTCGTAATACGATCCGTCTTCAGCTCTTCCTAAATTTGAAATTGCTTTTACATGTCCTGTCTGCGTTTCCATAACTACCACACAACCATGATCGGCTTCATAATCTTCCAGCTGTTTCAATAAAGCGTGATGCGCAATATCCTGAATAAAAACATCTATTGTCGAAATCACATCGTAACCATCAATTGGATCCACTTCGTTAACATCACGAATGGGTTTCCACTGTCCTTTTGCAATTTTTTGTTTTAAAATTTTACCGTCTTTTCCATTCAAATAGCTTTTAAAAGCCCATTCGATTCCTTTTCCTACTTCAATTCCTGTTGTCGGATCAATTCGGTCATAACCAATCGTTCTTTCAGCAATTTTCCCAATTGGGTGTTTTCGAACCGTTTCCTGCTCTACGATAATTCCGCCTTTAAAAGCTCCTAAATTGAATAATGGAAAACCTTTAATTTTTACATATTCGGTATAGCTTAAATTGCGGGCAATTAAGTAGTAACGGTTTTTATTTTCACGTGCTTTTCTTAATTCTTTTTCGTAATAACCTGATGGTCTATCTAAAACTGTTTCTAAAGAATCTGAAAGTTGTTTTACATACTTCTCAAAAGTTTCTTTTTTTGGCGCTTTTGCATCAAAACGAATTTCATAATTCGGGATTGATGTTGCCAATAAACTTCCGTCAGCCGAATAAATATTTCCTTTGTTAGCCGGAATTACAAAGTTTCTAACGGTACGCTGTTTCGCTAGTTTTCTATAATAATCTCCTTCAACCCATTGAATATTGGTTAATTTAACGACAATAGCAATTGCCATCAAAAAGATGAAAACTGCTACGAGGTAAATTCTGTAGGATATATGTTTATCGTCTACTGCCATATTCTTTTAAAGAAACTTTTTTCTTCTTCTTTTTTAACTTCAATTTTAATAGGCGGAACCGTTGATGGAAAGATTTGTTTTTCTTTCATTTTATCCGATATCGTGGATTCCATTTTTAATTTCATCAATTCTGAACGTCGATCTACAAATTCTGATCGCAATTCTTTTACTTCGTTATTGAGTTTTGCAATCTCAAAAACTTTTTGCTCGTATCGCTGTGTATTAGCAATCATCAGAATCGCCAGCAGAATTATGAACACAATGAAACGCCAGTTTTTTACTGCATCATCATGAATCAGAAATCTTGCTTTTAATATTGCGAATACTCCCCCTTTCATTTTTTCTACCTATATATATTATATCTTTTCTGCAATTCTCAATTTGGCACTTCTTGCTCTGTTGTTTATTTTGATTTCTTCATCATCAGGAACAATCAATTTTCCAATTGTTTTAAACGGTACCGAATAGTTTCCAAAAAAATCGCGTTCTGGTTCTCCTTCAAACATTCCGTTTTTTATAAATCTTTTTACCAATCTGTCTTCTAAAGAATGGTATGAGATTACTGAGAATCTTCCGCCTGGTTTTAAAATTTCTAATGACTGCTCAATAAATTCTTTTAAAACATCCATTTCCTGATTTACTTCAATTCGGATAGCTTGATAAATCTGAGCTAATATTTTGTTTCGAACTTTTTCAGGAAGATATATTTTCAAAACTTCTTTTAATTCATCAGTTGTTTTGATTGGATATTCTCTTCTCGCTTCTACAATTGTTCTTGCCAGAGCGGGTGCATTTTTCAATTCCCCATAATCAAAAAAAACACGACGCAAATCCTGTTCTTCATATTCGTTCACTACACGATACGCATTTAAATCATTTTTTTGACTCATCCGCATATCCAGTTCAGCATCGAATCGGGTTGAAAAACCTCTTTCTGGAACATCAAACTGGTGTGATGAAACTCCTAAATCAGCCAGAATTCCGTCAACTGCTTTTACACCATGAAAACGAAGAAATCTTTTGATGAATCTGAAGTTTTCATTAATCAGTGTAAATCTTTCGTCTGGAAGCGCATTTGCAAGAGCATCTTCATCCTGATCAAAAGCAAATAATTTTCCATTTGGCCCTAAACGTTTCAAAATTTCTTTTGAGTGGCCGCCGCCACCAAACGTCACATCTACATAGATGCCGTCAGGCTTAATATTTAAACCATCAACAGTCGGATGAAGTAAAACCGGATTATGATATTCCATTGTCGTCGTCATTAATATTTCCCATTACTTCCTCGGCTAAATCAGCAAAATCCATATCTTCGCCGCTTATTGATTTTTCATATAAATCTTTATCCCAAATTTCCACAATATTAACCGCAGATGAGAATACAACATCTTTAGAAATACCAGAAAACGTCACTAAATCTTTTGGCACCAACAATCTTCCTAATGCATCAATCTCTACCACTTTTACGCCGGCAGTAAATCTGCGGATGAAATCATTGTTCTTTTTCACAAAACGATTCAGCTTATTAATTTTTGCCATCATTAAATTCCATTCTTCCATTGGATACAACTCCAAACACTGTTGAAAAACCGAACGCTTCAAAACAAATCCGTCTTGAAGTGAGGAAGCCAATTGCTTTTTAAGAGGCGCAGGTATCATTAACCTCCCCTTAGCATCAACTTTACACTCATATGTCCCAACAATTGTATTCAAGAAAAACCACTTAACATGTTACACAGCAAAAATATAAAAAAAATTACCACATATTACCACTAAATACCACTTTGTTGATAAGTTTAACCACTTTTGTCCCACTTCCTTTAAATATTGAATAATCAATACTTTAGATATTAATCAGCGAAAAAATCAAATCTTTTAACAATTAAAAAAAATATATAGTAATTCTCTTAAAAAAGTAACGATAATGCAACAAAATTAACATTAAGGAAATATCACAAAACCCACTCTAAAACCTGATTTTTAAACACTTATAAATTCTACTTAAATTATGTAGTTAAAAAATGGCAGCAAAAATTAATTTTTATGTAATTAACCCTATATTTGTCGAAATTGAAATTGGCATAAAACTAGATGGACAAAAACTACAAAAAAGAAGGCAAATACAGCTATTATGAAGCTGGTGAAGGAACTCCGATTGTTATTTTACATGGATTAATGGGGGGACTTAGTAACTTTGATGGTGTAGCGCAATATTTCCCAACGAAAGGATACAAAGTGGTAATCCCGGACTTGCCAATATACACACAAAGCATTTTAAAAACGAACGTAAAAAGCTTCGCTAAATACGTCAAAGACTTTATTACTTTTAAAGGTTTTGACAAAGTTATTTTATTAGGAAACTCATTAGGAGGACATATTGCATTGTATCACACAAAGCTGTATCCTGAAAAAGTGGCTGGACTTGTAATTACAGGAAGTTCAGGTCTTTACGAAAGTGCAATGGGAGACAGTTATCCAAGAAGAGGTGATTATGAGTACATCAAAAAGAAAGCTGAAGATGTATTTTATGATCCTAAAATTGCAACTCCTGAGCTTATTGATGAAGTTTATGCAACTGCAAATGACCGCATCAAATTGATCAAAACATTAACGATTGCCAAAAGCGCAATTCGTCATAATATGGCCAAAGATTTACCAAAAATGACAGTTGAAACCTGCATTATTTGGGGCAAGAATGATTCTGTAACACCACCAAATGTTGCCGAAGAATTTCATACGTTACTGCCTAATTCAACTTTATATTGGATTGACAAATGCGGACATGCTGCCATGATGGAACATCCTCAGGAATTTAACGAAGTTCTTGAAAAATGGCTTACTGAGAAAAATTTATAGCATTTAACTTTCGATTTTAGGAGGTTTTAAAACCAAGAAACATGAAAATTAATACCGCCGAATTTATTGTCAGTAATTCTGATGCATCAAAGTGTCCGAAAGATTTTTTACCCGAGTACGCTTTCATAGGCCGATCAAACGTTGGTAAGTCCTCTTTGATCAACATGCTTACGAATCACAAAAATTTAGCTAAAACTTCGGGAAAACCGGGAAAAACTCAATTAATAAATCACTTTAAGATTAACAATAATTGGTTTTTAGTCGATTTGCCAGGTTACGGTTACGCTAAAGTTTCCAAGAAAACAAAATCGGTTTTTCAGGAATTTATTACTGATTATTTCGAAAACAGACAACAATTAGTCTGTGCTTTTGTTTTGATTGATATTCGCCATGAAGCACAAAAAATCGATATTGAATTTATGTCGTATATGGGCGAAAGCGAAATTCCGTTCTGCATTATTTTTACCAAAGCAGATAAAATCAGTAAAGGAAAGGTTGAGGCTCACATTGCCGCTTACCGCAAACAAATGTATGCTAATAACTGGGCCGAAATGCCGCATTACTTTGTCACTTCCTCTACAGAAGCTACTGGACGAGAAGAAGTTTTATCTTATATTGATGAAGTAAATCAGGAAGTTTTTAAAAATAATAGTGAGTTTTGATTTGAAATTCCAATTTTTTAAAATTTCAAATTCGAAGAATTATACTTATATAATACACCATAATAAAAATCCCAAATTCCAAGTTTAAACTCGGAATTTGGGATTTTTTATTTAATTGGAATTTCTACTATTGTTTCGTAAGTTCCAATTTTTCTGCAAAGTAATCACAAAAATCCTTCATTGTGTCAGACATTTTTTCATCGTCTGTGGCACGTTTAAAGGTGTCTGCCATTGCTACTAAAGTCTGGTGGAAGAAAATCTTCATTTCGTCTACCGGCATATCTTTTGTCCAAAGATCAATACGCATTGTTTCCTGCGCTTTGCTATCCCAGATTGACAACATAATAGCTTTTGCTTCTTCCGCAACTACGCCGCCGTCTTGTGCACTCCAAGTTAATTTTTCCGGAACTCGGTTCTCGTCTAATTCTATATTGAATTTAATTTCTGATTTTATTGTATTTGACATTATTTCTTAGGTTTATATTTTGACTTTTCGAAAATTTCTTTTGCATTCACTTTTAATAATTCTGACAACGATACGTTATTATTCTTCATATAAGAACGTACAATCTGCCATCCAATCCATGCTCCAACTCTTCCTGGAGAATCGTTATCGATTTCGAGATAAAATTTAGAAAACGGAGCCGGCGTAATAAAACGGGTTGTAAGTTTAGGATCTAAACTGTACAGCATTTCGTTTTCTAGAAAATAACGCCACATATAGCTTTCATTTTCTTCACACCATTTTATTTGTTCGGGTGTATACCCCATTTTTTCCGCATCGGTATAATTCGGCAGCAATAAATCTTTTGCATACAATTGTTTGCCTTCAAAAATCATTTGCGAAACCAAATTCTTATCAGGATACGCAGGAATGTTTCTATAAGTAAAACTCGAAACCACATCTGGCATGATTTGCTTTTCTTCAAAATTTTGTTTTAGATAATTTGGAAACTCATAAAACTTATGATCTTTACCTAAATATAGTTCTAAAGCCACCACTACCAGACTGTCTGCATAAATTGCTTTAGCATTATAATCCATTTCTCCTATTACTGTAATTACTTTAGGAGTTTTTGTTTTAGGAAAATAATATTTTATATGCTGGAAAAGTGAATTAAACTCTTCTCGCACTGGCTCAAAATTGGAATATTTTTTTTGAACCTCATCATAAACTTCTCTCCAGATGGGTTCCTTCATTTTTTGAAGCCATACATTATCATCATTTCCAGGAAAGAAATAAGGATATTGTTTTTTTATTTTAGCTAAATCTTCAGGCTTAGTTTCAAAAAACACTTTGTCAAAGCGTTCTACTTTAACGTCTACTGGAATTTCCTCGACTTCTTTTTCAACCTTTGTTTTTTGGTCACAAGACAAAAAAAACAAGCACAGAACCACTACAAAGCGATACATTTTCATTTTATTTTAATTAGATTTGTGTTGCAGGATTTTAAGTATTCGTATACTTAAAAAATAATTCTGCAAATATAATCCCTGCATCTTAAAACTTGAACTATTATGGCTAAAAAAAGCACAATTCAGACAGAAAAAGTAAATACACATATTGTTGAATGGTTAAAAAATTATGCGGTAACTGCAAAAGCGAACGGATTTGTCGTTGGAATTTCCGGCGGAGTCGATTCTGCTGTCACTTCTACGCTCTGTGCGCAGACCGGACTGCAGGTTTTATGTGTTGAAATGCCGATTCATCAAGCTGAAAGTCAAGTTTCTAGAGGAAAAGAACATATAGAGCAGTTAAAAAAGCGTTTCCCAAATGTGTCAAGTGTCCAAACTGACTTAACAGCTACTTTTGAAGCATTTAAGGATTCTGTACCCTCTTCAAAAGATTCAACAAAAGTTAATTTATCGTTAGCGAATACTCGAGCGCGTTTAAGAATGACTTCTTTATATTATTTAGCAGGAATAAACGGGCTATTAGTAGCAGGGACGGGCAATAAGGTAGAAGATTTCGGTGTAGGATTCTATACAAAATACGGAGATGGTGGTGTAGATTTGAGTCCAATTGCTGATTTAATGAAATCTGACGTTTTTGCTTTAGGAACTTATTTAGGTGTTCCAGAATCAATTTTAACAGCTGCTCCAACAGACGGACTTTTTGGCGACAATAGAACAGATGAAGATCAATTAGGCGCAAGTTACGATGAATTAGAATGGGCGATGATCGCGTCAGAGTCAGGAAATACAGCGGATAACTTCACTGGGAGAGAAAAATCTGTCTTTGAAATCTATAAAAGATTAAACACCAGCAACAAGCATAAAATGGATCCAATACCTGTTTGTGAGATCCCAAAAACGTTAAAATAAATATTTTAACATTTGTCTGCAATTAATTACAGAATTTATTTATTAATTTTACAGCTCCAAAAACATGATAACAATTCTAAAAAGGTAAAATTATGATTAAAGTATGTCTTGCAGACAATCATCCTGTGACTCACTTTGGCGTTAAGTCTTATTTCAAAGACCACGATCAAATTTCAGTTGTTGCCAACGTAGGCAATTTTTCAATGGTTAGAGATATTCTTCAAACGAAGGAGATCGACATCCTAATTTTAGATCTAGAATTAGAAGGTCTTTCAAGTATCTTTGAAGTTAAATCTATCTTGAAAAATTTCCCAAAAACAAAAATTGTAATTTTCAGTGACCTTGCAGAGCAAATGTATGCTCCAAATGCGATTAAAGCTGGTGTATCCGGTTATGTACACAAAACAGAAAAACTTGAAACTTTAGGTCTTTCTATTATTAAAGTACACGAAGGAAAAATTATCATCAACGAAACTGTGCGTAAAAACATGGCACTTATTGCTAAACAAAGCAAAAGTGAGCGTTTGTACAGAAAACTTTCTAACCGTGAAATCGAAGTTTTACGCTACCTAAGCGATGGTAAGAAAAACAACGAAATCTCTAAAATCTTAAGCCTGAACGAAAAAACGATCAGTACTTACAAATTAAGATTGTTAACAAAATTAAACGTTACTAACTTAGTTGATTTAGTAAATAAAGCTAAGACTTTAGAAATCATCTAATGTAATGGTATCCTGGTTTGCTTCGGCAAAACATTAACCATAAAAAAAAGCTCTATATTGTTTACAGTATAGAGCTTTTTGACTTATGAGTGATAAGGAACGACTACCCGTCCTAGTTTCTTTGAAAAATTATTGAGCAGTTTCGAATAATCAACCACCATCATCAATAATTCCGAATTATCATCCTGCGGATCGGTTATAAGTGATTGCTTTAGGTCGTGAATAATTTTTGAAACCAAAAACCATCGCATCGAAAAGATTGTATCCGAAACATTTTGTTCAATTGTGACATTTTTATGTTTTGGGAAAATGTTCTGTCCTTCCCAATTATGAATGGTCACTTTTTCATCTTCCATTAAAATATTAGTTACTTCCTGCGCAAATTCTGGCGGCAGGTGCATTAAATATTTATCTAAACTAAAAGTCTCATTTTGATTGTAGAAATCAATGATATTGGCAAAAAGATTTTGAAATAATGCGTTAGACAACTCGATTTCATCTTCTTGAAGGCTTAAATATATTTTTTCGTAAACTTTATACTTTCTTTTTTCAGAAACTTCTTTTACATTTCCTTCTTCATCTGCTTTTAGGAAAACATCTTCAAAATCTTCTGTAACACTTCCATACAAAAGAAGCAACTCTATAACCTTTCTTTCAAAACCATACAAAATATCTACTTTTTCTGCGGCTTCTTGAGGATACCCCATATCTCCGGGATAATAATCGTCTGGAGGTCCAGTTCTTGGATCTTCTGGATCTCCTCCTGAAAAACTAACAGGGTTCTGATTTTGATTTTGATTTCTAAAAACTTGAAAAGGTTTTTGTTCTTGTTTTTGCTTTTTATTAGCTTCTGCAAGATCTTTTTGAACCAGCTGTGCCAATGTACTCACCAATACCTGCTCAGAAATATCCATGATTCTTGCACATTCCTGAATATAGACTTCGCGCTGAATACGATCTGGAATTTTAGAAATACTCGTGACCATATCACGAATTAAATCGGCTTTTTTGATAGGATCATTTTTAGCTTCGCCCATTAAGATCGAAGCTTTAAATTGAATAAAATCTTTACTATTGTTTTCGAGATATGCTACTAGATCGTCATGCGAATTTTTTCTAGCAAAACTATCAGGATCTTCTCCATCAGGAAATGCACAGACTCTTACGTTCATTCCTTCTTCCAGAATCAAATCGATTCCACGTATAGAAGCTCGTAAACCTGCCGCATCACCGTCAAAAAGTACTGTAATATTTCTTGTAAGACGATTTACCAAACGAATCTGATCTGGTGTTAAAGCTGTTCCTGAGGACGCTACAACATTCTCAATTCCAGCCTGATTAAACTGAATCACATCAGTATAACCCTCAACAAGATAACAGTTGTTTTGTTTAGCAATTGACTGCTTGGCCTGATAAATTCCGTAAAGGACTTTACTTTTATGGTAAATATCACTTTCTGGTGAGTTAAGGTATTTAGCCGCTTTTTTATCATTCGTTAAAATACGCCCCCCAAAACCCAAAACTCGTCCCGACATACTATGAATGGGAAACATTACACGTCCCTTAAATCGGTCAAAAGGACGGTCTTCTCTGGGAATTGTTAAACCAGTGCTTTCTAAGAATTCTAATTTGTAACCTTTTCCGAGCGCTTCTTTTGTTAAAGCATCCCAGGTTTCAGGCGAATATCCTAAATTAAATTTTTTGATGGTTTCGTTAGTAAAACCTCTTTCTTTGAAATAAGATAATCCTATTGCTTTCCCTTCTTCAGAATTGATTAATACATCCTGAAAATATTTGGCTGCAAATTCAGAAACCAGATACATACTTTCGCGAATGTCTGTATTTGCTTTTTCAGCATCTGTCTGCTCAGTTTCTTCAATTTCAATATTGTATTTTTTAGCCAGATAACGAATGGCTTCTGGATAGGTAAAATGAGAATGTTCCATCAAAAATGCGACAGAATTCCCTCCTTTTCCGGAGCTGAAATCTTTCCAGATTCCTTTTGCTGGAGAAACCATAAACGAAGGCGAACGTTCATCTGAAAACGGGCTCAGACCTTTAAAGTTACTTCCAGCACGTTTCAAATTGACAAAATCGCCAATAACCTCCTCTACTCGAGCAGTTTCAAAAACAGCGTCTATTGTACTTTGTGAAATCAAAACGTAATTTATTTTTTAAAAATTTTAGCCTGTAAAAATACGTAAATCCAAGCTGAATTTTTATTATTAAAATAAAAAAAGTGCCTCTCTCGAGACACTTTTTCACTAACTAAACTCAACTTTATTTTTAATTTAAATCGAAACGCAAGCCTAAAGAAATATTATTTTCTTTAACTAAATTATTCTGAAACAACGGATTTAAATCATATTTAAAGTACAAACTCAATTCTCGGTACCCTATATAAGAACTCAATCCGTATATAAAATTATTTACATTATAATCCCCTTTTATTCTGGTTTTGTACTTTAAATCATCCTCTTCGAATTTGAGGATTTGTTTAGATTTCACATTCACTCCAGCATATCCTCCTACTCCAAAACGGAAGCTTTTATGCGTTTTAAAATAAGTTTTCCCATTGTTTTGAACGGGTCTCGAGAAATCGAATTCTAAATGCACTGGAGCAACTAAATAGACATTTCTAAAACGAGATTCAGTCAAGTGAATTGGGTTAACTTCGAGATCCGTTTGATCTCCGTTTACTACAAAACTTTTATTATCAGTGGGACGGATATTATTGTACATCAACGAAAGTCCGTATTTGGCATGAAGCAGATTGTGGTTTTTCATTAATCTTGAATTATAGGTAAAACCCCATTCGTAAAAATGCGAACCTATAAAACTATATTTTGAATCTTGAAGTTTTCCATCAGCAAGTGTATTATTCAAACCCATTGCAAATACGAACTGCGAAGTGGTTCTTTTTTCGCCTCGGATAGAATCTTTATTATGTTTAAAGGATTTCCATCGAATCATATAGACTTTTGCAGAATCTTCTTTTATTTTCCCATCAACTTTTTTCTGAACCAAGTCATTTAGTTCATTTTGAGCCAGAGTTATTTTTTCCTCAATAATTACAGCTCTTGCTTCTGCTAGTTCTCTTTTACGTTTATCAGCTTGTTCTTGTGTGATTTTACCTTCTGACAACTGAACGTTTACAGCTTCGATTTCTTCTTTTAAAGCTTCTTTTTCTTCTTTGGTGATTTTCTCGATTTTATTGGCAATTCTTTTGGCTTCAGATTCAAAAGTCTCTTGTCCTATTACTTTACTTACTACCAAAAAGAAGAAAAGTATAAAATAAATGGTAAAATTTTTCATGATTGATTGTTTTAAAATGATTAAATATTTGATTGATGATTTTTTAATGATGAATTGTAAATGATGAATTGTTGTTTCATCCAGCGGGTTAAAACCCGACGCTACAATATAGATTGTTCCTTCGGAACTGAAAACTCATATTCTTCCTTCTTGCTTTTTCCTTCTATGCTCTTAATTTTATGCTCTTAACGCTCTATTCCTGCTTGTTTCTGTTAGACAAAGCCACTTTTACTTCCTGAAAATTTTTGTTGACTTTCGTAATTACTTTTTCTCTAAACGAAAGTTCTAATTCGCCATCGACCTGATTCAATAAATCGGCCGCATTTATTTTTACTTTGGCTTTTTTAGTTTTGCTTGCATTGTCTGCTATAACTTTATTTTCGGCAGTTTCAAGCAATTGATCTATGTTTTCTTTTTTGGGATTTTCGGCAATTACAGTTTGATTGTTATTCGTTGATTGTTGTTCTTGATTGTTTTTGATGATGACTGAAGACTCCGCGATTTGATTTGATTTATTTTGAAGAAGTATATTCGTTTGCTGATTAGGCTTTTTTTCTTCTTGATAGGTTTCTTTTGAAGGATTCTCTGAAATCGCTATTTCTGTTTTAATGGAATCACCGGTATTTATAAGCGGTTTTTCGACAGAATCTTTTCTGATTCCTTTTTCTACTACAACATTTTTAGGCGATTCGATTGTATTTCCTTTTTGATTGAAAAAGAAAGTCCCAACAAGTATAAATCCAATAAAACTCGCTGCGATATACAGCCATTTTCTGCTTTTCTCCGGTTTCTTTTCTTCGGCTACACTCAACATTGCATCCAATCGATCCCAAGCTTTGCTGCTTGGCTCAATTTTGCGTTGATTTAGTTTTTCACGGAAATCCTCTTCAAAATTATTCGGTTCCATTATCTTGTTTTTTTAAAATAGTAATTTGTGTTTGCAGCATTTTTCTAGCGTGCGATAATTGCGACTTCGATGTTCCTTCATTAATTCCTAACATCTTGGCAATTTCATTGTGTTTGTAACCTTCAATCGCATATAAATTGAAAACCATTTTGTAACCGTCGGGCAAAGCATCAATTAAATATTGAATTTGTTCTACCGTAAATTGGCTATCGATTTCATTGAAACTTTCTTCTGTAAAAAATTCATCTTCGGCAAATTGTACTTTTTTCTGAACTCTTAAATACGAAATGCATTCGTTTACCATTATTCGGCGGATCCAGCCTTCAAAACTTCCTTTGTGTTCAAATTTGTTTAGATTGGTAAACACTTTCATGAAAGCCGTTATCATTACATCTTCTGCCAGCTGAATGTCCTTTATATATTGTCGGCACACGCTTAACATTTTCGAAGAATATTTACCGTAAATCTGCTGCTGAGCCTGACGATTGTTTTCGACAGCCAACTTTATGATTTTGGTTTCTTCTTGATGTAACGAAATAATTTTCATTAATAAGCTTTTTGGTTTTGGTTTTAGAAATAGACTTCTATTAGCATAGACGATTGTCGATTTGAAATGGTTGCATGAGGGTGGGAGAAATTTCAATAAAAAAATTCCAAAATCCAAAATTGCACAAAAAAACAGCTGATTTACAACAATGTAAACCAAATTATTTAGTGGATAAATTTTCTAATTATTTAATCGAAGAAATTACTTCTTCCTTTCAATAACATAATTCACCATCAAAGTGAGTGCTGCTTTGAAATCAGAATCTGGGTAATTTTCTAAAAGAGAAAGTGCTTCTTGTTGGAATTCGACCATTTTGTTTTCGGCGTAAGCCAAACCATTATTATTTTTTACAAAGGCAATTACTTCTTTTACGCGCTTTTTGTCTTTGTTGTGGTTTTTGATAGAGTTTATCAGCCACTTTTTTTCCTGCGGAGTACAGGTATTTAAAACGTGAATTAAAGGCAAAGTCATTTTCTGCTCTTTAATATCGATTCCGGTTGGTTTGCCAATGGCTTCTTCGCTGTAATCAAATAAATCATCTTTGATTTGAAACGCCATTCCAATCAATTCACCAAATTTACGCATGTTTTCAACTTGCGCATCATCTTCAATTACGGCTTTTGCACCAAGCGCACAACAAGCGGCAATAAGCGTTGCTGTTTTCTTTCTGATGATTTCGTAGTAAACGTCTTCGGTAATATCGAGTCGGCGGGCTTTTTCAATTTGAAGTAATTCTCCTTCGCTCATTTCACGAACCGCTACCGAAATGATTCTTAAAAGATCAAAATCGCCATTATCGATTGACAAAAGCAATCCTTTTGAGAGTAAATAATCCCCCACTAAAACGGCAATCTTATTTTTCCAAAGTGCATTGATTGAGAAAAATCCGCGGCGGCGGTTACTATCGTCCACAACATCATCGTGAACCAAAGTGGCCGTATGAATTAACTCAATAACCGAAGCACCACGATACGTTCTTTCGTTTACAGTACCGCCAGAAACCATTTTTGCTGTAAGAAAAACAAACATCGGACGCATTTGTTTTCCTTTTCGGTTTACAATATAATAGGTAATTCTGTTCAGTAGCGCAACCTTCGAAGTCATCGATTCATGGAACTTTTTTTCGAAAAGTTCCATCTCGGTAATGATCGGCTGTTTTATTTGTGAAGTAATATTCATTTCGATTCCAAATATACTATTTTAAATAAAAAAACGTTGTCTATTTTATGTTAGTATATCAACAATTTCAATACTAATTAAAAAAACCAATCCAAAAACATCTCAATCTAATACTAATTTGAATTCACTAATTAAAAGTAAAACCAAAAAAGCTATTTATTATGAAAACAAAATTTTTATTAATGGGAACATGCATCGCTTTATCATTCTTTACAAGCTGTAATTCTGATGAAAGCACAAATGACGGATCTAGTAAAGTAATTACAAATGATGAAATAGCAGCAAACGCTAAAATTGATGCTTCTATAGATGATGTTACAAATATTGCCGAAGACCAATTTAATTCACAATTAAACATAAACAGTAAAGCCAGCGGTCCTGTAAAAAACTTTTTGCCAAGCTGCGCGGTTATCACAACTGTTCTTACGAATAATACTTTTACAAAAACGGTAGATTTTGGCGTTGACGGCTGTACGCTTGACAACGGAAATACTGTAAAAGGAAAAATGGTTATTTCGTTTTCTAATGATTTTTCGGCTTCAACACAAACCATCAGTTATACATTTGAAGGATTTTATCATAATGGTAAAAAACTTCAAGGAAGCAAAAGCATCGTGAGAACTGTTAGATCAACTGATTTACAAGCAGAAGCTCACCCAGTTCTAACCGCTGAAATTGATTTGACCATTACTTTTGATGACGGAAAAGTGTATTCTAGAAAAGGTTCTTTGGTAAAAGAAATGACTGCAGGATACAATACTTGGTTTAACTGGGAAGATAATGTTTTTGTGGTAACAGGAAGCGGCACTACGACATTTCCTAACGGGGATACTTTTTCGGCAGAAATTACAACTCCTTTAGAGTTTAAAGCTTCATGCAGAAAATCATTTGCTGTGAAAGGTGTTGTATCGATAACTAAAAACGGAGCTTCGGCTACTATTAACTACGGTAATGGAGATTGCGATACTCTTGCTGCTGTAACCAAAGATGGTGTTACAGAAGAAATAGATTTGAAAAAATAGAATCCCTTTTTGCCCAGAAAAAAAGCATTAAGAACAAGATTTCACCCTTGTTTTTAATGCTTTTTTATGTTATTAATAATATAGTCGCTACGGGACATCTATACCTAAAATCGTTTTTCAACCCATTTGTAACTCCTAACGGAGTTTTTATAAATGATGGAATCCCGGAGAGATAAAAAAAATTGAAAGCAATAATAATGTTCTATAAGAACTAGTTCTTGTTTTATCCTTCTTTGTTGGCCAATTGTCCGCAGGCCGCATCAATATCTTTTCCTCGACTTCTGCGTACTTTAACCACTACTCCAATATTTTCCAATGCTTTTATATAAGCATTAATCGATTCTTCTGAAGCTTGTTGAAACTCACCATCATCAATTGGGTTGTATTCAATTAAATTGACTTTACATGGCACATATTTACAGAATTTCACCAATGCATCAACCGAAGCTTTATCGTCATTAATTCCTTTCCAAACTACATATTCGTATGAAATTTTGCTTTTGGTTTTTCTGTACCAATATTCTAATGCTTCTCTCAAATCTTTTAAAGGAAAGTTTTTGCTGAAAGGCATAATCTTCGCACGAGTTTCATCAATTGCCGAATGCAGAGAAACCGCCAATTTGAATTTTACTTCATCATCGGCCATTTTTTTAATCATTTTCGGGATTCCCGATGTTGAAAGTGTAATACGTTTTGGAGACATTCCTAAACCTTCAGAAGAAGTAATCATATCTATTGCTTTAATGACATTGTTATAGTTCATTAAAGGTTCTCCCATTCCCATAAATACAATATTCGAAAGCGGATGATTGTAATACAAACGGCTTTCTTTATCGATTGCCATAATCTGATCGTAGATTTCTCCTGGCTCTAGATTTCGCATACGTTTTAACCTTGCTGTAGCACAGAAATTACAATCTAAGCTGCAACCTACCTGACTCGAAACACAGGCAGTTGTTCTGGTTTCTGTTGGAATTAAAACCGATTCTACCACTAAACCATCGTGCAGACGTACGGCATTTTTTACCGTTCCGTCATTACTGCGCTGCATGGTGTCTACCTTAATATGGTTAATTACAAAATTTTCTTCCAGCATAGACCTAGTTGATTTGGCAACATTGGTCATATCATCAAAACTATGCGCTCCTTTATTCCATAGCCATTCATACACTTGATTTCCACGAAATGCTTTGTCGTTATTCGCAACAAAAAAATCACGTAATTGATCTTTTGAAAGGGCTCTTATATCTTTTTTCTCAATTTGCATGGTGCAAAGTTAATCACTTTTGTCATTTTTTCTGTCATTTAGATGTTTTCTTAATTTTTAAGCAGAAATATTTCTTCCAAAAAAGGTAAACTACTCAAACAACTAATAAAAAAACACTTACTGGTTTGTTTCATTCTCTGCAAAACAAAAATCAGGTTTGGTCAACTTCTTTATCCTTTACTATAATAATTTAATAAAATTTCTGCCATGATTTTTATCATTTCTTGTCTTATTGATCTGCAATACATTTGATCCAAGAAATAAGGATAATTTTTAATTCCATCCACTAATCGAATTACGATTTCCTTATTTAAGATTAACCAAAAACATTCCTAAGATGAAAACAATTAAATCTATTGTAATGGCTGTTATTTTTACAACAATATCATTACACACAAACGCACAACAAATGTATACCGTAAATACCAACTCTACTTTTGAAGTAGCCGGAACTTCTACCGTACACGACTGGGTAATGAAATCAACTGAAGGAAACGGGACTGCTGTACTAATCGTTAAAGATTCTAAACTGGCTGGGATAAACAGTTTATCCATTACATTATTAGCAGAAAGTTTAAAAAGTTACAAATCAAGCATGGATCAAGTAGCCTACGAAGCTTTAGACACCGAAACTCATAAAAATATCGAATACGTTTTAAAATCTGCAGAGAGGATAGACGACAACACTTGGACGCTTACAGGAGTTTATACTATTGCTGGCGTAAGTAAAGAATACAAAACTCAGGTAAAAGTAACGGCAAGCAAAGGAACTTTTATTTTACAGGGTTCTAATCAGATTACTTTTGGTGATTTTGAAATGACACCCCCAAAAGCTGCTCTTGGAGTTGTAAAAGCAGGAAAAGATTTAACCGTTATCTTTAATATTATCCTGAGCTAGATTCTAACATAAAACCATTTCTCGGAGGGACTTTTAGTCCCTCTTTTTTTATTCAAGAAAAAACAGTAATACATCAATTTGACAAAAAAACATATTCCTTTTTATCAAATAGATTGATTCCAGCAAAAATGAAAACGTTGTAGTTATTAAATACCTATTTAATAAAATTTTAACAATGACTTTTATCATGTATTATCCTGATTTATAGGCTGACCTTTGACTCAAGTTAAAATAATACTCTTAGTAGTAATAAAAACTTGACCTACTTATTAACTTATTTTTTATACTAAAAACATGACAAAAATGAAAACTAATGTAAAATTCTTCGCGTTTGTAATTACCTTCTTAGGAATGACTTCATTCGCCACAGCACAAAAATCATACACTTTAGACAACAAATCTAATTTTACGGTTGCAGGCACATCCACATTACATGACTGGGAAATGAAATCAACTTCAGGAACTGGAACAGCAAGCTTAACCATTACTAATTCTAAGCTGATTGACATCGAATCATTATCAGTAACACTTTTAGCCGAAAGCATAAAAAGCGAGAAAAAAAGCATGGATAAAGTGGCTTACGAAGCTCTAAAAACAGACAAAAACAAAACTATTAAGTATGTTCTAAAATCTGCTGAAAAAGTAAACGAAAGCACTTGGGAACTTACTGGAACTTACACGATTGCCGGCGTAAGCAAAGTGTACAAAACAACGGTAAAA
Organism: Flavobacterium endoglycinae; assembly: GCF_017352115.1. Classification (NCBI taxonomy): domain Bacteria; kingdom Pseudomonadati; phylum Bacteroidota; class Flavobacteriia; order Flavobacteriales; family Flavobacteriaceae; genus Flavobacterium; species Flavobacterium endoglycinae. The sequence goes on from NZ_CP071448.1 coordinate 1,562,056, forward strand.
ACAACAGTTACTAAAGACGGCTTAAACCTTCAAGGTTCTAACAAAATCACTTTTACAGAATTTGGAATGAAATCTCCAACAGCAATGCTTGGAACCATCAAAACAGGTCAAGACCTAACTATCAAATTTAATTTAAACTTTAATCTATAACAGCCATGAAGAAAATTTATATTCTATTCGTAACCTTAATCAGTACGTTTGCTGTCAATGCACAAGTTAGCTTTGGGCATATTCAAAATCAAATTCCAAGAAGCCAGAAAGGTATCAATCAGTTTGATGTAAAAAAAGATACTGTTGCTTTTAAAGGACTAAGTGTCGACATGGGTGCTGCATTTGCACTTCAATTTCAGGCAGTAAATTCGTTTAACGATCAAAAAAACTTAGCTACTGCTCCTAATTACAGATTAAATAATCTAACAAATAATTTTAACCTCCCAAATGCCAACTTTACAATTGGCGCTCAGTTATACGATGGTGTACGTGTGAACTTAGATGTGTACTTAGCATCTAGACACCACAACGAAACATGGGTAAAAGGCGGTTATTTACAAATCGACAAGTTAGACTTCATCAAAAAAGATTTCCTTGCTGATTTCATGAAATACACAACCATTAAAATTGGTCAGATGGAAAACAACTATGGTGATGCTCACTTTAGAAGATCTGATAACGGTAATGCGTTTATGAATCCGTTTGTGGGAAACAATATCATGGATGCTTTTATTACGGAAATGGGTGCTGAAATTTACTATAACAGATCAGGTTTTGTAAGTATGATTGGAGTTACTAACTCTAAATTAAACCAAAATGTTCAAGAGGTTGTACCATCAGCGGCTACACCAACAAAACCAGACAATAACACAACAATCAGCCCTTCCATACTTGCAAAATTAGGTTGGGACAAACAAATCAACGACGATTTGAGAATTAGAGTAACAGGTTCTTATTATCATACAGCCAACTCAAGCGGTAATTTATACGCTTCTGATAGAGCAGGAAGCCGTTTTTACGGAGTAATGAGCCACTCAGACTATAACATTATCGATCCAGCAACTGGTGCAACTTTGAGCAGCGTTGCCAATAACTTTGACCCAACTGCAAACAAAGATACAGGAAGATTTAATCCTAATTATGGGAACTGGGCCACATCATACATGGTAAACCCTTTTATCAAATATAGAGGTTTAGAATTCTTTGGAACATTAGAATTTACTTCTGGCGGTGATTATAAAGGAACAGATGATACTCGTAAAGTAAACCAATATGTGGGTGATCTTATATATCGTTTTGGAGAAAATGAAAGATTTTATGTAGGCGGAAAATACAATTTAGTGGATGGAAAATTAGCAAATGCTAACGCTCAAAATATTCAGATCAACAGATTTGAAGCTGCAGCCGGATGGTTCATGACCAGAAACGTTTTAGCAAAACTTGAATATGTAGATCAAAATTATAAAAACTTCGGTCAATTTAATGGAACCACTCCAAACGACCTTTTTGGCGGCAGTTTTAAAGGACTGATGTTTGAAGCAGTAATTTCATTCTAATAAAATGTTTAAAAGATTTCAAATAATAATGATGGGTTTAGCAATGTTCTTTTTACTAGAAAGTGCTAAACCCACTTTTTTAGCAGAAGATACAGCTCTAGTAATAAATAAAATAAAAATAGAAATTACGGGAGCATCTACTGTTGGCAAATACAATTGCTCAAATACCTTTTTTACAACAGATACGCTATACATAAATTCAACTAAAAAGAATGCTTTTAATACCGAAATTAAAATGTCTAACTTTGATTGCGGTAATAAAATTATGACCAAAGATTTACAAGGTACGGTCAAGGTGAAAAAATTCCCCAACAGCACAGTTTGTATTTCTGATGTAAAACCAAGCGGTAAAAATTACAAATGCAGACTCAACTTTTGCATCACAGACAAAACACTCAAATACAAAGATTTCATTTTATACAATTCAGATGATAAAATTCAGGGAACACTTAATCTTAAATTCTCTGATATAGACCTGGAACCACCAGTAAAAATGGCTGGCCTTATTAAAGTTAAAGACGACATTGTTATTAATTTTAGTTTATATAAAAATTAAAAGTCTTTTCTAAAAAATATTTCATTTCATATTTCAAAATTGATTTTTTTGGCATGAGAATTGTCTTACTGTCAGAAGAAAAATAATCTTACAGATCGCGCGTAATTTTAAAAATTTGTATTTTTATTATTCCACTTTATAACCTTTTAAATTTTTGATAACCTAAAAAGACAATTCATTATGAAAAAACAAATTTTAAGCTTAGCTGTGGTTGCTTTATTAGCATTTGGGGTACAATCTTGCGACAAGAAAGAAACAAAACCAGCTGATGAAGAATTAACTCTTGGAAACAAAGTTGACTCGTTGACTACAGATATTCAAGAAGCAAAAGACAGTGCTGTTAGTAAAGCTGAAGGCGCGGCCGCAAAAGCAAAAGCTGCATCAGAAGGAGCAGTTCAAGATGTAAAGGACGCTACTAAAAAAGCAGCTGCTGATGTAAAAGATGCTACTAAAAAAGGAGCAGAAAAAGTAGAAAATGCTGCTAAAGCCGCTAAAGACGGAACTGTAAAAACAGCAAAAGAAGTTAATGAAGCATTGAAAAAATAATTTTCATTTTAATTAAAAAGCAGGAACCATTCGCAAAACGAATGGTTTTTTTATGCCTAAAAACGAGTTTATATTTTTGTATTTTTGCCTTCATAATTACAAGATACTACACCATGCATTTTATATCACAAGAACTAGAAGATTACATCGAACAGCATTCTGAAAACGAACCAGAATTACTCGCAAAACTTAATAAAGAAACCTATCAAAAGATTTTGCTTCCGCGAATGCTCAGCGGACATTTTCAAGGGCGTGTATTAAGCATGTTATCTAAACTTATTCGACCGGTGAATATTCTTGAAATCGGGACTTATACTGGTTATGCCGCTTTATGTTTATGTGAAGGAATGCAGGAAAATGGACAATTACACACCATTGACATAAAAGAAGAATTAGTAGATTTTCAGAGAAAATATTTTGATGCTTCTCCTTGGGGAAATCAAATTTTTCAGCATCTCGGAGAAGCTGTAAACATCATTCCAGATTTAGATTTAAAATTTGATCTGGTTTTTATTGATGCTGATAAAGAAAACTATCTCAATTACTGGGAAATGATTGTTCCGAAAATGAATAAAGGCGGAATTATTTTATCAGATAATGTGTTATGGAGTGGTAAAATTCTGGAACCAGTTCATCCAAATGACGTAAGCACACAAGTACTTCTGGAGTACAATAAACTTTTAAAAGAAGATCCAAGAGTAGAAACGGTCTTATTGCCTATTCGTGATGGGCTTACTGTAAGCAGAGTGCTTTAGTTTTTTAAGATACTAAATTCTAACCTACTTAATTGCTAAGATTTTTCTTTTACTACTTACCTAATTAAAAATGAATTATTCAACCCAGATAGACAGCGAAGGTTTTTCAATACTAAACAATGTTTTTACTGAAAATGAAATTCAAAATATAATTTCATTGATTGAAAATAAAACCGCAGACAATCCAGAAAATAATACTTTCAGAAAATCTCAGGATTTATTCGCTATCAGACAATTTCACAAAGAAATCCCTGAAACTTTACCTTATATTTTTAATCAAAAATTACAGGATATTATTGAAACTAATTTTGGAAAAGGTTATTTCATAACAAAATCAATTTATTTTGACAAACCCGAAAAATCAAATTGGTTTGTAGCTTATCATCAGGATTTGACGATTTCTGTTGAGAAAAAAATTCAAACAGAGAATTTCGAAAACTGGACTGTAAAACAAAATCAATTTGCAGTTCAGCCTCCTACGGAGATTTTACAAAACAATTTCACGATCAGAATTCATATCGACAAAACCACAAAAGAAAACGGAGCTTTAAAAGTGATCAACAATTCTCATTCTAAAGGGATTTTAAGAATTGAAAAACTTAATTTTGAAAGCGAGAAAGAAACAATTTGTGAAGTTGAAAAAGGTGGTATTATGATTATGAAACCGCTGTTATTTCATGCATCCAATAAAACCACGAATAATGAACGAAGACGAGTTATTCATATTGAATTCAGCAGACAAAATCTTCCAAACGGGCTAGAATGGAGTGAAAAAACGATCCTTCAGAATTAAGAAAAAAAACTTAGAACCTAAGCTCCTTAGCACCTTAAAAAAAGAACCTATCCCGGGAAATAAAGTGGTTTCAACTTTCGATACACTAAATAAATAAGGAAACCAAAAAGAGCTCCGAAGAAATATCCAGCAAGAATATCTCCAGGAAAATGCAACCCTAAATAAATTCGGCTGTAAGCGAAGATTAAAGGCCACAAAAATAAGAATCCTAAATATTTGAAATGACGTTTTAAAACCAAGAATAAAAACGTCGCAACCGCCATAGTATTAGCAGCGTGTCCAGAGAAAAAGCTAAACGATTTTCTAACCTGAACCACTCGGATAATGGAATTCAAATTTGGATCATTACATGGTCGTAATCGCTGAAAAGTGTGTTTGAATAAATTACAAGTCTGATCTGTAAATGCGATTAAAACAGCTATAAAAAGCAATAAATACAAGGTCTGCTTTCCTCCTATTTTTTTATAGATAAGGTAGAACAGTAATAAGAAAAACGGAGTCCAATACAACTGATTGGTAATAATCAGCCATACTTTATCATATGTTTCAGAACCCAGACCATTTAGATATACCAGTAAACTAGCATCTAATTCTTGTATTTTTTCAAGCATATTATCTCTGGCGTTTTATAGGTCCTGTAAGAGAATCGATATCTTCTTTTACTTTATCAATTTCAGTTGCAGTATCGCCCAGCAAATTATTAGTGTCACCCAATAAGTTTGATTTTGCACTTTCGATTTCGGCGTTGATATTGCCCGTTAAGCTGTTCAAAGATTTTGTATCAAGACCATTAGCCTCAGCTCCTTTTTGAATTTCGCTTTTAATATCGTTAGTCGCATTTTTTAACTGAGCCATAGCTTTACCCATTGTACGTGCAATCTCCGGCACTTTATCAGAACCAAAAAGCATAAGCACTATAAATAGTATGAAAACTAATTCTCCTCCTCCTATACCGAACATATCTTTTATTTTTGTGTGGTCACAAAGATATTAAATTTTGATGCTTACAGTTTTAAAATTTCCTTAAAAAAAAAAGACTCTTTTCAGAGTCTTTTAGTTTGTTCCTAGTCAAATTTTGATTTTTGTTCAACTTTTGGCCATGAATTATTCGTTACATCAATATCAGCTGTCATCAATTTTGGATCGATCTGAATACTTTTTATAGCTTTTGTAGTAGCGTATACTTTCTTAGCAGATTCGTTTCCTTTTCTCCATATTTGTGCTGGATATTGGTAATTATCTTTTGTACCATCTTCATACGTGATTTCAACTAAAATCGGCATAATCATTCCGCCTGGTTTGTCAAATTCAACTTCGTAGAAATATTTAGGCGATTTTATACTTGCTTTTTCTTCAGCTGTAAAAGTCTGGTCTACATAATCAGCCAACGGCTTAATGTCTTCAACTTTTAATGCTTTTTTCTTAGAAGCATTTACTTCTGGATTATCCCCAGAAACCAAGTAAACAAAAGGTCCTTTTTCAAAACCGAATCTTCCTTTTCTCACTTTAACATCTTTAATATCTGCTGTAGGAGATTCAGAAACATAATATTGTTTTACATCTTTAATTCCAATATCTACAAAATCTGTTGAATAAAACCAACCTCTAAAAAACCAATCTAAATCAACTGCAGAAGCATCTTCCATGGTTCTGAAGAAATCCTCAGGCGTTGGGTGTTTGAATTTCCATCTGTTTGCATACGTTCTAAATGCATAATCAAACAATTCTCTTCCCATTACTACTTCTCTTAAAATATTAAGTCCTGTAGCTGGTTTTCCGTAAGCATTATTACCAAATTGGTGAATGGTTTCAGAGTTGGACATAATTGGCTCTAAGAATTTTTGATCACCACTCATATAAGGAACAATGTTTTTCGCTGGTCCGCGTCTTGATGGAAAAGTTGGATCTAATTCTTGTTCAGCAAGATATTCTAAAAATGAATTCAAACCTTCATCCATCCAAGTCCACTGACGCTCATCAGAGTTTACAATCATTGGGAAGAAAGTATGCCCAACTTCGTGAATAATTACTCCAATCATTCCATTTTTAACTTCTTTGCTAGTTACACCGTTTTCATCTGGGCGACCATAATTCCAGCAAATCATTGGATATTCCATTCCCTGATCTTCAGCAGAAACAGAAACGGCTTTTGGATAAGGATAATCAAAAGTATGTGCGGAATAACTTTTTAAAGTATGCGCTACAACCATAGTAGAAGTTTCTCCCCAAAGCGGATTTGCTTCTTTTGGATATACAGATTCTGCCATAACAGTTCTGTTTCCAATTTTCACAGCCATTGCATCGTAAATGAATTTTCTTGAAGAAGCAATTCCGAAATCACGAACATTTTTAGCACTAAACTTCCATGTTTTTTTCTTTTCAGAAAAACCTTTTTCAGCAGCTTCAGCTTCAGCTTGTGTTACAATTACAACGGGTTTGTCAAATGATTTCTGAGCTTGTTCGTAACGTTTTACCTGTTCTGCTGTAAACACTTCGCTTCTATTCGTTAATTCTCCCGTAGCATCAATAACGTGATCTGCAGGAACTGTAATATTTACATCGAAGTTTCCAAAAGGAAGTGCAAACTCACCGCTTCCCCAGAATTGCATATTCTGCCATCCTTCAACATCGTTATAAACTGCCATTCTTGGATAAAACTGGGCAATTACATATAATTTATTACCGTCTTTTTCGAACAATTCATAACCTGAACGTCCGCCTTCTTTTCTGTAATTATTGATGTTGTACCACCATTTGATAGAAAATGAAATCTTTTCTCCCGGTTTTAAAGGTGAAGCAAGATTAATACGCATCATCGTTTCGTTGATGGTATACGATAATGGATTTCCTTTAGCATCTTTAACCTGCTCAATATTAAATCCTCTTTCTAAATCTTTTTTTAAGTATTTAGTTGAAAAACCTTCAAGAGGCAGTACCTGACTTATTTTTTCTCCTTCAGCAAGAGAAGTCTGTCCATTTGCTCGCGCTTGATTCTGATCTAATTGAACCCATAAATACTCTAAACTATCTGGTGAATTATTAGAATACGTAATCGTTTCAGAACCACTTAATTTTGAATTTTTATCATCTAATTCAACATCAATTTTATAATCTGCTTGTTGTTGATAATATGCTGGTCCTGGTGCTCCAGAAGCAGTACGAAACATGTTTGGAGTTGCCAGCAAATCATACATCTGGCTGAATTTGTTTGTATCGTATTTGCCCTGCTGTCTTGGTGCAGTAGTTTTTTCCTGAGCAATTAGTATTGCAGGAAAAAGTAATAATAATGAAAGTTTTTTCATAAAATATAAATGGTAATTTTAGTCGGGTGTGAAAATAACAATTAAAATATTAATTTGACTTATTAATTAATACTTTAACAATTCTTTCCTTGAAGATTCCGTAAAGAGAACCGTCTTTTTGGTACCGAATGCTGAAATATGTGTAATATTTTGCTGATCATTATTCCAGTCCAAAAGTATCGAATTTGAGATTTCAATGTTCTTGAATTTATCAATATCCTTAATTCGAGAATAACAGATCAGCACATCACCTTCTACTTCTTTAGAAAGAAATGTAATTGGTTTTGCCTGACCGTTTATTTTTATAGAAAAATTTTCTGAAAGGTATTTTTTCAGCAAATCAGCATCGGCCGTAGTTTCTCTTTCTGTACCTACGAAAGTTTTTTTATGATACTTTTTTTCCAGTCCGTTATTCAAATCATCGATAAAAATACGGGAGGTTATCTGAACCATCTTTTTTTCGGCCGCATATTCAACCTGAAAAACTGCAACATAAAACTTATGAAATGCAAAAGCTGAAAGTGACAAAAACAATATCCCTATGAAAGGATAAATCAATATTTTTTTCATTACTGCTGGGCATTCACTAATTTAAATTCTTTGTTTTTATTGATTAAGAAATCAATCAATTCAAACTTCTGATCTGGATTAACATGTCTTTTAGATTCTGGATCATTTGAACAGTACATTAAAAACAAATCAATTTCATCTTCTTTCAAACCAAGAGTTTTGGTATAAAAATCAGTTTTGAAATTTGCTTTTGAATACTCTACAAAAGCCATATCTGTAATCACTTCTTCCTTGACATTATCATTTTTAGAAAGCAGCTTTTTCAAATCTTTAAACAGTCGCACGAAATCAGTTCCATATTTAATGGTTTGATCAGAATACATTACTGTATTTTTAGCTGTAGACTGCTTATCATCTTCAAACTGCATGTCTACATATTTCTGTGTATTTTTATCAAGCGATTTTACTTTCAGGTCTTTTTTAACCAAAACCTCTTTCAGCTCATTGCTAACCAAATCCAAAGTAACTGAGAACAAAATCTGAGAACAGTCCTTCTCTGTTAAAACAATCTTTTTTGATTGAAACGCTAAACCTGTAAACAACAATGTGTCTTTTGGCTTAGCCAATATATCAAACAGTCCGCCGGGACCAATAAAAGTTCTTGATTTGGCATTTATATTCATTACATAACCACTTTCTATCGCAAGTGATTGATTAGTAACCTGACCGTGCAGAGGCTTTCTTAATTCATTTTGTCCGAACATTATTTGACAAAACAGGCAAACAATGAATACTCCTAGTTTATTTTTCATTTTCGAGAATAATTAGATATTTTCTGGCTAAATCTGTGATCAAAAACATACTCATTGTTTTGTTCTTTGTATTCAAAGATACGGCAAATTCGGCATCATCCACACAATATAACTGAAATCCTTTGATATCATCTGCAGGAATTTTCAATCTTTCGGTGTAATAATTCTCATCAAAGAGATATTCAAGTTTCTTAAACAACATCTCTTTTTTCTCTACATTTATTTCTTTTTTCAACATTGATGTTCTGCCGGAAATAGCATTTAAAACCTTATCTACCGATGTAGAAGTAGCGGTATAGACTTTTCGTTCTGCGGGCGTATACGTTTTTTGTCCGCGAGGCACTATTCCTAAGTTTTCGGCTGTAATTCCCATATTATCATTTACAACCACTTCTTTTAATTCAATTTCTTTGGCTGTCATTTTTATCACTAAAACTGTTGTATTAAGATCTTCAACAGAAATTCTGCGTTTAAGAGGCTCTAGATTTACTGCAGAAAACACCAGAACATCTCCTTCATTTGCAGCTATAGTAAATTTACCTTCAGAATCAGAAATCGTAGAAACTTGTGTTGTATTATTAATAATATTTACTCCGTCGACAGAAGTAGATTTTTCATAAATCTGCCCAGTTATCTGCTTGGGAACAGCATTCTGCCCAAAAAACATTTGAACAAAAAACAGGAATAAGATTATATAGAGCGTATTATTTTGCCTCACTTGCTATTATTTCTTTGTATTTTACAGCCAGTTCTCCCAGCAAAAATTCGGTTGAAGTTTTATTTTTAGAATTTAAAATCGTGGTAAATTTATCATTTTCGACTGCATAATACTCAAAGCCTTTTACATATTCCTCAGGAATTTTTAACCGCTCAACAAAATGTTCCCAGCTAAACATTTTTTCCAACAGCTTCATAAAAAACTCTTTTTTCTCTACTTCTACTTCTTTTTTCAACATAGCTGTACGTCCAGAAAAAAAGTTAAAAAGCGGATCTGCAGAAATAGAACCTCCCACCATTCCGTTTGCATTTGCTTCTGCATTTAATGCCGTTGCAGTGTGCAATTTTCTTTCAGCCTCGGTATATGTTTTTTGTCCCGCAGGAACTATTCCTAATGAAACTGCATTTATATTATCATACCTTCTCACCACTACTTCCTGCAACTGATGCATTACAAGATTTAAGCGTACCGTGAAATTCAAATCGGTAAAATTTTCAGATGTCAGCACAATTCGGCTTTCTTTAAACTGGATCGATGAAAAAACCAGTGTATCATTTGGTTTTGCCTGAATAGAAAAAGCTCCGGCAGCATCTGTAGTGACCATAACTTCCGTTTGGGCATTTACCACATAAACTCCTTCGAGATCATTGGTATTTGCTTTTATTTTCCCATTGATAACAGAACGTTCTTGATTTTGCGACCAGGAATTCTGACTGATAACAGCCACCAAAAAAAATACTATATTCTTTGTCAAAATGAAAAAATTAGAAAATTATTGAAAAAGTAAAAATATCCTAATGTGTTCCAAATTTAATATTAAGGAGTTGGTAAAAATATGTTAATTAAACTCTGGCTAAGAGATTTCAAAAGAGAGTTTTTTCATACCTTTAACCCACAGAATATGAGTTAAAAAATTATGAAAAGCATTATCATCGCCAGCACATCTACACTGCATGGCGGCAACTATTTAGAGTATTTACTACCTGTACTTGAAACACATTTTAAAAACCGCAAAAACGTTATATTTATTCCTTATGCACGTCCAGGCGGGATTTCACATGATGAATACACTAAAAAAGCAGCAGAAGCTTTTGATTCTATCAATATTAATCTTCGCGGCCTTCACGAATTCGAAAATCCCGAAGAAGCCATACAAAATGCAGAAGGCTTTTTTACTGGAGGAGGAAACACTTTTTTGCTTGTAACGCAATTATACAAGCATAAAATTATGCAGGCACTTGCCGAAAAAGTAAAAAGCGGAACTCCGTATTTAGGAACCAGCGCGGGAAGCAACATCTGTGGTTTGTCTATGCAGACTACCAACGATATGCCTATTATCTACCCGCCAAGTTTTCAGACTTTAGGATTAATTTCATTTAATTTAAATCCGCATTATTTAGATCCTGACACTAATTCTCAGCACATGGGCGAAACACGCGAAACTAGAATCAAAGAATTTCATGCTTTTAATTCTATTCCGGTTTTAGGCTTAAGAGAAGGAAGCTGGCTTGAGGTAAAGGGCGAAAAAATTACCTTGAAAGGAAATCTGAAAGCTCGTTTGTTCAAACAAAACGAAACGCCGGTTGAATTAGAAAGTGAGAGCGACCTGAGCAATCTAAAGTAATTTTTATCACCATATAAGTAATATAAAGTTCATTTCAAACCAAGTTTAGCTAAAAACTTCCTTACATTACTTATATGATTAAAAAAACAATAAACACAAAAAAGCCTCAAACAATGTTTGAGGCTTTTGAAGAGCGAAAGACGAGGCTCGAACTCGCGACAACCAGCTTGGAAGGCTGGAGCTCTACCAACTGAGCTACTTTCGCATTAACAGGGTGCAAATATAAATATTTTTTTTAAATCTAAAAACAAAAATAAAAAAATATTTAAGTTTGATAAAAAAACCGAAACACTTTAAAGTTCCGGTTTTTTAGAGCGAAAGACGAGGCTCGAACTCGCGACAACCAGCTTGGAAGGCTGGAGCTCTACCAACTGAGCTACTTTCGCATTGCTGGTGCAAATATAAAAAGAAAGTTAAGTTCAAAACAAGCTTTTGGGCAAAAAAAATGAATTAAAAACAACATTATTTTATAACCTATTTAAAATTAAAAAGTTATAAAAGCAATTATTTTTCAAAAATCATGACTATTATCAAAGAAATACCTTCAAAAGAAACTCATATTGTCCGTCATCCTGTTCTTAGAAAAGGAAAACCTATCGAATCTTGCCTCTTTGAAGGTGATGATTTGGACTCTACACACCATTTTGGATTGTACGTTGACAAAAATTTAACAGGAATTATTTCGTTATTCAAACAAACGAACGCTATATTTGCCGAAAAAAATCAAGCTCAGATTCGCGGTATGGCTATTTTAGAGAATAATCAGAAAAAAGGATACGGCGAAGCATTAGTAAGGCATTGTGAAAATTACTGCAAAGAACACTTTACCGATCTTATTTGGTTCAATGCCAGAACAGCAGCAGTTGGATTTTACAAAAAAATGGATTACCAAATTCTAGGAGAACCTTTTGATATCAAAGATGTTGGCGAACATTATTTAATGTATAAAAAATTATAGAATGAAGAAACTTTACTTTTTTTTATTGGTATGCAGTTTAATTGGCTGTAAAAAAGAGGAACCAAAAAAAATCCCTGCTGCCATTGGAAAAGCTCCAGAAATCATACTTACTGATGAAAGAAAAGTAGAGATTGACACTGCAATTTTAAGTACTTTTAAAAGTGAGACATTAAAACAATTCTATGCTTCATCTGATAATAAAACCGTTTGGGGAAATCTCGAAAAGCGCAAGTATGTTTTGTCCCAACTAAAAAACGCAGACAAATTAGGTCTTGAACCTGAGGATTATAAAGCTTCTCAATTATTAAAATTCGAGAGCAGAATAAGCAGTTTAAACGATGCAAATCTGGCCACTTATGACATTCTGCTTACTTATAATTTTGAAAAATTCTTAAATCATTTATACAAAGGAAAATTAAATCCTAAAACCTTATACAGCGATTGGGATCTTGACGAAAAAACTTTTGATGTAAACAATGTCTTGATTAAAGCTTTCAATAAAAATAAGCTAGATAGTATTGTAGATAACATTCAGCCGAAATCATTAACCTATAAGGAATTGATAAAATCATTGGAAATCATCAATTCGTTTCCAGATGAAGACATCAAAACTATTGAAAGTTTAAAAAAAATTACGGTAAAAGACACCAATTCGGCGCTTATAGCAATCAAACAAAAGCTTTTATTCTGGAAAGATATGTCAGGAAAAGACAGTCTTACCAATATATATGACGCAAAAACTTTTGAATCAGTTAAAAAATTTCAGGCGCGACATGGTTTAGCCGATGATGGTGTAATTGGTCCGGGAACAATCAGCGCTTTAAATTATTCTAAAGAAAGAAGAAAACAGCAGATTATTGCCAACTTAGAAAGATGGAGATGGTACCCAAATGAATTGGCCGAAAATTATTTTATTATCAATATTCCTGATTACAGCTTAAATGTAGTGGAAAATCAAGATACGACTCTGGTTAGAAATGTAGTGGTGGGAACTAGTAAAAGAAGAACTCCTGTTATTACTTCTATTCTAAAAACAGTAGTATTTAATCCAACTTGGACAGTTCCGCCTACTATTTTAAAAGAAGATGTAGTTCCAGCCATGAAACGAAACCGAAATTATCTGGCTAAAAAGAATATTACAATTTATGATACCTCAGGCAATGTAGTAGATCCGCAGGCATGGAACGAAAACAAGCCAGGAAATTACCGCTATATACAAAGTCCAGGTTACAACAATTCTTTAGGATTAATGAAAATTTTATTTCCAAACCATCACAGTGTATACCTGCATGACACAAATCACCGAAATTATTTCGTTAGAAGCAATCGTTCTTTAAGTTCTGGATGCGTTCGAGTAGAAAACCCTTTAGAACTGGCCAAACATATATTAAATGATTCTGTACGATTTTCAAAAGACAGAATCGACACGATAATTGCTTCCAAAAAGACAATGAGTTTTAAAATCAACAAAAAATATGCTTTGTATCAATGGTATTGGACAGCATGGTGCAAAAAAAATCAGCTCATTTTCAGAGCTGATATTTATAATTTAGATTCGGATTTGTATAGTAAATTAAGACATTAATTTTTGCTCCATCGTGAAACTTCTTGACGGATGATAGATATACAAACACGATTTATCTTTGATTACTTGAATTATTTCATCTGTTAATTCTACAGGAACTGCAGGACAACCTTGGCTTCTGCCTAATCTTTTGTGATCTCTTATAAAAGATTCTGAAACATAATCCGCTCCATGCATAACCACTCCTCTTCCGCGGGCGTTATCATTAACTCCTCTTTCTAAACCATCTAGGCGTAAAGAAGCTCCGTGTTTTCCTTGATAGATTTCACCAGTGGCATAAAAACCTAAACTACTTTTGAAAGATGAATTGATATTAGAAAAAGCAGCTGCGAATTCCTCTCCGCTGTTTCTTCCGTGCGCCACTAACGAATTAAACAAAATAGTGTTAGTAGTCATATCAATCACCCAAAGACGCTTTGTGTTTGATGAAAGACTAAAGTCAATTAGAGTAAGGATGTTTTTTTGAATAATTCCTCTTTCTTTCAAAAGGTAAAACCCTTTTAAGGCTTCTGAAAAAGTTTTAAGTTCAGGAAGCTTATAATTACTGCTAGAATGCAATGTATTATAAGCGGTTTCAATTTTTGCCTCAACACTTAGGTTTGTTTCAACCTTTGCAATAGATTTTGCTGCTGATACTTTTAAGTCGGTTGTGTTTTTTGAATCTTTACCAAAAGACAATAATAAAAACACCAATAAAGGATAAATTTTGTAAATCATTGAATTTCTTTAGGTTAATAATAAATTTGGGTAAGGCAAAAGTATAAAAATTTCGACCCTTGCAAAATACAAGCCTGAAAATCAGGCATTTTTTGTTGAAAATTTAACATTATTAACATAATTCTGTTATTTATGTAAGATTTTATCTCACGCTAAAAATCATAACGATTTAGTCTTTTTTCTTAAAAAAAGTAAAACAAAATGGGAAATTTGAAACTTAAAGTGTAACAAGTAGAAGAATTTTATGTCTATTATCCTTATATTAAGACTACATTTGCAATCATTTTGTATTAAAAATCCAATGAAAAAACTAGTTTTTTACAGTTTTATTTTACTCAATATCTGGTGTTATGGCCAGAAAAAAGTGTTACAAGCACAGCTTGTTTCGCAAAATATCATTATCGATGGAAAACTAAATGAAACTGCTTGGGAAAGTGCTCCTATAGCTTCAGATTTTATCACTTTAGAACCTGATAATGGAAAACCCGCTCCAGATGGTAAAAAAACAGAAGTCAAAATTTTATATGACAATGACGCTATATATATAGGTGCCAAAATGTATGATGACGAACCTTCAAAGATTTTAAAAGAAATCTCACAGCGTGATAATTTTGGAACTGCAGATCTTTTTGGCGTTTTTATAAATGGTTTCAATGATGGGCAACAGGATTTCATGTTCTATGTTTCGGCAGCAGACGTTCAGGGCGATTGTATTATGACTGATGCAAATGGAGAAGATTATTCTTGGGATGCCGTTTGGATAAGCAAAGCATCATTGACCGAGAACGGCTGGATTGTCGAAATTAAGATTCCGTACTCGGCGCTTCGTTTTTCTGCAGAAAATAAACAAACTTGGGGAATTAATTTCTTTAGAGAAATCAAGAGAACACGTTATAAATACACTTGGAATTTTGTCGACAGAAAAGTGGGAACGTTTACACAGCAGGCTGGAATATTATCTGGAATTGAAAATATCAAACCTCCTACCCGATTGTTCTTTATGCCTTATGCTTCATATTATTTAAATGCTGGAGAAGGTCAGAAAACTTATGGAACCATAAAAGGAGGTATGGATATTAAGTACGGAATCAACGATGCTTTTACTGTAGATGCCATTTTAATTCCTGATTTTGGCCAAACGAAATACGATGATCAGATTTTGAATTTAGGTCCGTTTGAACAGCAGTTCAATGAAAATAGAGCTTTCTTTACCGAAGGAACAGATTTATTCAACAAAGGCAATATGTTCTATTCCAGAAGAATTGGCGGAAAACCTTCTGTTGAACCAGAACTAAATGATAATGAAGAAATAGCAGAAACGGTACAAAACGTAAATCTTATTAATGCTTTAAAACTTTCCGGAAGAACTAAAAATGGTTTGGGAGTTGGAATTTTAAATGCCGTAACCGAAAAAACTTTTGCCACCATAAAAGATACTATAACAGGAGAAACCAGACGCACCATAGTAGAACCGCTTACCAATTATAATGTGATTGTACTTGACCAGCGTTTTAGAAAAAATTCTTCGGTAACTTTCATCAATACTAATGTAATCAGAAACGGTCATTTTAGAGATGCTAACGTAACAGGATTAGTTTGGGATTTAAACACAAAAGCCAATACCTACAATTTATCTGGTAATGTAAAATACAGCACCATTAATGCCAGCGAAGACAAAAGAGGTTTGTTTAGTACTATCAATTTTGCAGAAACCAGTGGAAAATACCGTTACAGCGTTGGCTCTGATTTTGTTACCAAAGATTTTAACCCAAATGATTTGGGAATTAATTTCTACACCAACTATTACAGCTTTTATGGAAATGCCAATTACAGAATCTTAAATCCAACAAAACTTTTCAATAGCTTTAGGCTTAATTATAATATGTATTCGGAATTCAATAAAGATTCTGGAAAAGTTCAAGAATTTAATATTGATGCCAATGTGAATCTTTCTACGGTAAAAAACAATTATTACGGAATGGGAGTAACTATTTTCCCCGTTGAAATGTATGATTATTATGAACCCAGAGCTGATGGCCGATATATTATTACTCCTAAAAAAATAAATTTATGGGGAAGTATATCTACCAATTACAATCACAAATTTGCATTGGATTTAAATCCTACTCTTTCTATTGCAGATGAGCCTGGAAGAGCTGCATTTGGAGTCGATATTGGGCCAAGATATCGATTCAATGACAAACTTTTACTCACTTATACTTTTAGTCTTTTAAAGAAAAACAATAACAAAGGTTATATCGACAGCTATGACGACGATGATAACGAAGCAACTCCTGAAATCATTGTTTTTGCCAACAGAGATGTGATAACATATGCCAATACACTTAGCGGAAAATACGCCATAAACAGCGCCATGACATTTAATTTAGCGGTTCGACAATATTGGTCTTCTGCCGAAAATAAAAATATTCTTCAGCTGGATTCTGATGGACGTTTAGATCCTTATCCTCAATATACTGAAAATAAAAATTCAAGCTTCTACTCTTGGAACGCCGATTTATCATATTCGTGGTGGTTTGCACCTGGAAGCCAGCTTTCGGCATTATACAGAAACAATGCTTCTAATTTCGAACGTGTTATTGACAAAGATTTCAAGCGAAATGTTACAAATCTGCTCACAAACGATGCATTAAAACATATCTTTTCTGTGAGTGTAAAATACTTTATAGACTACAACGCTGTCAAAAATAAGATTAGAAAGAGAGCTTAGCGTGAATTAATTTTAAAAAATAAAGACTTCTATAATTAAATTAATATTTTTTCTCAGACTTCATTTTATTAAATATAAATGTAAACATTGCTTTCTTCTAAACTTTAGAAATGACTTATCTTTGTAGAAAACAAAAAAGAAATGAACAAAAAAGTTATCCTTATGATTTTAGATGGTTGGGGAAAATCTCCTGACCCTAAAGTATCTGCAATAGACAATGCAAATGTTCCATTTATAAATAGTCTTTACAAAAACTACCCAAATGCACAACTTCGTACTGACGGTTTAAACGTTGGTTTACCAGAAGGACAAATGGGAAACAGCGAGGTTGGACACATGAACCTTGGTGCTGGAAGAATTGTATATCAAGATTTAGCAAAAATTAATTTAGCAGTAGCCCACAAAACTCTAGCGAAAGAACAAGTATTAGTTGATGCTTTTACCTATGCGAAAGAAAACAATAAAAAAGTACACTTTTTAGGATTAGTTTCTGACGGAGGTGTTCACTCTCATACTTCTCATTTACGTGGTTTAATCGATGCATCTCAAGAATACGGTTTAGATCAAGTGTATGTTCACGCTTTTACAGACGGGCGTGATGTTGACCCAAAATCGGGTGCAAAATACATTCACGATTTAGAAGATTATATTAAAGATACTCCTGTAAAAATCGCTTCAATCGTGGGGCGTTACTATGCAATGGACCGTGATAAAAGATGGGAACGTGTAAAATTAGCTTATGATTTATTAGTGAACGGAGTTGGAACTCCTTCTAAAAATGCCGTTTCTAGTGTTTTAGCAAGCTATGAAAAAGACGTAACTGACGAATTTATCGAACCGGTTGTTATAGTTGATGAAAACGAAAAACCACTTGCTACGATTATTGAAGGCGACGTTGTGATCTTCTTTAACTTTAGAACAGATAGAGGACGCGAACTTACGGAAGCACTTTCTCAGCATGATTTCCACGAGCAAAACATGCACAAATTAAACTTGTATTATGTAACGCTTACCAACTACGACGAAACATACCAAAATGTAAAAGTAGTTTACAACAAAGATAATATTACAGAAACTCTTGGTGAGGTTTTAGAAAAAGCAGGTAAGAAACAAATCCGTATTGCAGAAACTGAGAAATATCCTCACGTAACTTTCTTCTTCTCAGGAGGAAGAGAAACTCCTTTTGAAGGTGAATCAAGAATTTTAAGAAACTCTCCAAAAGTAGCGACTTACGATTTACAGCCAGAAATGAGCGCTTACGAATTAGCAGATGCCCTTGTTCCTGAATTAAACAAAGGCGAAGTTGATTTCGTATGTTTAAACTTTGCAAATGGCGACATGGTAGGTCATACCGGAATCATGAGTGCTGCAATTAGAGCTTGTGAAGCTGTTGATGCCTGCGCAAAACAAGTTATCGATGCAGCTCTTGCAAACGATTATACAACAATCGTAATTGCTGACCACGGTAACTGCGAAACCATGATTAATCCTGACGGAAGTCCAAATACAGCACACACTACTAATCCGGTGCCGATTATTTTAGTTGACAAACAATTAAAAAGCATCCAAGATGGTGTGTTAGGTGATGTTGCTCCTACTATCTTAGAATTAATGGGAGTACAGCAGCCAAATGCAATGACTTGTCATTCATTGTTATAGAAAATTACCCAATAAATATTTAAAACCATATAAGTGATATAAGTTCATTTATATGGTTTTTATTTTTACAATGATGTCATCTTGAGCGAAGTCGAAGCCTTATGAAACAAAGAAGGCTTCGACTTCGCTCAGCCTGAACTTGTGCTTTTATTTTTTTGCAATCAAAATATAAAATGATACAACTGTTCAACACCATAAATAACCAGTCCAATACAACCTCCTACTAAAGTTCCATTGATGCGAATGTATTGAAGATCTTTTCCTATTTCAAGTTCCAATTTTTCTGAAACTTCTTTTCCGTCCCAACTTTTTACAGTTGAGGAAATCAAATCGCCGATTACCTTTTTATTATTCAAAAGAACCGACAACAAATCATTTTTAATAAAATTATTGATCTTGTCAATCATAATTTGATCTTCTTTAATTCCATTTCCAAAAGTCTGAATTAGTCCAGAAATACTATTCTTAATAGAAGAATCATCACCTTTATTTAAATCATTGGTTATCGAAAGTTTTATCTCATCCCAAATTCCGTTGATATAATCCTGAACTTCTTTTTTCCCAACAAAACCCAAAATCATTTCATTGATTTTCAATCTCATTTCTTCTGAGTTTTTTACTTTATCAAGGAAATTATAAACGTACTCGTCAATTTTAATTCTCACAGCACTTTGAGGATTTTTGGCTTCTTCCAGAAAATCCTGAAGACCATTAAAAATCCCTTCTGAAATGCTTTTATCAGCCAAACCAAAACTCAAAAACGGAGTTGACGCTTTTACTTTTTTTCGAATTAGATCTTTGTTATTTGTCAATTCGGCACTCATTACTTGCAAAAGATTCGTCAATAACTCGTCCTTTACATTTCCTTTTTGCAAAGGTTCTAATGCAAGTGCCACCCAATTCCCAAAATTGATCCCTTCTAATTTTTCTTTAAACTGAACCTGAATAAACCTTCGTACCTCTTCGTCTTTTATGGTTTTTAAAATCCCTGGAATTAAATTTACCGCTACGACATTGGCAATTTTATTCGCATTTTCTTCCTGCGAAAGCCAATCAGAAGCTTTAACAGCAAAATTGAATTCTTCGAGTTTAATCTCCATTTTTTCACGATTCAGAAATTCTTCTGAAACAAAATTTCCAAGATTTTCTCCAATTTCATTTTTCTTGGTCGGAATAATTGCCGTATGCCAAATCGGAATTCCCATAGGATGACGAAATAACGCCACAACTGCAAACCAGTCGGCAATACCTCCTACCATTGCAGCTTCGCTAAAAGCCTGTAACATTGGAATTTTAAAATAAATGGCAATTATAAACAGAAGCACCGCAACACCCAAAAGAGCCAAAGCATTTCGCTTCATTTTTCTGAGCGCTTTTACTTTGGTTATATCGTGATCTAGAGTAGTTTTCATGATTACAAATCTTTTTACTACTAATTTATGGCTTTTTTCTGAGAAACTTTTGTGTTATTAGCCACGAATTCACGAATTTTCTTTTTTAGTCTCTAAAATTGAAATTGGTAAAATTGAATTTCACCAATTTCAATTTGTATAGATTCGAGAATTGCTTCGCCTGTCATTTCGTTCGAGTCTAAGCGAAAAAATTTACATAAAAAAATGAGATAAAAATTGTACTTTTGCCAACTGAAAATCTGAAAAATATGATTATCCAAAAAACCAGAGAGGAAATCGAATTAATGCGCGAAAGTGCTTTGATCGTATCGAAAACATTAGGAATGATTGCTTCTGAAATTAAAGAAGGAGTTACTACATTATATCTAGATAAATTAGCCGAAGAATTCATTCGTGACCACGGTGCCGTTCCTAGCTTTTTAGGATTGTATGGTTTCCCGAATTCACTTTGCATGAGTCCAAATTCTCAAGTCGTTCATGGAATCCCAAATAATACACCTTTACAAAGTGGTGATGTGATATCTGTAGATTGTGGTGCTTTTAAAAACGGTTACCACGGAGATCACGCTTATAGTTTCGAAATTGGAGAAGTAGCACCTGAAGTTAAAAAACTTTTGCAGGTAACGAAAGAATCTCTTTATGTTGGAATTAGAGAATTTAAGGCTGGAAACCGAGTTGAAGATGTTGGAAATGCGATTCAAAAATATACTGAAGCCCACGGTTACGGAGTAGTTCGTGAATTGGTTGGACATGGTGTTGGACAGAAAATGCACGAAGAACCGGAAATGCCAAACTATGGAAAACGCGGCCGCGGAAAACTTTTTGTGGAAGGAATGGTTGTCGCAATCGAGCCAATGATTAACCTTGGAACAAGAAACATCAAACAACACAAAGATGGCTGGACAATTACAACTGCCGACGGAAAAGCCAGCGCTCATTTCGAACACGATGTGGCACTTGTAGACGGTAAACCAGAATTATTATCGACTTTTCAATACATCTACAAAGCTTTAGGAATTGAAAGCAACGAAGAAGATGAATTTAGAAAAGTCCCTTTAGTATTGTAGTTATTAGCCTAGATTCTAAAATTTTAAAAAACATTCGAACTCCTGCAAGGTTTTCAAAACCTTGTAGGTGTCTTTTTTCAAACATAAATACCTACTAGGTTTTGAAAACCTTGCAGGAAAACAAAAATATTTTGGAATAACCCCATGAAAAAACTTTTCAAATTAGTTTTAAATACAATACCTCGCCCATTATTAATTCGTTTGAGTTATGTGGCTCGTCCTATTTTAGCCTTTTCATTAAAAGGAGATAAATTTACAGATCCGATTGATGGAAAAAGCTTTAAATCATTTTTGCCTTACGGATACGGAAAACAACGTAACAATGTGCTTTCGCCAAGTACACTTTCTTTAGAAAGACACCGTTTGCTTTGGTTGTATTTAAATGACCAGACTGATTTTTTTACAGCACCCAAAAAAGTATTGCATTTTGCTCCGGAGCAGGCTTTTTATAAAAGATTCCGCAAGCAGAAAAACTTAGATTATACGACGACGGATTTGCTTTCGCCTTTGGCAGATGTAAAAGCAGATATCTGTAATTTACCTTTCAAAGACAACGAGTACGATGTTATTTTATGCAATCACGTTTTAGAACACATTCCAGACGATACTAAAGCAATGCAGGAATTATATCGTGTTTTAAAACCAGGCGGAATGGCAATTTTACAGATCCCGCAGGATTTATCTCGCGAAGTTACTTTTGCAGATGATTCGATTACAGATCAAAAAGAACGTGCTAAAATCTTCGGACAATACGATCACGTACGTGTTTACGGCCGCGATTATTTCGACAAATTAAGAAGTATTGGTTTTATTGTGATCGAAGAAGATTACACTAACAAAATTGCACCAGAATTGGTTGAAAAATACTGTTTGGCAAAAGGAGAAATTATTCCGCTTTGCTTTAAACAGGAAAACTAATTTTTCATCCTATAAGTGATATAAGTTCATTTAAAAAGAGTTTTCAAATTATTGATATTTTGAAAACTCTTTCTTTTTATAAGCCTCCCAAATCAAAACCAAACAAAAAACCTAAACCTTGGACTTTACAAATTTATTTCAGTTCTGCTTTGACATCAGTTTTGAAAAAAATCTAAACACTTACCTCCCAACAGCCTATATTGTTGAGAATACTGATGACATTAAATATTTAGACAAAAAAGCGAGTAAAGATGTGCTCGAAAGTTTTGGAATCGTTTTTGAAAATTTAGATTCTAATACCAAAAGAATACTAACGGCATGCGAATCGCTAAGACCTGAATACATCTTCAAAAAATTCAGTGCCAAAATCAAATCAGCCAAAACAATTGCAGATCTTCAAAAAGATTCAAAAATTGATTTTGCTATTCGCCAGCATTTAAAACTGTATTTAGGCTCTTTTTACAGTTTGATTGTACAAGAACAATTTCCTTTATCCTTAAACATTGGACCTGAAAAAGACTTTTACCGTTCGAGAGTCAGCATTGATCCGCTGGAGTTTGAACCGCAGATTCAATTCGACAAACATCCGGAAGGTATTACCTATACGCTTTCTTTAAAGGAAAATGAAACTACATTTCTGCCAATGAACAGTACTGTAGATATTCTTTTAGACGAACCAGGCTGGTTAATTATCAATAAAAAACTGGGACAATTAAAAGAGTTGAACTCAAAAAAACTGATGCCTTTTTTAAAGAAACAATCCATTGAAATTCCATCAAAGTTAGTCGATGATTATTTCAAGAGTTTTATTCCTCAGATCGCTAAGAAATTAGATATCGAAGCCACAGGTTTTGAAATCGAGCTTCGCGATACAATTGTTTCCTGCACGATTCAGCCTGTTTTTGATTTCTTTAAAAACTGTTATTATCTCAATCTTTATTTTGATTACAACGGATATTCTTTTGACTCGAGCAAAACTAAAAAAACACATTCCTTCGTTGATTTCAGCGTAGCCAACGAACCTAAAATCATTCAGTTTAAACGAAGTGCTGCTGAAAGTTTATACATTAAAAAACTATCCGAAATTGGTTTAGAAAAAATCAAAAATGAATTGTTTGGATTAAATGCTGATGTTGAAAATTCAGATCCTTACATCAACATTCAATTGATTATTGACCATAAAGAGAAGCTGAAAGATTTAGGTTTTGATATTCAAAATCTAAAACTGGAAAGCAAAGAAATCATTACTGAAAGCCATACTATTTCTGCCTCAAAAGATACAAACGGAGATTGGTTTGATATTAAAATTATCATTACTGTTGGTCATTATAAAATCAATTTCAGCGAAATTATTCCAAACATTAAGAGTAAAGAAAGACTTTTCCCTTTGCCTGACGGGAATTTTTTCCTGATTCCGCTGGAATGGTTCAGTAAATATGGTTCTTTGGCAAAATTAGCCAAAACAGAAAATGGCGCTTTACTTCTTAGAAAAAGCAATTTTACTGCTTTAGACGGAATTTCGGAAATTGACAATGATTTAGACCAAATTCACCAAGCCGAATTTACTGGTTCAGATTTAATAAAAGCGACTTTAAGACCGTATCAAATTGATGGTGTAAAATGGCTTTTAGGTCATTTTAATTCCAATATGGGCGCTTGTTTAGCCGATGATATGGGACTTGGAAAAACGCTGCAGACTTTATCGGTTTTGGTTTCTGTTCAAGAACAATTAGGCTTCACCACCAAAACCACCAATTTTGATTTGTTTGCCAACGAAACAACAATCGAAAGAGAACCTTTAAAAGCTTTGATTGTTCTTCCTTCATCATTGGTTTTTAACTGGTTTAATGAAGCTGGAAAATTCACACCGCACTTTTCGAAAATGCAATATGTGGGTAACGATAGAAAATCATTGGCAAGCAGAATAAATTCTACCGACTTAATTTTTACGAGTTACAGCATTGTACATCGTGATATTTCAATTTTAGAAAAATACGATTTTCGTTATTTGATTTTAGATGAAAGTCAGTACATCAAAAATAAAAATTCTAAGATTTTTAAAGCCATCAATAAAATCAGCACAGGACATAAAATTGCTTTAAGTGGAACGCCGATCGAAAATTCGCTTGACGATTTATGGTCGCAAATGCAGTTTATCAATCCAGATATTTTGGGCAGTTATGCTTTCTTTATGGAGAATTTTAAAAATCCGATTGAGAAAAAGCAGAGCGAAGAAGTTTTAACCGAATTAAAAAACCTCATCCAGCCGTATATTTTAAGAAGAACCAAAGAACAGGTTTTAAAAGATTTACCAGAGTTAACGGAGCAGATTTATTACTGCGATATGGATCCGGAACAGGAAAAATTATACGAGAAAGAAAAATCAAAAGCTCGTAATTTCCTGCTGAAAACAGATTCAAATCCAGATAAAATAAGCATTATCAATACTTTAATGAAGTTGCGACAATTGAGTAATCATCCAAAAATGGTTGACGCAGATTCAGAAATTGATTCGGGAAAATATATTGCAGTGACCAATTATCTGGAAAATTTAGTCAAAGCAAAACAAAAAGTAATCATTTTTAGTTCGTTTGTTACCAATTTAAATTTTTACACTGATTGGTGTAAAGAGAACAAAATAGAGTTTTGCGAAATTACTGGAGAAACGCCTTCAGACAAGAGAGAACAGCAGGTTAAAATGTTTCAGGAAAAAGAAAATCCATTGTTGTTTTTTATTTCGCTAAAAGCTGGAGGTGTTGGATTGAACATTACCAAAGCCTCTTATGTATTGTTTTTAGATCCTTGGTGGAATCCTTTTGCTGAAAAACAAGGAGTGGCGCGAGCTCACCGAATTGGTCAGCTGAATAAAGTAAATGTGATTCGTTTTATTTCTAAAAACACGGTTGAAGAAAAAATTATCAAGCTGCAAGAAAACAAAAAACTATTATCGGATTCGCTTTTAGAGGAAAGCTACATCAATGACGAAATTGAAGCGAATTTAGAATACATTTTAAATTCTTAACAAAACCCAATAATTCGGCATCGCAATACGTTTAATAAAATTCTTATATTTACAATCTTACAACGTAATGCGATGCCGAAATTTTTATATACAAGCTTAATTTTTCTTTTTGTTTTTACTTTAGCAAAAGCGCAGGAAAAAGAAATCGATCCTCCTTACAATATCAAAACTGTCACTTTTGTACAGAATGGCAATAATGTTGTTCCTATATTTGAATTAGGTTCTACAATTGAACTTCAGTTTGATGATTTATTTGGAAATGAAGCCAATTATTATTTTGAATTAGTTCACTGCGATTACAACTGGAAACCTTCTGATATTCCAAAAAATGATTATATCCGTGGTTTCGACGGCCAGAGAATTATGGATTATTCGAATTCTTTCAATACCCTTCAGATCTATTCGCATTACCGTCTTACCTTTCCAAATCAGTTTACAACACAAATCAGATTATCTGGAAATTATATGCTGAAAATCTTAAATGAAGATAAAGAGGTTGTTTTTTCAAGACGGTTTATTGTTTACGAAAATCATTCTACCGTTGCTGTGCAGGTAAAACGAAGCCGAAACCTCAGCAATATTGATCAAAAACAAAATTTGGATTTCACTATTGCTTCAAATGACATTACTTTTCAAACGCCAGCACAAAACGTAAAAGTGCTTTTACTGCAAAACGGAAACTTCAATACTGCTATTAAAAATGTCGTGCCACAATATACAATAGGAAATCAACTCGTTTATAAATACGATGCCGAAACACAGTTTTGGGCTGGAAATGAATTTTTATATTTTGAGAATAAAGACATTCGTGCCGCGAATAATAATGTAGGCCGAATTGGTTCTAACAATGATATTTACAATGCCTATTTGTATACCAATGCCGCAAGAGGAAATCAGATTTACACCAATTATCAGGATGTAAACGGTAATTTTGTGGTAAAAAATATAAATGCTTCCGACAACAGTATCGAAGCCGATTATGCTTGGGTATATTTTACACTTTCGGCTCCCGCTTTCAGACTAAACAAAGACATTTACATTACCGGAATGTTCAATAATTACAGCCTTTCGCCAGAATACAAAATGGATTATAATACGGATAAAGCAGTATTTGAAAAAGCCGTAATGATTAAACAAGGTTTCACCAATTTTCAATATACAGTAGCCGATAAAAAGGGAAATATTGATAATGAAAATGCTATAGATGGAAATTTCTATCAAACAGAAAACGAATATACTATTCTCGTTTATTACAAAGAAAGTACAGATCGTTATCAAAGAGTGATAGGAAAAGGCAATGCAAACTCGATAAATATCGTTAATTAAAACATTGTTAAGGTTTTAGGTTTCCTAATTTTTTTTCGTAGCTTTGTACCTATAACACACAGATTTACTAGGCTAGTATGGTTTCTCAAATTACTCGAGGCATAAAAATATCGGTTTTAACTAGTTTTGAAGGAACTTACTTCAAGAACTACAAGATTCACTTTGCATTCAGCTATGTGGTTACAATCGAAAATCATAGTAAAGATTCTGTTCAATTGACTTCTCGCCACTGGGAAATTTTCGACTCACTAAACGATTTAGATATTGTTGACGGTGAAGGTGTTATTGGTAAAAAACCTGTTTTAAAACCAGGCGAAAACCACACTTACAGCTCTGGCTGTTTATTATCATCTCCTTATGGTGCTATGAAAGGTCATTTCAATATGATCAATTTCACCACAACTAAAACATTCAAAGTAATTGTTCCTACTTTTAGAATGTGTGCTCCTTTTGCATTAAACTAATCAACGTTTTATTTCGATTACCTCATCTTTTGCAAGTACATATACTTTGTCATTTTCTTCGGGAACCAGATAAAAATTGCCTGTGAATTCTCCAAATGCCGGAAAAATCATTTGATCTGGTTTTCTAAAAAAACACGACAAACTCAAAAACTGTCTTCCTAATCCTTTAAGTTTTATTCCGGGATGAATGTGTCCGCATAAATTGAAAAAATTTTCTCGTGTTGACGGATGATGTGTCAGCAGAAAATCATGTATTGTAATTTCTGAATAGATTTCGATATTCAAATCGGTATAATATTTTTTAGAAATAATATCATGATTGCCTTCTACTAAAATAAGCTGCTGTGTCACGGTTTTAGTCCAATCTTCAAAAAAATCCCATTCGTTATTAATTTTACTGTGGAATAAATCTCCTAGAAAAATAATTGTTTCAACATCAAATAATTGCAGAATAGCATTCAACCTATTAAAATTTTCATGAACCGCTTTTTCAGGAATTGCCATTCCGTGTTTCCTGAAATGCGCTATTTTTCCCAGATGCAGATCAGAGATTAAGAGTATTTTCTTTTCTTCCCAAAAAGCCGCACCGCAGGGATGTAATATAAAATTTTGATTGTTGATTGTAATATTCATGTTTTTATTATTTCATGTAACTCGCCGTCATCTTTTTAATTCTTTCTTGTAAAGTTTCGCTCGATAATTTTTCTCTCAGACGGTCGGTAATTATTGGAAAACTAAAAGGTGTTGGTTTTAAACATTGTTTCCAAACGATTTTCTGATTGTTGATTCTTTCCAATGCCTGAATCAAACGTCCTTCTTCGAGCTGATGTTCGAATGTTTCTGTAAAAGCCTGCTGCAATAATAAATTATCAGGTTCGTAATCTCTGAAAACCTCAAAAATCAATTGAGAACCACTTTGCAGATGTTTTGTTTTAACGGGTTTTCCAGGCATTCCGGTAAATACTAAGCCGGCAATAACTGCAATATCGCGAAATTTTCTTCGCGCCATTTCGGTTGAGTTTAAACTTTTCTGTAAATCATAATGTACATATGCAGTTGTAAATAAGTCATTATCAAAAACAGCTTCCATATCAATTTCCTGATCCGAAAGCAGTTCAAATCCATAATCATTATACGCCAGCGAAAAAGTAATTGGCGACAGCAGACTGATTCTGTACGAAATTAAACTGGCCAAAGCTTCGTGTACATAACGACCTTCAAAAGGATAAAAAATAGCATGAAAACCTTCTCTGGTTTTAAAAGTTTCAATTAGAAATTCGTCATTATTAGGAACGATACTTTCTTTGCGCTGTCTGTCAAAAATGGGTTTTAATGCTTTTAATTCCGGAGATAAGTTTTCGGTGTTAGCTGCATATAATTCTTCCCGAAGCAACTTACTCATTTGTGCCGATAATGTCATGCGTCCGCCCATCCAGCTGACGGTTTTTGATGTTTTCTTAGGATCGGCTTTTCGAACTAGAACCTGCATATTTTTAATCTGAAACAATTCCAGTCTTCTTCCTGCAAAAGTAAAAACGTCGCCGCGCTGTAATTTCGAAGCAAACCATTCTTCGATAGTTCCAATAAACCCGCCGCTTAAAAACTTTACATTCAAAACGGCATCACCCACAATAGTTCCAATCTGCATTCGATGATGCATCGCAATAAAACGATTGTTGATTTTAAAACGTCCGTCTTCTTCAATTTCTACTTTTTTAAATTCATCGTAAGCTTGCAAACTCTGGCTTCCGTTTGTAATAAAGTTGAGAATCCAATTCCAGTTTTCTTTAGTTATATTTTGATAACAGAAAGTCGTTTTTACTTCTTCAAAAATTTCATTTGGAAAAAATCCGTCAGAAACCGCCAGTGTATTTAAGTATTGCACCAAAACATCCCAGCTGTTTAAATACGGCATTCGATCTTCGACAACGGTTTTGGCAACTGCTTTTTTTAATGCCGAAGCTTCAATTAATTCCATAGCATGAGTAGCGAGAAAATAAATGACACTTTCTTTTCCCGGCTGGTGTCCGCTTCGTCCTGCTCTCTGCAAAAAACGCGCAACACCTTTTGGTCCGCCAACCTGAATAATAGTTTCTACGGGCGCAAAATCGACGCCGAGATCGAGACTCGAAGTACAAACCACGACTTTTAATTCTTCATGACGAATAGCGCTTTCGACCCATAACCGAATTTCTCTGCTGATACTGCCGTGATGCATGGCCATTTCTCCTGCAAATTCAGGATATTTTTCTAAAATTGCCTGATACCAGATTTCGCAGGCAGAACGAACATTGGTGAAAATTAAAGTAGTTTTGCTTTTTCTGATAATTTTAGCCACCTCATCGATTAAATGTAATCCCATGTGTCCGCGCCACGGGTAACTTTCCATTTTCTCTGGAAGAATCGATTCTATTTTTATTTTTTTGTTGATATGAGCTTTTATTAAAACTGAATTTTGATACGCCTCAGAATCTGGACCTAACAAAACCTGCTGCGCTAATTCGAGATTACCAATGGTTGCCGAAATTCCCCAGATACGCATTTTAGGCGCAATAGTTTTAAGTCGGGAAAGAGCCAATTCCATTTGCACACCGCGCTTCGTTCCTAACAATTCATGCCATTCATCTACTACAATTGAACCGCAATTGGCAAACGTTTTTTCGTATTGTTTTGCCGCCAGCAGAAGTTGTAAACTTTCGGGTGTTGTAATTAACAAATCCGGCATTTTATTTTTCTGCTTCGCCCTTTCGCTTTGTGAAGTATCTCCCGACCGGATTCCGACAGTTAATTGCAAATCCAAATCATCGATAATTCGTTCAGCTGCTTGTTTAATTTCTACCGAAAGTGCACGCAGAGGCGTTATCCAGATTGCTTTTAATCCAGATTTGTGCTTCGTTTTATAATCGGGATTTTTTTTGATGTAATCGAGAACTACCGGAAACCATAAAGCATAGGTTTTTCCGCTCCCTGTTGGTGCATTTAACAACCCGTTTTTGCCCTGCAGAAAAGCAGTCCAAGTCTGGGTTTGAAACGGAAATGCTTTCCAGCCCTGATCTCTAAACCAATTTTCGGCGATTATGTATAGTTCTTCTCGGTTCATTTAAATAATTTATTTTAACACATAGAAACATAGATTTTCTTTGTGGTTAAAGGCGCTTCACTTTCATCAATACGCATAGCTATGTGTGGAAACTTGTTTCTTTTATATTCTTTTACAAACATTTTAGTCTATGTTTCTATGTGTTTAAAAATTACGAAATCATATTTTTTAAATCTTCAATAGAATTGGCGTCTTCTATTTTCTTGTCGTGTCGCCATCTTAAAATCCTTGGAAATCGTGTTGCTACACCGCTTTTGTGTCTTTTAGAAAGTGAAATTCCTTCGAAACCAATTTCAAAAACCAATTGAGGCGTTACACTTCGAACGGGACCAAAACGCTCTAAAGTATTCTTTTTAATGAAATCATCAACACGTCGAAATTCAGCATCGGTTAAACCGGAATACGCTTTTGCGAAAGTTACGAGTTCTTTTTCACCGTTTTCATTTGTCTGCCAGAGTGCAAAAGTATAATCGGTAAAGAGGTTTGATCTTCGTCCGTGTCCGCGCATGGCATAGGTTAAAACGGCATCTATGGTTAAAGGTTCTATTTTCCATTTCCACCAATCACCTTTTTTTCTCCCCACCTGATACGGCGATGTATTTCGTTTTAGCATCAAACCTTCGCTTCTCATTTCTCGGGCACGCATTCTCTCATTGGTAACATCTTCCCAAGTTTTTAACGAAACTCTTTCGGATAACCTAAATGGCGTATTTAAATCTTTAATATCATCATATAAATTTTCCAGTAAAGCTCTTCTTTCGCTGTAAGCCAGATTTCGAACATCTTGACCTTCCCATTC
This sequence comes from Flavobacterium endoglycinae, assembly GCF_017352115.1. Taxonomy (NCBI): domain Bacteria; kingdom Pseudomonadati; phylum Bacteroidota; class Flavobacteriia; order Flavobacteriales; family Flavobacteriaceae; genus Flavobacterium; species Flavobacterium endoglycinae. Next base: position 1,592,977 of record NZ_CP071448.1, read on the forward strand.
TAAAATATCGTATGCTTTTAAAATAACCGGCACTTTTTCGAGCAGATTGGCCGAAATGGTTTTGCGTCCAATTCTAGCTTGAAGATCATTAAATGTACCTATTTGATTGGATGGAAAAGCTAATATTTCGGCATCAATTACGGTTCCGTTTGGTATCAATCCAATGAAAGCCTGAAATTCTGGATATTTATCGGTTACCAGCTCCTCGCCTCTTGACCAGACATAAATTTCATTGTCGCGAATAATAGTTTGCGAACGAATGCCGTCCCATTTATGTTCTATTGACCAATCTTCTGGACTCCCTAAATCTTCAATTTCTCCTTCAATGGGATAAGCGAGATAAAACGGATAAGGTTTTGAGAGATAATCTGAACTTTTTTCATCCAAAATCAATTCCTGAAAAGTGATTGTATTAGGATTCCAGTTTCCCATTAATTTATAAGCCAAAGCATCTTCATCTACATCTTCTGCTTTTGATAAAGCTCGTGTCATTAATTTTTGGCTTACGCCGATTCTGAAACTTCCGGTTATTAGTTTCGTAAAAACAAAACGTTCATAATAATTCAGAGCTTTCCAGTTTTCATGCAGATATTCTTTTTTCTCCGAATCGGGCTTCTTTTTCAAAGCGATTATTTCCTGTAAAAATTCGGTTAAACTTTTGTCAGAATGTTCGTTTGTAGTGGGAATTATCAATGCGATAGTTTCGGCCAAATCGCCTACAATATGATAACTTTCTTCAAACAGCCACAACGGAATATTCGCTAATTCGTTTGCCCAAAGACGCAGCAAAGTGGTATTAACAGGTCGTGCCGGACGACGATGCGAAAGAATCGCAATGGTCCAGACTTTATCCTCAGGCGATGCATTTTTAAAATACATCGTAAGGGCATCGACTTTTACATTCGTCTTATTGGAGCTGTCCAGCGTTTTTATGAGTTGGGCAAAGTTTTTCATTTTTACATCCTATCGTTGAGCATAATTAGTAAACCCATAGAATCATTGGTTTTCTTTGTCGTTAAAGGCATTTCATTTATTTAAAAAAACATAGCTATGTGTGAAAACTAGTTTTTTTCTTTACCTTCTTTTGATTTCAATTTTAACCTATGTTTCTAAGTGTTTAATTTTTTCGTAATTATTATTTTTCTGAAATAATCGAAGTCTGGACTTGATCTATTTCTACTTCTTTTTCATCTTTTTCCATTTCTGCACTTTCGCCTTCATATTGCGTTTTCTCGGTTCTGGCATCGTAACCTAATTCTCTTAAATATTTAGCAAAAATATCCGTATAACCATGTGTACAGATTACCTTTTCGGCACCGGTTGCTTTTATACTTCCTAATAAAGAATGCCAGTCGCAGTGATCACTTAATACGAAACCTTTATCAATAGCTCTTCTTCTTCTTGCTCCGCGAAAGGCCATCCATCCGCTGGCTGCTCCAGTCACAAAAGGTGTCATTTTTCTAATCCAGATACTTCCGTGTGCGCTTGGCGGCGCCAAAACTATATTTCCTAAAAGAGCTTCTCGTTTGGTTTCTCTTGTTATTAATTCGGTTGGAGGAAAATAAACCATTGGCCGTAAAACATTCGTCATATTTTCGATGGCACCGTGAGTGTAGATTTTGCCAATATCGGTATCAAGATATTTTAAAAGTCTTTGTGCTTTTCCTAAAGAATAACCAAATAGAATTGAAGTTCTGCCTTCGGCTTTATTTTCTGCCCACCAATTATTAATTTCCGAAATTACTTCGGCCTGTGGTGTCCAATTGAAAGCCGGAAGACCAAAAGTACATTCGGTTATAAAAGTGTGGCATTTTATGCTTTCGTAAGGGGTAGAAATTCCATCATCTTCGGTTTTGTAATCGCCTGTAAAAACCCAGACTTCGCCTTTATGTTCTACCCTGATCTGAGAACTTCCAATAATATGTCCGGCAGGATGAAGCGAAAATTTTACATTATTGATTACAAAGGTTTCGCCCCATTCTTTTCCCGTCACATTTATTTCCCCCAATCGATGGCGGATAATAGGAATATTGGTATGATGTGTAATGTAATTTTGATGTCCCCAGCGAGCATGATCTGAATGTCCGTGTGTAATAATGGCATTTTTTACAGGTCTCCACGGATCAAGATAAACATCGGCCTGCTGGCAGTAAATACCTTTGTCGTTAAAAGCTAAAAGCGGTATTTTCATAGTAATCAAATTAAGACATTCTTTTTAGAAGTAACTCAAATTTAAAGCTTTATAAAATGAGTTATTTTACAACTTCACTAGATTAGTTTATTAAATTACAACTTTTTAATATTGTATTGTGATATAATCAAATTATCATTTGTACTTTTGTAAAAAATTAAACAATTCGTAAATTTTAAAATAATTTATCCCATGTTAAAAGGATTCTTTCATGTACCAAAAGCGGTAAACGAGCCTGTAAAAAGCTACGCACCGAACTCACCAGAAAAAGCAGCTGTTCAGGCAGCGTACACCACAATGTGGAATTCTCAAATTGACGTTCCTTTATATATTGGAAGCGAAGAAATCAGAACTGGAAACACAAAAAACATTACAGCTCCTCATGATCACCAGCACGTAGTTGGAAAATATCATTTAGCTGAAAAAAAACATATTGAAAGCGCCATTGCCAACGCTCTTGAAGCAAGAAAAGCATGGGCAAACATGGCATGGGAACAACGTGCTGCTATTTTCTTAAAAGCTGCTGAACTTATTGCTGGACCATACAGAGCTCGTATTAACGCTGCTACTATGATTGGCCAGTCTAAAAATATTCACCAAGCAGAAATCGATTCTTCTTGCGAGTTAATCGACTTCTTACGTTACAATGTTGAGTTTATGACTCAAATCTACAACGATCAGCCAAAATCAGATTCTACTGTTTGGAACCGTGTAGAGTACAGACCATTAGAAGGTTTTGTTTATGCAATTACTCCATTCAACTTTACTGCTATTGCTGCAAATCTTCCTGCAAGTGCCGCTATGATGGGTAACGTTGTGGTTTGGAAACCAAGTGACAGCCAAGTATTTTCTGCAAAAATTATTGTAGACGTTTTCAAAGAAGCTGGAGTTCCAGACGGAGTTATTAATGTAGTTTTCGGAGATGCTTTAATGATTACTGATACTGTTTTAGCCAGCCGTGATTTTGCTGGGATTCACTTTACAGGATCAACTCACGTATTTAAAGATATCTGGGCTAAAATTGGTGCAAACATCAACAACTATAAAACATATCCAAGAATCGTTGGTGAAACTGGAGGTAAAGATTTTATCATTGCTCATCCAAGTGCAAATGTAAAACAAGTAGTTACTGGAATTACTCGTGGAGCATTTGAATTCCAAGGGCAAAAATGTTCTGCAGCTTCTAGAGCTTATATTCCTCAAAGTTTATGGCCAGCTGTAAAAGAGCAGTTAATTGCTGATGTAAAATCTATGAAAATGGGTTCTCCAGAAGATTTTGGAAACTTTATTACGGCAGTTATCCACGAAGGTTCTTTTGACAAATTAGCCAGCTACATTGACCAAGCTAAAAAAGATGCCGATGCAGAAATCATCGTTGGAGGAAATTACGATAAATCTGTTGGATACTTTATTGAGCCAACGGTTATTGTAACTACAAATCCAAAATATACTACAATGGAAACTGAGTTGTTTGGACCAGTTATCACACTTTACGTTTACGAAGATGCTAAATGGGAAGAAACTCTTGAATTAGTTGATACTACTTCTGAGTATGCTTTAACAGGAGCAGTTTTCAGCCAAGATCGTTATGCAATTGAAGTGGCTACCACTAAATTACAAAATGCGGCTGGTAACTTCTATATTAATGACAAACCAACTGGAGCTGTTGTAGGAATGCAGCCATTTGGTGGAGCTAGAGCTTCTGGAACTAACGATAAAGCTGGTTCGGCATTGAACTTATTACGCTGGGCTTCTCCAAGAACTATTAAAGAAACTTTTGTAACGCCAGAAGATTACAGATACCCTTTCTTAGGATAATCTTTTGACTATCAAATATAAAAACCCCGACTCTTTACTGATTCGGGGTTTTGTTTTTATTACAAATTAGTTCGTACAAGTTTATTTTGTAATACTTTTCTTATTATATTGAAATTCAGCGTTTTAAAGCAACGAAAAAACTTATTTTATTATTTTTAAAACGTTTAGCTCCTATTTTAGAAAAACCCTCACCATACTTTTGTCTCATTATTAATACCGCTTTTAAAATAAATTAAAAAAAGAAAATATGAGAAATTTAAACAATGTTCCGAAGGTGATTTTAGAATCAAAAAGTATTGGTCATCCTATAAATTTTAAATGGACAAAAAAGAAAATTGATGAATTACTGGATCCGCTTGAAGGTAATGAAGATTTTGAAAATACTTTAATGCAGATTAATCATAAAGCTTCGGTAGGATTAGCTGCTGCTCTGCTTGAATGGATCTACTGGCGTTTTACAGGTTATACGCAACATTTTTTAGATACACAAAAACGTATTGAAGCGCTTTGGTGTTCTATTAATAACCGCGAACAAACACTTCCGTTATTATTTGATACTGATCTTGATTTACCAGCTACAGGTTCTGTAAACGGTGCCTTATGGATTGCTTTAATGAATGTTAGAATGATTGATGTTCGTTATAGAAAAGGATCTTACTTTTTACAGACTGAACTTATTGGACTTATATTATTAGCACGTCATATTACTCCAAAAAAGAAAAAATTTGACATTTGGTTTAATGAAGTTTTAACGAAATTAATTCTTCAATATCCTTGTCAATATAGAGCGCAAGATTTGGATGAAACCGATGAAGCTGTTTATGATTCATCACATGAGCCAGCAATTTCACGTGAATTCTTCTTTGATGCGGAATTTGTATGCTCAGCAGAAGCTTCTGAAACTGCACTTCATAATTTTATAGACAACCTAGATCTTAAAGCAAATCCGTTTTTAAATTTTTCTAGAAAAGCATCTTAATTTTAATTTGATTCTACACAAAAACAACCCGTTTAGAGTTTTCTAAACGGGTTGTTTCTTTTATATAGAATTTAAGGTTTAAATTTTAAAGGAAGATGAACCACTTTTTTAGTTTCGAAAAATTCATCTTCAAAAAAATCTGCCAGATCATATAAAGTGGCATTTGGAAAATCTTTTAATTCTTCGGCTAAATCCCCTCCTTTTAAATACAGAATTCCATTTTTTAAAAGATGTTTGTGCTGTTTTTTGATTTTATCTTTAATCCAGGAAACAAAATCCGGCATATTCGTAACGGCACGGCTCACAATAAAATCGAAGTCGCCTTTTACTAATTCTGCACGTTTTTGTTCTGCTTTTACATTCTTTAATTCTAATGCATCAACAACGCCTTGAACTACTTTTATTTTTTTGGCGATAACATCAATTAAATAAAAACGTGTTTCAGGAAAAAGAATCGCTAACGGAATTCCTGGAAAACCTCCGCCGGTTCCAACATCTAAAACGGTTGCTCCAGGTTCGAATTTCATAACCTTGGCAATTCCTAATGAATGCAAAATATGTTTAGTATATAATGAATCAATGTCTTTACGTGAAATCACATTAATTTTCTCGTTCCAATCGTGGTATAAAAAGTCTAATTTTTGAAATTGTTCAATTTGAAGTTCGGTCAAATTGGGAAAATATTTCAATATCTCATCCATTGCTCTAAATTTTTAACAAAAGTACTACTTTACGATTGAAATATTTAACTCAATTTTGCAAATTGAAAATTTATAATAATTACCTTTGAAAACTATTTAAAATAATTATGAATAACTCTGCTCCAACTTTTGCAAGGCAAGACAATTTGAAGTTCTTTAGAACGCTTAACTCTCGAGTAAACAATTATTTCAAAGAAAATAATATTAAAAAAACCGGAAATTGGAAACTACATTTAAAAGCTGTTATTCTATTTGCTGTTTTTTTAACACCCTACTTTTTAATCCTTACGCTTAACATGCCTTTCTGGCTTATGTTATTATTATCCATCGTAATGGGCGTTGGAATGGCCGGTGTTGGAATGAACGTAATGCACGATGGTAATCATGGTTCTTATTCGACTAAAAGCTGGATTAATAAATTTATGGGCGGAACTATTTATGTTTTGGCCGGAAATGTTTACAACTGGCAGGTACAACACAATGTGCTTCATCATACTTATACTAATATTCCAGGTCACGACGAGGACTTAGATGCAGGAAGGATTATTCGTTTTACAGAACATGCTGAATGGCATCGTTTTCACCGTTTTCAACATTATTATTCTGTTTTCTTATACGGTTTATTGACATTTAACTGGGCATTAACTACCGATTTTAAGCAGATGAGAAACTACTTAAAAAGAAGATTATCGTATGGAGAACCAAAAAGTCCTAAAATTCTTTGGACAACTTTGATCATCACCAAAATGATTTATGTTTCAATTTGGATTGTTTTACCAATGGTAATTGGAATAACATGGTGGAAAGTTCTTATTGGATTTTTTGCAATGCATTACACTGCAGGGTTAATTCTAAGCATTGTATTTCAATTAGCACACGTTGTAGATCATACAACCAATCCAACTCCAAATGATTTGGGCGAAATGGACAATACTTGGGCCATTCACCAATTGTATACTACAACTAATTTTGCTCCTAAAAACGCCATCGTAAATTGGTATACAGGCGGATTAAACCATCAAATCGAACATCATATTTTTCCAAATATAAGTCATATTCATTATGGTAAAATTGCAAAAATTGTAAAGGAAACTGCAAAAGAATGCAACTTACCATATTACGAATACAAAACTATGCGAAGTGCCGTTATTGCACACTTTAAGCATTTACGTGAATTGGGAATGAAACCAAAATTAGCAGTTTAGAAACTAAAAAAAATCTATTAATAATTAACCTTCCTTAATCAACACAGCAAATTTAAGGACAATCAAAATTTTTATAATGAACCATATTCTTTCGGACAGAATCAACAATCTTGCTACTTCGCAAACATTAGCAATGGCAGCTTTGGCACGCGAATTAAAAGCACAAGGAAAAGACATTATCAGTTTAAGTCTAGGTGAACCTGATTTCAATACACCTGATTTTATTAAAGAAGCTGCTAAAAAAGCAATCGACGATAATTACAGTACCTATTCTCCAGTAGAAGGATACTTAGATCTAAGAGAGGCAATCTGTCGAAAATTTAAAAGAGACAATGATTTAGATTACAAACCATCTCAAATCGTAGTGTCTACAGGAGCAAAACAATCTTTATACAACATTGCGCAGGTAATGTTAAATGATGGCGATGAGGTTATTTTACCTGCACCGTACTGGGTATCTTATTTCGAAATTGTAAAACTTTCTGGCGGAGTTCCTGTTGAAGTTCCAACTTCTGTAGATACAGATTTTAAAATCACTCCAAAACAATTAGAGGCGGCGATTACTCCAAAAACAAAAATGATGTGGTTCTCTTCTCCTTGTAATCCTTCTGGATCTGTTTATAGCAGAGAAGAATTAACAGCTTTGGCTAAAGTGTTGGAAAAACATCCAAATATTTATGTTGTTGCCGACGAAATTTATGAGCACATCAATTTCTCAGGAACTTTCTGCAGTATCGGTTCAATCCCAGGAATGTTAGAAAAAACAATTACTGTAAATGGAGTTGCAAAAGCATTTGCAATGACAGGATACAGAATTGGATATATTGGAGCACCAGAATTTATCGCAAAAGCGTGTACAAAAATTCAAGGTCAAGTAACTTCAGGTGCAAATTCTGTTGCACAAAGAGCTACAATCACAGCTGTAGATGCAGATCCAAGCGTACTTAACGAAATGGTTCAGGCTTTCCACGGACGCAGAGATTTAGTAGTTGGATTATTAAAAGAAATTCCAGGCGTAAAAATCAACGTTCCAGAAGGTGCATTTTATGTATTCCCAGATGTTTCTTCTTTCTTCGGAAAAACTTTAAAAGGACACGAAATTAAAGATGCAAACGATGTTTCGATGTATCTTTTAGCAGAAGCAAACGTAGCTACAGTAACCGGAGACGCTTTTGGAAATCCAAACTGTATTCGTTTCTCTTACGCAACAAGCAACGATATTTTAAAAGAAGCTTTACGCAGAATCAAAGAAGCTTTGACTGCATAAAACCATATAATAAAAATTGTAAAAGGGGTGTTTTCTTTCGAAGCACCCTTTTTTATTTAATCTATTAAAAGAGCTGCAATGTCTTTAGTTATAGATGTGGGTGAGTTGCAATCGCAATTACTTAATCCAATTACATAAATCTGCTGAGAAGGTTCGTAAACTCCCATCGACTTAAAACCGAAAATACTGCCACCGTGATCATGCACCAATTTATCTTTAATTTTTTCAATATGCCATCCATAACCGTAATCTATTTGCTGTCCGTTATTTAATGAATAATTAATGAAGGCTTTTTCAGTAAAAGAAGCGCTTAGCAATTTATGATTACTTATCGCATACTGCCATTTCAGCATATCGTCAACATTAGACATTATCGAGCCCGAAGCATACGGAATAGAAAAACTAATATAATTGGTATTTACATAATTACCTTTCCCGCGATATCCTGAAACTCTATTCTTAACGATTTTCTCATGACTGGCATAAGATGTATTCTGCATACCGGCTTTTTGAAAAATATGCTGGGAAATAAATTCTTCATAAGACTGGCCTGAGATTTTTTCAATAATATATCCCAAAAGCACATAACCAGAATTGCAATATTTGTATTGTTCCCCAGGCTTAAAATCCATGGGTTCGTTCTTAAAAAAGTCGACTAGTTCTTTTGGAGATAAATCTTCTCTGGCAATATTCTTAATAGATTTCATACTAGTAAAATCTTTAATTCCCGAAGTATGCGTAAGCAGATGATGTATCGTAATCACATTTCCCTGCATTGGATAATCTGGAATAAATTTCGTGATCTGATCATCAAGTTTAAGCTTTCCCTGTTCTGCTAATATTAAAATAGAAACTGCTGTAAACTGTTTGGTCATCGATCCTATTTCAAAAATAAATTCGGGTTCCATCTTTACATTCATCTCTAAATCTGCCATTCCAAAAGCTTTTTTGTAAACAACTTTTCCTTTTTTAACAGCAAGAAACACAGCGCCAGGATTTTCAGCTTTAAACGAAGCAGGAATTAAACTGTCTATTTTCGTTTCTAAATTTTGAGCAAATCCAGTCTGAAAAATTAAAAGAAGAATTAAAAATTTGAAAATTGTTTTCATATAGTATGTGATTAATGATTGATTAACACTTTGACGACACAATCCTTATTATGGTTACAAGTTAATTATGAATGAAATTTTCTTTAAACTTTCAAAATTCCCATTTGGAAATATTATAAAAATCAGAATATAATCCTGTAAGACAGAACATCTTATAAGTTGCCATCTTTGTATTATACAAATTCCAAAAAATTATATGTCATGATACATACAGATGAAACTACAAAAGAAACAGTTAAAACTTTAGAAGGATTAATTTCAATTCTTGAAGATGGAAAACTAGGATATACAGATGCTGCTCAACATGTAGAAAATCCGGCTATGAAAACTGATTTTCTTGAATACGCACGCGAAAGAGATTTATTTATTGTAGAATTACAAGATCAGATCAATAAATTAGGAAAATCGACCGATAATTCAGGCGGAGGTCCATTAGGAGCTTTACACCGTACTTGGATTGATATCAAATCAGCTTTTACCGGAGGTGATGCAGAAGCTATTATAAATGCTTGTATTACAGGCGAAGAAGCTGCGATTGAAAAATACAAAAAAGCACTTGAAGAAAACCATTTAGAACAAGATCAGGTATATATTGTTTCTAAACAACTAAATAGTATTCAAAATACTTTATCGCAAATAAAAATGAGAGCAAACTAATCGATTGGTTCATGCTTTTTTTTGAAACTGCTCGGTCTTCGGATCGGGTGGTTTTTTTGTTTTTAATTACTATTAATTCTTACATTCGCTCCCAATTAAATCTAACAACCAAATCCATAACTAATATGAAATTAACTTTAAATCATTTTTTTATTCTTTTTATAATTCTCTTTTCAAGCCAAACACAATCCCAAACAACAGGCAATTCTATAAAAGCCTCTATAGGTTTCGCATCAAGCGCTTCTTATTACATCGAAAATTATGGAAGTCAAGAAGAAGTTGACGTTATGGGAGGCGGACTCTATCTACAAGGCGAATATATTATAGGATCAAAATCATGGTTTAGCGTAAGACCATATGCTGGTGCAATTTTTACCTCTGTTGATAAAAATCAAAATATTCAAAATCAACCTCAATACAAAGTAACCACTAATGCTTTTTTATTGGGAGGGAAAGTACGTTTTTGTGCCCCAATTCCTTGGGTGGCACCATTTATCGAAGGTGGAATTGGAACTTCAATAGGTAAATTTGAAACGTTTACACCCAATGTTAATTTTAATAAAAGTGATGTTTTATTGCATATTCCATTTAGTATTGGATTAGCTGTGGGCAGGCATAATAATTTCGAAATTGGTATTTCTGGCTATTTTCATCCAGCTGCAAAACAGTCAAATGCGGTTTTTGCTTTGGGATACACTTTCCCACTTGATTGATATAAAGAATCATGAAATCAAAATTTAAACTTAGAACCCTACTAATTCCTTTTTTGATCGTAATGTTTACATTTATTTCTATTTTTATCTTGATTAAAAGTTTACCGATAAAAATAGAGGAGCTACGATGGATTGATATTTATATGGCATTATTGGTCGTTTTTACTTGGATTTGGCTTGTATTTGGTGAATTCAGGACTAAGGTAATAGAGGTTTCATTGAACAATACTGAGATTGAAAAGAAAAATTATTTAGGACTTAAGCAAAAGTATAAGTATAAAGATTTTGATGGTTACCAAACTTCAATTTTAACATCAAAAGGGCAAAGTTTTGAATACTTATATCTAATCAAAAACAACCAAAAAATCGTAAAAATTTCTGAATACTATCACAAAAATTACTATGATTTAAAAAATGAAATTTCGATAGATTTAAAAAATTTAGGCGAAATAAAACTCAGTTATTTTGATGAACTAAAAGAAATTTTCAGGTAGATCATTTCTATTCTTTCATTATTTCAAATGATTTTTTTTAAACATTTATATTTTAGCATCATTCCATATAAAGTTAACAATTTCAAAAAAATCGCTTCATCTCTAGCAAACTCAAATAATTTATTAGACCTTTGCACACTTTTTTTCGTGAATACCACAAAAGGCTAAAGTTTTAGAAATGAAGAAGAAAATAGAAATATTAGCTCCAGCAAGAGATTTAATCGGCGGAATGGCAGCTATTAACAGCGGTGCCGATGCTGTATATATTGGTGCACCTCAATTTGGAGCACGTTCTAATGCGCACAACTCTATTGAAGATGTTGCCGCATTAGTAAAATATGCACATTTATTTAATGCTCAAGTTTTTGTGGTAATGAATACCATTTTATACGACAACGAATTAGAAACGTGCCGTGCCATGATTTGGGAATTATACGATATTGGTGTAGATGCCTTGATTATTCAAGATATGGCGATTATGGAAATGGACTTGCCTCCTATCGTACTTCACGCCAGCACACAAGCCAATAATCGTGACGCAGACAAAATCAAATTCTTGAAAGATGCCGGAATCAAACGTGTGGTTTTAGCGCGTGAACTAAACTTGCATCAAATTAAAACAATCTACGATCACGCTGATGTTGAACTAGAATTCTTCGTAACTGGTGCACTTTGTGTATCCTTCAGCGGAAACTGTTATATGAGTGTGGCAAACGGAGAACGTAGCGCTAACCGTGGTTCTTGCGCTCAAAACTGCCGTTTACCTTATAACTTAATCGACGGAAACGGAGATACTTTAATCAGAAACAGTCACTTGCTTTCGATTAAAGATTTAGACGTTTCAGATCAAATTCCGAATTTAATTGAAGCTGGAATTGTTTCTTTCAAAATCGAAGGCCGACTAAAAGATGTAGCGTACGTTAAAAACAACGTTTCTTACTTACGCCAAAAATTAGATAGTTTTTTAGAAGGAAGTGATAAATACATCAAAGCTTCTTCTGGAAAATGCACTTATACTTTTGATTCTTCTTTAAACAGAACTTTCAACCGTGGTTATACCGATTATTTCGTAAACGAAAGACACGCTAGTATTGGTTCTTGGGAAAGTCCAAAATCAAAAGGTCAATATATTGGTAAATTAATCCGAACTATCGGAGATGCTTACGAAATCGAAAACGGAGAATTATTAAATAACGGTGACGGACTTTGTTTCATCAACGAAAACAACGAAGCCGACGGAATTTACGTTAACAAAGCCGAAAACGGAAAAGTGTATCCAAACGTTTTAAAAGAAATCAAAGAAGGGACTTTCATTTATCGTAATAACGATACTGCTTTCATCAAAATTGTTGAAAGAGAAGACAGTGCGATCCGTAAAATCGGAACGACTTTATTGCTTACCGAAAACGAAAATGGTTTCGAATTAATCGCAACCGACGAAGACGGAAACGTAAGCACTGTAAAATTAGAGCACGCAAAAGAACCTACTAAAACTGGCGAATCAATAGAAGAAAATATTAAAGTTCAATTGGCAAAAACGGGTTTCACACCTTACAGCGCCGATGAAATCAATGTAATGTTTTCTCAAAACTGGTTCCTTCCTATTTCAAAAATCAACGAAATGAGAAGAAATGTCTTCGAGCAATTATCAGAAATTCGTTTGGCAAATTACAAACGTGAAGAACACCAATTGGTAAAAACGTCACATCCTTATCCAGAAACTAAACTGGATTTCATGTACAACGTTTCGAACAAAACGGCTCGTAAATTCTACGAACGCCACGGTGTTACCGAAATCGAAAAAGCATTCGAATTACAATGGGATCCAGGAAAATCTCGTGTAATGACCACAAAATATTGCATCAAATACGAATTAAAAAAATGTCCGATACACCAAAAAGATATTGTCGGTGTTAAGGTAAAAGAACCTTTGGTTTTAAAACAGGGGGAGTTAGAATACAAATTAAAATTCAACTGCAAACCCTGCGAAATGGAAATCTGGGAAAAAGATGCTGAATTTGAGATTGAAGAAGATCAATTCCATTAATTTTATTTTAACCGCAAAGAGCGCAAAGAATTACGCAAAGTTCGCAAAGATTAATTTTAAAATCTTTGCGAACTTTTTTCTTTTACTTAAAAACAAAACTTAGCGCTCTTAGCGTAATTCTTTGCGAACTTTGCGGTTAAATTAATCTGCAAAATCAAGAGACAAACTTTGCGGTTAAAAGAAGCTTTTTCTTTACTTTTACTACTCAACAATACACTACTCCAAAATGAAAATATTACTCCTAGGTTCAGGCGAATTAGGCAAAGAATTTGTCATCGCTGCACAACGAATCGGACAAACTATAATCGCAGTTGACAGTTACGAAAATGCACCAGCCATGCAAGTTGCACACAGTTTTGAGGTTATTAATATGCTTGACGGCGAAGCACTTGACCGAATCGTAGCCAAACATAAACCCGATTTCATTGTTCCCGAAATAGAAGCCATTCGCACCGAACGTTTTTACGATTACGAAAAGCAAGGCATTACCGTTGTCCCTTCTGCGAAAGCGGCCAACTTTACCATGAACCGTAAAGCAATCCGCGATTTAGCAGCAAAAGAGCTCGGATTAAGAACTGCAAAATACCAATACGCAACATCAGCACAGGAGCTTCAAAAAGCTGTTCAGGAAGTGGGAATTCCATGTGTGGTAAAGCCCTTAATGTCTTCTTCTGGAAAAGGGCAATCGACAATTAAATCTGAAGGTGATATTAAAAAAGCTTGGCAATACGCCGTTGCAGGCTCACGTGGTGATGTTATCGAAGTAATTGTAGAAGCTTTTGTAGACTTCCATTCAGAAATTACACTTTTAACAATTACTCAAAATAATAACCCAACATTATTCTGCGCTCCAATTGGCCACCGACAAGAAAGAGGCGATTATCAGGAAAGTTGGCAGCCTGCTTTGGTTTCAGAAAAAGACCTGTACGAAGCTCAGGATATGGCCGAAAAAATTACTGAAGCGCTTGGCGGTGCGGGACTTTTTGGCGTGGAGTTTTTCCTGACTAATGAAGGCGTTTATTTTTCTGAACTTTCACCACGTCCACATGATACTGGAATGGTAACTTTAGCAGGAACACAGAATTTCAACGAATTTGAATTGCATTTACGAGCGATTTTAAGCCTTCCAATTTTCGAAATCACTTTAGAAAAAACTGGAGCTAGCGCTGTAATTTTAGCATCAGAAGATTCGACAAATCCAACTTTTACTGGAATCGAAAAAGTAGCTGCTTTACCTAAAACCGATTTCAGGATTTTTGGAAAACCAACTTCAAGACCTTACCGAAGAATGGGAGTCGTTTTAAGTCACGATACGCTTTCTACTCCAATAAATGAAGTAACAGAACGTGCTAAAGAAACCGCAAAATTAATAACTGTAAATTCGTAGAATTAAATTAAAATTTTTCTTTAACACATAGATTTTAATTCTAATAAAAAAAGAGAAAAGAAAAAACAAGTTTTCACACATAGTTATATGCATTAAAACAAGTGAAAAGCCTTTATTTATAAAGCATAACTATGATTCTATGTGTTTAAAATAGTGCACACAACAGATTAATTATAAATTCTTAACCATGAAAAATATAATATTAGCGACTTTCCTTTTTATTGGAATCGCTGTACAAGCGCAAAACAAAAAGAAATTTGACAAACCAACAGTAGTTGAAGCTTCATGCGGAGAATGCCAATTCGGAATGAAAGGCAAAAGCTGTGATTTGGCTGTGCGTATTGATGGAAAAAGCTATTTTGTTGACGGAACAACGATTCACGATCACGGAGATGCTCACGCCGAAAAAGGTTTTTGCAATGCCATCAGCAAAGCCTTGGTTACAGGAGAAATTGTAAACAACAGATTCAAAGCAACATCATTCACTTTAATCGACGATAAAAAATAATGGCATTAATTCTTGAAAATATTGCCAAACACGTTTCTCTGACTCCAGAAGAACAGGCACTTTTTTTATCTAAAGTAGAAACAAATACATACAAAGCCAAAACGCTTTTGTTAAATGCGGGCGAAGTTTGCACGCACTCTTATTTTGTAAATTCAGGTATTTTAAGAAGTTTCAATATCAACGATAATATTGTCGAACATGTTCTTTCATTTGCCTGCGAAGGCTGGTGGATGAGCGATATGTACAGTTATTTTTCGCAGAAACCAGGACAGCTTTTTATTGAGGTTTTAGAAGAAGCAGAAGTAGTTTCATTATCCAAAGAAAATCAAGAGCAATTGTATCTCGAGATTCCGAAATTGGAACGTTTTTTCAGGATTTTAATTGAGAATTCATTAGTTGCAAATCAGCAGCGATTAATGGACAACTTAAGCTTACCTGCCGAAGAACGTTTTGAAAAATTCACTAAAAAATACGGAACATTAGTTCATAAAGTCCCCCAAAAACAAATCGCTTCTTTCATTGGCGTAACACCTGAATTTTTCAGCAAAATGAAAGCAAGACTTTTAAAAAAATAAAGTTTTCCGCCACAAATTCACGAATTATTTTTTGACAATCTTTGAAAATAAAAATTTGTGAATTCGTGGCGGAAAAAAAATTAAAATTGCTCAACCTCAGTAGAATGTTTCATTGCAGTTATGGATGATCTTCCTATCATAACCGTGTTTTGAACCGCATCAAAATAAGAAGTTCCCACAAAAGCTTGATGTTTTACAGCTCTGAATCCGTTTTTCTGTAAAGCGAATTCTCTTTCCTGCAATTCAGAATAGCCCGCCATTCCGCGTTCTTTGTAGGCTTTAGACAATTCGAACATACTTGTATTCAAAGCATGGAATCCTGCCAAAGTAATGAATTGGAAACTATATCCCATTGCCGCCAAATCTTCTCTAAATGTCTCCATTTCGGCAACAGATAATTTCGCTGCCCAATTGAAAGAAGGAGAACAATTGTACGCCAGCATTTTATCTGGAAACTCTTTTTTCATGGCTTTTGCAAATTTTCTAGCATACTCTAAATCAGGATTACTGGTTTCCATCCAAATCAAATCGGCATACGGAGCGTAGCTCAAACCTCTAGCGATTCCCTGATCGATTCCGTTGTTTACATAAAAGAAACCTTCGCTAGTTTTTTCTCCTGTTAAAAATTTGCGATCTCTCGGATCTGCGTCACTAGTCAGCAAATTAGCCGCATCAGCATCTGTTCGGGCTACAATTAAGGTTGAAACTCCCATAACATCTGAGGCTAAACGCGCCGCAATTAGTTTGTTAATCGCTTCTTGTGTCGGAACCAAAACTTTTCCGCCCAAATGCCCACATTTTTTAGCAGAACTTAATTGATCTTCAAAATGAACTCCTGAAGCTCCGGCTTCAATCATAGATTTCATTAATTCGAAAGCATTTAAGTTTCCTCCAAAACCTGCTTCGGCGTCAGCCACAATCGGCACTAAATAATCTTTTTTATCTTCAATATTATTTACAGTCTGAATTTGATCGGCACGTAATAAAGCATTGTTGATCTTTTTTACCACCATCGGAACGCTATTTACAGGATAAAGCGATTGGTCTGGATACATTTCGCCAGCCAGATTTGCATCAGCAGCAACCTGCCATCCACTCAAATAAATTGCTTCTAAACCAGCATCCACTTCCTGAATCGCCTGATTTCCTGTTAAAGCTCCCAAACCCGCTACATAATCCTGACTTTTTAACTTTCTCCATAATTTCTCAGCTCCCATTTTTGCAATAGAATGCTCAATTTTATACGATCCCTGAAGCGTCACTACTTCACTCGCAGTGTAAGGACGCTCCACTCCTTTCCATCTCGGGTTCGTAATCCAATCGTTAATCAATTCTTGAATTCTGTCTTCTGTTGTTTTCATAAATAGTATAGTTAAGTGGTTTGTTAGTAAGTTTTCAGTCGCAGTTTTTAGTGTTCAGTTTCTTCCTGAAACTTGAAATACTGCGCGTTAAGTTTTAACACATAGAATCATAGTTCTGCTTTGTGGTTAAAAGCGTTTCACTTGTTTCAATTCACATAGCTATGTGTGAAAACTAGTTTTTTCTTTTTCCTTTTTACTAGACCTAAATCCTATGTTTCTATGTGTTTAAAAATTAATTTCATCTGCTTGATCTGCAACCCGAGCGAGAGCGAACAGGCGAAGCTAATCTGCGAGAGAAAAGTTTTAGCTCGCAGATTACGCAGATTGAGCGGATTTTTATTTTAGTTATAAATATTTATAACACGGAATCGTTAAGAAATCAACGAAATCTGGATTTACAACTAGTCTTTCCAAAACTTTTTCGGCTAATGGAAATTGCTGTTCTTCGTATTTTTCTTCGCCTAATTCTATTTTGATTTTTTGGAATTCATCCAAAGTCAATTCGTGATAATACGCCAAATCTAATTTTCGTCCATTATCCAAAATCACTTTATTTTGAAGCCACTGCCACAATTGCGATCTTGAAATTTCGGCGGTTGCCGCATCTTCCATTAAATTATGCAAAGCGGCAGCACCTTGTCCGTTCAGCCATGAAGCCAGATATAGAACGGCAACATTGATGTTTTTTCGAACACCATTTTCAGTAATCAGTCCAATTGGCGGTTCAATTAAATCTTCTTCTTTTATTTTGCGATTTTCTCTTTTAATATGAATCTGATTGGCACTCGGCATTCCTTCATCAAAAACGGCTTTTGCCAGCGGAACCAAATCTGGATGCGCTACCCAAGTTCCATCGTGGCCATTTCGAACTTCACGTTCTTTATCGGTTTTTACTTTCGCGAAAGCGATCGCATTGGCTTCATCATTATTTCGAATTGGAATTTGCGCTGCCATTCCGCCGATTGCATGAATTCCGCGTTTATGACATCTCTGAATTACCAGATTTGAATATGCATTCATAAAAGGTGAAGTCATATTTACCTGATCGCGGTCTGGAACGATGAATTTTGGATTTTTTCGAAACTTTTTAATGTAAGAGAAAATATAATCCCAACGTCCGCAGTTTAAGCCAACGATATGTTCTTTCAATTCGTAAATGATTTCATCCAATTGAAAACTTGCTGTAATCGTTTCAATTAAAACCGTCACTTTTATCGTTCCTCTTTTCAGTTTCAAATAATCTTCTGTAAAATCAATTACGCTGTTCCACCATCTTGCTTCCAGATAATGTTCCAATTTCGGAATGTAGAAATACGGTCCAGAATTGTTTTCTAAAAGTCTTTTGTGATTGTGGAAAACATACAAACCAAAATCTACCAATGATCCCGAAACTTCATTTCCTTCAATCAAAACATGTTTTTCAGGAAGATGTAAACCTCTCGGACGTACAATTAATGTTGCAACTTTTTGATTTAAATGATACGATTTCTGCTTCGCCAAATCGGTATACGTAATAGTTTTGTTCACTGCATCGATTAAATTCACTTGTCCGTCCATCAGGTTTTTCCAGGTTGGAGAAGTGCTGTCTTCAAAATCGGCCATAAAAGTCTTCGCACCCGAATTCAAAGCGTTGATAATCATTTTGCGATCAATTGGTCCAGTAATTTCGACTCTTCTGTCTAATAAATCTTTAGGAATTTCTCCAGCTGTCCAATTACTTTCTCTGATGCTTTTTGTCTCTGGAGTAAAAACCGGAATGACGCCTTGATCAAAAGCAACTTGTTTTTGCTCTCTTTGCAAAAGCAATAATTTTCTTTGCGAATCGAATTTTTTGTGCAATTCGATGATAAACGCAGTCGCTTCTTCTGTCCAGATTTTCGGATAAGCAAGCTTTTTGTCGGCTAGAAATTCTATAGCCATTTCAGTAATCTCTAATTGGTTTTTCATAGCTGCAGATTTTAATTTTTATTGGATTAAAAAGTTATTCTTCTCAATCGTTTTTCATTTTATCAAAACCAATAAATCATAACTAACTCATAATTAATTCGTTTCGACAGTACAATGTTATAAAAAAGTTTTTTACAAAACAAGCGAACGTTCGCTAATTTTTAAAAATATTTATTTTGCGATTGTTTTTAGAATTTCTATATTTGACATTATGGATATCGAAAAAGATTATATAAAGCTGATTTTTGGGTTAAAAATGAAACAAGTTCGCACGCAAAAAAACTTGTCTCTTTTTGGTTTGGCCAAACTGACCAATCTTTCAAAATCATATTTAAACGAAATTGAAAAGGGAAAAAAATATCCCAAAGCAGATAAAATTTTGCTTTTATGCAAACATTTGGATGTCACGTATGACCAAATGGTGTCTTTAAAACTCGATAATAACCTCGCTCCAATTGGTGAAATTTTAAAATCAGGTATCTTAAAAGAAATTCCACTGGAGCTTTTCGGAATTCAAGAAGCGGATTTAATTGATATTATTGCCAATGCTCCGGCAAAAGTCAATGCCTTTATCAGTACAATTATTGAAATTGCACAGCATTATAATTTAAGCCGAGAAAGTTTTTTCCTCGCTGCGTTGCGTTCGTATCAGGAAGCACACAGCAATTATTTTGAAGATTTAGAAGATAAGGTAATCGCTTTTTCGAAATCATTTCAGATTAATCTGGATTCGAAAATCAGCGTTGAAGAACTCGAAGCGATTTTAAAAGAAGAATACGAATACACCATAAAAGAAATTGCATTTACAGATCAAGAAGCTTTGGGAGATTTACGTTCGATTTATGTTCCAAAAAGCAAAACTTTATTGCTTTCAACGGAATTAGATGATCCGCAGAAAGCATTTATTTTAGCCAAAGAAATAGCGTACAATTATCTACAGATTTCAGATCGCCTGCTGACTTTCAGCTGGATTAAATTTGAAAATTTCGATCAGGTCTTGAATAATTTTTATGCTTCTTATTTTGCTGGCGCTTTATTATTGCCAAGAAAATTGGTTGTCAATAAAATCAATGCTTTTTTGGAAAACGAAAATCCAAAACCAGAAGAATTTGTGGCTTTGATTGAGAGTTTTCAAGTTTCGCCTGAATCTTTTTATCAGCGATTGACCAATTTATTGCCGAAAGATTTTCAGCTGAAAAATCTTTTCTTCCTAAGATTATCGCACAGAATTGGTTCTGATGTTTATCAAATCAACAAGGAATTACATATTACGCATCAGCAGGAACCACACGCCAATGAGACGAACGAACATTATTGCAGAAGATGGGTTTCGGTAAAAACGATTGACGAAGCGATCAAACAAAATAAACCTCATTTTTTTGATGCACAGATTTCGAGTTATGCGAATAGCGGCAACGAATATTTGGTTTTTTCATCGGCTACAAAAGATCCTTTTGCTGAGAATTATATCCGAAGTATTTCGGTTGGAATCTTAATTAATCCGACAATGAAAAAGAAATTTAAATTCATTGACGGAAAACCTTTGGTAAAACGAATTGTAGGTGTAACTTGCGAAACCTGCGCGGTACAAGATTGTTTAGAAAGAGCTGCTCCGCCGATTGTTTTGGAGAAGAAGAAACGTAATGAGAATACAGATGCCGTGGTACAGCAGTTTATGAATCAATATAGTTAGAATAACATGAAATTTTTCACTTTATTAATAGCACTGATTTCTATTAATTTTAATCAGAAAGCGGACAAACTTAATGGACGTTATAATTATTTAATAGAAGACGAAAATCAATATATCCAAAAAGATAAAATTACTTTTAAGGATAGTGTTTTTATTTTTGACAACAAGTTTATGCCGAAAGGAAAAATTTCTTATGGAAATACCATAGTATTAGATAACTTCATAAATACTGATTTGGTTATAACCATTTCAAAAGATCAAATTCAAAAGGATACTATTGAATTTGATATGCATGATAGGAATGATACTGATTACCTAAATATAGTAACTGGAAAAGGACGATTGATTAAGATAAAATAGTTTATTACGCTCAATATCGTCATTCGCAGAGCGAGAACGAATGGCAAAGCAATCTACATTAGAAACTCGACAAAAATTGGCGATTCCCTTTACCTAGGATGGATTTAAATCCGTCCCTGCAATATCTTTTGTCCCTCCAAAACGTTTGAAACAACCTTTGAACCTTTGTCTCTCTGCACCTTTGCTTCTAAAACCTTAGTCCCTTAGAACCTAAAAAACTCAGCACCTTAAAGAACTTAACCTAGATTAAGTGCTTTTCCTTTACCATGACCGTATCTTTGTACTATAAAAATAACAAAAGGACAAAATCATGGAAAATATAGTATTGCACAAAGCAGACACAAGAGGAAATGCAAATCACGGATGGTTAAACGCTTATCACAGCTTTAGTTTTGCGAGCTGGTACAATCCAGATAGAATTCAGTTTGGGGCGCTTCGCGTTTTGAACGATGATACCATTGCTGCCGGAATGGGTTTTGGAACACACCCTCATGATAATATGGAAATTATTACGATTCCGCTTGAAGGAGATTTGGCTCACAAAGACAGCATGGGAAATACTGAAGTAATCAAAAATGGTGACATTCAGGTCATGAGTGCAGGAACTGGAATTCAGCATAGCGAGTTTAATCCGAATGCTGATCAGCAGACTAAATTATTACAGATTTGGTTGTTTCCAAACAAAAGAAACGTTACGCCACGTTATCAGCAGATTACTTTAAATGTTGCTGATAGACATAATAAATTATCTCAGGTTTTATCTCCAAATGCAGATGATGAAGGTGTTTGGATTCACCAAGATGCTTGGTTCAATATGGGAAATTTTGATGCTGGAATTTCTACAGAATATAAAATCAAAAAAGAAGGAAACGGAGTTTACGCTTTCATTTTAAAAGGAAATGTAACCATCAACGGTCAGGAATTAAATTCTCGTGACGCGGTTGGAATTTCAGGAACTGATACTTTAAATATTAAAGCCAATACAGATGCCGAATTTTTATTGATGGACATTCCGATGAATTATTAATTCAAACAAAAAACAAATAACACATGTACCTTGAAACGATAACAAATCTAAAAATCAGATTGTTATCGTTTCTTTTTTAACCTTTAATTGATAAAAAACAAAATAAGAAAGTTTAACTTTATTATTAATAGAAGTCTTCATAGGTTTAAAAAAGCCTTTTACATATAGCATTTCTTAATCTAGGTTAAGTGCTTCAGGACAACTGTCACCGTAACTTTGTCCTATCAAAATGAAACAAATTAATTATTTAAAAATAAAATTATGGCAACTACAAAATGGTCAATTGACCCAACTCACTCAGAAATTGGTTTTAAAGTAAAACATATGATGTTTACTAATGTTTCAGGAAAATTTGGAACTTACGAAGCTACAATCACTACAGACGGAGACAACTTCGAAAACGCAGCTATCGAATTTTCTGCTGATATCGCTTCTGTTGACACTGCAAATGCAGACAGAGACGGACACTTAAGAAGCGGTGACTTTTTTGATGCTGAAAATCATCCAAAATTGACTTTCAAAGCTACATCTTTCAAAAAAATCAACGAAGGAAGCTATGAAATCACTGGAGATTTAAACATTAAAGGAGTTTCAAAATCAGTAACTTTTCCAGTAGAATACAGCGGAATCTTGACTGATCCTTGGGGAAATACTAAAGTTGGTTTAAGCATAGAAGGAAAAATTAATCGTAAAGATTGGGGATTAAACTGGAACTCAGCTCTTGAAACTGGCGGTGTTTTAGTTGGCGAAGAAGTAAAATTAAACATTGAATTACAATTCGTAAAACAAGCTTAATCTTTTGGTTTAAGATTAGATTTAATTGGTTGGTTAAAAGCTCTGCATATAAATGCAGGGCTTTTTTTTCGCCACAACCCGAGCGATAGCGAATAGACGAAGTAATTCATGAATTATTTTATTTCACGCAGATTTAAATTGATTTAAGCAGATAAGCACAGATTTTATTTTAATCTGCATAAATCTGTAAAATCTGCGTGAAACCAAAATAATAGCCAAAGATTAATAAAATAATTCGTGAATTCGTGGCTATCTAACAGTATTTCTAAATTCTGTTGGTGACATTCCAGTCTGTTTTTTAAAGAATCTGGAGAAGTATGAGTAATCTTCATAACCCACTTTAAAAGCCACTTCGTTTACAGCTAATTGCTTATCAATCAACATTCTTTTGATTTCGAGAATAACGCGATCTATAATTACTTCTGTTGCTGTTTTTTGGAGGATTTCGTTGCAGATTCTGTTTAAATGTTTCAGTGTGATATTTAGTTTTTCTGCATAAAATGAAGGCAGTTTTTCGGTCCTGAAATATTCTTCCAAAAGCGATTCGAATGTATTGATTTTGATATTATAGGAATGCGTTTGATGTGAATACGTTTCGCTGTATTTTCGAGCTACTTCAATATGAATGCAGTCCAAAAGATTCAATAATTTATCCAATTGATATTTGTTGTTTTGACTGTTTTCCTGAATCAATAAATCAAAATAAGGAAGGATTTTTGGGATTTCATTCTCTTCAAAAACCATTTCCGGCCTATTATGAATCGAATGGTAAAAATTATAATCGTTGATCTTTTTTTGTCCGAAATACAGATTGTACAATTCCTGAGAAAAGATAATCACAAAACCTTCAATATCTTCAGATAAATTCCAATGGTGCATTTGTCCAGGCTGCAGCACAAAAAGACTTCCTCTTTTGATTCCGAATTGATCGAAATCGACTTCATGCAATCCTGAGCCTTTGGTAAAAAAAACCATTAAATAGGAATCGTGTCGGTGCGGCTCTTCGACAAAACTGTGGCTTTTTAAATGTTCTGTAAAAGTATTTACATAAAAATCGCGGTGAATATCGTTACAGCTAAAATTCTGAACACTATAAATTGGATACCTTTTCATAAAAAAATATTTATTGTTTTCTGATTACAGAATACTATTGCTCGATTTGAAATTTGGAATTAGATTTTGAAAATTTACCAAAAAATGTCTTTATTGTGCTATAATAAGCGAAGATATAAAAAAGACTTTTACAAACCTCTGAATTACCTTTGTATAAACAAAAATCAATACTATCATGTCAAGTGCATTAACTCATATTTTAAGAAATGAATGTCCGATTTGTCATAAAGGAAAAGTTTTTACAGACAAAAATATTTTTCTGAATTTCAGTTTTCCAAAAATGAATGAATACTGCAGTCATTGTCATTATAAATTTCAAAAAGAACCTGGTTATTTCTTTGGAGCCATGTATGTAAACTACGGATTAACAGTAGCTCAAGGAATTGCAACGTATTGTATTGCACAGTATTTTTTCGAAACCAACTTCGATTTAAGAATCCTTCCTATTATTGCTGTTGTGATTACTTTACTTACTCCTTTTAATCTTAGATTTTCAAGATTAGCATGGATTTATATGTTTAAGGGTTATACGAGCTAAAAAAATAGTACTTTTGCCTTCCAATTGAAACTAATTTTCAATTTTAAAAAAAGTAAAAATTAAATTAGACAAATGAAAGCATACGTATTTCCGGGTCAAGGCGCACAGTTCACAGGAATGGGTAAAGACCTTTATGAAAATTCGGCTTTAGCCAAAGAATTATTCGAAAAAGCTAATGAAATATTAGGTTTCAGAATTACAGATATCATGTTTGAAGGCACTGCCGAAGAACTAAAAGAAACTAAAGTAACGCAGCCAGCTGTATTTTTACACTCGGTTATTTTAGCTAAAACTTTAGAAGATTTCAAACCGGAAATGGTTGCAGGACACTCTTTAGGAGAATTCTCTGCTTTAGTAGCAAACGGAACTTTATCTTTTGAAGACGGACTTAAATTGGTTTCTCAGCGTGCTTTGGCTATGCAAAAAGCCTGCGAAATCACTCCATCTACAATGGCTGCTGTTTTAGGTTTAGCTGATAATGTTGTAGAAGAAGTTTGTGCTTCTATTGATGGTGTTGTGGTCGCAGCAAACTATAACTGCCCAGGTCAATTGGTCATCTCTGGTGAAACTACTGCTGTTGAAAAAGCTTGTGAGGCAATGAAAGCGGCTGGAGCAAAACGTGCTTTAATTTTACCTGTTGGAGGTGCTTTTCACTCGCCAATGATGGAGCCGGCAAGAGAAGAATTAGCCGCTGCAATCGAATCAACTACATTCTCTACTCCAATTTGTCCAGTGTACCAAAATGTTACTGCAAATGCAGTTTCTGATGCAAACGAAATTAAAAAGAACTTAATCATCCAATTGACTGCTCCTGTAAAATGGACTCAGTCTGTTCAGCAAATGATCGCTGACGGTGCAACTTTATTTACTGAAGTTGGCCCAGGAAAAGTATTAACTGGATTGATTAATAAAATCGATAAAGAAGCGGTTACTGCGAATGCTTAATTTTTAGTATTCAACTGCAACTCCTGCAAGGTTTCCAAAACCTTGTAGGCATCTAAGATATAAAAGACAGACCTACAAGGTTTTGAAAACCTTGCAGGAAGGCATAAAAATAAAAATCCTCATCAACTTTAATCAGTGATGAGGATTTTGTTTTTTATTACTTGTTTTCAATTTCTGGAAGCTTTTCCTTCTTTTTGTAGTTAATAATAAAAACTCCTAAAATAATAAGGATTGTTGCAATTATAAAATCAATGGTGATCTTTTCATCCAAAATCAGCCATCCAAAAAATACCGCAATTATAGTATTAATATATGCTAAAATAGAAACCTGAACCGGCGTTACGTGTTTCAATGCATAATTATAACTGAAAAAAGCAATTACAGATCCAAAAATTGACAAATACAATGCTGCGAAAATACTTGTAGCGCTCCATAAGCTCACATCGATAGTAGGCGAAAAAATAAACGCTAAAACGATCTGGATGCAGGAAGCCATTGTAAACTGATAAAATAAATTAAGCACTATATTCTTAGACTTATTCCCATGGATTTTGGTATAAATTGTTCCGGCCGCCCAAGCAGTAATTGCAAACCCCATAAACATCATTCCTATTCTGTAATCGGCATCTAAAAATGATCCCAATCCGTCTTTGAATATAAAAACGACTCCCGAAAATCCTATTATAACTCCAACAAGTCCTTTTAAACTTGGCTTTTGCAATTTAAATAAAATACTGCCCAGAAAAATAAGTATCGGAGACATTGCACTAATTACCGAAGCCAATCCGCTTGGTACAGTTTGTTCAGCAACAGTTGTAAAACCATTAGCCACCACGATCATCAAAATAGAAGGAACGAGCTGATGTTTTAAATTTTCCCAGCCAATCCATTTCAATTCTTTTTTAAACAGCAAGATAATCATCATGATTAATCCCGCAAGTCCTTGACGGATGGAAGTTACAAACCAAGGCGGAATCGTTTCTACCGCCACTCTAATTCCTAAAAATGTTGTGCCCCAGATAATTCCAACTGCTGCAAGGGCAAAAATCAATTTGTAATCTAAATTTTGTTTCATAAAAACTAAATGTCATTAAAAAAAAATCCCAAACTATATTGCTATAATCTGGGACTTTAAAATTTATAATTTTATTAAAAAAACTATTTATTCCTCACTTTTTGTTCCCATTTCCAAGCACTTGCCATTGCTTCGTCTAAGCTTAATTCTGCTTTCCATCCTAAGACATTATTTGCCTTATCTGTATTTGCGTACGCTTCAGTAATATCACCTTCACGGCGTGGCATCATCTTATACGGCAGTTTTTTACCGCTGACTTTTTCAAAACTATGAATTACTTCTAGTACAGAACTTCCTTTTCCTGTTCCTAAATTGAAAGTTTCTACTTTTGCTAAATTCTTTTTATTCAATAAACGCTGCAAAGCAATTACGTGTGCTTTTGCTAAATCGACAACGTGAATATAATCACGAACAGCAGTTCCGTCTGGTGTTGGATAATCATTTCCAAAAACCGATAATTCCTGACGCAGTCCTACTCCCGTTTGTGTAATAAAAGGAACCAGATTTTGAGGAACTCCTAATGGTAATTCTCCAATTTCTGCAGAAGGATGTGCTCCAACTGGGTTAAAATAACGCAGTAAAATTGCGCTTATATTGGTAACTTTTGCCGTATCATTTATAATTTCCTCGCCTATTTGCTTTGTGTTTCCATAAGGCGACATGGCAGCCTGAACTGGCGCATCTTCTGTAATTGGCATTTTTTCGGCTTGACCGTAAACTGTGCAAGACGAACTAAAAATAAAACTAGCTTCAGTTTTTTGCTGTAATCCTTGTAAAAGATATACTAAACTGCTGATATTATTTTCGTAATACAATAATGGATTTTCAACACTTTCACCAACAGCTTTTGAGGCCGCAAAGTGAATAACACCAGTAACATCTTCGTGTTTTTTAAAGAAATTCTGAACGTCTTTCTTTTCTCTTAAATCGATTTTTTCAAAAACAGGCTGTTTTCCTGTAATTTTCTCAATTCCTTTTAAAACATCTTCGGAAGAGTTAGAGAGATCATCAACTACTACTACTTCGAAGCCTTCATTTTGCAATTCTACTACAGTATGAGATCCTATAAATCCTAATCCTCCTGTTACTAGTACTTTCATTATTTGGTTGTTTTGTGGTTTATTTTTTGGCTGATATATAATTTTTATTTCAAAAATTCGATAACACTGTCTGTAATAAATTTAATCTGTTCATCATCAAGTTCTGTATGCATTGGCAATGCAATAACTTCCTGAACTAATTGATTGGTTACCGGAAACTGCTCTTCTTTATAGCGAGGATCTAAATATGCTTTTTGAGAGTGAAGCGGAATTGGATAATAAATTGCACATGGAATTCCTTTATCCAACAAATGCTGCATCAAAGCATTTCTGTCTGCATCAATGATTCGTAACACATATTGATGAAAAACATGATCATTTTCATTTGTATCGAAATCTGGCGTAATAATATGTTTATTTCCAGCAAAAGCTGCATTGTATTTTGTTGCGGCCAAACGACGTGCTTTATTATATTCATCCAGCAAAGGCAATTTTGCATTTAAAACCCCTGCCTGAATACTATCTAAACGTGAATTAACTCCCACAACATCGTGATGGTAACGCTCATACATTCCGTGATTTACAATTCCGCGGATTATATGTGCCAATTTATCATCATTGGTAAAAATCGCTCCTCCGTCTCCGTAGCATCCTAAATTTTTAGAAGGAAAGAAAGAAGTCGCCGCAACGTGGCCAATTGTTCCCACTTTAGCTTTTGAACCTGATTTAGAAATATAATCTGCACCAACTGCTTGCGCGTTATCTTCAATTACATATAAATTATGTTCTGCTGCAATTTCCATAATCGCATCCATATTCGCAGCACGTCCAAATAAATGAACTGGTACGATTGCTTTAGTTTTTGGAGTAATTGCTTTTTTAACAGCATCAATATCGATATTCATATTTACTAAATCAACATCAACTAAAACTGGAGTTAATTGCAATAAAGCAATAACCTCAACAGTTGCTGCAAAAGTAAAATCGGCAGTGATTACTTCGTCTCCTGGCTGAAGACCAAGTCCCATCATGGCAATCTGCAAAGCGTCGGTACCGTTTGCGCATGGAATCACGTGTTTTGCTCCTAAATAATCTTCAAGATTTTTCTGAAACTGATGAACCAAAGGTCCGTTAATGTAAGTATTGTTATCTAAAACTTCTTGAATTGAAGCATCTACAGTAGATTTTATTTTTTCGTATTGACTTTTTAAGTCAACCATTTGAATTTTTTTCATTTTTGAGTGTATTTAAAAAATTAAAGACCCTGTTTTTAAACCAAAATCTCTAAAAGGAGGAACAAAAATAGTTATTAATAGCTTCACACCAATGAAAATAGTCGAAAGAAATGTAATTTAGCTGCAAAAATTACTACATGCTTTTTTTATACAATTTAGTTATTTATATAGCAGGATTTTTCTTAAAAATCATTGCATTATTTAGTCCGAAAATTACCCTTTTTGTGGAAGGCCGAAAAAATGTTTTTAACATATTGCAAGAAAAAATAAAACCAGAAGACAAGACTATTTGGTTTCATTCGGCTTCACTTGGCGAATACGAACAAGGACTTCCTGTTATAGAAAAAATCAAAGAAAAATATCCTTCCCATAAAATTGTGGTTACTTTTTTTTCGCCGTCTGGATACGAAGTGCGTAAAAATAATACAGTAGCAGATGTGACCGTTTATCTTCCATTGGACACCAAAAGCAATGCAAAAAAATTCATCAAACTCGTTCATCCAGAAAAAGCATTTTTTATTAAATATGAATTTTGGCTGAATTACTTAAAAGAACTTGAAAACCATACAACTCCAACTTATTTAATTTCTGGGATTTTCAGAGATAGTCAAATGTTTTTTAAATGGTACGGCGGTTTTTACAGAAAAGCACTCAATGCGTTCACTTATTTTTTTGTACAAAATGAAAGCTCAAAACAAAAAATTGAGGCAATAGGTTTTAAAAATGTAATCGTTTCAGGCGACACTCGTTTTGATCGCGTAAATGCTATTTTAGAAAGAGACAATAAACTTGATTTCATTGCAAATTTCAAGAATAATCAAACCACAATAGTGATTGGAAGTTCATGGCCAAAAGATGAAGGGTTAATTGCGGAATATATTAATCAGGCACCAGATCATGTAAAATTCATTATTGCACCGCACAACATCAAACCAGATCAGATAGCAGAGCTTAAATCGCAAATCACTAAATCTGTCGTTTTATTTTCTGAGAAAGAAAACAAAGATCTAGCCTCATATCAGGTTTTTATAATTGACACGATTGGATTATTGACCAAAATTTACAGCTACGGAACCATTGCTTATGTTGGAGGAGGTTTTGGAAATCCTGGAATACACAACATTTTAGAACCTGCTACCTTCGGAATACCAATAGTAATTGGGCCTAATTATTCGAATTTTGCAGAAGCAGTTTCTTTAACTGCTCTTGGCGGCTGCATTCCAATATCGAACGCAGAAGAACTAAAAGAGATTTTAGATCGTCTTCTTAATGATAAAAGCTTTTTAAAGGAAAAAAGAGAAATCTGCAGTTTATTTATTCAAAACCATAAAGGAGCAACCAATACAATAATGGAAATAGTTTCATAGACCATATGATCTAAAAACCAGATTCTTCCCGCTTTATTTTTCTAAAAAGAGATTTATAATTCGAATTTTAGAACTTTGTAAGAAGATATAATACTCTTAAAAAACAAAATATACCGCAAGTCTAAGAATTAAAATTGGTATTTTTAATATCAATTATGCAACGAAAAATAATTTATGCAAAACATTAAACAATTTAATATATTTTTATTATTTTGGCATATTTTTTGATAACTAAGATAATCGTGAGTAAGGAAAATATTTTAAAAAAAAAGTGAAAAAATATTTTACATATTAAAAAATTTATATCTTTGCCACGAATTAATAATTAACCTTTTATAATAAAGTAAGATGAAAAAAGTATTTTTAAGTTTAGCTGTTGTTGCTGTTTTAACTGTTGTATCTTGTAAAAAAGCTGACGCTGCAGCTACTGAAACTGTAGATTCTACTGCTGTTGCTGTTGATTCTGCTGCTACTGTAGTTGATTCTGCTGCTGCAACTGTTGATTCTGCTGCTGCAAAAGTTGACTCTGCTGCTGCAAAAGTAGAAGATGCTGCTAAAGAAGTAAAAAAATAATTAGAACCTAAGTTCTAAAAATTTTAAAACCATCGAAATCGATGGTTTTTTTTTGCCCAAATCTCAGCATTTGGCTATCAAGCACAAAACAACAAAAAAAAGCGTTCGCAATTGCGAACGCTTTTTTTATATTATTTCTCACCAAAATCAATCCTCAACCTCTTCCTCCTCCAAAACTTCCTCATCTTCAAAAATCAATTCATTCGAAGAAAAATCCAAAATTTCAGACCTAGAAGCATAGGTTACAATTTCTTTTATTCCTTTTTGCAAAAGCAATTCTGTACTGTATTTTCGACTTGTTGCAAAATGAACATCTCCAAGCATCAATTTAAAAAAATACTTTCCTCCAGAGCCTTTAAATTTTAAAAATTTAGCAAGTTCAATATTCGCTTTAAATTTCTCAATATCCTCTTCACACTCAAACCTCAACTCATAACTCAAACTTGTAAAAATCACTTTACCTCTTCGCGAAGTAAAGGTAAATTTATATTCATCATTAAATCGTCTGCTAATTACAAAAGCACCCATTTAGAAATTTTAGTTTTTAGATTATTGATTTTTAGATTCCCTAATAAATTTACTTCGTAAATTTATAATCTGCAAGTTTACAGAATAAAAAAAGCCTCTTCAAAAGAAGAGGCTTTAGTACTCAGAGCGGGACTTGAACCCGCACGAACATTGCTGTTCACTGGATTTTAAGTCCAGCGTGTCTACCAATTTCACCATCCGAGCATTAAGCTTTTAAATGTTTTTTTTTAGCTAATTTTTAAAAAAAATTAATTAAAGAAAACACCATCCGAGCATTATATGGTTTTGAGCGAAAAACGGGGCTCGAACCCGCGACCTCGACCTTGGCAAGGTCGCGCTCTACCAACTGAGCTATTTTCGCATTTCAAATTTTATTTAAGAACCTGCAACACTTGATTTGTTTCGTATTGCGAGTGCAAATTTAGGACATTTATTCAATTAAACAAGTGTTTTTCTAAAAAAAATCCACATATTTTTATAACATTCTGACAACCTAATCTTTAAACTTGAAAATTTTTACAGCTTATTTCTTCACTAACATTCTTTTGATTTCATTCAGCTTCATCAATGCTTCAACCGGAGTAATTGCATTAATATCGAGACCAAGAATTTCTTCTTTTATCTCTTCCAATAATGGATCATCTAAATTAAAGAAACTCATCTGCATTTCATCATTAGCCGATTTTATTC
Organism: Flavobacterium endoglycinae; assembly: GCF_017352115.1. NCBI lineage: Bacteria > Pseudomonadati > Bacteroidota > Flavobacteriia > Flavobacteriales > Flavobacteriaceae > Flavobacterium > Flavobacterium endoglycinae. The sequence goes on from NZ_CP071448.1 coordinate 1,624,915, forward strand.
CATTCAAAGCATCACTAGAATGATTCTTTTCTAATTTCTTTAAAAGTTTCTGAGCTTTCGAAATAACCAACTGCGGCATTCCGGCCATTTTTGCCACGTGAATTCCAAAACTGTGTGCGCTTCCTCCTTTTTCCAGTTTTCTAATAAAAAGAACAGTGTCTTTTAATTCTTTGACTGCTACATTGTAATTCTGGATTCTCGGCAGCGATTCGGTCATCTCATTTAACTCATGGTAATGTGTCGCAAACAACGTTTTTGCTTTTGACGGATGTTCGTGTAAAAATTCAGCAATTGCCCAAGCAATCGAGATTCCATCATACGTACTCGTTCCTCTTCCAATTTCATCTAAAAGGACTAAACTTCGGTCTGAAATATTATTCAAAATCGAAGCTGTTTCGTTCATCTCCACCATAAAAGTAGATTCACCCATCGAAATATTATCCGATGCTCCTACTCTTGTAAAAATTTTATCTACCACTCCCATTCTTACGCTGTCAGCAGGAACAAAACTTCCCATTTGAGCCAATAAAACAATTAAAGCTGTCTGTCTTAAAATAGCAGACTTACCCGACATGTTAGGTCCTGTAATCATGATAATCTGCTGTGTTTCTCGATCTAAGAAAACATCATTCGCTATATATGGAGTTCCAACTGGTAATTGTTTTTCGATTACAGGGTGTCTTCCGTTTTTAATCTGCAACTCAAAAGTTTCATCGATTTCAGGACACACATATTGATTTTCATTTGCAAGCTGTGTAAACGAACATAAGCAATCCAATTGCGCTACCAAAAAGGCATTCATTTGAACCGGCTTAATATAAGTTGCAATCCAAGCTACTAACTGCTCGAAAAGTTCGGTTTCTATTTTATAGATTTTTTCTTCGGCACCTAAAATTTTAGTTTCGTATTCCTTTAATTCTTCGGTGATATAACGTTCTGCGTTTACTAAAGTCTGCTTACGAATCCATTCTTCCGGAACTTTATCTTTATGCGTATTTCTTACCTCAATATAATATCCGAAAACATTATTAAATGATATTTTTAAAGATGAAATCCCAGTACGCTCAGATTCTCTTTTTTCAATTCCTTCCAAAAATTCTTTTCCCGAAGTAGAGATAGCACGAAGTTCATCTAATTCTTCATTAACTCCTTTTGCAATCGCATTTCCTTTTGCAATGGCAACCGGCGCATCTTGATTTAAAGTAGTTTGAATTTTTTCTCTTAACAAATCACAAGAATGCAGACTATCTCCAATTACTTTTACTGCTTCCTGCGGACTTTGCAGCGCAAGTGTTTTGATTGGAATAATAGCATCGAGCGATTCTTTTAAATACACAATTTCACGCGGAGAAACTTTTCCCGCTGCGATTTTAGAAATCAAACGCTCTAAATCTGAAATCTGTTTTATTTGATATTGAATGTCCTGCAGAATTTCAGGATTTCCTTTTAAATATAACACAACATCATGGCGTCCTTTGATTTTATTTTTATCTTTTAAAGGAAGCGCCAGCCAGCGTTTTAACAAGCGACCTCCCATTGGCGAAAGCGTTCTGTCGATTACGTCTAAAAGTGTTACCGCATTTGGATTGTAGCTGTGATACAGTTCTAAGTTACGAATGGTAAAACGATCCATCCATACATAAGCATCTTCTGCAATTCTTTGAATTGAGGTAATATGCTGTATTCTATTATGCTGTGTTTCTGACAAATAATACAAAATTGCTCCGGCAGCAACAATTCCTTCTTTCAATTCTTCAACTCCAAATCCTTTTAAGGAGTTGGTCTGGAAATGTTTGGTAAGCGTTTCTAAAGCGTAGTCTTCTTTATAAATCCAATCTTCCAAGAAGAAACTGTGAAAATCTTCTCCAAAAGCATCCTTGAATTCATTTTTACAGTTTTTAGGAACCAGAACCTCGCTCGGACTAAAATTCTGTAATAACTTATCTATATATTCGGCATTTCCTTGTGCTGTTAAAAATTCTCCTGTAGAAACATCCAGAAAAGCAATTCCTACATTTTTATTAGCAAAAGAAACTGATGCCAAAAAGTTGTTTGACTTGGATTGTAAAACCTCATCGTTTAAAGAAACTCCTGGAGTTACCAGTTCTGTTACACCTCTTTTTACGATAGTTTTGGTCATTTTTGGATCTTCAAGCTGATCGCAGATTGCTACACGAAGTCCGGCTTTAACCAATTTAGGCAGATAGGTATTGATAGAATGGTGCGGAAAACCAGCAAGAGCTGTTTCTGTATCAGATCCTGCTCCTCTTTTGGTTAATGTAATACCTAGAATTTTAGAAGATCTGATAGCATCTTCACCAAAGGTTTCATAAAAATCCCCTACTCTGAAAAGCAGACATGCATCAGGATATTTTCTCTTGATTTCGTTGTACTGTTTCATTAAGGGCGTTTCTTTCGCCACTTTTTCTTTAGCTGCCAAATTGATATATTTTAAATGAAAAAATTAAGACAGCGAATTTATGATATTTTGAAAGAATATCGAAGGACTACAAAAATTAAAATATTTTAAGATATTTTTAGGTTCTGATTTGAGAATTTTATATAGCTTTGTTTATCATTTAAAAAAGACCCTATAAAGATGAAAAAAATAATCTTATTCGCTATGTTAGCTGTAGCTGGTATTACAGCTTCTAACGCACAAACAACTAAAAAAGCTAAAGCAGCTAAAGTTGCTAAAGTTGAAGGAGCAGGAATGCTTTTCGAAACTGAAACTATCGATTACGGAACTGTTGCTCACAATGCTGACGGTAAACGTGAATTCGTTTTTGTTAACAATGGTACAAAACCATTAATTATTACAAACACTCAGGGATCTTGCGGATGTACTGTTCCTACTACTCCAAAAGAGCCAATCGCTCCAGGAGCTAAAGGTGTTATTGGTGTAAAATATGCTACTGATAGAGTTGGTGCATTTACAAAAACAGTTACTGTAACTTCTAACGCTGAAGGACAACCAACAAAAGTACTTACAATTAAAGGTACAGTTTTACCAGATCCAGTAAAAAGCTAATCTGAAAAAACAAGTAAATAATCAAAAAGCTTCCTTATCTTTGGAAGCTTTTTTTATGACCAGAAATTACACCAATGAGAAAACTTGAAAACAGCGAACTAGATAGAAAATCTATAGAAGACTTTAAAAAATCAGACAAAACCCCTTTAATATTAGTTTTGGATGACATTCGAAGCCTTCATAATATTGGATCTGTGTTTAGAACAGCCGATGCTTTTTTAATCGAAAAAATAATCCTCTGCGGTATTACTGCTACTCCCCCAAATAAAGAAATTCACAAAACTGCACTTGGAGCAACCGAAACTGTTGCTTGGGAACATCATGAAAATGTGCTGGAAGTAATCGAAAATCTTAAAAAAGAAAACATCTTGACACTTGCTATTGAACAAGTAGAAAGTGCCATTTTCTTGCAAGATTTTAAAGTGGAGAAAAATCAAAAATATGCTTTGGTTTTTGGCAACGAGGTATATGGTGTTGCTCAAGAAGCTGTTGCGATCTGCGATGGTTGTATCGAAATTCCGCAACTTGGAACAAAACACTCCTTGAACATTTCTGTGAGCGCAGGAATTGTGGTTTGGGATTTATTTCAGAAATTAAACTGGCCTAACAATTAAAAACTTTTTCTGCTTTAAAAATGTAGTTTTTACATTAATTTAAAACTTTATTTGACATAAATTCAAATATATTTTTTTATTATTATAAAATTAATATTTTTATAAAATGAAAAATATCTATTTCCTAAAATCATTACGATTATTTTTATTACTATCTCCTTTTGCTGGATTTGCACAAGATACCTCTGTTGTTAATCAGCATTTTGCAAATTCGACAACCAACCAAGACAAGATCTCAAAATATTCAAATGACCGCAGTAAATTTTCTGCAACAACTGCTCCTATTGTTAAAGCAACTGGAGATCAATTATATTGTCCACAAAATACCATAAAAATTGTAACTGATTTTAGTATTACGCATGACCCTGCAGAAACAGGAATTAAAGGTGTTTATATTCAAATCTCATCTGGTTATTCCAGTGGGTTAGATTTACTTTCACTTTCTAATGTAGCAGCACATCCTAATGTAACTACAAACTGGGATGCAACAGCGGGAAAATTAAGCATTACAAGCCCAACAGGTATCAATGTTTTATATTCTGATTTAGTTGCCGCCGTAAAAGATGTCGTTTTTATGAATTCTTCGGCTTCAGCTTCTGGAACCAGAACCTTTTCAATAACAATTGGTAATGCGAATTATTTACCTTCAACACAGCATTATTATTTATTTGTTCCAAATGTTGGTATTACATGGACAAGTGCAAAAGCGGCGGCTGAAACAAGCACTTATTATGGATTAAAAGGTTATCTGGCTACTATTTTATCTCAGGATGAAGCACAATTAATTGGTGAACAAGCTTCTGGAACTGGATGGATTGGCGGAAGCGATGCAGAAACTGAAGGTGTTTGGAAATGGGTTACAGGTCCTGAAGTAGGAACTGTAATGAGTTACACTTTCTGGAATACAGGAGAACCTAATAATCAAGGCGATGAAGATTATGCACATATTACACAGCCGGGAATTGGAATTAGAGGTTCTTGGAACGATCTTTCCAACACAGGTTCTTTAACACCCGGAGATGCTTATCAGCCAAAAGGTTATGTTGTGGAATATGGCGGAATGCCCGGTGAATCTCCCCTTGAAATTGCGGCGAGTACAAAAATTACAATTCCAGTTGTAACACCAGCAGCAAATCCAAGTCCTGTTTGTGATTCTGGAACGTTTACCTTTAATGCAACTGCAACTGCCGGCGCAACCATCAGCTGGTATGATGCCGCTGTTGGAGGAAATCTATTAGGAACGGGAAACAGCTATACTACTCCAATCATAAATTCAACTACAACTTATTATGTAGATGCTGGCTGCGTGTCCAACAGAAAATCGGTTACAGCTACAGTAATTGCAACTCCAACAAATCCAGTTGCAGACCAAACTACTTATACCAACTGCGGTCCGGGATCTGTAACAATTACAGCCAGTTCAAATATTGGAAGTATTAATTGGTTTACATCTGCGGTTGGTGGAACGAGTGTTTTTACCGGAACAAGTTTCACAACTCCAAATCTTTCAGCAAATACCACTTATTATGCTGAAGCTTCGAATGCAGGCTGTACTAATACAAATCGTACTGCGGTAGATATAATCATTTACACTCCACCGGTGGTTACAGATGAAAATGTTGTTTTATGCCAATCACAATCTGTAACGCTTAACGCTGGAGTTCTTGGAATGAATTATTTATGGTCAAATGGCGAAACCACACAAACTATTGTGGTCACTAAAGGCGGAACGTATACGGTTGATGTTACAAGTCCTTCTCCTGAAAACTGCACCAGCCGAAAGACCATTGTTGTTGAGGAACGAGAAACGCCAAAAATTGACCGAATCGACGTAAATGGCACAAGAGCGATTATTTATCTTAAAAAAGAAAGCAATTATTTTGAATACTCTGTTGATGGCGTAAACTTTCAGGATTCTAATATTTTTTATGATGTTCCTGGTGGACTCCAAACTGCTTATGTAAGAGAAAAAAGCGGATGTGGTGGTGTTACCCAAAACTTTGTAATACTTGTTTTTCCTCCATTTTTCACGCCAAACAACGATTCGTATAATGATTTATGGGAAGTAACTGGAATGGAAAATTATCCTCAGGCAGAAGTAACTATTTTTGACCGTTACGGTAAACTAATCACTCAGTTAAACTCATCAAAAATGAGCTGGGACGGAACTTTCGAAAAAATACCGCTTCCGGCTTCTGATTATTGGTATGCTTTAAAAATAGACGATTCGAAACCAATATTAAGAGGGCATTTTTCACTCAAAAGATAGTTTTGAGAATGTGGCAATTTGATAATTAGGCAATGAGATAATTTTAACAAAACCACATAAAATTATCTTATTGACCCATTTTCTAATTATCAAATTATCAACCCAGCTTCTTCTTAATTTCGTTTAAAATAAAGACGTAATCTTCTTGTTTCTTTACAAAATCACGATCGGAAACATCTATAATTAAAACATTCAAATCGGTTTGGGACTTTATGTATTCCAGATAACCATTGTTGATTTTATCCAGATATTCTCCTTCGATATTCTGTTCGTAGTTTCTGCCTCGTTTTTTTATATTTTGAAGCAGCCTTTCAGTATTCTGATACAAGTAAACATAAAGATCTGGTTTTGGCATTTCTTTGTAAATGATATCAAATAAGTTTCGGTACAAACGATATTCATCTTCTTGAAGCGTAATTTTAGCAAAAATCAATGATTTAAAAATATGATAATCAGCCACAATAAAATCCTTAAACAAATCAAATTGTGCCAAATCATCTGATAATTGCTGATAACGATCGGCTAAAAAAGACATTTCTAACGGAAAAGCATATCGGTTTTGATCTTTGTAAAACTTGGGTAAAAACGGATTATCAGCGAAACGTTCCAAAACGGTTTTTGCATTAAAATCAGCTGCAATTTTATGAACCAAAGTCGTTTTTCCTGCGCCAATATTTCCCTCAAAAGCAATATAATTAAACTTATCAAGCTGAATTTCGTTTAACGGACATCTTAAGTCTTGTACAACAGTACAAACGCTGTTGTCAGGAGAAATAGCAATTAGCTCCGAAATAGTTTTATGAAGAATGGGATGTTTCCAGTCTAATTTTAAATCTTGTATCGGAAGTAATACAAAATTTCGGTTCTGCATTAAAGGATGCGGAATCTGTAATTTTTCAGAATCGATAATTTCATCATCAAAAACAATCAAATCAATATCGATAGTACGGCTTTGATATCCTTCTTGATTTGAACGGATTCTGCCTAATTGTTTTTCGACTTTTAAAACCTGATTTAATATTTTGTGTGCCGATGAAGAAGTGTGAAGTAATAAAGCACAATTGTAAAAAGCATCACTTTCAAAACCCCAAGCAGGCGTTTCATAAAGCTTTGAAACCCGAATCACAGTTCCTACTTCCTGATGTATCAAATCGATACAACTTTCGATATTTTCTAACCTGTTTCCCTGATTGCTGCCTATAGATAAAACGACCTGATGCTGTGTTTTCATAATAAATGCAAATTAACTAAAACTATTTTAGAATTAACCAATATATTTGTGAAACGACATAAAGACGTAAATAAAATAATGTGCGAAATTTGTAACATATCAGCCATTCGCGCTACATATTAAAAAAAATATACTTATGAAATTTTTAGGAAATGTAATTGCCACAGTTGTTGGTATTTTTGTATTTATAATGATTTTCTTTTTTGGAGTAATTCTAATCGGAGCTATTTTTGGAGGAGATGATAAAGTTTCGGTTAAAAGCGATTCGGTAATCGAATTAGACCTTAGCCGTATTAACAATGATTATGCAGGAAAATACAAAGATCCATGGGTTACTGTTTTTTCAGATAAAAAAGGAGTTGGTTTAAGCGATGTTATCAATGCTATTGAAGCAGCAAAAACGGACGACAATATTAAAGGAATCTCAATTTTAAACGATCAATCTTCTTTAGGTCTTGCTCAATACAAAGATTTAAGAAATGCTTTGGAAAGCTTCAAAAAATCAGGAAAATTTGTTTGGGCTTATGCTAATACTTTTTCACAAAAAGAATATTATTTAAACTCTGTTGCCAATACTATTTATTTGAATCCGGCGGGAGATTTAGACTTTAAAGGACTTTCATCTGAAATAATGTTTTTCAAAGATTTTCAAGAAAAATCAGGTATTCACATGGAAGTAATTCGTCACGGAAAATACAAAAGCGCTGTTGAACCCTTTTTAGAAAATAAGATGAGCGATGCCAATAGAGAACAAGTTACGGCGCTTTTAAACTCTATTTGGTCAACAGTTTGCGGTGATATTTCAAAAAGCAGAAATATTCCGGTTGACAAACTAAATGAAATCGCGAACGGTTTATTGGCAAGAACGCCACAAATGGCAAAAAACCAGCATTTAGTGGATATTGTAGCGTATGAAGACGTTTATCATGATGCAATTAAAAAAGCACTAAAAGTAAAAGGCGACGACGATTACAACAAAATATCTATTTTAGATTACACCCAAAATAACATGACTACAGCTTTAACCAATATCGCTGACGATCAAATTGCGATTATTTACGCTCAAGGCGAAATTGCAGGCGGCGAAGGTGATGTTAATATGATTGGTGAAGGTTCAATGCGTCGTTCTCTACAAGAAGCTAGAAAAAATGAAGATGTAAAAGCCATTGTTTTAAGAATTGACAGCCCAGGCGGAAGTGCTTTAACTTCTGACTTAATCTGGAGAGAAATCGAAATTACCAAAAAAGTAAAGCCAGTCGTGGTTTCTATGGGGAATTACGCAGCTTCAGGTGGATATTATATTGCTTGCAACGCTAATAAAATTTTCGCTGAAAGCAACACTATTACAGGTTCTATAGGAGTTTTTGGAGTATTGCCAAATTTCACTCCGTTGGCTAATAAATTAGGAATCAACAGCGAACAAGTAAAAACACACGAAAACTCGGCTAATTATAGTCCGTTTGTTCCTGTTGACGAAAAATTCAAAGCATTTACACTTGAAAGTATTGAACAAGTTTACAATACTTTTGTAACTCACGTTGCTGAAGGCCGTAAAATGACTTTCGCACAAGTTGATGCAATTGCTCAGGGAAGAGTTTGGTCAGGATCTGAAGCTTTAAAAATTGGTTTAGTAGATAAAATTGGCGGCTTAAATGATGCGATTGCAGAAGCTGCCAGAATTGCTAAAATTAAAGATTACGGTACTCAGAATTATCCTGAATATGAAAAAACGGTTGGAGACTTATTAGCCAATATGCCATTTTCACGCACAAAAGAAGCTTTTATTAAAGAAGAAATAGGCGAAGAAAATTACATGCTGATTGAACAGGTAAAAAGATTTCAAAGACAAAAAGGAGTTCAGGCTATGATGCCTTTTGGAATAGATATTAAATAATTCCGCTAAAAATGAAAAAGATACTGCTGTTTTTGAGTGTTTTGTTTTTGACCAGTGTTGATGCTCAAAATGCAAAACAAGATACTTTTAAAGAAACTAATGTTACTTTAAAAATCAATGTTGATCAGCTTTTTGGTACGCTGACGGTTCCAGATAATGTAAAAAAATGCCCCGTGGCTTTACTAATTGCAGGATCTGGACCAACAGACCGAAACGGAAATAATCCGATGATGAAAAACAATTCGCTGAAAATGCTGGCAGAAGCGCTGGCCCAAAACGGAATTGCATCATTACGATACGATAAAAGAGGAATTGGTGAAAGCAAACCGGCAGCTACAGCAGAATCAAGTTTGGTTTTTGAAAATTATACGGAAGATGCAAAAAGCTGGATTAACTTTTTAAAACAAGACAAACGTTTTACTCAGCTAATCATTATAGGTCATAGTGAAGGTTCTTTAATTGGAATGATTGCCAGCGCAAAAGCAGCTAAATTTATTTCGATTGCCGGCGCAGGAGAATCAGCAGATAAACTTTTGAAAAATCAAATTTCTTCTAAATCCAATAAACAGATAGAAGACATGACTTTTCCGATTATTGACAGTCTAAAAAGCGGTAATCAGGTTAAAAAAGTTGACCCGATGCTGAATTCACTTTTCAGACCAAGTATTCAGCCTTATTTGATTTCATGGTTTAAGTATGATCCACAAATTGAGATTAAGAAATTGACGATTCCAGTTTTAATCATCCAAGGAAATAACGATTTACAGGTTGATGTTAAAGATGCCGAGAATCTTTCGAAAGCCAGCAAAAACTCTGAATTGGTCATTATCGATAAAATGAATCATATTATGAAAACCATTGAAGGCGACAAACAAGCCAATATGGAAAGTTATAAAAATGAAAATCTGCCAATTTCTGAAACCTTGATTAATAAGATCGTTTCTTTTATAAAAAAATAATAGACAATCCGTTTGAAATTCTCAAACGGATTTTTTTTATTAAACAAGAGTAATTTCTTACATTTTTAAGAAAATTTTATCTTCATACTCAATCAAAAAAAGCTATTTTTGCAAAGAGTCAATTTTCAAAAGTAAACCTCAAATCTATAAATATGCTAAAGAAAATTTTAAAAGTAACCGCCATTGTAATTGTGGTTTTTGTGGCCGCATTATTTGCCATTCCGTTTTTGTTCAAGGATCAGATCAAAGCCAAAATTGCCGATGCAATCAACGAAAGTGTTGATGCCAAAGTAAGCTTTGCCGATGCTGATTTAAGTTTGTTTAAAAACTTCCCAAATGCAGCAGTTGGAATCGAAAAACTGGTTATCATTAACAAAGCGCCTTTTGAAGGAGATACTTTGGTTTCATTGGGAGAATTAAACCTTAAAATGAGTATCAAAGAACTTTTCAAAGGAAAAGACGAACCATTAAACATTGAAGGTATTACTTCTGAAAATGGTTTAATCAATATTATTTTCAATAAAGATGGTGTTGGAAACTTTGATATTGCTTTAAAAGACAAGAAGAGCGAAGATAAAAAAGACGACAAAAGCAGTCCGCTTTCTTTAAAAATTCAAAACTATAAAATAGAGAACTTCACTTTTAGATATATCGATCAGGGTTCTAAAATTAAAATGGTTATTGATAGTCTAAATCATGAAGGAACAGGAGATTTTACCAATTCAGTTCTTGATTTAAATACCAAAACTACTGCAAACGTATCTTTGGATATGGACAAGGTTAATTATATGAAAAACATAAAATTAACTTTGGATGCGATTTTAGGAATTGACTTAGAAAAAAGTAAATACACTTTTAAAGAAAACAAAGCCTTAATCAATCAGCTTCCTTTAGAATTTGATGGATTCATTCAAATGGCTGAAAAAGCACAGATTTACGATTTGAAGTTTAAAACGCCTACTTCTTCATTTACGAATTTCTTAGGACTAATTCCTGCTGCTTACGCTTCAAGTCTTGATGGTGTAAAAACAACGGGAGATTTTACAGTAGTTGGTTTTGCAAAAGGAGAATTAACAGATACAACTGTTCCAAAATTCAACATTGCGATTGCTTCCAATAATGCTTCATTCCAATATCCGAACCTTCCAAAATCAGTTCAGAATATTGTAATCGATACGAAAATTATCAACGAAACCGGAATTCTAAACGATACTTATGTAAACCTAGACAAATTATCTTTTAGAATCGATCAAGATGTTTTTAGCGCAAAAGCGAATATCAAAAACATTACTGTTAATCCTATTGTTGATGCCGCTTTGAAAGGAACGATTAACCTAGCGAATCTTTCAAAAGCATATCCAATTAAAATGGACAAACCTCTGGCTGGTATTTTAAAAGCAGACGTTACGACTAATTTTGATATGGCTTCTGTTGAAAAAAGTCAGTATCAAAACATAAAAAATGCTGGAACAATGAGTTTATCAGGATTTAAATATACTGATGAAAATAACAAGTCAATGAACATCAGCACGGCTTTAGTAGAGTTCAATCCAAGTAAAATCAACTTGAAACAATTTGATGCGACAACAGGAAAAAGTGACATTAGCATTAATGGTGTTTTAGAAAATTTCTACGGTTTCATGTTCAAAAAACAAGAATTGAGAGGAAACTTCAATATGAGTTCAAATCAATTGGCTGTTGATGATTTCATGACTTCGGGAGAACCGGCAAAAGAAGAAACCAAAACTCCAGCAAAACCAGCTGAAGCAATGAAAATTCCGGCTTTCTTAAACTGTACTTTAAATGCAAAAGCAACTACGGTTTTATATGACAATTTAAAACTAAAAGATGTTTCTGGTAAATTGATTATTAAAGATGAAAAAGCACAGCTTGAGAACTTTAGAACCTCAATTTTTGGAGGAACAATTGGCTTAACTGGTGCTGTTTCTACTAAATCAAAAGTACCAACATTCGACATGAATTTAGGTTTCAATCAAGTGGATATTGCGCAGACTTTTACGCAATTAGACATGATGAAAAAAATTGCTCCAATTGCTGGAATCATTAATGGTAAATTAAATTCGACGATCAAATTAAACGGAAATTTAGATGCGAAAGAATTAACTCCAGATTTAAAATCTTTATCAGGGGATTTGTTAGGACAATTACTTTCGACTACTGTAAACGCTAAAAATTCTACTGTATTAAATTCATTGACTTCAAACATCAAATTCCTTGATGCAAACAAATTGAATTTAAACGACTTGAAAATGGCATTGACATTTGATGATGGAAAAGTAAATGTAAAACCATTTGACATTAAATATCAAGACATTAAAATTACAGTTGGCGGTACGCATGGTTTTGACCAAAACATGAACTACAATTTAAAATTAGATGTTCCGGCTAAATATTTGGGTACTGAAGCTAATGCTTTGATTGCAAAATTATCTCCTTCTGATGCCGCGAAATTAGACAACATTCCAATAACAGCTATGTTAACTGGTAATTTTTCTAATCCGAAAATCAGTACTGATATGAAAACAGCAGTTAATAATTTAACTACTCAGCTGGTGAATCAACAAAAAGAAAAGCTGACTCAAAAAGGTACTTCTGCGCTTACGGATTTAATCAATAAAAATACAAAAGCGAAAGACACTACTCAGGCGGCGAAAACTGAAAAAGAACAAAAGACACAAGAAGCTACAAAAAAAGCAAGTGACTTAATTAATGGTCTTTTCAAAAAGAAAAACTAATAAAAGTTTATTTCAAATAAAAACGGCTCCGAAATTTCGGAGCCGTTTCTTTTTATACAGATCCTGAATTAAGCGTTCAGGATTTTGTTTATTGCTTTTATGTAATCTGGAATTCCAAGTGTATTCGTATCAATTCCTACGCTGTTGTTTCCGTAAGGCTCATATTTCTTTAAATTTGAAATAGAAAACAATCCAACGGTCGATGTTTTGGAAGCACTTGATAAGTGCATAATACCGCTGTCAGCTCCCACAAAAACATCAACATTCGCTAAAACAGATCCAATTTCGCGGACGTCTTTGCTGTAAAAAGAAGGCGCTTGAAAGTTAATCTGCGAAACATTTTCAACTGGAAGCACTTCGAAAATATTATGATCTGGATATTCTTTTTTTAATGCCGAATAAAATTCTTCCCACCATTCAACCGAAAAACATTTTGCGCCTGTAGCAAAAGTAAAAATCGCAATTGTTTTTTTCTGATTGTCGATAATTCCGTCTAAAATATTTTTACCCTTGTTAATTTCATCCTGCGTTAATTTTAAATCAATAAGTTCTACAGGTTTTTTGTGGTCTTCAATACCAAACTGGCTCAAAAAATATCTGAAATTATAAACCGGATATTTTGCAATATGATCGTAATCGTCAAAGTTTAAGTTTACATTTTCTGGAAGATCGCCAAAAAATTTATATTTCGCAGTTGAAAACTGCACGGCAAGTCTGCCAGAGGAAGAGTTTTGATCAACATTTACTACTAAGTCGTAATTCTGTTTTCTGATCAATGTCCACACTTTTAAGTAGCGGATTAATTCTTTAAAAGGTTTTTTAGGAAGATCGATTATTTTATCGACATTCTCATATTTTTCAAATACAATGGGAGCAAGCGTTCCTTTTACAAATACATCAATTGTGCATCCAGGAAAGGTATTAGAAACTTCCTGAATAAGCGGCGTAATTAAAAGCAGGTTTCCTAATCTGCCGTTTGGTCTACAGATTAAGACCTTTTTTATTTTGCTTTTATCAATCGTTCCACTTTTTGAAGCGTTTGAAGCCCCGATGTTTTTAGTTAGAACACGCATTAAACCGCGCCTGACTACGTTAACTTTGTTTAAGTTACCCATTCAATTAAAATTGTTTTTAGAATTAAGTTTGTTTGTAAATTTGGTGGTCGTTTCTTAGAACTTACCAAATATAAGTTAAATTTTTCCTAAAATTAAATTCTTTGAATAAGCAAACATTACAAAATTGTAAAAAAATTTACCAAAACTCACATCTTTTATTTCAGAAAGCCCCTAAAATATAAAGTTAATTACATTTATTCGAGACTATTCTACAAATGCCTCAAAGTAATAGACGGAGAGTCGATACTACTAGACGTTTATATTTACAACATAGCCCTCTGAACCACGAATATTAAAAACAGTCCCGTTTTCGAAAATCAGGTACTGCCCTTTAATCCCTACTAATTTTCCTTGAAAAGTTGGGGTTTTATCTAGATTCAAGCTTGCCACTTTTGCGGGATAAGTTAGAATTGGATATTTCAATTCGTAAATATCATTTTTCTGACTGTAGAAATAGTCCTTCACTTCAAATGGAATCAAGCTTTCCACTTTTGATTTTTCTAAAACCAAATCACATGATTCTGCTGTACATTGCAGCATTTTTCGCCAATTGGTTTTATCTGCATAATGGTTTTTCAAAGCGACCTCGGTAATTCCGGCCAAATAGCGATTGGGCACCTCAACAATAGCAATGGCCTGTGTTGCACCTTGATCGATCCATCGTGTTGGAACTTGTGTTTTACGAGTTACCCCTACTTTTATTTCACTTGACAAAGCCAGATAAACAATATGAGGCTGTAATTGTGCTTTCTGCTCGTATTCTAAATCACGATCGGCAATTCCTAAATGGGCGGTGCTTAGTTCTGGTTTCATAATCCAGTCGCCAACTGCCGGGCTTGAATAAAAACACTCGTAACAGAATCCTTGTCTGTAGATTTTTTTCTTTTTCTGGCAGTTTAAACACTGAAATCCTGCAAAGCTAATTTCAATTTCTTTATCTAATAACTGATTAACATTCAAAAAGCTGTCTTCAAAAACTAGGTAATATTGAATTGGATTTCCTAATTCAGTCTGCATTTTGGTAAGTACTCCTTGATATGTCATTTTAATTTAAAATTGAAAGTTTTAGTATTGGATATAAAATCTGCTTAAAAAGCATGGCCTCTAATTCGTGAAATCTTTTTCTATTGAGTTAAATCTTTAGCTTAATCAGCGTGTTTTTTATTACAAAAAACACTATTTTTGATATGACAGCAAAGTTAAGATTTGTCTATTGATATTCAAATTTTAAGTTTCTGGATTTTACATCCAAACGTAAAAGCTAACATCAAAAACCACTTTTTTCATGCCTTTATCTATAATAAACTCTTTTGCATCTTGGGTCCTTAAGCAAAGGATACATCAAATAGAACTTTTTTTAAAATATCCAAATGAAGTTCAGGAAGAACTATTGCATAATTTATTAACGGCATCAGAAAATACGGTTATTGGAAAAAAATATGATTTTGAGTCTATCAACTCTTATAAAACTTTTGCAGAAAGAGTTCCTATTGCTACTTACGAAGAATTACAGCCTTTAATCGAACGTACTCGTCAGGGAGAACAAAATGTTTTTTGGGAATCTCCTATAAAATGGTTTGCCAAATCAAGCGGAACAACCAATGCTAAAAGTAAATTTATTCCGGTAAGTACAGAAGCTCTTGAAGATTGTCATTATAAAGGAAGCAAAGATTTATTGTGCTTGTATTTGAACAACAATGAAGATTCTGAATTGTTTTTAGGAAAAAGTCTTCGCTTAGGCGGAAGTTCCCAGATTTATGAAAACAATAATACTTTTTTTGGAGACTTATCGGCAATTTTAATTGAAAACATGCCCATTTGGGCTGAATTCAGCAGTACACCAAGCAGTAAAACATCGTTAATGAGCGAATGGGAAGCCAAAATTGCTGCTATTATTAACGAAACTAAAAACGAAAATGTGACGAGTTTCGCAGGGGTTCCTTCCTGGATGCTGGTTTTAATGAATAAGGTTTTGGAAAATACCGGCAAACAAAGTCTGCTGGAATTGTGGCCAAATCTTGAAGTATATTTTCACGGCGGAGTAAGTTTTTCTCCTTACAAAGAACAATATAAAAAATTACTGCCAAGCAACGATTTTAGATATTACGAAATTTACAACGCATCTGAAGGTTTTTTTGCTATTCAAGATTTGAATAATTCAAGTGATTTACTGTTGATGCTGGATTACGGGATATTCTATGAATTTATCCCGATGGATACTTTTGGGTCGACAAATCAAAAAGTAATTCCTCTTTCTGAAGTCGAATTGAATAAAAACTACGCCATTGTGATTACTACGAATTCTGGTTTGTGGCGTTATTTAATTGGCGATACAGTTCGTTTTACTTCTCTAAATCCGTACAGAATACGCGTTACTGGAAGAACCAAACATCATATTAATGTTTTTGGTGAAGAATTAATGGTTGAAAACACCGATCAAGCTATTGCAAAAGCCTGTCAAATTACACAAACTGAAGTTATCGATTATACGGTTGCTCCTATTTTTATGCAGGACAAAGAAAAAGGCGCTCACGAATGGATGATTGAATTCAAGAAAAAACCAGCCGACGTGGGTCTTTTCCAAAAAGTATTAGACGAAACGCTTCAAACCCTAAATTCTGATTACGAAGCAAAACGTTATAACAATATGACCTTAAATCCTTTGGTGATTAATGTGGCGCGTGAAAATCTGTTTTACGACTGGTTGAAAGAG
Organism: Flavobacterium endoglycinae; assembly: GCF_017352115.1. NCBI lineage: Bacteria > Pseudomonadati > Bacteroidota > Flavobacteriia > Flavobacteriales > Flavobacteriaceae > Flavobacterium > Flavobacterium endoglycinae. Next base: position 1,641,497 of record NZ_CP071448.1, read on the forward strand.
CGCGACAAATTGGGCGGACAAAATAAAATCCCAAGACTTTCGAATCAAAGAGATTATCTCGAACAATTAAAAGAAATGTGTGTAAAAGATAATTCTATTTAAAAATGGCCGATAAAAAGAAATACAGTGCAATGACTAATGAGGAATTAGTTAAAAACCACAAGACTTTAAAAACGCTGACTTATACTTTTGGAGTTGTGCTCTTTTTTTCGCTCATTTCTAATTTGTTCATTGTTTTTATTAAAGGTTTCAGCGTTGCCAATGTGGTTCCTATTGCTTTGCTTCCCATACTTATTTTAAATCTTAAAAATTTGAAAGAAATCACAAAAGAAATAGAATCTCGTAAATAATACAGACCTTTTCTAAATAAAAAAACCTCAGCTTATTGAAAACTGAGGTTTTGTTTTTTATGAAATGAAAAATATGTTGATTTTTGTTTGTCAGGCTGATCGAAGTTGAAGCCTTTTTTGAAGGCAAATCCATTTTACTTCGTTCAGAATGACAACTACATCATATCAATATATCTGTCGTGGTATCCTAATAAGTATAAAACTCCGTCAAGACCGAGACTCGAAATTGAAGTTGAAGCACTTTCTTTTACTTTTGGTTTAGCATGAAAAGCGATGCCAAGACCTGCTAAGTTCAGCATTGGCAAATCGTTTGCTCCGTCGCCAACTGCAATGGTCTGGTTAATGTGAATTCCCTCTTTTTCGGCAATAGCCTTAAGATGTTCTGCTTTCTTTTGTCCGTCAACAATATCACCTAAGTATTTACCCGTTAACTTACCATCTTTAATTTCTAGTTGATTCGCGTGAACGTAATCGATTCCTAATTCTTTTTGAAGGTATTCTCCAAAATAGGTAAATCCTCCAGATAGGATGGCAGTTTTATATCCGTAATATTTTAAGGCTTTCATCAAACGATGCGCACCTTGTGTAATGGGTAAATTTACGGCTACTTTCTGCAATACTTCTTCGCTTAAACCTTCAAGCAAAGCCATACGTTTTTTAAAACTTTCGTTGAAATCAATTTCACCATTCATGGCTGATTCGGTAATGGCACGAACTTGATCTCCTACTCCATTTAATTCTGCCAGTTCGTCAATAACTTCTGTCTGGATCAAAGTAGAATCCATATCGAAGCATACTAAACGACGATTTCTTCTGTAAATATTATCTTCTTGGAAAGAAATATCAACGTTTAAAGTTCTTGAAATTTCCATAAAACTTGCCGTCATGACAATTTTATTTACAATTTCACCTGTTACAGATAATTGAATACAAGAACGAGGATATTGTTCTTTTTCAACAATTGAAGTTCTTCCTGTAAGTCTTATGATAGAGTCAATATTGAGATTTTGATCTGACATTATTTTGGTTACTGCGGCTAATTGAGAAGCGGCTAGTTTTTCTCCCAAAATATTAATGATGTAGCGTTGTTTAGATTGAGATTTTACCCATTTCTCGTAATCATCTATAGAAATCGGAATAAATTTCACTTTGATTTCCAGCTCATACGCTTTGAATAGTAAATCTTTTAAAACGGGAGCAGAAGAAGAACCTGCTGCAATTTCGAATAAAATTCCCAAAGAAAGAGTATCGTGAATATCGGCTTGGCCAATATCTAAAATATTAGCATCGTACGCTGCCAGTACAGCTGTTAAACCTGCTGTAACCCCTATTTTATCGTGTCCAGAAACTTTTAATAAAATTATTTCTTTATTATCCTCTACTGCCATTGTATCGTATTGATTTTGAAAGCGACAAAAATCGGCAATCTCTTGGTTATAAAAAAGAATAATCCTTGTTTTTTTGCAAAGAAAAAGCGCATATTCATGCGCTTTTTCAAGTAATTTAACAATTCTGTTTTATTATTAAAATAACGTAACTTTTTAGTTATTTATTTCCTTCATTTTCATCGAAATTTACCATCCAGTTAACGCCGAATTTGTCTTTGAACATTCCAAAATAGGCTCCCCAAAATGTTTTATTCATTGGCATTTCCACTTTTCCTCCAGCTGAAAGTCCATTAAAAATGCGATCTGCTTCTTCAGTGCTTTCTGTATTGATAGAAATGGAGAAGTTATCGCCAAAACCTACATCTCCATATCTTGGATGTGAATCGCTTCCCATTAAAATGGTATTTCCAATTGGAAGTGATACGTGCATGATTCGATTCAATGCTTCTTCAGAAAGTACTTCTCCTTCTTCTGCTGGAGCATCTTTATATTTTCCAATATATGGAAATTCGCCGCCAAAAACTGATTTATAAAATAGAAACGCCTCTTCGCACGTTCCATTAAAGATTAAGTATGGGTTTATTGCTGCCATGATATTTTTTTAATTGTTAATTGTAAATTATGAATTGTGAATGCTAAAATTCGTCTAATTTTCCTCGGATAATTGCTTTACTACTTCAAGACCTTTAGGAAAGACATCTTTAAAATAATCAACAAATTTCTCGCCAGCATCGACCTTAGCTACTAAATCTGTAAATTCTCCATTTGGAATTAACCGATAAGTTTCCATTGCGCCGCTCCACTTTTTTGTTTCTTCATCAAGAGGCTGCTCCTTAAAATCTTTTATTTCACCTATATGCTTAAAAGCCATATATTCGTTTGGAATTTTCTTTTCAATAATACTATTCATTCCTTCTCCGTTTGGCGACATAAAATGTATTTTGTCACCTTCGTTCCAATCGCTTACTGTATATGAACCTTCGCAAAATACACTTGTCCATTTTTTATACGTTTCATCTTCCCATAAAACTTTCCAGACTTTGTCTGGGTTAGTTTTGATTTTTACTGTAAATTCTAATGTTTCCATAATTAAGAAAGTTTACTGAAATCCATGAATAAAACATTCCAACGATGACCGTCTAAATCGGCAAAACCAAAACCATACATCCAGCCCTGACTTTCGGCAGGCTGAGCAAAAAGAGTTCCACCGGCTTCTTCAACTTTTTTGGCCAGTTCATCTACTTCTTCTTTGCTCTCGGCATCAATAGAAATCAATATTTCTGAACTTGATTTTGTATCAGTAATAGCATTTTGAGAAAAACCAGAAAAAAGAATTTCCTCAAAGAGCATTACTACAAAATGATTTTCTCCAACAACCATACAGGTCGAATTTGGTGTGTCGTGCTGTTCATTGAATGAGAAACCTATTTTCCAGAAAAAATCTTTTGCTCTTGCCACGTTTTTGACTGGCAGATTTAACCAAATTTGTTTTGTCATTGTTTTTTGTTTTTTTTTGTTAGATAATTATTTTTTTTTTAAACCATATAGTAATGTAAGTTATTTTGAGTTTATTTATAACCTTTAAGCCTTGTGAATCTATACTTTGAACGTTAATTTGCTTCAATATAATTTTTAAAATTATCCAAAATAGCCTGCCATCCGGCACGCTGCATTTCTTCTGAATTTTGTGTTTCAGGTTCGAAACTTTCAATAATTTCAACACCTTCCGGAGTCTGCGTAAACGTAATTTCAACTTTTCGGCCATCCCCCATCACATACGAAAGTGCTTCATTTGGTTTAACTAAAGTAAATTCACCTTCAAAATGGAAACTCATACTGCCGTCTTTCGCTGCCATTGTCGATTTAAATTTTCCGCCTTCTCTTAAATCGGCTTCAGCATAAGGCGTGTGCCAGTCTGGCGAAGCAAAACTCCATTTTGTAATGTGTTCAGGAGTATTCCAGAAATTCCAAACTTTATCAAGCGATGCGTTAACAGTGTTTTTTATTGTTATCATAATGCATTATATTTTAGATTTTTATTGTTTTAAATACTTTCAACGTATTTTTTAAAGTTATCAATTACGTTTTGACACCATTGTTTCTGCATACTTTCAGAATCTTCTTTTGTAGGTTCAAATACTTCTGTAAGTTTGACTTTGCTGCCAATTTCTTCAAAATAAATAGCTCCTGTTCTGTTATCCAATAGCTTATATTCTATCAATCGAAATTTTTCTAGTTTCGTATATATCCCTTCAAAATCAAATCCTTCACTTTTATCCTTTGTGCCCATTTCATATTTAAATTTACCATTTACCTGCAAATCATTTTCGGCGTAAGGCGTATACCATTCTTCAAAAGCATAATTCCATTTTTGAATATGTTCAGGAGACGTCCACAAATTCCAGACTTTCTCTATTGATGAATCGATTGTATTTTGAACTTTAATCATACCTTACATTTGATTCGGAATCTGGCTTTCATCCATAAAGAAAACTTCCCAATGATGTCCGTCTACATCCAGAAAAGTTCTTTGGTACATCCATCCATAATCTTTTGCAGGAATATAATCTGTTCCGCCGGCTTTAACCGCTTTTTCCAGCATTTCATCTACTTTTTCGCGAGAATCCAATGAAATCGAAATAAGCACTTCGCTCGCTTTAGCGGCATCACAAATTTGCTTCTTGGTAAAAGTTAAATAAAACTCTTCAACCAAAATCATTACATTGATATTTTCACTAATAACGATACAAGCTCCTTGTTCATTTGTAAATTTTGGATTGGTTGGAAAACCAAGATCATTAAAAAAGGATATCGCTCGATTTAAATCTTTTACGGGAAGATTTAAGAAAATTTTTGTGTCCATATTATATAAAATTACAAATTATTTATAGCAAATTTAAAATATTAAGAATTGTCTGATGTGCTAATAAAAGTCAACTTTAGGGGCATTTAAGACAATTTTACCTACTTTTGTGTTTGAAGTTAATTTCCAAAAAACCACAAATTATGAGCACTAAGTTAGGATTAATCATACCTCACGACTATAAATTACTGAGTGTTGCCGCCATTTTAGAAGTATTTGAAACAGCTAATAAATTGAGTTCTAAAGCCGAAAAAACATTTGATATCATGATTTTTCAGCTAACTGAACAAATTACTCAGGAAACTTCTTTTGGTTATAAATCCAACGCAATTGAAGATTCTGATATTGCCTTAGATCTTATTTTGATTCCAGCTTTTACTACAGATAATATGAGCGAAATGATTGCTAAGAATAAAAAATTTATTCCGTGGCTGAAGAAACAACATCAAAATGGCGCCGAACTGGCCAGTTTTTGTACAGGAGCTTTTTTATTTGCTGCATCAGGATTATTAAATGAAAAACTGGCAACCACTCATGTTGATGCTTGCAGTGCTTTTACGAAAGCTTTTCCTCTTGTGAAGTTAAAACCTGAAGAAACATTAACTGCTGATGGAAGTTTATATACGAGCGGAGGTTCGACTTCAACTTTTCATTTACTAATTTTATTGGTTCAAAAATATTGTGGTAATGAAATTGCCGTGCAGATTGCGAAGATTTTTTCAATTGATTTAAATCGTTATAAACAGAGTTATTTCAGTACTTTTAGACCGAATCATTTGCACAATGATACTTTGGTGGCAATGCTGCAGCAAAAAATCGAAAGCCAATATCATTCTATAGAGAAATTGGAAGAAATCACAAAAGATATTCCAACCAGCACTCGAAACATGACTCGCCGATTTAAACAAGTTACGGGAATTCCGCCCATTGAATATCTGCAAAATATTCGAGTTGAAAGTTCTAAGAAATATTTGGAACAAACCCAGCTTTCTATTTCAGAAATTATCGAAAAAACGGGTTACAACGATCCAAAAGCTTTTAGAAAAGTGTTTTATAAAATGGTTGGTATGAAGCCTATTGAGTATCGAGAGAAGTTTAGGGTTCAATAGTAAAATTCATTTTTGTATAGATGACAGCAAGCAGTGCGTCTTTACTATAAAAAATGCATAAAAAAACCTGTTCGAAATGAACAGGTTTTAGAGCAATATCTTTTAAAAAATTAAGAAGCAATTTCCATACGCTTCAAAAGATTTTTACTTAAAGTATGTTCTGCATAATCTTTATCGATTGACAGTACTTTGTCATCAGAACTTGGCAGTTCGTACATAGCGTCTGTTAAGATGGCTTCACATAACGAACGTAATCCACGAGCTCCTAATTTGTATTCTAAAGCTTTATCGACAATAAAATCCAAAGCTTCATCAGTAATGCTAAATTCAACCTCATCCATTAAGAATAATTTTTGGTATTGTTTTACCAATGCATTTTTAGGTTGTGTTAGAATAGCACGAAGCGTTTCTTTATCTAAAGGATCCATGTGGGTTAATACCGGAAGACGACCAATAATTTCAGGGATCAAACCAAAGTCTTTGATATCTTTAGGAACAATATATTGCAATAAATTATTTTTGTCAATATTATCTACATTTTTAGAAGTTGAATACCCTACTGCCTGACGGTTTAAACGTTTAGAAATAATACGTTCTACTCCATCAAAAGCTCCTCCTGCAATAAACAGGATGTTTTGTGTGTTAACTTCAACAAACTTCTGGTCTGGGTGTTTACGTCCGCCTTTTGGAGGTACGTTTACCACAGTTCCTTCTAATAATTTAAGAAGTGCCTGCTGTACTCCTTCACCAGAAACGTCACGTGTAATTGATGGATTATCGCTCTTACGGGCAATTTTATCAATTTCATCAATAAATACGATTCCTCTTTCAGCTTTGGTTACATCGTAATCTGCTGCTTGTAATAAACGGGTTAGGATGCTTTCTACATCTTCTCCCACGTAACCTGCTTCTGTTAATACAGTTGCATCAACAATAGCCAAAGGAACGTCTAACATTTTAGCGATTGTTTTCGCAACCAATGTTTTTCCTGTTCCGGTCTGACCAACCATAATGATGTTGCTTTTTTCAATTTCTACTTCATCATCTAATTGCTGCTGCATTAAACGTTTGTAGTGATTGTAAACCGCAACTGACATTACTTTTTTGGTCTGGTCTTGACCAATAACGTATTGATCCAAGAAAGATCTGATTTCTTTTGGTTTCTTTAAAATTAAATCACCAACCAATTTCGCACTTCCGCTGGACTTTAATTCTTCTAGTACAATTCCGTGCGCCTGCTCAATACACTTATCACAGATATGTGCATTAATGCCGGCAATTAATAAATTAGTTTCTGGCTTTTTTCTTCCACAAAACGAACATTCTAATACTACTTTTGCCATTCTTTATTTAAGTTACTAAGCTGCAAAGATACTAAGTTTCTAAGCTTTTCTAAACTAAAACTTTAAAACTTAACTCTTTACAGCTTAATATTTTTTATTTTTTTGTTTCAAGTTTCAGGTTTCAAGTTAATTAAACAACTTTAAATCTGAAACAAACTTTATGTTTAAGAATTATCCTCTTCTTAATACTTCATCGATCATACCATATTCTTTTGCTTCATCAGCAATCATCCAGTAGTCACGCTCACTGTCTTTATGAACTCTTTCGAAAGATTGTCCTGAATGCTGAGAAATAATATGGTACAATTCGTCTTTTAGTTTCAACATTTCACGTAGGTTGATTTCCATATCTGTAGCAACACCTTGTGCTCCTCCTGATGGCTGGTGAATCATTACACGTGAATGTGGTAATGCAGAACGTTTTCCTGCTGCTCCTGCACATAATAATACTGCTCCCATAGAAGCTGCCATTCCTGTACAGATTGTCGCTACGTCTGGTTTGATGAATTGCATGGTATCATAAATTCCTAAACCTGCATAAACGCTTCCTCCTGGAGAGTTTAAATAAATCTGGATATCTTTTGATGCATCTGCACTTTCTAAGAATAATAACTGCGCTTGTACAACATTTGCAATCTGGTCATCGATACCAGTTCCTAAAAAAATGATTCTGTCCATCATTAATCTTGAGAAAACGTCAAGGATAGAAACATTTAACTGGCGTTCTTCAATAATATTTGGAGTTAAATTCGTCGGCGTCATAGCGCTGATGATTTTGTCATAATACATGGCATTTACTCCGTGGTGCTTTGTAGCATAATTTTTAAATTCTTTACCGTAGTTCATATGTATTTGTTTTACGTTTTATTGGTGTATAATTTTTTATCTCCACAAAGGTCATACCTTTTTATGAAGAGTGTCATTATGTCTTATTTTAAGGCTCAAAGTTTTTAAAACTTTGGAATATTACATTCTACAAAAATTTAAACAAAAAAAGCGTCGGCAGAAAACTGCCGACGCTCAAATATAATTATTTTTCAGAAATTATTCTCCGTAAGAAGCAGCAATAAATTCATCGTAAGTAACCTCTTTTGTTGTTGGGTTTGCTTTTTCTTTGAAGATATCTAATAATTTAGCTGCTACAACTTGCTCAGAAAGTCTTTTTACTTCATCTTGGTTAGATAATACTCTAGCCACAATTCCTTGAACTTCTTCGTCAGTTGGATTTGTTTGACCAAATTGAGCCATTTGTTGTCTGATAGCGTTTGATGTAAACTCTTTCAAATCTTCAAATGTAATTTGGATATTGCTTTGAGCTAAAGCTTTTCCTTCGATTAATTGGAAACGTAGACCTTTTTCAGATCTTGCGTATTCAACTTCAGCTTCTTCTGCTGTTAATTTTTTCTCACCAACAGTTTGTAACCATTTTTTTAAGAATTCAGCTGGTAAATCGAATTTTGTATTTTCGATTAAGAAATCTTGAACATCTAATAATAATTTTTGGTCAGCTTGCTGTGCAAATTGAGCTTCAGCATCTTCTTTAATTTTAGCTTTTAAATCTTCTAAAGAAGCTACTTTTCCTTCACCAAAAAGTTTGTCGAATAACTCTTGATTTAATTCAGCTGGTTCAGAACCGTTAATTGCTTCGATAGTAAAGTTTACTTCAACATCTAAACCGTGAACGCCTTCGTGACCTACTTTTAAGTAATCCATTAATTGGTGATCGTCATTAAATAAACCTTTTGTACTTACTGTAACCACATCTCCAACTTTTTTACCTACAAATTGTTTTCCAGCTTTTTTACTGAAAGCTCCAACTGAAATTGTAGTAGTATTGTTGATTCCGTTTGCTTCGCTTGAGAAAGTTCCAGTTAAGTCAGAGTTTGCATCAGATACTTCTTGAGGAATAGCTTTTCCAAATTGTTTTTGAATACGCTCAACTTGTCCGTCGATTAATTTATCATCAGCCGTAACGATATATTTTACGATATTGTTTTTTGCTTCTAAATCAATTTCGAAGTTTGGCACTAAACCAATTTCATATTCAAAAGTTAATTCTTCGGCATCCCAGTTAAAATCTTCATTTACTTTTGGAAGCGGAGTTCCTAAAAGATTTAATCTTTCAGATTGAATATAACGCTCTAAAGCCAAATCAACTACTTTTTTGATCTCTTCTTGCTTAATAGCTTTTCCGTATTGTTTTTCAACAAGATCTTTAGGCACTTGCCCTTTTCTAAATCCTTTTACTTGCGCCAAAGGCATTTTTTCGTTAATTCTTTTTGCTACTTGACCTTTATAATCCATATGAACAACGTTCATAACAATCGTCTCGTTTACAGCGTCTATTGCTACTCTTTTAATATCCATCTTCTTCTTTAATTTACATAATAAAATTGGGTTGCAAAATTATAAAATTTTTGCAACCCAGCCAAGTTTTTAATTTATTGTATTTGAAGCAGTTTTAATCTGCTTTCAAATTTAATTATTTATCGTCTCCTAATATTTTATAGGTAATAGACTGCAGTATAGATAAAATAATACTGAATATTAATGCTGTCCAGAACGAATCGACTGCAAAACCGCCCACAATGTTTGTACACAATAAAATAATCACAGCGTTAATGATGAGTAAAAACAACCCAAGTGTTATAACTGTTACGGGAAGTGTTAATACGACCAGAATAGGTTTTATAAAAACATTCAGTAATCCTAAAACTACTGCAACAATTACAGCTGTACCAAAACTTGCAACGTGAACCCCCGTTAGCAGATTGGACAATAACAAAACCAAAGCGGCAGTAACAAGAAGTCTAAGTAATAATTTCATAGTTTCTCAGGGTTTAAATTTATTTAAAAGTACTTTTTTTTTACCACAGATTACAAGATTAACACCCATTAAAATTTAAACATTTAAAAAAATCGCATTAAACTTTATAATCAGAGCTATAAAATTTATTATTACTCTTTTAAAAATGCCGCTGTTAGTTCAAAAAACATTTTAGGATTTTCGGCATGAAGCCAATGTCCTGCATTTGGAATGGTCTCTAACTGTAATTTTGGAAAGTGCTGGCGAATTGCATCAACATCGGCATCTTGAATGTATCCTGAGTTTCCTCCTCTTATAAATAATGTTGGTTTATCAAACACTAATCCATCTGCTAAAGGTTTTCCAATTGCATCAAGATTATTATTAAAAGCTTTCAGATTAAATCTAAACGCCAATTGTCCCGGTTCTTTCCAATATAGATTTTTCAACAGAAACTGACGTGTTCCAAAATCAGAAACATATTGCGATACGATTTCTTCTACGTCATTTCGGCTTGGTTTTACCGAAAAGTCAACTGCATTTAATCCCGCCAAAATATCCTGATGATGTTGTTTGTAGAATTTCGGACCAATATCTGCCACAATTAATTTATCGACAATTTCAGGATGCGTTGTCGCAAAAAGCATGGCCACTTTTCCACCCATTGAATGCCCAAGAATATCAACTCGGGTTAAATTATTAGCTTGGCAGTATTCAAACACATCTTGAACCATTGCTTCGTAACTCCATTCATCTGAATGAAAACTGCGTCCGTGGTTTCTTAAATCTAAAATATGAACTTGAAATCCGGCTTCTACATATTGTCCGGCAAGCGTTTTCCAGTTATCTGACATTCCCAGAAACCCATGCATGATTATAAATGGTTTTCCTTCGCCTTCTATTTTTGAGTAAAGCATATTTTTTTGTTTTTTACTTTAAAGAATTACTTTAATTTATTAAGATACATATTTACCGTATTATCCAAACCAAGATAAAGCGCTTCTGAAATTAAAGCATGGCCGATAGAAACTTCTAATAACCCTGGAATATTATCTTTAAAAAATTTGATATTATCTAAACTCAAATCATGTCCTGCATTGATTCCCAAACCTAATTCGTTTGCCAATTTAGCTGCTTCGACATACGGATCAATTCCTCTTTCGTTTCCTAAACTATATTGATGTGCAAAAGATTCTGTATACAATTCGATTCTATCTGTTCCTGTTTTTTTAGCACCTTCGATCATTTCTAGAATCGGATCAACAAAAATTGAAGTTCTGATTCCGTTTTTTTGAAATTCCTGAATTACTTCGGTTAAGTATTCTTGATTTTTAATGGTATCCCAGCCCGCAGAAGAAGTAATGGCACCAATGGCATCTGGAACCAATGTAACTTGATCTGGTTTACATTCTAAAACCAAATCAATAAAATTATGCTGCGGATTTCCTTCAATATTATATTCAGTTGTTACAATTGCTTTTAAATCACGTGCATCCTGATAGCGGATATGACGCTCGTCTGGGCGTGGGTGAATCGTGATTCCTTGCCCGCCAAATCGCTGAATATCGACAGCTACTTTTAATAAATCAGGTACATTTCCGCCTCGGGCATTTCGAAGCGTTGCAATTTTATTGATATTTACACTTAACTTTGTCATATAAATAGATAATTAATTCTAGTAACACTATATTTGTTACAGCAAAAATACAAAGTAAAACAGAGCAGTTTTTGGTATTTTTTGATTATTTTGCATCAAATATCTTCAATTGATTTATGACAGAAATTACAAACTATATCACAAATGATTTCAGAGCGATTGATAGTCAGGAAACGATAGCCTCGATTCAAGACTTTTTTATCGATGTAAATTTTTCTCATTTCCCTATTTTAGAAGACGGGGTTTTCATTGGAAGTATCTCTTCTGATGATATCGACACTTTTGACAGTGACAAAAAAGCGATTGATTACAAATATACTTTAGAACGTTTTTTTGCCAGAAAATCAATGATCTGGCTGGATGTTTTAGAAATCTTCGCCAAAAATCACACAAACGTAATCCCTATTCTTGACGAAAATAATACCTACATAGGGTATTATGAAATGGAAGACATCATGAATTTCTTTCAGGAAACGCCATTTTTAAAAGAACAAGGCGGTATTATTATCGTTCAAAAAGGTCTTTTGGATTATTCAATGAGTGAAATTACACAGATTGTAGAGAGCAATAATGGAAAAGTGTTAGGCTGTTTTATTTCTGAAGCTGATTTGGAAAATGTCCAGATTACGGTAAAAATTGGTTTGGGAGCCATCAACGAAATCATTCAAACGTTCCGACGATATGGTTACGAAATTATCTCAGAGCATCAGGAAGACACTTATATTAACAGTTTAAAAGAAAGGTCTGATTATTTAGACAAATACCTCAATATATAAATTATGAATGTGCCAATGAGAAAATTAGTTAATTAGATAATTTCGCATTTCCCAATTATCTAATTGACACATTGACAAATTCTCTAATTTAGCAAAGAATGAAAATAGCCATTTACGGACAATATTATCAAAACAGTACAGAGCCGATCATTAAAGATATTTTTTCTTTTTTCAACGCCAACAATGTTGAAATTATAATAGAAGAAAATTTTCTGAAAATGCTCTACGAAAAACAGCTTATAAAAAAAGAATATAAGACGTTTTCACCATGTACCATTTTAGATAATAGCTTTGAGATGGTAATTAGTATTGGCGGCGACGGAACAATATTAAGAGCCGCAGCTTTAGTCCGTAATTCAGGCGTTCCATTATTAGGAATTAATGCTGGAAGATTGGGATTTCTGGCCAAAGTACAAAAAGAAAACATTGATAGTTTACTTCAGTATGTAATTGATCAAAATTATACCACTTCGGAAAGAACTTTACTGGGATTGACTTCTGAACCAGATAATGAAGCTTTTAAAGAACTTAATTTTGCCATGAACGAGGTCACCGTGAGCCGTAAAGACACAACCTCGATGATTACTGTTGAAACCTATTTAAACAATGAATATTTAAATTCATATTGGGCCGACGGCCTTATTATTTCTACGCCTACTGGTTCTACTGGTTACTCTCTAAGCTGTGGCGGACCGATTTTAACTCCGGATGTAAAAAGCTTAGTAATCACTCCAATTGCACCGCATAACTTAACCGCCAGACCACTGGTTATCCCTGACGACACCGAAATTACTCTTCGTGTCACAGGACGAGAAGACCAGTATTTAGTTTCTTTAGATTCAAGGATTTCTTCTGTAAAGAATGAATCTATTCTCAAAATCAAAAAAACCGACTATAAAATTAAAATGGTTGAAATTCCAGGCGAAACTTTTTTGAAAACACTGAGAAATAAACTGCTTTGGGGAGAAGACAAAAGAAATTAAGCGCATTTATTGTTTCCTACTATACGATAATACCACATTTTCTCGTTCTGCTTGTATTGAATCATCATTAAATGTCTCTAAATCACATCATAAATTGAAAAAAAAGCACATTTAATCAAAGGAACGTTGATTCGTATCGATAATTATTATATTTGCACGCAATTTTGAATTAAATGAAGAAAATTTTTAATTTATTGTTATGTTTTTTCCCTTTTATTACACTAAATGCTCAAATAAATGAGCTTGGTGTTTTTATTGGTGGAAGCAACTTTGTTGGAGACGTTGGAAGCACAACTTACATTAATCCTCAAAAGCTTACTTTAGGCGTTTTGTATAAGTGGAATAAAAGTCCGAGACATTCTTACCGTTTATCCTACATGCAGTCAACCATTACAGGAAACGATTTAGATTCTGATGAAACAGGCAGAAGCCAAAGAGGATATCGCTTTGACAATGATGTAAAAGAATTTTCTGCAGGTTTAGAATTCAATTTTTTCGATTTCAATCTTCATGATTATCATACAAAAGTTACACCTTATATATATTCAGGTGTAAGCTTTTTTATTTATGACGGTTTATACCGTTATATTGATACCCCAAATGTCACGCATAAAATTAATTCGAATTCCTTTGCGATACCTATGACACTGGGTGTAAAATCTAATGTATTCCCTAACCTGGTTTTAGGAGCCGAAGTTGGAGCAAGATATACTTTTACAGACAATATTGACGGAAGTAATCCCAGCACCAGCAATACAAGCATCAAAAAATTTGGAAATTTAAACAATAATGACTGGTATGTCTTTTCAGGTATTACAGTAACGTATACCTTTGGACAAAAACCCTGCTATTGCGCACAATAATAAAAATGAATTTAATAGACTCGATAGACCACTCAAACTTACCTAAACATCTGGCCATAATTATGGACGGAAATGGACGATGGGCCAAACAACAAGGCTTTTTAAGAGCCTTTGGACATGAAAACGGAACAAAATCTGTAAAAAAAACAATCACAACTTGTGCTAAATTAGGTATTGAGTACCTAACTCTTTACGCTTTTTCAACAGAGAACTGGAACCGCCCTAAAATGGAAGTCGAGGCCTTAATGAAAATCTTAATCAATTCCTTAAAAAAAGAACTGGTAACCTTGCAGGAAAACAATATCAGACTCAATGCAATTGGGAATCTTGACAAATTACCAAAAAACGCGCAAAAGGAACTTTTAGACGTAATTGACAAAACTAAAAACAATACCAGACTTACGTTAACTCTCGCTTTAAGCTACGGATCAAGAGAGGAATTAGTAAATGCTGTCAGACAGATTAGTGATAAAGTTAAAAATAATATAATTTCAATAGACACTATTGACGATTCAATTATAAATGAGCATCTTTACACGCAAAATTTACCTGACGTAGATTTATTAATACGAACAAGTGGAGAACATAGAATAAGTAATTTTCTGCTGTGGCAAATCGCCTATGCTGAATTGTATTTTACGAATGTCTTGTGGCCAGACTTTAAAGACGAAGATTTATATGAGGCTATTATTAGTTATCAAAAAAGAGAACGTAGATTTGGAAAAACCAGTGAACAAATTAAATAAACTTTTAGTGTTACAAAAAAGAATACCGCAAATAATCTGTACCCTATTATTATTGGGTAGTTTTTCACAAGTTAAAGCTCAGGAAAGAGTTCCTTTTGATCAAGGAAAAAGATACATTCTGGCTAAAGTTTCTGTTGTTGGTAAAATAAGCTTCAATGAACAAACTGTCGTTACCTTTTCTGGTCTTCAAAAAGGACAGGAAATAACCGTTCCGGGCGAAGAAATCAGTGGTGCAATTAAAAAATTAGGAAAGCTTGGTCTTTTCGACGAGATTGCTTTCTATATAAATAAGGTAGAAAATGATAGTATTTATTTAGATTTAAATATTGTCGAACTTCCAAAATTAAACGACGTTAAAATAACGGGCGTTAAGAAGAGTAAAATCGAAGGACTTATTAAGGATAACAACCTGACTAAAAACAAAATTGTCAACGAAAACTTAATTACAACGACTAAAAATTACATCGAAAACAAATATAAAAAAGACGGTTTTTACAATACCAAAGTAACTATTACAACCACTCCTGACAGCACATCTGGGCATCAGGTAAACATGCTTGTACGAGTTGATAAAGGCGATAAAGTAAAAATCAGTAAAATTGACTTTACAGGAAACGAACAACTCAGCGACAGTCAGTTAAGATCTGCCATGAAAGACACGAAGCAGAAAAATATTTTACGTGTATTTAAATCTTCTAAATTCATTCCAGAAAAGTATAAAACTGACTTAGAAAAAGTTATCGCAGCTTATAAAGAAAAAGGATATCGCGATGCACGTATCATCTATGACTCTGTTACTTACAACAAACAGAAGAACATGCTTGCTATTAAAATTAATGTAGAAGAAGGAAACAAATACTACTTTGGAAATATTAAATTTTTAGGAAATACAGTATATTCAGACCAACAGTTAAACCGTTATTTAGGAATCAAAAAAGGAGAAACTTATAATGGCGTTTTACTTGAAAAAAGAATCGCTGATAACTCAAAACCTGATGGTGAAGACATCACGAACTTATACCAAAACAACGGTTATTTATTCTCTAAAATTAACGCTGTAGAGGTAAAAACGGTAAACGATACAATCGATTTTGAAATTAGAATCACAGAAGGTCCTATTGCCTATTTCAACAAAATCTATGTTACTGGAAACGACAAAACAAATGACCATGTAATTTACCGTGAGTTAAGAACTAAACCAGGAAACAAATACAGTAAAGAAGAATTAGTAAGAACTATTCGTGAGATTGGACAATTAGGTTTCTTCGATCCTGAATCTATTAAACCTGAGTTTAGAAACGTTGATCCTGCTGCAGGAACAGTTGACATTGAATATCAATTAGTAGAAAAAGGATCAAGCCAAGTTGAGTTACAAGGTGGTTACGGCGGTGGAGGTTTCATCGGTACGTTGGGACTTTCTTTCAACAACTTTTCGGCAAGAAAATTATTTGATAAAGAAGCCTATAAACCGCTTCCGATGGGAGATGGACAAAAAGTAGCACTTCGTTTACAAGGAAGTACATATTTCCAAACCTACAGTTTATCATTCTCAGAACCATGGTTTGGAGGCAAAAAACCAGTACAATTTAGTTCTTCAATATCATATAGCAAACAATTTAACAACAATTATATTACAAGAACTGTTGATAGAAGCCAAAGTTTTAATATTTTTACAGTCCAAGTTGGTTTAGCAAAACGTTTAACTGTACCTGATGATTATTTCGTTCTTTCACAATCTGTTAGTTATCAGCATTATGATTTGAATAATTATTACACAGGATTGTTTACCTTTGGTAATGGAGCTTCACGAAACCTTGCGTATACAATAGGAATTTCAAGAAGTAATAAAGGGGTTAACCCAATATTCCCAACTTATGGTTCGGAGTTCAGTTTATCAGCAAAAGTAACACCTCCGTACTCTTTATTTAATGGTATTAATTATGGTGATTTACAAAATCAGAAAGAATACAAAACACAATATACAGGTACAACAACCACTACAGGTGCAGATGGTCAGGCTATAAATCCTGGTGATTATACAAAAACTGAAACCATCAACGGAACATCTGGAACTGTAAGTGTTGGATCAGACTATAAAAGTGCTGATACTGATGTTGCAAAAGTCGATCAGAAAAAATACAATTGGTTAGAATATTATAAAGTTAAATTTAAAGCAGACTGGTATACTAAGATTTATGGTAAATTAGTTTTAAGAACCTTAACTGAATTTGGTTTCTTAGGAGCTTATGATCAATCAAGAGGAGTTGTTCCATTTGAGCGTTTCTACTTAGGAGGAGACGGTATGGCAAACTACTCTATGGATGGTCGAGAAACAATACAATTAAGAGGATATCCTAATAACTCGTTAACCCCAATTATCGAAGACAGAACTAGTTCTAGATACGGACAACAGATTGGAGCAACGATTTATAATAAATTCTCAATGGAATTACGTTATCCAATTACATTAAAGTCATCAGCATCTATATACGCCTTAACATTTTTAGAAGCAGGTTCTTCTTATCCGACATTTAGAGATTATAATCCGTTTGACTTGAATCGTTCTGCTGGTCTTGGTTTACGTGTTTTCATGCCTGCATTTGGATTATTAGGTATTGATTTTGGTTACGGTTTCGACGCATTGCCAGGATCTGTTACTAATAAAGCAAATGGCTGGGAAACTCACTTTATTATTGGACAACAATTTTAAAGAAATAACGTTTGGTTAAAAATCATCGAATAAAGTAATGTTATGAGAAAACAATTTTTATTTATATTTTTAGCCTTGATTGTAGCAAATACAAGTCAGGCACAGAGTAGAACGACTAGAATTGGCTACATTGATATGGAATACATTTTAGAGAATGTATCCGATTATAAAGAAGCTAAGTCCCAATTAGAGTTAAAAGCTCAAAAATGGAAACAGGAAATAGAGGCTAAAAAATTAAATATAAATAAACTCAAAGAAAATTTAAATACTGAAAAAGCATTACTTACCAAAGAATTAATTGAAGAAAGAGAAACTGAAATTAAATTTCTTGAAACTGAAATGCTGGATTACCAAGAAAAACAGTTTGGCGCTGATGGTAATTTAATGAGACAAAAATCTGCATTGGCAAAACCTATTCAAGATCAGGTTTTCACAGCAGTTCAAGATATAGCCGAAGCAAAAAATTACGATTTTGTTTTCGATAAGTCAGCAGACTTAACAATGCTTTTCAGCAACAAAAGATATGACATAAGCGATCAGGTTTTACGTATTTTAAACAGAACCGAAAAACGCGAACAATTGACTAAAAAACAATTGAAAGAACAGGAAGCAAAAGAAAATCGTGAAAACGAAATCGATGAAAATCCTACTTTAGCGAATCGCCAGAAAGCACTGGACGATAAAAAAGCGGCGAGAGAAAAGCTTATTGAAGACAGACGTTTAGAGCAAGAAGCGAAGAAAAAAGAATACGAAGACAGAAGAAAAGCAATTCAAGCTGAAAGAGAGGCTAAAAAAAATGGCACGGTTTCTGAACCAGCTAAAACAACCGAAACAGCTAAACCTGCGGAAACAGCAAAAACAAGTACGAGTACAACAAATACGAATACAACTGAAACCGCTAAACCCGCTGTAACAGGCGAAACCACAACAGAACCTGCAGTAAATAAAGCTGAAGAAAGACAAAAGCTTTATGAGCAGCGTAAGAAAGAATTAGAGGAAAGAAGGAAAAAAATACTCGAAGAGCGAGAAGCGGCCAAAAAAGCAAAAGAGGCCGAAACACAAAAAACAAATACGACCAATAATTAATTAATATTTTAAAAATGATGAAACAAATCAAAACTTTACTAATTGCTGCAATTCTAGTTTTAGGAGCAAGTAACACAATGAACGCACAGGCGAAGGTTGCCCATGTTGATGTTAGCGAGATTATGTCGAAAATGCCTGCGATGCTTGATGCTCAAAATCAACTGCAAAAATTAAGTGGGACATATGATGCTGAATACAAAAAAATGGTTGATGAATATCAAACTAAAATCAAAAAGTATGAGGCAGAAGCTGCAACAGTAACTGAAGCTGTTAACGGTGACCGTTCTAAAGAAGTTCAAGATATGCAAAAAAGAATTGTTGATTACAGAGACAATGCTCAAAAAGAATTGCAACAAAAAGAAACTGACATCGTAAAACCATTAATGGAAAAAGTAAGAGCTTCAATCCAAAAAATTGGAAAAGCTAAAGGTTACCAATACGTTTTAGATGGTTCTACTTTATTATTAGCTGATGGTCCAAACATCACTGCTGATGTGAAAAAAGACTTAGGTTTCTAAGAAAAACTTTAATTACATAAAAACGGCTCAAGCTTAAAAGTTTGAGCCGTTTTTTTTTAGACCATATAAACTCAAAAAAAGGGAACTGATACAAGCCCCCTCTTCTTCAATACACAAAAGTGCATTAAGTTCTTGGAGGACATTTAGTTCCTGATGGAAAACATTCCCAGATAGGCTTTCTGACTTCATCAAATCCAACGATACAAGCAATGCCATAGCATTCTGGTGCATTTCCTCCATTAATTTTTTTCATCTCTTCTTTAGTCAGCTTTTCAGATGACAATTTTTCAATAATTTTCATAGTGTTATTGTTTTTTGGGTGAAGCATAAATATAGTATTTTATTTACAATAAAATATCTTTTTATTTAAAAAACCAAATTGCAGAGAAAGTAAAAAATACTAATTTTGTAGTATGACAAACAATAATCCTATAGGCATTTTTGACTCAGGAATTGGAGGAACTTCAATCTGGAGCGAAATCCATGCACTACTTCCGCACGAAAAAACTATATATTTAGCCGACAGTAAAAATGCTCCTTACGGGCAAAGAACAAAAGATGAAATTGTTGCGCTAAGCAAAAAAAATGTCGAATTTTTACTAGAAAATAACTGTAAATTAATTGTTGTAGCGTGTAATACTGCTACCACAAATGCTATTACAGAACTTCGTAGTGATTATAACGTTCCTTTTATTGGTATTGAGCCAGCAATTAAACCTGCAGCTAATAATTCGCAGACACAAGTTATTGGGATTTTAGCAACACAAGGAACACTAAACAGTGAGCTTTTTAACAAAACGGCCGAGATGTTTCAACACACTACCATTATCGAACAGGTAGGTCACGGATTAGTGCAGTTAATTGAAGATGGAAATTTATATTCTCCTGAAATGACTCAATTATTAGAATCTTATCTACAGCCTATGATCGAAGCCAATATCGATTACCTTGTTTTAGGCTGCAGCCACTACCCTTACCTGATTCCACAAATTAAAAAAATACTTCCGGAGCATATTAAAATTATAGACTCAGGCGAAGCAGTAGCAAGACAAACACAAAATATTTTACGTGATAAAGTTGGCTTTACAGATGCTCAGCACAACGATCCTGTATTTTATGTAAATTCAAACCCAGCGGTTTTGAGCTCTATTTTAGACAACAAATATCCCGTTATAGAAAAAGAGTTTTAAACGATTTAATCGAATTTTCGTTTCACAAACCAAATTCCGTCCAAAGACAAATTAATAGACAGTTTATGATAATTCTCTTTAATCAAATTATCAGAGATACGTCCTTTTTGTCCATATGAATATGAAATATTGATTGCCGAAAAAGTATTTTCAATGGGCAGGTTCACACCAAAAGAAATCGCGGCATTGTTCACCCTTTTCCCGTCTACTTCTAAGTAACCCGTATCAAAATTAGCACCGGCCGAATATTGAACACGATCCCAATATTTCCGTATATTTTTCTTGGGATTAAAATAAGTAAATCCCAAAGCAAATCGGTCTTGATTTACAAATGTGCCATATAACTCCGATTGATTAGTATCTTTCCAAAGGCTCTTTTCGTAATCTAGAGTCATATTCAAAACATTTTTAAATCGCTTGCTTATACCAATTCCAATTTCTAGAGGCATGTAATAATCATCAACATTTGAAGATGCCTCAGATTCTAAAGAACTTACAACTTCATTAGAAATAGTTTCTACAGATTGCACTTTAGAACCTTTTATTTGTGCTGGAAGTTTGAAAGTGGTTCCTATTGTAAGTGTTGAATCGATAACATACTGCGTTCCTAAAGTCGCCCTAAAACCATTATAATCTGTCTTTTTATGAACAGTAGTAAGTGAACTTGCAATTAAAAATGAGCGATCATCAACAACATTCCCAAACAATAAAGCTGCTGATGCACCTACAGTCAATTTTTTACCAAAACGATATCCGTAAGAGAAATCGAAATTATTTAATCCTCCAGAGCCTTCTGCTGTTAAAGTATAGGTTTCCTGACTATCAGCAATAGGCAGAACAAGGTTTGAAATTTTAAAGGTTGAACTTGAGTAAGGCCTTAATGCTACACTAAAAGCCGAATTTTTAGTAACCGGAAAAGCAAATGCTAAATGCGAAAACTGAAAATTATTTCTCTTTTCGGTTCTTGATCCGCTTTCGTATGTTGTTCCGATTGCCTTCCCTCCTATGTCAAACATAAAATGATTTAGAGGCATGAAACCTAATGAAGCAGGATTTAAATTATTGATAAAACTAGTTGAAGGCAATGCAATACCTGAAGATCCAATTGAAGGTATTGAACCAAAATCTGAATCGTATACACTCCCTACTCCATACAATGAATAAGGCGAACTTGAAATACTTTGCGAAAATGAAGTCAGCGACATTAAAATGAAGCAGCTTAAAAAAACTATTTTATTTTTCATCTAATATGAGAGATAATAAATTTTGAGTTGAATTTTATTGTCCTGATGTTTTTGATCTCCTAAAACAAGTCGGTTAACCGATTTAGAAATTCCTGGCAGAGTCAAAATCAAAGAAGATCTGGAATCAGCCGAACGCAGCATTTCCTTTTGAAGAAAATTCCCTAACGGAATGGTATAACCCACATTCTCATTAAACTCGTCGCTTTTCTTGTTTAGGATTCCGAATACTGCCGCTCCTGATGAACTCTGTAGAGAACCGCTGATTCTGTTGAGATTATCTCCCACATACACCTTAAGAGAATCTGCCAGCGGGTATTTATCTGAATACGAATTATTGACGGGTTTCAGAATTAATTTAGCATCAACGATAGCTCCGTTATCCGAAATGTATTTGAGCTTTTTTATGTTCGGAAAATCGATTCTGCAGGCCACTCCGGTTCCAGACTGAATAAATCCTTGTTTGTTGGTTGCCGCACTGGAAAGTTTACTGCTGGATATGGGCAGATTTTGAATAAGTGTTCCTGTTTTATCTAGCGAAATAGAATTAAACTGTTTATCAGTATTTAAAACCGTAAAATCAAGATAATACGATTCGTCTTCGGTATCGGCTTGGTATTTTGAATAATACAAACGCACTTTGCTGGTCGAAGTACTAAACCCAATTACACTAGAAGAGTTGGAAGTGGAAGGAACAAGAACAAGTCCTTTTAGATATTCTGTAAAAGAATCAAAATTGGTAATTTCCCTGCTTTTTATTTTTTGGAAAAGAGCGGCTCCTAAAGCATCATTCATTCTAATGTTGATTGAGTCTTTCTCTGTTGGACGTGGTTTATATGAAATCGTTCCTAAACTTTCATCGCTATAAGTCAGAGTTGAATTATTGTAAAAACTATCATCATCTGTATTTGGTTTTACTTTTTGTGTAAGACGATGAATATCAAATTTCTGAACCTGCGTCGTATCTCCGTAATAATAATTATCATACTTTAAAATCATTGAAATAGAATCGAAGACAAAATTTACAGCTTCTGTATCTGAACCCGAATTGTTCAGCGCATAGGAACTGCCCGAAAGCTGGAAATAACTGTTTGATTTTACTTTCCCGAAAATAGGATCATCATAATTTCCAATTAAAATACGGCTTTGACTTGAAGTTACCAGCGAATCAAAATTGATGGTAGACATTTCGACTGTTACTGTATCGATCATAACTACTTTATTGCTTAAAGCTAAATAATCAGATCCTACAACAAATTCTCCCGCATCTGTATCTGTGCCACATGAAAACATCGTCAAAGCAAAAAACAACAGTAATAAAAACTTACGCATAACTAATTTTTTGGACAAATATAAATTGCCCTCTTCTGCACTGCATCATAACATATACTACTGCGTGTTTTTGGTCTATTAATGCTCTTAAATCATCTATGACAGTGTTACGCTCATTAATATTTCATTCGGCATTAAAAACAGCTGTTTTGTCTATCAAAACGAGCCGTATATATATATTCTTTTTTTAAGCCCAGGCGTCAGCCTACTTTTGAGCCAATAAATTAGGTAATGAAAGTAAGATTTATAATTTGTTTGTTTTTTGTAATGCTGTTTTTAAACATGAATGCACAGGAAAACTTTTCGGCCGCATTGAATTTTAAAACAGAGCCAGTCGATAAAATTGATTTTAATGAAACTAGTTTTTCATTGTTCTTCAACGAAAATCTGACTCAAAAAAGCACTATCAAAAACACATTGAATTATTCGAATCTAAATGTAAACTATGATTTAGGAGATTTTGAATCATTTCAAAACATCGACAAATTCCAAAAAATAGAAGACAAAATTGAATTCTCACAGGAAATTTCAAACTCAACAAAACTTCATTTTTCGGTTACGCCAATGTTTAGTTTCCAGCAGGATTTAGATTTTACTGATTTTACGCTTTTAGGAAGTTTTGAAATAAGCCAGCAATTAAATCCGAAAACAACTTTAAGTATTGGAGCAGCCCGAACAACAGTTTTTGGAAATCCAAAATTCCTGCCAACTGCATCCATACGCTATACGCCAAATGATAAAACGAATGTATGGATTGGTTTTCCGGAGTCCAGCATTTCTTATTCAAACAATACCAGAAATAAGTTCATGCTGAATAATAGTTTCAACGGAAGCTTTTACAATTTAGATGCTCAGAGTAATTTAAACAATACAGCAAAAGCATCTTTATCGCAAATGACTACTTCATTGGAATATGAAAGAAACGTTGATAGAAACTGGTTTTTGAATTTTAAAGCTGGATATAATTTTAATAAACAATACAAATTGACTGACAGCGATAATCATACAACTTATGATTTTAATACCGGAAATGGATATATGTTAGGAATAGGGATCAAATACAAACACTAAATAAATTTTAACACTATGAGTAATTTTAAAAAAGGATTATTATTCGCGACACTGCTTACCAGTCTCTTTTTTGTAAGCTGCAGCAACGACGATGACGATGATGATTTAATGGGAAACTGGGTCAAAAAATCAGCATTTGACGGACCTGCAAGATCTAGTGCAACAAGTTTTGTTATTGGAGATTATGCTTATGTAGCAACTGGTTATACGGGAGATGTTTACCTAAAAGATTTATGGGCTTATAATTCAACTGGAGATTATTGGGAACAAAAAGCTGATTTTATTGGGGTGGGAAGAAGTTCTGCATCTAGTTTTGCTTTAAACTCTAAGGGATATGTTGGTCTTGGATACGATGGAACGAACAGACTGAAAGATTTCTATCAGTACGATCCAACAAGCAACAGCTGGACCCAAAAAACTGATTTTGGCGGAACTGCACGTTATGCAGCAGTAGGTTTTCAAGCTGGCGGAAAAGCATATTTCGGAACTGGATATGATGGAAATTATTTGAAAGATTTTTATCAATACGACGATCAAGCCAATACATGGACTCTTGTAAACGGATTCAGCGGTAACAAAAGACGTAATGCCACTGTATTTGTAATTTCAGATAAAGCGTATTTGGTAACTGGAGTTAACAACGGTGTTTATCAAGAAGATTTTTGGGAATTTGATCCCGCAACAGATGTATGGACCAGAAAAAGAGATGTGGATAAAGATACTGACGACGATTACTCATACAATGATGATTATGCGATCGTAAGAGCCAATGCTTCTAGTTTCTCTATGAATGGACTTGGATATATTGTAGGTGGTGAAAACATTAAAACCGTTTGGGAATACAATCCATCGACTGATCTTTGGGTAGAAAGAACTCCGATGGAAGGTGCAACAAGAACTGATGCTGTAGGTTTTACTATAAACAACCGTGGTTTTTACATGTTAGGAAGAGTAGGTTCAACTTATTTTGACGACGCATGGGAGTTTAAACCTCTAGACGAACAGAGCGACGATGACAATTAATCATAACAAATTCTTCTGGTGCAAAATCCAGAAGAATTTACTGTTTTTATTCCTTGTTTTACTAATCGCATCCTGCAACAAAAAAGAAGTTCTAAAAACAGAATCGTTTCAAACCAACACTGGCTGGGGATATTCAATTGCCTATAAAGATCAAATTATTATAAGGCAGTCCATTATTCCCGCTATAAGTGAAAATAAAAGTTTTTCGACCGAAGAAGATGCTTTAAAAACTGCCGATTTAGTAGTCGAGAAACTCAAAGAACATACATCGCCAACGGTAACCAAAAATGAATTAATTTTATTAAAAATAAAATTATAATGAAAATAGATACCATTAGAAATACAAATTCAAACAAAATCTTATTCCACTGCATGATTTGGGTTTTCTTTATTCTGACATCATTAATTCAGTTCTACGAAAGTCCTTTTAGGATCAATAATGATTTCTATGTACAATGGATAACTGGAATTGTTTTGTTCTATTTGAATTATTTCTATTTGGTACCGGCTTTGCTTCTGCAGAAAAAATATTGGAAATACTTTCTTTTTGTTTTTGCAATTGTTGCCATTTTTATGATTATCAGGATTAATTATTTTATTCCTGAATTCAGACATTTACGCCCTGCGAATGTTGTTCCTGCCAGAATGATGCCTCCCGATCCTAATTTTATACCCAGAGGCAGACATCTTAGAGTAGAAATGAGACAGCCGCTTTTCTTTAAAATCGGTCCTTCTTTCTTTTATATTTTAATTATTACGATAAGCGCGGTTATAAGAACCCTGACGGAGTTTTATAACAACCAGCAAAACAAATTAATTGCCGAAACACACCGAACAAATACTGAATTAATTTATCTGCGTAAGCAAACCAATCCACATTTTTTATTCAATTCTTTAAACAGTATTTATTCTTTGGCACATAAGAAATCTGATTTGGTTCCTGATGCCATCGTCACCTTGTCTGAACTCATGCGCTATATGTTGTATGAGACCGATAATAAAACGGTGGCTTTAGAAAAAGAGATCAATTACATTCAGAATTACATTGAATTGCAAAAACTAAGACTCAACAATATTGAAGATATTGTAATAAATGTGCATGGCGATACCAAAAACAAATTTATTGAACCGTTACTGCTGATCTCTTTTGTTGAAAATGCTTTTAAGTACGGAACTGATTACAAGGGTGCTGCACATGTAAAAATTAAAATTTTCATCTCAGAAAACAATCTGGATTTCTGGATCGAAAACACTATCGAAAACTATGAAAAAGACCCTGATAATTCAGGCATTGGACTTGTAAACATTCAAAACCGATTGGATCTGCTTTATCCAAATGCACACGAACTAACAATTAATCAAGATGATCAATATTACCGAGTTCATTTAAATCTAAAATTAGACGAAATTAAAACCACTGTAAATTAAATCTTGTGATTATGGACAGAAAAAAATTCATTCGAAACGGTCTTTTAGGCATTACAGCATTAGCAGGAGCTACTAAACTTTTAGAATCATGTTCGAAAAGCGATAACGATGACTCAGAAACCAATTCGTCAGATGGCAGTTGTGTTGTTTCTCCTTCAGAAACCAAAGGTCCATTTCCAATAAAAACGCCAAGTCAGCTTGTGTTGGAAAATATTACATCAGACCGTGTTGGAATTGCGCTTTTGATTAATTTAAAAATTAAAAACAAAAACAATGACTGTGCGCCTCTTGCAAATGTTTTAGTAGACATATGGCATTGCGATAAAGATGGGAATTACTCTGAATATGGAGGAACCCAAATGCAGCAGACCGATTATACTTCTGTTCATTTTTTAAGAGGAAGACAAACTACAAATTCAAGCGGAGAAGTTTCATTTATCT
Organism: Flavobacterium endoglycinae; assembly: GCF_017352115.1. NCBI lineage: Bacteria > Pseudomonadati > Bacteroidota > Flavobacteriia > Flavobacteriales > Flavobacteriaceae > Flavobacterium > Flavobacterium endoglycinae. Next base: position 1,668,421 of record NZ_CP071448.1, read on the forward strand.
CCATTTATCCAGGCTGGTATCAAGGGCGTGCGCCGCATGTACATGTTGAAGTATTAACCAGCAGCGGCTCATCTTTATTAGTAACTCAAATTGCATTTCCTGAAACCATATCGAGTACCGTATATTCTAGTGCCAATTATGCTGCTCATGGACAGGCCGATACTAAAAATGCAAACGATAATGTGTTCTCAGACAGTCTTTCTCAAGAATTAGCTACCCTTACAGGAAATCTGACAGATGGATATACTTTAAGCAAAACCATTACGGTAAATGCCTAACTTTAAACTCAAACCAGTATTTTATGATAATTTTAAAACTTAATATACTGGTTTAAAACTACTTTTGAGCGGTGAAAACAACTTTAAAATAAATCCCCAGCAAATGAAATGTGTAATTATAGATGATGAACCGTTAGCAGTTGAATTACTGGAAGATTTTGTCAAAAAAGTAGATTCACTCGAATTAGTCAATACTTTTAACAATGCTATCGACGCCGTTTCGTTTATCAATCAAAATAATATTGATTTGATATTTCTAGACATTCAAATGCCTCATTTTTCAGGAATAGATTTTTTAAATACTATTGAAAAAAAACCTTTAGTAATCTTTACGACTGCTTATTCTGATTATGCTGTTGAAGGTTTTAATCTTGGAGCAGTAGATTATTTGGTAAAACCAATTCCGTTTCATCGTTTTCTAAAATCAGTAGTAAGAGCGCAGCAGATCAATGCTCCGGCGGCGGCAGTTCAGCCTGTTTCAGAAACCAGTTCAGTTACTGAAGTCGAACAAGATTTCATGTTTGTAAGAGCCGAGTATGAAAACGTTAAACTTAATTTCTCTGATATTTTGTTTATTGAAGGTCTCAAGGATTATGTAAAAATCTACACTACAGACAACAAATTCACTTTAACTTTAATCAGCTTAATAAAACTGGAAAATCTGCTGTCAAACAAAGGTTTTTCAAGAATTCACAGGTCGTATATCATCAATATAAAACATGTAAAATCAATCCAGAAAAATAAGGTTTTGATTAGCGACAAACGAATTCCAATAAGCGAAAGCTACAAAAATGCTTTTTTCGAGAAGATCAATCTTTAATATAGTAAATCCCAAAATAAAAATTCCAAACTCCAATCATTGTCAAAGATTGGAATTTGGAATTTCTTTTTACTGGAATTTTTTAAATCTATTCTTCTTTAAACCAGCTCGAATACATAACGTAATTATTTGAAATACGTCCAATTTCGCCAGCAAAATCAGATTGGTCAATATCTTTTACTTTTTTGGCAGGAACGCCCGCAAAAATACTTCCAGAAGGAATTACTGTATTTTGAGTTACAACCGCTCCGGCTGCGATTATCGAATTGCTTTCTACCACACAATTATCCATTACAATAGCTCCCATTCCAATTAAAACATTATCATGAATCGTACAGCCATGAACAATTGCATTATGGCCAATTGAGACATTGTTTCCTATAATCGTAGGGTGTTTTTGGTACGTACAATGAATAATAGCACCATCCTGAATATTTACTTTGTTTCCTATTTTAATAAAATGCACATCGCCTCTCACAACGGCATTAAACCAAACACTGCAGGATTCTCCAAAAGAAACATCTCCCACAATAGTTGCATTTTCAGCTACATAACAATCTTCTGGTATAGAAGGTGATTTTCCGTTTACAGATTTAATCAGCATAATAAAATTTTAATTAATCGCAGGACAATTACAATCGTAACGTTCCTTTCTACAAAATAAATCAATTCCCAGTGTGATCTGGTGATATCCGCCAGTATCAAATTTTACATTTCCTGTAACTTGGGTATAGGTGTATGCGAACATAAATCTATTGAAATTCAATCCCACAATTGGCGTAAAATATTGTAGTTTTTGATTTGAAACTGTATTGTTTCCTGCAAGATATCTTGCACCATCAAAACTTCTTCTATACGATAATGCAGCCCAAAGACTTCCAAAATCCATGTTCTTATAGGCTTTTAAATTCAAGTCAATAGATTTTTCTTTTGTCTTATCAAATAACTGAAATAAAACAGACGGTTCCCAAGTGATACTATTTCGTTTACCAAATACGTAACCTACGCTCAAAAGGTATTTTCTTAAATTATCGCTTTCATAATCTGTATACAAATCTCTTCTAGTTTCAAGAACACCTTGAACCGTTGCATGAGCATAAAAATCAAGATAATTATACGATGCTCCAATATCTAAATTGAAATAAGAATCCTTCTGAATCGCACCAAAAACAATAGGATCAAAAGTTCCGCCAAAATTAGTTTCGTCTAACTGGCTTTGAATTAATCCTCCGCTAATACCAAAAGATAGCTGATTCAAATCCAGTTCATCTCTCGAAAACATAATATGATGGGCGTAGGTCAGTTTTACACCTTTTTGCGAATGATAACCGTTTTTGTCATTAAAAACAATAATTCCGGCACCAGAACGATCTGATACTCTTCCGTTAAAACTTAAAGTCTGCAATGTTGGCGCTTCTTCCTGGCCAAACCATTGTTTTCTGGCAGTTAATCGTATTTTAGCGCAATTGGCAGCACCTGCCATTGAGGGGTGAATCAAATAGTAATTATCCGATAAATAATCCGAATAAACTGGAATTCCTTCCTGTGAATAAGAATAAAAAGAACAAATTAAAAAAATGAATAAAACCCTAGTTTTAAATTTCATAAAGGCAATTTTGTATTTGTATAATTTTCACTCTTGCAATTTAATACGAATTATTTGAGAAGAGTCTTAATTATTTCATTAAAAAATCAAATATAGGTATTAGTAGAAAATAACTTTAGTAAATTTGCAAAAAATTACTACCATGACAAAAATCACTATAAAAGAGACTCAAAATCCAACTATCTTAAAGTTCGAATTTGAGGACTTTATTACTCAGAATCAAAGTTTTGAATTCAAAAATATCGACGAAGCACAGGCTTCTCCGCTGGCGCAGCAATTGTTTTATCTGCCATTTGTAAAAACAGTTTACATTTCAGGAAATTTTATCGCAATTGAACGATACAGTATTGTTGATTGGGATGATGTAAAAGATGCAGTTGCGGAACAAATTACTGCATTTGTAGACAAAGGAGGCGTTATTGTTAAAGTTGATGAAAACAAACCTAAAAAGCAGCCTATTACGGTTTATGGAGAAACTACTCCAAATCCAGCGGCTTTAAAATTTGTAGTGAGCAGAATGCTTACCAGAACAGCTGTTGAATACAAAAATATCGATCAGACAGCTTCTTCTCCACTGGCACAGGAATTATTTAAATTCCCGTATGTAAAAGAAATCTTTATCGATGAAAATTATATTTCGGTAACGAAATACGAAATCAACGACTGGCAGGAAATCACATTGGAATTAAGAACGTTTATTAAGCAGTTTATTGAAAACGGCGGAACTGTTCTTGATGAAAGTTTGATCCAGACTACAGCCAAAAATGACACTGCAAAAGATGAAGCTTTTGACAAGCTTGATGTAACTTCTCAGCAGATTATTAATATTCTAGAAGAATACGTAAAACCAGCCGTAGCTGCTGATGGTGGAAATATTGCTTTTGATTCTTATAATGAAGATGATAAAACAGTAAAAGTAATTCTTCAGGGAGCTTGCAGCGGATGTCCATCTTCTACATTTACTTTAAAAAGTGGTATCGAAAATATGCTGAAAAGCATGTTAAACGATGAAGCTATCAAAGTAGAAGCTTTAAATGCATAAATACATTTTGTATTATATTGAAAAAGCATCTCTAAAAGAGGTGCTTTTTTTATTTCCTTATTTTATTAGTTATCAATTATTTATTTTAAAATTAAAATTGTTTTTCAGCAAAAACTGTTAATATTGTAATCTCAACTAATACACCAAAAACATGGGATTAACGTCATTTTTTAAGAATTTATTTGGTCCTGCCAAAGAAACAGCAGAAGATTTAGCGGATAAAGCAGAAACTACTGCGGAAGAAACAATTACTAAAATTAAAGAAGTTGCAGAACCTATCTTGGAAACCGCAGCCGACTTTGCAAATGAAACAAAAGATGCGATTATCGACTATGCAGACAAAGCTTCCGACGTAATAGAAGACATCATTGATTCAATAATCGATGATGCAGATACTCACAAAACAGCTGCAGAAACCGTCTTTGATGTAAGCGAGGAATCTGTAACAGAACTTAGTGAAGAATCTGACAAGTAAAGACGATTCGTATACTTCGAAAAACAAATTATTTTTATATTTGCAGCACTAATATACCTTCTCTTTTGAGAAGGTTTTTTTATTCGAAATAACATGGACATGAATCCGGATCAGCTGGGTAATTACGCTACAACATTTATCAATGTTTTAATTGATTATTCGCCTAAATTAATCTCTGCATTCCTAATATTATTTATTGGATTGTACGCTATTCGATTAATAAATCGAATTATTAGAAAAATAATGGTTAAGAGAAATCTTGACCCAACTTTAAGGAATTTCCTTGCCGATATTTTGCTTTGGGCATTACGAATTTTATTGTTTGTAACCTTCATTTCAAAACTCGGAATCGAAACTTCGTCATTCGTTGCCATTTTGGGAGCAATGGGTCTTGCTGTTGGTTTATCATTACAAGGATCACTTTCTAACTTTGCAGGAGGAATGCTGATTATTGTTTTTAAACCTTTTAAAGTTGGCGACACTATCGAGGCTCAGGGAGTTGTTGCTACCGTTTTAGAAATTCAGATTTTTGTAACCAAAATGCTAACAGGAAACAATCAGACTGTTTTTGTGCCAAATGGCGCTTTATCAAACGGAACTATTATTAATTACTCGATGCAGGGAGAAAGAAGAGCCGATTTGACTTTTTCAATTTCGTATGATTCCGATATTAAAAAAGCAAAAGATATTCTTTTAGAGGTTTTACATAAAAACCCAAAAGTACTTGAAAATCCCGCACCTGAAGTTTTTGTAAAAAACCTATCAGCAAGTTCTGTAGATTTTGCAGTACGTCCGTGGGCTAAAAATGCTAATTATGGAGCTGTTTTTTCTGAAACACTTGAAAATTGTAAAGCAGCTTTAGACGAAGCAGGAATTTCGGTTCAGCCGTTTACAATTCAAAAATAAACTTATTGTTTTTTTGATGGCGTTGTCATCATAAAATCTTTTAAATAATAAGGCTCAAAATAAGCGACATCTACAGTGTCGCTTTTTTGATATTTATCATAACTGATTTTACTCATTTCATTTGCCGAAGGAAATTTGATATCTTCTAAAAACACGAAATTATCTTTGGTTAAAACTGATTTGCATTTCTCTGCACAATCTCCCACAAAATAGATTTTTTCAGTGTATTCAGAAAATGAATCTTCTGTAATAATTTCTGCTTCAATAGCTCTTTCTACTTCTAAATTGGCATTAAAAACCTCGCTGTAAACTTCCATTCTTCGGGCATCAAGCATTGGAATAATTTTACCTTCAGAAACAGCTGCTTTTGAAGCTAATGTTTGTAAAGTATCAACGGCAATTAACGGAATATTTAAAGCATAACACAATCCTTTTGCCGCTGAAACACCAATTCGTAAACCCGTATAAGAACCTGGTCCCTGACTTACAGCAACAGCATTTAAATCCTGTACTGATATTCCTGATTCAGCAATTACTTCTTCAATAAAAACGTGAAGTTTTTCGGCATGCGAATATCCTTCTTCAGCGATTTCTTTACACAAAATAGTTTCTCCGTTTTTTGCAATGGATACTGAACAATTTTTGGTTGCTGTTTCGATGTTTAGAATGAAAGACAATGTGTGTAATTTTAAAATTTAATATAAAAAGAAGTTATTTTTTAGAAGTCTCAGCTGTTTTAAGTTTTACTTTATCTCCTGAATTCAGGTCTTTAGAAACAGTGGTATAAGGCCCAGTAATTACCACATCGCCTGGTTTTAATCCTGACATTACTTCAATATTAGTATCGTCTTGAATTCCAGTTTTAATGATTCTGATTTTAGCTTTATCACCAACTTTTACAAAAACGCATTCGAATTTCTTATCGCTTTTCGGAGCTGCTTTTTTCTCATTTGGATCGTCAACTTTAAAATCTTTTACAGCAGTTGTGTCTGATTTCACGACAACCGAACTAATCGGCACTGCCAAAACATTTGATTTAGTTTTTGTAATGATATCAACTGTAGCCGTCATTCCAGGTCGGAATGGTGAATACGCTTCTGGTTTTCCTTCTAATAAATCTTGATACGATTCTTTCAGGATTCTCACTTTAACTTTAAAATTCGTTACCTGATCTGAGGTTAATGTTGTACTTGCCGAATTTGAAATACTGGTTACTACACCTCTAAATTTCTTTTTTAGATAAGCATCAACTTCAACATTGGCTTCGTCTCCAATTTTAATTTTTACAATGTCGTTTTCGTTTACATCAACTTCAACTTCCATGTTATTAAGATTGGCTACTCGCAAAAGTTCTGTTCCCGCCATTTGCTGCGTTCCCAAAACACGTTCTCCTAATTCTACATTTAATACTGAAATTGTACCATCTGCAGGAGAATAAATAGTAGTTCGTCCTAAATTGTCTCTGGCTTCTGTAACAGATGCCGAAGCACTTTCAACATTATAATAAGCGCTTTGTTTGGTTGCTTTTGCGACTTCATACGTAGAAATGGCTTTATCCCAGTCAGATCTTGAAATTACGCCTTTATCGTATAACGTTTTATTACGTTCATAATTTGCTTTTGCTTCTTTAAAACTGGCATCTGATTGTGTCAAACTAGCTTTGGTTCCGGCCAGATTAGCTACAGAACGTTCTAATCCAGAAGTATATAAATCAGGATTTATCTTTACTAATAAATCTCCTTTTTTTACAACTTGACCTTCTTTTACGTTTAGCGCGATAATTTCGCCGGAAACCATAGATGAAAGTTTTACTTCTATCTCAGGCTGAATTTTACCTGTTGCCGAAACAGTTTCGATAATAGTCGAAGCCGTTACTTTTGAGATTTCTACTTCTTTCCCTTTATCTTTATTTCCTAATGCTCCAGTTTTGGAAAGAATTAATAAAACAATAATAAGAAATACTGCGGCAGATAAGAAGTAAACTAATTTTTTTGACATAATAAATTATTTTGCAATAATTGGTACAATTGGAATTCCAAAATAGAATTCAAGTATTTTTATTTTGAACATGTAATCGTACTTTGTTCTAATAACGTCTGATTGTGCGTTTGTAAGCAATGTTTGCGCCTGTGTAAAATCAAATGAATTCATCAAGCCTACATCATACTTTTCTTTAGCATAATTGTAAGCCTGTTGTCTCGCTTCTAGCGTAACAGTCGCTGATTCATATGTATTTAAAGATGCTTTTGCATCTGTAAATGCTGTGTAAACATTACGCTGCAAATCTAAACTTTTTTGCTCTAAATCTATTTTAGATTTCTCTAAAGTTACTTTATTTCTTTCAACGTTATTTTTTGCCGAGAAACCATTAAAGATAGGAACACTTAACTGAAATCCAAAATTATGTCCTTTGTTATCACTAAACTGATCAAAAACCGGATTTGGCCCTGCATAAATTGGATTTCCTCCAGCATCAGTTCCAATTAATCTGTCGCTATAACTCGCACTTGTACTAAATTGATAAAATCCTCTAAGTGTTGGCTGATACGCACCTTTTGCAATGGTAACGTTTTTTTCCGCTATTTCCAGATTGGTCTGTGCTAATTTTAATTCCGTTCTGGTTTCTTTTGCTTTATTGTAAATATCAACTGGACTTTGAGCCATGATATTATTTTCGTCTTTTGCATTTGTGTCATCAACAACATCAAAATCTGCAAATTCTTTTAATTGAAGAAGCTGTGCCAAACTTAATTTAGAAATTAATAAGTTGTTTTCAGAAACTGCAATATTTTGTTTGTCAGTCGCAACAGTTGCTTTTAAATCAAATAAATCACCACGCGGAATTGTTCCTGCACTTACCATTTCTTCAGAACGTGCGTAACGTTTTTCATCAATAGCAAGTTGTTCTTTCTTCACTTTTAAATCTTCTTTATTAGATAAAATTTGAAGGAAAGCATTCGCCACGTTCAAAGAAATATCTTCCTGCATTTTTAACAATTGGTATTTTGAAGCCACAATAGAAAGCTGTGATCTACGATATGCATTTTGATTTTGAAGACCTTTGTAAATATCAACATTTGCATTTACGGCTACAGAAGAATATTGTGTAGTTTGAGTAGTCGCAATGTTGGTAACAGGGTTAACGTTCAAACCGATATTCCATGAATGCGATGCATTTCCATTTACTGTTGGAAGAAAGCTTCCTAAAGCACCTCTTTTGTCAATAGTAGCCGTTTTTACATCTAACTCTGACAGTTTTATGGTGATGTTATTATCTAATGCATATCTCACACATTCTTCTAAAGTCCATTGTTTTGTTTGTGCCTGACTGGTTAATCCAAAACCGAATAGCATGGCAAAAACAAGGGTATTATATTTATTTATTTTCATATATTTTTAATAAAGTGCGGTTTGTGAATTACGCAAATTTAACATTTTTTAAAAACCAAAAAACTCTTACAATTTTAATTTTCTTTTTTATCCTTCTCGTCAATTAAACCTTGATTCCAGATTTTAATTTTATCTGTGTTTTTAAGACCGCTTTTTACCTGAATGTAAATTCCGTCGCTTACCCCTAAAACCAAATCTCTTCTTTGGAATTTTTGAGGAGTTGTTTCTACCTCAACGTAAGGTTTTTGTGTTTTCTTATCAAATTGAACCAATGATTCTTTGATAGCCATAACTTTTTCGGCTTTTTCAAGAATGATAGAAGCGTTGGCACTTAAACCTGCTCTAATAAATGTTTCATCTCTATTTTGAAGTGAAGCTTTTATTTCAAACTGGATTGCTCCATTTTCTGTAACTCCTTTCGGCGCGATATCGGTTAAAACAGCATCGAATTTTTTATTTTCAATAGCTCCTACTGTGATTTCAATAGGCATTTTTTCTTTAATTTTTCCAACTTCAGACTCATCTATTTTTCCAATAAAAATCATTCTTCCCACATCGGCAACGCTTGCAATTGTAGTTCCTTCGTTAAAGTTGTTACTTTCAATAACCTGATTTCCAACTTTTACAGGAACAGCCAGAACCATTCCGTTAACTGTTGAACGGATTAAAGTATTTGCATAGCTTCCTAATGAAGAAGTTGTTCCTGTTTTTACGATATCCAAACTTTGCAGTGCCGCTTGGTAATTTTGTTTTGCTTGTTTGTAAGCTAATTGTGCCGCATCAAAATCATTAGCAGAAATTACATCTTTGTCAAAAAGCGTTTTTTGTCTCTGATAGATTTTTTCCTGATTGTCTAAAGCAATTTTTGCAGTCTGTACTTGATTTTGTGTACTACTTACATTTGATACGTTTGCTACTACTCTAATTTTAGCAATCATATCTCCCGCTTTGATTTTTTCTCCAGCTTTAATATAAACTTGCTCAATAATTCCTGAAATGTTTGGTTTGATTAAGACCTCTTCGTCAGGCTGAATATTTCCGGTAGCGATCGTATTTTTTACGATTGTTTTAATTTCCGATTTTTCTGTTTTAAAAACAACTGGCGACTCTTGATTCTTTGCGTACAAATAGTAAAGTGCGCCAAAAAAAATGATGGCAATAAAAATTAAAATGGTTACGGTTATTCCTTTTTTCATTTGTTTTTGGTTTAATCGATTATTTTTTTGATTGATAATTTATTCTGATCGTAAAGCATCTACAGGCTTCACACTTATTGCGGTTTGCGCTGGGATAAATCCTGCCAGCAAACCAGATCCAACTAATATTATTAAGGCAACAAATACCACTCGCAGATCGACACTTGGATTAGCAAACATCGTGTCACTTCCCGGCGGCATCGATTCTAAAGCCATATTTAAAAGTGCAATTACTCCTGTTGCGAAAGCAATTCCTAACATCCCTGAAACGATCGTTAAAAAGATAGATTCTGTTAAAATTTGTCCGCGGATTGCTGCTGGTGTCGCTCCTAAAGCTCTTCTGATTCCGATTTCTTTAGTACGTTCTTTCACCACAATCAGCATAATATTTGAAATCCCGATTACTCCCGAAATCAAAACTAATGATCCTACGAAGTAAGCAATTACATTTAAAATATTAAACAAACTTTGTACTTTGTTGAATTGTTCATACAAGTCAAAATTTCCAACGGCTCTGTCATCACTTGGATGTATAGAGTGCAATGACTTAATAATTTCAAGGATTTTTGGTTTTAAATCAGTAATAGAAGTTTCATCTTTTGCTGTAATCGCCATCCATCCTACTTTATCTCCATAGTTGAAAGCCTGTTGAAATGTAGTAAACGGAATAAAGATATTTTTCTGCTCCTGTTCTGCATTTCCTCCCTGTTGTTTGGATTTATAAACACCGACCACCATAAAATTGATGCCGTTTATTTTGATGTAAGTTCCTATTACTTCTTCCTCTTTTCCGTATAATTCGCTGATAACTCCTTTACCAATCACCGCTACTTTTCGTTTTTCCTGAATATCCTGCTGGTTCATAAACCTTCCTTTTTCTATATCCATCGGCTGCTGTTTGATTAGCTCTGGATAATCGCCATAAATAGTAAAAGAAGAAGTTTTAGTACCACGAACGACGTTATTAGTTCCATTAAAATCCCCCAATTGATTTCTTGGTGAAACGTATAATAAATCTGGAAGTGCGGCTTTTAAAGCTGCCACATCGCTGTTTCTAAAATCATAACGTCGTGTTTTTGGCAAACCTTTATAGGCTTTAGAAGTTGTCTGGCTCCACATAAACATGGTATTTGTGGCAATTCCGTCAAATCCTTTTTTTACACCGTTTTCCAATCCTTTTCCAGCTGCCAGCAATATTACCAAAATAAATATGCCCCAGAACACTCCAAATGCAGTCAGAATGGTTCTGAATACATTGGCCGTCAATGCCTGTAAAATCTCGTCCCAATTATCTTTACTAAACATAATTTATTCGTCTCTAAGTGCTACAATAGGTTTAATTTTGGCTGCTCTGTAGGCAGGGAAAAATCCGGCTGCGGCTCCAGCAAACACTAACAAAAAGAGTGTTGTTAAAGCCACACTGAAATCAACTTCTGGATTTCTAAAATATTCACTCTGAACCATCGGTCCCACAAATTCCAAAAGCATTAAACTAGCTAAAAGACCTGTAAATCCAGCAATTGTCGTAATAAAAATAGATTCGTGAAGTATCATTGAAATAATCGAAAACGGAGAAGCTCCCAATGCTTTTCTAATTCCGATTTCTTTTGTTCTTTCTTTTACAATAATCAACATAATGTTACTCACTCCAACCACTCCGGCAATGATGGTACAAATACCCACCCACCAGAAAAACAATCGGATATACAAGTTCAAATCATAAAACTGCTTAGCGTCTTTAACCGAATTATAAACTCCTACGCCACTGTCATCATCAGGCGCCACAACGTTTTTACTTTTTAATAAGTCTTTTAAATCTTGTGTAAATTTTTCCGACTGAGCCAGCGCTTCATCGTAATTATCGGTCTTTTTTAGTGTGAAAAACAAATTGCTGATTTTGTCTCCGCCTCCAAAAGTTTTCTGTACAGTTGTTAAAGGTAAATAAGCACGCGTTTCTTCTCTTTCTCCACCTGGATCAGTAAAAACTCCAATTACTTTGAAACTAATATTGTTAATTAAGATTTCTTCTCCTATCGCTTCTTTATCTTTCAGTAAGTCGGTTTTTAATTTCATTCCGATAACAGCCACTTTAGCATTGCTTTCCAAATCTTTGGCATTCACGAAACGTCCCTGAACTATAGTTAAGTTTTCTATTCCTCCATAATCAGGATCAACTCCTCTATATTGGTAACTTCCTGATTCTTTTCCATACGAAAAAGGTTGTCCCCAATAGTTTTGAGTAGAAGCTCTTAAATCTAATTTGTCTTCAAATTTTTGAACCGACTGTGAATAATCACTGTTTCGAAACTGGATTTGTCTTCCCGGATTCAATCCTTTGTACTGTTTGGTGGTGGTACCTGACCACACTTCGATGATTCCGGCTGCGTCACGTTCAAATTGTTTTTCAATTCCGTTCTGAAGTCCTTTTCCAGCTCCTAACAAAATCACAAGAATAAAAATTCCGGATGCCACAGAAACTCCTGTTAGAAAAGTTCTAAGCCGATTCTTTGAAATTGCTTCAAAGATTTCCTGCCAGCGTTCTATATTAAACATAAGATGAAGCTCTAACTTGTTCAACCATTTTATCGTCAATAATTAATCCGTCTTTCAGGACTACATTTCTCTTGCACATTGCAGCAATATCAGGTTCGTGTGTTACAATTAAAATGGTTTTGCCTTCATCGTTAATTCCCTGAATAAGTTCCATAACCTCATATGAAGTTTTAGTATCTAAAGCTCCTGTTGGTTCATCGGCCAATAAAACTTTTGGATTAGAAGCCAGAGCTCTTGCAATGGCCACACGTTGTTTTTGTCCTCCCGAAAGTTCATTTGGTAAATGATGCGAATGCGAACCTAAACCTACTTTCTCCAGATATTTTTTGGCAATTTCATATCGCTCTTTTCGTTTCACACCTTGATAGTACAAAGGCATTGCCACATTGTCGAGCGCGCTTTTATAATTGATAAGATTGAACGACTGAAAAACGAAACCTAAAAATTTATTTCGGTATTTTGAAGCCAGCGTTTCGTTTAATTTTTTAATTGGAGTTTTGTCTAAAATATAACTGCCAGAATCGGCTTCATCCAGAATTCCTAAAATATTAAGAAGAGTTGATTTTCCAGATCCAGATGATCCCATGATCGCTACTAATTCTCCTTCAGCTATATTAAAATTTATTCCTTTTAACACATGCAGCTGTGAACTTCCCATTTTATAGGATTTGTGTAAATCTTTGATTTCGATCATGGTATTATTAAATTATTTGGACAATAATAATGCTTTTTATAAGTAATTTATGATAATAAAACGTTAATAGTTTTGCTTTACTATTTAAATAAGACGGAGTTTGTTATCAAATGTTACACTTTTTCAGAATAAATTAATAGTTTTCTTAATTTTGCTTCACTTAAAAAATCATCAATTATGAAGTTCTCTTCAACAATCTCTTTGTTTGCGGTAATCGCAACATTTTTAAGCTGTTCTTCTACTCAAAAAATAGACACACTTAAACCTGAACCAGATGATGCAAGTCCGTTGGTTTATGATGCAAATCCTTCTTTTATAAATCTTCCAATAACTGTAAAACTGAGCGATATTGAATCGCAGACAAATACTTTGCTAAATGGATTGATTTATGAAGACAACAATATCGAAGATGATGATATTGAGATGAAAATCTGGAAACAGGCTCCCATAAAGATTCAGAACGATCCGGCAAATCCTGATAAGAGAATTAAGACCATTCTTCCTTTAAAGGCTACTATTAAATATAGAATTGGTACTAAAAAATTAGGAGTTGAACTTTACGATACGAGAGAATTCAACCTTAATGGTGTGATTACTTTATCGAGTGAAACGGCACTGACAAATTGGAAATTAAGCACAAAAACGGAATTCAAATCTTTAGACTGGAACGAAAGTCCAACGATGACCATTTTTGGAAAAAATATGCCGATTACGTATTTGATTAATCCTGCGATTTCAATTTTCAAATCTAAACTAGAGCACAAAATTGACGAAGCAATTGAAAAATCAATGGATTTTAAGCCGAATGTTTTAAGTGCTTTGGAAAAAATCTGCACTCCTTTTCAAATGAGCGACACGTATGAAAGCTGGTTAAGAATTGTTCCAGTTGAAATTTATTCGACAAATGCCAAATTGAAAAATGATTCTTTTTTAATGGAAATGGGTATGAAGTGCAACATGGAAACCATAGTTGGAAAACAGCCTGAATCGAAATTTAATGCCAGTAAAATTACTTTAAAACCAGTGACCAAAATTCCGAATCAGATTTCTGCCAATATTGCAGCGATATCAAGTTATGTGGATGCTTCTAAAATTATGACGAAGAATTTTGCCGGCCAAGAATTTGGATCAGGAAGTAAAAAAGTAACCGTAAAGAATGTTTCAATCTGGCATAAAGACGGCAAAATGGTTATCGCGCTTGATGTGTTAGGCTCAATAAACGGAACGCTTTATTTAAATGGATTTCCGCAATACAATCCACAAACAAAAGAAATTTATTTTGACAAACTGGATTACGTATTAGATACCAAAAGTAAGTTGATGCGTACCGCAAACTGGCTGGCGCAAGGATATGTTTTAAGAAAGATGGAAGAAAGCTGCCGTTATTCTATACAGCCTAATCTGGAAGAAGGCAAAAAAAGCATGGCCACGTATTTAAAAAATTATTCACCAATGCCAGGTGTTTTTGTAAACGGGAAAATGGAGGATATTCAGTTCGACAAAATACAATTAACCAATCAGGCTATTATTGCATTTATAAAAATCAACGGGACTGTAAATGTTTCTGTAAATGGGTTAAAATAAGTATTTAAATGATTCGTTTAAAATAAAAAACAAAAATGGAAAATGTATTTATTTTAGAACATACTTATGAACTTGACGATATAGAAGAAACTAAATTTATTGGAGTTTATACCTCAGAAATTCTTGCAAAAGAAGCCATTGAAAGATTAAAATCGAAGCCTGGTTTTTGCAGTAGACCAGAAAATTTTGTCATTTCTAAACAGCAATTAAATCAAGATTCTTGGACAGAAGGTTTTTCTACAATGACTATAATCATGATATCCAATAAGAACAAACAATGGCAACCAGTCCAAGCCGAAATATTAGATAATGAAAATTATAAAATATTTGAATTGTACGACAACGATTCTTTGGATGAATTCAAGCATTTAGACATTGTAAAGTGTGAAGAAAGAGATGGAATACTATATGCAGTACAAAAAAAGGCAGAATAATTATTCTGCCTTTTTTGTTTTAGAACGGTACATCTTATAAATAAGAAAACCTATTATGGCTACTAGTAAATACGGAATCACCATTAGAAAAACAATTCCGTCGTTTACAGCTTCAGCTTTTTTTACGTTTGAATCTCCTGCAAGTGCAGCACGGCACATAGCACATTGTGCATTGGAAGAAATCCCTATTAGGAAAAGACAAATCCCAAAAAATATATTTTGAAATTTCGAATTTGAGTCTTTGATTTTATTTTTAGTAAACATAATAAGGCGAAATCATTAAATAAACTATAACTCCTGTAACCGCTACATACAACCAAAGCGGAAAAGTTATTTTAGCAATTTTTCTATGTTTGTCAAAACGTTGAGCGAGCGCTCTAACATATGTAACCAATACAAATGGTATAATAACAATTGATAAGATAATATGCGTAATTAAAATGAAAGCATAAACATATCTAATAGCTCCTACTTTTGCTTTTTCAACTGCATCTAAAATTCCGTCATGATTAACATCACCAAATTTAGTTGAGTCAGCTGTCATATGATAAGCAACATACATACCCAAAAATGCTAATGACAAAGCTATTGCAAAAGTCATTAAACGTTCGTGCAATTTTAATTTTCCATTTTTAACAGCTATTACTGCTGCGATCAAAACGATCGCAGTAATACCATTTGTAGCAGAATAAATTGGAGGTAAAAATGAAAGCGGCTCTACGTGTATTCCAAAGTCTTTTAATTTTACCGCAAACAAAATCCCCACAAGTAACGGTACTATAATCGAAACGGCTATAATATATTTATTGTATTTTTTTTCTAATGATTGATCTTCCATTTTTATTCTTCTAATAGTATTTTAATATCTTCCTGAATCTCTCTAACGCCTTTTTTATCTAAACCGTCGTAATAAATATTTGGGTTTCCAAATTCATCTTTTCGACAGCGTATATTTCCGTCTTTATCAATTAAAGCAAATAATCCCGAATGTTCAAAACCTCCGCTTACTTTTGAATTTTCTCCAGCATACAAGTTAAATCCTTTGTTTGACAAATCCATAATAGTTTGTCGGTCTCCAGTTAAGAAATTCCAGTTTGATGATTTTACACCTAACAATTTAGCGTGATCTTTTAAAACCTGTGGAGTATCATGAACTGGATCGATTGTGATAGAAACAATTCCGAAATTAGGATTTCCGAAGAATGTTTTTTCAATTTCCAGCATACTCAAATTCATCTTTGGACAGATTGAGGGACAGGTTGTAAAGAAAAATTCCAAAACATATACTTTTCCTTTATACGTTTCATTTGAAATTTTAACGTTGTCTTGATTGGTTAATTCAAATTTTGGAGCTTTCCCAATCGTAATTAATTTAGTGTCCGATTTTGAGTTTTTAGAACCTACGTTATCTAAACGATTTCCTTTTACTACATCATCATTTTTGATTCTATCAACAATTTTTGGCACTGCATAAATTCCGAAAATCAAAATAATAAACGAAATCCCGATATAAGATTTATTTTTAAACATGTGAAGTAATTTTAAAGTTGTTTAGTAGCGTTGTGGTTCTTCTTTAAGGCAGCGCGGTATTCATACAAAACGATTTTGAAATCATCCAGCATTTCATTGCTCAATTCAGATGGATGGAAAGTATCGTATCCTTCTTTATAATCTTTCTCTTCATTTCTGCCTCTCAGATTTCTTTCTTTGTCAACAATAAAAACATTTGAAGTTCCCAAATTATCATTCAGCTTTCCTTTTAAATGCATCTGATTGTAAAATGCCTGAATTTGATCTGGTGATGCAAAAATAAAATTCCATCCAGAAACATCTGTAAAAGGTTTTAAGGCGTCTACTAATTTCTGTGCGTCAGCTTCTGTTCCTAACGGACAAACAACAACAAACTGAAGATCTTCAAATCCGTGGTAACGTTTGTATATTTTTTCATTAAGATTAAAGTAATTTCCTCTGTTCGCTAAAATATCTGAACCGGAAAAACCTAAAACTGTTATTTTATTATTGAGAGAAACTTTTTTACCATCTAAGGATTTCCAATCGCCAAAGTCGGCAATTTTAGGAGTAATTACGGGAAGTTTTGTAAAACTGTTTACACCCGAGGCAAAAAATAAATAGGCAACAATTGGCAAAACAAAAAGTGCAAAAAGAACTATATTTTTTTTCATTGTTTTAACGGAAGTTTGGAGGTACAAAAATAAAAAAAGCTCCGTTAACCGGAGCTTTTTTTCGAATTAATATCATGTTAAAAATTCCATTTAATAGTAGAATCTTTAAAAACCCCATAAATATAGTGTCCTTCTGTTAACAGGATGAACAATAAATATAATACTAGGAAAATAACTGGTGATACAACAGACCATCTAAGGCTGCTTTTTTCACCTTCCATGTGCATAAATGCCCATACAATATAATAAGCTTTGAATATTGTTAAAATATAAAATATCCAGTTTAATAAGTTTAAACCAACAAAATGATTAAACTCTAATACTCCCGGTTTATAGATACCTAAAATAACTTCTACTGTAGTTACTACCGATAGTAATCCAAAAACAAACCAGATTCTTTTTGTATTTGATGCGTGCTCGTGTGACATAATAATTAAATTCTAAAAATTAAACTAGGTAGAAAACTGTAAATACAAATACCCAAACTAAATCTACGAAGTGCCAGTATAAACCAACTTTCTCTACCATTTCGTAGCTTCTTCTTTTCTCGTAAGTTCCTAATAATACATTAAAGAAAATAATGATGTTAATGATAACTCCAGAGAATACGTGGAATCCGTGGAATCCTGTAATGAAAAAGAAGAAATCAGCGAATAATTTACTACCATATTCATTTCTGATTAGGTTCGCACCTTCTACTACATATTTTGCGTCTGCTAAACGAGCTTCAGATTCTTGTCTTGAAAGAACTGTTTTTTTCTTTTCAGCAGTAAGTTTTTCTGTTCTGATTAATAATTCAGGGTGTGCTTTAAAACCAGCTTGTACTTCTGCTACAGAATAAGTTGGTAATGATTGTGCATCTTCCATGAACCATGTTGTTTTGCTTCTTGTTAAAGCTTCTCTTTGTTCTGGCAATTTTACTGCAAATTCTTCAAGAGCTACTCTTTTACCATCTTTATCAACAAACTGCAATAAACTTCCTCCTGCTGTTTCTACTGCACCATATTCTCCTTTAATGAAGTTTTTCCATTCCCAAGCTTGAGAACCAACGAAAATTAAACCTCCAATAATAGTTAAGAACATGTAAACAGCCACTTTTGTTTTCTTTAATTGGTGACCTGCATCAACAGCTAAAACCATTGTTACAGATGAGAAAATCAAGATAAAAGTCATTAAGGCTACATAATACATTGGAGCCGCAACACCATGCATAAAAGGAAAGTGAGTAAACACTTCATCAGCCAATGGCCAAGTTTCAATAAATTTAAATCTAGAAAAACCATAAGCTCCTAAGAATCCAGAGAATGTTAAGGCATCTGATACGATAAAAAACCACATCATCATTTTACCATAACTTGATCCTAACGGCTGGATTTCATGACCGCCTCCCCAAGTTTTTTCGTCGTTGTTTGCAGTAGTAACTGTCGCTTCCATAAAAGATATTCGTTAAAAAGTTCCCAAATTTACGTTTTTTTCTTATTTAAAGAAATATAAAAACAAAAATAATAACACCCACAAAAGGTCTAAAAAGTGCCAATACATTGCACCTAGTTCTATTCCAAGAGTTTGAGTCGAATTGTATTTTTGTTTAAAATGATTATAAATTATAAATAAAAGTGAAATTAAGCCCCCTAAAAGGTGCAGTAAGTGCATAACCGCGATTACATACAGAAAAGTTGTAGTAATTGAACTACCTTGTCCTGTCATGTAATAACCGCTTTCGATGATTTGACCAAATCCTCTGAATTGTAAAAACACAAATAGAACACCTAACACTAATGTTGCTAAAAGAAAAGATGTTGTAGCGCTTCTGTTTCCGTTTGAAATTGCTTTTTTAGCAAGATAAAAAGTAACACTGCAACCAATAATTACTGCAGTACTAAAGAAAAAAGCACTTGGTATTTGAAAATCCTTCAACCAGTCTGCTCTTGATTTACTTACTACAAATGCGCTGGTAAGTCCAGCAAACATCATGGTCATACTTACCATTGCGAATAACAGAATCAGCTTGGCCGACTTTGATTTTCTTACTTGCTCTTCGCTTGTTGTTATTGTCATTTCCATAACTATCTTAAAAATTTATCTACTATAAATACAATCTGCAGTAAAGAAATATACGAAACACTAACTAACATTAATGTTCTAGCTGCTTTTGCAGTTCGTAATTGATACAAACGAACGGCATAAAACAACATCCATAATCCTAACAAAAATACTAAAACCGCAGCGATTGGCGATATAAACAATTGTCCTGTATACCCTAAAACCGGAAGCAATGATGCTATAATCAGCCAGATGGTGTACAAAATTACCTGTAATGCGGTGCCGTTATCTTTTTTACCTGTTGGCAGCATAAAGATTCCTGCTTTCTCATAATCTTCATATAAAAACCAGCCAATTGACCAGAAATGAGGAAACTGCCAGAAAAACTGAATTAAAAATAAGGTTCCTGCCTCGATACCAAATTCTCCTGTAGCCGCAACCCATCCTAACATAAATGGAATTGCACCTGGAAAAGCTCCCACAAAAACAGATAAGGAAGTAACTGTTTTTAGCGGTGTATAGATACTGGTGTAAAGAAAAATCGAAATTGCAGCAAACATTGCTGACTTTGCATTGATTGTATACAGCAATACTATACCTATTACAGTAAGAAGACTGGCAACAATAAGTGCTGTTATTTTAGACATACGCCCAGAAGCAACAGGACGATTTTTAGTGCGATCCATTAAAGAATCGATATCTTTTTCAATTACCTGATTAAAGGCATTTGAAGCACCAACCATACAGTAACCGCCAATTGCTAAAACAATCAGAACATTCCATTTAAATGGATTTTCGTCATTAACACCTAATAAATATCCGGCTATTGAAGAGAACAAAACACTAATAGCTAAACCAGCCTTAGTAATCTCTTTGAAATCCAGAAATATTGATTTTATTGAAAATGTATTTTTAGCAGCGTTCAATACCGTAGTCTTTGTGATTTTTTTTGAGTGCTGCAAATGTACAAATTAGATTGTAGAATTTAAGCCTATAAAATTAGATTTTTTTCAATAAACCCTTTATAGAATAAGAACTTGCCAATCTTTAACACTATTATTTTGAAAAATCTTATTAAAAATCCTAGTAATCAAAATACCAATTAAAGATATCAGAACGCAATCCGATAGTAAACCATGTGGTACTTTGTTTAAAAGTAGTGGCTGTTTCCTGAGTTGGATCAAAATTTCTATAGATAAAGCTTCCAAAAAGCTTCAAATTTGTAATTGGATTTATCAAATATCCTCCTTGAATATCCGCAATAAAAACACTTGTTTTATTTCCCTGCCCTACTTTTACGCCTTTATCATACGGGCGGTTATCGTCGTAGCTTTTATAAATATTCCCGCCATAATTATAACTGTCTTCTGCAGTATCAAAATCAAGACCGCGTGTTCCCGCAGTAAATTTAGCATCGGCAAAAAGACGTCCTTTATGGTAACGGCCAATAAGAATTAATTCATTAAAGTTTCCTCCCCACTGGTGCCCAATACTTTGGTTATTGTGCCCATAATTGGTAATAACAGCACTATGCGAATACACATAAGGACGAACGCGATTGTACTCTAACTGCAAAAGAAGATCCTTAACTTCAAATGCATTATAGTATTTCGCTCCTAATTGATATCCAAATTTATTTCTCCAGCTTTTCTCTCCTGCGCCCATGTCGCTTACTGAAAATTCATCCAATAAAAACTGTCCGTAGATATTAATACTGTTATTCCATTTGTATTTTGCTGTAGCTCCCAAAAGTGCGTTTCCACTTCTTGAAGATGATGAAAACTCTACAGAACGGTAAAATATAATTGGGTTTACAAAGTTGATATCAAATCCTCTATTATTGCTATCCGTCCAAACTACAGATTCAAAAAATCCTAAATTCAATCGGTTCGATACGTTCCAGCTCAAATAGTGATTCGCCATAAATTTAGTAGCGTACGTTCTGTCAACTGTTACATCAGGACGGACATCTTTCAGCCACATATAAGTATTGGTATACTTTATTTTCCAAAAATTCGTATTGATTTTAAAGTAAGGATATGGACTTGCCCCGTCACTTTCTAATAACGAACGATATCCATCACCAATAAAATTTCTGCCGTATCCTAACTGAAAATCAAATATTTTACTTGGAGCAAATGTAATATTGGCTTCTGCCAAAGGGAAATCGTACGCATCAGTATTAAATCGTTTTGCAATTCCCATTCCTGGAATAATCGCTGGATTTCCTCCTGAAGGCTTTAAGGTTTCTGCATATGTATTGTAATATCCCGCAAATCGTCCCTGACTTTCAAAAACAGTCGTTGTAAAGTTGATTTGTTTTCCTAATCCTCCTCTAAAATTAAGGGCACGTGTATTTACATAGGAATACGATGCGTCAAGATCCGAAGCTTTTCCTAATTGAAGATCGACAATTGGGTTTAATGCCAGCCAATAATCTTCACCTTGAATCTGCACCATATTTTCATTCCACCATTTTCTTCCCAACCAGCTCGAAACATTTTTCTGCAACGATTGGTTTACGGCTTTTAAATTGTAATATTTTGAAACCTCAGCATATGTATAAGGCTTAGAAGCTGTGTGGTTGTTACTTCCAATCTGGTTCATAGCTCCATCAAACTGTGCGTAGTAACTGTGTGAAAATGGAATATTTAAATGACTATCAAATTCTGGCATATTGTATTTTTTATACACAATACTGTCTAATTCTGTCATTGGTTTTTCTATCGGCTTTAAAATTTCGGCTGCAGCCAAAGCTTCTGCTTCAATTTGATCGGCAGTTTTTAAAGGTATATCAATTGTAATAGTATATTTTGAATACGTCGGCCTTCCGTTATAAGTCGATGGTTTTATTTTTGGGAATTTGCCAAAAGTACGTTTTGCTTCTTCTACCAATTCATCATTTACAGCATTTACATAAATCACTTTGAATTCACCATTGGCATCAACTTCAAAAAGCACTCTTACCTCGCCTTTGTAATTGTTTTGTTTAAGATTTGCTGGAACTTCAAAATTATTATACACAAAATCCTGAACTTCTCTGTAGAAACATTTTTCCAATTCTTTTGCCTGAAGATTTTCGCATTTTGGAAAAACCGGAAATTGTTCTGAAATAAAACCAGGTTTTACACTTGTTTCCTGGCTAAAAACAAGTAATGGTAAAATGATAACAAATGATAAAAAAAACTTATTCACGTAATTTAGGGCTTTTATTTAATATTGATTTGAGGTATTCTTTCCGTCTGCAATGGTTTTTGCTGCAGATGTTCCAATTCTTTTGACTCCTAAACGAATCATTTCTACGGCGTCTTCATATGAACGAACTCCTCCGGCTGCTTTTACAGGCAGCGGCGAAGCATTTTCTAACATCATAATTATAGATGGAATGGTGGCTCCGTTTGGCAGATTGTTTTCTGTTTTGTAGAAACCGGTAGAAGATTTCACAAAAACAGAAGCATAATCATCTTCTTTAAAATGAGAAATAATCACATTTTTAATCAATGCCGACAGTTGAATAATTTCTTTATCGGTCAAAGCGGCAACTTCGATTATCCATTTAACGGTTTTATTTTTTGCCAGTCCAATCTGAGTTCCTATTAAAACTTCTTCTTTTACCAACGAAATATCTCCGTTTTTAAAAGCTTCATAATTACATACGAAATCAAGATCGTCTGCTCCGTTTTCAATAGCTTCGTTGGCTTCTTTTATTTTAGTTTCCAAACTTGAAGTCCCCTGCGGAAAATCGATAACGGTGCCAACCAGCAAAGTTGAATCTGCTTTCAAAATCATTTCTTTGGCTAAAGCCACATATTCTGGGCGAATCATGATAAGCTTAAATTGTTCTTTGATCGCTTCAGCAATTGCATTTTTAACCACAACGGTATTTTCTTCTTCAGAAATTCCAGCCTGAGAAGCCGTTTTTAAATATGTGGAATCTAAGTATTGCTTGATATTCATGATTTTGAAATTGAATCGAATGGGGCAAAAATACGTTTAAATTCAGAAAAAAACCTATTGTATTTCCTGATTTTTAGGCAATAAAAAACCCACCGAAGTGGGTTATTGTATTCTTATATTTTATTAATCTGCTTTTTAAAGGCTATCGCCAGAAAAACTGCTGAAACTGCTCCTAATGCATTTGCCAAAACATCACTTACATCTGATGCTCTGGTAACGGTTAAAACTCCCTGTAGAATTTCGATTGTTATTCCGAAAAAAACAGAAAATATAAACGAAACCAAATACGCTTTATAATCTTCAGATTCTACTCCTTTAAGCTCTTTTTTAAAGAATAATATCCAAGAAATTGTAAACCCGAAATGGAAACAAAAATGTACAATTTTGTCTACGCTCGGAAAATTAACTTTTGGAATATTACTTGAATCCGTCAAACAAAGGTAAGCGATAATTCCAGAACAGATTACTGCCCAGATTAACAATAGTTGTTTAGGCACCGATAAGTTCTTTGTAAGCTTCGTCAGACAATAAAGTATCGATTTCTTCTGGATTTGAGATTTTAACTTTAATCATCCATCCCTCTCCATAAGGATCAGAGTTTACGGTTTCAGGAGCACTTTCTAAATCTTCATTAAAAGCAATAATTTCTCCAGTTAAAGGCAAGAACAAATCTGAAACTGTTTTTACTGCTTCAACTGTTCCAAAAACCTCATCTTTATCAAGTGTCTGATCTAAAGTTTCTACTTCAACATACACGATATCTCCTAACTCTTTTTGTGCAAAATGAGTGATTCCTACTGTTGCAACATCTCCTTCAATGCTAACCCATTCGTGATCTTTTGTGTACTTTAAATTTGCTGGTATGCTCATAATTGTGTGTTTGAAAAATTGATATTTTGATAATTTAGTGACAAATGTAACAATCTTCTAATAAAATTTCGTTTGAAAACCTAAATTTAATTTCCGAAATTATAACGAAGTGTAAAGCCCGATCTAATGTTTGTTATTGGAAACGATGTCGAAATAACTGCTTTTGAGAACGAATGATCGTAATAGAAAATTGCCGTTAGGTTTTTACTGAATGAATAATCAGCAGTTAACTTTAACGCCCAGATATTCTGACCTGCCGCCAGCTGATTATTGTCGTAATCTAAATAACGCACTAGAGTTTGATTATTTCTAAATGAGAAATCGGCTTTTATATTAATATCACTTTTAATAATTCCTGTTGGATTGTCTGCCAGTCTTGATGAGAAAATTACATCTTTGAAACGATATCCTAATCCAACTATGTATTCCATTCCTTTTACTTCTGTCAATAAGTTATTATCAAAACTCATCGATAATGCTCTGTCTTTTTTAATTTCCGAAAGAACACGAAGAGAACTTTTCAATTCAAAATCCATTCTAATTAATGGACTGAATTGTTCTACTAAATTGACATTCGACATGATGATCGAATTATAGAAATTGGTATTTACGTCTTGTACTTTTGGCGAGTCGTTGTAATCGAAATTCGATCTAAACTGATTTATAGTATAAGAGGCTCTATAATTATGCTGTAATGAGAAACGTTTAAATTTATCTTTGAAATATTTGTAACGCATTAATCCGTTGTATTTAATACTCCAGTTTGGTATTGGGAAACTTCTAAACACACCTGTTGACGAATTTGACGCATCTGCACCTGTATAGGCCGCTACGAAAGCAGGCAATAATACCGCCTGATTGCTTTTGCTGTAACCAATAGGATATCCTTGATTGGAAACGTAGATATTGTAATTAGGATCTGTTTCAGCCGGAATTGGGTTATTTGCATCTCCATATCTTGGAATCACAACTCCAGATCCGTAATGTTGTTCTGCGAGACGGTTTGCAATTATTAAACGATTATTTCTGAATTCATCAAATGCTGCAGATTCATTTTCGTTACTAGTTGAAAATGCTGTTTTAATTAACACAGTCGAAATTGAGAACATTCCGTAGGTATACGGAGACAATGGCAGATACTCACGTGTTGTGGGATCAACGCTATATTGTTCTGAAGTATTTTCGGAATACGAACGATCCATTGTCAAATCGATTTTTAAATCAGGGAACAAATCAACATTTGCTGTAACTTTTAAAAGTTTATTGGTTACCTGTGTAAAATTCTGGTTGAAATCCTGATACGTAGTCAGCCATCCATTCTTAGCGGCTTCGTAACGAACATCATCCTGACTTCCGAATACAAATCCTAAACTTGGTTTTGAAGTTCCAAAGAAACCAACACCCGGCGTATAACCTGGTAAAACGGTTCCGCTGTTTTTAGTATAGTTAATTTGAACATTTTTAATACTTGTCAATACACCCATCAATCCATCGTAGAACGGACTGCTGGCTGTAACTGGTTTTGCCGTATTTACAATTTTTTCTCCCGGTTTTGGCGGTGCTGCTTGTTTTGGTTTGGCCTGTGCTTTTGCTCCCGGCGTTAATCCTAAATACTTATACAGCGTACCCATATTTAACGTTGTGGTAAGCGTATTAGAATTTGCATTTTGAATTGTATTTCCTAAGTCATACACATTACCGCTATCATCAACATATTCTGAAAATGCTGTTGAAGAACGCTGCCAGCTGTAATCTGCCGTATACGAATAACTTGCTTTTACGAAACTAAAAATTGGGATTTTGTTAATTGGAATTTCATAGTTCAGCACTAATTGTTGTACGTGCTGGTTTGGTGTTCCAATATCCCAATAATCATCCCAAATATTAAAATCTTCTTTTGGCGTATTATCGTTGTTTAAGAAGTTTCTAACAATATTGTTTGAAGCTGCTGTATAATTCAACTTTAATGATTTGGTTAAATTAAAACCAAAACCATATTGATAGTTGAATGCAAAGTTACGTCTGTAAAGCGGATCAAGTCCGATTCCTTCTACATCAACTTGTCTGTATTGCTGACGATTGCTTTGTCTTAAAATATTAGTATTGAAAGAAATATTTGAAGGCAGGTAATTAAAGTTGAAATCGCTTAGCAATTTCCAGTAATCACTTTTCTTCATAAATTTCGTATTCTTCAAAGGAGTTACTTCTTTTGGCTGAAAAGTATATGCATAATTGACAGCAGTATTAGACTGTTCGTCATTGTAATTTTCAACTTCATAATCATGTCTTTCTACTTGATTGTACGATTGTGAAAATGTAAAATTCTCTACATCATATACATGCGGTTTTTGCTCCGGCGCGCGGTCTTTTCTAACTCCAATAAAGTTAATACTTCTGCGTTTTGTATAATCTACAGCACGAGTTCTAATGTTGTCTTTCTCTGCTTGATCTGTTGTTTCTCTTATCAACTGATCTAATTTAATATCCTGATTGAAAGGGTCGTACTCTGGAGTAATTACTTCTTCACCAATTGCATAATTAAATGGCAGGTTGATTCCCCATTTTTTAGGCAGTAATTTTCCTAAATTCAAATTGGTAACAATATTATACTGCTGAACATCTTCTCGATCGCGTTCATTAGCTCCTTGTTCTAAAGACCCGAAACCAATAGTACTTTTTCTTCCTGTTGCCGAAACAGTAGCAAAATCAGCCATATTGGTATCAACATTTAATATCGCTGCCATACCGCCTTTGTTCTCAAGATCGGCTAAACGAAGTTCATTGAACCAAACTTCTCCTTTAATATCTTTATGATCTGCACGGCTTTTTACACCCACCATTAAATTTCGAACTAAACCAAAGTTTGGATTACCCTTAATACCTAAAGTTAATTTACTATCACCATCACCACCGCTTACATCTGGATCATTATCTGGATAGTAAATACCATTCGCATCTCTTTTACTAGAATTGATATCTATGCTCATGGCTTTGATTTTCATTTTAGTAAGCAATTCAAGAGCTAAATCAATATCATTATCTTCTCTCCAAACCTGATCTGCACTTATTGTACATGAACCTCCTGTTGTGGTAACTTTTAATGGAATCTCAATTTGATAGAAGTTTTGCGTAAAGTCATTTCCAATACGAATGAATCCCACCATCTCGTCATCTAATAATGTATTTTCGTTTGGTAAGGATTCTGCGTGAAGGAACATTTTCAGTTTTTTATACTGACGCATATCCACACTTACATTTTTGAAAACCCCTTTTGCATTTTGATACTGTAAACCACTACCTCCTACTCTAACTGCCAACGCCTGTTCATTCTGATTGATAACGGTATTGTTATTATACAATTGTTCTCTTCGAACTCCCGGAGGCATTACATAATTAACCGGACATTTGGTTCCGTTTTCCTGAATGTTTACAGCTGCAACATCAAACTCAACTCCATCAGTAGTTGGATTTTGATAATTAGCATCTAATACTCCTGTATATTTTCTCCATTCTCCTCTTACTAAATCTAAAGCCCCAAAACGCATTGTCATTTGTCCGTTAAATCCAGTCATAAACATACGCATGAAACGAATAGATCTAAAATCGGTAATATTTCCAACTGTATTTTTAGGCTGCGAAACTGGTATTTTAAACTGAATCCATCTTGCATTTGTAGTTCCTCCGTTAGGAAGTTCAACATTACTTACTTCACGAATATCTGTAATATAGTTTTCCCCAACCTGCATTCCCGGTTTTACATCAATACTGTATTCATAATATGCATTAATAGTACTCATCGTATTATCACGGTTGATGTCCTCAACATCTGGAAGTGTAGTCGAACCACGATTAGGATCACTTATACTTACGGCTGAGTTTCCTTCTGTACCATTATAGTTTTTATAACGTTCTAAAACACCGCCATCAGTATTTAAATAATAGGTATAATCATCTGCCGCTGGATCAGATTCTCCTGCATAGTTTGTATACACAGAACCTTCTCTTGAGCTTGGAAGTCCATCTAAACCAACGTCCTGATTTTTTCTATTATCAGCATTGGTATCAAATGCATAAATCAAAGATTGCGATGCTGGAACATCTCCCCAAATAGGCTGTGGATTTACCATTACCTGATCAGGTCCTAATCCATTTTCGTATTGTTTTCTTCCATCTTTCAAAATATCTTCAGAGATTTCACCTAAGTTGAAGTATATTTTACCTGTATTATTACCCGCCGCCTGCGAATTTCCCACATAAGGATCAAGTACCCAAAACTGGATATACTCTACATTTCCCTGCTCAAAATTGGTTGAATTTAAAGCACGCATAATACCTCCAAAATTAGTTGAAGGATCACTCGATCCAAAACTTGGATTATTATTATATGGTCCTCTTTCAGATGGATAATACGTTAAATCAAGTGTATTGACCACTTGAATTTGCCCTTGTGCAATATCGGTATTTGGATATAACTCACGACTATAAATCCGTCTTGTAGTATTTAGAGACAAATCATCGTTTGAAATTCCAGAAGGTTTTGAAGAATAAAAAACAGGGTCAATGGTATACCATGATAGTTTCGCTCTCTTAAAACCATAATCTAAAGTGCTGAAATTTCCATTAAAGGTATTATCATTTATATTACCTACTAATGGCGTAGATGACAAACTCCAAGCATACGCCGAACGCATATCGATAGTAGACTGTGATCCTTCAAAATCATCTACATAAATAGTAGCTTCTCCTTGAAAGTCACTTGCCTTTGGAGCATCTGGTTTTAAAAATGCAACTTCTCCTCTAATTGAAAGGTTAGAAGGAACATCGGTATCTATATTTGGAAGTTTATTTGCTAATCTGGTTAAGAAAGGAACTTCTGTTGAATAATTTCCGTTAAATCCAAAAATCGTATTGTTTACTGATTCCTGACCATAAGTCGATTTTTGAGTAAACGGTCTTTCGGTCATTTTTAAATAAGTACCACCAACTACAAATTTATCGGAAATTTTGTGCTCAACATTGAATCCCATAAATCTTCGGGTTTGTTGTCCAAAAATTGAATTATTTTCCAACGAAACTTCAATTGGCGTATTTGATGCTTGTAAAGAAGGATCCAAAATCTGAACTCTTCCTAACTGATAATCGACACTATAATCAATTCCTTCTACCAGCACTCTTCCTGCCGCTGTTACAACAACAGATCCCTGCGGTACATTGAATGCTCCAATTGGAATACCGTTACTTCCTGATGATTTGTATTTTCCTCTCAGTAAGTATTTGTTTTTATCACTGTCTTGTAAAGCTCCCGACTGGGTGTTACGATACATGTTTCTAAACACATATTTTCTCTGGTTTGCATTGTAGGTACCTGGATCGTTATAGGATTGTCCAGCACCATCTTGTAACTTATTAAAGATAAGCTCTCCAAAAGGCTCTTTTGTGGTAAAGATAATACGTCCGTTTTGTACATCGACTGTAATTCCCGGAACATAATCGAAGAAACCGTCTCCGCCCGTCTGTGGATCATTATTGTAATTTAAGCGATCCAGATTAAAGACATTCAACAAAGGGGTATCTGTCAATTTCATGTCTGGTGCAGGATTTGTTGGAAAAGTAGATCCCTGAACCGGAGTAATATAATTTATAGGTGAAGGATCTGTATATAAAATGTTCAGCCTAAAATCGTCTTGTTTTAATTGATATGCCTGTGGAATTTGGTAAACGTTTTTCATCATCAGGTTCCAAACCGGATTGGTTACGTTTGTCAAGTTACTTTTCAGCATTTTTAATACTAAACTTTGAGAAATAACCGCCTGATTTCCGTTGCCATTTCCTGTTACCACGGTTGCATCGGCACCATTGCTGGCAAATTCCCCAACTTGGTATACTTTTCCTCCAACTGTATATTCAAAGGCAACTGCTAGAATTTCATCATTTGCCAAACGTTGCTGCAAAGAGATATATCCTAACTGTGCATTAAAGGTATATTCGTTTGTGGTTAATTTACGGGCATTTTCTAAAATAGAGTAATCGGTTGCTTCGCTGATATTAGCAATATTAAAACCAGATTTTGCTGTTGCAATTTCTCTAATATTTGAATTTAAATACGATCCTGATTGACCAATTGTTGTGGGATCGTATTTGTTGTTGTTATTATTCGTTGGCGAATCAATTGGGTTATTGAAAAATCCCGCTGTTGTACCAATAACAACGACTTCATTATCTGGAATTCCTGTAATCTGGGCTTCTCCTAAATCCTGAAGTGCTATAATGTTTCGTAAGTTGTTGCTTGTTGTAGTTACACGGTTTTGTTTATTGGTTACCCAGACTTCAAGTCTCGTTATCTGTACACGGCTATCAATAAACGGATAGTTTCTTAATGAGTTGTCGTATTTGTTTCTAAAATACTGCGAAAGGAAAAAGTGTCGGTCGTTGTCATAGTCTAAGGCATAGAGGTCAAAGTTCTGAACTGTACCTCCATTTTCTGCCACAACACTTTTAGTTTGTGATTTTTGTTCTGAGAAAACCCCTGTAATGGTTGTTCTTCCAAATTGCAATTGTGTTTTTACCCCAAATAAACTCTGCGCTCCGCGAATTAAGGTACTGTTAAGCGGCATGCTTACGTTACCAACCTCAACTTTTTGAATAATATCGTCTTCTGAAGGTGTATAAGCCAGTTTGAATAGGTTTTGGAAGGCAAATGTTGATTGGGTGTCGTAATTGGCATTCACTTCTAAACGTGTACCAATTTTCCCCATTAAACTCATACTGATACGCTGATCGAAGTCGAAAGTAAGACTTGAACGGTTACGTGGTGAGAATGCGGGATTATCTTGTTTGGTATAACGCAAACCTAAGTCCATTTCTACGGAACCAGTAGGTTTTACATCGATTGTATTGCTTCCGAAGATGCTTTCAAAGAGACTTGAGTTGATATAATATCTTGGTAATAAGTCTTTTTTGGCTGCTGCGGTATTGTTTTTCTTTCCGTCGATTGCATCAGATTTTTTTCTGAAATAATCTCTTCTTGCTTCTTTCAGAACTAAATTTTCATATTCCTGTCTTGTTAATACAAGCGGATAATCAATTGAAAAGCCATCAACTGATTTTGTGTAAATGTATCGATCTGTAGCGGGATCATATTTATAACCTGAAAGTACGCTTGGAGGATTTTCCAATTCCAATTTCCCAACAGAAAACTGAGTCTTGGTTGTATCTTGAACCGCTGGATTTACTTGTGATCGTATAACATTACCACAAAATAAAACCAGTAAAAAAATACAAATTTTACGCATACAATTGGTTATCAAAAGTGAGTTTATAAGCTTTTCAAAGCCTTTTTAATGATCGTTTCGACAGTAGCTTCCGGATCTTCTTTTACGATTCTTTCCACTACTTTTTCAGAAGTTTTTCTAACAAATCCTAAAACTTCCAAAGCAGATAACGCTTCATCTCGATTTGTATTGTTTTGAACTATAGAAACTTCGTCTAAATCATACAATTTTAACACTTTTTCTTTCAGATCAAGTATTACTCTTTGTGCGGTTTTGTTTCCAATTCCTTTTATAGACTGGATTATACCAACATCGCCTGATGCGATTGCATTAATTATTTGTTTGGGTTCTATTGAAGAAAGCATTGTTCGTGCAATACCTGCTCCTATTCCTGAAACCGAAATAAGCATTCTAAATATCTCTCGTTCAGACTTTTCTACAAAACCATATAAAGTATGCGCATCTTCTTTTATTTGAAGATGCGTATACAGTTTTATATAATCAGCATTCGGAATTAATGAAAAAGTATGTAAAGAAATATTTACGTGGTATCCCACCCCGCCGCAATCAATTACAACTTCTGTGGGATTTTTTTCAACTAATTTCCCCTGCAAATGTGCTATCATAGTATAAATTATAAAGATCAAATATAATAAAAATGCAATAAAATTAAGACAATATTAATTGATCCTTATTTTATTTGTACTATTGCGCTAATTTGTTCTTTTTATTCTCTTTTTCCTGAGCGTCAATAACAGCAATAGCTGCCATGTTTACCATTTCTTCAACGCTTGCTCCTAATTGGAAAATGTGGACTGGTTTACCCATTCCCATCATAATTGGCCCAATAGAAGCTGATTTGTTCAATTCTTTCATCAACTTATAGGTGATGTTAGCCGACTCTAAATTAGGGAATATCAGTGTATTTACTTTTTTACCTGCTAACTTAGAGAATGGGAATTTTTCTTGAAGCATTTCAGAATTTAATGCAAAGTCTGCTTGAATTTCACCATCTACGACCATCTCTGGGTGATTTTTGTGTAAATAAGCAACTGCATCTCTCACTTTCGCTGCATTCTGATGGGTAGATGATCCAAAGTTTGAGTACGAAACCATTGCAATTACAGGCTCAATTCCGAACATTTTTGCTGTTTTAGCGGTCATAAGTGCAATGTTTACTAAATCTTCAGATGAAGGATTGATGTTGATTGCAGTGTCTGACAAGAACATTGGTCCACGAGTTGTAAGCATCATATTGGCAGTTGCTACAAGTGAAGCTCCGTGTGCTTTTTCAATTAACTGAAGCATTGGTTTTACCACACTTGGATAACTTCTTGAATAACCTGTAACTACAGCATCAGCCTCTCCTTCGTTTACCATCATAGCTGCGTAATAGTTTCTTTCGCGCATAAATTTCTCTGCGTCAAGTTTAGAAACACCTCTGCGTCCTCTTGATTCCCAGAATGATTGTGCAAATCTATTACGTCTTTCTTCTTCGCTATCTGTTTTTGGATCGATGATTTCCAGTTCAGCATCAAAACCTAATTCAGCTTTTAATTCTAAAATAGTATCTCTGTTTCCTAATAAAATAGGGAAACCAATTCCGTCTTCGTAAACGATTTGGGCTGCTTTTAATACATTTAACTGATCTGCTTCAGCAAAAACAACTCGTTTAGGATCTAACTTAGCACGGTTTGTAATTAAACGCACCATTTTGTTGTCGTTACCCATGCGCTCGCGAAGTGTATCTTCGTAAGCGGCCCAGTCTGTAATAGGATTTTTTGCTACTCCAGATTCCATTGCTGCTTTTGCAACTGCAGGTGCTACAACGGTAATCAATCTAGGATCGAATGGTTTTGGAATGATATATTCTTGTCCGAAACCAAGTTTTGTGGCTCCATAAGCTACGTTAACTTGTTCTGGCACTGGTTCTTTTGCTAAAATGGCCAAAGCTTTTACAGCAGCCATTTTCATTTCTTCGTTAATTTTGCTGGCACGAACGTCTAAAGCTCCTCTAAAAATATATGGGAAACCAAGAACGTTGTTTACCTGATTAGGAAAATCTGAACGTCCCGTAGCCATAATAACGTCTTTACGAGTTTCTACAGCCAGATTATAATCGATTTCAGGATTTGGATTTGCCATTGCGAAAACGATAGGATTATCGTTCATCGTTAGTAACATTTCTGGAGATAAAATATTTCCTGAAGATAATCCGATGAAAACATCTGATCCTTTTACAGCATCTGCTAGAGCAATTTGGCCGCCTTCAACAGCGTATTTTAATTGTAAATCAGAAAGTGAAGGATTGTCTTTTGTTAAAAGTCCTTTACTGTTGTACATTAAGATGTTTTCTACTTTTACACCTAATGAAACGTATAAATCAGTACAAGCGATTGCTGCAGATCCTGCTCCTGAAACTACCATTTTTACATCTTCGGCTTTTTTTCCTGCTAATTCTAAAGCATTGATTAAGGCTGCAGAAGAAATAATTGCAGTTCCGTGCTGATCGTCGTGCATTACCGGAATGTTTAATTCTTCGATAAGTCTTCTTTCGATTTCGAAAGATTCCGGTGCTTTGATATCTTCAAGATTGATTCCTCCAAAAGTTGGAGCAATATTTTTTACAGTCTGAATGAATTCTTCCACGTTTTTAGTATCGATTTCGATATCAAAAACGTCAATATCAGAGAATATCTTAAACAATAAACCTTTTCCCTCCATTACAGGTTTTCCTGCTTCAGGGCCTATGTCTCCCAGACCTAAAACAGCTGTACCGTTTGAAATTACGGCAACTAAATTCCCTTTTGCAGTATATTTATAAACATCTTCAATGTTTTCTGCAATTGCTAAACAAGGCTCTGCAACTCCTGGCGAATATGCCAACGATAAGTCTCTCTGGGTTGCGTATTTTTTTGTTGGAACTACCTGAATTTTTCCTGGAGTTGGCTCTGCGTGATACAGTAATGCCTCTCTTTTTTTACTCTCTTTGTTCATTATTTTAGCTTTTATTCTAGCTTACAAAGATATAAGTCTTACTTTAAAAAGGGACTTTTTATTGATGCTTTCTTTTGTTAAAATATATTATAGAAGTCTATTCAAAAAAAATAGTCCCGCTAAATACGGGACCATTTTTAATGTTAGTATTCAATATCTCTATTGAGAAATGTAAGAATTTAAATGTTGGATGGTATCTTTTTGAATTTCAATGATTGCCTTAACAACGTCGCTAATCGAAATTATACCTACTACAATTCCATCTTCTAAAACAGGTAAATGTCGGATTCGTTTAGAACTCATGAGTTCCATGCAGTCATCAATATTATTTGACAATCCTACAGAAAAAACATTGCTTTCCATGATTTCGCTTACATAAGTTTCTTTTGAAGATTTGTCTTTTAAAACAATTTTTCGCGCATAATCTCTTTCAGACAAAATCCCTTTTAAATCGGTTCCGTCGATAATGAGAATGGCTCCAATGTTTTTTTCGCCCATTACTTTTAAAGCTTCATAAACGGTTGTAGTTGTACGTACCGAATAAACATTTTTCCCTTTTGCTTTTAGTATTTGATCTACAGTCATATCTGAAAAATTTTATTTTCATAAAGTTAAAACAAAAAGAAATACGATTCGCAACGAAATCGATTTTTTAAAACATAACACATTCATTTTAAACATTATAACGAATATCTAAAATTTCAAAAAACATCTTCTAAAAAAAGAAAACATTTACAAGGTTTTTTTATGAAAAATTAGATTTTTTAACTTTTAAATGTTTTTTGTAAATAATATTTGAATTTATGTAGTCCCTACGGGACAAATGTGAGGGATAGATTTGTGTTATGGTTTTTGTGGATATATTTTTTTTTCTACCGATATATAATCTCTACGAGATATTCCGATAGGAACTTAATATCGGTAGAAAAATAATATTCCTCCATTTTAAAATACCCCGTAGGGATTATGTAGATATTTGGATTTTATTTTTTTAATCTGAAAATAAATTATTGATTTTCTGAAAATATTTGACCTATTAAAGTACCAGCTTCTATTTTCAATGAATCAGCTATTGAAAAAAGTAAACTAATGGTAATATTTTGTTCTCCTTTTTCAATTCGTTGAATAGTTCTTACATCAACATTGCATAATGTTGACAATTGTTCTTGCGTAATATTTTCTTTTCCTCTGAGTTGTTTTATCAATAAACCTAATCTGATAATCTCTAACTCGTATTTGTTATTTTCCACAAATCAAATCTATTAAACAGCGAAAAAAAACGGCACGACATATATGTCGTGTTTAAAATATAATCATACATTTGCCAAAAAAATATCATGAAAACCAATGAAATTCAAAATTTAGAACACCTTAGAAAATTGATTAACATCTATTTCCGTAAACTAAAATCATCTCATGACCAATCAGGAAATAATATTGCTGAAATTAAATTTGTCAATTATTATGAATTGGGTTGTGTTATAACCAATTTGCTAAAAATGTGCATTTTGGCATTGGATCATGAACCTGCTAAAAAACAATCTATTAATGTGTCTTTAATTTTAGAAACGGTTTTAGAAATGTTTCCGTTAGATGAATTTGAGTTTTTGAGCGAAATAAGTGAAATGTACATTTCGGATTCTAATGGTATTGAATAATATGTTTTCAGAATAAAAAATCAATTTAACAAAAAAGGACTGTATTTCGATACAGTCCTTTTTTATATTACATACTAACGATTATGAATTCGCTTCGTCTGTTTTGCTGATGTTCTTTTTCGGTACATTTTACACCATCGGCACATTTATTTACCAATTGTGTTTCTCCGTATCCTTTTGCTGTTAAACGTCCTGCATCGATTCCTTTGCTTATCAGCCAGTCTTTTGTAGATTGTGCTCTTTTGTCTGATAAAATCTGATTGCTTTCAGTTGATGAACGGCTGTCGGTATGCGAACGAATATCTACTTTTATGGTTGGATATTGTTTTAGCATATCTACCATTTTTTGCAATTTAGGTTCTGAATCTTTTCTGATTGTTGCTTTTCCTAAATCGAAAAAGTTCATTGGTATGTTTAACAGTTTTGCTAAATCGGTTCCAATCGTGATATTGACTTTAACTGGTTTGATTGAATTTGCTTTTATTACTACCGGCATTGCTTTTACAATTGGTTTTGGTTTCTTCTCTAAAGCAATTGGCATTACCACTGAACCGGTAGATTTTTTAACGGCAAATGAAACTTCTTTTGGCAGATATTCATCTTTCGAACTTCTAATGAAATATTTTTTACCACATTTTACATTCAAGAAAATATAATTTCCGTTTGCATCTGTTTTTGCTTCTACTGGAGTTACTTTTCCTGCTTCATCAAATAAAACCAAAGTTACATTTGCAAGTACCTCGCCTGTTTCTTGATCTGTAACAGTTCCTGAAACTTGCTGCTCGCAGATTAATCTTCTGTTTTCTGTAAAACGGTAAACATCGTCTAATCCGTGTCCACCGTCTCTGTTTGAAGAGAAAAATCCGTTTCTGTTTTTGCTGTTAATCATAAAAGCAAAATCATCTTGTTTGCTGTTTATTGGTTCTCCAACATTTTGTACTTCTTCAAAAGTTCCTTCTTTAGAAATTTTCGAAACGTAAATATCAAGTCCACCAAGTCCAGGTCTTCCGTCGGTTGCGAAATACAGTTCGTTTTCTTCTGAAATAAATGGGAAAGTTTCTCTTCCTTCTGTATTAATTTCCGATCCTAAATTTTCTGGTGTGCTATACGTTCCGTCGGCTAGAATATTCACTTTAAATAAATCTGAAAGTCCTAACGTTCCCGGCATATCTGATGCAAAGTACAATATTTTTTCATCTGTACTTAATGCCGGATGTGCTACACTATATTCGTCGCTATTGAAAGGAAGTTCTTGAATATCTTTCCATTCACCATCAATAAATGTCGCTTTGTATAGTTTTAAAAATGTAATTTTATTTTCATTTTGTCTTCTTTTACCGTTTACAGAATTGTTTCGGGTAAAGTACATTGTTTTTCCATCTTTTGTAAAAACTGGAGTCGACTGGTTAAGGTTTACTTCTAGGTTTCTCTTATGAAAAAATACGGGTTCATCAATACTTCCGTCGTTATTAAGCTTAACGGTATACAAAGTCGAAATGGCTTTATTAGTCCATTTGAAATTTTTCTTAACAATCGAACCTGTATCTCTGGCTGATGTAAAAACTAATTTATTGTCTAAAATAGTGCTTCCGTAATCAGAATCGGCAGAGTTAACTCCGGCATCTGCAATATCAAAACGGCCTGAGTTTCCTTTGATATCTTCAAGGTAGCTTTTGTTTTTTAAGAATAAAATGGCTCTTGAATCCTGCGGTGCTTTTTGGCTGAATTTATCTAGAGCTTCGTCTGCTCTAGTGTAATTTCCGTCTGCTTTTAAACACTGTGAATATTTGTATAAATACTCGGCTTCTTGGTTTTCATTTATATTGAATAACTCTTTATAGTATACAAGGGCTTGTTTTAATTCGCCAATGAAGTAGTAAGAATTTCCAAGTCTTTGAAATATTCTTTCTTCCTTAACTCCTTTTTTTACTAGCTTTTCATATGCGTTTATAGCATCTGCGTAAGCGTAACTATCGTATTTTTTGTCTGCACTTTCTATACTTGCTGTTTGGGCATTTGCATTGAAGAAAAAGCAAAAGAACAAAAAGAAATAAAGTAATTTTTTCATCTTCATATTTTAATCGATTAAAAGAATCTTGGTGAAGTAAGTTTGTTATAGTTATTGAAGAAATCAAAACGAAGGAAAACTTCATGCGATCCTGAATTGTATCTTCTTAACTGTGTCGTTTCGTGATCATAACCATATCCTATATACATTCCTCTTGAAACTTGAAATCCTGCCATTGCACTAACCGATGCACTCCAACGATAGGCCACACCTACTACAAATTTGTCGTTGAACATGAAGTTTCCTGAAACGTCTACTTGAAGCGGCGCTCCTTCTACCATTTTGGTTAATAAAGCTGGTTTGAATTTTATGTATTCTAAGTGATCTAAATTGAACACATAACCTGCCATGAAATAGTAGTTTATTTTTTCTTTGAAAATAGCTGTATCATTATCATCGTAACGGCTTGTTTCGATAAAATTAGGAACTGATAATCCTAAATACGCACGGTCTGAATGCCAGTAAATACCAGCACCAATATTTGGTGTAAACTTGTTTTTTAAATCTTGAAACTGCGGATCGTCTTGATCTTCATAACTCAATTTATTAGCATCAAGGTTAAACATGTTTGCCGTTGCCTTAATACCAAACGATAGTTTAAATGATTCTGAAGTTGGAACGCTATACGATAAATCTGCCGACAAAGTGTTTTCATTTGTTGGTCCGATTTTATCATTTACCAGCGAAACTCCTAATCCTAAATTACTGTTGTTTAAAGGAGTATTTATCGAAAAGGTGCTTGTTTTTGGAGCTCCGTCAAGTCCAATCCATTGGGTACGATACAATCCGAAAGCACTTAATACACCGCGTGAACCTGCGTAAGCGGGATTGATTTCGATTGTGTTATACATGTATTGTGTGAATTGGGCATCTTGCTGCGCTGAACACACTACTGTAAAAAACATGAAAATTAAAACTAATTTTTTCATTTATAAGAGTTTTAAAAACGGCCTAGCTTTTACTAAGCCGTTTGTATTTTTTTTATTTATTGATATATAAATAACCTGATTTTTCGTGAGCGTTAGAACCGCTGTCTTTATATTTTAGGATATAGAAATAAGTTCCTACCGGCAATCCTTCCGATTGTTTCATAGTGGTACGTCCTTCAGAATATCCTTTAAATACTCTATCTTCATTGTTATAACCGTCTTTTTCGAAAACCAGAACTCCCCAACGGTTGTAAATTTCTACCGTGTTATCAGGGTAACATCCAATTCCCTGAATGTAGAATCGTTCGTTTTTCTGATCGCCATTTGGAGAGAAAGCATTTAGAACTCTAATCTCACATCCTTTCAATGAAGTTACTGTTGGTTTGTCTCCATTTAAACCTTCATCATCTGAGATATCTTCTACAACAACTCCTCTTGCACTGTTTCCTTTAACACTAGCTTGGTTAGTAACTTTTTCGTTGTTAATATCCGTTTGTGTTATTTTATAAACTGCACTAAAGTTTGTATTGTTTGATTCTCCGACTGCTAAATCAATTGCATCTCCAGAAACTTTTACTCCTGGAAGAGGATCGCTGATTGTTACTCCTTTTAATGGTACATTTCCTGTATTGGTTACTTCAAATTTGTAAGTAATCGTTTCTCCTGGATCTGCATTATTATTATTGTTCTCGTCATTAAATACTGCCGTCTTAATGATTGCAATTGCTGGAACTTCTACAAATACATGCACAACTGCTGTACTACAGTTCGTTGGATTTGCTTTTTCGCAAACTTGATACACTAGATCGTATGTTTTGCCTGGTGTATTTGGTTTAACATTTACTGTTCCATCTGCATTAAACTCGAAATTTGAATCGCCTGATAGGTTTGTGATAATTACATCGATTGGATTAATCGGTTGTCCGTTTAATAAGTCATTATCCAGAACATTTACAAATTCAAGTGATCCGTTTATACCATCTACTGATACCAGAACGTCATCTGTTAAGACAAGCGGCAATGTCGGGTTAACCGGAGTGCCAGAGTTTTGCACTACCACATTTACAGTTGCCTGACTACAGTTTGATGTATTAGCAGCTTCGCAAATTTGGTATGTTAACTGATACATTCCAGAAGGTGTTCCTGCTTTTACATCTACAGTACCATCTGCATTTAAGATCAGATTTGCATTTGGAAGGACTGTACTTAAAATGACGTCTGCTGGGTTAACTTTAACTCCGTTTAAGGTATCATTATTAAATACATTTATTCCTGTGCTTAGTCCTTTTGTAGCGTCTACTGCTGCTGCAGAATCATTATTAGCCTGAATGGTAAAAGTTGGTTTCGCATTACATTGTCCCGATGGCAATGGATAGGTTACAGAAACAGTTTCTGTTGGGTTTAATGAAAACTCCATTCTAACTGCTGGTCTTGTATTTTCGAATCCATCTGCACCTTCTGCCCATTGACCGTTTGTTAATACCCATCCTGGCCAGTCTGTTCCATTTCCGTTTGCATCTACTGTTGCTCCCGGCCATAAAATAGTACCGCTTAACGGTTGGTTTACCTGAGTTGCTACTACATTATTTGCACTATCAATCCATTTAATGGTTAATAGATTTGCTGCTGTAAAGTTATCCGGCACAACACTGTAATTAACATAAGGAACGTTGTTTGAACAATAACTATTTGCTGTTATTGTCATAGTTGGTTCTTCAACTGTTACTTTTACTGAAGCTGAACTACAATTTGATGGATTTGCTTTTTCACAAATCTGATATACCAATTCGTACGTTCCTCTTGGCGTGTTTGGCGCTAATGTAACTGTTCCATCAGGGTTTAATGTTAAATAGCCCGTTGGATCTGGTGTTATTATAGTAAGATTCACATCAGCTGGTACTAATGGTAATCCATTATTTAAGTCGTTATTAAAAATGTTGATAACAGTCTGCGGCTGATTGATTCCAACAACTGATGCTACTACATCTGGAACTGCTTGTAAAGTTCCTCCTGCTGGAGCATTTACTACAACTTTTGAAATCGCAGTATCGCAATTTGTTGGATTTGTAATTTCACAAATGCTGTATTGAATATCATAAATTCCAGCTGGTGTGTTTGGTCCTACTGTTACAGTTCCGTCTGCGTTTAATGTGAAACCTGCCGGAATATTTATTCCTGTTAATTTCACCTGTCCGTTGTTTGTTCCAATAACTGCCTGAACTCCGTTTAAGGTATCGCCTGCAATTACAGAACTTGTTGTTGTACCTCCTGTACTTCCACTAATTGATGGCGCAAGTGTTTCGGCTACAGCGTCAATTACCGGCGGTGCAACTGTTACCG
Organism: Flavobacterium endoglycinae; assembly: GCF_017352115.1. NCBI lineage: Bacteria > Pseudomonadati > Bacteroidota > Flavobacteriia > Flavobacteriales > Flavobacteriaceae > Flavobacterium > Flavobacterium endoglycinae. Next base: position 1,709,715 of record NZ_CP071448.1, read on the forward strand.
TTACTGTGTTTGAACTGCAATTTCCTGGGTTCAGTTTTTCACAGATTGTATATGTAAGTTCGTAAGTTCCTGCTGGTGCATTAGCTCCAAGAGTTAATGTTCCGTCGGGGTTCAATGTTAAATATCCTTTTGGATCCGGAGTTGAAACTGCCAGCGTTACATCTGAAGGATTTAAAGCCGTTCCGTTTTTAGTATCATTCGTAAATACATTTGTTCCTAATGTCTGCGGTGTATTTGATCCTGTAACCGATGGAATAATATCGGCATTCGCAATCAATGTTCCTGCCGAAACCGGCACTGTTGAAATCACGGCATCACAGTTTGAAGGATTTGTAATTTCACAGATGCTGTATTCAACACTGTAATTTCCTGCCGGCGTGTTTGGTGCCACTGTTACAGTTCCGTCTGCATTTAGAGTTAATCCTGAAGGAACTGAAATTCCAGTTAATTTCACATTTCCAGCTGCTGTTCCGATTACAACAGGGTTTCCGTTTAAAGTGTCATTTGCTGTTAATGAAGCTGTCGTGCCTCCTGCATTTCCGTTTACCGCTGCTGTAGTTTCGGTTACTGCATCAATTACAGGCGCACCAACAGTTACCGTTACAGTATTTGAACTGCAGTTTCCTGGGTTCAGTTTTTCACAGATCGTGTATGTTAATTCATAAGTTCCAGCCGGAGGATTTGCTCCAAGAGTTAATGTTCCGTCAGGGTTCAATATTAAATATCCTTTTGGATCCGGAGTTGAAACTGCCAGCGTTATATCTGACGGATTTAAAGCCGTTCCGTTTTTAGTATCATTTGTAAATACATTTGTTCCTAATGTCTGCGGTGTATTTGATCCTGTAACCGATGGAATAATATCAGCATTCGCAATCAATGTTCCTGCCGAAACCGGTACTGTTGAAATCACGGCATCACAGTTTGAAGGATTCGTAATTTCGCAGATCTGGTATTCCACATCGTATGTTCCCGAAGGCGTGTTTGGTGCAACTGTTACCGTTCCGTCTGCGTTTAGTGTTAATCCTGAAGGTACATTTACCGCTGTTAATTTTACATTCCCGGCTGCTGTTCCAATCACAATAGGATTTCCGTTTAAAGTGTCATTTGCTGTAAGCGGAGCTGTCGTTCCTCCTGTATTTCCGTTTACTGATGCTGTAGTTTCAGTTACTGCATCAATTACAGGCGCACCAACAGTTACCGTTACAGTATTTGAACTGCAGTTTCCTGGGTTCAGTTTTTCACAGATCGTGTATGTTAATTCATAAGTTCCAGCCGGAGGATTTGCTCCAAGAGTTAATGTTCCGTCCGGGTTCAATGTTAAATATCCTTTTGGATCCGGAGTTGAAACTGCCAGAGTTACATCTGACGGATTTAAAGCCGTTCCGTTTTTAGTATCATTCGTAAATACATTTGTTCCTAATGTCTGCGGTGTATTTGATCCTGTAACTGATGGAATAATATCAGCATTCGCAATCAATGTTCCTGCAGAAACCGGTACTGTTGAAATCACGGCATCACAGTTTGAAGGATTCGTAATTTCACAGATGCTGTATTCAATACTGTAATTTCCTGCCGGCGTGTTTGGTGCTACTGTTACCGTTCCGTCTGCGTTTAGTGTTAATCCTGAAGGAACTGAAATTCCAGTTAATTTTACATTCCCGGCTGCTGTTCCGATTACAACAGGGTTTCCGTTTAAAGTGTCATTTGCTGTAAGCGGAGCTGTTGTTCCTCCTGTATTTCCGTTTACTGATGCTGTAGTTTCGGTTACTGCATCGATCACTGCGGCGTCCACAACCACTTTTGAGACCACGGCATCACAGTTTGAAGGATTCGTAATTTCGCAGATGCTGTATTCCACATCGTATGTTCCCGCAGGCGTGTTCGCTGCCACTGTTACCGTTCCGTCTGCGTTTAGTGTTAATCCTGAAGGTACATTTACCACAGTTAATTTTACATTTCCGGCTGCTGTCCCGATCACAACAGGATTTCCATTTAAGGTGTCATTTGCTGTTAATGAAGCCGTTGTACCTCCAGTGTTTCCGTTTACCGCTGCTGTAGTTTCGGTTACTGCATCGATCACTGCTGCGTCCACAACCACTTTTGAGATTACGGCATCACAGTTTGAAGGATTCATAATTTCACAGATGCTGTATTCCACATCATATGTTCCCGCAGGCGTGTTTGGTGCCACTGTTACCGTTCCGTCTGCGTTTAGTGTTAATCCTGAAGGTACATTTACCGCTGTTAATTTTACATTCCCGGCTGCTGTTCCGATTACAACAGGGTTTCCGTTTAAGGTGTCATTTGCTGTTAATGAAGCTGTCGTTCCTCCTGTATTTCCGTTTACCGCTGCTGTAGTTTCGGTTACTGCATCGATCACTGCTGCGTCCACAACCACTTTTGAGATTACGGCATCACAGTTTGAAGGATTCGTAATTTCACAGATGCTGTATTCCACATCGTATGTTCCCGCAGGCGTGTTTGGTGCCACTGTTACCGTTCCGTCTGCATTTAAGGTTAATCCTGATGGTACATTTACCGCAGTTAATTTTACATTTCCGGCTGCTGTTCCTATCACAACAGGATTTCCGTTTAAGGTGTCATTTGCTGTTAATGAAGCCGTTGTGCCTCCAGTGTTTCCGTTTACGGATACTGTAGTTTCAGTTACTGCATCAATCACTGCTGCGTCCACTACTACTTTTGAGACCACGGCATCACAGTTTGAAGGATTCGTAATTTCGCAGATGCTGTATTCCACATCGTATGTTCCCGCAGGCGTGTTCGCTGCCACTGTTACCGTTCCGTCTGCGTTTAGTGTTAATCCTGAAGGAACTGAAATTCCGTTTAATTTTACATTCCCGGCTGCTGTCCCGATCACAACAGGATTTCCGTTTAAGGTGTCATTTGCTGTTAATGAAGCTGTCGTGCCTCCAGTGTTTCCGTTTACTGCTGCTGTAGTTTCAGTTACTGCATCGATCACTGCTGCGTCCACAACCACTTTTGAGATTACGGCATCACAGTTTGAAGGATTCGTAATTTCACAGATGCTGTATTCCACATCGTATGTTCCCGCAGGCGTGTTTGGTGCCACTGTTACCGTTCCGTCTGCATTTAAGGTTAATCCTGATGGTACATTTACCGCAGTTAATTTTACATTTCCGGCTGCTGTTCCGATTACAACAGGATTTCCGTTTAAAGTGTCATTTACTGTTAATGAAGCTGTCGTTCCTCCTGCATTTCCGTTTACTGCTGCTGTAGTTTCGGTTACTGCATCAATAACTGCTGCGTCCACAACCACTTTTGAGATTACGGCATCACAGTTTGAAGGATTCGTAATTTCGCAGATCTGGTATTCCACATCGTATGTTCCCGAAGGCGTGTTTGGTGCAACTGTTACCGTTCCGTCTGCGTTTAGTGTTAATCCTGAAGGTACATTTACCGCTGTTAATTTTACATTCCCGGCTGCTGTTCCGATTACAACAGGGTTTCCGTTTAAGGTGTCATTTACTGTTAATGAAGCTGTCGTTCCTCCTGTATTTCCGTTTACCGCTGCTGTAGTTTCAGTTACTGCATCAATTACAGGCGCACCAACAGTTACCGTTACAGTATTTGAACTGCAGTTTCCTGGGTTCAGTTTTTCACAGATCGTGTATGTTAATTCATAAGTTCCAGCCGGAGGATTTGCTCCAATAGTCAGTGTTCCGTCTGGGTTCAATGTTAAATATCCTTTTGGATCCGGAGTTGAAACTGCCAGAGTTACATCTGACGGATTTAAAGCCGTTCCGTTTTTAGTATCATTTGTAAATACATTTGTTCCTAATGTCTGCGGTGTATTTAATCCTGTAACTGATGGAATAATATCAGCATTCGCAATCAATGTTCCTGCCGAAACCAGCACTGTTGAAATCACGGCATCACAGTTTGAAGGATTGGTAATTTCGCAGATGCTGTATTCAACACTGTAATTTCCTTCAGGCGTGTTCGGTGCCACTGTTACCGTTCCGTCTGCGTTTAGTGTTAATCCTGAAGGAACTGAAATTCCAGTTAATTTTACATTTCCGGCTGCTGTTCCGATCACAGCAGGATTTCCGTTTAAGGTGTCATTTACTGTTAATGAAGCTGTTGTGCCTCCCGTATTTCCGTTTACTGATGCTGTAGTTTCAGTTACCGCATCGATCACTGCTGCGTCCACAACTACTTGTGAGACCACGGCATCACAGTTTGAAGGATTCGTAATTTCGCAGATCTGGTATTCCACATCGTATGTTCCCGCAGGCGTGTTTGGTGCCGCTGTTACCGTTCCGTGTGCATTTAGTGTTAATCCTGATGGAACTGAAATTCCGGTTAATTTTACATTCCCGGCTGCTGTCCCGATTACAACAGGGTTTCCGTTTAAGGTGTCATTTGCTGTTAATGAAGCTGTCGTTCCTCCTGTATTTCCGTTTACCGCTGCTGTAGTTTCAGTTACTGCATCGATCACTGCTGCGTCCACAACCACTTTTGAGATTACGGCATCACAGTTTGAAGGATTCGTAATTTCACAGATGCTGTATTCCACATCGTATGTTCCCGCAGGCGTGTTTGGTGCCGCTGTTACCGTTCCGTCTGCGTTTAGTGTTAATCCTGATGGAACTGAAATTCCGGTTAATTTTACATTCCCGGCTGCTGTCCCGATCACAACAGGGTTTCCGTTTAAAGTGTCATTTGCTGTAAGCGGAGCCGTTGTTCCTCCTGCATTTCCGTTTACTGATGCTGTAGTTTCGGTTACCGCATCAATCACTGCGGCGTCCACAACCACTTTTGAGATTACGGCATCACAGTTTGAAGGATTCGTAATTTCACAGATGCTGTATTCCACGTCGTATATTCCCGCAGGCGTGTTCGCTGCAACTGTTACCGTTCCGTCTGCATTTAGTGTTAATCCTGATGGAACTGAAATTCCGGTTAATTTTACATTCCCGGCTGCTGTTCCAATCACAGCAGGGTTTCCGTTTAAGGTGTCATTTGCTGTAAGCGGAGCTGTAGTTCCTCCTGTATTTCCGTTTACTGATGCTGTAGTTTCAGTTACCGCATCAATCACTGGTGTATCCACAGTCACTCTCACAACATTTGAACTGCAGTTTGATGTTGCGAATTTTTCACAAATCGTATAAGTAAGTTCGTAAGTATCTGCTGGTGCATTTGCTCCAAGAGTTACTGTTCCGTCTGCATTTAATGTTAAATATCCTTTTGGATCTGCAACAGATGTAGTTAGATTTACATCTGACGGATTTAAAGCAGTTCCATTTTTTGTATCATTTGTAAATACATTAATGGCTAATGTTTGAGATATGTTTGATGCCAAAATTGAACTTACTGTATCAATATTTGCAATTAAATTATTTTTTACTTCAACTGTAGCATCAGCTGTTTTGCAATTTGCAGGATTTGCTCCTGTTTCGCAAATTTCATACGTAATTGTATAGGTGCCAGATACAGTATTTGCCGCAAGAGTCAATACTCCATCTGCATCAACACTTAATGGGCCAGTTGTTTTTGGTGTTACATCAGTATTCGTAGAAGTAACTGCTGCGCCATTTAAAGTATCATTTGTTGTTACATTTCCAACAGTAATAATTGTTGAACCAGATGCTTGTTGTGCGTAACTGTTATCTGTATTAGCACATAAAATAGAGTTAACAACAATAGTAGTACTTCCCGAAGTACAGCCGTTTGCTGATGCTGTAAGTGTATAGCTTCCTGCAGGTGCTGTTACTGTATTTCCGGTGCGCGTCACTCCTGCTGACGGAGTAACTGTATAAGTATTATTTGAATCGTAATTCGTAATAGTAAAACTTCCCGTTGCTGTCGAGCAGGTAGGCTGTGTAACTGAACTCAGCGTCGGCACTGCCGGTGTAGCAGGCTGTGCATTAACTACAGCTGACGAAGAAGATGAAGAAGTACAGCCGTTTGCTGATGCTGTAAGTGTATAGCTTCCTGCCGGCGCTGTAACTGTATTTCCGGTGCGCGTCACTCCTGCTGACGGAGTAACTGTATAAGTATTATTTGAATCGTAATTCGTAATAGTAAAACTTCCCGTTGCTGTCGAGCAGGTAGGCTGTGTAACTGAACTCAGCGTCGGCACTGCCGGTGTAGCAGGCTGTGCATTAACTGCAGCTACTGAAGAAGATGACGAAGTACAGCCGTTTGTCGATGCTGTAAGTGTATAGCTTCCTGCAGGTGCTGTAACTGTATTTCCTGTGCGTGTCACTCCTGCTGAAGGAGTAACTGTATAAGTATTATTTGAATCGTAATTCGTAATAGTAAAACTTCCCGTTGCTGTCGAGCAGGTAGGCTGTGTAACTGAACTCAGCGTCGGCACTGCCGGTGTAGCAGGCTGTGCATTAACTGCAGCTGCCGAAGAAGATGACGAAGTACAGCCGTTTGCTGATGCTGTAAGTGTATAGCTTCCTGCAGGTGCTGTAACTGTATTTCCAGTGCGCGTCACTCCTGCTGAAGGAGTAACTGTATAAGTATTATTTGAATCGTAATTCGTAATAGTAAAACTTCCCGTTGCTGTCGAGCAGGTAGGCTGTGTAACTGAACTCAGCGTCGGCACTGCCGGTGTAGCAGGCTGTGCATTAACTGCAGCTGCCGAAGAAGATGACGAAGTACAGCCGTTTGCTGATGCTGTAAGTGTATAGCTTCCTGCCGGTGCTGTAACTGTATTTCCTGTGCGCGTCACTCCTGCTGACGGAGTAACCGCATAAGTATTATTTGAATCGTAGTTGGTAATAGTAAAACTTCCTGTAGCTGTCGAACAGGTAGGCTGTGTAACTGAACTCAGCGTCGGAACAGCCGGTGTAGCAGGCTGTGCATTAACTACAGCTGCCGAAGAAGATGACGAAGTACAGCCGTTTGCTGATGCTGTAATTGTATAACTTCCTGCCGGTGCTGTAACTGTATTTCCGGTGCGCGTCACTCCTGCTGACGGAGTAACCGCATAAGTATTATTTGAATCGTAGTTCGTAATAGTAAAACTTCCTGTTGCTGTCGAACAGGTAGGCTGGGTTACTGAACTCAGCGTCGGCACTGCCGGTGTAGCAGGCTGTGCATTAACTACAGCTGCCGAAGAAGATGACGAAGTACAGCCGTTTGCTGATGCTGTAAGTGTGTAGCTTCCTGCTGGTGCTGTTACTGTATTTCCGGTGCGTGTTACGCCTGCTGACGGAGTAACCGCATAAGTATTATTTGAATCGTAGTTGGTAATAGTAAAACTTCCTGTTGCTGTCGAGCAGGTAGGCTGTGTAACTGAACTTAATGTTGGAGTAACTGGATTTGCTTTAGTGCTAACATTAACAGTATTACTAGTAGCTGTACAATTTGCAGCATTAGTTGCAATTACATAATAACCATTTGCAGCTGTAAGACCAGACCATGTTAATGCTGCTCCAGTACCAGATTTAGACGCTTGAACTGCTGTATTTGATGCATTAAATAATTGGTAATTTACACCACTAACAGAAGTTGAAGAGGTAATTGTTCCATCTCCTCCAGGAGAAACACAAATAGTACTTCCTGTTAATCCCAATGCAGTTGGATTTGCAGTTGTAGCAACATTTACTGTATTACTTGTAGAAGAACAGCTAGTTGAAGTGTTAGTTCCAATAACATAGTAACCTGTTCCTGCTGCAAGACCTGACCACGTTAAAGCTGATCCAGTTCCTGCTTTTGCAGTTTGTACAACTGTATTACTTGAATTATATAATTGATAATTTACACCACTAGCAGAAGTTGATGATGTAATTGTTCCATTACCTCCTGGTGATACACAAATGGTACTTCCTGTCAAGGCAAGAGCAACTGTTATCGCTTTAGGAGTTGTAGATACACTTGCTGAGTTATTTGCTGTATTACTATCTGGAGTAGAAGCTGGTAAAGAAGCAGTAGTATTATGCGATCCCGTTGCATTTACTGTTGCAATAATTTTTAATGTAGCAACAGCAGAAGGATCTAAATCCCCAATACTCCATACTCCTGTAGTCGAATTATAGGCTCCTACTGAAACTGTTGAACTTGAATAAGTATAACCTGAAGGCAGTAGATCATTTAAAGAAACCCCAGTAGCATTATTCAAACCTAAATTACTGACTTTAACAGTAAATTCAACGTTAGAATTTACACATGGCGTAGCATTATCTACTGTATTAGTCACACCTAAGTCAGTACATAATGTTACCGAAACTGGTTTAGACTGTGTCAATGATCCACATGCTAATGTCGAAGATACTGAATAAGATCCTGTTTTAGTAGCTGTATAAGTATCGGAATTAGCACCAGTGATGGCTGTTCCGTTATAATACCATTGATATGGAGCAAATCCAGAAGGAGTAGTTAAAGTTGCTGAACTATTAGTACATCCTCCGCCAGAAATATAAGTTACGGTTGGATCTTCAGGCTGTACGGCAAAATTTGAGAAAAAACCCGCCATTGAGAATCCTCCAGATTGCTGTACTATCGAAACAGTAAGCTTAGAATTACTTGCAATTGAAAGTACATTTGGACTTCCGATTTGTACACTATTAAAATTTATTAAATACCAACCTGTTGAACCTACTTGATAACGAGCTCCAACGCCAGATATAGTAGCAATGTTAGTTCCATTTACAGTAACAACATCTGTAGCACTTCTTAAGAGTATGTATCCAAAATAATCTAATGTTCCTGAATTGTAATCTCTAAATTTTGCTGTTTCAATAAAATTAGATCCTCCACATTCAGAAACGGGTGCAATTGTTGATATATCAACTTCACAATTTTGTGCCGTTCCTGAGTATACCGCTACTCTTTTATCAGCAATGATATGAGATGCTGTAAAATTGGTATTAGAAACACCATTCACGAAAGTGTAAAAATTTCCTGCTTGCGCAAGAGTAATCGTGTTTGTAGACGATAAAGTTCCAGTTGTAGTGTAACTTTCTATCGTTACAGTTGTATTATCTTTTGTAGCTACAACTGTAGTCTGCTCCGCTGTATTATTTCCAGTTCCTCTTTCTAAAAAATATTCTGTTCCTAAAACTGCTTCAGGAGGAAGCTGATTATAAGCACTATCTCCACAACCACCAGGAGTATCAATCGCTGCCGATGTATTCATTACGGCTGGATTTGATGATTCGACCAATGTTCCAATTGCGGCTTTAAACAAATAACTTTGTCCCGCATTTAAGGTAGCTGTAACCACATTATTTATCTTAACTACTGTATTATTAACAGTAGCCATAATGCTGTAAATAGGTCTTTGATCACCAAGACCACCAAAATTTCCAAGCGAACCATCTCTATAATATCCTACTCTAAATCGTATCCCAAGTCCTGCATCACCAAAACTTGTTAAGGCTGCATTACCTTTAATATCTTGATCACTACCGTCTCCGCCCAAGGCATCAGATGCAACGTTTCTTAAGTTTATAGATACTGGAGCAGTTCCTGTTACAATTAAACCAGCCGCATTTAAAACGGTGTTTAGTGCAAATGGTTTCGCTGCACTTGGAAGTCCGGTAAATCTGTAAACAGCAGGAGTACCTTTTACTGCCGTTAAATTTGCAACTACTGTTCCATCACTTTTAGCCAGAACAATGTTTACTGTTGAAGTTGAATTAGTTGCTATTACAATTTCATTTGCTTTACTAAAATATTGCCACGGTGCTGGAGCAATATAATGCTTAGTATAAAATTGCGCTGAGGCGGTAAAGCCTAATAGCAAGAAAAATAAAACAAGAAAATTAGGTTTAGACGATTTAAACCAACTAAAAGTAAAGTTACGCATAGACAACTTGAGTTTGTGGAACAGAAATTTTATTTGCTAAAAAACATACAAAAGTTTTCAGCATATTGGTGAGATACGAAATAATTAAAAGATTGGGTTTTAGATAATTGAAAAAAGTTTTTTCAAAATCATAAAAAAAGAAATGTATAGTTTGGACCATAGTGTTTATGTAGGTTCAAAGACACTTATTTTTGTCTTAGGTTAGATTCGTAGCTTTTAGGAGCGGCGAAAATATACAAACACCTCAATACTAACCACTTTCTTCGATAAACTACTCGGAAAAACGTTGAAATACACTTTTCATAACAATAAAATAACTTTGAAAAGCAATGAATAGTGCAGATTTGATAACAAAACAGTAGAATTTTCTTAATTTTTTAGAAAAAATTCATTTTATTTAAAAAAATCAAACGAAATAGCAATATTATCCTACAATAAAAACAATGATAAAATCATAAAATATCTGATAATCAACATATTAATAAAAATATATCAAATGCCAAAAAAGTAAGAAAAAGAGAATCACTTTAGAAAAGAAATATTACGGGTAAGACCCTCAAATTTTGTTCTTTTAATAGGAGAATTTTTAAAAACTTTTCGAAAAGTTTCCTCCGTAATTTCTGTCCAATCCTTCTTAGAAAAAGAAAGTAAATCAGGATTTGGATCAAATAAAGGTTCTGAATGCGGCTTAGAAAATCTATTCCATGGACATACGTCCTGACAAGTGTCGCAGCCAAACATCCACTCATCGAATTTACCCTTCATTTCAACTGGAATATTTTCTTTGAGTTCTATAGTATAATAGGAAATGCATTTGCTTCCATCAACAATGTAAGGGGCTAATATGGCCTGAGTAGGACAAGCATCTATACAGGCTGTACACGAACCGCAATGATCGGTTACAGAATGATCATATTCTAAATCTAAATCTAGAATTAATTCGGCAATAAAATAAAACGACCCCACTTTTTGTGTTATCAAATTACTATTTTTTCCAATCCATCCTAAACCACTTTTAGCCGCCCAGGCTTTGTCTAAAACAGGCGCCGAATCTACAAAAGCACGACCTGAAACTTCTCCTATATTTTCCTCAATGGAATGAAGTAATTCTTTTAATTTTTCTTTAATAACAAAATGATAATCCTGGCCGTAGGCATACTTCGATATCTTAAAACTTTCGCTATTTTGAGTTTCAGATGGAAAATAATTTAATAACAAAGAAACCACACTCTTGGCATCATCGACCAACAAAGTCGGATCCAAACGTTTATCAAAATGGTTTTCCATATATGCCATTTGGCCATTATGGTTATTATTCAGCCATTTTTCCAAACGAGGTGCTTCTTCTTCCAAAAAACCAGCTTTAGATATTCCACAAGAAATAAAACCTAGTCTTTTGGCTTCTTCTTTTATAAACTTTGAATATGTCTCTTTCGAATTAATACTCATCTTTTTGAAAATGAAACTTCAATATTAACTGGTTTTAAAGTCACTAAAGGATTAAATTTGACTGTTTCGTTTTTAGTCTTAATCTCATATTTTTTTACAATCTGCGATATTGCCAAACACATTTCATAAATAGCAAAACCTGTCCCAATACACATTCTTGGACCAGCACCAAAAGGATAAAAGTATTGCATTGACTTTTTCTTTTGTTCGCCTAAAAATCTTTCTGGAATGAATTGATCTGGATTATCCCAATATTTAGGATTACGGTGTAATTCATAAAAAGATATTCCAATTAATGTATTCTTTTTGATCTTAAATCCTGCCAAAGAATCATCTTCAACATTTTCTCTATCTGTAATCCAAGCGGGTGGACACAAACGCATTGATTCGTTTAAAACTGCATTTATATAAGTCATTTTCTGAAGCTGTTCAATAACATTATCCGTGTGAGATTCTATCTCTGTGATTTCATCAAAAATCTTTTGTTGGACTTCTGGATATCTTCCTAGAAAATGAAGAGTAAAAGTCAGAGCATTGGCAGTTGTTTCATGACCTGCAATAAATAAAACCTTTATTTCGTCAATTAATTGCTGCATAGACATTCCCTCTCCCGTATCTTCATAACGGGTTTCCATAAGCATATTAAGAAGGTCATTAAATTCTTCATTTGAAGCATTTCTACTTTCAATTATTTCTTGAATAATCTTATTGTTTTCTGCTGCTAGATTTAAATGTTTTCTCACCTGTCCGCTTAATGAAAACCAAAATGCCTTATGCGGAAGTCTGATTTCTTTAACTAAAAACTTCTGAACTTCTTCTATTATGAATTTTATTCTATGTAGTTTTTCTTCCGAAATTGAAAATTCAAATAATGACTTCGCTACGACATTAAACGCAAGCTGGCTCATTGCAGGGAAAACATCGAAAAATTTATCTTCCTCTAAATTATCAATTTCAGTGATAATTGTTTTATTCATATTATCAACCAGCTGATTCATCTTTTGTTTATGAAAAGCAGGCTGAATAAGACGTCTTTGCTTTAACCAAAAATCACCATCACTCGTTAAAAGTCCTTTTCCCAGATATTTTGAAAGATATACGGATTGAAATTTGGACTTGTTGTAATTTCTTTGATTTTTAACTAAAATGTATTGGGCTATCTCATTGTCTCTTGATAAAATTATATATCTGGTTAAACCGATTCTAATAGAAAAAGAATCCCCAAATTTCTCAAAATATCTTTTATGAAAAGGAATTGGATTCCTTCGAACGCCTTCAGCATCTTTAAAGAATCTTAGTATTGAAAGTCTTGTGGGATAACTATAATTTGTATTTTCAGACATTTTGTATAGAATTAAAACAAGACTATAAACAACAGCGTTTGTTTTGCTTATTAATCAATTTACTTATTGTGCTGTGTAATCCATTCTGTAATATCTTTTATATTCTGAATTTCTGTGTCAGGTGTATTCATTCCAACATCATGTCCTTTACCCTCTCTAATAATTAATTTTGTTTCTACACCTTTTCTTTTTAATTCATTATAAAGATTTTGAGATTGACTAACATTAACTATATTATCTGTATCACCATGAATTAACAATGTTGGTATATTTGAAATATTACTAAACGGACTTATCATAGTTAATGCACTATTGTCTCCACTTGAATCTATTCTAGTTCCAGCTAATTTTTCAATAATATCAAGACGGCCATTTTTTTTCATAAACTCTAAAACTTCAGGAGAATCTAACCTTGAGGGTGCACACAAAGCCGTTATAGATTTTATATTCTTGTAAGTGTAACCATATAGTAATGATAAATGAGCACCTGCACTAATTCCAACGATATGATATCCTTTTTTAACATATCCATATTTACTAGAATTTTTAGAAACATAAGTAATAGCGGCATCAATATCTGCTAATAAATCTTTAGCAGAAATCGTATCATTTATATAACGGTAATCAACATTTGCAACAACAAATCCCTTATTCGCAATATCCTGAGCATGCTTTTGAGTATATTCAAGTCCTCCCATTGACCAAGATCCTCCATGAATAAGAATCACCACAGGTACATCTTTCAAACTCCCTTTTGGAACATACAGATCCAAAATTTGTTGAGATGATTTACCATAGGCAAGATGAGGAAAATAATTTGTCTGACTAAACGAACTATAACAAACAAGCCATAAAAATAAAAAGTAACGTTTCATAAAATATTTTTTAGAATAATCCTCCTTGAATATTTGTATTAACTTTTCCTAGATGTTTGTATGCTTTTTCTGTTACTTCACGACCACGTGGTGTACGCATAATAAATCCTTCCTGAATCAAAAAAGGTTCATAAACTTCTTCAATGGTTTCACTGCTTTCTGAAACTGCGGTTGCCAAAGTAGAAAGACCTACAGGTCCGCCTTTAAATTTATTAATAATTGTCAACAGAATTTTGTTGTCCATTTCATCTAATCCGTGTGCATCTACATTTAATGCTTTTAAAGCATATTTTGAGATTTCCAGATCGATTCTTCCATTTCCTTTTATTTGGGCAAAATCACGAACACGTCGCAATAATGCATTTGCAATACGAGGCGTACCTCGGCTTCTTCCTGCAATTTCAATAGCTGCTTCTAAATCAATAGGCATTTTTAATATCGAAGCACTTCTTTCTACAATTGTAGTTAAAAGTTCTGTGGTATAATATTGTAAACGTGAAGAAATTCCAAAACGTGCTCTCATCGGAGCAGTTAACAATCCTGAACGTGTAGTAGCCCCAATAAGTGTAAACGGATTCAAATTAATCTGAACTGTTCTTGCATTAGGTCCTGATTCAATCATAATATCGATTTTGAAGTCTTCCATTGCCGAATATAAATATTCTTCCACAACGGGACTTAATCGGTGAATCTCATCTATAAATAGAACATCTCTCTCATCTAAATTAGTCAATAAGCCAGCCAAGTCACCTGGCTTATCTAATACAGGTCCTGAAGTGATCTTAATCCCAACCTGAAGTTCATTAGCCAATATATTGGCTAAAGTAGTTTTACCTAACCCCGGAGGACCATGAAAAAGAGCATGATCAAGTGCTTCACCACGCTGGTTAGCAGCGGCAACAAAGACTTTCAAATTTTCCAAAACCTGATCTTGCCCAGCGAAGTCATCAAATGAGAGCGGACGTAATCTTTTTTCAAGATCTAATTCTTCTGAGTTATATCCTTTAGTAGTAGGATCTAGATTTTCATTCATCCTGCAAAGATATAGAAAGTAATCAGTTTGTAAAATAGTAAAACTGAACGTTTAAAACTTTAACTAAACAAAAAGGCTGTCATTTCTGACAGCCTTTTAATTTATTTTTAGTGGTGTAAAACTTCTTCACCTTCTTTCATTGGTACATTTTGAGGAACAAAATCTACATCGTGATTAGGGTTACTATAGTCATACGGCCAACGGTATACGTGAGGAATTTCTCCCGGCCAGTTTCCGTGAATATGTTCTACTGGAGTTGTCCACTCTAAAGTTGTAGATTTCCATGGATTCTGAACCGCTTTCTTACCGTAGAAAATACTACTAAAGAAGTTGTATAAGAATACTAATTGGAACGCACCTCCTACAAGAGCAAATGTTGTAATTAAAACATTCACATTTTGTAAATCATCAAATAATGGGAAGTTTGTGTTTGTATAATAACGTCTTGGAAGACCAGCTAATCCAATAAAGTGCATTGGGAAGAATACTCCATAAGCACAAACAGCTGTAACCCAGAAGTGGATATAACCTAAGTTTTTGTTTAACATTCTTCCATACATTTTAGGGAACCAATGGTAAATACCAGCGAACATTCCGTAAAGTGCAGAGATACCCATTACTAAGTGAAAGTGAGCAATTACGAAGTAAGTATCATGAACGTTAATATCTAGAGTACTATCTCCTAAAATGATTCCAGTTAAACCTCCAGTGATGAAAGTAGAAACCATTCCAATAGAGAATAACATTGCAGGGTTAAATTGTAAATTACCTTTCCATAAAGTTGTAATCCAGTTGAAAGCTTTAACAGCTGATGGAATTGCAATCAATAAAGTTGTAAAAGTAAATACAGATCCTAAGAAAGGATTCATACCTGAAATAAACATGTGGTGACCCCAAACAATAGTAGATAAGAATGCAATTGCAAGAACTGACATAATCATCGCTCTGTATCCGAAAATTGGTTTACGGGCATTCGTAGCCATAATTTCAGAAACAAGTCCCATTGCAGGCAAGATTACGATATAAACTTCAGGGTGTCCTAAGAACCAAAATAAGTGCTCAAACAATACAGGAGATCCACCTTGGTAGTGTAAAACTTCACCAGCAATATAAATATCAGATAAGAAGAATGAAGTACCAAAACTTCTATCAAAGATCAATAATAATGCTGCAGATAATAATACCGGGAACGAAATAACACCAATAATAGCTGTTACAAAGAATGTCCAGATAGTAAGAGGAAGTCTAGTCATAGACATCCCTTTTGTTCTTAAGTTAATTACAGTAACAATGTAATTTAAAGATCCCATCAAAGAAGATGCAATGAAAATAGCCATTGAAACTAACCATAAAGTCATACCAGTTCCAGAACCAGGAATAGCCTGTGGTAATGCACTTAATGGAGGATAAATTGTCCAACCTGCAGAAGCTGGTCCAGCTTCAACAAATAATGAACATAACATTACTACAGCTGATAAGAAAAACAACCAGTATGAAATCATATTCATAAATCCGGAAGCCATATCTCGTGCACCAATTTGAAGCGGAATAAGTAAGTTACTAAAAGTTCCACTCAAACCAGCCGTTAGTACAAAGAATACCATGATGGTACCGTGAATTGTAACTAAAGCTAGATAAATATCATTAGCCATAACCCCGTCTGGTGCAAATTTATCTCCTAATAAAACATTGAATATTTTGAAAGATTCTTCTGGCCAGGCTAATTGCATTCTGAAAAGCAAGGACATTGCAATCCCAATTACTCCCATAACAATACCAGTAATTAAGTATTGTTTAGCAATCATTTTGTGATCAATACTAAAAATATATTTAGTAATGAACGTGTCTTTATGATGATGTTCGTGCTCGTGATCGTGTCCGTGATCGTGACCGTGCGCTTCTGCTGACATATATGTGTACTTTAAATTTTCTTAATAATATTATTTCATCGCAACTTTAGCTACAGCTGCTTTAACAGTATCAACTACCGCTTTTACGGTATCTTTTACTTTTGCAGTAGTATCTGTAGTTGGAGCAGCTCCTTCAGCTGGTTTTTCAGCCGCTTTTGCTGCAGCAATATCTTGAGCTAAAGTAGTTTTCTCACTTAACCATTTTTTATAATCTTCTGGAGTATCAACCACTACTTTCATTTGCATGTTGTAGTGAGAAGCTCCACAAATTTTATTACATAACAATAAGTAATCAAATGTATAAGGATCTAAAGCTGTACCTCCTTTTGCAACTAGCTCAACGCTTTTTTCAGCTCTAAGTTTGTTGATGTGAGCAACTTTTTCTTTCATAAAATCCAACTCTCTGTATTCAGCAGTCGTATAAGTAGGAATAAATGCAAACTCAGTAACCATTCCAGGAACACAGTTCATCTGCGCTCTAAAATGAGGCATGTAAGCTGAGTGCAAAACGTCTTGAGAACGCATTTTAAAGTGTACTTTTTTACCTTTAGGGATATGTAATTCAGAAACTACGATATCATCTTGAGAATTAGGATCTGACATATCAACACCTAAAGTGTTAACTCCTTCGATTAATCTTACATTCGCTTTTCCTAAAGTATTATCAGCACCAGCATATCTTGCAGTCCATTTAAACTGTTGAGCATATAATTCGATTTCAATTACATCTTCGTCTTTGTCAACAAACATAATGTTGTTCCAAGCGTATAATCCGTAAAGAATTAAACAAGCCAAAACCACAGATGGAATGATACTCCAAATTGCTTCTAGTTTATTACTGTCTGCAAAAAACAATGCTTTTCTGTCTTTGTGTCCTCTATTTTTAAAAGAAAACCAATATAATAAACCTTGAGTAATAACTTGAACTGTAAAAATTAAAACCCAAGTAATATTCATTAAACTATCTACTAAAGTACCGTGCTCAGAAGCAGGAGTATGAAGTGCCAAATTACCCCATTTTAGCAAACCATAAATCGTAAATATATAAATGAAAGCTAAAAAGCCAAACAAAATATATCCTTGAATGTTATTATCATTATCTGATGCAACTTGAGAATCGTCCGAAGAAGCACCTACTTGAGTAAGATCAAATATCTTCGTCAATTGCCATAATGCAACTGCTAATAAAACTAAAACTATAATTACCAACAAACTTGTCATCTGTTTACTTCTTTAAATATTAATAATGAAAATGTTTACTTTCTTCAATGAAAGGGTTTCTTTTTGCAAGCAGAGGAGATTTAGTCAATGCAGTAAATACAACAAAAATAAATAAACCTAAGAAGAAAAGAATAGATGCAATTTCAGGAACTCCGATAAACCATTTGTCTCCAACTGTACCAGGCATAATCATATTAAAGAAATCAACATAATGACCTAATAATATTACAATACCAGCCATAACTACAACCCAGTTAAGACGTTTGAAATCTGTATTGATTAATATTAATAATGGGAAAACAAAGTTCATAACAACCGCTCCAAAGAAAGGAAGGTTATATAATTGAATTCTTGTTACAAAATAAGTTACCTCTTCAGGAATGTTTGCGTACCAAATCAACATGAACTGAGAGAACCATAAGTAAGTCCAGAAAACGCTGATACCAAACATGAATTTAGCTAAATCATGAATATGGCTTGTATTTACGTACTCTAAATATCCTTTAGATTTTAGGTAAATTGTTACCAATGCAATTGTTGTAATACCACTTACAAAGAAAGAAGCAAATACATACCATGCAAATAAAGTACTGAACCAGTGTGGATCAAATGACATAATCCAATCCCAAGCCATAATAGACTCAGAAACAATAAAGAATACTAAGAATCCAGCAGATGCTTTAAAATTCTTTTTGTAGTAAAGATCATCATTTGTTTCATCTTGTGCTAAACAGTTTTTTCTTGAAAAGTGACGGTAAATGTTCCATCCTAATAAAAAGATAAAAGCTCTTACAATCCAGAAAGGGAAGTTCAAATAACCCGATTTACCAGCAATAATAGCGTCATAGTTTGCGCTCTTTGGATCAGTTACTCCTTCACCCAACCAAACAAAAATATGATTAAAGTGTAGTCCACATAAAACTAAGATTATAAAGAAAATAACAGAACCCGCAGGTAAATAAGCTGTTATACCTTGCATAACTCTGAATAAAACTGGAGACCATCCAGCTTGAGCCACTTGTTGAATAGCGTAAAATGCTAAAACTCCCATAGAAAGCAATAAGAAGAAAATACAAGCCACATATACAGCTGACCATGGTTTGTTTTGCAATTGGTGCAATACATGAGTCAAATGTTCAGTATGTTCATCAGCAGCATTAACTTTTGCGTGCTCGCCTCCTTTGTGCTCTTCATGTGAAGCTTCTGCAGCTTCATGATGTCCAGCTTCTTTGTGAGAAGCTTCTGCAGCTTCTCCATGTGCAGCACCATGAGAACCATGAGCATCTGCAGCTAGTAATTTTTCAACTTCTTGAATATCTTTAGGTGCACTTAAAAAACCATACCCAATTCCTAATAGGCCAAGAACCATTAGGATGATAGAAAAAGTTTTTAATTTACTTGAAAATGTATACATATCTATTACGATCAGTTTGTTCAACAATTATAATTGGCTTTTTAGTTTCAGAACATAGTCAGCAACTAACCAACGTTCGTGAGCACTTAATTGATTTGCATGTGAACCCATTGCGTTTAAACCATAAGTCTCAACATGAAAGATACTTCCTTCAGTGATTTCTCTGTCTTTATAGCTAGGTACTCCAAGAAATTTTTCTCTTTCAACCAATTTACCTTTACCGTTACCAGCAGCACCATGGCAGCTGATACAGTAAATTTCGAAAAGCTCTTTACCTTTTCCTGAATTTCTTTCTTCTTCAGTCAAAGGTGATTTCAAATTAGCTTTTGCTAATTCGTAACCAGCAGTTGAATTTTCATATTCATAAGGTTCAAAACCTCTATTGATAGTTCCTGCAACAGGAAGCTGTCCTTCTTTTCCTCCTTTAAATACTTTTGCTTCTGTATACGGCTCGTAAGCAACAGACTCATACATATTTGGGAAATACTGATAGTTTGGTGCCGAATTATTGTGGCATGATGAAACTAAAATAGTTATACCAACTAAAAGTGTTATTTTATATATCCTTTTCATAGCTACAATTAATTCTTTTCAATTACTTTAACTTCAACAGCTCCAGTGCCTTCGAAAAAAGAAACAAGTTCTGCTTCGTTATCGTTTACAGCAACTTCCATTAAGAAGTGGTCATCTGTTGTTCTAACATCAGGATTCTCAGCTTGTTTAAACGGCCATAATCTACTTCTCATATAAAAAGTAATTACCATTAAGTGAGCTGCAAAGAATACAGTCATCTCAAACATAATTGGCACAAAAGAAGGCATGTTTTGGATGAAACTAAAACTTGGTTTACCTCCAATATCTTGTGGCCAGTCATGAATCATGATGTAACCCATCATAGTCGTTGCAACAGAAATACCAACACATCCATATAAAAAAGCACATATTGCTAATCTTGTTGGTGCTAGTCCCATAGCTTTATCCAATCCGTGAACCGGAAAAGGAGTAAAAACCTCTTCAATATGATGATGAGCAGCTCTGGTTTTTTTTACTGCATCCATCAAAACGTCATCGTCATTATAAATGGCGTATATAACTTTATTACTCATGATGTGAATCTTTATTTGCTCTTTCTCTAATGTAATTATCTCCTGTTCCTTTCAAAATTGTTTTTACCTCTGCCTGAGCAATTACAGGGAATGTTCTAGAGTATAATAAAAACAATACAAAGAAGAAACCAATTGTTCCAATGAAAATTCCAATATCAACAAATGTTGGTGAGAACATTGTCCAAGAAGATGGAAGGTAATCTCTATGTAAAGAAGTAACAATAATTACAAATCTTTCAAACCACATCCCGATGTTTACCACAATCGAAATAATGAATGAGAACATGATACTTGTTCTTAATTTTTTGAACCACATGAACTGAGGAGAGAACACGTTACATGTCATCATTGACCAATATGCCCACCAGTAAGGTCCAGTAGCTCTGTTTAAGAATGCATATTGCTCATATTCTACACCTGAATACCAAGCTACGAATAACTCAGTGATGTAAGCTACACCTACAATAGATCCAGTAATCATGATAATAATATTCATTAACTCGATATGCTGTAATGTAATGTATGCTTCAAGGTTAGAAACTTTTCTCATAACGATCAACAATGTATTTACCATCGCAAATCCAGAGAAAACCGCTCCAGCAACGAAATATGGAGGGAAAATTGTTGTATGCCATCCAGGAATTACAGAAGTAGCAAAGTCCATAGATACAATTGTGTGTACAGAAAGTACAAGTGGAGTAGCTAAACCAGCTAATACTAAAGATACTTCTTCAAAACGCTGCCAGTCTTTAGCTCTTCCACTCCATCCAAAACTTAAGATTGAATAAACTCTTTTGTTAAATGGAGTAATAGCTCTATCACGAAGCATAGCAAAATCAGGTAATAAACCAGTCCACCAGAATACTAATGATACTGAAAGGTAAGTTGAAATCGCGAATACGTCCCAAAGCAATGGTGAGTTAAAGTTTACCCATAAAGATCCAAATTGATTTGGAATAGGTAAAACCCAGTATGCTAACCATGGACGACCCATGTGAATAATTGGAAATAAACCTGCCTGAACTACTGAGAAAATGGTCATTGCTTCCGCAGAACGGTTAATAGCCATTCTCCAACGCTGACGGAAAAGTAAAAGTACTGCAGAAATCAAAGTTCCCGCGTGACCAATACCAACCCACCAAACGAAGTTAGTAATATCCCAAGCCCAACCAACTGTTTTGTTTAATCCCCATGTTCCGATACCGGTAGATACGGTGTAAATTATACAACCTAACCCCCAAAGGAAGGCTACTAATGCGATTGTAAATACAATCCACCATTGTTTATTTGCAGGTCCTTCAACAGGTGCTGCCACATCTACAGTTACATCGTGATATGATTTATCACCTATAACTAAAGGTTTTCTAATGGGTGCTTCGTAATGAGACGACATAATCCTTTATATTGTTTCTTAATTAATAATTTTACTAAGTGTTTCTAACTTTTACGTGATAGAAAACATTTGGTTTTGTACCAACATGCTCTAATAAATGATACATTCTTTCGCTTTCTGCTAATTTAGCAACTTCGCTTTCTTTATCATTTACATCTCCGAATACCATAGCACCAGAAGAACAAGCTGCAGAACAAGCACAAGCATTGTTGAACTCATCTTTACCTACAACTCTTCCTTGACGTTTCGCTTCAAGGATAACTGCTTGTGTACTTTGGATACAGAATGAACATTTTTCCATAACTCCACGAGAACGAACGTTTACGTCTGGGTTTAATACCATACGACCTAAATCATCATTCATGTGATAATCGAATTCACTGTTTTTGTTGTATAAGAACCAGTTGAAACGACGTACTTTATATGGACAGTTGTTAGCGCAGTAACGAGTACCAACGCATCTGTTATATGCCATGTGGTTTTGACCTTGACGACCGTGAGAAGTTGCAGCAACTGGACAAACTGTTTCACAAGGTGCGTGGTTACAGTGTTGACACATTACTGGCTGGAATGCTACTTGTGGATTATCTCCAGGTTTTTCCATTTCATTAAATGTAGATAATGAACTAGATAACCCAGCAATTCCTTCTTTTCTTTCGTTATCACCTTCAAAAGTACTTTCAGAAGAGTAGTATCTATCGATACGTAACCAGTGCATATCACGGCTTCTTCTAACCTCTGCTTTACCTACAACAGGAACGTTGTTTTCAGCGTGGCAAGCAATAACGCAAGCTCCACATCCTGTACAAGCATTTAAGTCAATTGATAAGTTGAAGTGGTGACCTGTAGAACGATCAAATGATTCCCATAAGTCAACAGTTGTAGCTTCAACCTCTTGGTGGTCTAAAGATACCATTGGTTGTTCATTCCAATGTTTAGCATCTTTAGTGTTGAAAATTTCAAGAGTAGTTTCTTTAATAATATCTCCTCTACCCATCAACGTTTTTTGTCCTTGAACACAAGCAAACTCGTGTTCTCCATTTGCTTGAGCAATGGTAACAGACTGAACATTGTTGAAATTTTTATATAAAGCGTAAGCATTAATACCTACTTGCATTTCTTCTTTTAAGCCCTCTTTACGACCATAACCAACAGCCAAACCAATTGTACCAACAGCTTGCCCAGGCTGAACAATTACTGGTACATTCTCTAATTTAAGACCATCAGCAGTAGTAATAGTAGCATAACTTCCGTTTAAACCACCATTTGCTACAATTTCATTTGATAAATTGTATTTTTTTGCATCAGCGTTTGAAACAGTCACATAGTTATCCCAAGAAACTCTTGTAATTGGATCTGGAAACTCTTGTAACCATGGGTTGTTTGCATGTTGTCCATCTCCCATACCTGTTTTAGTATACAATACTAATTCAAGTCCCGAATCAGCTTTTGATTTTGAAAGAGCAGACGCCGCTCCTGCGAAATCATAAGAACCTCCAGATAACGCACCAGTTTCAGCAACTAAAAGACCATCATGTAACACTTTATTCCAAGAAGAACCAGCAATAAATCCGGCAGAATTAGCTTTTACATAATCATAAAAAGTTCCTGGAGTTCCGTTTAGAGATAATAAAACATCTTGAAATTGTTTCGTATCAAATATTGGACGGATAGTTGGCTGTGTTAAGCTATAAGTTCCTTTAGTAAGAACTAAATCTCCCCAAGATTCTAAGTAATGAGGGGCTGGCGCAGCAACTTTAGAAATAGAAGCTGTTTCATCTTCTTTCAATGAAAAAGCAACTGATGTATCAACTTTTTTCAATCCAGAAACAAATGCAGCTGAATCTGCTAAAGTATAAACAGGGTTAACACCACTCATAATTAAGGTATGAACAGTTCCTGCATTCATATCTTTTATCAACTGAGCAACAGCAGCATTAGAACCTTTTCTAATTTGTCTTGTTCCAACAGTAGTGAAAGCCTCACTAGCTAAAATTTGGTTAATAGCCAAAACTAGCAGCTGAGCATTTTTATCTTCAATTCCAGAAACCAATACTCCTTTTGATCCTGCAGCTTTTAATTGTTGAGCCGCTTTCACAACTTCAGCTTTGAATTTTTCATCCAAAGAAACTGGAACAGAAGATCCTGCAATAATATTATAAATTTGAACTAAAGCTTGTTTTTGATTAGCTATAGTCATAGGAACACGCTTGTCAGCTGCTGCTCCTGATAATGTCATATTTGATTCAAACTGGAAGTGACGAGACATTTTTCCATTTTGTGGAATACGTCCTTTCACATATCCTGTATCATATCCACCACCTTGCCAATCTCCTAAGAAATCAGCACCAACAGATACAATTAAAGAGGCTTTAGAAAAATCGTAATCAACTAAAGCTCTTTCTCCAAATACTGTTTCAAAAGCATCTAAAGCCTCTGAAGAAGAAACAGCGTCATAAACAACGTGTTTTGCATTTGGATTTTTAGCAATAAATTCACCTATCAACTTTTCAGTAGAAGGACTTGCTAATGTATTAGTTAACAATACCACTTGTCCACCTTTTGCTTTCGCTCCAGCTAAACCAGATTTAATTTTCAACTCAACAGCAGACCAATTAGATTTTTTATGATCTATTTTTGGCTCTTTTAAACGCATGCTATCGTATAATCCTAAGATAGACGCATGAATTCTAGCATTCGCTGAAAACTTAGCTCCAGGGATAGTATTGTTCTCAATTTTAATTGGACGACCCTCACGAGTTTTCACCAATAAGTTTGCAAAATCAAAACCATCAAAAACAGTAGTTGCATAGTAATCCGCAACACCAGGAATGATCTGCTCTGGTTGTAAAACATAAGGGATAGACTTGTGCACAGGACCTTCGCAAGCAGCAAGTGTAACAGCTGCAGTACTAAACCCTACGTACTTTAAAAAGTCACGACGTGAAGTTCCTGATGAAGCTAATGCTTCAGCATTTCCTAAGAATTCTTCTGTAGGAATCTCTTCAACAAATTCGTTATTTCTAAGCGCCTCAACAATAGAACTATTTTCTAGTTCTTCAACACTTTTCCAGTATTTTTTGTTTGATGACATTGTATATAATATTAAAATCTTAATAATTCGATTAATAGTGGCATTTACCGCATTCTAAACCTCCCATTTGCGCTGCAGTTAATTTTTCTACACCGTATTTTTTAGAAAGTTCAGCATGAATCTTCTCGTAATATGCATTTCCTTCCATCTTAACATCAGTCTTTCTGTGGCAATCCACACACCATCCCATTGTTAATTTAGAATATTGTTTCATGATTTCAAACTCTTGAACAGGACCGTGACAAGTCTGGCACTCAACTCCTGCAACAGAAACGTGTTGAGAGTGATTGAAATAAACGAAATCAGGAAGATTATGAATACGAACCCATTTTACAGGTTTTTGCTTTCCAGTATATGCTTGTTTCGTTTTATCCCATCCAACTGCATCATACAATTTTTGGATTTGAGCATCGTAGAACGCTTTACTGTATTCTGCTGTAGCAGTAGTTTCAGCAACTTCAGAAATATTTTTATGACAGTTCATACAAACATTTAAAGAAGGAATACCAGCAGTTTTACTTACACGCGCAGCAGAGTGACAATATTTACAATTGATTTCATTATCTCCAGCGTGAATTTTGTGTGAGTAGTGAATTGGCTGAATTGGCTCATAGTTTTGATCTACACCAACCTGCATTAAGTATCCATACACAAAATAACCACTAGCCAAAAGTAAAAATATAGCAGTAACCAATACTAAGAACTGATTTCTTGCAAAAGCTTTCCAAATTGGAGTTCTACCTTCTTTTGGAGCAACTACAATTCCGTTATTTGCAGCAACTTTAGTCAATACTTTGTTCACCATGAACAACATAACAACCAAAATAGCCATTACAACAGCAAGAGCGCCTAAAATAACATTATTTGAGATTCCACCACCGTCAACTTGAGTACCCGGAGGCGTTGCAGCAGTACCAGGAGCTGGCGTTGGATCCTTTTTCTCTTCAGAAGTATAAGCAATGATATTATCAATATCACCTTCAGATAATTGAGGAAAAGAAGTCATTACTGCCTTATTATTTTCCTCGAAAAGTTTAACAGCAACTGGATCGCCTGATTTAATCATATCAGAGCTATTGTGCACCCACTTGTAAATCCAAGCCATATCATGCTTAGAAGCAACTCCTCTTAAAGCTGGACCTGTTGATTTAGCATCTAATTTGTGACATGCAGCGCAATTTGCATTAAAAAGTTCTTTCCCTTTTACCGGATCACCACCAGATGTCGCAGCCGGAGCAGCAGCTTCAGGTGCCGCAGGAGCTGCAGCAGGATCTTGAGCAAATGAAGTTAGGGAGAAAATTAACGTTAGCGACAAACTAAGTAATAATTTTCTTGAGATCGAATTATGGTTACCCACCTTTTTCATATAGTATAATAATTATCTACTAATTTTTGGTATGATTTTTTCTGTATTAAACCAGACAAAATACACACCCTCTTTTAAAACTTGCACAAAAATACGACTTATGAACTATT
This sequence comes from Flavobacterium endoglycinae, assembly GCF_017352115.1. Classification (NCBI taxonomy): domain Bacteria; kingdom Pseudomonadati; phylum Bacteroidota; class Flavobacteriia; order Flavobacteriales; family Flavobacteriaceae; genus Flavobacterium; species Flavobacterium endoglycinae. The sequence goes on from NZ_CP071448.1 coordinate 1,735,834, forward strand.
CTCAAAACCTTAAAATAGTCTTAAATATCAATTTATATCAATTCTAAATAATATTAAAATTTCGCACACAAACTTTAAATAGTATTTTTGCATAAAAACCATCACATTATGAGAATTTTAAGCCATACAAAAAACGTTTTCTTAACATTAACATTGACTGCATTAACACATAATATTCATGCTCAAGATCAAAATTTAACACTAAATCAAGACCCTAAATTTGAGCAGTTATTGAATGATAAACGTAAATTTAACACAGCAATAAGTACAAACGATTCTTATAGAATTCAAATTTTCAGCGGAAAGAGCGATGAAGCAAAAAAGACTTTAAGTGACTTCAAAAGAGAATATGCCAACATCGACGGAACTATCATCTTTAACACTCCAAATTACAAAGTTATTGTCGGTAATTTCAAATCGAGAATTGAAGCAGAACGCAATTTAATTGACATTAGAAAAAAATACAGAAATGTTTTCCTTCTTAAACCGGGAAAATAATAAACATTAAAAACACATATAAGAAGCGACACAAAACCCTCGCTTTTTTATAACTTCAAGATAATTTGCATTATCATCCTATTACAAAAAAAAGCTCCATCTTCATGGAGCTTTTTTCTTTTTCAACACAATAAAAAAGTTAATTTGTTACTTTAATACCAGTAGCCATAAATCGAATTTCTTCTTTTGGTTTGGTAATCGCATCTATTTCTGATTTTGTTTTTTTAGCATCTTTCGCATAATGCTTTAATTCTTCTACAGATGTTATTTTTCGCTCTGCCTTCCCTTCCAAAACAACATTTTTTCCTTTTAATGCAGTGGGCACAAAAAAAGCATAATCTTTCATCTTTACAAAAAACGAAGAGTTATCATCCGATTTTACTGTAATCCAGCAACCTCTTTTTTCACATACATCTGTCACCTCGCCTTTTACGGCAACGCTTTCTATTTTTGATGATTTTTTTAACGCATCTTCTAATTGGTTTACAGAAACAGCCCTGTCGATTGCATCATCAGAAACATCTTGTCCATAAAAATCTCCAATGACTGCATTACCTGCTGGCGGCGCTGGTTTCTCTACATCTTCTTGAGAAAATAGAAAACAAGAAGAACATGTAAACAGAACCGTCAATAATACTCTTAATTTCATATCTAAATAGTTTTATTAAAAAATAGCAAATTACAACAACCAAAAATACGTATTTAATTACAAAATAAACTTACAATACGTTCATAAAAAAAGCCCCAATTTTCATTGGAGCTTTTAAATATATTAACTGAATCTTATTTCAATTTCTTTTTAATTGCTACTTCATGGTATGCTTCAATAGCATCATTGATTTCGATATCATTAAATCCTTTTATCTGAATACCACAGTCATAACCTTTAGTAACTTCTTTAACATCGTCTTTGAAACGTTTTAAAGCAACTAGTTCACCAGTATGAACTACTACACCATCTCTAATAACTCTAATCTTAGAAGCTCTTAGAATCTTACCATCAGTCACCATACATCCTGCAATCGAACCAACTTTAGAAATCTTGAATATTTCACGGATTTCTGCTGTTCCCAGAATTTCTTCTTTCATTTCAGGAGCAAGCATTCCTTCCATCGCATCTTTCAAGTCATCAATAGCTGCATAGATAATAGAGTAGTAACGGATATCGATTTCTTCTTTCTCAGCAAGCTGTCTTGCATTTCCTGCAGGACGAACGTTAAATCCGATAATAATCGCATCTGATGCAGAAGCTAAGTTAACGTCAGTTTCTGTAATCGCACCAACTCCTTTGTGAATAATATTAATTTGAACTTCTTCTGTAGAAAGTTTAGAGAATGAGTCAGACAATGCTTCAACAGAACCATCCACGTCTCCTTTAAGGATTACGTTTAATTCTTTAAACTGACCAAGAGCGATACGACGTCCAATTTCATCAAGCGTAATATGTCTTTGTGTACGTACTGATTGTTCACGCATCAATTGAGAACGTTTTGATGCAATTTGTTTTGCTTCTTTTTCGTCTTCAAATACATTAAACTTATCACCCGCTGTTGGAGCTCCATCTAAACCTAAAACAGATACCGGAGTTGAAGGACCAGCCGTTAAAACTGTATGTCCTCTTTCATCATGCATTGCTTTCACTTTTCCATGATGTTTTCCTGCCAACATATAATCTCCAATTTTCAAAGTACCTTGCTGTACTAAAATTGTAGATACATATCCTTTTCCTTTATCTAAATAAGCCTCAACTACTGTTCCCTGAGCCGCTTTGTTTGGATTTGATTTTAAGTCTAAGATTTCAGCTTCTAATAAAACTTTCTCCAATAATTCCTTCACACCTGTTCCAACTTTCGCAGAAATATCATGTGATTGAATTTTTCCACCCCAATCTTCAACAAGTAAATTCATACCGGCCAAACGCTCTTTAATTTTATCAACATTTGCATTTGGTTTATCAATTTTATTGATTGCAAATATAATTGGCACTCCCGCAGCCTGTGCGTGAGAAATTGCCTCTTTTGTTTGTGGCATGATATCATCATCCGCCGCCACTACAATAATTGCAATATCTGTAACTTGAGCTCCACGTGCACGCATTGCGGTAAACGCCTCGTGACCCGGAGTATCTAAGAATGCTATTTTTTGTCCGTTATCTAAAGTAACTCCATACGCTCCAATGTGCTGTGTAATACCTCCAGACTCACCAGCGATAACATTTTCTTTACGGATATAATCCAGTAAAGATGTTTTACCGTGGTCAACGTGACCCATTACCGTAACAATTGGCGCTCTTGTTACTAAATCTTCTTCTTTATCTTCAACAACTTCAATTGCTTCTTCAATGTCAACTGTAATGAATTCTACATCATAACCAAATTCATCAGCAACGATTGTTAAAGTCTCAGCATCTAAACGTTGGTTCATAGTTACCATGATTCCAAGAGACATACACGTTCCAATTACTTTAGTAATCGGCACGTCCATCATAATTGCAATTTCACCAACAGTAACGAATTCTGTAACTTTAATAGTTTTACTTCCTTCATCAAGTGCTCTTTGCTCGTCGTCTGATTTTTGACGGTGAGTTTCTCTTTTATCTCTTCTGTATTTAGCCGCTTTTGATTTACCGCCTTTTCCTTGAAGCTTTTCAAGAGTTTCTCTAATTTGGTTTTTTACTTCTTCTTCGGTAGGTTCAACTTTAGCCACAATTGCTGGACGGTTTCCTTTTACAAAACCTGGTCTTGCACTTCTGTTAGCATTAAAACCACCTCCGTTATTTGAACCTGTTTTATTTTGTCCTTGCTGAGCTCCTTGCCCTTGAGGATTATTATTATTTCCTACAGCAGGTTTTTGAGCTCCCGGTGTACCCGGTTTAGGAGCAATTCTTTTACGCTTATTTTTATTAGCGTTATTTCCTGCTCCAGGAACTCCAGGTTTATTATTTTGAGCTGCTTTTGGATCTTCTTTCTTTTTCTTAGGCTTATTAAATTGAGACAAGTCAATTGTCTGCCCAGTAAGAGTTGTCCCTGAAAGCTTTTGATATTGCGTAGTAATAGTATCTTCTGAAGTTGCAGGATCTGTTGACACAATAGGTTCAGCAGTTTTAGCTTCAGGTTTTACTTCTTTTTTCTCAGTAATAATAGGTTTTTCTACCTTTTTCTCCTCAGAAACTACAGGAGCAACAGACTCTGGCTGTACATTTTCTTTTTGAGCAGGTTTTTCTGGCTGAGAAGGAGCAACAGTTTTAGGCTCTTCGGTTTTAACTTCTTCTGAAGGAGAAACGGCAGGTTTCTTTGGATTCAAATCAATTTTACCAACCTGAACAGGCCCAGTAACAACAGCTCTCGCTTTAATGATTTCTTGTTGTTTCTGACGCTCCTCTTCTTGTCTGCGTTTATCCTCTAATTCTTTCTCACGCTCAACACGTAAAGCTTCTTTTTCTTTTCTTTTTTCTTCTCCTACTTCTTTAGAAGCTTCCTTATTCCCCTTATCGCCCGCAAATTGGCTTTGTAGAATATTAAATTCTCCCTCAGAAATTTTGGCATTTGGATTTGCATCAATAGCAATTCCTTTATCTTTTAGATAATCTACCGCTCTTTCTAACGAAATATTTAATTCCCTTAAAACCTTGTTTATTCTTATTACTCTCTCTTCAGACATATAACCTTTTTATTATTACCTTTTTCGTTGTGTTGTTAGAGCAGATAACAAACTAGTTATCAAACTCTTCTTTTAGTATTCTAATAACATCCAGAATTGTTTCCTCTTCTAAATCTGTTCTTCTTACTAAATCTTCTACTTCTTGTTTTAAAATACTTTTAGCTGTATCCAAACCAATTTTTGCAAATTCTTCGATAACCCAGTCTTCGATTTCATCTGAAAACTCTGTTAATTCAACATCATCATCATCTTCACCGCTTTCAGTATCACCTTCTCTGATTACGTCTAATTCATAACCCGTTAATAGACCAGCCAATTTAATATTATGCCCTCCTCTACCAATTGCTTTAGAAACTTCTTCTAATTTTAAGAATACTTCAGCTCTCTTGTTTTCTTCATCAATTTTGATAGTAGAAACTTTAGCAGGACTTAATGCTCTTGTAATAAACAACTGAATGTTGTTTGTATAATTGATAACATCAATATTTTCATTTCCTAATTCACGAACAATTCCGTGAATACGCGATCCTTTCATACCAACACAAGCTCCAACTGGATCAATTCTGTCATCGTAAGAATCTACCGCTACTTTTGCTTTTTCACCTGGAATACGAACTACATTTTTTACTGTAATTAAACCGTCAAAAACCTCTGGAATTTCCTGCTCGAATAATTTTTCCAAAAACTTCTCTGAAGTTCTTGACATAATAATCTGCGGTTTATTTCCTTTTAATTCAACGCTTTCAATAATTCCACGAACGTTATCTCCTTTACGGAAAAAGTCAGACGGAATTTGTTTTTCCTTTGGAAGCACAATCTCGTTTCCTTCATCATCTACTAAGATAACTACTCTAGGACGAACGTGATGAACTTCTGCGGTGTAAATATCGCCAATAATATCTTTAAATTGTTTATAAAGATTTGTATTATCATGTTCATGGATTTTAGATATTAAGTTTTGACGTAAAGCCAAAATTGCTCTTCTACCTAAATCAATTAATTTAACCTCTTCAGAAACCTCTTCTCCAATTTCAAAATCCGCTTCGATTTTTCTTGCTTCAGTCAGCGTAATTTCCTCGTTCTCAAAATCTAAATCTTCATCAGCAACAATAACTCTTCTTCTCCAAATTTCCATATCACCTTTATCAGGGTTGATAATGATATCGAAATTATCATCTGAACCGTATTTTTTCTTTAATGCATTTCTAAACACGTCCTCTAAAATTGCCATAAGCGTTACACGATCAATAAGTTTATTATCTTTAAACTCTGAGAATGAATCGATCAATGCTAAATTTTCCATGCGAATTCTTTAATTAAAATGTTACTGTAACAACTGCTTCCTTAATATCCGTATAAGGTATTTGTTGTTGTTTTTGAACTGTTTCTTTTCCTTTTCCTACTTTTTTCGGTTCTCTTGCCTTCCAAGACAAAATTATAAAAACATCATTAGCTTCAACCAATTCTGCTTCAATTTTTTCATTATTTGTAGTAACAATCAGCGTTCTACCAATATTTTTCTTGTATTGTCTTATCAATTTTAAAGGTGAACCAACTCCAACAGATGCAACTTCAAGCGAAAAATCCTGCTCTTCACGATCCAGATTATTCTCAATTGCACGACTTATATCGATACAATCCTGTAATGCAACCCCATTATCTCCATCTAAACCAACACTAATCTTGTATGAATCTGACACATGAAGGTCAATCAAAAAGATAGATGGTTTTTCAAGAAGAGCCTCTTCAATTAATCCGTTTACTTTTTCTTTAAATGTCATAATTTTATAAAAAGAGGGGACATTTAGTCCCCTCATTATTTAGATTTCATTAAATAACGTTGCAAATATAGTGATTTTTTTATAAATCAAATAACTAGATTGCTCTAAAAATAATTCTTATCTTTATAATACCAAATAAAAAACATTATTTAAATAATTTAACCCCAACATCATGAAACGAATTTTAGTTCCTACCGATTTTTCAGAACATGCTGAACACGCGTTAAAAGTAGCCGCTCAAATTGCTAGAAAAAACAATTCCGAAATCATCATTTTACATATGCTGGAATTGCCGCATCAATCTAATGATGCCATATTTGGAGGAGTCAGCATTCCCGAAACAATGCTTTTTATGCAAAAAGCAAACGAAACGCTGGACAAAGTTTCCAATAGTGATTTTTTAGATGGAATTCCAGTAACAGAAATTGTAAAAATAGACAAACCCATACACGGAATCACCCAAGTAAGCAAAGAACAAGACGTAGACTTAATTGTTATGGGCTCTCACGGATCTACAGGCATTGATGAATTGCTAATTGGCTCTAACACCGAAAAAGTTGTTAGAAATTCAGACATTCCAGTATTGATAATCAAAAAAGAGATTCAAAATTTTGAGATAAAAAACATTGTTTTTGCTTCTGATTTCAGCGAAGAAACCAAAAAACCATTTCAAAAACTTTTAAAATTCACAAAATCATTTGATGCAAAATTACATTTAGTTACCATCTGCACCCCAAATAGCTTTAAACCGACACATATTATTAACAAAGCTGTGAAAGAGTTTACAGATGATTTTAACCTTACCAATTTCGAAACCCATATTTATAATGATACTAACATCGAAAAAGGCATTCTTAATTTCTCAAACAGTATAAATGCAGATGCAATTGGAATGTGCACACACGGCAGAACTGGATTTGCACACTTCTTCAATGGAAGCATAAGCGAAGGACTAGTAAATCACGCCATTAGACCTGTTATCACCTTAAAGATTTAAAAAAACCAAATCTATAAAAACAACAAAGAGGCTGTCTAGTTTTCACAGATAACCTCTTTTTTTCGTTTAACTAAATATTAGATTTTCTAGTTGCACAGCAATCCTGCCTTCTCATTTTTTTAAGGATTTGTTCCAGAACCTGCTAGCGCACTTATAATAGGAGTCACCACATCTTCAACACTCTTAACCGCATCTAATATCGTATCAAGCAATCCGCCTCCATGCACTTCTTTCATTTCAGAAGGACTTAATTTTTCAAAATTAAATTTTCCTAGATCATTCATAATAACACTCTTTAAAATTATCATTCAGTTAATCCCAAAAAAACATTTAGTATTTTTTTTAAGGACATCAAATTTACACAAAATACTATAAATCAAAAACATATATCCAAAAAAACATTCCTCCAAATAAAAAAATGAGCCCTACAACAAAGTTTATTTGAGCTTCACAACAAAGCAGAACACTTCTTTAATATAGAAATTTGTCAAATAAAAATTCATTAAATCATATCACATGAAAACAATAGACAAAATTTACATTAATGGAGAATTCGTAACACCTCAAGGAACTGAATATTTTAACCTTATAAGTCCAACCACAAACGAAATACTTGGAAAAGTTCTTTTAGGAAATATCAAAGACACTCAAAATGCAATAGAAGCTGCTAAAAATGCTTTTAAGACTTTCTCTAAAACTTCGGCTTCAGAGAGAATCCAATATTTGAAAAATATAAAAACTGCTGTTGAAAAAAGAAAAACCGATTTTATAGATATAATGGTCGAAGAATATGGAGGAACATTTCAATTTGCATCCGTAAGTTACGAATACATGCTAAAAAGCTTTGATTCAGCAATCAGCTTATTAAAAAGCTATGAATTTACTAAGCTTATGGGAGAATCCGAAGTTCAAATGACACCGATTGGAGTTGTCGGAATTATAATTCCATGGAATTCAAGCAATGGTTTTATATGCAGCAAACTATCAACAGCAATTGCAGCAGGATGCACAACTGTTATAAAACCCAGCGAGATGAGCGCACAGCAAACACAATTAATAATGGAATGCCTGCACGACGCCAAACTTCCAAAAGGAATAGTAAACATCGTGAACGGATTAGGAGAAATTGTTGGCGCAGAAATCAGCCGAAATCCTGATATTTCAAAAATTTCTTTTACGGGCTCAACAAATGTCGGGAAAATTATCGCCAAAGAAGCTGTCAACACCATGAAAAGAGTCACATTAGAACTTGGAGGGAAATCACCAAACATTATTCTAGACGATGCCGATTTCTCGAAAGCAATTCCATTAGCCTTGAGCGCTGCATTTATGAACAGCGGACAAGCCTGTATAGCAGGAACCCGACTTTTGGTTCCAGAAAACAAACTTGAAGAAACCAAACTCATCCTTAAAAATGTTTTAGAAAACATAATTGTAGGCGATCCCAAAAACAGCAGCACAGCCGTAGGACCAATGGTAAGCACAAAACAATACCAGCGTGTTCAGGACTACATTCAGGCGGGAATTAATGAAGGCGCCGAAATTCTCGCTGGAGGATTAGGAAAACCTGAAGGTCTTGAAAAAGGAAATTTTGTCAAACCGACTATTTTTGTGAATGCAAATAACCAAATGCGTATTGCAAAAGAAGAAATATTCGGCCCGGTGTTAACGGTCATTACATACAAAACCGAAGAAGAAGCAATTGAAATTGCAAATGATACCACTTACGGACTTCAAGCTTATGTTAGTTCTTCAGACGAAAAAAGAGCACATCGAGTTGCCTCACAAATTAACGCTGGTCGCGTGCAGATTAACGGAATTGGACACGACCCAATGGCGCCATTTGGCGGATTTAAGCAGTCAGGAATTGGTCGTGAATTTGGAACAATTGGACTTGAAGCTTATTTAGAACCAAAAGCCCTTATTCAGCCTAAATAATCATTATAGGATCTGGAAAATTTTCATTAAAAGATTTTCCAGATCTTTTGTAATTTTACGATTATGACAACAAAATCAAACCCAAAACCAAAAATACTATACTCCTGCTACTATGCACGCAGCCGGGAAGGAGAACATTTTATCCCTGAACATGTTTTCAGCTATCAAATTTCTGGAGAAATGACAGCTTGGGACAGCAAAAATACTTTTCACTCAAAAGCAGGCGATTTTCGCTTCAGCAAAAGAAATCATTTAGCAAAATTCACTAAAATTCCGCCAGAGAATGGTGAATTCAAAACCATATCACTTTTTTTAGATCAAGAGATTCTTCGCGAAGTAAACAAAGAATACAATTACAAAGCAAACAAAAAAGTCGATTCAGAAGCGATGATTACATTGGCTCCACATCCGCTCTACAAATCTTTCATGGAATCGCTCATCACCTATCTTGAAGTTGAACAAGAAAACAACGAAGCCTTGTTTAATTTAAAAATCAAAGAAGCCATCCATTTATTATTAAAAGTAAATCCCGAATTAAAAGACATTTTATTTGATTTTACAGAACCAGGCAAAATTGATTTGGAGGCCTTCATGAATAAAAATTTCCACTTCAATGTTCAAATGCATCGATTTGCATATTTAACAGGAAGAAGTCTGGCAACTTTTAAAAGAGATTTTCAAAAAATATTCCAGCAAGCGCCGGGAAAATGGCTCTTAAACAAACGACTTCAAGAAGCTTATTATTTAATCAGCCAAGGAAATCCGCCGTCAGAAGTTTATATTGGTGTAGGCTTCGAAGATCTATCTCATTTTTCATTTTCATTCAAAAAGAAATTCGGAATTGTTCCATCTTCCTTAAATCGCAAATAACTCAAGCAAAAATAACCCTATAAAAAAAGCCTCTCATTTCCGAGAGGCTTTTCTGTTGGTCTACTAGGACTCGAACCTAGAAAGACGGCACCAAAAACCGTAGTGTTACCATTACACCATAGACCAGCAGTGCTGTTAAGCGGGTGCAAAATTAGAACTTTATTTGTTTTATGCAAATTTTATTTAAAACTTTTTTCTGCATAAAAAAAGCCTCTCATTTTTGAGAGGCTTTATGTTGGTCTACTAGGACTCGAACCTAGAAAGACGGCACCAAAAACCGTAGTGTTACCATTACACCATAGACCAGCAATGCGGTTAAGCGAGTGCAAATTTAAGTCTTTATTTAGTTTTTACAAACTTTTTCGCCAAAAAAAATCATTTTTTTAGCTTTTTTTCAGTTTACAATTCTCCCAAACAACAAAAGATCCTTATAACCAATATATTACTATTCACACGTAGTTTTATAGAATTTTTTGTTAATGCTCGTTTCTTTCCATAAAAAAACATTTTCTTTGTAGGATAGAAAAACATACAAAATTTTAACACCTAAATATGGCACAATTCAATTTCAATAAATGGAATACAATTATTGGTTGGTTTGCATTTGCAATCGCTTTAATTACTTACACACTAACTGTTGAACCTACAATGAGCTTTTGGGATTGTGGTGAATATATTGCCACAGCGGCTAAACTTGAAGTTGGCCACCCACCAGGAGCACCTTTATTCCAAATGATGGGCGCGTTTTTTGCCATGTTTGCAATCGATGCCCAACATGTAGCTGTGATGGTTAACATGATGTCTGTTTTCTCTAGCGCATTTACAATTTTATTTATGTTTTGGTCTTCATCTATGATTTTGAAAAAGATTGTAGCTCGTTTTTCAGAAATCAACCAAAACAATTCTATTGTTATTTTAGGAAGTTCTTTTGTTGGTGCCTTAGCTTATACTTTTTCTGATAGTTTCTGGTTCAATGCCGTTGAAGCCGAAGTTTATGCAATGGCTTCTTTATTAATTGCTTTGCTTTTCTGGCTTGGATTACACTGGGAACAAGACATGGACAAACCAAAAGGAAACAAATGGCTTTTAATTATTTCTTTAGTTATTGGACTTTCGTTTGGGGTACACTTTATGGCGTTATTAACTATTCCGTCAATTGGATTTTTATACTATTTCAAACATTACGAAAAAGTTACTATTAAAAACTTTATCATTGCCAATATAGTAGTAATTGGAATCTTATTATTCATCTTTAAATTACTTCTTCCTCTAACCATGGCATCGTTTGGTAAAACCGAAATTTTCATGGTTAACAGTTTAGGTCTTCCTTTTAACTCAGGAACCATATTTGTGGTTTTGGTTTTAATCGCGTTTTTCTATTTCGGACTTAGATTCACCAAACAAAAAGGACTGATTTTTTACAATACCATCATCCTTTGTATCCTATTTATATTAATTGGTTTTTCTACTTGGATTATGCTTCCTGTTCGTGCCAATGCCAATACGGTTATAAATGAGAACAAACCATCTGATGCTGCCGAGGTTTTAGCATATTACAATCGTGAACAATATGGTGTTAATCCATTGTTTTACGGACCACAATACACAGAAGTTTTCGCTGGTCTTGATGCTACTACTCCATACTTAGATAAAAAACCTAACTACGAGAGAGATTACAAAACAGGTAAATACATCATTACTAATAATTATAAAAACGCAGAACAAAATACTGATGACAATCAGAAAACAATTCTGCCAAGAATGTGGAGTACCGAAACTGGACACATTCAAAATTATATCAGCTTTACAAATCCTCCTAAATTCAGAATCAACCCAAATTATGATTATGAAGAAGATTTAGGAAAATACGGAATTGACGCTAGTCAGTTAACCGAAGAAGAGTACAATAAAGCAATTGCACAACTTCGTAATGAGGTTGAAAAAACAGTTTCTGAATTTAGAAATGCTTATGCTCAAAAACAAATTGACAACGAAGGGTATGTTAAGTTCTTAAAAAGTTACGGCGATTATTTAATCGTAGAAAAACCATCGGCTGGAGATAATTTCAGCTTCATGTTTGAATATCAATTTGGGTACATGTACTGGAGATATTTAATGTGGAATTTCGTTGGACGCCAAAGTGATGTTCAAGGAAAATATGACAATCTTGACGGAAACTGGATCAGCGGTATCAAAGCTCTTGATTCTTTGCATTTAGGATCTCAAGACAATTTACCTTCTGATGTTTTAAATAACAAAGGGCGAAATGTTTATTATTTCCTTCCTTTCATTTTAGGTTTAATCGGAATAATGTACCATGCCAATAAAGACCTTAAGAGTTTTTATGTACTATTAGCATTGTTCTTGTTTACCGGAATTGCTTTAAAAATTTATTTGAATGAAAGACCTTTCGAGCCTCGCGAAAGAGATTATGCTCTTGTAGGATCGTTTTATGTCTTTGCCATCTGGATTGGGTTTGGCGTGTATTCTCTATACGAAAGCTTTCAAAAATACATTGCACCAAAAATTGCGGGGCCAATTATTATTGCCGGAAGTTTATTAGCTGCTCCTGTTTTAATGGCTTCTCAAAACTGGGATGATCACGACAGATCTGGCAGATATACTGCTGTTGCAATGGCAAAAGCATATTTGAGTTCTTGTGATAAAGATGCGATTTTGTTTACCATTGGAGACAACGACACTTTCCCATTATGGTATGCACAGGAAATTGAGCATTTTAGAACCGACGTTAAAATCGTAAACACGAGTCTTTTTATGACAGACTGGTATATCGATCAAATGAAGGCTAAATCATATGAGTCAGATCCTTTACCTATTTCTTTCAAGCATGAACAGTACGTGGGAGATAACTTGGATTATGTAGCTTATATTCAAAAAATTGACACACGCTGGAACATTAAAGATTTCCTTGATTTTATTAAAAATCCAAAATCAACGGTAGGCTTACAAAACGGCCAGACTATTCATTTTTATCCAACGAATAAAATCAGAGTAAACGTTGATAAAGATATGATTATCAAAAATAAAGTAGTAAATCCTAAATACAATGATTCGATTGTTCCTTATATGGACATCAACATTAAAGGAAGTGCTCTTTACAAAAACCGCTTAATGATGCTTGACATTTTAGCTAATAACAATTGGAAACGTCCAATTTACTTTAGTGGAGGTGCTTTTGATGATGAAGATTATCTATGGTTAAAAGATTATCTGCAGTTAGACGGAATGGTTTACAAATTAGTTCCTATTAAAAATACGCCTTCTAAAGATGGAGGGCCTATGGATATGGGGCAAATTGACGCCGATAAAATGTATGATATCGTAATGAAATGGGATTGGGGTAACAGCGAAAGCCCTAAAATTTATCATGACCCAGAAACCAGAAGAAACAGCATTACTTACCGTACTAACTTATCGCGTTTAATGTATGAATTGATTGCTGAAGGCAAAATTGACAAAGCTAAAAACGTGATCAATTTAGCAATGACCAAAATGCCTTTGGATAAATTTGGATACTATTCTTTAGTGGAATCTTTTGGTGATGGATATTACCAAGTTGGCGAAACTGCTAAAGCTCATGATTTACTAGACAAGCTGGTTAACAAATACAAAGAAAACCTAAACTACTACAAAACATTGAGTGGTGCTGACCAGACTGATTTAGCGATCGACATTATAACTGATATTGAGCGTTACAGAAGTTTATTGCATGTCATGCGAAATAACAAAGACAATGCATATTATGAAAACCATAAAAAAGTATTCAATACTTATGTAAATATTTTTGAGCGTTTTGGACGTGAGAAAGAATAATATACGAAAAATATATTGATTAAAAAAATGCCGTACTACTTGATAAACAGTACGGCATTTTTTAATTTTACGTATCACTAAATCAGTTAAAATGAGCTTTTATTGGGTAAAAACTAATTCATTTATTAAAAAGGTATTTTCTAAATATTGCTGGGATATTCCGAACAATGAAAAGAAAATATACTTGACTTTTGATGATGGCCCAACCCCAGAAATAACCGACTGGGTTTTAACTGAATTGAAAAAATTTGATGCCAAAGCTACTTTCTTCTGCATTGGCAAAAATATCAAAGCCAATTTATCTTTATTTGAAAGATTAATCAAAGAAGGACATTCCATAGGAAATCACACAATGAATCATGTCAATGGCTGGAAAATCCATACCAATGATTATATCGAAAACGTAAAAAACTGCGCCAAAATTCTGGAAGAAGAAATCAATCCAACCCGTTTATTGTTTCGTCCGCCTTACGGAAAAATCAAAAAAGCACAATCTAAGATTTTACGTAAATTAGGGTACAAAATAATTATGTGGGATGTTTTAAGCGCTGATTTCGATCAAAGTATTACTCCCGAAAAATGTCTTGAAAACGTTACTAAAAACGTAAAATCAGGAAGCGTGATTGTATTTCATGACAGTATAAAGGCATCTCCAAATTTAAAATTTGCATTACCTAAAACATTACATTTTTTAAAAGAAAACGGATATAAGTTTGATATTATTCACTAAATAATATCGTTCAGGATTTATACATTAAATTGTTCCTGAACAATCCCAATAAGAGTATTTGCGTCAAGTTCACCAGATTGTCTCCAGATCATTTGTCCATCTTTATAGATCATTAAAGTAGGAAGGCCTTTTATACGAAGTGCTTCTGCTAGTTCTTGATTTTTATCCACATCAATTTTAATAACCTTCGCTTTATCGCCTAACGCAGCTGCTACATCCTTAATTACCGGATGCATCAATACAGATGATTCGTTCCAGTCTGTGTAGAAGTCAATTAACACTGGAACCTGAGCATTTATAAGTTCTCCAAATTTTGACATAAAACCAAAAAATTTAATTCTTTTTAATCGATTAAAAAGACATAATTAATACAAATGTAGCATTTTTAACGAATTACGCCACATTATTGCCCTTTTTTAGTTCAATGACTGTTATTTCGGGCATAATTCCAACTCTTCCCGGATAGGCATGAAAACCAAATCCGCGATTCACATATACATATCTTCCAGCTTCTTCATATAATCCTGCCCATTGTTTGTAAATGTATTGTGCTAAACTCCATTTAAAATATCCTGGAATTTCGATTCCAAACTGCATACCGTGCGTATGTCCAGATAAAGTTAAATGAAACTTTTTAGGATGCTTTTTTATTTCAGCATCCCAATGGCTTGGGTCATGACTCATTAAAACTTTAAATTCATCTTCAGCAAGATTTTCTGATGCTTTATTTAAATCTCCCGCTTTCTTAAAATTCACTCCCCAGTTTTCAACGCCTACTAACGCTATTTTATTATCTCCCTTCTGAATATATCTGTTTTCATTCAGCATTAAATCAAAACCTATCTGTCCATACAGCTTTTTAATATCTTCGAAGTTCTTTTCTTTTTCTTTTTCAGAAGGCCAAGTTACATATTCGCCATAATCATGGTTTCCTAAAACAGCAAATTTTCCGTATTTGTATTGCTTTATCCTATTAAAAGTTTCCAGCCACGGATGCATTTCTTTGGCATGCGTATTCACAATATCCCCAGTAAATAAAATCATATCTGCTTCCTGCTGATTAATTAAATCAATGGCATAGTTTATTTTATCAGGATTATCAAAACTACCGCTGTGAACATCTGAAATCTGAGTGATTTTAAATCCATCAAATTCATCTGGAAGATCTGGAAAAAAAATAGTCTGTTTAATGACTTTAAAGTTGTATTTTCCTTCGAAGATCCCGTAAATTAAAGATAAAAACGGGACTGCCGCCAAACCCAATGCCAACTGACTCACGAATTTTCTTCGGTCTGGCATCATTTCTTTTCGAGGAGCTTGGTAAATAAAATAATTTACAATGCTGGCTCCAACTCTAAAAATATCTTCGCCAAACATAACCAGTGTCATGACAATTTTAGGCACATAAACCAAGAGCATTAAACCTGTAGTAAACATAAACTGTTTGGTCTGCCCTACAGAACGGTCAAATTGCGTAAAAGAATAAATGATAAAAATTAAAAGCAATAAGCTTATAACTTGGTAGGAAATCAACACCCATCTTAATTTGATTAGAGTACGGAAAGCCTGATATGAATAGAACTCTATAATTAAAAAAAGAGCACACAGAATTGCAAAGCGAAAGATCATTATTTATAGTTTTAAGCAAAGTAACAAAGAATGACAATTCTATCGCTTTTTATTATCAAAAATTTAACTCAAAAATAAAGCTGATGAATCTCTCCATCAGCTCTACTTCTACCAAATTTTTTAAAACCTTTTATCCCAAAACAAGTTTACTTAAGTAAACTTATATCGTCTTATTTTTGAGCTTTAGCAGCTTCTGGCTTAGCAGCCTCTGCTTTTTTAGCTTTTTTATCTGTTTTTTTCTCTTTTTTAGCCGCCTTAGTTTCTTTTGCTGGCGCTTCTTTTGCTGGAGTTGTTTGTGCATTTACCATTGCTGCTGTTCCTAAAACAGCTACTGCTAGCATAACTAATTTTTTCATGGTTATAAGTTTTATGATTATTATTTCATTTATTATACCTCAAAGATAGAATCGCTAAATGAAGACAAAATGAAGATTAATCCTTACCAAAAAAATTAACTTTTAATTATGATTTTCTGTTTCCGTAAACCATAATGTAAAGCTTGTACTTTGCTCCAGTTCTGATTTCACTTTAATATCAATATGATGAAAAACCGCAATACTTTTGGCAATTGCAAGTCCAAGCCCCTGCCCTTCTTGATCAGAACTTATTCTAGTGAATCGGTTAAATATATTTTCTAATTGTGATTCGTTTAAACCAATACCAGAATCAGTGATGGAAATAAAATATCGTTTTTCCTGATAGCCATCTTCTATAATAATTTCACCATTTTGCTTATTATATTTTATCGCATTTGTAACCAGATTGTAAATCAAAATATGAATCAAGGTTTTATTTCCTTTAAAAACAAAATCATGTTTCATATTATTTACAAACTGAATTCCTTTATCCTCAATTCTGTCTTGCAAATCTTCTTGCAAATCTGTTACAAGTTCATGAAAGTTGACTGATTCATTCAATTCATATTGATTGTTTTCGATTCTTGAAATCAATAATAAGTTATTGATGATTTTTTTGAGCATGTCTAATGTTTTCAGGGAGCCGGCGATTTTGTCTACTGCAGTATCGTCCAAAGAATCGTTCTGCAATAAGTTTTCGAGTTTGTTTTTTAACAAAGCAATCGGAGTTAAAAGCTCGTGCGAAACATTAGAAATAAATTGTCTTTCTTTTTTAAACAGCTCCGCAATTCTGTCCATCATTTGATTTAAAACCAAATCAAGTTCTCTAAAATCTCTCGATTTTGCTTTTATTGGTGTATGGTCAAACACTTCAGGTTCATTTACCCGCCTAATTTTCGTATCGATAATTTTGTAAAAAGGTTTCAGCAGATATTCGATATAAACCGTATCGGCCAAAAAGGTAACCAGAAGAATTATCATCAAAACGATAATAATAAACAGTCTTATAATAAACGTAAGATCATTTACTTCCCCTAAACTGCTTCCTATTTCAAGCAGGTATTTTTCATTTCCATAACTGAAATAATGATACAGAATTCGGTATTCATTTTCTTCACCTTCAATAATTCGATATTCATTCGTAAAAATTGTACGCTTTTGACTGGGTTTAAATGATTTTTTAGAAAGAACTAGAAATTCACTGTGAAGCGTGGTAAACTGTGAATACATTTCGGTAGAATCATCAGCATTTTCTATAAAATCATCGATTTCATGCTGATTTAGATTTTCAATGAATTTCTTCTTTTTCTCAATCAACCCATTATTAATATGTCTGTAAACGACATTTTCAACCAAAATAGGAAGCATCAGCCACAAAACTAAAATGACCAGTAATCTGGTAAGAGCATTAAAAATGGCTAATTGATGTTTTATTTTCACAGAAATCTATTTATTCATTAATACGATATCCAACATTTCGGACAGTTTCAAACCAATCGATGGAAGTATGTTTGTCAAGTTTTTTACGAAGATTTCGAACATGAACATCTATAAAATTAGAATCTGAATTCACTTCCAGAATATCTCCCCAAATATGTTCGGTTAACTGTAATCTTGTAATAACTCTGTTTTTGTTCAAAACTAGATATTGAAAAATATCAAACTCTTTTTTCGTCAAGTTGATTGGAGTTTCATCAAAACTGACTTTATAATCCTGAAGCTGCAGCAAAAAACCATGAATACTTAAATTGTTAAGAGTAAAACCATGAATCCTGCGGATTACAGCAAACAATCTTGCGGCAAGTTCCGTCAATGCAAAAGGTTTGGTCAAATAATCATCGGCTCCTAGATGAAGTCCATTAATACGATCGTCTAACTCTCCTCTTGCTGTAAGCACAATTACGGCCATTTTTGATTTGGTTTTTCGGACTTCTTTCAAAACTTCAAAACCATCACCATCAGGAAGCCCTAAATCCAGAAGCATGGCATCATAATCATTACTTCCAAATTCTTCGAGAGCATCAGCGCAGTTATTGGCAATTTTACAAATGTAACCTGCATTGCACAAAAAGTCATACACTTCTATGGCAAGTTCTCTATTATCTTCAACAATTAAAACATTCATAAACACAGTGTTTAAACGCAACTAAAATTAAGCAATTCTGAAAAAACCAATTGCGCGTTATTAAAAAATTAACGAATAAAAAAAGCTGACAAATTTCTTCATCAGCCTTCTTCAATCGCATTCTTCATAATCATTATTCCTGTTTTGTTTTCGTTAGAATGCTGCAAAAACAAAACGAGAACAATTCTTATTTTTTTGTTGCTGATTCTTCTTTTGGAGCTTCAGCTTTTGCTTTTTTATGTCCTTTATGATTATGGTGTTTAGTAGCTTTCACCTCTTTTGCTGGAGCTGTCTGAGCTGGAGTTGTTTGAGCACTTACCATTACACTTGTTCCTAAAACTGCTGCTAATACAATAAATAAATTTTTCATGATTTTAAATTTTTAAATTAATCTTTATTATAAATTTCTTGTTTGTTTATTTTTTTACTTTTGTCGTTTCTGCTTTTGGAGCTTCACTTTTTACTGATTTTGCTTTTTTATCAGATTTGTTTTTTGGGTGCTTTGTCGCTTTTACTTCTTTTGCTGGAGCTGCTTTTCCATCTTTTGCAGGAAATGCATGAACCATTGCACCTGTTCCTAAAACCGCCACTAATACCATCAATAAATTTCTCATGATTTCTAAGATTTAAATTAAATACCTTTTATTTTACAGTTCAAAATTACCTTCGTAACATGAAGAAAAAATGAAGAAATCCCTGAATAAAAAATTTTAACTTGATATTAACTATTTCGCCATTTTCAACCATATAAGTTATATAAGTTGAAGAAATAGAATGGCGCCTGTTTAGACGCAATGAAATGCGTTTCTTCTAAAATGAACTTATATAACTTATATGGTTCAAAAATTTATTTTTCGGAAAGCAAATCGTTTTTTAAAACCCAATTGTTTATTTTTACAGACTAATATTTTTTATATGTCGACTCAAAAACGCCTTTTTCTTCTAGATGCTTATGCATTAATTTTTCGTGGTTATTATGCCTTTATAAAAAACCCGAGAATCAACTCAAAAGGGATGGATACATCTGCAATTATGGGTTTTATGAACTCACTTTTGGATGTTATTAAAAGAGAAAAACCAGATCATTTGGCTGTTGCTTTTGATAAAGAAGGAAGCCATGCCAGAACAGAAATGTATTCTGATTACAAAGCCAACCGCGATGAAACTCCCGAGGCCATTAAAATTGCCATTCCTTATATTCAGGAATTATTAAGAGCCATGCATATCCCAATTATTGAACTTGCAGGTTGTGAAGCCGATGATTTAATTGGAACTATTGCCAAACAAGCCGAAAAACAGAACTACAAAGTCTATATGGTTACTCCCGATAAAGATTTTGCACAATTGGTTTCTGAAAACATATTTATGTACAAACCAGCCCGCATGGGTAACGGAATCGAAATTTGGGGTATTCCTGAAGTTTTGGCAAAATTTGAAGTTGAAAGACCCGAGCAGGTAATCGATTTTCTGGGAATGATGGGTGATGCTGTCGATAATATTCCAGGATTACCAGGTGTTGGAGAAGTTACTGCGAAAAAATTCCTTAAAGAATTTGGCTCAATGGAAAATCTTTTGGCTAATACAGATAAGCTGAAAGGTAAAATGAAAGAAAATATTGAAGCCAATAAAGACAAAGGTATTTTATCTAAAAAACTGGCGGCAATTATGTGCGATTGTGACGTTACTTTTAATGAAGAAGATTACGAACTTTCACGTCCAGACATCGAAAAAACCGATGCTATTTTTCAAGAATTAGAGTTTAGAAGAATGGCAGAACAATTTGATAATTTATTTAAAGTTGGAGCCGGAAGCGAATCTTCTAACACTGCTGCATCTGATGCCAAATTATACAAAAAACCACAGCCGAAAAACGAAGACCAATTTGATCTTTTTGGAGGTGGCGGAACAACTCTTGACGAAAGCGCCGAAGCGGCAAGAAATTCATTTTACAGTACTTTAGAAAACACTGAACATTCTTACCAAACCATTCAAGGTGATTTAGGAATTAAATTGCTTTTGCAGAATTTAGAAAAGCAAACAGCTGTTTGTTTCGATACCGAAACTACAGGAATTGACGCTCTTCACGCAGAATTGGTCGGAATGTCTTTTGCTTACGAAAAAGGAAAAGCATTCTACGTTCCGTTTCCAGAAAATCAGGAAGAAGCCCAAGCTTTGGTTAATAAATTTGTTCCGTTTTTTGAAAATGAAAACATTGAAAAAATCGGGCAGAATTTAAAATACGATTTAAAAATCCTTTCTAATTACGGCGTTACTGTAAAAGGAAAACTTTTTGATACGATGATTGCACATTATCTGATTAATCCAGATATGCGTCATAATATGGATATTTTAGCCGAAACGTATTTGAAATATTCTCCAAAATCTATTGAAACTCTAATTGGTAAAAAAGGAAAAAATCAGCTTAATATGCGTGATGTTCCTTTGGAAGATATTAAAGAATACGCTGCTGAAGATGCCGATATTACTTTGCAGTTAAAAGAAATCTTTACAACTGAATTAGATAAAACGGAAACTAAAAAGTTATTTGATGAAATCGAAATTCCGTTAGTAAGCGTTTTAGCCGACATGGAAACCGAAGGAATTCGTCTAGATGTTGAGTTCTTAAAAGCAATGTCTTCTGAAATGGATGTTGAAATCAAATCTTTAGAAGAAAAAATCTATGAAACTGCTGGAGAGAGATTCAATCTTGCTTCTCCAAAACAATTAGGAGATATTTTATTTGATAAACTTAAAATTGGCGGCGCAAAACAAAAGAAAACCAAAACCGGACAATATGCAACTGGTGAGGAAGTTTTGACTTATTTGGCAAACGACAACCCAATTGTAAAAGATATTTTAGACTGGCGTCAGATGGTAAAACTTCAAAGTACTTACATTTTGGCTTTACCAGAACAAGTAGACAAAAAGACTTTACGCGTTCATACTGATTATATGCAGACGGTTGCTGCAACAGGACGTTTGAGTTCTAATAATCCGAACTTACAGAATATTCCAATTCGTACCCAAAGAGGTCGTCAGATTCGTAAAGCTTTTGTGGCGCGCGATGAAGATTATACTTTAATCTCTGCCGATTACTCGCAAATTGAATTACGAATTATTGCGGCTTTAAGTGGTGAAGAAAACATGATTAAAGCGTTCCAAGATGGAGAAGATATTCACAGAGCAACTGCAGCAAAAGTTTTTAATGTGGCCTTAGAAGAAGTTTCTCGCGAACAAAGAAGCAACGCCAAAACGGTAAACTTCGGAATTATCTATGGTGTTTCTGCTTTTGGATTGAGCAACCAGACTTCACTTTCAAGAAGTGAAAGTGCGGCTTTGATTGATGCTTATTACAAAACATATCCTCGTCTTAAATCTTTTATTTCTGAACAAGTTGATTTTGCAAGAGAAAAAGGGTATGTACAAACTATTTTAGGACGTCGTCGTTATTTAAAAGATATCAATTCGGCAAATGCCGTTGTAAGAAGCGCCGCAGAACGAAATGCTGTAAATGCACCAATTCAAGGAAGTGCTGCCGATGTCATTAAAATTGCCATGATTAACATTCATAAAAAACTTCGTGACGAAAACTGGAAATCTAAAATGCTTCTTCAGGTTCATGATGAGCTTGTGTTCGATGTTCACAAAGACGAACTCGAAAAAATCCAGCCTATGATTAAACACGAAATGGAAAATGCATTTAAAATGTCAGTTCCTTTAGAAGTTGAAATTGGTTTAGGAAAAGATTGGCTAGAGGCACATTAATAATGGTAGATTTCAGATTGTTGATTTTAGACTTTAGATTTTTACAAACTGAAACAATCTTATTCAATACAAATCATAAAAAAAACCATCAGTTGAAACTGATGGTTTTTTAGTATTTATACTTTTCTAGTAGATTCTCTTTCTTTCAATTTTGTTTTGATTACGATGGTTTCGTATTCAGAAATCGTTCCTTCTGGCTCTTCTAATCTTTCGATTAATCTTTTTGCTGCGACTTCTCCAATTTCAACTCCATGCTGGCTTACCGTTGTTAAACTTGGCGACAAACGTCTTGAAGCTAAAATACCATCTGCAAATCCAATAATCGAAATATCCTCAGGAACTCTGAATCCTTTTTTCAAACTCACTCTTAAAGCGGCAACTGAATCATTTTCATCTAAAGCAAAAATTCCATCGATTTTATGATCAAAGAGACCATCAATTTTAGCTTTCATATCGTCCTCAGAATCCGTACGAAGAATAATTTTTTCGTTAACCGGAATATTATTGTCTTTTAAAGCTTTCAAATATCCATCGGCTCTTAATTTTCCAACGCTTAGATTATCTACAGAAGAAATCAGCGCAATATTTTTACATCCTAAATTTATTAAATGCTGTGTTGAATTTAAAGCTGAATCGAAATCATCAACCACTACCTTATCACAGTCTACTTCGTCAGCAATACGATCGAACATTACAATTGGAGTTCCATCATTTATAATTTCCGAAAAATGATTGTAATCCTGAAGTTTTTGTGCTTCCTGAGAAACAGAAAGAATAAAACCATCAATGGTTCCGTTACTCAGCATTTCCAGTGTATGAACTTCTTTTTCTAGAGATTCATTCGAAATACAAGTAATTACATTATAACCTTTTTTATCGGCCACTTTCTCGATTCCGCTAAAAACTTTAGCAAAAAATGAGTTTAAGATATTAGGTATAATTACACCTATCGTTTTGGTTTTACGATTTTTTAAATTCAGACCAATAACATTCGGCTTATAATTTTTGAGTTTGGCATACTCCTTAATCTTCACCTTCGTTTGCTCACTAATTTCCGGACTGTCATTCAATGCTTTAGATACAGTCGAAACCGAAACACCAAGTTCCTTCGCAATTTGTTTTAGAGTTGCTTTAGCTTTCATCCAATTGAATTTTATGTAATTAATACAAATATAGTAGAATTACCTAAAATAAAACAAAAACAACCTACTAGTATTTAAAAATATCTACGTCATTCGAAAAAATAATAAAATACTTATGATTTTTTAAAACCGTCCTTATTAAAATCTCGTTAATACCTGAATACATGTTATTTAACCTAAAAAACTTGATTATGAAAAACGAAGTTAAGATTCATGAAGTTAACCCTTCACTGGATAGCAGAAGGAGCTTTTTGAAGCTCAGTGGACTAACATTAGTTACTGCAGGTTTGGTTCTGGCTGGCTGCAGCGATAATGATAATGATGATGATATGAAGGACAACTCCTTACCCGGAATAAAAAATGGTATTTTCGACCTTGGCTCTGGTGATTTTGGCGTGCTTACTTACGCTTATGCTTTAGAGCAATTAGAAGCAGACTTTTATACGAAAGTTGTAAATGCCTCAAATTTTAATGCCACATTTAATGATACTGAACGTCAGGTTCTAACCGACTTATACCATCATGAAGTAATCCATAGAGATTTCTTTAAGGCGGCATTAAGCGGAGCGCTTCCAGATCCAAGTTCACAACTGCTTCCTTCTTTAGCCTTTACTTACGGTTCTTTGAATTTCAATAGCCGAACAGAAGTTTTAGCAACCGCAAAAGCCCTCGAAGACACAGGAGTGGCTGCTTATAATGGAGCTGGAAGATTAATTAAAACGCCAGATTATTTAGTACTTGCCGGAAAAATTGTTTCTGTAGAAGCGCGTCACGCTTCTGCCATAAGAAGCTTAATCAATCCTAATTCTAAAGATTTTGCAGGAGATGATATCGTAAGCGCTTCAACAGGATTAGATGTTGCAAAAGATCCTTCTAAAATCCTACCAGTTGCTGCTGGATTTATTACAACAAAATTTACTGCCAATTATCTTCCTTAATATTAACTGCTAAAACTTAGAAATTATGAACATTTTAAAATTTATAGAAACTTTTACGGATGACAGTTTAATGAAAAGTACTGGTTCCCGACGAGACAGTTTTACACAATTTGGAAACATTGGAAAAAATTTAGCATTAGCATCAATCCCTTTTGGTCTTTCAGCTTTGGCCAATAAAGCATTAGCAAAAGATATCACCGCAACTCCCGCAACTCCAATTGGAGCACTTCAATTTGCATTGACCTTAGAATATTTGGAAAATGAATTTTACGCAATGGCATTAGATTCAGGTGTTATTCCAGCATCTGAAAACGGAGGACGTGATTTAAAAGTTTTTCAGCAAATTGCAGCACACGAAGCTGATCACGTTTCATTTTTAATAGCCGGTTTAGGCGGAACCATGAGTGCAAATTTTGTTCCAAAACCAACTTTTGACTTTACTGTTGGCGGTGCATTTGATCCTTTTAATGACTATCCAACCTTTTTAGCATTGGCCCAAGCTTTTGAAGATACAGGCGTTAGAGCTTATAAAGGTCAGGCAGCAAACCTAATGTCTACACCTGATTTACTTACAGCGGCATTACAAATCCACTCTGTCGAAGCCCGTCATGCTTCTGAAGTACGACGCCTGCGCGGCTTAAAAGGATGGATCTCTAATGCCGAAAGAGGAGCCGGAATGCCTTCGGCAACACAGGCAGTATACGACGGAGAAGGAATTACAATACAGGCAGGTTTCAATACCGCAGCCGCATTTGGAGCTGCCGCAGGGTCAGAAGCTTACGACGAGCCGCTTACGACACAACAAGTGGTAGATATCGCTAATATATTTATAGTATAATTACACGAAATAATTCAAAAAAGCAGCGCACCTTTGCACCAAAATGCAAAGGTGCTTTTTTTATGCTTTTAAATAAAAAACTGAGAGCCTGATTTTCAGTATTTAAAATATTCTTTTCAGGTATTTGGTTTTAAAATAATTAATTGTACTTTTGCATCCCCTTTATTGGGGATGGAATGTTTAATTAAAATAATATTATGGACGCATTAAGCTACAAAACAGTTTCAGCAAATAAAGCCACTATAACTAAAGAGTGGATTGTTGTTGACGCTGAAGGTCATAACTTAGGACGTCTTGCTTCAAAGGTTGCTATGATCTTAAGAGGTAAGTACAAGCCAAGTTACACACCGCACGTTGACTGTGGAGATAACGTAATTGTTATCAACTCAGAAAAAATTAACCTTACAGGTACAAAATTGAATGACAAAATTTACATGCGTCATACAGGTTACCCAGGAGGACAAAGAACTTTAACTGCTAAAGTATTGCAAGCTAAAAATCCAGCTGCATTAGTAGAAAAAGCTGTAAAAGGTATGTTACCTAAAAACAAATTAGGTGCTGAACTTTTTAGAAATCTAAATGTTGTTGTAGGAGCTGAGCACAAACACGGAGCTCAAAAACCTAGAACTGTTAACCTAAATGATCTTAAGTAATGGGAGTTATTCACAAAATCGGTAGAAGAAAAACCGCTGTTGCACGTGTTTACGTTTCTGAAGGAACTGGAAACATCACTGTAAACAAAAAAGAATTCGCAACTTACTTTCCAACTGCAACTTTACAATACAAAGTTTTACAACCATTGTCTATGACAGAAAACGTAAACAACTTTGACGTAAAAGTAAACGTTTACGGAGGTGGTACAACTGGTCAGGCAGAAGCTGTAAGAATGGCATTAGCACGCGTAATGTGTGAAGTTAACGCTGAAAACAGAGGAATCCTTAAACCAGAAGGTTTATTAACAAGAGACCCTAGAATGGTTGAACGTAAGAAATTCGGTCAGAAGAAAGCTCGTAAGAGATTCCAGTTCTCTAAACGTTAATATTACCTGTCTTGTTCAAATGGGACAAGACATTATCAATTATTTATTGAAATTAAAAAACACAGTTATTGTTGCTCTCCTATCGAGGTAGGATATAGTTTAGCATCTAAATGCATGAAGCCAGAGAAATCGCCATTCATACATTGCTAATCAACAGAACGTAAACTAGTACAAAAATGGCAAACAAAATAGAAGTAAAAGAATTACTAGAAGCAGGTGTTCACTTCGGACACATGACTAGAAAATGGGATCCAAACATGGCTCCTTACATTTATATGGAGCGTAATGGTATTCACATTATCAATCTATATAAAACTGCAGCTAAAATTGAAGAAGCTAACGAAGCTTTGAAAAAAATCGCTGCATCAGGTAGAAAAATTTTATTCGTAGCTACCAAAAAACAAGCAAAAGACATCGTTGCTGATAAAGCAAAAGCTGCAAACATGCCTTACATCACTGAAAGATGGCCAGGTGGAATGTTGACTAACTTCGTAACTATCAGAAAGGCAGTTAAAAAAATGTCTTCTATTGATAAAATGAAGAAAGATGGTACTTTCAACACTTTATCTAAAAAAGAGCGTTTACAAGTGGATCGTCTACGTGCTAAATTAGAGAAAAACTTAGGTTCAATTGCTGATATGTCTAGACTACCTGCAGCATTGTTCGTAGTAGATATCAAAGCTGAACACATCGCAATAAAAGAAGCTCAAAAATTAAACATTCCAGTTTTCGCAATGGTTGATACGAATTCTGACCCAAGAGAGGTTGATTACGTGATTCCTGCAAATGATGACGCTTCTAAATCAATTGACAAAATTTTATCTTTAGTGACTACTGCAGTAATCGAAGGTCTTTCTGACAGAGGTGCTGAAAAAGAAGTTGAAGCTGCTGAAGAAGCTCCCGCTGTTGAAGCTGAAGCTGCTCCTGCAACTGAAACTGAAGAATAAATCAAATCTTAAATTCCAAATTTTAAATTCCAAAGTCCAAAACAAAATTAAAAACGTTATGTTGATAATTTATTAAAATTGGAGTTTGGGATTTAAAAGATGGAATTTTTTACTTTTAAACACATTAAAACTTAAAATATTATGGCAACAATTACTGCTGCAGACGTAAATAAATTAAGACAATCTACAGGTGCCGGAATGATGGACTGTAAAAAAGCTTTAGTTGAAGCTGAAGGAGATTTCGATAAAGCGATCCAAATCCTTAGAGAAAAAGGACAAAAAGTTGCTGCTAACCGTTCTGACCGTGAGTCTTCTGAAGGAGCTGCTGTTTCTTTTATCAATGCTGACCACACTAAAGGAGCTATCATCACTTTAAACTGCGAAACTGACTTCGTAGGTAAAAATGAAGCTTTCGTAACTTTAGCTAAAGATTTAGTTGAAAGAGCTATCAACTTCTCTTCTAAAGAAGAATTATTAGCTTCTGATTTCAACGGAATTACAGTTGCTGAAAAATTAATCGAGCAAACTGGAGTTATCGGTGAAAAAATCGAAATCGGTGGTTTCGAAATTTTAGAAGGCGCTTACGTTGGATCTTATGTTCACGTTAATAAAATTGCTGCTTTAACTGCAATTTCTGCTCCAGTTGCTAATGCTGAAGCTTTAACAAAAGATATCTCTATGCAAGTTGCTTCTATGGGAGCTGACACATTATCTTACAAAGATTTTGATCCTGCTTTCGTTGAATCTGAACTTGCTGCTCGTATTGCTGTAATCGAAAAAGACAATGAAGAAGCAAAACGTTTAGGAAAAACTTTAAAAAATGTTCCTAAATACATCTCTTTCTCTCAATTAACTCCAGAAGTTATCAAACAAGCTGAAGAAGATGCTAAAGCTGAATTAAAAGCTGAAGGAAAACCAGAGCAAATCTGGGACAAAATCCTTCCAGGAAAAGTTCAACGTTTTATCTCTGATAACACTACTTTAGATCAAGAAAAAGCTTTACTTGATCAAAACTTCATCAAAGATGACAGTAAAAAAGTTGGTGATTACGTAAAAGGATTCAATGTTGAAATCACAGGTTTCAAAAGAGTTACTTTAGGTTAATATATTATTTTTTCAATATTAAAAAGCCCGAATATTCAGTTATTCGGGCTTTTTTTATTTCTATTAACTTTCCACTGGAAAATTTCTTGCTCGCATCAACGCGTCAGAATTGGGAGCGTGTCCTCTAAAATTCTCATACATTTCTTCGTTATCAATCGTGTTACCAACACTTAAAACTGTTTTATAAAGACGTTCAGAAATATTTTTATCAAATGGTCCGCCAGCTTCCAGAAAAGCTTCATAAGCATCTGCATTAATGACATCTGCCCATAAATAACTGTAATATCCAGCTGCATATCCGTCACTTGAAAATATATGTGCAAACTGAGGAATTCTGTGGCGCATCACAATTTCTGAAGGCATATTAATTTCACTTAAAACTTTCTTTTCAAATTCATGCGGATCGATAGTTTCTGTTGTTAAATGCAGTTTCATATCAACAAATGAACTTGAAATCGTTTCTACAGTTGCAAAACCTTCATTAAAATTGGCTGCCAGAGCTATTCTCTCTACCAAAGACTGAGACAATGGTTCATTTGTTTTATAATGAAGTGCAAACTTATTTAAAACCTCTGGAGTTGCCAGCCAATGTTCTAATAATTGCGAAGGAAACTCTACATAATCTCTAGCCACTGAAGTTCCTGAAAGACTAGGATACATTACATTTGAACATAATCCGTGAAGTGCGTGACCAAATTCATGAAATAAAGTTGTGGCATCATCCCATGAAATTAAAACCGGTTCATCGCTGTTTCCTTTTATAAAATTGCAGTTGTTCGATACAATTGGAAGCACTTTTCCTTTAATTTTCTGCTGATCGCGATGCGAATTCATCCAAGCTCCAGAACGCTTTCCAACACGCGCATATGGATCAAAATACCACAACCCAATTGGCTCTCCAGTCAATTTATTATTTACTTCCCAAACACGAACATCTTGATGATAGACCGGAACATCAAATAATTGTTTAAATCCTAAATCGAACAACTCGCCTGCTGTCCAGAACATTCCTTCTCTTAAATTTTCTAATTGCAGATATTGTTTGATTTCGTTTTGGTCTAAATCGTATTTCGCTTTACGCACTTTTTCGGCATAATAACGATAATCCCAAGGCTGAATTTTAAAATTTCCTCCCGCTGCCTCTACCATTTCCTGCATAGCCAAAACATCATTTTTGACTTTATCAACAGCAGGTTTCCATACTGAATGCATCAAATCCAATGTTTTCTGTGGATCTTTTGCCATTTTATTAGACAAACTCCACTCTGCAAAATTAGTAAAGCCTAAAATTTTTGCCTTTTCTGCCCTTAATTTCAAAATAGACACCAATGTTTCATTTGTATCATTTTCGTTCTTATTATCACCTCTTTTTACAAAAATATCAAATGCTTTTTCTCTTAAATTTCTTTGATCAGAAAACGTCAAAAAGGGTTCAATCGAAGATCTTGTATTTCCAATACAACCTAAAACATCTAAGTTTCTTTCTTTAGCTTCGGCAATTGCAGCATTTTTAAATTCATCGGGCAAACCATCAAAATCGGCTTCTGTTTTTAATTCTAAAAATTGGCCGTTTTCTTCTGCTAATAATTTTTGGCTGAAAAGCGTAAAAAGTCCTGCAAGTTCTTGATTAATTTTTGCAACTTTCTTTTTATCATCTGCATTTAGCTCTGCTCCTTCTCTCACAAAATCAGAATAATATACCCAAAGCAGACGCTGTTGTTCCTTCGTTAGTTTTTTACTTTCATCTGATTTATATAACGTTTCAATTCTAGAAAAAAGTTTTTCATTCTGATATAATTTATCGCTTATTTCCGCCAGTTTAGGAGACATTTCTGTATCGACAACATTGAATTCAGGAGTACTTAAATTAGAACGATAAATTCCGTAAACCGCATGAATTCGATCCAGTTTTTCTCCTGAAAGCTCCAAAGCCGTAATTGTATTTTCAAATGTTGGTTCTTCAGGATTATTGGCAATTGTATCCAATTCAGTCAGTTTTTCCTGAATCGCAGATTCAATTGCGGGTTTAAAATCAGAAATTTTATATTTTGTAAAATCCGGAACACCTCCGTAAGGACCAGACCATTCTTTTAACAGTGGATTTTCAGCATTACTATCTCCAACTGCTGCTAATTTTTCTTTATTCATGACCAAAATAACATTGTCTTTCTGTTTGTACTATTTTTTTTAAATAACTGAATCAGTTCTACACTCAAAAATACCTAAAAATTCTATATTTGTTTATCAAAAACATTAAACTTACATCCTTGAAAAAGTTACTTTTAATAACCATCTTCATTACCTCATTTGTCTATTCACAAAATAAAAGTTTATTCTGGGAAATATCGGGAAACGGTCTGGCAAAAAAATCCTATTTATATGGCACTATGCACGTAAATGAGAGGGTTTCTTTTCATTTGTCGGATTCTTTTTTCAACAATCTGCTGGCATCTGATATTGTGGCAAATGAAAGCAATCCAGAAACTTGGAGCGACTTGAATGATATTATAAAAAATAACGAAACCAATTATAATCGATACAATAAACTGTATTCGGAGTTTTATTTATTCCCTGTGAGCAAAGAAAATATTAAAAGTATTTTCGAAAATGACAATGAAAAATACTTCAGAAATATGCTTTCTGGTGTAGAAGGAAATCAGGCTGATTTTCAAGAAAACACTGTTCTTGATATGTTTATTTTTCAAACGGGAAAAAAATACAAGAAAAAAATTGCAGGTCTTGAAGATGCCAAACAATCTATGATTTCTATTTTAAATATCATGGACAAAGATGCCATGCCAAAGGATGAAAATAAAATTCCTTTGATGAAAATATTGAAAAACAGAAATTTAGATGACGTCTTAAAAGAATATTACCGCGAGAAAGACATCGTTATGCTGGATTCAATCTATAAACTGATATTTTCCAAAAAAGCCCACGATGCTCTTATTATCAACCGTAATAAAGTAATGACAAGAAGTATTGACTCTATTGCCAAAACCGGAAGTTTATTTTCGGCAGTTGGAGCGGCGCATCTTGCTGGAAGCGAAGGAATAATTGAACTTTTAAGAAAAAAAGGATACACGGTAAATCCAATTATCGATGTTTTTACCGAAGCTGGAAAAAATAAAAAGAAAACCATAGAAGCTTATTTTCCAAATCCTACCTTCATTGCTGCATCTACTAGAGACAAAATGATACAATTACCGCTTTACAAAGCTGTTATTGAGGAAAAGCAAAATCTAGGATCACCAGATTTTACAAACGGAGCAGCAATCACCATCAAAAGAATGCCTTTAAATTATTTTTTAAAGAATAATGAGACGGCTTATAATGCCAAATCGTTAGACAGTTTGTTTTTTGAAAAAATTGCAGGAGATATTCTCGAAAAGAAATACTTTGAACAAGCCAGTTATTCTGGATACGATATAAAAAACGTTACAAAAACGGGAAACGCACAGCACTCAAAATTTATCGTTACACCACTTGAAATTATTTCGATTTTAATGACAGGTCCTGCAAATTATGTTCGCCAGTATGAAAATGACGTTTATGAAAACATCAAAGTAAAATCTTTTAAAAACGAATGGGAGAAAATAAAACCTTTAAAAGGCGGTTTTGAAACCGAAATTCCTTCCTTTAATCTTGTTTTTGGAAACATTCCAGAAAAAGGAAATGATATTGAAATTCAAGCGTATGATAATCAGGAAAAAGGATATTATTTTCTGAAAGAAAAAACATTAAGCAATACGGATGTTTTAGAAGATTCTGAATACGAACAGAAACAAATTCATTTTCAATTCTATTTACAACAAGATCAAGATTCGACAAACGTTCGATACAATAAAGCCGAAAATACACTTGTTTCTTCTTCAAAAATTGGAAATCGAAACATGAAACTAAAAACTGTTATTTCTGGAAGTAAATACTACTTACTAGGCACTGTAAATGCATCTGAAACAAATACAAATCGTTTCTTTAATTCATTTACCATCGCTCCATTTACTTATAAAGCAAAAACAAGAGTTTACACCGATTCGACTGCAAACTATAAAGTAGAAATTCCCGAAAAAGAAAATGAAAGTCTGTTTTGGAATTTAAAAAAGACCGATACTGATTCGAAAAACACTTTTACAGAAACTTATAAATTTCAGTCGTTCAATTCTGAAACTGGAGATAAAATTGGTTTGGTTTATTATAAATATCCTAAATACGAACACACTCTTTCTATCGATTCTATCCAGAAAAACCTCAAAAAGGATTTTCTAAAACAATCCGCTCAAGATTATGTAAGCAACGATTTTGACGACAACTACTATTTTACACCTACTTCTTTATTAAATAGTGCAGTATATTCGAAAATAGGATTCTCAAAATCAAACTGGAACAATCTGTTGGCCGATAAAAAAAATAATTACGATTTTTTATCTTACACTACGAAATACGACAAGACAAACGAATGTTATATTATTGATGCTTTGGTATCTAAACAAAGCAGTACGCAAGCCGTAAAATATAGAGTATTGTATAAAAATAACGCATACTGCACTTTAAGTGCGCTTGTCGATAAAAACTACAAAAACGAAAATCCTTTTATAGAAAAAACCTTCAATTCCTTGGTGTTACTCCAAGACAACAAAAAAGAGTCTGAAGACAAAATCACACTTTTTATGGAAGACGCTGGAAGTAAAAGCGATACCATTCGATCTTCGGCTTTACATGCGGTACACAATCTTGATATTACGCCAAATGATTTTGAAAAAGTTACTAACTTCATTAATACATTCAATTTTAAAGAAAGTGAAACCTATGTTAAAACCGCTCTAATTGAAAAAATCGGCGAATTAAAAGATGAAAGAGTTATTCCGTTTTTAGAGAATTATTATAAAAAAGAAAATACTAAGACTGAAGTTCAGGTTAGTATTTTAAGAGCACTTTCAAAACAAAAATCAAAAGCGGCTTATAAAAAAATCAATGAGTTATTAGATTATGATCTGCCAATTCCAGACAATCAATTTGATATACGAATGCTGTTTTCTGCCTTTGAAAGCGATGCTGAAAATAGCAAAGAACTCTTTCCTGAAATTTTTCAGTATTACAGCATCAAAGAATATCAAAATCCAGTTATAAGTTTCAGTAATTTATTATTAGAGAAGAAATTAATTTCAATCAAAAAATTAAAAACCTTCAAAAAAATAATCGTTACCAATACAAAACTCGAATACAAAAGAGCTTTGAGCTGGAACCAAAAAAACAAACCCGCTGAAGATGAAACCGACAGCGAAGAAGTAAAATCTGTATATCTAAACAATTATTCAGAATCGTTTTCTGACTTGGTTAATTATACCACGCTGGTGTACAATTATGCGGATGATAGTGCTGTAAAAGATCTCCTTAAAAAAATAAAAAAGCTGGACAATCTAGCCGTAAATACTGAATTGGTTAGACTTGGAATTACACACAACAATCTAACAGATTCAGAAATCAATGATTATTTAAAAGATCCTAAAACTCAGTTTGCAACAATTAACTTGTTACTGAACAATAATAAAAAAGATTTAGTAAATTTTACCGACGAAGAAATTTCGAAAGCAGCCGTAATCAACTTTCAAAACTTGGTAAGCAAGGATTCAATTAATTTATTAAACAAAAAAATCATTGAAAAAAATGGTCAGCAAATCTCCCTTTTCTTCTATAAAATCAAAAAGAAAAATGCAGAAGCTGGTTCGCTGAAAAGTCCGCTTTACACAATTGGTTTTATAAATAAAAATGGAAAAATAGATCCTCTTGCGTATACTATTATCAACTCTAAACAAGTGAATGATGACGAGGAAATTCTGGAGAAAAAGTACGATCTTATCGTAAGCGAATTTTTGAATGCAGAACATTTAAGAGCTAGTTTTTCGAAACAAAAAGACGAAGAAGAATCTTTTTATGATGAGGAATATTAAATTTGTAAAACTATTTCGAGACTTAAAATAAACCTTTAAAAACATATGTTTAAAACCCGAAAAGAAATCGTCTTTGTAATCTTGGCTGGAATTTTTATAACCAACGCCGTTGTTGCCGAACTTATAGGTGGAAAATTAATTCAGATTGGTCCTTTTGTAATGAGTATAGGAATTCTGCCCTGGCCAATTGTTTTTTTAACAACCGATTTAATCAATGAATATTTTGGAGAAAAAGGCGTTAAAAAACTTTCTTTTATAACTGCCTGTCTTATTGCATACGCATTTCTAATCCTTTTTATGGCCATTACAATTCCGGCTGCCAAAGGAATAAGTCCTGTTAATGACGAACAGTTCGAAGCCGTTTTTGGACAAAGTATGTGGATTATTGTAGGGAGTATAATCGCCTTTATGGTTTCGCAATTAATAGATGTGAGTGTTTTTTGGTTTTTCAGAAATCGTACTGGACATAAAAAAATATGGTTAAGAACCACCGGCTCTACAGTCATTTCCCAATTATTTGATTCGTTTATTGTGCTTGGAATTGCATTTTGGCTTCCAGGAAAAATTGATTTTGATACTTTTATCTCATCTGGTTTAATTGGATATGTTTTTAAACTATCAATTGCCATTTTATTGACTCCGGCGATTTATTTAGGACATCATTTAATTAAAAAATATTTGGAAAAAGACGATCTCGACAAAAAACAGGAAGGTTCACAAGAATGAAAACTTACAAAACATTTCTTTTAGCGATCGTTTTAAGCTTTGCAAGTTGTTCTAAAGATATCAAAAAGCAAATATTGGAAGTCACCGATAAGATTTCAAACAAAATAGAAAGTATTTCAGAAAGTACTGTCGAAACCGTAAAAGAATATAAAAATTCAATTGTAGACAAAATCACTACAACCGAGGTTTCTGCTGAAAATAAAGAAACCGTAAACGATACTATCGCAGAAGAAAAAATTGAAAATGAAAAGTTTATCGGAATTACCCATTTTAAAAAATTCATAGCTGAGTGTAAAACAGGCGAAACCATAACACAAAAAGAACTTATTGAAAACCATAATATTCCAGCTGACGGAATAAAACTCATAAAAAGCATTACCAAAACTGCCGAAGACGAAATTGAAATCAAATGGAAATCAACTTGGTTTATTGAAAGAATTTCGGACGCAAAATTTACCGATGCCAAAATAAAATTCAAGTTCGAAGCCAATAAAATGTATACTTCTGGAAAAGCCATCGGGATCAAATACAAAAAGAAAATCTATACCGATCTCATCATAATTGGCACAAAAGCTTACATACCGAGCGTAAAAGGTTATCACTGGAAAATTGGAAAATGATGGAGGATAAAATAAGATGCGGCTGGTGTACTTCCAGCGATTTATACAAAAAATACCATGATGAAGAATGGGGCGTTCCAGTTTATGACGACCCAACTTTATTCGAATTTTTAATTCTGGAAACTTTTCAAGCTGGATTAAGCTGGATTACTATTTTAAATAAAAGAGAAAATTTTAGAGCTGCTTTTGATCATTTCGATTATAAAAAAATGGCTAATTATTCTGAAGAGAAAATCGAAGAATTAATGCAGAACACAGGTATTATTCGAAACAAACTAAAAATCAAAGCCGCAGTTTCCAATGCTCAGGCTTTTATGAAAGTTCAGGAAGAATTTGGAACTTTCTCCGATTATATTTGGAAATATACTGATGGAAAACCAATTGTAAACCATCTGAAAAATTCAAAAGATGCTCCAGCCACTACGCCGCTTTCAGATGAAATCAGCAAAAATTTAAAAAAACGAGGATTTAAATTTGTTGGTTCAACCGTCATTTACGCACACATGCAAGCCACCGGAATGGTCAATGATCATGTGGAAGATTGCTGGACAAGAACAAAGTAAAAGTTGGTTTCAAGTTTCAGGTTTCACGTTATAACTGCACTCAAAAAAACAACTTGAAACCTAAAACTTGAAACTTTAAACAAAAATTATCTATATTTGCTTCACACTTTAGGGGTGTCTACAAACTTGTAGGCTGAGATTTTACCCTCTGAACCTGATCTAGTTCATACTAGCGTAGGGAAAAGTAAGATGACTTCTGCACGCATTTTTATGCGTTCTTGTAGCCATTCCTAAAGTGTATCTATACACTAAACTCAAAAAGGAATGGAACTAAAAATCAATCAACAAACCAAAAAATTCAATGCCGAATCGCTAAGCGTTCAATCATTGCTCGATCTCGAAATTCCGCACAAACAAAACGGAATAGCCGTTGCTGTCAACAATACCGTTGTTCCAAAAACCAAATGGAACGAATTCTTTGTACGCGAAACTGACGATATTTTGATTATTTCTGCTACCCAAGGTGGTTAAATTTCAATATAAAATTCCAATATAAAAAATCCAAATTCCAAAATTTCACTTTGCGTAGACGCACTTCAGTGCGCCTTTACAACACTCATAACTTATAACTCATAACTTCTTTTCTTATGACAAACGAAGAACAAATATCCAGAACCCCTTTTCCGAATTCTAAAAAAGTATATATCGATGGAGAAATTCATCCGATAAAAGTAGCGATGCGAGAAATTACTTTGAGTGATACTAAACTTTCAAATGGCGGCATTGAGAAAAACCCACCTGTAACTGTTTACGATACTTCGGGCGCTTATACTGATCCAAATATTGAAATTGACATTAGAAAAGGGCTACCTCGTTTAAGAGAAAAATGGATTTTAGACCGAAATGACGTTGAAATCCTAAAGGAAATTACCTCAGATTATGGACAAAGCCGATTAAAAGATGAAAGCTTAAATCACCTTCGTTTTGAATATTTACATCAGCCAAAACGTGCAAAAAAAGGCGCGAACGTTACACAATTGTATTACGCCAAACAAGGAATCATTACTCCAGAAATGGAATATATTGCGATTCGCGAAAACCAGCGTATCGAACTTTTAAATGAACAAACCAAAGCCATGCAATGCCAGCACGGCGGAAACAGTTTTGGTGCAAACACTCCAAAAAACAAAATTACTCCAGAATTTGTTCGTTCTGAAGTCGCTTGCGGAAGAGCCATTATTCCAAACAATATTAACCATCCAGAAAGCGAACCAATGATTGTAGGTCGTAATTTCTTGGTAAAAATAAATGCCAATATCGGAAACAGCGCAGTAACTTCAAGCATTGAAGAAGAAGTTGAAAAAGCCGTTTGGGCTTGCCGCTGGGGAGCTGACACAATTATGGATTTATCTACGGGAAAAAACATTCACGAAACCAGAGAATGGATTATTCGCAACTCTCCTGTTCCAATTGGGACTGTTCCGATTTATCAGGCATTAGAAAAAGTAAAAGGAATTGCTGAAGATTTAACTTGGGAAATTTTCCGCGATACATTGATTGAGCAAGCAGAGCAAGGTGTTTCGTATTTTACAATTCATGCAGGAGTTTTACTTCGATACATTCATTTAACGGCCAATCGTGTCACCGGAATCGTTTCTCGAGGCGGATCGATTATGGCAAAATGGTGTTTATTTCATCATAAAGAAAACTTCTTATACACGCATTTTGAGGAAATCTGCGAAATCATGAAGCAATACGATGTGGCTTTTTCTCTTGGAGATGGTTTACGTCCGGGTTCGATTGCAGATGCAAATGATGCTGCACAATTTGCCGAATTGGAAACTTTAGGCGAATTGACAAAAATTGCTTGGAAACATGATGTTCAAGTTTTTATTGAAGGACCAGGACACGTTCCGATGCACATGATTAAAGAAAACATGGACAAACAATTAGAACATTGTCATGAAGCTCCGTTTTATACTTTAGGCCCTTTAACGACTGATATTGCGCCGGGTTACGATCATATTACATCAGCAATTGGCGCTGCTATGATTGGCTGGTACGGCTGTGCAATGCTATGTTATGTTACGCCAAAAGAACATTTAGGCTTGCCAAACAAAAAAGACGTTAAAGACGGCGTAATCACGTATAAAATTGCGGCTCATGCAGCCGACTTGGCAAAAGGTCATCCGGGCGCGCAATATCGTGATAATGCGTTGAGTAAAGCCCGTTTTGAATTCCGTTGGGAAGATCAGTTTAATTTGGCTTTAGATCCCGATACCGCAAGAGAATTCCATGATGAAACACTTCCTGCCGATGGCGCAAAAGTGGCACATTTCTGTTCGATGTGCGGACCAAAATTCTGCTCTATGAAAATATCTCAGGAAATTCGAGATGTCGCTGCAGCAGAAAAAGGAATGCAGGAGAAATCAGAGGAATTTATTGAACAAGGGAAAGAGATTTATATCTAGAAAATAGAGTATAGAAGAAAGAGAAAAGACATGATAGTAATTACGAATCCTTTTTTTGTTAAAGATGAAATACATATTCTTCATTCTTTATTGGAGGAAGGATTGTCTTTGCTTCATATTCGGAAACCTGATTTTTCTGAATTGGAAATGGCGCAGTTTATTCATCGGATAAAATTGGAATTCCGAGCTAATTTGGTTTTGCATAATCATCATGATTTAGCAGAAGATTTTGGTATTGAACGGTTTCATTTTTCTGAAAAAGAAAGAAAAAGTCTTAATGACCTTCCTGCAAGGTTTTCAAAACCTTGTAGATATCAATATTCAACATCAACACATTCAATTGAAGACTTTAATTCGCTTGAAAATTTCGATTATGCTTTTCTGAGTCCGATTTATAAAAGTATTTCTAAAGAGAATTATTTTCCTGGAAAAGATCTTTTTGAAGCAATAAAATCAAGGACAAATCATCAAACAAAAATGATCGCTTTAGGCGGAATTGATTCAAAAAACATTTTGGAAGTCTTAGAAAAAGGTTTTGATGATGTCGCGCTTTTAGGAAGTATTTGGAAAAATGAAAATCCATTAAAACAATTTAAATTATGTCAACAGATCGCCCTTTCGTACTCACAATCGCAGGTTTAGACCCGTCTGGTGGAGCTGGGATTTTAGCAGATATCAAAACCTTTGAACAACACAAAGTAACTGGTTTTGCGATTTCGACGGCGAATACCATCCAGACTGAAAAGCAGTTTTATGAAATCCAGTGGACAGATTTGAGTTTTGTAATTCGCTCTATTGAAACACTGTTTTTGAATTATAAAATCAGTGCGGTAAAAATTGGAATTGTATCTTCTTTACACGATTTAAACCGAATTGTTTCGACTATAAAACTGCTTTCTCCTTCAACCAAAATGGTTTGGGATCCTGTTTTGAAATCGAGTACAAAATTTGAATTTATGAATATTGAAAATCGTTCTGACTTAACTAAAATATTGTCAAAAATCGATTTGATAACGCCAAACTATCTTGAAGCCGAAATTCTGTTTCCTGATTTTATTTCGAAAGAAAAGGAATTTTCAACGAACATTTTACTAAAAGGCGGACATAATGAAAAAGCTTTAGGAACAGATCGTTTATTTCTAAAAAATGAAGTTTTAGAATTGCTCCCATCAGAGAAAAACTGCTTCGAAAAACACGGTTCGGGCTGTGTGCTTTCTTCTGCAATTGCTTCCAATTTGGCTTTAAATCTAACAATAAAAGAAGCTTGTAAAAACGCTAAAATCTATATCGAAAATTACTTGAGTTCAACAACAACTTTAATCGGATATCACTATGTATAGCAAACTTCAATATATCTCTCAGGGCGAAACGATTGAAAAACAATTGTACAACATTCATCAAGCGCTTGATGCAGGATGCAATTGGGTACAAATGCGTTTTAAAAACCAGTCCGAAAAAGATGCGCTCACTTTAGCGGAAGCGGTAAAACCTTTATGCGAAAAATACACCGCCAATTTTATTGTAAATGACAATTTACATCTTACCAAAGAAATAGATGCTGACGGTGTTCATTTAGGTTTAACCGACACCAAAATCGATGAAGCGAGAACGTTGTTAGGAACCTCAAAAATCATTGGAGGAACTGCGAATACTTTTGAAGACATCGAAAATCACGTTAAAAATGGTTGTGATTATATTGGATTAGGACCTTTTCGCTTTACGGCTACAAAAGAAAAATTAAGTCCTATTTTAGGATTGTTGGGTTATTTTGACATTCTTCAAAAACTCAAAAAAAACAAAATCGAAATTCCTGTTTATGCTATCGGAGGCATCACATTGCAAGATGTGAGTTCGTTAATGGAAACAGGAATTCATGGAATTGCCGTTTCTGGAATCATTACCGAAAGTGATGAGAAAGAAAAATTAATTCAACAAATAAACGAAAAATTATATGCAAACATCATTGTTTAACATAGGAGACAAAACCTTCAAATCCCGCTTGTTTTTGGGAACGGGAAAATTTGGGTCTAATGAAGAAATGGAGCAAGCGATTTTAGCTTCGGAAAGCGAATTGGTTACCGTTGCCTTAAAACGTATCGATCTTGAAACGGATACTGATGCTATTTTATCGCATTTAAAACATCCGAATATCAATTTATTACCCAACACATCAGGAGCACGAAATGCCAAAGAAGCTGTTTTTGCTGCACAATTGGCGTGTGAAGCTTTAGA
The DNA here is from genome assembly GCF_017352115.1 of Flavobacterium endoglycinae. Classification (NCBI taxonomy): domain Bacteria; kingdom Pseudomonadati; phylum Bacteroidota; class Flavobacteriia; order Flavobacteriales; family Flavobacteriaceae; genus Flavobacterium; species Flavobacterium endoglycinae. The sequence continues at coordinate 1,776,528 of NZ_CP071448.1, forward strand.
AACCAATTGGGTAAAACTGGAAATTCACCCAGATCCAAAATATTTAATGCCCGATCCTATTGAAACTTTAAAAGCAACTGAAGAGTTGGCAAAATTGGGTTTTATTGTGCTCCCATACATTCACGCTGATCCTGTTTTATGCAAACATTTGGAAAGTGCTGGAACTTCTGCTGTAATGCCTTTGGGTTCGCCAATTGGAAGCAATAAAGGTTTAAAAACGATCGATTTCTTAGAGATTATTATTGAACAAAGTACCGTTCCGGTTATTGTTGATGCCGGAATTGGAGCGCCGTCTGATGCGGCAAAAGCAATGGAAATTGGTGCTGATGCTGTTTTGGTAAATACTGCAATTGCTGTTGCTGGAAATCCTAGTTTAATGGCTGAGGCTTTTAAAGAAGCGGTTATTGCAGGAAGAAAAGCTTTTGAGGCTAAAGTTGCAAACCAGCAAAATTATGCTTCGGCTTCTAGTCCTTTGACTTCTTTTCTTTACGAATAATTTAACCGCAAAGTCCACAAGGTTTTTTCGCAAAGTTCGCTAAGCTTTGCGAACTTATTATTAATAATTAAGAACTCAAAGCTTAGCGAACTTTGCGTAATTCTTAGCGCTCTTTGCGGTAAAAAAACACAGTAGCATGAAAACATTCAAATCTATTTTCGAGCAATATAATTGGGATGAAATCCAATCTAGAATATATAAAACCACATCAAAAGATGTTGAACGAACTCTGGCTAATAGCAAATACAATCTCGATGATTTTTTGATTCTGATCTCTCCTATTGCTCAAAATTATTTAGAACAAATGGCACAGAAATGCCATGAAATCACCAAGAAACGTTTTGGAAAGACCATTCAAATGTATGCTCCGCTTTATCTGAGCAACGAATGCCAAAACATTTGTACCTATTGCGGCTTTAGCCTAGACAATAAAATCAAAAGAAAAACACTTACTGACGCTGAAATAAAACTTGAAGTCGAAGCTTTAAAAAATACTGGTTTCGATCATGTTTTATTGGTTACGGGCGAGGCAAATTATACCGTAAACATCAACTATTTCCTGAATGCAATTCATTTAATCAGAGAAGATTTCTCGATTATTTCTGTTGAAGTCCAGCCGCTTTCTACCGAAGATTATGAACGTTTGCATGATGCTGGAGTATATTCGGTTTTGGTTTATCAGGAAACATATCATCAGGAAGTTTACAAAAAGTACCATACAAAAGGTAAAAAATCAAATTTTGATTATCGATTGGAAACACCTGACCGAATTGGAACTGCTGGAATTCATAAAATTGGTTTGGGTGTTTTGTTAGGCTTGGAAGATTGGCGAACAGATAGTTTCTTTAATGCGCTACATTTAGATTATTTGCAGAAGAAATATTGGCAGACTAAATATTCGGTTTCTTTTCCGCGTCTTCGCCCTGCTGAAGGCATTATCGAACCGAATTTTATTATGGATGATAAAGATTTAACCCAATTGATTTGCGCTTACCGATTATGGAATGAAGATCTGGAAATTTCAATTTCAACTCGAGAAAATGAAAAATTCAGAAACAACATTATACCAATTGGCGTTACGAGCATGAGCGCGGGTTCTAAAACAAATCCGGGCGGTTATGTAGTTGATCCACAGTCTTTGGAACAATTCGAAATCAGTGATGAACGCTCTGCAGAAGAAATTTCAAAAATCATAAAAAATGCTGGCTATGAACCCGTTTGGAAAGATTGGACAAAAGCTTTTGTTTGAATATCAAATTCCAATCTAAAAAATTCCAAATTCCAAAATCAATCTAAAATCTAAAATCAGAAATCTAAAATTAAAACATGAGCATCATAAAAGAATTCCTTCGCTACAACAGACAAACCATTCTTCCTGAAATTGGCGACGAAGGTCAGGAAAAATTAAAAAAAGCACGTGTTTTAGTAATTGGAGCAGGCGGATTAGGCTGTCCGATTTTACAATATATTGCAACTGCTGGCGTTGGTTTTATCGGAATTATGGATTTTGATACTATTGAAATTCATAATCTTCATCGACAAATTTTATATACTGAAAATGAGATTGGCCAGCATAAGGCAATTGTGGCAAAAGAGGTAGTTTCTAAATTAAATCCTTTGATTGAAGCTGTGGCTATTAATGAAAAATTAACGGCTGAAAATGCATCTAAAATCATTCAGCAATATGATATTATTGTGGATGGTTCCGATAATTTCTCGACTCGTTATTTGGTGAACGATACTTGCGTTGAACTTAAAAAACCTTTGGTTTATGGAAGTATTTTAAAATTTGAGGGACAAATTGCTGTTTTCAACCATAACGGAAGTAAAAATCTTCGTGATCTGTTTCCAGAAATGCCAGATCCAAAAGATGTTCCAAATTGTAATTTAAATGGCGTTTTAGGGACATTGCCTGGAATTATAGGCAATATGATGGCACACGAAACGTTGAAATTGATTCTAGAATTGCCAACTTTAAATAATGAATTAATACTTTTTAATACTTTAAATTGGAATTTCACGAAATTGAATTTCTAAAAAACAACCTCATCACCAACATTAATAATTCCCGAATTTAGACTCACAAGATTAGTTCCGAATAAAACAGAATTATTTACATTTCTATATTTGCTCAAGGTTTTTAACGGTTCTTTTTTTACAATTGCTTTCTGCGGATCATTATTTACCATAATACATCTTCCGCACGGTTTTATGTTTTTAAATTGAACTTCTCCAATTGTAAAAGTTTTAAAATCATCCTCTTCGTGAGCACTTTTGGTACTTACAACAATGTTTGGACGAAATCTTTTTACGGTGATTTTTTCTTCTAATTTTCCATTTAAAAAATCAAGGCTTTCAGTTCCAATTAATAAGTACGGATATCCATCAGCTAAACTGACATTGTAGGTTTCATTTGTTTTGGAACTTTCATGTTTACGGGCTCCAATTTTATTGATTTTTACCAATCTGCATTCGATACCTAGTTTATCACTAAACCATTTTGAAGAATTTTTGCTTACTTCAAAAACCTCACTTTTATCCTCCCAAACATGCGAATTTATTGGATTTTCTAAATATTCATTAATAGAAAATTCATGCGTTTCTCCTTCAAAAGTAATTTGAATTTTATCTCCCAAAATCTCTGGATAAAATTGACTCATGATTGGATATTCTCTTTGTGTAACATGAATATTTTCAGCATTAATCAGCATCCATCTTCGGTCATTTTCAAATCCCATTTCTTCAGCTTTCGCGCTTTTTAAACTTATTCCGGCTAAACTTTTTATGGGATAAATATAAATTTCTTTTACACTGTAAACGGCACTCATTTATTCGCTTTTTAAAATGTCCATAAATTCTTCTCGATCAATTTCACGGCAGCCTAAACTGTCCAAATGTGGATTGTAAACCTGACAATCTAATAATTTATAATTCTTTTCTTCTAAATGTTTTACCAAAGATATAAAAGCCACTTTTGAAGCATTTGATACTTTCGAAAACATACTTTCTCCGCAGAAAACATGTCCTAAATCTACTCCATATAAACCTCCAACTAACTCCCCTTCCTGCCAAACCTCAACTGATTTTGCAATTCCCTGACGATTTAATTCGCAGTACGATTCGACAATATCATCTGAGATCCAAGTTCCATCCTGACCAATCCGTTGTATTTTCTGGCAGTTCGAAATTACTTCTTTAAAATTGGTATTAAAAGTAACGGTAAATTGTTTTCTATTTAAAATATTCCGCATGCTTTTAGAGATAATCAATTCATCTAAAAACAAAACCATACGAGGATCCGGCGCCCACCAAAGAATAGGTTCGCCTTCATTAAACCAAGGAAAAATCCCGTTTTTATAAGCTAGTTTTAAACGTTCTGGACTTAAATCACCTCCAACAGCCAGAATACCTTCTTCATCGGCTTCTGAAACGGGCGGAAAATATAAATTATCAAATAAGAAATACATTTTTAAAATAATCAGATTTTAAATTCCAAATTCCATTACTCTGCAATTTGGTCATTTATAACAAATTAACTCAAAAACAAAATTCCAAATCCCAGATTCACTTGAATGAATTGGAATTTGGAATTTAAAAATTTTGAGATTTACTTTCTTAGAATGGTAAATCGTCTGGTTCGTCTTCGTTTACATTTGAAGCAGGAGCAAATGTTTCTGCTGCTGGCATTGCAGGTGCTTGACCTGGAGCTTCAGATGCTAATCTTTCGATTCTCCAACCTTGAATACTATTAAAATATCTAGTTTCTCCTTGTGGATTAACCCATTCTCTTCCTCTTAAATTGATAGAAACTTTTACTGCCTCTCCTTGCTTATAGCTGCTTAATAAATCGCATTTATCTTGTGTAAATTCGATTAAAATGTGCTGTGGATACTGCTCATCTGTAGTTACTACTAATTCTCTTTTTTTGAATGAAGCACTAACTTGCTGCTCAGGATTTACCACTTTTACTTTTCCTATAACTTCCATCTTCGTCTATAATTATTTATTGTTTCTATTCATTTATTTTTTAGCTAAAAGCACTTTCCACGCTGAGATAACATCTTCTTTATCGAGATATTTTTTGGCTTCTAAATGTACTTTTTTCTGATCGTCTGAGCTTAAAACTCCTTTTACAGAAAAATTTTCTTTCACAAATATAGTAACTTCTTCCGTTGTAGGCAAGGCTTCAATGTTTCCTAATTTTCCTAAGTCATTTCCGTTAAACACAGGACTTTCCTTCACAAAATTCGGAATTGCATCTACTCCAACACCTAATGTTGTAAGTGGTTTTGCTACTTCAAATAGTCCTTGATTCGATCTCGAATACCAATTTCCTCCCAATCTTGAAACCAAATCAATTTTATGCTGATCGATTGCGCCGTTCTCGTCTAAAATCGATTCGTTGATATGAATTTTTACTACTTCACACAAAATCAGGTTTCCAGCTCCTCCTTCTGTTCCTAACGGAATAATTTGTGTAATCTTGCATTCAAATTGAACTGGAGATTCTTTTACACGATATGGTTTTACCAAATCAGACGGAATTTGTGTTAATCCGGCTTTAATAAATTCATTTACGCCGTCTCCATATTCGGTGCTAGCCAACGACGTTTGTTGTACCAAATCGTAGTTTACAACATTGATTACTACTTCTTTGGTCGCTTCGGCATTAATTAGAGTATGTTTAACGGTATTGTCACGAACACGTCTTGAAGGCGAAAAAACCAAAATTGGCGGATTAGCACTAAACACGTTGAAGAAACTAAATGGCGATAAATTAGGAATTCCTTTTTCGCTTATTGTACTTGCAAACGCAATTGGTCTTGGTCCTACTGCACTTTGCAGATAACCTTGCAGTTGTGCTGTAGGTATCTCTTTTGGATTGATGCTAATCATAATTTTTCTATTTAACCAAACCTCATTTTGGCAGTTACAAAAGTAGAGAAATGGTTTAATTTCCGAAAATAGTTTGAGCAGATAAAAACAAATCTTTTAAAGCCTCGCAAAATATAAAATGTGTTTATTTCGTTATATTTATACCTCAAAAATTAGTTTATGCGCTTTGCCGAAAGTAGAAATACAACCCGTTGGATAATCATATTCATTTCCTTTTTGATCATTTCTCTGATTCTCTGGAATACGTATACATTCTTCCAAATATTCAAAAACGAGGAACGATTAAAAATGAAGTTGTTTGTAAATGCGCAGATTACAATTGTGAATGCCGATGAAAATACGGATGTAGAACTTCCTCTACAGATTTTCAGCAACAATACTTCCATTCCTGTTGTGTTAATATTATATGATAAAGTGGTCAGCTCTAAAAATGTACCAAATGAAATTCTAAATGATCCTAAGAAAATAAAGGGATTTTTGAATAAGCTAAAAAATGAAAATGAGCCAATAACTTTTGAATATGCTCCGGGAAAGTACCAAACTTTATATTACGGAAATTCAGCTTTACTCAATAAACTAAAATACTATCCGGTTGCTTTACTGCTTATTATATTTTTATTTGGGGCTTTGATTTATAATTTCTATAAAAGCACTAAAATGGCGACGCAAAACAAATTGTGGGCTGGAATGGCGAAAGAAACGGCACATCAAATTGGAACCCCTTTATCCTCTTTAATTGGGTGGATTGAGATATTAAAAACCGAAGACATTGATCAGTCTATTACAACGGAAATAGAAAAAGATGTTGAACGTTTGCAAACTATAACCGATCGTTTTTCTAAGATTGGTTCTGTTCCAGTTTTAGAATCTCATGATATTGTTTCGGAAACTTTGAATACGTATGAATATTTGCAATCCCGTTTTTCTAAACAAGTCGAATTTACGTATCAAGCACCTCAGCAACCTCTGTTCGCATTTATAAATCCTACGCTTCACAGCTGGACAATCGAGAATTTAATCAAAAATGCCATTGATGCGATGAAAGGAAAAGGAACTTTGGATATTAAGATTGAACAGGATTCCCATCATATAAAAATTAACGTGAAAGATTCTGGAAGCGGTATCCCTAAAAATCAGTTCAGAACTATTTTTGAACCCGGATTTACAACTAAAAAACGCGGCTGGGGATTAGGACTTTCTTTAACAAAAAGAATCGTTGAGGAATATCACAATGGAAAAATCAAGGTTTTGCATTCTGAAATTGGAAAAGGAACTACTTTTCAGATTTTATATAAAATCAACAATCCAGTTTAAATAAAAAGCATAAAAAAACACCAATTCAAAATCTCGAACTGGTGTTTTTTTATACTGTAAAGTCTCTTAAAGATTTGCTTGAATATCTTTTGCTAATGCTTCAAATTCTTCTTTTGTAAGCGAAACTTTGTTTATAAAACGCATTTCATCCATATGATTCAACGGAATCAAATGTACATGTGCATGAGGTACTTCTAGGCCAACAACCGCAATTCCGATTCTCTTGCAAGGAACTGTTTTTTCTAAAGCTGCCGCCACTTTCTTAGAGAACTTCATTAATCCTAAATACAACTCGTCATCCATATCAAAAATCTTATCGATTTCTTGTTTCGGAATACAAAGCGTGTGTCCTTTTGCATTTGGGTTTACATCTAAAAAAGCCAAATAGTTATCGTCTTCCGCTATTTTGTATGCTGGAATTTCTCCGTTTACTATTTTCGTGAATATTGATGCCATTGTTTATTCGTTTATTTGGTTAATCGTTTAACCGATTTAACGATTCAACGGTTAAACTATAAAAAATTTATTCTCTTGTGATTTCAAGGATTTCGAATTTCAAAGTACCGTTAGGAACAGTGATTTCAGCAATTTCGCCAACAGATTTCCCAAGTAAACCTTTTCCAATAGGGGAAGTAACTGAGATTTTTCCAGATTTTAAATCGGCTTCACTTTCTGCAACAAGTGTATATTTCATTTCCATTCCGTTGCTTTGGTTTTTAATTTTCACATTTGAAAGCACCAAAACTTTAGAAACATCTAATTGTGATTCGTCAATTAATCTTGCGTTTGCATACACTTCTTCAAGTTTAGCAATTCTCATTTCTAATAAACCCTGCGCTTCTTTTGCAGCATCGTATTCAGCATTTTCAGATAAATCTCCTTTGTCTCTTGCGTCTGCTATATCTTGAGATGCCTTAGGACGCATTACACTTTTTAAATGCTCTAATTCATCTTTTAATTTTTTTAAACCGTCTGCGGTGTAATAAGATACTTTACTCATAACTTCATCGTTTATATAAATAGAAAAAATCCCATCGGGACGGGATTTTGTATTACAAATATACTATTATTTTTAATAGTACATAATTATATGTTAATCATATAAAAATCAAATCTAAATAAATTATTTTTGTTTCACTAATTCTTATTAAAATAATGAAAAAAATCTGGCTTTTAATCGTCTTTGTTTGTGTCCTTTCTGCTTGCAGCGAAAGTGACCGTAATAATAAAAACCCTTATATACCAAGCTATGCCGTTAATTTATCTGTAGATATGAATCTTCCTTTGTATTCTAATCTTAAGTATGCAAGTAATGGTGTTATTGTTCCAAATTATGGTGCAAAGGGAATTATTATTTTTAATACCGGAAGCGGATACAATGCCTTTGACGCTGCCTGCCCAAATCAGGAAATCAGTTCTTGCACGGCCATGACAATTGACGGTATAAATGCTGTATGTTCCTGCGACAAAACTTCTTACAGTTTATTTACAGGACTAGGAAATAAAGAATATCCTTTAAAACAATATAAAGTTCAAGTAAGCGGAACTGTAATTCACGTTTACAATTAAAACATAAAAAAAGCCTGAAATTCAGGCTTTTTTTATTTTAGAATTTCAGACTCAATCCAGCTAAGAAATTAATTCCTGCCTGCGGATAATAATAGGGATAGATATCCCACATCGCTCCGTTTGAAACATATTTTTTATCTAAAATATTATTTACCAAACCCGTAATCGTAATAGATTTAAATACTGATTTTGGTTGTATTTCGTAAGAGATATTCAAATCGTTTACAAAGTAATCAGCTAGTTTTGCCGAAGGTAATTCGATATTATTCATATACTGTTCTCCTACATATTTTTGTAATAATGAAATATACAATCTGTCAATAGGTTTGTAAACAATAATATTTCCTGCAATTACTTCTGGAGAATAGGCAATTTTAGTTGTTCCATAATATTGTCCTTCTACAGCCAGATCAACATTTTTATTACTGCTTAAAGTAAAGTTTGGTCGAAGTGTGAATTTTTCTGAAAGTAAAATAGTGGCATCAAATTCAAAACCTAAACGATAACTTTTCTCGGTATTGGCACGAATTGGGTTTCCAACATCATCTAATCTTCCTGTTAAGATTAATTGGTCTTTGTACCCCATATAATAAAGGTTAGAATTCAACTGAAATTTCTCTGAATTAAATCTCCATCCAAATTCAAAATCGTTTAATTTTTCAGGTTTTACATTTCCGCCTTCATAATCGGTTCTGTTAGGTTCGCGATTGGCACGAGCGTACGAAAAGTATAAGGTATTTTTTTGGTTGATTTCGAAATTTAATCCTGCTTTTGGATTAAAGAAATCAAAAGTATCATCTACTATACCTGTTTCATAGCTATTGGCTTTGTAATGAACTCTACGATATTGTAAATCACCATAAAAACTCAATTTTTCAGTTAATTGATAATTGGCTTTTGCAAAAATATTTCCATCTGTTTTTGTTGAGAAATCATCATAATAATGATCTCCAAGTTCTGATTGTGATGCGTATCTGGCCCAGATTACTTTTCCGTAATGATCGCCTTCGTATTTGTTCCAGCCTCCGCCAAAAATAGCGTCTAGTTTTTCTTCTTTATATTTTACTGAAAAGGTTGTTCCGTAAAAATCATTGTCTAACCATTTCTGACGTACTAAATCTGTTGTGGTAATAGTTCCAACAGGATTTAGATTGTAATCAGACATTTCAGCATCTTCTTTGTAATTTTCGTAATATCCCTGACCTTTTGTGTAATGAAAAGCAAGATTTGTACTCCATTTATCCGAAAGTGATTCGCTCCAATGCAGCTGATAATGGTTTTGTTTGTAATTATCAGTTTCATTATCATAAAAACGAACATTTCCAGCCTCATCTGTATACATTCCAGCCGAATTGAATGTTCGGTCTGAATTTAAGGTTTGAGCATCAATTCCGTTCCAAGATTGGTATGTTTTTTCGGTTCCGCCAAAAACCAAAGCTTTGATTAATGTGGTTTTCCCAACATACGTTCCTTGAAGGAAATACGATTTCAAATCAGAACTTGCACGATCAACATATCCATCAGATTTAATGGCAGACAAGCGTCCAGCAACTTCAAAATGATCATTTAATAATCCTGTACTGAATTTTACGGTGTTTTTCATCGAGTTAAAACTTCCGTAAGAACTTGAAATTTCTCCATTGGCTTTAGAAGCATAACTATCAGTCAGCATATTTAAACTGGCACCAAAAGCACCTGAACCATTTGTTGATGTTCCAACACCACGCTGCAGCTGAAGACTTTCGACAGAAGAAGCAAAATCAGGCATATTTACCCAAAAAGTTCCCTGACTTTCAGCATCGTTATATGGAATCCCGTTGATGGTAACGTTTACACGAGTTGCATCGCTTCCGCGGACTCTGATTCCAGTATACCCTATTCCGCCTCCTGCATCAGATGTTGTAACCACCGAAGGAAGATAGTTCATTAAAACTGGAATATCTTGACCCAGATTTCTGTATTTAATCTCTTTTTTATCCATATTACTAAACGTAACTGGTGTTTTAGAAGTCACACGAACTGCCGAAACCAAAACCTCATCAAGAGAATTTACTTTGGTAGAGTCTTGCTGTTGTGCAAAAGAGAATAGAGGAAAGAAAATAGAAGAAAGAAATAAAACAGACGACTTTTGGATCAGCTTTGAACCTTTGCGCCTTTGCAGCTTTGTACCTTTAAAAGTACCTTTAAATAAAGTTTTCATTCGTAAAAAATTACGAATAAAAGGGGGAATTATTCTTTTGTTAAATTAATAAATGTGTTTCACGACAAAATAAAGTGTGCACGCTCGATAGTGTCGTTTTCCCTTAGCAACATTACTCGCTCAGGTTCTTTGGGTATGATCTCAGCTCGTTATTTAGAGCACCCCTTTGAGACAGTGCAAAGGTAATGTTAAAATATTTAAAACTCCAAAAAAGAAATTCCAAATTCCATTGAAATGCTTTTAAAGCTGTTTTTGGAATTTGGAACTAAGTATTGGGATCTAATCTAAATTTGGTTTTTTGCGGGATTGTTTTAAATCAGAAAGATTCTTTTTATCCTTGATTCTTTTTTTGATTACAGACTTTGGAACTTTTGTAGCTTTTCTAACCTTTGGAACATACAATCCCTTTTTAAGGATTTCAAAAAATCGTTTGGTGACAATTTCTTTATTTTTGAGCTGGCTTCGGTCTTCGTCACAATTTAAAATCAAGATGTTTTCTGAAGTTAATCTTGCCGATAAATTTTCTTTTAATAATAACTTTTCATCATCAGATAACGCTTGTGAATTTTCGAGATCAAAAGACAAAATGACTTTTGATGAAACTTTGTTCACATTCTGTCCGCCCGCACCACTGCTTCTAACGGCTTTAAAGTTTAATTCTGATATGATTTTATCGTTATCCATTATTGTGGCTGATGTGCCGGTTTTAATAAATCATTTACCGTTTTTACAGGATTAAAAGTGATAAGCGGCACTGCAACAAAAACGGTCAGCCAATTTGCCATCGAACCATTCCATAATCCTGGAAGCTCGTAACTTCTTACTGGTTTTCCTTCAACACTTTTTTCAACAATAAATCCAGATTTATGATCTACAAATTCTTTTAAATCAAATTTCTGCCCTTTATAATTTTTAATTCCGCAGACCAAGTCTACAGGATTAAAATGTGTCGCTTCTTCGAGAATTTCCCGTTGTTTTTTATTTGATAAATCTACTTGAGAAGCTTCCACAATTTGAAGTGATATTTCTCCTTTTCGATTCATTATCCAGAACGGTCCTCCACCGGGTTCGCCTTCATTTCTAACCATTCCACAAACTCTGATTGGGCGGTCTAATACTTCTTTAATTTTGTTTATTTTATTTTCAAAAGTGAATTTATGAAAGTCTTTTCCTAATTCAATATTCAGCTTTTTCGATAAAAACTCAGTAAGATCAGACAAAGAATCTTCATTTATCTGTTGGTCTTCAATAACTTTTAAATATTTAAAAACTTTTTGCTGTACTTCAATCAACACTCCGCCTAAAGCTTTTTTATATAAAGTAATTTTATCAATATGGTTTTGGATTACATTATCGATGTTTTTAATAAAGATTATATCTGCATTCAAATTATTTAGGTTTTCAATTAAAGCTCCGTGTCCGCCCGGTCTAAAGATTAGATTTCCATTTGAACTTCTAACGATCTTATTTTTGGCATCAACATTTATCGAATCTGTACTTTTATTTTGATAAGAATACCCAATATTTATTTGTATTCCTGAAGGCTTTTCAATTTTCTCTCTTACTTCATCTACGGCTTTTTCAAATAAATTTTGATGAATTTCTGAAACGGTAAAATGAAGATTTGAAACATTCTTTGATGTTGCATAATGTACACATTCATTTAAATGTTCTTCAATTGGATTTGCAATATGATCGACATACTGATGAAATGGTAAAACTGCCTTCGGTTTATTGGCCGAATTAAAATATTCCGGCGACAATAATAATTTTATGAAATAATAGTTTTTAAAATCTCTCTCTAAACTTTCAAAATCAGGATAAATTTCTCTTAGTTTTTTATCTACCTCATCAAAAAACGGAAATTTCTCCATTCCAATAATAAAAATAGCAAGTTCTTTATCGTTATTTCGATTGATATAGGCATTTATCGTTTCCTTTTTAATGTCAAAATCATTTAAAAAGGCTGTTAGAAATTTATACATTCGGGTTGCAGCACCTGAAGCCGGAACAAATTTTTTGATTTTTAATTCCTCTTTTTGGCTGTCAAAAAAGGCTGCTTTCCTTTCAAAATCTGATTCTGTTAAACTTAAAATACCATTATTTACAGTAGCTGGACTTATTAAGTTACTTTTAGCAATTCCTTTTTTGAAAAATTTTAATTGTTTTAAAATATCATCAGAAGAGATTCCGTGATTATAAATTTCAACAAAGTCTTTTGAGGACAATCCTTTTTCTTTCAAAACACTCAAGGCATCAATAATAGCTGTTGCTTTTGCTAAACGGCTTTCTTTATTTCCAGAAAGTGTTATAAAAGGTTTTTTAGTATCTATTAAAGTTTGTTTGAAAACAGAAAATACAGTTTCTCTTCCTTCAGCTTTATCCCTAATATCATCTTTTTCCCAAGGAACATCAATATTCGTTAAAAAGAATAAATCATAATCGTGTTCCAATGCCGCTTCATTTAAAAGCGGATCGCAAAAACCATAATATACTTCCGAAAAAACTTTGGTAACCATTAAATTGGTATCACAGAACAAATATTTTTTAGCCGAAGAAAGCTTTTCATTTTCCAATGCCACTTGTCCGTACGCAATAGGCATCATATCATCGGCATTACAAACATGCTGGTTTTCTTCCCATTTTTTTTGCAGATAATCACGTGCAAATTCAGGAACCCATTCGGTTTCATAATACTCTGCAAGCTGTTTTGCTAAAGTCGTTTTGCCTGTACTTTCAGGACCAAACAAAGCAATTTTTATGATATTTGTTTTTTGCTGTCTAAGATTTTTCTCCATTCTAAATAAGCTGAAATAGCTAAAATTGTAAAAATTAAATATTGAAGTGACAACATCCCTAAGCCGCGATGAGCATAAAGAGGCACAACAATAATATCACCAATGATCCAGAGTGTCCAGTTTTCTATTTTTTTTCTGGCCATGTACCACATCCCTGCAAAGAATATTCCTGATGAAATCATATCTACATAATTGTCTTTATGAATTTCGTAATCAAAATATTTATAAATCCCGAAAACTACAAAAACGGTTACAATAAACAGTAAGAACCCTATTATTTTTTCATTAAAAGTTGTTCGGGTAATGGGAAGATTGTCTTCAACTGTTCCTCCTTTTGCCCACATATACCAGCCATATATACTCATAATTGAGAAATAAGCATTAATAATCATGTCTCCAATATATCCGGCAATATATAAAAGATATACTGAAATTACTGTTGCAATTAAACCCGTTGGATATACCCATATGTTTTCTTTTTTAGCAAACCAAACGCTTAAAATACCGCATACAAAAACCAAAAATTCAAGTATAATATGCCACAATGGAGCATTTTTATAGCTTTCTAAAAAAAAATCAATCATAAGAAACTTTAGGTTTAAGATTCAAAAAAATGGCTGTCATTCTCAAAAGCAGTTCCAATTACCACTAAATCAGCACCTGCTTTATAGGCATTTTGAATTCCGTGCAAATCTACAATTCCTCCGCCAACAATAATAGGAATTGTAATGTTTTGAGCAATCAGCGAAATCATCTCTAATGGCACTGGTTTTTTAGCACCACTTCCAGCTTCTAGATATATGAGTTTACTGCCCAGCATTTCTCCTGCTTGAGCTGTTGCCAAAGCCAAAGCTAAATTTTCACGATTGAGTGGTTCAGTTTTACTAACGCGCGCTACAGCAGTTTCGTTGCCACTTTCTATTAAAATATATCCTGTAGAAATGACTTCCAGATTTGTTCTTTTCAAAATTGGAGCTGCTTGAACCTGATATTCAATTAAATAATCTGGATTACGTCCTGACAATAATGATAGAAACAAAATAGCATCTGCTTGCGGAGAAATCTGCGAAGGATTTCCAGGAAAAATAACAACCGGTAGATTTGTTTTTCCCTTTAACTGTGCAATTAAATCTTCTAAAATAGTACTTTGAACAATACTTCCTCCCACAAAAATATGGGTTGCAGGCGATTGGTTTATTTTAAGTAATAAATGATCTAAGTTTTCCCAAACTATTTTATCAGGGTCCAAAAGTATAGCTAATAATTTCTCGCCTTTACTTTTAGCGTCTAAAATTTGCTGATGGATATTGGTACGTAATTTTTGTTCCATAATGGCTGTAAAAGTAAAGTTTTTGCTGTAGAAGAACTATTTTGAATGAATTATATTTGTAAAGTCTCTATAACCAACTCGAAGACACAAATCTATGATTGCTCCTGAATTACTAAAAAAATACGGTGCTGTAAAAAAGTCTTTCGGCAAAAACGAAATTATTTTTGAAGAAGGAAATCTGCCATCCTATTATTATCAAATCATTTCGGGCGAAATTAAAATGAGTAACTATAATGATGACGGACGAGAGTTTATTCAAGGCATATTTTATAAAGAGCAATCTTTTGGTGAACCGCCATTATTTCTAAACCAAAAATACCCTGCCAATGCTATTGCGGTTGAAGACAGTGAAATCATGCTTCTGCCAAAACCTGCATTTATGAAATTATTAGATGAAAATTCTTCTATCAGCCTTAAAATTATCGAAAATCTTGCACAGCGTTTGTATTATAAATCGGTTATGGCAGCTGAGATTTCGACACACGAACCAGAACACCGTGTGTTAAAATTAATCGATCATGGAATTGCTTATTTTAATTTTCAAAAAGATACAAATGGTTACCTGATTAATTTTACCCGTAAGCAAATTGGCGATTTAACTGGTTTACGAGTAGAAACGGTCATTAGAGCCATAAAAGCATTGGAGAAAAAAGGCGAATTGAAGATTATTAACCGAAAAGTATACAGATAAAAAAGTTCTTGTTTTATGATTTTAATCATAAAATGGAGCGGAAATGTGGACGTACCTTTGTCATATAAAAATCTGAATATCATGACACTATACCACACAACATTCGACATTTTCAACAAAAATTATATGGGTTCTGCTGCAATGGCAGTAATTGGACAAAGCTGTTTAGGAGGCGCTGCAGCCATGTACGTTTTAGCAAATGGAACTTCAATCCCGCAAATGATTCAGCTGGCTATTATCGTTTTGGCCTGTATCTTTGTAAACACTTCAATTTTGGCTCAAATGAAACATAAAGTAGTTTTTAATCTTTTAATTCTGAGTTCAGTATTAAGTGTATTATTTATTCTTTTAAACACAATTTTTCTGTGAAAAAACAAATAGAAAATAGAGCCGATATTACTTTTCTAGTAAATACATTTTACTACAAAATAAGAGCCGATCAAGAAATCGGCTTTTATTTTAATGAAATAATTACCGATTGGGATTTACACCTAGAAAAACTAACTGATTTTTGGGAAACCAATTTATTTGGTGTTCGTAAATACAAAGGAAATCCACATGCTGTTCATAATGAAGTTGATGCTCATTTTGATGAAAAAATCACGGCAAATGAATTCGGAATCTGGCTTAATCATTGGGCTCAGACACTAAACGAACATTTTGAAGGCGAAAATGTGGAAACTTTAAAAAGGCGCGCTAGAAAAATGAGTACTTTTTTATATATGAGTATGTTTCAGCATCGTCAAAAAGAAAGTGAAGTTTAAATGTCATTTCGAGAAACGAAGCAAACATCCAACTAACTTATCTAACAAATGGCGGAATTTCTTGTGCGACTTCTCCTTTCGGCGGAATGACAACATTCCCAAAATTGGAATTTGGAATTTGAAAAAATTTGGAATTTATTTTTCAAAAGCATAAACCAAAGTAAACTTACCATCAAAATTATCAGATTTGATTTCTTGGTAATGCACATCAAAATCCTTAATCAAATCATCAAAATGAAGACTTGCGTGCGTTTGGGTTTCTTCTAAAGAAAAATTATCTACGTTGATATGGTCTTTAAAACTGATTCCTTTTTCATTTCTGATTTTAAAGATCGCCTCTTTTGCTCCCCAGATTACGGTAAGTTTTTTTATGTATTCTTCGGTAGATGATGGATTTAAATAATCACATTCAAAATCTGTAAATTTATCTGCGATTCTCTGAATTTTTTCGCGTTGTAATTCCATATCAATTCCAACGGTTTCATGACTTATAATTATGGCCGCAAAATGATAGGAATGCGTAATTGAAATATAATTATGACAATCAAAATAGGGTTTGCCAAATTCGTCATAATGCAGATCTTTATCTGTAAAACCCATTTCCTGAATCAGCATACGAACACTCAAAAAAGCACGTTGATGCATTTGAGATTTCATTCCGTCTAATCTTTTCTGTGTTTTTTCTTTTAAAGTTACACAACTATACAGTTCATCAAAAGATTCTGTTATTTCCCAAATTAAAATTTTAGTTGTTTCGTTAAACTGTATGGTCTGAAATAGAGGCATTTCTTTTTAATTCTAAATGATGAGTGGTTAATTGTAATTTTTTTTAACCATATAAGTGATATAAGAAAATATAACTTTGGGGTTAAAATATCTCTTAAGTAAATTTAAGCAATTCTCTGTAAAGGTTTATAGTTAAGATCTTTTTTAAATGAACTTATATCTCTTATATGGTTCAAAACATTTTTTAAACTAACATTCTAAAGATTAAGAAATTAAAGATTTCACAAATCTTACAGAAAATAGTAAAATTCAAAAGCTATTCCTTAAATTTGCAAAAAATTTTACAATTATACAAATATAATATAAATGAGTACTACAACTACGCCTTATGTGGCTTTCAAAGTAAAAGACATTTCTCTAGCAGCTTGGGGAAGAAAAGAAATTGAACTAGCTGAAGCTGAAATGCCAGGTTTAATGGCACTTCGCGCTGAATACAAAGACGAACAACCTCTTAAAGGTGCGCGTATCGCTGGATGTTTACACATGACGATTCAAACTGCTGTTTTAATCGAAACTTTAATTGCTCTTGGTGCAGAAGTTACTTGGTCTTCTTGCAACATTTTCTCTACACAGGATCAAGCTGCTGCTGCTATTGCCGCTGCTGGAATCTCAGTTTATGCTTGGAAAGGTTTAAATGAAGAAGAATTTGACTGGTGTATTGAGCAGACTTTATTCTTTGGCGAAGACAGAAAACCATTAAATATGATCTTAGATGACGGTGGAGATTTAACTAACATGGTTATCGATCGTTACCCAGAATTAGTTCCTGGAATTAAAGGTCTTTCTGAAGAAACTACAACTGGTGTTCACAGACTTTACGAAAGAGTAAAAGCTGGAACTCTTCCAATGCCTGCAATCAACATTAACGATTCTGTTACTAAATCTAAATTTGATAACAAATACGGATGTAAAGAATCTGCTGTAGATGCTATTCGTCGTGCAACTGACTTAATGTTAGCTGGAAAAAGAGTGGTTGTTTGTGGATACGGTGATGTTGGAAAAGGAACTGCAGCTTCTTTTAGAGGTGCTGGTTCTATTGTAACGGTTACTGAAATCGATCCAATTTGTGCTTTACAAGCTGCAATGGACGGTTACGAAGTTAAAAAATTAGATACTGTAATTGCTAATGCTGATATCATCATTACAACTACAGGAAATAAAGATATCGTTGTGGGAAGCCACTTCGAAAAAATGAAAGATAAAACTGTTGTTTGCAACATCGGACACTTTGATAACGAAATTGATATGGCTTGGTTAAACAAAAACCACGGTGCTTCTAAAATCGAAATCAAACCTCAGGTTGACAAATATACTATCGCTGGAAAAGATATCATCATTTTGGCCGAAGGTCGTTTAGTTAACCTTGGTTGTGCTACAGGTCACCCAAGTTTCGTAATGAGTAACTCATTTACAAACCAGACTTTAGCTCAAATCGAATTATGGAACAACAGCGCAGCTTACAAAAACGAAGTTTACATGTTACCAAAACATTTAGATGAAAAAGTAGCTGCTTTACACTTAGCTAAATTAGGTGTTGAGCTTGAGGTTCTTAGAGAAGATCAAGCAGCTTACATTGGTGTTGAAGTTCAAGGTCCATTCAAACCAGAGTACTACAGATACTAATCTTACTTTTAGCACTAATAAAAAAAACCTTGTAATAAACACAAGGTTTTTTTTTGAAAAAAGTGTTGACATTAACAAACAAAAAAATTGATAATTTTTAATTGACTCTACTTTACCAAATAATAATTTAAAAATGAAACTTAACCATTACATTACATTAATAATTTTAACCATATCTGCAATCGCTTGTGAAGACGGAACAGATGGCACAAACGGACAAGAAGGAAAAAAATCATTAGTAAATTTAGATATTGAAGCTAAGGGAGCGAATTGCTCTACAGGAGGTTTGAAAATTACTTCTATAATCGAAAAATTGAAATGTACACAAATATAAATTGAAATGTTCATTTTTTGACGAAAGAAATATACATTTGACATCTGCAGTGGACAAACGGCAAAGTCTGAAAGTCGTAAGGCGAACATAGGCGATGGCAACATTGAAGGACTATGGTATTATAAGGTTCAAATCCTTATCTGCAGGACAAATAAAAAGCCAATGTTTCTTTAACATTGGCTTTTTTCGTCCTTTCATGTAGCGTTGCATGGCATTATCCTGACGGCGTGTTGATGTTTCGCTAGACTTTTCCTTTTTCAAAGATACAATTTAAACACCTTTTAAACAAGCTTTAAAAGCTCCAAAAAAAATGTAAAATTAGGGTCCTTTTTTATGCTTAAAATTTGGCTAACTCGTTACATTTCACTATCTTTAGAGTGTGTTAGAATTGTCCTTTTCATCTGGGTAACGTCTGTCACACCAACCCGGTTTATCAAAATCAGGCTGGTCTTTTCCTAATGGCTGAGGCTTTTTCGCATACGCCTGAATCACCTGCTGAGGCTTTCCATACATTACAGTACGCCTGTAGTTCTCTTTCGCATTTGGTTTTAACGCCACACCGTTTGTGATAAATTCATACTCTAAACGCAGGTGATCTAAAACTTTTGTAAAGTTTACAAAAACACTGTAGTCCTTACTTAACGAATCGTGCAGAATACTTCCATGCAGCAATAATCTTGTGAGGCCTCTGTAGCCGATTGATGTCGGACGCAGGTTTGACGAAAACAGTAAATGATAATCGATTTCTAATTCTTCCTGGGGTGTCATGATCTAATAATATTTAACCATGCAAAATTAATTAGGTCCTGCAGTATCTGATTGTCTCAAATTGTATCAAATTACCCCACGTTTAAGTTAAATTTTACTGATTCACCTGCAAGCAGCTGCTTTGTGAGGTCTAAATTGTTCTCATAAATATGAACATTCGCCAGAAAAAGAGTGATGCTTTTTAATTTGAGGTCGATTTTCTTGCTTATAAGATACAAATGATAGATATCTGAAGGCAAACCTAGATTAGCGTCAGAACTGCGCTGATATGCGCTTAAAATCAGTTTGTCGTTTTCTTTCTGGAATTGTATGAGACTTAAACACGGCTGCTGGTTGCTTTCAGTATCATTTGCGCCTAAATACAATACATAATTCTTTGACGGCCGTTTCTCCTGGTTGATCTTATCAATTAGTTTCGGCAGTTTTTCAAGATACGTCGGGTAGCTGTTAACCAGTATGGGTCCGCAGTAGTCCCACCAGCTTACACCGATCTCGCGGTACTTTTCCGTTGATCTTTCACCGGCCATGAAAAGCGATAATTCATCTTTTAATTTTTTCTTTGCAACCGCGTGGCCTTCGAAGAGTTCCAGCAGATCAATCGGCTTTAATTCTAAAACCTGGTTTTTCAGGTCGGTTATTTTTCCTTTTTTGTTATCCTGGTGTTTTCCTTTGGTGATAATTTTATTTAGTATCTGGTGATATTTGTTCATTTTTTTAATTCTGTTGTTTTTTGATTGATGATTGTTATATTTGCAGTTCCTACGATAATTAAACATGACGAAAAGCCACGTGTCAGAAGACTTTTACAGTCCTCCAACGCCGTGGCTTTGTCGCTATATATAATTACCGTAGGAAGTATTATTTATGTTGGAGGACTTCTTTCAAATCCTGTCCCCCTTGGATTAAATTATAAAGTTCTGCGCACCGTTAGACCTTATATTGATCTTATCATACTGCGCAGCCAGCACCTGGGTGTTAGATGCATTGATAAGTTCTGCACCGCTTCCCCTAACTGTTACCGTATTTGCCGAAACATCGGTTTTTACAACTCTTACCTCATAGCCCGGTGATGCAGCTGCTGCCGGAAGTGTAATTGTTAACGAACCGCCCGAGGCATTACAGAAAATTACCAGACAGTTATTGTTTGGAAAATCATTCATTAAAATCTGATAATCCGCTGTCTTTGTCAGATAATTATCTTTTTTCTCCAATAAGTTTAAACCGTTCGTGTTGATCTTGTTATTGATTGAACCGTACGAGCCTTTCCCATTATTGTACGCTGCGCCCTGGAGTAAAACAGTGTAATCGGCAAAGTTGTTATACTTCACTTTGATTAACTGTGCCGGCGCTGTCGTATCATAAATGTTGTATTCTCCGTTCAGAATAAGATAACCGTCTCTTGTTATCGAATTATCGTCCGTTATCGCAGAAGGCAGTGCGATAGCTTCCTCAGATGCTAATGTCGTACAGTCTAATCTCAGCAGTGACTTTCTGTAAACATTTGTTATCAAAAGCTTATTGTTAAAAATTCCCATCCAGTGCGGAACTGCATAAGTACTTCCTGAAACTATACTTACAAAAGGAATGTTTGTGCGCTCCCTTCTCAAATTTCCCTGCAGATCATAAACCCTCATTGCCATAAGATCACCTGCAAGCAGAAATGGAATATAAACTTCGTCACAGTAAATTAAGAAAGGAGAAGTCGGAGCTGTCCAGTAAGCTGCGTTGAAAGGTATGTTAAATACATTTCTGTACTGGGTCAGGTTATCTGATATTTCAACAAACTTTGAAGTCTGGTACCAGTCTGCAGTAACCAGAACATAGAGTTTATCTTTATATCCTAAGATATCCGTTGTCTGTCCGCCGTATGTTGCATCATTTGGAAGCGATAACGTTCTTATGTCTGTGAAATCATACGGGTTAATCTTAGCAATGTTGGTTGTTGTGGTTCTGGTAGCACTGTAAAGAAATCCGTTATGAAAAATTAATCCGTGTATAGGCGCAGGGAAAACTGCATACTTGGAAGAATCGAATACTAAAACATTATTTCTGATTCTGCAGTTAATGAGGCTTACAATAAATGCCGTTAAACTGTTGTCATAAGAATAATTCCCGACAACAAAAATATCATTGCCGTTTCGGACTATTTCATTAGTATTTGTGATCGCAGTTCCAACAAACGGCTGCAGATCAATTTCTCTGAATGTGTCAGTTTTATAAAGCAGTTTTGTACTGTCAATAAGAGTTGCGATGTAGAAATCTTCTGCTATCGGCGTAACTTCTAAAAGTGCAACCCGTGCCGCCAGAACTTTTCCCATTTCAGCAGTAAGCGCCTTAGTAGTTCCGCCCGTTGTCAGATCATTGACAAGAAAGGCGTCAAGACCTTCCTGTATTTCCTTAATCTTGTCAACGATCTCCTGGAGCGTATCAAGATCAATATCGTCAGTGCCGATTGCAAGGTTAATTGCGTCCAGCTGTATCTGGATTATTTTTCCCTGTTCTGCAGTCAGCGGATTGGAACCGCCTGTTATCAGATCATCGACCATATTCAGATAATCTGAAACAATTTTCCCGAATCCATCAAGCGGAGCGTAACCGCCCGGTGCGCCTTTGTTGATTTTATCCTCTTTTAAATTGAATAATCCGGCATGTGCATTCGTGTCGGTTTTATGAGCATCAAACTGGCTCTTTTCTGCCTTTGCATTCAGAACCGTAGTAAGATTAGAAATTGAACTCTGCGGGATTGCTTCATCCTTATGCCAGAATGAATCCCAGGTTGCCCAGAATTGCGATTGTGTTGGTTTTAAACCGGTTTTAAACCAGTTTTTAATTGTATTTAAGTTTGTTGCCATGTTATCCGATATATTCAATAAAGTAAACTACTCGATATGGGTTCAAAATTGAAAATGACTGACCGCCCCCAAACGGCTTGATAAGCTCTCCAGGATTAAAATTTGCTGTTCCGGTATCACCAACTGTAAGTCCCGTTGTTCCTCCAAAACCGGTGCCTTTCTTCAAGAATGTTCCGTTTATTGGTGATATCACCGGAAGTTCAGATTCAGAAAGCGTTTTGGTTTTACTTCCAGACGCAAAGCCTAATGTGTCAAATTCTGGCTGCGAAGCATCAAGACCAACAGGCATTTTTCCACGCCAGTTTACTACTTCCTGCCAGCCTTCCGGGATTTCATTTGCAGGTTTGTTCCATAACACCATACCGCCGCCGGCTTGAAATACTGCAGCTTTTTTTTCTAAAATTGCCATTCTGGCCATAAGTACTGCAATAGGGTCAAGTCTTTTAAAATCTGACCACAGCCATGAAGTATCTGCAGTTCCTATCGATGCGTAACGAACCGTATAAATTTCTTTAACTGTTCCATTTTTGAAAGGTTTCGATACTGGTTCCTCATAAATAATAACTGTGGAATCAGCATCGAATGCAGCTTCACGAAATTCTATTGGTACGCCGTCAATAATAACAGTACCGTCTTTAATTGTGGTCCCTACAATCTCACATCCTGTAACAATTGTCAGATCACCGGCAAGATTTCCAAAAGAGGTGAAGATTTGAAATGTTGTCTGCAGTTCCTGCAGTCTGTCAGCTGTCAGCGGATATCCTTCTGTTTGTACAAATTTTGAGTTATTCATTTTATGGAATTATTAGTATGGTGTAATTCTTTCCACCTGTTTTATAAAAATCAATGTGAGCTTTAAGCCCGTTAATCTGAGTGTCGAATACTTCTTGAGGCACCCACACGATAAAATCAAAGCCGCTGTCAGAGGTTTCTGCGTCAGTGTACAGCCATATTACTTCGTCTTCGGTTTCTGTGTGGAGCCATACTTCCTGATTTTCTGCCTCAGTGAAAATATAGAATGGTTCATTCTCCAAACCGTTACCGATATAAATTCGCCGCTGCTGCGGGTCGAACTTATCATTTAAAGAACCTCTCAGTGAACAGACCTGCCCGGTATGTTCTACCTTGTAAATATTCTCAACACGCCAGTTATACCAGAGATAGTATAAAAAATCAACCGGCTTTATTAAAGCCTGCAGATAAGAGACTAAAGCTTCTTTTCTTAAGAAGGTCGGCAGATATAGAACTACGAGTTTATTATAATCTATTTTGAACCACATAAGCTATACATAAGTAATGTTGTCAAATCCCTGAACTTCAAAATACCCGCTCACCGGAATAGTTTTAATATTAATTGGCTGCGGGGGTCCATAACCTCCCGCATCTGCATCAATCCAAGAACTCTGGGCACTTAAGATTGTCGGAATTTTTACACCGGGAACCTTCTGCAGTTTATCGGTCAGGTGCGCTAGTGCCAATTGTCCATCGAATGGAAGTTCTTTCATATACTGCTGGATTGCATCGTTAACAGGATAGTTACCGTTTAATATACTCATACCGTTTGCGTCCAATACCAGCGGGTCACATTCAATCTGAATAACCAGATACAGACGGTCGGGAAGAAAGTTGATTACATCAACATCGACACCGCCCCATTTGAATTCTTCAACATATTCCAGAAATGAAACCAGAGCTTCTGCAGGTATTGGAGCAAGGGCGTTATTAATCTCCCCGGCGATTTTGATAACAAGCCTTCCCGGAGGCTGGGTAACAGCAGCGTATTTTACAATCTTCGAAGCTTCGATCTGTTCTTCTGTGGCAGCTCCATTATCGAAATAATCTTTATCCGGTACCAGGGAAAACCCATATTGAAACTGCAGTGCCATGTATCTGTACCAGCTTGGCCTTCCTGATTTCTGATTGGTTAGTTTATCGTCAATTTCCGCTTTATGTTTATCAAAAAGTGTTTCAAGTGTAAAAACACAAAAAGCGATGATATCAAATAATATACTTTCAAGAGCGGTATTCGAAAAGGTTTCTTCGAAGGCTGCGCCGATCTGAAAACCGTATAACAGACTTAAAACCCCATTATTCATAAATGAGGCTGTAATTTCTTGTTTTATTTCTGCAGTTGTTCTTGCCATTATCGTACAATAAATGTGTTTTCTATGCTCATTGCACCTATACCGTCATCAGGTGTTATGATTGATGTGTCTAAATCGCTCAGCGCTGTAGCCGGCTCAATTTTGTTTCTCTGGTAATAATTGGAAATTGGTGCGTTATCAATTAGTACATTGTAATTCTCGCCGATCACCGGCTCATCTGTAATACTGATATTTGGATCAATATTAAGTATGTTTTCAAGCGATCCGCCCTGTAAGGCGATATCAAGAAAACTTTGCCCTTCTAACGCAGCTTTTTCCATTTTGCAGCAATTATAATTATCAGCCACACTAAAAGAAGAAAACAGAACAGTTTCCCAGTGCCTATCCAAAAACGCTGCAAAAAGCTGAGTTCTACGGTTTTTTGTGTATTGTTTACTTTCAGAGCTTCTGACAGCCTGTTAATCTCCCTGTCTTTACTGATTACTATTTTTTCGATACTGTCGCAGCTGGCCGTAATAATATAGCCGTTGCCATTAGGTTGTGCTTTTACTTTTGTCCTTCCCTGGAAAGAACTCTGCGGTTTAATCTGATCGCAGGGAAGTTCAATCTGGATTTTTTCACCAGGTATTTTAAGGGTATCGATTTTAACACGCTCAACATAACTTATACTGTCTTTGCGCTTTTCGTGAGACTGTTCGACCGTCTTTACGGTTTTGCATCCTATAAAAAGGATGACCAATAGAATGATGCTAATTTTGTTCATTGTTGATTTCTTTATTAATTTCATCAGCGAGGTCTGGGTCGAATTTCTGCAGTGCTTTTGTGAATTTTGCCACTGCAACATGCAGTCGCCTATTCTCATTTCTCATTTTCACAATGTCCTCACGTAATTCTTTTATTTCGGCCTGCAGATCAGTTGCTGTTTTCTGCCAGATTTCGATTGCCTTTTGAACTGAGTCCAGTTCGCTTAATTCATTTTCGATTTTGTTTTTCCTATATCCAACGATATAAGCGATTACTGCAGAAGCAACTGCAATAATCACCTGTCCTGCTATTTCTCCCATTTGTTTAGTTATTAGCAGCGTTATTTCATTTCAAAGTGGTTGGCGTCCCATCCCCAGTCATAACCCGCTACGTTATCCGGGTGCAGAGATTTCCACTTAACAGCCAAAGGCTTATAAGGCTCTCTGGAAGTTTGGTAAACTCCTTTTATAAAGAGGTTCAAATCACCTGCAAGCCTGTCCTGATGCTTGCTTCTTACGGCCTTTGTCAATCCTTTTTTGATATTGATTGCGTGCTGTTCATCTGTTCTGAACAGTTCACCTGCAGTTACCTCATAGCCGTTTTCATTAGCCCAGATTATTAGTAATGCGAAATTCTTTAGGAACGTAACTTGTTTATCTTTTAAACTCATTTTTGATTAATTTTAAATTCTGTACCGTCTGCAGAAACTATTACTTCTGCATTAATACCATCCGCTTTTAACTCTTTTTGAAGTTCTGTTTTAAACTTCTGATTATTATCTATTACAACACCACGCATATAGTTCTCAATCCCGAAACCAAGCGTTGGCGAGCCTTTCAAATCGCCTTTCTGGGCGATTGTAATCATGTGGCATCTTTGATAATCAATATTGCCAAGGACAAGGCCGCTTGTGATCTTTCCTGTGCTGTCTCTCACAACATCAATAATTAAATTGAAATCCTGGTCTACTTTTATCCCTGTCATATAATAATTCCTTTAGTGGTTGTCTGACCAGTCTGAGCAGCAGCGGTTCCGGTAGTACTCACACTCTGTCCCTCTTGTACTTCTGCAGTTTTTACAAAGTCATAAATGACTGTAGATAACCTATCTGCCAGTACTTCGATGGAGTTTTCCTGACTGTCATTTGTACTCATTTGCTGAAAAACAGTTTTAAGACTGTTTTTTAAAGTTTCTTTATTGAGTGCCATTACTTGAATATTTTTTTGAAATCTTCTTCAACTGCAGTAAGTTTCTGAATTGTTGCCGGGCTTACGGTTCCGGCTCCTGCAGGTGTGTTGATAATTGCGTTTTTAACTTCTGTAATAAAGCTGCTTAAGACATCAATAAAGGAAACTCCGCCGCATTTAATTCGCATGTTCTCAACTTCGGAGCACTTAAGTACTACGGCCTCGGTTTTCAGACCGTCCATTATACCTACCACCACATGACTTTTGTCTTTTGGATAGATCGTAACCTGATCTTCAATTTCATCATCGATCGCATTTAGCCTCACTCCTGTAAGGTCAGGCGAACCCTCTCTCTGTACCGTGCAGGTTGCTTCGGTGATATCTGTGGCAATTCCAGAAACAACCTGAATAAAACGCGAGGATTGAATCTGCTTTTTCATAACACGGCTGAATAATTCCTCAACGTCCGGCATGTTTTATTATTTAAGGTTAGTAAACTTTGTAGCTAAGGGTGTTCTTTCTTGAAAAACCGTTATCGTCATAAGAAATTTCGACTGTCTCAATCATGTAAGTTCCTTCGCGTTCCGGGTTCTGCTCGTCAATTATTTTAAGACAGTCCCCGCACCTGGTAAGAGGGTTTCCAAAACCGGTAACTGAGCCGGTATAACCATCGAATACCGCTTTTGCCAGTACAGCTTCTGCTTTCTGCTTTAATTCAGCTTCAGAAAAGTTTCCGGCAAAATTCAGGGTCTTTTCACTTGCATTTGGAAGTTTAGACCCCACCATTACGGTTTTCTTTTTACCGTTAGGCAGGTTGGCTACTGCTTTAAACCGTACCTGCATATCTTCCTTGCGCTTGTACTTTAACTCGTTTGCTTTTACATCACTTCGGATATCGTAGGTGTGGACTTTACTCAGGTCTGCAAAATCGTACGCTAAACCAACTTTTAACGTGTTTCCCGTAATTCTTGAATATAAACCGTGATCGTTCTGCAGGTCCTGGATAACATTATAAGAGCTGGCGTTGTCAATCTCCAGCTTTCCTAAATTAACCTGAGGGC
Organism: Flavobacterium endoglycinae; assembly: GCF_017352115.1. NCBI lineage: Bacteria > Pseudomonadati > Bacteroidota > Flavobacteriia > Flavobacteriales > Flavobacteriaceae > Flavobacterium > Flavobacterium endoglycinae. The sequence goes on from NZ_CP071448.1 coordinate 1,804,046, forward strand.
TGTCAATTGTAAGACCGGGAAACAGCTCCTGCAGTAATGGTTTTAATTCTATCCTTTTGTAATGCTTTACCCAGTTGTTCTGTTTGTACGGCCACATTTTATCATCGCAATGAATAATCAGCGGCGCATCAGCTTCAATCTCACTGATATATCCTTCGAACTCCTGATTGTAGACTCCGTTATATCCGAGATCTATTTTGACAGGGTCACCGACTTTCATTAACTCTAAAATTGGTTTTTGGCCAATCTTACCATAAGCCTTCGGCACCACTAATTTTGCAGTGGAACTCAGTTCTTGCACTGTCTGGGTAATATTAAAGCTGGTAATGTTGTTTAACTGGATACTGCCTAATACGGCTTTTGAATTCATGTTTAAATACAGCATATCATTGGTATTTAAGTTTGTTCTGGCTTGTGTTAATGCTGTAGACAGCAGCGCCAAGCTGATTAAAATAATCTTTCTCATTTATTTGTTTTTTATTTTTGGGTTAATAATTGGTATTCTAAATCTTTGATCGCTTTCATTTTAAAGCTGTAGGCAATTGTATCTTCATAACCTTCTACAAATTCGATCTGTACTTCTGAAATGTATACTGCAGTAATTTCTAATGCGTCAAAAATTTCACTCGAGACATTCCAGATTCCATTAAACTTGAATATCTCATTTAACTGTTTAAGTTTGTCTGCAGGAAACGTATGGTTGTCCATATCGATTAGAAGACCTTTCCAGTCTATTTCATAAGGAGAGGTATTGTAACGCTCAACCCTTTCGATATCATCTACATTATCAATACTGGTAACAATAAGTTTTTTCTGCCTGCTGAAACTTAGCATCGGCGGTGTTGCAAAAACAGTGTTGTATTCTTCGGCAACCTGCCGGAATGCGAAATCAAATTCTATCTTGTCCCGGTAAAGTTTTACTTCGTCAAACTTTGTTTTATCGTTCCAAAGAAGAATCTGCGAGTTCTGGGGCTGTTCTACCTCGGCTTCAAAGCCTTTCGCTTTCAGCGGCGTGCTCATCTTAGCTGCAACAAAACCAAATGCTATCTTGAATCGATCTCCTAAATTTCCTGTCATTTATAGTGATTTTAATAAACCCTGTTCTGATAAAAATTTCAGCTCTTTAACTCTCCTGGCAAATTCATAGTCACATAGATTGTCGGGGTTTTCTTTGAAATAGAGTCGAATCATTGCATCATACTGAAAACAGAGCTGGTCAATATCCAGTGAATCGTCTGACTGTGCAATTAGAGGAATGTCCTCTAATTGCGTTAGACATTTTTTATGATACCCTTTCTAACAACGATTAATTCTGAAATAGTAGCCATTACTGCAGTAAAGAGATCATCATCACCCAAAACCTCGTCTTTATGCGAAAGCAGGCAGGCTTTCACTAAAATATCATCTGCCTTTTTCGGGTCTGTGTCCATGTATCTTCTGAACTGTCCTAAGACTGTTCGTGATGGTACACAAACTAAAAAGTCACGTGTATTGCCGTCATCATCGATCGGAACTTCTGCAAGTCTTACATCTAATCCTTTCCCTTTGGCAGCATCGATCATCTGCTGGGTGATACCTTCCGGTAATTGTTTTTCCGTTTCTTTTTTCATTTTAAACATTAAATTTCATTTCCGTTGGAAATAGTTCGTATTCTTTTTCGATATCGCCGTCATTGGTTACAGTACGGCCGTTGCCTTTGAATTTTGCTGTAATGATATCTTTTATCATTTCATTTTCAGAATTCAAAAAGGTAACAATGATTGGAAAAGGTCTGATTAAGGCGATATCGCCGTTAGGTGCGCTTTTCTCAATTTCGGCAATTGCGTCAAGAGGCAGTGTTATTTTAGCGTCCATTTCCTGAGCCCCCATTCTCCAAGCTCGAGCTTGTCTTCTGAGACCTTTTTGATATTCATGCGCATAATTTGAGTTGTACTCAATTGCTGAGGGATTAATATCATAAATACCGTTAACGGTCACTGTAACATCGCCTGATGAATAGGCCTCGTGCATTCTTTTTATTTTAGCCATTAGATACTGGTTTTAAGATTAATGGTTCCTACAAGTTCGTTAATGGTTCCCGTTGGGACTACTGTAAACTGTACGTCTAATTCTTTAATTCCGATTAGATCACTGTTAGGGTCTACATTGGTTTTTCCTTCACTGATAAGTCCGGCAGCTGCCATTCTTTTAAACATATCATCACCGATAGCATTGTAGTATTCTACCATGTCTGCCGGAAGCAGGCCGCCTTCGAGTGGAACCGGTTTTTTGATTTCCGGCAGATAGATCAGACGAAGTGCCCTTACGCACTGGTCAATGGTATGAGAGAAATAAATCGTATGCTGATTCATGTTACCCTGAGCATCAATAACGATTGGTGCCATAGTAGGTCCGTCATTAAACCAATATCCTGCAACGCCCTGGTATTTAATTGGAATGATATACCCTTTGTCGTTTAGTGTTTCCAAAGACTCGAATACATCTTTGTGTTTTTTATGATTGGAAAGCCCGCCGATCAGCCAAGAGCCTAAAGGGACATTCTGAATATTTTTGGTCGCTACTTCACCTGGGTTCCTGTTCCATGCGTGGGAAGCAATCACCCCTAAAAAGGTGCCAACATCAGCAAACTTCTTAGCGTTTCCAGTAAAGGCTTCTGCGTGGTTCCAGTCCTGGGCTATAACCATACTTACTTTTGTTGCAGATATTTTAACGGGGTCTTCATCAACTAAAATTTCAAAATCACGCAGATCAGCAAGATTGCTTAATGTATCTGTAATTCCGTAGCCTTCTACAATGGTATGAAGCGGCATGTCGTTCTGCGCTGCCCAAACTGCCAAGTTCTGCAGTTCCGGGATTGCTTCATTAAGCGTTGTTGGAAGCCCGTTAATTAGTGTAATGACCGCATCTGAATTGACGAAAAAGCCTAAATCTGAGATCATTCCCTCAGCACTTACGATAAGTGATTTAGCGGGTGTTATCATGTTTTTAAGTGCTACCGTGTCAGCAACAAGCAGTATATTTAAAATCCTGCCTGGTCCATTCATTCGATAGAATTCAGAGATATGACGATGCACATGCATGTTGTTCTCAAGATCATAAGCCGCTGTTATTCCAAGCGCTTCTGCATCTTCAATACGGCGAAGCGCGTACGCCGTATCGAGTGCTAATTTTCCAGCTATTGCAGCACCGTTTCCTATAAGACCAAACTGGCGGGTATCGCCGGTTTGATTTACTCCGATGTTACCTTCACTGATTGATACACCTCTTAAACTCATTTTAAACTGATTTTAAAGTTTCTTTAAAGTTTGTAAGAGCTGTTATTAAAGTATCGGCCTTGTGATCTTCAGTTGTGATCTCGAAAAACTTAACTAGAGCTTTCATAGTCTGGTAGTTCTCTTTTCTAAGTTCCGTTTCTGCTAATAGCTTTAAGTTTTTTTCTTTCAGCTCTGCAGCCTGAGCTTCTGCAGCTTCATCTTTTTTGTCTGTCGCAGTTGTGTCAGACTCTTTCTGATCTGCTTTAGACTTTTTAATGAATTCAGCTTCTTCGTCGCTTGCTTTTGCAAGACCTTCGTCGAAGAACAGTTCACCTGCTGAGTTTACCCAGACACCTTTTATTGATTTATCGGCCAGATATTCCTGGGCAATATCTTTTTCTTTTTCTGTTACCATTTTTCTTTAGGATTAAGCTACATCAGACATGATTGCACCCATACCTTTTGATTTCTTAGGCATAGCGATGTAACGGTGGTTAAAGTTGATTTTGTTTCTTTGGTAGTCAGTGTCATTCTCTGCAGGCGACCAGTACATTTTTGTACTGCCTGTACATTTGAATACAAATGGTTTGTAGTATGAAACTGATGCATTGAAATTAGTTGACGTAGGCAGCGACCCTAATGAACCTTTTGCACCTGCACTTGTATACACCGGGCATGAAATATGCTCGTAGATTGTAAAACCGTACATATTGGCAACCACGCCAGTTGTATAGTTGTAATACTGCTTTTCAAACTTCTGATCTGCTGCTAACAAATCGTTCACGTGGTCTGTACATAACACCAATACTAAATCAGAAGCGATTCCCATTTTATTGTATGCATTTTTAAGTGCTACAACATCTTTTGGAAGCAGTGTTTTTCTTCCATTAACAACCGGACCGGTAGTTTTAATAACCGGCGTGTCAGCTGTATTAGCTGCAGGCGCAATAGAGTGAAGTGCTTTTCTAAATTTAGAAATTGCAATCGCTGAGGCATGTTTATCTTTTACCGTTGCAATTTTGTCATAAGACAACGCATACAGCTCATCGTCTGAGATAGGGGTTGTTTTAGTTGTGAACTTATCCAGTTTAATCGGGATATCGTCATCATCTAATGACTGCAAGGGAATTGGATAAGTCGTGTTATTGATAATAACGTCCGGTTCCACACCAACATCCACTAAGTGGATAACATCATTTTCCGCATACTGCGAACTGTCCGGGATTGTTTCTAAAAACGTTCCTGATTCTGCTGTACTGATCGTCTTTACAAGTTCACCAGTCCAGACTTCTTTATATACATCTGCCATTTTTTAGGTATTTATTTTAATAATTAAAGTTTTGGTTCTACTCCGTATTTAGCCTTGTAAAGTGCTTGGAATACTTCAGGTCTGTTTTTCTTTACTGATTCGAGTTCCCCTGATTTTTTTGCTAGTGCGTCCCATGTTTCGGATGAAATTGGTAACTCACCGTCTGCAGAAACATTTACTGCTGCAGCAGCACCAGCTGCAGGCGCAGTTTTGACAAGAGCTGCCAATGGAACAGCCTGCTGTGCAGGTTTTTTAAGTACCGGCAGCATTGCTTTCATTTTGTCAATTCCCAATGCCTTACCAACTTCTTTGTAAGCTGCAGTCTGATCTTTTTTGATTGCCTCGGCAGTTACATATTCTTCCAGCAGGTCATCGATATTTTTTTCTTTGTCTGCCTCCGCTTTTTCCTGCAGTTCTTTGATTGTAGCATCCTGCTCCGTTCTTTGTTTTTTAATTGCTTCAATGATCTCTACATCACTTGAAGCCTCCGTTACACCTTCTAATTTTAAAGATGCGATTAGGTCTTTTTTCATACTTGTTTCTTTTAAAGTGTTAGGTTCCGAGACTGCAAGACGTGCAGTAAATTTTTCAAATACATTCTTAGTGTTGGCTAATACTTCTGCTTTGGAGATTGGTGCTCTGCCCGTTACAATGATTTCATCGATAAGCCCAGATTCCTTAGCCTCGGCCGCATCCATCCAGTTGTCTTTACCATTAAGCCAGAGTGCATTTACTTCGTCAATGGTTTTTCCTGAAATTTCAGCATAGCGTTTAGCCATGGTGCCTCTCATTGAGGTTAATATTTTAGCTGTTTCCAGCATTACATCTTCATCGCCTTCGACGTATGAAACTGGTCGATGCAGCATAATAAAGCTGTCATCATTCATTCGACGTCTGTCGGCAGGAAGCATGATAACCGTTGCCATACTTGCGGCGATTCCGGTAATATCGACCAGCTTTTTGACTTTGGTATTTGACAGGGTATTGTAGATAAGGTTTCCTTCTATTACCGAACCTCCAAAACTGTGGAGATCAATAAAAAGGTTACACTTTTTATCCTCTGCCATTGCAACGGCTCTAGTGAAGTCTGAATTCGAAATATCAAAGGGGTTTATATCACCGTGCGCCCGTACTTCGACTTGTTTGTTAATGAATTGAAATTGCATGTGTTTGTCTCATTTGAACGGCAAACCTACAAGCGTTAAATCGGAATCAGAAAACACTGTGACAGAGTGTCCTAAGTAATTTTTAAAGGGTCTTTTTAGTGACACATTTGCATCATGAAAAAGATAGAAGCACTAGAAAAAAGCGCCGAAGTTAACATTGCGGAAATGCTTTACATCGAGAAAAATTTCACGATAAAAGCTATTGCGGAAAAACTCGGTAAACACCCTAAAACAATCGCTGCCTGGCGTGATAAATACAATTGGGATGAAGCAAAAGAATTACTGCAGGGAAGTCCTTTGGAACTGAACAAACTGCTGCTGAAAGAAGCAATCAATATCAGCAAGGGAGGCAAAGCAACCTTTGATTCGGTTGCACTCGGCAGAGTGATGAAAGCCTTTGACTACATGGCCAAAAAGACCAACCCTACCGTGGTTATGGAGGTACTTATGGAACTGGACAACTTTCATTCAGCAATTGACCCTAAAGAGGCACACAAACAAACGGAAATCCACAGGCAGTTTTTGCTGCATAAAATTCAATTACAAGGATAATGGCGTTTATAGTAAATTATGATAAAATAACCAAGTTATACGATTCGCACTGCAAGCGCATCGAAAAGGCGTGTACAATTGATATACACGAAACACCCCACGAGAAAATTGCGAGGATCAAAGACCTGGAATCGGATTATATCAGATGGTTCGAATATTACATGAAAGATTTTGCGACCTGCAAGTCAGCACCATTCCACAAAACGATATCAAACATCATTATTAAGAACCCTGTCTGTAAACTTTTAAACGACGCTTTCAGGGGTTCGGCAAAATCAGTTCATACGATGCTGGGCGTGCCTTTATATCTGGGTTTTGTAAAAAAGGAAATGAATTTCATGCTGCTGATCGGTGAGAATGAAGAAAAAGCCAAACGCCTTATTTCTGACGTTCAGGCGCACCTGAAACATAACACCCGGTTCATAAACGATTACGGTGAGCAGTTCAATCAGGGTGACTGGGCAGAAGGAAACTTCACCACTAAAAATGGTATTCATTTTCATGCATTAGGTTTTGGGCAGGACCCGAGGGGATTAAGGTTTGGAGAGTTCAGACCCGACTACATCGGGTGCGACGATATCGACACGCTGAAACGATGCAACAATGACAGGCTTATACGTGAGGCAATCGATTATATCACTGGTACATTATGGGGCTGTTTTGACAAAGGAAAAGAGCGCTTTGTTTTCAATAATAACCTGATTCACAAAAACTCAATCATGGCAAAACTGATTGAGCTTTCTAAGGTTGCCAACAAAGAGAGTAAAAAACAAGGCTTCAAAAACCCGTATCACCATATCAAAACCAAGGCGGTTCTGGACGATCAGTTTACGCCGAGCTGGCCTGAAAAATACACCGCTCAGTACTGGCTTGAAAAGAGACTCGCTACACCGTATCGAAGCTGGATGCGTGAGTATATGTGCACCCCGCTTATGGATGGTGCGATTTTCAAACCCGAATGGATGCAGCATCGAAAGATGTCAAAACTCGATAAGTATGATGCTTTGCAGTTTTACGGTGATTTGAGCTACAAAGATAAAGGTGATTACAAGGCTATGTTCCTGATAGGTAAAAAAGGACGTGACTTTGATATCATTTTTTCATTCTGCAGACAGACCTCACGAAGTGTATGCGCGTCCTGGCTCTATGATCTGTACGAAAAACATAAACTGGAACGGTACCCGATCATTTATAAGATTGAAGGTCTTTTTGCTATGGATGAGTTTGTAAGTGATTTTGACGTCGAAGGGGATTACAGAGGGTACCACATTCCGGTTATAGCTGACAAAAGACCAAAGGAAGGCAAGTTTGAACGTATCGAGGCTAACTCAGGACATTTCGAGCGTCTGCGTGTGTATTGGAATGAAGACGAAAAGGACACCCTAGACCAAACAACAGCAATAGACCAGCATCTCGCGTTTGAAAAAGGTTCAGGAGCCAATGACGATGCACCGGATGCTGTTCAGGCAGATATGGCCGATCTGAACAAAGCCACTTTTGTAAGCAGTTTTGATATGCAGACCAATTCAAGATCAAGCATGAAAGAGAGACATTTTTAACAAGTTACCACTATGAGATATATACTAGAAGAAGATTACGAAATGCAGATCAAACAGGAAATTGTGCGCCTTTTGACTGCTCAGGATTTTTACAATTCTCCAAAACTCGTCAGAGCTGAGAAAACTGCTGCAGACCAGCTGCGCCAATATGTAGGTAAACGTTATGACCTGCAGGCCTTTTACGATCTGCCGGAACGTGACGAATTCATTGTAACACTGCTTATTGATGTGGCTTTATACCATCTGTATTCACAGACCGGCCTTAAAGATATTCCCAAACACAGGGATGACCGCTATCAGGACGCACTGGATTGGATGCGCGGTGTAGGTAAAGGCGAAATTCCTGCTGATCTGCCGGAGATAACAGACGATACCGGCGAAACCTATTCAGAGGTGAAAATATGGAGCGCAAGACCTCCGCAAGATCATAAGTATTAAAATTAAAAGCATTTTAAAATGACTATAAAAAGAAAGAAATATACTTCATCACGCGCATTTCAGGCAAAGACTTCTACAGCAAAACAAAGTGATGAAGCAATCATAAAGACGATAGTGGCCGAGTTTAAAGACATGACCCGAAAAGATATACAGAAGTGGCGAAAGGCAATTACTGCGGCTGAAAACCCAACAGAACCGCGCTGGGCTGCAATGCAGGATTTAATCGACGAAATGATTATGGACGGACATGTTGAAAGTGTTTTAACTATTCGTTATGCTGCAACGCTGAATCATCGTTTTTATGTCAAAGATTCAACCACCGGAAAGCCATTAGAAGAACAGACTAAACTCCTAAAAAAACAATGGTTTTATCAATTTTTAGAAGCTTGCTGCGACGCCCTGGTACATAAGTACAATGTCGTGCAGATCATTTCTGCAGAGGAAAAATTAAAAGTTGTTCCGGTGCCTTATCGCAATATTTCAATCACACAGCAGCGTATGTATCTGGAAGCTTTTGGGACTAAGTACGTTGATTACATGGAGGTGCCCGGAATTATTGAAATAAACCACCGGTCAAGGCTTGGTATTATAAACAGCGTAATTCCCAACATTATCTGGAAACGTAACGCAATGCAGGCATGGGCAGAATTTTCAGAAAAGTTTGGAATGCCTTTGATTACAGCTACCACAGCAAACCGAAATGATATCAAACGTATCGAAATGATGCTTAAGGCTCTCGGTGAAGCTGCACAGGCCGTAATGCCTCACGGAACCGATGTACAAATACATGATCTGGCCAATGCAGGAAACCCTGTAAACACTTACGAAAAGCAGATCAGACTGCATGACGAGCAGATCAGTAAGCCTATTGTTGGAAGCGCAACTATGACCGACACTGCGGGGAACCGAAGCCAGACTGAAGTTCATGAAAGAACGCTCGACGATAAAATTGCCACTAATGACAAGCGTTTTTTTGGTTTTATTATCAACGATCAGCTTTTCCCTGTACTGCAGCAGATGGGACTGCCATTTGATAATACTAAAATGGAATTTGTTTTCGATGATACTGAAACAATGACAATGTCTGAGCATTGGAAAATGGTTTTTGAGGCGATCAGCGAATTTGATATCGATACCGAGTGGATAGCAACGACTTTTAACATGCCGATAACAGGTGTTAAAACCACAACACCGGAGCCTGCTGCAGTAGATGATAAAAAGAAGACACCAAAGGCAAAAGCAAAAGGGCTCTTTGAAAATTTTCAGTAAGCCCCTTAGACGGTGAGGGGCATAAGCCAAAATTGTACGATGCCGGTTGTCCGAAATGTGCCGGCAGATCATTTACTGCAGACGCAGATAACGAGCCGTCAGAAGCCTATAAAAAAGCAGTTGAGGAAGCTGTAAACCGTGTTTTAAAAGACGCATATAACAAAGATTACAATGCAGAGCTTGCAAGTATAACCGCTCAGGAACTGGCACGAATAACAGCCAAAGAATACAGCAGTGTCAATGTTGACTGGAATGCACCGGACACAGAAATGCTGCAGCGCTTAACGCGTGATGTATGGCAGTTTTCAAGTGCAAAAAACTATCAGGAATTAAGTGATCTAACCTCGCTTTTAAAAGATGATAACGGAGAACTGCGCTCTTTTTCTGATTTTAAAAACGAAGCTTCAAAGGTAACGGAACGTTATAACGAGAATTGGATGCAGACCGAGTATAATACTGCAGTGGCAAGCAGTCAGAACGCTGCAAGATGGACAGAGTTTCAAAATGATAAGAGTGTAATTCCTAATCTTGAATATCAGACCGTCGGCGATGGTGCAGTAAGGGCAGAACATCAGGTATTGGACGGTATTGTTAAACATATAGATGACGTGTTCTGGGCTTCACATTATCCGCCTAACGGCTGGGGATGCAGATGTGAAGCAGTACAGACTTTAGAGACCAGTACAACGCCGGCCAATAAGACCCCAAGTATCGTAATACCAAAGATGTTCAGGACAAATTTAGCTGCAGACGGTCTGGTATTTCCAAAGGGGCATCCTTATTACGTTGAAATTCCGCAGCATGTTTTAATTAAAACCTTAAAACTGATTCCTGCAGAAGATGCCTTCCGGGTTGATTATTACAAAGACAAACCGGTACTAACTCACATCAACCACCATGCACACGAACTGCATAACAATAATGTCATTGCCAGGACATTGATTGATAAGTATAAATCAATCAGCAAAGTCGAGTTACTTCCCGATATCAGCAGTAAGGAAATGGAACTTAAAAAGAAGTTTTATCCTAAGCGATGGTTTGAACAGCTTGACGCTAAAAATGCCGATGCGCTGATTCAGATAAAAGGAAAAGACACTATCGTCGAATTCAAGTATTTGACCGGGAACGGGAAACATATTAAACGCCATTTGGAAAATGCTGCAGAAAAAAGCGAGTACGCTGTCATAATGCTGACAGAGGAAAGTACACTCAAAAAAGAATGGATTGAGCGCAAACTTGATGCATGGTTTTTAAATACTGATAAAACGCATTTTAAAGGGGTTTTAATTCTGGATGCCGATGGCAGAGAATTGTATAAAAAAAGCAGCCTATTGTAAAACAGGCTGCTTAATATCAGGAACCGCGGTCCGCAAACCTCGATGTTCAAGCCTGATAGTGCAAATATAACAAATTAAATTAATATAATGAGTGCAACAGCAAGAATGGAACTGCATATATCCCTGAGAGAAAAACTCTCGATGGGATTAAACAGTGCAAAAAACAAGGTTAACAAGGCTGTTAACCAGATGCAGGGGAAACTTAATTCCCTGCGGTCAAGCGGTGCAAAAATGCTTAGTGCTTTCGGAGCTGAAATACCACAGCTGGGAGAAGCATTAGCATTATTAACAAATCCGATTGCTTTGGTTGTAGCCGGAGTTGGTGCGGTTGCCGCTGCCATAGGCTACGCCACGAAACAAGCTAATGCCTGGTGGGAAAGTATGGCGCAGATTAACGTCACGGCTGAACTCTCCCGCGACAGACTCAAAAAGCTGTCCGATAAGCTGCTCGAGATCGGCAGCCGGAATGTTGCGCCGCTCGAAGAAATACCCAAGGCCTTTAACAGAATTATTTCTGCAGGTCTCACAGTTAAACAGTCAATGGAAGCCTTAGAGCCTACACTTAGAGCAGCAAAAGCAGGATTTACAGACATTGAAACAGTTGCCAGCGCGGCAATTTCTGTGATGTCATCGAGCGGGGAAAAGGTCAACAAGGTATATGATATCTTGTTTGCCACTGTAAAATCAGGTAACGCTGAGTTTAAAGACATTGCCAATTATCTGCCTAAGATCATTCCCCTGGCAAAGAATGTCGGGTTTGCTCTGGATGAAACTGCAGGCGCTTATGCAGCGCTTACGACCAAGCTTTCTGCAGAACAGTCGTCAACAGCGCTCGAAGGGATTTTACGATCACTGTCAAATACTAAAGTAGTGGGGCAGTTCAAGAAAATAGGTATTGACGTTTTTGATGTAAAGACTGGAAAGGTTAAACCTATTTTAGAAATTATGAAACAGCTTGATAAACAAATGGCTGGTCTTACAGACAATCAGAGAATGAAGAAAATGGCTTCTTTAGGACTTGACCAAAGCTCTGCAGTAGGTTTTGGAACGCTTATTCAGGATATTAAAGGACTTGAAAGTGCTGTAGATGCTTCCAAAAACAGTCAAGGCGCTTTAAGCAAAGCCTATCAGGATTCTTTAACACCAATGGAGTCCTGGAAAATAGTCTGGAACCAGATTCAGGTTCTTATTGTAAAATTTGGCGAGTTATTTCTGCCGATTATGACTAACGCTGGGAATAAAGTTTTAGATATGATGAACTATTTTAAGAAGTTATGGAATGAATCTGTAATTTTAAGGGACTATATATCATATCTGGGAACCGTATTAGAATGGCTGTTTCTGATAGCAACCTCAGGAATGAGAGCCTTGTGGAACGGATTAAAAATGGTAATTGGAGGCTTTATAAGTTTTTATTCAGCGGTGTGGAACGGTATTAAAGCTATCACGGGTTTCAAAGGTTCTTTTACTGACTTGTACTTAAAAGTCAAACCAATACTAATATGGATGAAAGAACTGCTGGGACAGATTGCCAGTATTATGTTTGATGTTTTCACTTTTGATTTTGCATCCGCCATGGATAAGATTAAAAACTTCAAATTTCCAAATTTGAAAGAAATCACCGCAAAGGTAATGCTTGATGCAAAAAATCCGTCAGATACTGATCTGGTTGATGACCCTGACGGGGAACCAGATGGAGGAATGCCCCCTGTAACACCTTCGAGTCCGGTCGATGATGCCAACACCATTTCAGGCGGAGGACAGGCCAAAAACCTAACAATTAACATTGGCAGTCTGGTTGAAAACTTATCAACTCGATCACAGGAATTTAACCAAATGAACCCGCAGCAGCTTGAAAAAGCAATGACAGAATTATTAATGCGTGTGCTTCGAAGCGGTGAGCTTGCATTTTAAATTGGGAGAGATATGAACGACTTTGTAAAAATGGTTGACAACCTTATAAAAGCCCGAAAATCTCTGCCAAACAAAGTTGCTGTACTGGCAGTCAGGTTCAGTAAAGAACGCTTTAGAGATCAGGCTTGGTATGACAGTAATAAAGAGGCGTGGAAGGCACGTAAGCGCAGGCGTGAAGGCGGCAAACGTAAGAGCCAGACGCTTTTGGTAAACTCCGGAAGATTAAAGCGGAGCATCCGTAAGATTGAGGCAAACATGAACTCGGTGAGGATTGGAACCGATGTGCCTTATGCCGAAATACAGAACAACGGCGGTAAAATTACCGCCTCTGCCAATGTCAGATCATACACCAAAAAAGCGCACAGCAGAAAAGCGCACAGCAGATCACGAAAAGGGCGTATAGAATCAGTTTCTGCTCACACAGTATCATCACACAGTGTTAAAGCATACCGCAGAAAAATGAATACTGTTATACCAGCGCGCCAATTTATAGGCAATAGTGCCAAACTGGCTTCTGACATAGAAAAACTCGTAAAAGAAGAAATGGAAAAAGCCATGAATACAACTTAAAAAGAAAAAAAATGAAAGTTCCTTTTATAAATTTATACAGCGTTATTGATGCTGAAAAGCAGAGATTTGAAGATCAGGGTTTGGATGGTAATTTTTATATGGACAAATATAGGGGCCAGCCTGCAGACCCCGAGCAGTTCGAATATTTTACACTGCCTGCTATCTTTGTCGATTACACCATTACCGGGCAGGGAAAAGATAAACCAAGACTTATTCAGATCACCCTGCATCTGTTAGTTGATGAAGAAAATGACATGAGTAATGTTGCGCCAAACTATATTGCAGGAATGAACAGTTTTGTTTACTGCGGTGTACTTCAGGAAATCTTAGAAGGAAGGAAACTTGTTGGAAATTCAGTATTGAAGTTTGTTTCTGAAGTTCCAATAGATAATCCTGTGGCAGATTACCACAGTATGATCTTCGAATTCGAAAGCTATGCAAAAGACCTGATCGCAAACCCGGTTTTTCAAACCGGAGAATTTGATAAACCAAATGTTACTGGTATGATTAAAGAACAAGAAAAAAAGGAGGCTGTTTAGCCTCCTTTTCAATTTTCTAACTGTTCTTTGGTGCGAACCCTGTATATTTTCACATCTGCCTGCTGGGGAAAATTAACGTACCTGATCGGTTTGCTTGTCGGGGTTTTTCTGTCGATATACCAGCATCCTTTTTTTGTGATCTGATTTTTATTATTGACAAAGTAAACCAAAATATCTGCCTGTTCCCTGGCACTGACTTCATACACTTTTAATGCCTTAATATCACTATTATCGATATGATACTCCTGCGAAAAGCAGACCATGCTGAAAAGTAAAAAAATGTATTTCATATTAAAATAAGGTTAACTGTGTTGCTGTTTTCTCAGTCTGATTTTTTGCAATTACAAGGTAGCGCTGCAGAGTTCTGTAGGACATTGGATATACCTTGCTTATTTTAGTTCTCAAAATCCCTGCCATCATTTTAGACTGGTTCCCTGCCTCATAATGCTCGTCCAGCATCTGTTTTACCAGCATTGCTTTTTTGATAGTATTGGCGTGGGATTGTTTGGAGGCTGACATGTGGACAAAATTATATTGTAATATAATACGTGTCAACCCAACTTTAGAGCAAAAAAAAACCATGCCAGGAAGCATGGTTTTAAGGTGATAAATATTTATAATTTTAAAAAGTCTGCTGTTGAAATGGAACCTATCAATTCATTTTTAAAGAAGTCATCAACAAATGTATAATTAGTTTGTTTTACAGTCAAATGATCGGCGTATCTTAAGTTTTCTCCGTAAGGTTCATAAACTCTGATTTCTTGTGATTTATTGTTTTTAAAAAACACTACGATTACAGTACTTGGATTTCCATATCCTGCTACACCAGGTATATCATTTTTATCATGTCTGTGATCTCCAATATATATATTAAAGAATTGATAGTTATTGCCTTCGTCTAAACATTTTTTTATTTCGGTTTTCAAAATATTAGCTGCGTTGACACTACCATAACCATTATAATGGGATTTCAACCAATTTTCAGTTTTGACCAATGTGCTTGGAGCTGTGTTGTCAACTATTACAGGAACCTCCTTTATAACCTCTACTGGAACTTCCTTAATTACCTCTTTTATGGTTTCATCACTGCTGCATGCAGTTAAAAATGTTAGTGTTAAAAACAGGATTACTTTTTTCATTTTATTTGTTTTGATTAGTTTATAAATTTCTATTCTTTTAAATAGAGATAAAGAAGGCAAATTAAGACAAATATTACAAAACCTGCAATATAAAGTCGTAGTAATTTTCTTTTCAAATCTCTTTTTAATTTATAGAGTTCATTATCACGCTGTAGATAATGTCTGTTTCTTATCTCGTCGTTTGTAAGTCTTATTTTGTCTTTATCTTCCATGAGTCCAAAACTAAAATATTATTTTTAATGCATTTTACGGAAATCCGTACTTATGGTTTCATCACACCAAAAAATTGCAAGCTGGTCATCAATGTCATTGAAAATCTCGTCGCAGTTTTCTTCCGGCATATCTGCAATTTCAACAAACATTCTCCACATTTGGGCTACTCCCGCATAGAATGCTCTTTTTGTTTCCTGCAGCTGAATATCAGACAAATTTTCTTTTTTAAGGTTTACCTTTTCCAGATAGAAATCAAATTGTTTTTCCAGATCAAATTTTTTCATATATCCTGCCATTCTACGTTATAAATTGATATATGAATTACATCTTCGACATAATACAAAATTTCCTTTTTATTAGCCTGATGGTTCTGCAGTTTTGGAACTGTAGCTTTGCCTTTGTAGTTATCCAAAGCCTCATCATAACGCCTTTTAATATCTTTTACCGCGTATTCTTTATTTGAAAATAAAGAATGATCTATACTGTCCATAGATTCTAAAATTGCAGTACACAGCCTGTTTTTTGCTGAATATGTTTTGGTAATTTTTACAAATTGCTTTGCCATTTTTATAAATTTTGATAGTGAATATAAAAACCAACTTTTGTCTGGTCGTAACCCATTTTTTCAAGTTCGGTTATTAACTTTCCCAAAGTGTCTTGGACAAGATCATGCGCTTTCGTTTGTGTCTCCTGCGATGGTAATTTGTCTCGTATTCCTTTTGTTTCATGGGTCATAAAACTTTGATATTTTACGTAACCTTTTCTCGGCGGTTTAGTTCTGTAAATTAATTTTGACATTGCGTAATTATTTAATTGTTAATATTCGTCGTTAAATCTTTCCTGATAAAGCCAGGTACTTAACAAGGCTTGAGATATAGTTCCTTTTGCAAGCTTCTTTTTGTATTTTGGAACTTGGATAAAGCATTTTATTTTTTGTTCTTCTGTTAATCGTTTAAATAATGCCTCTGCTTTTTTTTTGCTTTCTTTATAGTCGTAAAGATTCCACAATGCTTCAAAACTTAAATCTGCAGGTGAAACTTCGATCTCAAAAACCTTTAGATATTTTTTAAGTTTCATCCAAATTGTTTTCATAACACTTTCTTCATGTGGGAATCTTGGTTCTAGCTGTGCTAACAGTTCTTTCCCGTTTTCATATTTGGCATTTTCGGGCAGATATCCGGTTAAAAGCCATTGGCGCTGGTCACGGTTTAAAACTCCCTCACAGACTTCAAATAGTCTTAAATTACCCATTAAATCGTATTTAAAGAGAAATACTAAGCCTATTTCTTTTCCTTTTGCCCGGTAAGTTGTAAGCGGCTCCATTGTTTTAAGGATTTGGATTGTTACGTATGTAATCTAAAACCGTTGCAGTTGTCACTGCAAAATCAGAAACATGCCGAACTGTTAAGTAATCTTCATCATTATAACTGACTTTCACTTCTACATATTCATTATTTATAAAGTGACAAATCACATTGTATTTATTGATTGATATTACTTTATTCGTCTGAACTTTAACTTTGAATTCAGGAACTTTTAATGCAATTTGTTTTATACCCGTCATTAAAATCTGCCATTGTTCGATTAATTTTTCTTTTACTGCCATTACACTAATTTTTGATTAATAATTCCTATTATTTCACGTGTTACCCGTCTTTTTTCTGTCTGCTCATAATCAATGTAGAGCAAAAGAAATTGATGTACTGCAACTGCTTCATAATATTTTAAAGACAGTTTAAAGACCTTTTTAACGCCTCTTTTATCAATTGCTTTTTTAAGCAGCTTATTTGCGATCTCGATCATTAAATAAATGAAGCTCCTATTTTCCTTCGATGTGGCCTTAGACGGCTCGAGTAGATTATCAGCTATCATTTCATTTATAAATGATAACTGATAGTTGTTGATTTCAAATTCTATTTTCATATTAACATTCAGTTATTGGTTCAGTAATTCGTTTATTACATTTTACACAAAATACCGCCGTTTTCTCACAAGTTCCTGCAGTGTCAAGAACCCTTAAAACAGTGTTTTCATGCGGGCATTCTTCTAAATTATCCAAAGTTTCCATGTCTCATACCACAATTTGAACAACGCACATTGCCGTTTTTAACTTTTACCGGCATTTCAAACTCACATTGAAAGCAGTATTGATCTGGCAAGTCTGAATCTTTTGCAATAGCAGCTGAATATCCTTTTACATAGCCAAATCCAATGCATACAAAAATTAAAAATACCACTGCTGAAAAAATTGCTATTTCTTCCATTTTATTTACTCCATTTATGTCTGACAACTCCACTCATTGCTACGATAATTTTTGTTAGCTCCTGCGGTTTCATATCCATTAAAGGTTTTTTAACCGGTGAACGATCGGATTTTAAAAAGTCACTGAAAGCCCCGTCCATATCTGCAACCTGTCCCGAAGGGTGTTTATCATCTGGTTTAACCCACTGCCTGTTTCTACAGAGAGCCATAATTGTACGATGCTGTTTATTTTTCGCATCAAATACACCCCAATTCTCTGTTTTAACTGGTTTTTCTGAATTGTAATTGTCTATAGCGCTCCCAGAGCCTGAATAGACTATCGGTTTAGTTTTTGTCATTTATCACGTCTATTTTAATTATTGGATATTTGATTTGCTGAATACCATACTGATTGTTGATGGTTATGTATCTGCCTTCGATTACCTGGCTTTTCACTTGTGAATCTTTGTATATGTCATTGTGAAATGGTCCTGCCTCGGTTACGACTAAAGATGTTGAGTCTATCACAAAATATAACAAGTCTTGTCCCTGATCTTCAAAATTTACTTTTATCGTTGCCATACTTATACTATAATTGGAATTTCAGATGATTTGATAATTTTTTTGATATCTTCAAACATTAAATCTGATGTTATTTCATCAAATGTTAAGTCTCGATCTTCTTCATTTGGGAACTCTATATCATAACTGAATTCTATATGATCTGTTCCAGGCGTGTAACCATAAACACTTACTTTTATGCTGTCCCTTTCTTTTTCATTCATTTTTTTTAAAAGGGTTGCTTGTAAATACTCTGTAAAATGAAATAATTTGATTCTGCTTTTCATATCGATTTGTTTTAAAATTTGCTCCTGAGGCGGGATTCGAACCCGCACAGACCTTATTCTCAGGACACCCAACTAACTAACCTATTTTCCTAATATTGAGTAAACCCATACACAAAATGCTAAAAGAGCACATATAACAAATATTATCAGTATAAAAGCGATTGGGAGCAATATCGGAGACAGCACCCAAAACCAATCCCATTCAATTTTTCGCATTAATCGAAGTGCTATAAACAAAAAAGTCAGTGCTATCAAAAAGCCAAATCCCATCTTTTCGTTTGTTGAAGATTCTTTTTCCATATCTCTGTTGTTAAATTATTAGGAATTAAATCTTGGAAGTCGCTCTTTAACTTTCTCGTACAGTTCATTAACTGGTACTAAATCTCTCCCAGAAAAATCTTGTCTGCTACAGGCATCTTTTAACGTCCAAGTTTCAAAAATTCCCATCTGTGTGGCTCGCAGAACTGCGATCATTTTAACGATGTCTTGACCACATATATCACTATACAAAACATACAAATCTGTTCCGTATATGCCTAAAGAATCTAAAAACAGTAAAACACCTATTCCCCCTAAAGCGTTATCTGGATCAATATGATCTGATTCTAAAAGTTCAAGTAATGGTGTCACAGCACCGTAATTCCCATCCGCCATTTTTACAACCGCTTTCATTGTGGAATCTCCAAGTTGAATTTTATTATTTTTCATGTTCATTGTTATACTGAAAAGTTAAAAGTTAGTTTTTTTCGCTGGCCGTTTTCATCTGTGATATAGCTCCAACCGCGGACATACTGTGTTGTTCTTGTGAAAATCTGTGCTCTTTCGATTATTTCGATACCATCGTCAAATCCTTCGTCATTGTACTCGTCTCTTAAAGCTTTTAACTGCAGAACAACATTTGGTTTAAGCATCCCTGTTTTTCCGTTTGGTTTCAGCAGCACATTCAGACTTGCTGCAAGCTTTCTGGCATTGTTGTTATCACCTGAAAGCGTTGCCAGGTACTGCTTTATTTTTGTAATTCCTGCAGGTTCTGTTCCATCGAAGCTGATCGCAACGTTATAGCCAATAGTGATACTTTGTGAACCGTCCGGCAGTGTAGTTGTATAGCTGTCCTGATCGCTTGCACCGTATAATTCTTTTCGCATGGCCAGTGTAGGTTCGAAATCTTTAAATACATTTAAGATCACATTTTCATTAATCCCTCTGAGTTCTGTTAGTGAAGTGATATTTCTCTGCAGAAATTCAGCTCCGAGTTCTTTAAAGGCTTTATAATTTTCCTGCCTTTTTTTTCGCTCAGTTTTAGCAGCTTCTTTTGCCTGCAGGGTTAATTGTTTGACTTGCTCAGGTGACAAGTCAGAAAGGCTAATCGTTGGTTTTTCTTGATTTTCCATATTTTCAATTGTTAATTATTATTGGTTCAATTACTTCTATTTCCTTGGTATTAAACATTTCCGATTGAATGTTGTAATGAAATTTTGTCTGCAGTTCAATTATGTATCTGTTTGAAATTTCAGCCGCGTAATGCACTATGATGGTGCGCTGTTTGGATTTCAGTTCGCAGATATCTTTTACTTTTTGATGCAGTTTGTACCTGCGGTTATCAAAAGAAGATCTCTTTTTGCGGGATTTGGAAACTGGTTCTGATCTGGCTATGGGTTTTATGTCAAAAATTTTTAGCATATTCAATAGTTTTTAATGGTTTCCAATGGGTTTGTTTGATAATCAAAAGAATATTGAGTATTTTATACTCTAGTACAATATCCTGTTTATAAGAGTGGTCATTTGCCATAATCCGGGCACGTTCCCTGTTAATAAGCAAGCGTTCGTTCCATGTTAAGAAGTTTTCTTCTTTAAGCTCACATTTAAAGACTTCCTTGTCATACTGCAGTACCAAACCTAGATCAACAAGGCGCGGCGGTGGTAAGTAAATTTTCATCATTTGTACTCTGCTAGTTCTTGTTTTGCTTCTCTTAATTTTTCCTCCATCTGGGTGCGGGCTTCATGCTCTTTTGAATTGTCATTAAGCCATTGATTAAGTTCTTCGATAAGATTTTCAAGGCGTTGTCTGGTTCTTTTCATATTAGTTTAGTCTTAAGGTTATACTGTCTATTTTTACGCCTCTCACTGCTACGCAGAGCACACTGATATTGAACTCTCTGTTGACTGGCTGTGCAATGATCGCTGCTTCAATTAATGGAACTGGTCTGCACGTTTGGTGAACTATTTCCGTACATCGCTCATAAAGCCTTTTTTTATCCATTAGAGTCACTGTTTTACTATTCTGGTAGTTCTTTATCCTTAACCTAAATTCCTCCTCACATTTAGCGATTTCGGTCTTATAGTACCTGAACAATGGTGGATAACATATTAATTTCTGCGCATCTCTAAGGTTAACTGATACTTTTTCACACCATTTCAGATAAGAGTCGAAATAATAGATATCAAACTCGTCTGCAGTAATTCCTAAGATTTCATAAATAGTACTCATAACTTTTAGTTTTTAATTTGACTTCCGTGACATAGTTGTGCTGATTGTTCATCAATCATTATTGTTCCTCCTGGACAGCTGCCGGAAACGAAAGCCGTCATTCCTTTTACTCTTAAGATATATCTGGCTAACCTTTTACAGAGTTTGGCTGTTGCAGTGTATGGTTCGCCTCTTTCTTCATGTGCAATAAAAACCATTGTGGTTTTTGGGTATTTCATGGTAAATTTTCTAAATCTACCGTATGCCAGTTCATCATTATAAACCGTGATATTGTCAAAAAACATGGTCTTTGGAGGCTTTCGTTTAGATAGAATTTTTTCAACTTCATCAAGTTCCGTGTACTCTAAAAACTTGATATTTGCTTTCTTCACATCGAGCTTTGCTCTTTTCATTGCATTCTCCTGAAACGACTTTCCTGTACCTTCTTCTGCAGATATATAGTAAACAGGTTCAAATTGGCTTAGATATTCTGCAAGCTTTAGCGCAAACATGGTTTTCCCGTTCTTTTCATCCCCATAAATCAGCCAGACTTTACCTTTTTCCGGATTGCCGAGAACATCTAACCAAGGACCATTAAAATCATATACCTCATACCGTTTTTCATATAGTGTCTTTAGTGATATTGCTCTAGCCATATTATGCGCCTATTTTTATTAAAGTTTCTAAATATCTAAGTGTTGATTCTTTCTGCAGACACTTGTTAATTAGAGGTCTTACCTTGGTTTTATCTTCTAAATTTGCAGAGGCAACATCGCCAATCAATTTTGTATAGAATTCGATTCTTTTATCAGGTGCATTCGGGGTAAGTTTCACGTATTCATCTGAAAAACGGCTGAAAATCTCAGCATAACCCACTTTCTTATTGGTTATTCCCCGAGTGATTTTATCTCTTAGTCCGTCAGCTCCCATCATGTACCATCCGCACACACCATCTGTTCCGTTCCAGATACCTTTTAGTTCTAAAAAGGCAGAATATTCTAAGTCACCAGCTTCATCGATGATAATAAGAGGTTTTTCAAGGGTTGTGATGTAGTATTTAAGGTTTGCAAGTACATCATAGTACTTACCTGTATTGTCTATACCAACAGTTTTAGCAAGCAGACGAATAAAAAGCTGTTTTGATTTTGCCTGAGAACAGTCAACGTAAAAAGTATTTTTCATTTTTTTAATGATGTGTTTAGTACAAAAAGTTTTGCCTATTCCACAATCATCAACTAGTACCATTGATCGGCTGAAATCTTTACAGAAATTAAGATTGTCCTCAATTTCACTATAAACCGATGTTCGGGTAACTTTCCAATTATCTTCGAAAACTTTAACCTGCAGTTCACGTCCTATTGTAATCCAAACGGTGTCACTTATTATTCTTTCGATCTCACCGTTCTTTAAACGGCTGTATATTGAATGTTTTAATCCTAAACTTTTAGAAAAATCAGCGTCTGACCCTCCGTAATTTTCTCTTTTATCAAGTATTGCTTGTCTTACTTTTGCTCTGAATTCGTTTGATAGGTTCATGTTGTTATTTTTTTGGGTTACATAAAATTTCTTTTCCAGCTTGGTACCGCTGTTTGTTGTGGTGTATATAGTATTTCGTCGTCTTGATCGTCAGTAAAAACCTCTGCAGGTTCCTCACGTGCTTCATAACGCTTGACATTCTTAAACCTGAAATTTGAGTTAACTGTTTTAGGTGTGTTATCAATGATCTGCACGTTTTCAATTTTGCTTCTTTGTCTTTTTTCGAAAAGATCAACCGAGGCAACATAACTGCTTTGTAACTGCAGTGCTGCTTCGTCTGCAGCTGTTCGTTCAATCGTTGCCCTGTTGTATCGAGGCATTTCCATGATTTCGCAGACAAATCTTCCATTGAAATATACCAGTGCTTTTAAAACCTGTCCTTCGTTCCCATCCAGCCAGTACACCTCAAACTCTTTTCCTTCAATAACACGCATCTGCTGTATCAGAGCCTCACCGGTTAGTATTTTTCCGTTCTGAGCGATGGCCCTTTTCTTTCCTTGCAGCTTCACATAACCGGCATTACATGAGGTTAGTGTCTTATGACCCAAATGCGGCAGGATTAATTCCCAGTTTGTGGGTTTTAAATCTGCGTGCTGGTTCTGTTCGAAGTAATCCCAGCGGCTTATTGCTGGATTATCAGGATGCGCGCTGTTATTAAACTGCTCGATCTCCAACATTCGTTCATTTACCAGTATGTCAAAAGGAATAACTGTTTTTTTCTCACTGCTCAGCTGGTTAGCTTCGCTTTTTGCCTTTGGTCTGGCTATCCATCCCATAGCTGTTTTTTCAATTTCGTATCTCAGCTTTCCGTTAATCCTTTCGATGTATTTCCCGCGGGCATTATTAGCTTCGATCTTTACTTTTTGAAACATTGTTCCAGGTCTTAGCAGAGTATCTTTGTAACTGCTGTTCAGTGAGCTTTCACATTCTAGCTCATTAGGCAGACAGTAACCCCATTCAGTGTAATTGCGTACCATCTGGCGGTAAAAATCGATAAGAATAGATTCTTTACTCTTTCCATAGACTACCGTTGTGATCGCCTGTGAGGCTATGTCAACTCCAAGATAAAACCAAGCTCTGTCACCTTGTTTGTTGTAAATAAATGGCGGCTGTCTATCGTCAATTGAAATTATTGAACCCGCCATAGTGGGCATTTGCATTTGATGGTGCGGTTTAAACTTGCCCATGTAAACCTGACGATCTCCGCTTCTTGCTTTATAGGTTGCAAGCGTGTTTTCCCATTTATTTATATAATTTATGATCGTTGCCGGTGAAAGCTTTTTAAAATCTTTAGGATTGTACATTTCTCCGGTATCTTCGTTGTATACTTCTGCATACCCGTTCAAAAATGCATCATAGTTTCTTGCAATATCGGTAGGTGTAGGCTTATGAATCTGATTTTTAAACAGTGCATTTAAGATCATTTCTGTTTTTTCGTCTACTTTACGAGCGTTCTGTTTTCCTGTTCCGGTTGGGTCTTTAATTAGAGCCAGAAATTTATTCTGTTTAAAGTCTTTTAAAAGCTCTTTAAATCGTATTGAAACCGGAAGAGTGTGTTCAACCTCATGTTTTGATCTTAAGTAATTTTGAAAACTCTCAACATCATATCTTAAACTTTCGGTAAGGCCTACTAAAGTGTGTTTCATTTTTAAACGCTCCTGTATACGTGCCTGTTCCAATTTCAGAACTGCCTGCATTACGCTGGCATTAATAATATACCTTTCCTGCTCATCACTTTTTAATATCGTGGTACCGCCTCGTTTAAATTTTGAATAGTATTCCGGTGCCTCTGAGTCCCACTCAAAGAATGGCTGCAATGGATGCTCTGCTTTGCGCGGGTCTCCCAGAGAATCCTGTATATCACTTGGAAGGCTGTCAAAATCTACTAATAGTTTTCGGCCATTACCTCCCAATTGCAATCGCTTAATGCCGAATGGTTTATCTTTGTACCTGTACAGCTCTTGTTGAAGAGATTGTATTTTCTTCCAAAATCGTGGAACAAGTTCCTCGACTTCTACAGCTACGGTTTTATTTGAATATATATAAGGCATGATTTTGATTTTGGGAATTCAACAAATTTTAAATTGGCACAATTGAACTGCAGACAGTTGATACAATTGTACCGCAGCACAAAAACTGAGTTTCGATATACATGTAAGTGAACAGATCATTTACATGATAGATAGTTTTGGTTTTCATGACTCGTTGATTTGTTGCTTGATAGCTTGATTAGCTGCAGACAGAAGCGACCTATACTCTTCCTGAATTTTGATAGGTACTGTTCCCACGCGTTCACCTCTAATAGATTTTAAAATATAATCCCTTCCAAAACCATATTTATTTTGCAGTTCAATAAGGATTTCCGTATTGTAAAGTGATTTCTTTTTTCTAGATTTGTCCATTGTCTAAAGTGTATTTATATAAATACAAATATATAGACATTTTTCAATATAAAACAAATTATTATAGAAATATTTCAATATTCTTCTTTTATGAGTAAATCAACAACTGAGAGATTGTCTGAATATATGGCTTACAGAGGTATAAACAATAACGCTTTAACAGTGGCGGCTGAGCTTTCTGTAGGTCAGATAGGGAAAGCAATATCAAATAATTCCGGTATAAATAGTAGTTCTATTGAAAAAATTCTATACGCATACCCGGAGCTTAATGCGGAATGGTTGCTGACAGGAAATGGAAACATGATAAAAGAAAGTAGTGAACCCGTTAATAATAGATCAGAAGAAAAAAAAGGAATCCCACTTATTCCAATCGAGGCTATGGCAGGCTATGGGCAAGGAGATAGTCAAGTGATGCAATATGATATTAACAGTGGGTATAAAATACCTGAGCTTGAAGGTAAAGGAGTTAAATACTTAATTAGAGTTTCAGGCTCTTCAATGTACCCTAAGTACAGTAATGGAGATTTGTTAGCTTGCAAGCCATTAAAAGACTTAGCTTTTTTTCAATGGGGTAAACCGTATGTCCTAGATACAGAGCAGGGAGCAATTGTCAAACGCCTTTTTCCATGTGATGAAGATATAGAATGTTTAGAATGTCATTCAGATAACAAAACACATTATCCGCCCTTTAAAATTCCTAAAAGTTCTGTAAGAGCAGTTGCAATTGTGGTGGGAGTTATCCGATTGGAGTAACATTAATAGATATTGAAATGTATATGTACATAGGAAACACACATAACTTTTTAAAATTCAAAATCTAACTATGAATCATAACTAACTAATAAACAGATATTTATTTACTGTTTTAAATTTTCCTATATGTTTTTATCTATCGCGAATATGTCAAAAAACATGCAAAATGATACATTTTTATACACATAAACCTCATGAATGAGGTACTAAAAAAACATGCATGTGTCAATCCAACTGTCAACCCAACTGTCAACCCAACTTTTTTTTAGTGCAAAAATTAGTTTTGTGAAGGTTAAAATTAGCACAAAAAAAAGACCGTATTAATGGTCTTATGTTTCAAGTGTTATTTCTTAATATTGTTGCCTTAAATAGCGTTTTTATAGGCTTTTACGATTAAAAGCTATAGTAGTGCAGTAATAACAAACAGTCGAAGTTATTAATTGGAAGTATTGTTTTTGTAAAGGTATATCTGAGGCTATCAAAAGGCAGTATAAATGCACATTTTAATTTGTTGCGTTTTTGGACATTTTTTGGTGTGAATCCCTTATTTTATTGGGCTTTTCGGACATTTTTGGGTTATAGAGTATTATTACATTTTAATTTATTAATTATACTTCCGGAATTGACGTAAACAATAATAATATTTTAGAAGAGTCAGAAATACAGAATACCAAATATGTATGTAATGGAAATGATGGTGCATATGATAAACAAATAACATTAAAATTATTTGATTTCGTTACTAGCTCAAATACAGAGCCACTTGAAAGTATAACAAAATATAATTATGGCTATGGAGGCATTGTGAAATTTAACATCCAAAATTATATTAATATTGATTCCGCAACACTTGTTGCATATGACTTAAAGACGCGAGATGGTTATTATGGTAACAATGTGCCTGGAACAATAAAGCTTGAATTATACGATTGCAAGAATTCACAAATAATAAAAGGAAGCGAAATTATTTCAGGGGAAATTACTGAAGGTAGTTCAGTTTCTTCTAATAATTTTATAGAGAATTTACCTAATGAAGACATAGAACTAGGTGTAAAATTAACAAAAAGCAGTAATTTTTATGCTTCGACAAGTGATATTATTCTCATACTTAAAAGAAAATAATTAACAAAGTTATATTATTAGTTCTTAAATCATGATCACTTAAAATATTTTTTTAGATCCATTATAAGGTGTCTGAAACTTCAAAACAGATTTTATAATGCATATCAAACCCGACAGATTTTAAAATCTGTCGGGTTTTATTTTTTAAGAAAGTAATAAGTCTGTTAGAATATTTTCTTTTCAAAAACGTTGTATTATATTTATTGTAAATATTTTATTATGAAAAATTATATTTTACTCTATCTATTAATGGTTTTAAATTGTGCAGCTTTTGCACAAAACAATGATATTTGGACAGCATTTCCGAACAAAGACACTACTTTAATCGGGTTTAAAGATCAAAACGGAGTAATCAAAATAGAACCAAAATTTACAGGTTTTACAACGGCTCGCAAATTTGAAAATATAATGGCTGTTTCTGAAGATGAAAACGGAAAATGGAAAAGCTACTATCTAACCAAACAAGGAAAAATAGTGGGACGCGACAGCTTATATGTTTTTGATAATAGTCCAGATTGCGAAAACGAAGGTTTCATACGTTTTACAGATCGTAAAAGCGACAAAATGGGCATGTTTAATAGTAATGGAAAAATTGTAATTCCAGCACAATACAGTTCTTTAACCAAAGCTAGAAACGGGATGGTTGTTGTTTTAAAAGATGCTGTTAAAGAACAAGATGGTGAACATTTTTTCTGGAAGGGCGGAAAAGAATTTTTAATCGATACCAACAACAAAGTCCTCATTGAAAATTTCTCATTTACTGACGATTTGAATTTTTATTCTTTAGAAAAATCAAAAGAACCCAGTAAAGACCAAACAAAAGATAGTTTTCTGGGGCTTGATGGTTTATATTATTCCTTTATTAATTATGAGAAAGAATTTAAATATTGGCTGAAAAACACTTTGCTTTCTGATTTATCGAAAGCCAATTTAGAAAAACATTCTTTTGATAAAATCACCTATTGGAAAGAACCAAATGGATGGATAAGTGAGTCCAAAACGAAATTCATCAATCAAAATTATACCTATTTAAAGTTAAAACTTCAAGAACTCAAAAATCCAAAAACAGATTATTTTATTTCTTCTGATGGATTGAATCCCTTTATTTTCGAATCGAGTGAATATAGCGTTTATTTCAATAACTGTAATGAATCAAAAGATTGGCTTTACCCAATTAAAAGCATCATCATAAATCCAAAAAACAAAGCTGATTTTAAACAAGATCATTTTGAATTTTTAAGAACCGAAAACGGTTATAAATTAATTGGTATTTCTGCCGCAAAAGATATTTTTAAATAATTTATTTCTGCTTTAAAGCTACCTTTGTAATTAAAGTAAACTATGAAGAATTTTCTAATAATCTCACAAAGTCGCTAAGACACAAAGTTTTAATTTTACTAATAGTTACTGTCTTTCAAATTCGCTTAGAATTAGAATACCGAAAAAACTTTGTGCCTTCGCGCCTTTGTGGCAGAGAAAAACAAAGCAAGTTTCGGATTTTATACCTTTAAAAACCAATCGATATTTGTATTATAAAATTGAATGAAGATGAACACACAAGAAACCATCAATTATAATCGTATCGCCGAAGCTATAGATTATATCAAAGCTAATTTTAAAGATCAGCCTAATTTAGATCAAGTCGCGGAAAAAGTACATTTAAGTCCATTTCACTTTCAGCGACTTTTTAGTGAATGGGCAGGCACAAGTCCGAAAAAGTTTTTACAATATACAAGCATCGAACACGCCAAAAAGTTACTGAAAGAAAATCAGGCTACTATTTCTGAAACTGCTTTTGAAACTGGACTTTCAGGAACAAGCCGTTTACACGATTTATTTGTAAATATTGAAGGAATGACTCCGGCAGAATATAAAAACGGAGGAAAAAATCTGGAAATCAATTACAGTTTTGCCGAAAGTCCGTTTGGAAATATTATTGTCGCATCGACCCAAAAAGGTGTTTGTTTTATGGCTTTTGCCGAAGATGAAACAACTGGATTTATTGTTTTAAGAGATAAATTTCCTAATGCTCAATTTTCTAAAAAACTGGATTTATCACAACAAAATGCCTTGTTTATTTTTCAAAATGATTGGAGTAAATTATCTGAAATTAAACTGCATTTAAAAGGAACTGATTTTCAATTGAAAGTTTGGGAAGCCTTGCTTAAAATTCCAATGGGACAACTTTCTACGTATGGTTCTATTGCGAATCAAATTCAAAAACCAAATGCATCCCGCGCCGTTGGGACAGCAATTGGAAGTAATCCTGTTGCGTTTTTAATTCCGTGTCACCGCGTTATTCAATCTTCTGGAACATTTGGCGGTTACATGTGGGGAAATACCCGAAAAACAGCTATCATTGGCTGGGAAGGCGCGCAAATAAATCTATAATTTTTTTCGCCACGACTCGAGCGATAGCGAACAGGCGAAGTAATTCACGAATTATTTTTTTTAATCTATGCGATTATATATTCGAATAATATTTTGATAAAGTGTTTAAAAAGAAAATTCGTGAATTCGTGGCGAAAAAAAAATCTAAATCTCTATGCAAAATATACAATCAAAAATTGCTTCTCAAAACTGGGAAAGCATCACCGAATCTATGCACCAAAATGGTTTTGCTATTATTCCAAATATCCTCAATAACGAACAATGTGAAGACCTGAAATTTGATTATGACAATCCGAATTTATATCGAAAAACGGTTATTATGGAACGTCATCGTTTTGGATTGGGTGAATACCGATATTTCAATTATCCGTTGCCAGATTTAATTCAGAATCTTCGTTCGTCGATTTATCCAAAACTGGCTCCAATTGCCAATACATGGATGAAAGCTTTGAATATCAATACTGTTTTCCCAAAAACACATGCTGAATTATTACAGCAATGTCATGACAACAATCAGCTCAAAGCAACTGTTTTAATTTTAAAATATGGCAAAGGCGGATTCAATACTTTGCATCAGGATTTATATGGAGATGTTTATTTTCCAATTCAAATTGTACTTTTTCTAAATGAACCTGATGAAGATTTTACTGGTGGAGAATTTGTTTTAACGCAACAAACGCCAAGAGCACAATCTAAAGCCATTGTTTTAAAACCTAAAAAGGGAGACATTTTGGTTTTCACAACCAATTTCAGACCAGTAAAAGGCACAAAAGGATATTATCGCGTGAATATGAAACATGGTGTAAGCGAAATTCATTCTGGAGAACGACATACGTTGGGAATTATTTTCCATGATGCTCTTTCGTGAATATTTTTTTTTTGCCACGAATTCACGAATTATTCTTTTACATACTCAATCTTATATTATTCGAATTAATTCGAATAAATAATCGCAAAGATTTTAAAATAATAATTTGTGAATTCGTGGCGAAAAAACAAAACGTTAGACGCACTGCAGTGCGTCTCTATATTACAAAACGTACACTTTTATGATTAATCATCAAAAAATAACCGATTCTGAATTGTTTCGTAAAATTAAAAAAGGCGAAATTTGTTTCGGTGGCAACCAGAAATTAAAAATCTACGGAACATTGACATGTTCTTCGGGGAAAAGGATGAAACGTGAAAATCGGGTTTTCTTTTTATCTGAAAATGAAGCGAGAAAAAATGGCTTCAGACCTTGCGGACATTGTATGAAATTGGAATATCAAAAATGGAAAAATGGACTTATTTAATCCTCAAATAAACGAAACAACTAATCTGCTTCCAAAAGATGGAACGGTGAATTATTACGGAAAATTATTCTCTAGAGAAAAGGCTGATTTCTACCGCGATATTTTGCTAAATACAATCGAATGGAAAAATGACGAAGCCATAATCTTTGGTAAATTAATTCTAACCAAGCGGAAAGTAGCTTGGTACGGCGATCAAGAATTTGAATACACGTATTCGAATACCACCAAAAAAGCATTGCCTTGGACTCCAGAACTTTTAGAATTAAAGAAAATCATTGAAGAAAAAACAGGTGAAACTTTTAATTCTTGTCTGCTAAATTTATATCATTCAGGAGAAGAAGGAATGGCGTGGCACAGCGATGCTGAAAAAGATTTAAAGAAAAATGGTGCAATTGGATCGGTCAGTTTTGGCGCCGAACGTAAATTTGCTTTTAAACATAAAGAAACTAAAGAAACGGTTTCAATGATTTTGGAACATGGCAGTTTATTGGTTATGAAAGATGAAACACAAACGCATTGGCTGCATCGTCTTCCGCCAACAAAATCAACTCAAAAACCAAGAGTAAATTTGACTTTTAGAACTATTGTGACGTAATTATTCCGCAGCTCGGTATTTTTAAAGCTGGCTGATTTGTTCTAAATAATTTTACCAACCTTGATTTAATCCATTTTTAAGAACTTCATCGTACTTTTCTTTATCAAAAGAATATAAATTTGGTGCTTTGTGTGCCACATTGTTTTTCTTTTCTTCCAGTTTAGTCAAAATACCTATATTGGTTATTTTTCTCAAGAAGTTTCTTCGGTCAAGCTTTTTGTCCAAAATTGTTTCATATAGTTTTTGAAGTTCTGGAATTGTGAATTTCTCCGGAAGCAAATTATATCCAACTGGCATTAAATTCAATTCAATTCTTAACGTATCAAGAGCTTTATCGAGAATTTCTTTGTGGTCTAAAATCAGCTCAGGAACTTCTTTATGGTCAATCCATTCAATTTTTTCATGAACGCTAGCTTTTGTTGGAATGATTTTTAAAAAATCAACTAAAGCATAATATCCTATGGTAACAAAACGCTGAGTGAGCCATTTTCCTTCTTCGGGTTTTATATCCAGATATTTTAAGACTTCATTCCCAAAATGATTATCGTTGCGTTTAATTTTTCCAAACGTCGCAAATTGTCTTAAAAAGACACCTTCAACTCCGGTTCTTTCATTTAAAACGGTTACTGCTGCAGTATCTATATCCTGATCAATAGGAACAAATCCTCCTGGCAGTGACCAGCTTTCATTATGCGGTACTTTAATTAACAATACCTTCAGCTGATTATTATGAAACCCAAAAATCACGCAGTCTATTGAAAGACCCGGCTGGTATTTATCGTTGTTTTCTATAATATATTTCAGCATTAGATTTAAATGAATGGTTATTACTAATAGTTTGCAAATTTACTTCATTTTAAAAAAAGAAGACTCATCTTAAATTTAGTTCTTTAAAACTTCATAATCAGTAAAAAAAAGAGAAGTGTATAAATCACAATTTTAGTTAAAATTACAAATTGAATTAAAAAAATAAGTACATTGCGTCATAATAACACATTTGAATTTCAAATTGTTAAATTTAAAATAAAAGAAGGAAAAAGATTACTTTTTAATTTATTTTTGTAATGTTTATTTTAAGTCGAAGAATTAGTTAATGCAAGGAAAATTATGATTACCAATCCGTTAAAAAATATCAATCAAAAAATTAGAACCAAAATCTGGACTTCATTCGGGTTTGTATCTAAAACTTATCTTTTAGAAGCTTCTTTGAAATATAGCGAGGAGCAGGAAAGAATTTTCAATGAAATGATTGTTGAAACTGAAATAAAAGATAAAAAAGCAAAACGCGAAGCGTTTGACAAAGCTCTATATGCTTCTTACAAAGGAATTGGAGCAATGGATTTCATTAACACTGTCCTGAAATAATTGTAATAATTATTTTGGTTTTTATACGCAGCCTCACTTTATAGTGAGGTTTTTTTATTAGAATTTTTAATCGTTTTTAAAAATATGATTGAAAATAGTATATCTTTGAAAAAGTAAGATTATACTTTCATAAAATGAGTGCGCAATATTTTAAAATTAAAAAACCAGAGGCGTGGACTGAATCTCTTGACAACTCAAAAGTTATAGAACAAATTCAAGAATTTAACTTTGACCGAGAATCTTCTGATTATAATTACCATGACTATTATCACATACTAAACACAACTTATTATACTAATAATACAAAAAAATCAGAATACACCCTTAGAGCTTTCCCTCTAAACAAGATAACTTCTAATTCAAGAAAATCTGTTGTAAATATATTATTTGATGAACATCAAACTTATACACTACATCAAATAAGTATTTTGAGAGATGGCAAACTAATTGATAAAATTGCGGATAGCAAAATTATTGTCAGTCCACTAAGCAACGGAACTTCAGGACGAATAATTTTTGGGGAGTTTACAATTCAACCAAGATTGAAAAAATATAATTATAATGAACAAAAATTTATAAATATAACCATCGATAATTCATTCCCTAATGATGTCTTGATCGTCGAAATTTCTCGAAGTTCTTTAAAAGAAAATAATTCTTTAAAAGATGATTCTTTAAAATATATGTGGGTTAATCCCGATATCTGGTATTATTTCTCCACTAAAACAAAGTTTACGTTTATCAATGATTCTGACAAAACAAT
The DNA here is from genome assembly GCF_017352115.1 of Flavobacterium endoglycinae. Classification (NCBI taxonomy): domain Bacteria; kingdom Pseudomonadati; phylum Bacteroidota; class Flavobacteriia; order Flavobacteriales; family Flavobacteriaceae; genus Flavobacterium; species Flavobacterium endoglycinae. Next base: position 1,837,084 of record NZ_CP071448.1, read on the forward strand.
TGTTTATAAAAAATTCTTTTTTAAAGATGAACAACAAAATATAATAGAGTCGGAAATTAAACATTTAGAAAAAGGAGAAAAATTTGTACTAGAGAAAAATAACATTCTAACCAAAGATAAGATGAGGAGTGTTAGCGTAATTAGAGACCCTAAAGAATTATCTTTTATTGACTTTTCAAACAATACATGGCTGGAATTATCAAATCATATTTCACTAATGTATGCGGAAATTGAAAAGACATTTTCTTTATCTGAATCTGCCCCTGATTTATTAAAAGAAATTAATCGAATTAATAATAAGGAAGAAAAATTACAATTTGTTATCGAATACGTACAAAACCAAATTGCTTATATTTCTTGTGAAGAAATAATGAGTGATTATCCACAATCTCCATGTGAAACAATTAAAAAGAAATATGGGGATTCTAAAGCGAAATCACTTTTACTAAAAGTATTATTAAATCATATTAAAGTAGATGCATCTGTAATTTTTATAAATGCTGATCTTCAAAAAAAAATGACAGCACTTAGAGGGCCAAGTTTTAATTATTTCCCATATGAATATTTCCCCTCAATAGATGCTAACCTAAAACATTTTTTACCTTCTTTATTTATTTTTGATCAAGCAATAGTAAAAATAAATTACAAAGGAACAAGCTATTTCATTAATCCAACTCTTGAGGATGAATATGGATTAATTGAAAATCGTGGAGATTTTCTTTTTCATAATTATCTTGAAATTAAATATGGACAAGAAGAATTACAAAATAAAAATCCAACCAAAATTTCTTATTGCTGCAAAGATGTAAAAACAGAGTTTAGAATAAAAGATAATCGTGGCAGACTAAAACAAACTACTATCTACAGAGGTTACCTAGCCAATGAAATGCGAAGATATTTTAAGAAAGATAAAATTTCAATGATTAACTCTCTAAGGTATGAGCTAGTTTCAACATTTGGCTATGAAAGACCCCATGAAGCGACAATAAAAGATACTACATTTGAAATTCTAAGTGATAATAAAAAAGAAAATAAACTTATAGTAGAATTTAATGGTACTGTTATAAATCCATATTATCAAAACAAACGCTTTTTATTAAAGCCTTCTCCTTACTTAATAATCGATTTGCATAAAAATCAAATTGAAACGATGGATAATAAGTTTTTATTATTTAATTGCTTTAACCAAAAACATGAAATTAGTCTTTTTACTGATCAAAAAATTGACTTAGAAAAATTTAAAGAAGTTACACACACATTTAATCACAAGTACTTTAATATTATGATTCAGGAAAAAATTTATAGAAAAGGAATCACTCTGCATTTGGATTATTTGAAAAAGATTAATGATATTGAAATTTCTAAAAATGATTTGGAAGAGTATACTTTAGCAATACAACCTGTTATAGATATAATTAACAATTTTACTCTATAAAATAGGGGACTTTTATAATTAAAAGTGTTTAACTTGACCTATAAATTTTTATTATCACAAATTTCACAATACTAATAGAGTTAAATCGTTTATTATTATTTATTTTTATTTTTTTAAAGTAAGAATATACACCATTAAAATTATATGTATGGAAAATACTGTAGAAGTAGAAAATTACAAAATCGAGAAACCTGAAAGCTGGGCTCCTAACATCGATGACAATCAACTAATTGAATATATAAAAGAATCTGATTTCTCAAACAAACAAGTTGAGGAAGGAAGGGATTTCTGCTACTTTCTAGATAAGGTTTATTATACCAATGATAATGGAAACAGCGAATACGCCTGCGTTGCTTATACGCTTAATGAACCTTCAAACCTTGAAAGTGCATCTGTAAGAGATGTTGTGGTCGAAGAAAATGAAACTTACATCATTCATAGAATAAGTGTTTTAAGAGATGGTGTTTTAATTGACAAAATTGCAGATACTAAAATAAAGGTTCTTGACAGCGAAAATCAAAGTGAAGGCGGCGTTTTAAGCAGCAACAAAAAAGTAAATATTACGATTAAAGATCTGCGTCTTTATGATGTATTAATCACTGAAGATTCACGAGTAAAGGTATTTACAGATCGTGATTTTATGCGAAAAGAATTTCTTAAATACGTTTACGTAACACCAAGCACTTATTGGGCTTACGGAAATTATAAATTCAGTTTTATCAATGATCGTAAGGATCCAATTGCTTACAAAAAAGCTTTTTTTAGAGATGAGGAAGGAAATGTTTTAGAACCAGAAATTAATTATCTGAAACAAGGCGAGCGATTTGTAATTGAAAAAGAAAATTATATCAACTTTTTTGACACTAACAGAGAAGTTGCGCCTTTTATAGATTTTGCGACTGATAGTAACTGGATTGATCTCGCTAATTATATTGCTCCTCTTTATGAAGAAATCTATAATAAAGCTTCTTTAAAGGAATTTGCTCCAAAGCTTGTCGAAAAATTAGATGCCATTACTGATAAAGATGAACAGCTACAATTTGCAATCGATTATGTACAGAATCATGTTTATTATATTTTTAATGCTGATGAAATGAACGGTCACAAACCGCAGGAACCATCGGTAACATATGAGAATAAACAGGGTGATTGTAAAGCAAAATCGGTTTTATTAAAAGTTGTTTTAGATTACATCAATATTGATTCTTCTGTGGTATTGGTTAATTTTAATACAGATCACTACATCACGCATTATTTGCCATCTCTGTTGACTTTTAATCATGTGATTTTAAAAATCAATTATAAAGGTGAAACGTATTTTATAGATGCAACGTCTAGAGATGAATTCGGATTAGTTGAAAATCGCGGTTTTATTTATTTCCTGCATTATCTTGAAGTAAAACCAAATCAGGGATTACAAGTTAGAGAACCGCATAAATTTACGTATTATGGAATTAATGAAAAGGTAGATTTCAGCGCTCAAAATAACAAAGGTCAATTAAAACTGGTTACGACTTACAAAGGAAATCGTGCCAATTATATGCGTAAATATTTCAAGAATACAAATAAAAGAGAGATAATTGACAGCTGGAATAATTTCTTGTTTTATACTCTGAATTATTCAAATGACAGAAACGGAACTGATATCAGAACTATTTTTAAAGATGCTGTTATTGAAATTGTAAGCGATGATAAAAAGCTGAACGAATTTACGATTCAGTACTACTCTTCAATCGAAAATCCATATTTTACAGATCAGCAAAAGAATCGTTTTTTAATGTATTTCGACCGCAATCTGGTTAAAAATAATGCTCGTGATTTTATGCATACAGACATTCCTTTCTGGCATAATTTTGATAACGAGAAGTATGAAATTCATCTAACGACTGATGAAAAAATAGATGTTCAAGAAAAGTATACAATACAGGAAAGTACAATCAATAATCCTTATTTTGATTATACAAGCCGTAAAAAAGTAACTAAAAACGGTGCTTCAATATTTATTGATTACAAACCATTGGTAAATCTGGAAATTCCACTGAAAGATTTTGAAGATTTTAGAAATGCGCATCATACGGTTGCCGACAGTAATTTTGGTATTGGAATCGATATTATCGAACAAGGATTACTGAATATGCTGAAATACAGTTTCAAAAAACGCTTGAAATAATAGTATAAAAAACGGGGCTTTAAAGGCCCCGTTTTTCATTTCACTAATTTGCAAGTAATTCAAAATCTGATCTTAATTTAATATCTGCTGATGAAGAACCAATCATAAGTTCAAAGTCACCAGGTTCTGTTGTCCATTCTAATTTATTGTTGTAGAATGAAAGTTTTTCTTTGTCGATTGTAAATTCGATTGTTTTAGATTCTCCTGCATTTAATTTCACTTTCTGGAAATCTCTTAATTCTAAAACCGGACGTACTACAGATCCAAATTTATCTTTTAGGTATAATTGTGCTACTTCTTCTCCAGCGACTTTTCCAACATTTGATAATGTAAATGAAACTTTAATTGTTTCGTTGTTTTTTATTTTCGTTGAAGAAAGTTTCAAATCAGAATAATTGAATTTTGTATAGCTCAAACCATATCCGAAAGGAAATTTAGGTGAGTTTTTTAAATCAATATATGCCGAAACATAGTTGGTAGCATTTTCATCTTTAGCTGGTCTTCCTGTGCTGAAATGGTTGTAATAAATTGGCACCTGCCCTACTTCTCTTGGGAATGTCATTGGTAATTTTCCAGATGGGTTGTAATCTCCAAATAAAACATTTGCAATAGCATTTCCAGCTTCAGTTCCTAACCACCAAGTGTATACCACTGCAAGAGCGTTATCTGCTGTCCAGTTAAATACAAGAGGTCTTCCTGCATTTATTAAAACCACAACAGGTTTTCCGGTTGCCATAACAGCTTTTACTAAATCTTCCTGAACACCTGGAATGTGTAAATCGCTTCGGCTTTTTGCTTCACCGCTCATATTGTGTCTTTCACCAATACTTAAAATTACAACATCGGCTTGTTTTGCAACTGCTACAGCTTCTGCAAATCCGTCTTTATTATCTCCGTCTACTTCACAACCTTTTGCATAAAGCAGTTTTGTGTTTTTGCCTACTTTGTTTTGTAAACCATCCCATTGCGAAACTACCCATTTGTCATAGTTTACTTCAGGAAGTTCTACAGCCCAAAATCCCATATTGACTTTATATTCTTTTACCATCGGACCAATAAATGCAATGGTTTTAGTGTCTTTTGAAAGCGGTAAAGTCTGGTTTTCGTTTTTCAGCAACACGATACTTTTTTCTGCCATTTCACGTGCTGCTTTTCTGTTTTCAGGATTTCCTAAAACTTTTTCAGCTCGTTTATCATTAGAATATCGGTATGGATCATCGAATAAACCTAATTCAAATTTCTTGCGGAGAATACGTCTTACAGCATCATCAACTAAATCAATAGAAACTCTTCCTTCTTTAACTAATTCTGCCAGATTATAACGGTATGCATTACTTTCCATATCCATATCGCTTCCTGCCGTAATCGCAGAGTAAGCAGCTTCTTTAAGATCTTTAGAATACCCGTGTGCCACCATTTCTCCAATTGATCCCCAGTCAGAAACTACGAATCCTTGAAAGTTCCATTTTCCTTTTAAAATGTCACGTTGTAAATGTACATTTCCAGTTGCAGGAATTCCGTTTAAGTCATTAAATGAATTCATGAATGTGGCTGCACCCGCATCTAAAGCTGCTTTAAAAGGTGGTAAATACGTTTCCCAAAGCATTCTTTCGCTCATGTCAACTGAGTTGTAATCTCTTCCCCCAACTCCCGCTCCATATGCAGCGAAGTGTTTTACACAGGCCATTACTGAATTTAAATCTCCTAGTTTATTTCCTTGAAAACCTTTTACTCTTGCGTATGCAATTTTAGAACCTAGATAAGTATCTTCTCCAGCACCTTCCATTACGCGTCCCCATCTTGGATCACGGCTAATATCAACCATTGGAGCAAATGTCCAGTGAATTCCACTTGCAGAAGCTTCTTCAGCTGCTACTCTGGCTCCTTGTTCGATAGCTTGTAAATCCCAGCTTGCTGCTTCGGCTAAAGGAAGGGGAAAAGTAGTTTTATATCCGTGAATAACGTCTTGACCAAACAACAACGGAATTTTTAAACGAGACTGCATCGCCAATTCCTGATATTGTCTGGTATATTTTGTTCCGATGATATTCAGCATCGAACCAACCAAACCCGCTTTGATTTCAGATTGTTTGTTAGGATTAATGGTAATTGGTCCTGTTGCCTGATTATCTCCAGTGTATTGGTTAAGCTGGCCAATTTTTTCCTCAATTGTCATTTTTTTCAACAGATCATTTACTTTCTGATCTATTGTCTGCTGTTGTGCCGTCGCAAAAAGCGAAACCATCAACAAGGCAAATGTGGTTATTTTTTTCATGAAGTTAGTTTTGTTACCAAACGTAAGTGGCTACTGCACCTGCATTTAATGAAGTTGAAATTTGTTTTTGATTGTATTTTATATTGAATGTTTCTGCTGAAGCTCCATCATTTTCTACGATCAAAACAATTTGTCCTTGTGGTGTTTTAAAAGCAACATTATGAAGGTTTCCGCTCACATTACTTCCAATTCTCACAGAACCTTCCGGAACAAATTTAGAAGCATGTCCGATAATATAATATCCTACTTCTCTTTTGATATTTTGATTTTGATCAATCATTAAAGCACCTTTACAAGTGGTACAACCGCCTGGTGTAAAAGGTTTATAATTTTCATCGTTTGCTAATCCCCATGATAGGGCATTTTTACTCCAGTTACGCATTGAACCAATCACAACATTTTTTACTGTCCATTTTAAATCATTTTCAAAACTGCTTTTTGATCCTGTATATTGTTCTGTAAAGTATAAATCTTTATTTGGAAATTCATTATGAACTGTTGATAAGGCACTGATATCTCCTTCGTACAAGTGGAAAGCTGAACCTGCAACAAATGGATTTGCTTTGCTATCTCTTAAAACTGTCAAAGGATATTCTGGTTTGTTACAGTTATGGTCGTAAACAATAATTTTAGTTTTAATTCCTGCAGCTTTAAATGCTGGTCCTAAATGATTTCCAATAAAATCTGCTTGTTGTTCTGCCAGCATTAATAAACTTGGATTGTTCCCAGGATGCAACGGTTCGTTTTGAGGCGTAATAGCGTCAATAACGATTCCGTGTGATTTCATTGCTTGGATATATTTTACAAAATACTGAGCATACACCTCATAATATTTAGGTTGTAAACTTCCTCCTTTTGAGCTTCCATTATCTTTCATCCAAACTGGTGGCGACCATGGAGATCCCATTATTTTAATGTTAGGATTTATTTTTAAAATATCTTGTAAAACCGGAATCACATCGTTTAAATCTGGCCCTAAGTTGAAATGTTCTAATTTTAAATCGGTTTGTCCTTCCGGCATGTCATCATACGAAAAAACTTTCTCATTCAAATCAGATGCTCCAATACTAATTCTAAGGTAACTTAAACCAATTGCATCCTTTTTTCTAGAGAATAATTCGTGAAGCAAGGCTTCTCTTTTGGCTTTATCCAATTTCAAAATGGTTTGAGCACTTCCTCCTGTCAAAGAAAATCCAAAACCTTCTACAGTTTGGAATGTTTGAGAAGGATCGATCTCAATTGTTTGGTTTGCGTTAGTTTCTGAACTAAAAACTAAATCAGTTTGTTTTTGAAGTTTTGAAGTTTCATCTGTTGTTGTAATCCATGATTCTGCTTTTCCAGAATTGGATGCAACACTTTTTGAAGATCCGCATTTTATCTGCACCGCAATAAGAGGCAGTAAAAGTAAGATTTGAAGTTTTCTGTTGATGTTTTTCATTTTTAATCTATTTCTATTAATACAGGTAAATGGTCCGAGGGATATTTTAAATCTTTAGAATCACTCAGCACTGCATGTTTTTGAATTTTGAGTCCGCTGTTTTTTGAAATAAAAATATAATCCAGTAATAATGTTACAGACTCATTGTGTTTAAAATCGTTGAATGTTCCTGATGGTCCAAATGGTTTTTCTTTCGAAACATCTTTTGTGTCATCCATTACTTTTTTAATTGCAGCAATTTGAGCAGTTTCTGGTTCCGAGTTAAAGTCACCCATTAAAAAAGCTGGATAATTTTTTGTGTTTAATGCTGCTATTTTTGAAAGAACCAGCTCCACACCTTTCACTCTTGCCACTTCGCCCATGTGATCTAAATGCAAATTAAAAACATAGAATGTCTTTTTTGTTTTTAGATCTTTAAAAAGCCCATACGTACAAACTCGGTTACAGGCTGCATCCCAGCCTCTTGAAACCACGTTTGGTGTTTCTGACAGCCAGAATGTATTAGAATCTAATACTTTAAAACGGTCTTTCTTGTAATAAATGGTGCAGGCTTCTCCTAATCCTCCTTCTTCACGTCCTACTCCAAATTTGTCGTAATTTGTTAATGCTGATGCAATATCAATAACCTGGTTTGGTGTTGCTTCTTGAACTCCAAAAATATCTGGACTATAAAATTGTATTTGAGAAGTAAAATAATCTTTACGATTGGGCCATGCATTTTCTCCATCTGAAGCAACATCTAAACGAATATTGTAGGTCATGATTTTTAAAGTCTGACCATAAAATGTACCGCTTACCAAAAGCAGTATTACTACTAAAACAATTGAATTTATTTTTTTCATCTTTAAAAAATTTTGATCCGTAAAGCTAATGTTTCCAAAGCCTGAAAGAAAAAAACTTATTTAAAAGTTATGTTAATTATACACTCTTACATAATCTACTTCGAAAGTTGCATTTGTAAAATTAGGATCAACCGTTCCTCCAAAATTTCCTCCCATGGCTAGATTTAAAATCAGAAAGAATTTTTGATTGAAAGGTGTCGAAGCCGAATTTGCATATGTGTAAAATAATTTATCGTCTACATAAAATTTAATGCTTTCTGCCGACCAGTCTGCCGCATAAACGTGAAATTCTGTTGCTGAATTTGGCACTGTTGTAGTTGCTGTATCAGGCGTATTACCTGAGCGTCCTGGAGAATGCAGTGATGAATGGTTTACATTCGGATTATTCCCTACTGATTCCAAAATATCAACTTCTCCGCACAATGGCCATCCTGCAGTATCAATATTATCGCCAAGCATCCAGAAAGCAGGCCATGTTCCGCCTCCAACTGGTAATTTGGCACGAACTTCTGCACGACCATATTTAAATGAAAATTTTCCTTTTGTCAGCATTCTTGCAGAGGTATAGTGGCTTCCCATATACTCTTCTTTGATGGCTTTAATTTTTAAAGTTCCATTTGACACAATTACATTTTCAGGGCGATTGGTATAATATTCTAATTCGTTATTTCCCCATCCGTCCCCAGTTCCTGTATTGTATCCCCATTTGGATGTATCGGGAGTACCATCAACATCAAATTCATCCTGCCAAAGTATTTTTCTGGCTACAAAAATATTTACTGAAGTTGATGAACTAATAAATTGTCCGGCAGCATTGTAGGCTGAAACAATTATGGGATATGTTTTGGTACCAGAAGCTGTAAATGTATATGTGAAATCAGTACTTGTAATTTCTTTAAGCTGATTATCAATCAATACTTTGTATGAAACCGCATTTGATGCTGTAATTTTTAAGTTGATTTTTCCACTTCCATCTCCTTCAGGTGTCGCTGCGGTTTTACCTACTACTTCTACCTGAACTGACAAATTTGATGGAGCGGGATTAACCGCGCCTTCATCTGAACCATCATTACTGCTGCTGCAAGACTGAAAAATCAGCAATAAAATAAATGTCAATATTCCTGCTCTGTTCATAATATTTTTGATTTTTTTCATTTGTAATTATTTTTTAGAGGCTTTTTTTTGTCCATTTAAAAATTCTAGATAATTCAAATTAAAGCCACCTTGTTCAAAAACGGTTTTGATTTTATTCTCTCCAGTTTTTAAAACTACACCAGATAGAATAATGGTTTTCCATTTGTCTTTTCCTCCTGTTGCTGGTAATGTAAGTGTACTTGATTTTTCTCCATTGGTTTCTAAGTGAAGTTTTCCTTCTTTATCAGATGAATAACGAATAGCAACATTATATTTTCCTTCTGTTGTAACTTGAGCTGTAAACTGAAGCCACTCTCCATTTTCTATATAAGAAACCTGATACCCTGCTGATCCAGCATCTTTACAGGGTAGAATATCAACCCCATCATTACGCATTGTGTTACCAATATTCCATTCATCAAATTTGTTGGTTTCTACTCGGTAGTTTATAAAATCTTTGTCTGAATAGGCATATCCGTTTGTCCCTAAATCATAATGAACTGCTACTATTTTTCCAGGAATTACATGTTTTTTATAGGCTTTTGTATCATTGGTCTGAACTTGTCTAAACATGGCATCGATAACATCTGGCTTAACAGTTACGTTTTGCATTTTATAGTTATCTGCCATTTTCATTAATGCTTTTTTGGCAAATTCAGGAGATGGTTTTTGACCGCCATCTTTCCAATATTTCAATAAAACATCGTATTCTGGAATTTTGGTTACTGAGGTTACTCCGGCAATATTTTCGATTTTTTTCATTGGCCAGAACGCCCATCCAATGTTGTTGCTTTCAACTAAAGTCAAAGCGTCTTTAAACCATACATTTGAATTTTCTCCGCTTTCTCCTAACCAGATTGGCACATTGTATTGTGTTCTGTAATCAAGCATTTTCTGGATTGATTCTTTGGTGTTGTAGTTCCAATATTTATGAAAACTCAATGCCATATTATCATCCCATAAAGGAAAAATTCCGTTGTAATTGTTTCCCCAGCAATTTCCTTCGATAATGACCATGTGATTGGTATCTACTTCACGAATTGCTTTTGTAATGGCAACCAGTAAATCTCTTAATGGGCCGTTTGAGTTTTCATCGCATCCATTTTTATTTGATCCTGTAAAATTCCAATTTGGTTCGTTGATAATATCGTAACCTCCAATCCATTGGCTGTCTCTGTAACGTGAAGCGAGTTTTTTCCATAAAGCAATCATTTTTTTCTGATTGCCTTCGCTTTCCCAAAGAGATGGTTTTGTGGTATCGTAATCTGATATTGCGGCATCATTTCCTTGTCCACCAGGTGCTGCATGCAAGTCTAAAATAAGATACATTTTATTGGCTTCACACCATTTCAGCAAATCGTCAGTCATTTTGAAACCTTCTTCAATCCAAGTGATCTCACCATTTTTTTCCTGTTCGATTGGCGGTGTATACAGGTTATAATGCATTGGAAGACGAATTGAATTGAATCCCCATGCTGCTAAAGAATCAACATCTCGTTTTGTGATTCCGTTTGCTTTATAAGCTGCATAGAATTCTTTTGTTCCTTGTTCGCCAATAACATCTTGAATTTTTTGTCTAATCTGATATTGTGGACTTGCAAACGGCTGGGTTTGGAGCATGTATCCTTCCTGCACCATCCATCCCCCAAGTCCCAAGCCTCTCAGAATGATATTTTTTCCGTTTCCGTCAACAATTTTTTGTCCGTCTCTATGCAGAAATCCTTGTCCAAAAGATGCGATGGAAACTAAAAGCTGTAGTGTGATTAGTATTTTTTTCATCTGAAAATATTTTACTCACTTTTTGTTTTTTATTTCCATGTGTACGTTCCTACTCCTCCTGCAGGCAGAGAAGTGGTAACCCATTTTCCGTTGAATTTAATGTTGAAGATTTCATTTGTTGAGCCGTCATTTTCAACAATCAGTACTTTTGATCCTGAAGGGGTTACAAAAGCAACATTCTGTAAATTTCCGCTATTGTTACTGCCAATTCTAGTTGAACCAGCTGGAACAAATTTTGAAGCATGTGCAATAATGTAATAGGCTACATTACGCTGAAAATTATCTGTTGAAGTTATAGTTATGGCTCCTTTACACATTGTGCATCCTCCTGGTGTATGAGGCTCAAAAGATCCGTTGTTAGCCACGTTCCATTCTAGGGCATTTCTACTGTAATTTCTCATTGATCCAATTACAACATTTCTAAGATGCCATTTTAAATCGCCTGCAAAATCACCTGTTGACGAAGTCCACTGCTCTGTAAAATATACATTTTTAGTTGGATAAGAATTGTAAACATTTGTAAGAGCGCTAATATCTCCAGCATATAAATGGAAAGCAGAACCATCTACAAAAGGAAACGCATCGGCATCAGCCAAAATTGCTTTTGGATAGTTTGGATTATCGCAGTTGTGATCGTAAGCAATAATTTTTACGCTTAAGTTCGCTGCTTTAAATGCAGGTCCTAAACTGTTTTTAATAAAATTGGCCTGATCTGCTGCAGACATGTACATACTTGGATTGTTTCCGTCATGTAAAGGTTCGTTTTGAGGTGTTACAGCATCAATTGTAATTCCTTCGGCTTTCATTAATTGAATGTATTTTACAAAATATTTTGCGTAAACATCGTAATATTCTGTTTTCAATTTTCCTCCAATAAAACTGTCTTTGTCTTTCATCCAAATTGGTGCAGACCAAGGAGTTGCTAGAATTAAAATTTTCGGATTAATAGCCAGAATTTCTTTTAACATTGCAATGACCGCTTTGTCTTTTTCTAAACTAAATTTAGCGAGAGTTAAATCTGTTTCTCCTGTTGCAAGATCATTATAAGTAAAAGGTGCAGCATTTAAATCAGAAGCTCCAATACTAATTCTAATGTAGCTTACTCCAATTGAATTAGTTCCTGAACCAAATAGTTCTTGTAAAAGTGCACTTCTCTTAGATGCATTTAACTGATTGATTACTTCAACACTTCCACCTGTTAAGGTATATCCGAAACCGTCAATGGTTTGGTATTTTTGAGATTCATTTACTTCAATATTTGCATAAGTATTGTAGGTTGTTCCAAATCCTAAAGTCCCGCTTTGTTTTCCAAGTAAAACACTTTGATCGCCTTTTGTTAACCAAAAATCAACATCATTTGTTACCACAACTGGTGGGTCTACTGGCGGGTTTACAACTGGATCAACGGCATCATTTGATGTCGAACATTTTACTTGAGAAAATACTGCCATTGAGAAGAACAATACTTTTATAGTGTTTTTCAAATTTACTTTCATATTCATAGTTTTTTAAGGTCAGCAGTTAGTACACAATAGTTTGTATAGCATGTGCCGGGATAGTTATAGTATTTTGCAAATTGTGGTTTATTAAGGTGTAAACCACTTCTTCGTCTGATTGGTTCATGACAATAGTAACTACTTTGTCATCAGAGTTTTTAAAAGAAGTGCTTATGATTTTTTTATCGCTTACGTCTTCGAGTATTCTTTTTGCATTCGGACGGATGAATTTTGAAAAGTGTCCGATATAGTAGTACATCGGAGTATAAATAAGTTCATCTTTGGTTATATCAGCATGAATTGGCGCAAAACAGAAGTTTCCAACATGATTTGGCCCTCCGTTTTGATCTAAAAGAATGTTCCAATCTGTCCAGCCAACAGTTCCATTATTGAAATCGTTGATCATATTTAGCCCGTATCGTTCTGCATTTCCCCAGAATTGAAATCTAGATGCATCAAATTTTTCAATACAGCCTTCTGTAAAAAGTAAATTTTTATTTGGAAAAGCTTTATGCACTTCTCCTACAGCTTCAAATTTAGGTGTGCCTCCATTCCAAGTTTCGTACCAGTGAAATCCAATTCCCCAAGCATATTTAGAAACTTCTGGGTCTGAGAAAACTAAATTGGCTCTTTGTGTTAACATATCACCGCGGTTATGATCCCAGATGATTACGTTTTTAGAACCAAGTCCTTTTTTTTGTAAAGTTGGTCCCAGAAAGTTTTTCAGAAAATCTCTTTCGGCTTCAGGGGTATAAATGCAAGATTCCCAACGTTGTTTTGCCATTGGTTCATTCTGAATGGTTAATCCCCAAACCGGAATTCCTTCTTTTTCATAGGCATTAATAAACTTAACATAATAGTCTGCCCATGATTGTGCGAATTCAGGCAACAAAACGCCGCCGTGTAAAATATCATTATTGTCTTTCATAAAAGCTGGGGGACTCCATGGACTGACAAATAACGTTAGTTTTCCGCCGGCTGTTTCCATTGCGCTTTTTATTAATGGTATTCTATATTTTTTATCATGATCGATACTGAAGGTTTTTAGGTCTTTATCGCCCTCGGTAACATATGTATAACTATCACTGCTAAAATCACAGCTGTGGATATTGGTTCTGGCTAACGTATAGCCAATACCTTTGCTTTTATCGTAATACGCTGTAAGGAATTCTTTTTGTTTTTTGGGAGACAGTTTAGCAAAAACTTCGGCACTTGCGTCTGTAATAGCACCGCCAATTCCCAAAAATGTCTGATCGGTTTTTTCAGTATCTAAGGTTATAGTTACTGTTGATTTTTTTTGTTGTGAAGATGATTTTGAAATAAGGTTATTAGAGGATGATAATCTTAGATCAGTGTTTTCGGCTGTAGTATAGACCGTAATTTTTGTATTATTTTTTGGTTTAGAAGCGTTAGTAGTCTTTGTTGTTTTTTGTGCCAAACAACAAGTTACCTGCAAGATTAATATCGGGATTAATATGATTCTATTTATAGATTTCATTATTTACTATGCATACTTAAAAATTAGGGGCTGATATGGATGATTCAAACCAACCCCCGGATTAACTCAAAAAATATTAATAAACAAGTGTTTGAATAGCGTGCGCAGGGATTTTTACCACAGTTTTCTCTGCTGCTATAATCAAATTATAGGTTATTTCTTTGTCCGTTTTATTCATTACAATCGTTGCCATAGTGCCATCTGCATTTAAGAATGAAGTACTTAGTAATCCGCTTCGGCTTACTGCAGAACTTACTCTAACGGCATTTAGTCGGATGAATTTTGAAAAATGTCCAATATAATAATATGAAGGCGTATAGATTAATTGTCCTGTATTGGTATCAGCGTGTATAGGTGCAAAACAGAAATTTCCAACATGATTTGGCCCTCCATTTTGATCCAACAGAATGTTCCAGTCTGTCCATCCAACAGTTCCATTATTAAAATCATTAATCATAGAAGTTCCATATCTTTCGCCGTTACCCCAAAACTGATATTTTGAAGCATCGAATTTTTCAACACAGCCTTCTGTAAAAAGTATTTTTTTATTAGGATATGCTTCGTTTACTTTTCCAACGTTTTCAAACATTGGGTCTCCACCAGACCAGTTTTCGTACCAGTGAAATCCAATTCCCCAAACATATTTTGCAGCTTCTGGATCAGAATAAATTACGTTTGCTCTTTGGTTCATTAAATCACGGTTATGATCCCATGCAATGATTTTTACATTTCCAAGTTTTTCTTTTCTAAGTGTTGGTCCAAGGAAATTTTTAATAAAGTCTCTTTCGGCTTCGGCTGTATAAATACAGGATTCCCAAGTTTGAACAGCCATTGGTTCATTTTGAGTTGAGGTTCCCCAAATAGGAATTCCCTCTTTTTGATATTCTTTTATAAACTTAGCATAAAAATTAGCCCAAGTTTGATAGTATTCTGGTAATAAGGTTCCGCCTTTTAATACATTTTTATTGCTTTTCATAAAAGCGTTTGGAGACCATGGTGCTACATAGGTTAATAATTTGCCTCCTGCAGTCTGGATTGCCTGTTTGATTAACGGAATGCGAAATTGTCTATCGTGATCAATAGTAAACGTTTTTAATTCCTTATCGCCTTCTTCGATATAAGAATAGCTTCCACTGCTAAAATCAGAGCTTTGTATCGTGGTTCTTAGCAAAGAATAGCCAATACCTTTTTGTTTATCATAGTAGGCATTTAGAAATTCATTTTGTTTTTCTTTTGAAAGTTTAGCAAAAATTTCGGCACTCGCATCAGTTATCGCACCTCCAATTCCCATAAAAGTCTGAAACTTTTTAGATGGTTCTACAAAAACGCAGATTTCAGTTTCAAGAGGTTGCTTAGAAGCTGAAAATGACAGATTATCTGTTGGTGTTAATCTTAAATTTGAATTTTCAGCTGTAGTATAAACTGCTATTTTCTTCCCATTGGTTGTAAATTCCTTTTTCCCCTTTGTCTGTTGGGCAAAAGCCGTTATAGAAAACAAACAGCACAGAAATTTTAAAGTATTTTTTTTCATTCTTTTTCCCTATTTTTTAATTCTAAATAGAAGTTTTTATTCAGAAACTGATTTCCTTGATGCTTAAGGATTTAAAAATAGCCCATACTCATAATGATTATGGGCTATTTACAACCAAACTTAAACTTAACTTAAACTTTATTTTCCTCTAAATTCAACACTTTTGATGGTGATTCCTCCTGCCGCAATTCCACCACCACTTCTTATCATTAGATAAACTTTTCCGGTGATATCGAATTTAACAACATTGCTAATAGCATCTTTTGAAGCATTTTTAACACATCCAATAGCAGATAATTTGCCTGATACCGGAGCATTTCCACAACCACCCCAAGTGTTTAATCCCATAACAGTTCCTCCGTCTTTATAATCTCCGGAAGTTGTAGCTGGATCAGATTTACCTGCGTAAACTTCAAACCACATATCAGAAGAAGCACCACCAGAAATTGTCATATCAATCGTATATTCTCTGTCTTTTACAACATCAATCGCTTGATAAATTCCAGCATGTCCACCACTAACTGTAGCTCCTTTATCGCTATAAGTCCAATCAGCACCAGCATTGTAGATCACTTTTTTCCAGTTTGCTCTATCTTCTGCAGTTATAAAAGAGCCGCCTTTTACAAGGTTTCCTTTTGCAGGATCAGAATTTGCTACTACTACCTGAGCCGTAGCATTAGCTGTTGCCCCTCCTGCCGCAATTGCAGTATGAGTAATTGTGTAAGTTCCTGCATCTGGTAAAGAAATAGTCTCGATCATTTTACCTTGATAGGTTCCATCTCCAGTATTCCATTTTGATGCAATAACTCCTTTCGGCTGTGCAGTTAAAAGATATGTATTTACAGCACCTGCAACTGGCGTTACAGTAAATGATGCATCAACACTTGAAGCTGTCAGACCATTATTAGCTGGATCATCGTCGCAGCCAGTAAGCGAACCTAATGCTAAAGCCAGCATTAGGTACATCCCTTTTTTAAAATTAATACTTAGGTTCATTTTTGTTTTTGGTTTTTGGTTAGATAGTAGTTTTTGTTTTTATTGGTAGTTAGGGTTCTGTTTCAATTTAGTCCCAGTTAATTCTACATAAGGAATTGGGAAAATTTCGTCAGTACCTGCGTTGAATCCTCTATCAGCTAAAGCTGTAGCAGCATCACCCCATCTTACTAAGTCGAAGAATCTATGTCCTTCACCAGCAAGTTCCATTCTTCTTTCATTTTTAATCGCAGCCAATGTTACAGGGATTGATGGAAGGCCAACTCTAGCTCTAACAGCATCTAATAATGCCTGAGCTCTTGTTCCAGTAGCTCCTAATGCTTCAGCTTCTAGCAAATAAGTATCTGCTAATCTAATTACATAAGAATTTTGTTTGTAATTCAACTCTGCAGCTCCACCACCTGTACGAACGTCTGATTTTCTTGGAAGGAATTTATTCAAGAAATAACCAGTGTCTTGATAACCTGGAATATAGTCTGCTTGTCCAGCTGCTTTTAAAGCTTTTAAATCAAAAATAGTCGCAGCAAATCGAGGGTCATTTTTCATTGCATCGTATAATTTTTGAGTTGGAACACTAAAGCTCCATCCAGATGGAAGGTCAGCAGCAGGAGAGTTTGCTGGTCTTGAGTATCCACGAGGTCCAACCATTACGTTTAATGAATTTCCTTCGTCTCTTCCTGAACCCCAGAATCCCCAGTCAGAGTTACCTGCACTAGTGTGAGATACTTCAAGAAGTGACTCAGAATTGAATTTGTTAGCTACAACCCATAAATCATTGAAATTAGTAAGTAATTTGTTCCCGTATTGATTTGGCTGTCCTGGAGTACCGTTTACTTGTGCAAGAACAGCTGCAGCTTCGGCATTTTTTCCATCATATAAATAAACTTTTCCTAGTAAAGCTTGAGCAGCTCCTCTAGTTAAACGTCCAGATCCTGTTTCAGCATCCACACTAGTTGGTAAAGCTGGAATTGCTTCTACTAAATCTTTTTCAATTTGAGCATATATAGCTGTAGGTGCCGCCTGCTCTACATTTAACATTGTAGATGTTGTAAGAGGCTCTAAAATCAACGGAATGTTTTTAAACATTCTAACTAAATTGAAGTAATATAATGCTCTTAATGCTTTAGCTTCTCCTGTGAATCTAACTTTTAAAGCATCTGACATATTAACTCCAGACATTTTTGATAACAAAACGTTTGCTCTGTAAACGCCTTGATAGTGATCATTCCAGAAACTTCCAGGAATAATTAAAGATGTTAATGAATGTGTCGAGAAATTTTGAATTCCCATACCATCAGAAGCTCCACCACCACCAGCGTAGAAATCATCAGAACCGGCATTCAGCATAGCCACCATGTTCTCAAAACCACCTGTGTTTTTTCTTAACGGATCGTAAACCCCAACAAGAGCAGCAGTAGCTTGTTGTTCATCTTTATAATAACTAGTAGATAAGAAAGATCCTTTTGGGTCAACGCTTACGAAGTCTTCAGAACAAGATCCTAAAGCAGCCAAAGCAATGACAACGTATATGTATTTAAATTTATTTTTCATGATTCTTTAAGTATTAAAATTGTACGTTCGCTCCAAGCATGAAAGTTCTTGCTTGTGGATAAACACCTCTGTCTACACCAAATACCTGTCCTCCAATTTCTGGATCATATCCTGTGTATTTTGTAATCGTAAATAAATTCTCACCAGTTAGGTAGAAACGGATTTTATCAGCTCCAATATTAGAAGAAATATTAACTGGAAGAGTGTAACCTAATTGAACGATTTTTAAACGAGCATAATCACCGCTTTCTAAATAGAAATCAGACATTTTGCTGAAGTTACCATTACTATCATTGTTAGCAAGTCTTGGGTAATCATTTGAAGTACCTTCTCCTGTCCAACGCCCCAAAGCTTCTGTTTGATAGTTTGCATTCAAGATATCTAATCTGCGTAATCCTTGGAAGATTTTGCTTCCTGCAGCACCTTGGATGAATGTCATAAAGTCAAATCCTTTGTAATCTAAGTTAAGTGTTAAACCGAAAGTATATTTAGGAATACTTGTTCCTAAGAATTGTTTGTCATCATCAGAAATAGATCCGTCGCCATTGTTATCAACCCAACGGAAGTCACCTGGTTTTGCATTTGGCTGAATTAAACCACCTGATGCATTTCTGTAAGCATTAATCTCTGCTTGGTTTTGGAAGATTCCAGCAGTTTTGTATCCGTAGAATTCATTGTATGAATGTCCAACTTGAGTTCTTGTAACAGGTCCCATAGATTGGAATGAAGCATCACCAATAATGAAAGTATTAGAAGCACCAACGTAAGTAATTTCATTTTTAAGATAAGCTACGTTTCCGTTAACTCCTACGTTAAAATCACCAAGTTTTTTCTTCCAGCTTAATTCAAATTCGATACCGCTGTTGTTCATATCAGCAACGTTAGCCCATGGCTGTTCGGCAACCCCAACATATCCTGGAATTACAACTGGTCTTAAGATACCTGTAGTTTTCTTTTTGTAGAAATCTAATGTTAAATTGAAATCATTGAAAATTCTTGCATCAAGACCAATACTTGCTTGAGAAGTTTCTTCCCATTTCAAATCAGGGTTATCAAGAGTTACGTTAGCATAACCTGTTGTAATAGCACCTGCATTTCCGAAAGAATAGTTATAACCTCCAGATACTAATGAAATATATCTAAAGTCAGCAACTTGGTCATTACCTACAACTCCGTAACCTCCTCTAATTTTTAATGAATTTACAGCATTATTTTCTTTCCAGAAACCTTCTTTAGAAACTACCCATCCTAAAGAGAATGATGGGAAAACTCCAAATTTATGATTCTCTCCAAAACGAGTAGATCCATCACGACGAATAACTCCAGTTACAAGATATTTCTCCATATAATCGTAGTTTAAACGACCAAATAAAGATGTTACTTTATGCTGGATGAAATCATCTGTAGCACTGTTTCTGTCTGCTTGTGGAATATCAAATTTGAACGAAGCATCTTTGTAGCTTGTAATAGGCAAACCAAACATTGTAGCTCCAACATATCCACCAATATTATCAACATAAGATCCTTGACCAGCTAAAACACTTAAGTTGTGATCTCCAAATTTGTTAGAATATGTAATTACGTTTTCAATGTTCCAGTTAAATGATTTATTATTATTTTGATAATAACTGTTTTTAAGAACATTCACGTTTGAACTTAAGAAATATACAGGAGTAAATCCTTGATCTCCCCAGTAAGAAAGTTTACCTCCTAATGTAGATCTAACTTTTAAGTGTGGAGTAATAATAGCTTCTAAATACGCGTTTCCAACAAAATCATCAGACCATCCGTATCTTCCTAATCTTGTCTGGATGTAACCTAATGGGTTTGTCATTTCTTGACCAACAACGCTTGAAATTCCGTAAGGATTTCCGTTTGCGTCACGAACTACAGGGTTTGTAGAATAAGGTGCAGCATTTGCAACAGCAGGATCTGTAACTACAAGCGGAGTTAATGGATCAAGGTTGATAGCCGAACTTAAAGGACCTCCAAACTCACTGTTTGTATTTCCAATTCCAACAGTTTTTTGTCTTGTATATCCAAAAGTTTGTCCGAATGTGAAATATTTAGAAATTTTATGAGTAGAGTTTAAACGGAAATTCTTTTTTGTGTAATTAGAAATTTCTGTTGCCACGATACCTTCTTGATCTTGAATACCGAAAGAAGCATAGAATGTAGAAAATTCTCCACCACCACTAATACTTAATTCGTGAGTGTATCTGAAAGCGCTGTCGTTAAAAATAGCATCTTGCCAGTTTGTTCCTTTTCCAAATGCTGCTGGATTAGAATATAAGATTCCACCTCCGTCAGCAACTGATTTTTCATTCATTATCGTAGCATACTCAGTAGCATTCAATAAATCTAATTTTTTTGCTGGGGAAGACACACCTGCAAAACCATTATAGTTTACTGTAATTTTACCTGATTTACCTTTTTTAGTTGTTACTAAAATAACCCCTGTCGCAGCACGTGTACCGTAGATTGCAGCAGAAGCAGCATCTTTAAGTACCTCGATAGATTCGATATCTGACTGATTTAAAAAACCAATTCCACCAGCATCAACAACGTTACCGTCAACAACCCAAAGAGGGTTATTTCCACCATCACCAAAAGTGGTGATACCACGTACACGAATTGTAGATCCAGAACCTGGCTGACCTGAACTTGAAGCGATTGTTACACCGGCAACACGACCTTGTAACGCTTGTTCAACTCTTCCGTTTGGCACTTTCTCTAAGTCCGCAGCCTTAACGCTTGAAATTGCACCTGTAACAACTGCTTTCTTTTGAGTTCCGTATCCTACTACTACAACTTCATTTAATGACTGAGATTCAGGCTTTAATTGGATAGCAATTTTTGTTCTTCCATTTACAGCTTCATTTACTGTAGCATAACCTATAAAAGTAACAGTCAGTGTTCCATTAGAAGGTACTTGAATTTGAAACTTACCATCAAAATCAGACGCAGTCGATTTAGTAGTACCTTTTAATAAAACTGTTGCACCTGGAACAGGCATCCCACTTTCATCATTTATAACCCCGTTTACTGTGACATCCTGAGCCACTGCTATAACCGAGAATAACAAAGATGAAATACAAAAAACAAGTAATTTTGTTAATTTCATTTTTCTAAAAATTTTGGTTAATTAATTAGTAATTTGATGCAATAATAATCTAAAATTTTTACTATCAACATTTAAATTTCACTACAAAAACACATCAAATGAAAATTTATTACATTACAAAAACACATCATTTTTTTTATAAATTATTAATTTTCAATAATTTAAAAACAAAAAATAAGATGTTATGAAAATGTTAATTGTAAAAATAAACACTACAATAATATAAGATTCATTATTTTTATAAACGAAATGTGTTTCTACAACGTGATAGTACTAGAAATAATTTTACAAACACTTAAAAATAAGCACTTTAACCATACAAAAACAAAATAAATCGAATAATTAATGAAATTAACAATATCATATTTTTATATTACTTTTTTTACATTATTCACAATTTCTTTTTTTGCACAAGTAAAAAACATCGGACTTCCAGATGTAAGAAATTACAAGCGTAACGAATATAAAGGAGGAACTCAAAACTGGAGTATAGGACAGGACAAAAACGGAAATCTATATTTTGCCAACAATAATGGGCTTTTGCAGTTTGATGGGGCATCTTGGCGAAAATATACACTGCCTAATTTAACCTCTGTAAGATGTTTAAAAATTGATAACTCCGGAAAAATCTTCGTAGGCGGATATAATGAATTTGGATACTTCCAACCTAATACTAAAGGAAAACTTCAGTACACCTCACTTGCCAAAAAAGTTGATAAAAATAAAATCAAAATAATTGACTTTATCTGGAAGATACACACTATTGACAACCAGACTATTTTTCAATCATTTGCAAGGGCTTATATTTTTAAAGACAACAAACTTTCTATATTAAAAGCACCAAGACGTTTTCAATTCTCATTCGTTGTAAATAACAAATTATATTTTCAGGATGAAGAGCAGGGAGTTTTAGAATACAGAAACGGAAAGCTTTTCGCTTTACCAAATACTAAGAGCTTAAATAATACCGAGATATGGGCCATGCATTCTATTGGCAAAGACAAAACTTTAATTGTAACACTCGAAAAGGGACTTTTTATATACGAGAACCATACCCTTACTCCTTGGAATACTGAAGCCAATAACTTCATCAAAAAAAATAATTCATTAGGAGGCGTAATAATCAACAACAAATTCATTGTTTTAAATTCGGTTTTGGATGGAATTATCATCTGCGATTATAACGGAAAAATCATTCAGCACATAAATAGAAAGAAAGGATTACAGAACAATACTGTTTTAACTTCATTTATTGACAATAAAAACAATTTATGGCTTGGACTTGATAACGGTATCGCATACGTTAATCAAAGCTCTCCATTTACTTATTTTGGATTTAGTTATGATATTAGTACCGTATATGCTTCTGTTATTTATCAGGGAAATTTATATGTTGCAACCAACCAAGGTGTTTTTTATCATTCATGGGAAAACAATTTCAAACAAGATGTTTTTAAGCTTGTAGAAGGAACAACCGCACAGTCATGGAATGTACAAGTAATAGATAATGAACTAATTTGTGCTAATAACAGAGGAGCACTTTCTATAAAAGGAGGAAAAGTAACTCATGTAATCGACTCTAAGGGATATTTCGGATTCAAAAAAATACCAAGTCACCCAGGATTTTTTATAGGTTCTAATTATGATGGTTTTGCCATTTTTGAAAAAACTGGCAGTGGTTTGGTGTACAAAAATCAAATTGCTGGATTTGATAAATCATCTAACAGTTTTGAACTTGACAATTCATATTTATGGCTTAAAAAAGACGAATCTATTTACCGTATGACTTTAAGTGAAGATTTGTCAAGATTTTCAAGTATTAAAAAAATAGATAGACTAACACCTTTCTATAAAAATATAGGAAGCCTTCAAAAAATTGACGGAAAAATCTATTTTCAGACTCATAATCATTTCTACAAATATTCAATAGAACAGGAATTGTTTTATGAAGACAAACACTTAAGCAGTTTATTCAAAAATATTCCCGTTATAAATGCACTAAGCGAAGACAGCCAGTCTAATTTATGGTATGCATTTGATGAATCTTTAGGTGTTTTAATGAAAGACAAAAATGGCTACAAAAATATTGTTTCCCCTTTTTCAAATCTTACAGGAAACCTTGTAAGCAATTATTTATCTGTAAATACTATTGACGCGAACAATATTTTTATTGGCTTAACAGACGGTCTTGCCCATTATGATGCTGAACTTTTAAATAATTTTGGAAGTAAACCGAAAGCTTTTATTCGAAGTTTTTCTTTTCCAGGTGATACTATAACATTAGGAAATAATCAAAACAAAATTGAGAATATCAGAATTCCTTATTCTTCTAACCATGTCCGTTTTACATTTTCTTCACCCACATATGAAAACCTCGAAAATGTACAGTTTTCGTATCAATTAGAACCTTTTGATGAAAAATGGAGCAATTGGTCCACCATTTCAATAAAAGAGTACACAAATCTTCGCGAAGGCGATTATATCATGAAAGTTAAGGTAAGAAACAGTTATGGTGTGCAGTCTGATGCTTCGACAATATCATTTACAATTTCTCCGCCATGGTACAGACATTTTTTGGCATATATGCTTTATTTTATTCTTTTAATCATAGCGGTTTATGGAATTTCCAATAGAATTAAAATGAAAATTAGAAAGAATAAGTATTACGAAACTATTGAACAAAGAAGACTTTATCTGGAAAAGGAATCAAAAATTAGACAAGAACAATACGATCTTGAAAAAGAGATTGAAAAATTGAAAAATGATAAGCTGCAGATTAAAATTTTAGCAAAAGACAAAGAGTTGGTAAATAATTCTCTGCAAGTCGTTAAGAAAAATAAGATTCTTAATGGAATCATTCATAAACTTAAAGAAATCGACATTGAAGCTCTTGATGATTCGACAAAATTCCAAGTAAGCAAACTTAATAAAAGCATTGTAAAGGAAGTAAACACCGACAAAAGCTGGAAAGACTTAGAAAAACACATTAAAAACGTGCATTTTGAGTTCCTAAAGCGTTTAAAAGAAAAATACCCAACAATATCTCCTCGAGAACTTGATTTATCAACTTATCTATTAATGAACATGTCAACTAAAGAAATTGCTGAAATCATGAATATTTCAACCGGTGGTGTTGAGTTGGCACGTTACCGTTTGAGAAAGAAACTTGGATTAAACAAAAAAGAAAATTTAATCGGATTCTTGATGAGTATTTAAAAACAAAAAGCCATTCGTTTGAATGGCTTTTTATTATGAAATGTATTCTAAAGTTCGTTCCAAAGCCATTCCTCTGGAACCTTTAATCAGAATTGTATTTTCGTTGAAATGAATTGTTTTTAAGAACGCTGCAAATGCATCAAATGTTTCAAAAAACTTTATATTTTCTCCAGATACTTGATTCTCATAAAAAGATTTTCCAATTAAATAACATACCGATTTATCTTGTCCTTTTAAAGAATCCACAATTGCCTTATGCTCTGCATGACTTTCTTCCCCAAGCTCAAACATATCCCCCAGAATCATGATTTTATTTTGATTTTCTAATTGCAAAAAGTTGGTAATCGCAACCGCCATACTGCTTGGATTTGCATTGTATGCATCTAAAATAATTTCATTAGAACCTTTTTTCAATAATTGAGATCGGTTATTGGCTGGAATATAGTTTTCAATAGCGCTTTTTATAGCCGTATCTTCCACCTTAAAGTATTTTCCTATCGCAACAGCAGCATTTATATTATTAGCGTTATAAAGCCCTATTAAATGAGATTCAACTACAAAATTATTGTAGTTTATCTTCACAAAAGGATTCGCTTCAATACTTTTTATATTCAAATCTGCATTTTCTTTATTAATTCCAAAAGTGAAGGATTGTATCCCGGCTGATTTTTCAATCTGAATTGGATCTTCAAGATTTACAAAAACAGTTTTACCATTTTTTGACAAATACTGATACATTTCACTCTTTCCTTGGATTACTCCTTCAACTCCGCCGAAACCTTCTAAGTGCGCTTTTCCAAAATTGGTAATATAACCATAATCCGGCTGCGCAATTTCACATAAAAATTCTATTTCTTTTTTATGATTAGCTCCCATTTCAACAATACCAATTTCTGTTTCACTGTTAAACGAAAGTAATGTAAGCGGCACGCCAATATGGTTATTTAAATTTCCTATTGTCGCTTTAGTTTTAAACTTTTGAGATAAAACTACATTTATGAGTTCTTTGGTTGTTGTTTTTCCGTTACTACCTGTTAAAGCTACAATTGGAAGTTTTAAATAAGCACGGTGAAACTTAGCTAGTTCCTGAAGGGTTTCTAAGCTGTTTTCAACTACAATAGTTCTTTCGTCTATCCAATATGATTTATTGTCAATAATAACATATAACGCACCCAAATCAAGTGCCTGATGAGCAAAAGTATTGGCATCAAAATTTTCGCCTTTTATAGCAAAAAACATAGAATCCTTTTCAATTTTACGAGTATCGATTGAAAGTGATGTACATTGTAAGAACAACTTATGAATTTCCTGAATATTCATTTAATAAATTTTTATAGACCATAAAAATAGAAAAAAGCAATAAAAAAATTCCAAATTCCGAACTGAAATTATACAGTTTTGGAATTTGGAATTTTTTAAATGAAATTTCTAAATCTTAATTTCTTGGTGATTTCTTTCTTTCAGTTTTAGCACCTACTCTAGACATTGCACATCTGAAACCAATGTAATCAGTTGCCATATCTTGAGGAAAGTATCTTCTTTGAGCTGGATCTAACCAGTAAGCTCTATCTCTCCAAGAACCTCCTTTGTAAACTCTTACTTTATCATCGATTAAAGTAGTACGTTTACTAGAGTTATCATATTTTCTAATCATCTTACCTAAACTGTCAGTTGTAACATTGTGTTTAGGAGAGTTGTACATTGTTTGATCTGCTTTTGGACCTGATTCAGAATCACCAAAGTCAAAATATCTTGAAGATTGTTTATCACCATCTCTGTAGTTGATATTATCACTAGTGCTGAAGTTTTGTCTCAAATACGTTTCTTGCTCGTCAACCGGAACCTGAGCAATTTCTCCTGGAAGGTTTCTTGCAATAACTTTACCGTTACTTAAAGTATCGTATTTGATATTTGATGTTGTAACGATTTCAACTTTACCGTCTTTACCAATTTTATTTTTAGCATATTGATTTCCTCTGAAATAGTTGAAATCATTTGCTTCATTATCGATAACTGGTCTGTAAACGTCAGCAACCCATTCTGCAACGTTACCTGCCATATCATATAATCCGAAATCATTTGGAGCATAGCTTTTCACAGCATTTGTAATATCGGCACCATCATCAGACCATCCCGCAATTCCACCGTAATCTCCATTTCCTTGTTTAAAGTTAGCCAATTGATCACCTCTGTTTTTACGTTTAGCTGAACGAGTATAATCTCCAGACCAAGGATATTTCTTTTGTCCTTTATAAATGTTGTATTCTCTTTGTCCAACATCAGCAGCAGCTGCATATTCCCATTCTGCTTCAGTAGGAAGTCTGTACTCTGGTAAAATAACACCAGAAGAACGCTGTGCATAAACATTTTGAGCTTCAGGAACTACACCATCTTTTCCAGCTTTTGGTTTTCTTCCACCTGGATTTTTCTTTAATACAATCTCTTCGCTTCCACCACGTGATGTACTTGGAGACATTAAATATGCTTCAGTGTTAAATGCATTTTCAGCATTCACATCATTTGTTTTAGCACCTTTTTGTAAATATCCGTTTTTCTCTAAAACAGCCTCGTTTACACGGTCTGTTCTCCATTTACTAAATTCAACAGCCTGAATCCAGTTAACACCAACTACTGGATAGTTAGCATAAGAAGGATGTCTTAAATAGTTGTTAGTCATCGTTTCATTATACCCTAAACGATTTCTCCACACTAATGTATCAGGAGATGCTCCTTCGTAAATATTCTTGTAATTTTCTTCTGTTGGTGGAAAAACTTTCTTTAACCACTCTAGGTATTCTAAGTACATACCGTTCGTAACTTCAGTTTCATCCATGTAAAATGACTGAACGTGTTGTTGAGTTGGTGTGTTATTCCAATCATGCATAACATCATCCTGTACTTTACCCATCGTAAACGTACCTCCTTCAACAAAAACTAATCCAGGACCAGCCTGTTGTTTCTTTCCTGCATTTCTAGCAGCTGTTCCATTCTGACTGTCTACATCCCAGCCAGTTGCTCTAGAAGCGTGAGAGGAACTCGATTTTTTGCTACAACTAGCCGTGCCCAACATCAATACCATTGACATCATTAATTGCAAGACTACAATTTTGTTTACTTTCATACTCATTCTTAGGTGATAAATTTAGGTGCTGCAATATAATAATTAACATTTAATTAGCAACATCTGTTCTCATAATTTTATTTAGCTGTTTTTTACCAGAAAATAACCTATAGTTACGAACGCAAAAATATACTTTTTATTATTTACTGTAACATGAAATACTATATTTTTACTTACTAATTATTTTTTAATTAAATTTCGATTTTTCAACCCATGAAACAAACCTTTTTTATCTGTATATTATTAATCCCAATTCTCTCATTTTCTCAGATAAATGGGAGCTTAACGATCGATTGGCAGCATAAAAAAGAGATGAATTACGGCGATAATAAAATCATTATTCCGTACTTTTCAGGAAACAGTTTTCGCTTCGACATTACTAAAAAAAACATAACATTACTCCTTAATCTGAATCAGTCTAACGTTTCAAACGGCAGTTCGGTGCAAATTTCCAACGTGATTTACGAGTCGGTTTCACGAACAGATTTAGGAGATTTAGCCATTGAAAACATCCCTGAAAAACCAAACGAAAGCATACAAATAACCATTTCAAGAGATACCAAACAATCTTTTCTTTTTCTTTATCCTATTATAAAAGAAGGAAACAGCTTTAAACGCATACGATCTTTTTCCTACAATATCAGCACTAATTCAACAGCTAGGAACAACAATTCATCTTCTTATCAAAAAGCTGCAGTTATATCAAACTCCGTTCTGGCTTCTGGAGAATGGTATCGATTTTACATTGAAAAATCAGGGGTTTATAAAATTTCGCGCTCGTTTTTACAAAGTTTAGGATTTGATCCCAGCAAAAGCGATCCAAGAAAAATTAAAATCTACGGAAACGGCGGACGAATGCTGCCATTAGCAAACAATGCTTATTATCCTGAAGATTTAGCCGAAAATGCCATACAGATTATTGGGGAAAGCGACGGCACTTTTAACAATGAAGATTATATTTTGTTTTACGGTGAAGGAATCGAAAACTGGAGTTCCGAAAACCAAACTAATATTAACTTATACGACACGAAATCCTATTATTATATCACCGCTTCAGGAAATGATGGAAAACGAATTTCGAATTTAAATCAGCCCTTAGGAAGCAGTACATTAGAGCTGAACACGTTTGATGACTATCAATATCACGAAATAGACCAAAACAATCTAGTTCATCTAGGACGTCAATGGCTTGGCGAAGCTTTCGATATTAACCAAGATCAGGAATTTTCTTTTAATTTTCCAAATCTTGATACTACTGTGCCGGTAAAAATTGAATTAACAGCAGCTTCGGCGGCGTTTACCACGACTTCATTTGTTGTTTCGGCAAACGGGCAAAACATCGGAACTTTAAATTTTCCCAGTCTATCAGCAAGTTCAGAAATTAAATATTTTAATGCCAGTCTTCCTGCAAATACTACATTTACCGGAACAGACAATATAAAAATAAAACTCGTTTACAATAACAGCGGTGTGCCCGGATCGAAAGGCTATCTTGATTTCATTAACCTGACCGCCAAACGCAAGCTTTTAGGAACCGGAAAACAATTTAAATTTCAATATAACAACGCAGGTTCTGTTACAGGAATCGCTAATTATACTATTGGGAATGCGACAGGTATTTCGCAAATTTGGGACATAACAGACCTTTATAATGTGTTGAAACTAGAAAATACTAATCAAGCATCGTTTAGTTTTAAGGCGAATTTAGGAGAAGTTAGAAAATACATAGCCATTGATCCCGCCGATTATTACACCCCTTTAAAAGAAAGCCAGTCAAAAGTTACCAATCAAAATCTTAAAGGAACCATTTTTAGAAATAACCAAAACAGCTTTCAAGATATTGATTATGTTATCATAACACCAAAATCTTTAAGTTCCCAAGCAGAAAGATTAGCAGGTTTTCATCGTACAAATTCAAATTTGAATGTAAAAGTCATTCACTTAGAAAACATCTATCAGGAATTTTCTTCTGGAAAACAAGACATTGCCGCTATTAGAAACTTCATTAAATACATTTACGACAACGCTTCTTCTCCCGATAAAAGAATTAAATACGTAAATTTATTTGGAGATGCTTCGTATGATTATAAAAACCGAATTTCAAACAACACCAATATTGTACCTATATATCAGTCCTTAAATAGTAATTCAACTGGAGAAGCATCGTTTGCATCTGATGATTTCTTCGGACTGATGGATGCTGATGAAGGAATTGTAGCATATCCGTTTGGCGGAATTGATATTGCTGTAGGCCGAATGCTGGTTTCAGATAACGCACAAGCCCAAGAAATGGTCAACAAAGTTTTGGAATATCACGATGTTAAATCATACGGAAATTGGAGAAACAATTTTGTTTTAATCAGCGATGACTCTGATCAAAGTTCGGATGCTTCACTGCAATCTCGTCAAAACAGCTTAGCCGATTTAATTTCCACAGAAAAACCTTTTTTTAATGTAGAGAAAATTCTTTTAGATTCTTATACTCAAGAAGCATCTGCGGGCGGATCACGTTATCCTAAAGCCAGAACAGATATTTTTGAAGCATTCGAAAAAGGAGCTTTAGTTTTTAATTATTTAGGACATGGCGGCGAGGATGGATTGGCAAGCGAGCGAATCTGGGAAAAATCAGATGGTCAAAATCTAAATAATCAATACAAATACCCTTTATTCATAACTATTACCTGCGAATTTTCAAGATTTGACGATCCAACAAGACCAACAGCCGGAGAATATACATTTTGGAATCCGAAAGGAGGCGCTATCTCCATGTTAACCACAATTCGTACTATTGGTCAGTTTAATGCCGAAAATTTCAATGATAACCTAAGCAAAAACCTGCTGTCATACGGCTCAAACCAATACAACAGCATTGCCGAATCTCTTAGAATCTCTAAAAACGAAAATCCGAGTTCATCAAGCAACGTAGTCGTATATATAGGAGATCCTGCTTTGATGTTAGCAATTCCAAAACCGCGAATTAATTTAACGAAAGTAAACGATATTGTGATATCGCAGCCAATTCCAGATTTAAAATCACTGGCAAAAATTAAAATTTCGGGAGAAATCACAGATGAAAACAATGTGCTTTTAAGCAATTATAATGGAGAACTTGCAACCGCAATTTTCGACAAAATGATCACCTCTACAACCCTAAATAATGATGGATATAGCCCTGCAATGTCATTCAAAACCCTTGGCGAGACTATCTTCAGAGGAAATGCCTCTGTAACCAACGGTCAGTTTGAATTTAGCTTTGTTGTACCTAGAGATATCCGAATTCCGGTTGACAACGGCCGTATTAGTTTCTATGCCAAAAAGAACCAATCCTTAGAAAATCAATCTGGCTACAACAGCACTATAAAAATTGGAGGAATAAATGAAAATGCACCTCAGGACAATATAAGTCCAAAAGTGAAGTTATATATGAATGATGAAACTTTTGTGTCGGGCGGAATAACCAATTCCTCCCCTTTTCTATTGGCATTTCTTGAAGATGAAAACGGTATAAATACTGCCAGCGGAATAGGTCACGATATAACAGCTGTTTTAGATGGAGACGTAAGCAATCCGTACATTTTGAACGATTATTATCAGACAAAACTGGATGATTACACCAATGGAAATCTACGCTTTCCTCTTCGAAATCTGGCTGCGGGTCTTCACACCATAACTTTTACAGCGTGGGATGTTTATAACAATCCTGTGACTAGTGAAATTCAATTTATAGTAGTTGGCGATGAAGCGCTGACACTAACACACGTTCTTAATTACCCAAATCCGTTTTCGACCTATACACAGTTTTGGTTTTCACATAACAGGCCTTACGAACCTTTAGATGTTCAGGTTCAGGTTATGACCATTACCGGAAAAGTAGTATGGACAAAAAATCAAATTATTACCACAGAAGGTTTCCTTTCACGAGAAATAACATGGGACGGAAAAGATGATTTTGGAGATCGGATTGGTAAAGGAGTTTATATTTATAAACTTACTGTTAAATCGAATTTAACAAATAAAAAAGCAGAAAAATACGAAAAACTTGTCATTCTATAATATTATATATATTTGTAACATAAATACCATTAGTCCCAAAAATGAGAAAAATATCACCTTTACTAATTTGTTTATTAGTTTTTTCTTTCGCCAAGGCCCAAAACATTGAGCGACCGATTACTACAGGAGTACCATTTCTATTAGTCGCAGCTGATGCGAGAGCCGCCGGTTTAGGAGACCAAGGTGTTGCAACTTCATCAGACGTTTTTTCACAACAGTGGAATCCTGCAAAATACGCATTTGCCGAAGATGCGCAGGGACTTTCAATCAGTTACACTCCTTACTTAACTGATCTTGCCAACGATATTTCGTTAGGACAGTTAACGTATTACAACAAAATTAATGACCGAAGTGCCTTTGCAGGAAGCTTCCGTTATTTTGGATTTGGAGGAATCGAATTAAGAGAAACCGGAGATCCAAACGAAGCAACAAGAGAAGTAAATCCAAACGAATTAGCGTTAGACGGATCGTATTCACTAAAATTAAGCGAAACATTCTCGATGGCTGTTGCTGCCAGATATATCCGATCCAATTTAAAAATCCCTTCTGGAGAAGTTGATGCTTCAGCAGCAAGTTCATTTGCGGTAGATATTGCTGGTTTTTATCAATCAGAAGAAATTGCTTACAGCAGTTTCAACGGAAGATGGAGAGGCGGTTTCAACATTCAGAATTTAGGTCCGAAAATCAGTTATGATAACGACGATTTAAGCTCAAACTTTCTTCCAGCCAACTTAAGAGTCGGCGGAGGATTTGATTTTATCTTAGACGATTATAATAAGGTAGGTGTAAGTTTAGAACTTACTAAACTTTTAGTTCCAACTCCGCCGGGACCAGGAACTCCATATGACGCTAATGGAGATGGAGATTTTACTGATGATGGAGATATTTCACAATCAGAAGCAGACGCAGCCAACTATAAAAAATACAAAGACACAGGCTGGGTACAAGGAATTTTCAAATCATTTGGAGATGCGCCGGGTGGTTTCAGTGAAGAACTAAAAGAAGTTACTTATAGCGCTGCTGCCGAATACATGTACCAAGATTCATTTGCAATGCGATTAGGATATTATCACGAAAGTATAATGAAAGGTGCAAAACAGTTTTTCTCTTTAGGAGCAGGATTTAAATACAACATCATGAAAGTAGACGTTTCGTATTTATTCTCGGCATCAAAAGTTAAAAATCCTTTAGAAAATACACTTCGTTTCTCTTTAACCTTTAACTTTGGCGACAAATACGAAACTTATTAAAGAAATCACATAAAAAATAATAACAATCCAAATTTCTAATCATTTAGGAATTTGGATTTTTTTTCCCCTAAAAAAATGAAAGAAATAAGCATCACATCGTCATTTACTATTTATGACAACATAGATGAACTTCCACAAGACATACAGGATTTAATGAGCGAGGCTGTTGAAATTCGTAAAAAAGCGTATGCTCCGTATTCTCAATTTAAAGTTGGAGCCGCTTTATTACTTGATAATGGAAAAGTAATTTTAGGATCTAATCAGGAAAACGCCGCGTATCCTTCAGGATTATGCGCAGAAAGAACAGCCATTTTTTACGCTGGAAGTATGTATCCAGAATCCAAAATTCTTAAAATGGCTATCACAGCAGCTTCAGACACTAATCAAACCAAAGCACCTATTCCACCTTGCGGTTCTTGCCGTCAGTCAATTGCAGAATACGAAATAAAGCAAGACACCCCTATAGAAATTTATTTTATGGGTGAAATTGGTGAAGTTTACAAATCAGCATCCCTAAAAAATTTGCTCCCATTTATGTTTGATAAAAAGTTCTTGTAAAAAAAAGCCAAAAAGTAGCGTTTAAATTTTAGTTCTTAAATGTAATGTCTTATTTTTGCATCCCGACCTTTCGGGCGCAAATTTGTGGGAGGAAACTAGTTTGCGTTACAGGCAACAATTGATAACACAAACAACTTTAGCAAAAGAAAGAATTCAGATGAAAGAAGTTACAAAAGAGGTATATTTAAAGTGGTATGAAGACATGCTGCTTTGGAGAAAGTTTGAAGACAAACTTGCAGCATTATACATTCAACAAAAAGTTAGAGGTTTTTTACACCTATATAATGGCCAAGAAGCTGTATTAGCGGGAGCTCTTCACGCTATGGACCTGAGTAAAGATAAAATGATTACTGCTTACAGAAACCACGTACAACCAATTGGTATGGGGGTTGACCCAAGAAACGTAATGGCTGAACTTTTAGGAAAAGCAACAGGAACTTCTAAAGGCATGGGAGGTTCGATGCACATTTTCTCTAAAGAACATGGTTTTTATGGTGGGCACGGAATTGTAGGTGCTCAAATTCCTGTGGGAGCTGGTATTGCTTTCGCAGATAAATACTTCAACACCGGCGGAGTTACTATGACCTACTTTGGTGATGGAGCGGCAAGACAAGGTTCATTACACGAAGCTTTCAATATGGCTATGTTATGGAAATTACCAGTTGTATTTATCGTTGAAAACAACGGTTATGCAATGGGAACTTCTGTAGAAAGAACTGCAAACCACACTGACATCTGGAAATTAGGTTTAGGTTATGAAATGCCTTGCGGACCAGTTGACGGAATGAACCCTGTAAAAGTTGCCGAAGCTATGCACGAAGCAATCGAAAGAGCGCGTCGTGGAGACGGACCAACTTTCCTTGAAATGAAAACATACCGTTACAGAGGACACTCTATGTCTGATGCACAGTTATACCGTTCAAAAGAAGAGGTGGAAGAGTACAAAAAAATTGACCCAATTACTCAAGTACTTGATGTAATCTTGGATCAAAAATATGCTACACAAGAAGAAATTGATGTAATTGACCAAAGAGTTAAAGACTTAGTGGAAGAATGTGCGAAATTCGCTGAAGAATCTCCATATCCAGACTTACAACAATTATACGATGTAGTATACGCACAAGAAGACTATCCATTTACACCTCATAAATTATAATATATTATGGCGATTAAAGTAACAATGCCTCGCTTAAGCGATACTATGACGGAAGGAACGGTAGCGACTTGGTTAAAAAAAGTAGGCGACAAAGTTAGCGAAGGAGATATCCTTGCTGAAATTGAAACAGACAAAGCAACAATGGAGTTCGAATCGTTTAACGAAGGAACTCTTTTACATATCGGAATTCAAGCTGGAGAAACTGCTCCTGTTGATTCATTATTAGCAATCATTGGTAACGAAGGAGAAGATATTTCTGCTCTTTTAGCCGGTGGCGATGCTCCTGCTGCTGAAGCTCCAAAAGCGGATGCTCCTGCTGCCGAAGCAAAAACTGAAACTGCCGCTCCTGCAAAAGCAGCAACTGAATTACCA
Source organism: Flavobacterium endoglycinae (assembly GCF_017352115.1). NCBI lineage: Bacteria > Pseudomonadati > Bacteroidota > Flavobacteriia > Flavobacteriales > Flavobacteriaceae > Flavobacterium > Flavobacterium endoglycinae. The sequence goes on from NZ_CP071448.1 coordinate 1,872,076, forward strand.
AAGGGTGTTGTAGTAGTAACTATGCCACGTTTGAGTGATACTATGACTGAAGGTACCGTAGCTACTTGGTTGAAAAAAGTTGGCGATGCTGTTGCTGAAGGCGATATTTTAGCAGAAATTGAAACTGACAAAGCTACTATGGAGTTTGAGTCTTTCAATGCTGGTACATTATTATACATAGGAATTCAAGAAGGAAGCACTGCTCCTGTTGACAGCTTATTAGCGATCATAGGACCTGCAGGAACTGACATTTCTGGAATTGCTGAAAACTATACTGCTGGAGGAGGCGCTTCAACTGCAAGTGCTCCTGCTGCAACGGAAGAAAAAGCTGCTCCTGCTGCTGAAAAAGCACCAGAAGCTGTTGCTGAAACTTCAAACGGAAGAATTTTAGCTTCTCCATTAGCTAAAAAAATCGCTTCTGATAAAGGAATCCAATTATCTCAAGTTAAAGGTTCTGGTGAAAACGGACGTATCGTAAAAAGCGATATCGAAAACTTTACGCCATCTGCACAAGCACAAACTGCTTCTTCAGCACCTGCTGCTAAACAAGAAACTGCTCCTTCATCTGCACCAAAAGTATTTGTTCCTGCAGGAGAAGTTTACACAGAAGAGATCAAAAACTCTCAAATGCGTAAAATCATTGCTAAACGTCTTTCTGAGTCATTATTCACTGCTCCTCACTACAACTTAGTGATTGAAGTAAGCATGGACGAAGCAATGCAGGCAAGAGCTGCTATCAACAGCGTTCCAGATACAAAAGTATCCTTCAACGATATGGTAATCAAAGCTTGTGCTTTAGCATTGAAAAAACACCCAAAAATCAACTCTACTTGGAAAGAAGACGCTATCATCATCAACCACCACGTAAATATTGGTGTTGCTGTAGCGGTTGAAGACGGATTAGTAGTTCCTGTATTGAAATTTACAGATGCTATGAGTTTATCTCAAATTGGCGGAAGCGTAAGAGATCTTGCTGGAAGAGCTAAAAACAAAAAATTAGGACCACAAGAAATGGAAGGAAGCACATTTACAGTTTCTAACCTAGGAATGTTTGGTATTACTGAATTTAATTCAATCATTAACCAACCAAACTCTGCAATCCTTTCTGTAGGTGCAATTGTTGAGAAGCCAGTAGTTAAAAACGGTCAAATCGTAGTTGGAAACACCATGATGTTATCGTTGGCTTGCGACCACAGAACAATTGACGGTGCAACTGGTGCTCAGTTCTTACAAACTTTAAAACAATACATCGAAAGCCCAGTTACAATGTTGGCATAATTCAGCTTTGTCAGTCTGAGCGAAGTCGAAGACACAAAAAGCCGATCGAATGTAATTCATAATTAAATCCCGTTTTGTTTGTTCAAAACGGGATTTTTTGTTTAATTTTCATCCCCTAATTCAACACCTCATAATATGAAGAAACTAATCCTTGTCACTTTATTTCTGACAGCAATTGCCTGCCAGAAAAAAGAACAAACCGAAAAAATAACTGCTGTTGTCGACGAACACAGTTATTCTAAACCAGAATTGGCTGTCGTAAAACATCTTGATCTTGACATTAAAGTTGATTTTAACACTCAGACTATTTCAGGAAAAGCATCTTGGACGATTGACAACATCAGCAAAGGAAATGAAATTATTTTCGACGAAAACACTTTAGATATTACAAAAGTAACTTTAGGTGATGACGAAAAAGAAACCAAATTCGAACTTGGAAAAGATCTTGAATTCCACGGTAAACCACTTCATATTACCATTGAACCGAATACAACTAAAGTAAATATTTACTACAACACTACTAAAGAAGCCGTTGCTTTACAATGGTTGAAACCAGAACAGACAGCCGATAAAAAGAAACCATTTTTATTCTCACAAGGAGAAAGCGTTTGGTCTCGTACTTGGATTCCTTGTCAGGATTCGCCAGGCGTTCGTTTTACTTATAATGCAAAAGTTACCGTTCCTAAAGATTTATTAGCCGTTATGAGCGCTGTAAATCCGCAGAAGAAAAACGATACTGGAGTGTATACTTTTAAACAAGACAAAGCAATTCCATCTTATTTAATGGCAATTGCCGTTGGAGATATTGAATTTCAAGCGATCGATAAAAGAACTGGAGTTTACGCAGAACCATCAATGCTGAAAAAATCGGCTTGGGAATTTGCTGAACTTGGAAATATGGTGAATGCGGCCGAAAAATTATACGGACCATATCGTTGGGGACGTTACGACGTTTTGGTTTTACCACCAAGTTTTCCTTACGGCGGAATGGAGAATCCAAACCTTACTTTCTTAACTCCTGGTGTAATTGCAGGAGATCGTTCGTTAACAAGCTTATTAGCACACGAATTAGGACATAGCTGGAGCGGAAATTTAGTTACCAATGCCACTTGGGATGACATTTGGCTGAATGAAGGCTTCACAACGTATGTAGAACATAGAATTGGAGAAGCAATCTTCGGAAAGAAAGAATTTGAAATGCAAAATGTTATTACCAATAAAGAATTAGTTGATAATGTGGCAGAATACGGAAATACAAGCCCAGATACAAGATTAAAAGTAAGCTTGACAGGAAGAAATCCTGATGATGGAATCAGCCAAATCCCGTATGTAAAAGGGTATGCTTTTTTAAGAGTTATCGAAAACGCTGTTGGTCGCGAGAAATTCGATCCGTTTATCAAAAACTATTTTGATTCTCATGCCTTTCAATCCATTACAACAGAAGATTTTGTAAAATACATTAACGAAAATCTTATCAAAGGCGATAAAGCATTAGCTGATAAAATCAAATTAGAAGACTGGATTTACAAGCCGGGAATTCCATCAAACATACTTCCTGTAAGTTCAGCAGATTTTGATGCGATTGATGCTATCCAAAAAAGCTGGAGAGAAACTGGAGTTGCAGGTTTAAGCAAAAAAATAACAACTACAGCAGAAAAACAGCATTTTATAGACCATCTTCCAGCTGATATTACAACTGCAGAAATGGACGCAATTGATAAAGAATTCAACTTTACAAAAGGCGGTAACTTTATTATAAAACGTCAATGGTTTGTTCAAGCATTAATTCATCAATACAAACCGGCTTATCCTGCGATTGAGCAATTCTTAATCGGAATCAGCAGAACTGGATCTGTAATGATGCTTTATAAAGAAATGGTTAAAACTCCAGAAGGAAAAGTTTGGGCAAAACAGGTTTTTGAAAAAGCAAAATCTGGTTATCATGCTACAACAATCCAGGCCGTTGAAGGTATTTTAAATTAAAAATCCCAGAGGGATTACATATCGGTAGAAAATCGATCGTTTTTTATTGTCCCGTCAGGGACTACACATTCCAAAGAATTGATGTAGTCCCTGACGGGACAAATGATTTAATGCAACCGTTTTTCTACCGATATATAATCCCTTCGGGATAAAATCATAAATGTTTAGAACCCTAAATTACTATGTAATTAGATTTTCTATTTATTCTTCTCCTCAATCCATTTTGACATATACATCGTGCTTTTATAGGCGTGATGCTGCAATAAATTACCCATAAAATTATGAAGACGATGATTTTCTGAATTTTTTAATAATTCATTTACCATCGAAATTAGCGAATCAGCATAATTGCTTGTTTGATAACAAACATTAATGATTTCAATTCCATTTTTTTGAGATTGTTTCCAAAGATTTTCATCCTGATAAAGCGCAATAGCTTTTTGAGCAAATTCAGCCGGATTATCTTCTACAAATCCATTCCACGGCAAAACAGAATGCATCGCTTCAGAACCAATCGAAGTTGTTACACTTGGCGTTCCGCATTGCATAGCTTCCAACAATTTCCCTTTTAAACCTGCCCCAAAACGAATTGGTGCTAAAACCACTCTGGCTTTTTTCACAATTTCATTGGCATCTTCTGCCCTTCCCATGATATAAAAACCATTTTTAGGCTGATGCAATTGCAATACTTTCTGCGAAGGATAAGCACCGTAAACTTCCAAAACAGCTTCTGGGAAATCTTTTTTAACAAGAGGCCAAACGGCTTCTTTTAAATATTGAACCGTATTCCAATTTGGTTCATGAAGAAAATTTCCAATGAAAACAAAACTTTTTCTTTCATCAAAAGAAGGCAGTTTCAAAAACTCCTCTTCTTTCATTTCATCTACTAAAAACGGAAGATAAAAGAGTAAATCTGCATTGATCCTGAAAACATCTTTCAAGATATTCATTTCAAATTCAGAAATAATCAGCGACACATCACATCTTAAAATACTGGCAATTTCTCGTTTTGCAACTTCTTCAGATAATAAATCACTAATTTCAAAATTTCTATTTTCTTTAAAAGCTTTTTGTCTGGCGGTTCTCAGACAATGCAAATCTTCTGTATCTAAAATTCGGATGGCTTTTGGACATTTTTCAGTCACTCGCCAGCCAAATTGTTCTTCAATCATAAAACGGTCAAATAAAACCACATCTGGGTGTAATTCAGCCATAAAATCATCAAAACTTGAAGAATTAAGTTCGATACTTTTTTTGATTACGCCAAATTCAGACAAATCAACCATAAAATCACTATCCTGAGCAGCACTCGCAAAAGTAATTTCGAATCCGTTTTGTTTGAAAATCGAAATCAGCTGCATCATTCTTCCACCTGCCGCAGAAGATTTTGGCTCAGGCCAGACAAATCCAATAATTAAAAGTTTTTTTATCTGATTCATGGTAATTTTTTTGAACATACAAAATAATGCTTTTTTAAGCGCAATCCCTCGATATTTACTGATTTTTAGCAATAAAAAACACTAATTTTGCAGAACTAAAATGCCGGGAAATTATGTTGGGATTAAAATTAGCTACAGACCCTCGCTGGGTAAATATTGTCGAGTCAAACATTGAAGAAATTTTGACCGATCATGCATGGTGCGAACAAAAAGCAGCTTCAAACGCGATTAGTATCGTTACCTATAATTCTGAAATAGAAGAGTTAGTAACCGAAATGCTGGTTATCGCAAGAGAAGAATTGGAACATTTTCAAATGGTTCATGACATCATAAAAGAACGCGGACTAACATTAGGCCGTGAACGAAAAGACCATTACGTAAATGAGCTTTTTAAATTCATGAAAAAAGATGGAAGCCGTCGAGATGCTCTTTGTGATCGTTTATTATTTTCAGCTATGATTGAAGCCAGAAGCTGTGAGCGTTTTAAAGTACTTTCAGAAAACATCAAAGATGAAAAATTAGCTAAATTTTATCGTGATTTAATGATTTCTGAAGCCGGACATTATACCACATTTTTAGGATTTGCCCGAAAATACCAAGACAATGTTGACATCGACAAACGATGGAAAGAATGGATTGAATATGAAGGTTCTATCATTACCAATTATGGTAAAAATGAAACCGTTCACGGATAATCTCTCCTAATTTTGATTTTTATATTAAATACTACAATTCACTATGCAAAAAAGTAAATCCAGATCAATCGTATTTAAAATTGCGAAGTATTTTGGGATCACTTTCGCCGTTCTTTTAGGGCTATTATTTTTAACTCCAATAGTTTTTGAGGACCAGATTAAAGAGCAAATCAAAAAAACGGCTAACGAAAGATTGAGCGCAGAATTAAATTATTCTGACGTTTCGGTTTCTTTTTTCCGCCATTTTCCGTCTCTTACCTTAACGCTTAACAACTTAAGCCTCAATGGTTCGGCACCATACAAAAATGAGAAATTCATTACTGCCAGCGAAGTTTCTTTTGGTATTAATGTCGCTAGTTTGATTTTCAGCAAATCGGTTAAAATTGACCAGATTTATTTATCAGATTCATTTATTAATGTTAAAGTAAATCCAGAAGGAGAAGCGAACTATAACATTTACAAGTCTCAATCTCAGGCTCCAGAATCAAATGACAGCACAGATACGGCTTTAAAACTAGAAAGAATCGAAATCTTAAACAGTAAAATTGTTTATGATGACAAATCTACCAAAGTACATTTTGATGCTTTTAATTTCAACTATTTAGGAAAAGGAGATTTAAATAAAGCTGTTTTCGATTTGTATTCTAAAGCCAAAATCGAAAAGCTAAATATCGTTTATGACAACGAACCGTATTTAATGAACAAAAAAATCGATGCCGATTTAATTACAAAAGTAAATGTAAACTCGTTATCATTTTTCTTCGAACAAAACAACCTCAAAATCAATCAGCTTTTAGTCGATTTCAAAGGAAAATTCGACATTTTAAAAGATGGTTACAACATGGATTTGGTTTTAAAATCAGACAATAGTGATTTGTATGATGTATTTACCGCTTTTCCACCAAAATACATTACTTGGCTTTCTAAAACTGATTTAAAAGGAAATACGAATTTACTTTTAACAGTGAAAGGCAAATACATTACATCCGAAAATATTGCTCCTGATTTAAATTTAGATGTAAAAGTCGGTAACGGATTTGTGAATTATAACAAAAGTCCAATTCCAGTTTCTAATTTAAATCTAGAGATTAAGACTAAAGTCCCGTCATTAAATCCAGATCTTTTGACGGTTGATGCTAAAAATGTTTCATTGAATATAAATCAGGATTATATAAAATCGAAGTTCTTTTTAAAAGGTGTCGATGCACCCGAAATCAATGCTGATTTTAAAGCAAAAATCGATCTTGAAAAACTAACAAAAGCGCTTGGAATTCCTGATATTGAGTTAAAAGGAGCTTTAATTGGCGATGTTAAAGCCGATGGAAAATTCGACCAAAAGAACAAACTTTTCCCAATTACCAAAGGAAATATTGACTTGGAAAAAGGATATTTAAAAACAAAATATTACCCAAATCCAATTACCAATATTGTTGTAAAATCTAAAATCGACAACCAAAAAGGAACTTTTGATGATTTAAAAGTTAAGATAAAACCAATTCAGTTTACGTTTGAAGGCAAACCAATTTTTGTTGAAGCTGATTTGAATAATTTCAACGATCTGGTTTACGACATTAAAGCAAAAGGCGAACTAGATGTTAACCGAATTTATAAAGTTTTCTCTCAAAAAGGACTTGATTTAGACGGTTTCATAAAAGCAGATTTAGCCTTAAAAGGAAAACAAAGCGACGCCGAAAAAGGCAATTACAGCAAACTACACAACAAAGGAACTCTTGAGTTGCGAAATATTGGCATTGCATCGGAATTTCTGCCTAAAAAATTCATTATCAAAGAAGGCATTTTCAGAATTAATCAGGATAAAATGTCTTTCAATAATTTCTTAGCCGCTTACGGGCAGTCAGATTTTAAAATGAATGGTTATTTACAAAACGTATTTAATTATGCAACAAGCCATACAGGGATTTTAAAAGGCTCTTTTAATGTTTCAGCGCGATACATCAACGTAGATGAATTTATGTCAAATACAGCTCCAAATACATCTGTAACACAAAATTCGGCTTCAAAGACAGAAACAAAAACTGGAGATAATAAACAAACAGGAGTCATTATTATTCCAACAAATTTAAATTTACAATTACTGGCAAATGCTCAAAAAGTAAATTTCGATAAATTAAACCTTCAGAATGCAACGGGAACTTTAACCATGAAAAACGGTAAATTAACCATGCAGAATACCGGCTTTAATTTAATTGGATGCCACGTAAACATGAATGCCAATTATCAGGCCGTGACTCCTCAAAAAGCCAATTTCGATTACGCTATAAAAGCTTCTGATTTTGACATTAAAAGAGCTTACAACGAAATTGATGTTTTTAGAAAAATGGCAAGTGCCGCTGAAAAGGCACAAGGAATTGTTTCGCTAGATTATCAGCTAAAAGGACGTTTAAATGGTAACATGGAACCTGTTTATCCTTCGCTTGTTGGAGGCGGAATTCTTTCTGTAAAAGATGTGAAAATACGAGGTTTGAAAATGTTTAATGCCGTAAGCAAAAAAACAAACAACGAATCGATGAAAAATCCTGATGTATCTAAAGTCGACATCAAAACGACCGTTAAAAACAACATCATGACCATAGAACGCTTTAAATTTAAATTTGCAGGCTTTAGACCAAGAATTGAAGGGACAACAAGCCTTGACGGAAAATTAAACTTAAAAATGCGTTTAGGATTACCTCCTCTTGGCATCTTCGGGATTCCGTTAACGGTTACAGGAACTCAAGATAATCCAAAAGTAAAAGTAGGAAGAAAAACAGAAGATCTAGAGGAAACAAAAGATACTGAATAACGAAATTTCAAGTTTTGAATTCTAATTACAATACTGCATATAAAACAAAACCTCGATTTTGACATCGAGGTTTTTTATTTTCAAACTTAATGAGCATACAATATTTTCGATACATACAAAATCCCTTTTCCTAAAAGCCATAATAAACCAGCTAAACCTAATAATTTCCAAGCCCAGGCTTCTCCTCTTTTCCAATTAGAGAAAAACGAAATGATTTCGAAATACTTCAGCACAATAAATAAACAAGCTCCAATTAGGGAGAACCAAATAATTTCATTCAACTGTAAATAAAAGTCATATAGAAAAATTCCCGTAAGAAAAATAACAGTCAACACTTGCAAATAATAATAGTTTTTAAAACTGTAGTATCTAAAATTCGTCTTTGAAGACAGTATCAAAAGTGATAAGAGTAACAAACTCATCAATGCTGTAATTACATTATAGAAAATAGGATTCCATTGAAATACAAGTATAAGCGCAACAATAATCGCGACAACTGTACAGCCAGCTAAAGAATTTACACTTCTAGTTCTATAACCATTCTTGTAAGGCAGTAAAACAGGATACAAATATTTCTCGAAAGAACGCCAAAACGGCAAAGCATATACCGCAACAATTCCAGACAAAACAATTTCGTAATTGTAAAAAATATCCGCCGGTAATTTGTACAATACATATACAAGAGCAAGCGTAACAATAATTGCTGGAAGGCAAATTATTTTCACTGTTTTCCATGAATCTGTTCCCCAAAAATTATTCTCTATTTCATAGATATATTTTTTAACCCAATATTCTCCAGTAACTATGGCTGTTGATTGGCTCCAAAGCAAAAATAAACCTAAATGAATCATCACGGTTCGCATTACAAACTCACTTATAGTGCAGCCATAAAAAACACAGACCACTGCAACTACAAACAATTCGCATGTTAAAAGAAAAGGCGAAAATAAAAATCGGAACAAAGGAGCTAAATGTTTAATCACAACTTCAATCAGTAAACTCCAATATTTTTTAAACAGCGCAATCAGAGCACAAATTGCAATAAATGCCGATAAATAAAACATCCAATTGGTAAGTAATTGTGTTTTCATCCAGAATTGAACTGCAGAATTTTTGGGCGGAGAATACACTATTTGAGAATTTACAAAAACCTGCCTAGCCAATTCGTCTCTTACTTGATCGCTAAACTTCGGAAATTCATGTTTATGTTTCAGCCAAAATTCATCAGCATTAAAACCATTCTTTTGAAGAACAGCCAATTCATACAAAACCGTTTTCTGCTCATTATTTAATGAATTCAAATGATTACTGATGCTATCTGAAACCGTTTTTCCATACATACTGAAACAGCACAGCAGTATAACTATTATTTTTTTCAATTTTTTAGAATTTTAAGAAATTCAAAATTTATACCCTACGCTACAAATGTAAGTTTTTACTAACATTTAAAAAATCCAGCCATTTAAAAAAACATTTCTAAAACAAAAAACCCGCTCTTTTCAGAACGGGTTTTGTAAAAAGTAATCTTTATGATTATTATGCCTCGAATGGGATAATAGATACATAAGATTTGTTATCTCTTTTCTTTTGGAACTTAACAACTCCATCAACTTTTGCATGTAAAGTGTGATCTTTACTAATGTAAACGTTTTCACCTGGATTGTGTTTTGAACCTCTTTGTCTAACGATGATGTTTCCAGCAATAGCAGCTTGACCACCATAAATCTTAACGCCTAGACGTTTTGATTCTGATTCTCTACCATTCTTCGAACTACCGACACCTTTCTTGTGAGCCATGACGTATGAGTTTAAATATTGTTATTATTCTTTAGTAGCTTCTTTTTTTGCTTTTGGAGCTGCTGCTTTTTTTGCTTTTGGAGCTGCTTCTACTTCTTCAGTAGCTGCTGCATCTTCTGCTACAACTGCTTTTTTAGCTGCTGCTTTTTTAGTTCCTCCAGCTGCAGTAATACCTTCAATTACAATTTGTGTAAGATATTGTCTGTGACCATTTCTTTTTTTGTATCCTTTTCTTCTTTTCTTTTTGAAAACGATAACTTTATCACCTTTTAAGTGTTGTAACACTTTAGCTTCTACTGAAGCACCTTCTATAGCTGGGGCGCCTAAAGTTACATTTCCGTTATCATCTAATAAAAGAACTTTGTCAAAAGAAACTTTTGAACCTTCTTCATTAGCTAAACGGTGAACATAAACCTTTAAGTCTTTGCTTACTTTAAATTGTTGCCCTGCTATCTCTACGATTGCATACATACCAAATTGATTTATTGATTTTTAAGGTTGCAAATATACAATTAAAATTTTACTACGCAATCTCTTGCAACAAAAATATTTTCAATCCTTTAAGGGCTGTTTTTCAAGGCATTTCAACTTTATTCTTACAACAATAAAAAGTAAAAGATTGTTAAAATAAGACCAAAATATTGACAAATCAATAAACCATAAGTAAAAAAAACTACTTTTGAAGTAACTATAATCAACTTTTAGCTACCTATTATTTTTTAGGTACTATAATTTATTAATCTTTATGAAAAATTCAATAATGATGTTAAGTGCGGCACTAATGCTTGGCGGAACTGCTCATGCTCAAAAGGTAGCTTTTGAAGAATACAATTTAGATAACGGCATGCATGTTATCCTGCATAACGATCCTTCGGCACCTGTAGTAATTACTTCTGTAATGTATCACGTGGGTTCAAAAGACGAACGTCCGGATCGTACGGGTTTTGCGCACTTTTTCGAGCATTTGTTATTTGAAGGCACACAAAATATCAAACGCGGCGAATGGATGAAAATCGTTACTGCAAACGGTGGTGTAAATAACGCTAATACATCTGATGATAGAACGTATTACTACGAAGTTTTCCCATCAAACAACTTAGAATTGGGTTTATGGATGGAATCTGAACGATTAATGCATCCTATTATTAATAAAATTGGAGTTGAAACGCAGAATGAAGTCGTTAAAGAAGAAAAAAGAATGCGTTACGACAATCAGCCATACGGAAATATTCTGCCTGAGGTGAAAAAGAATATGTTCAAAAATCATCCTTACCGCTGGACAACCATTGGTTCGATGAAGGATTTAGATGCCGCAACATTAGAAGAATTTCAGGCATTCAACAAAAAGTTTTATACACCAAATAATGCTGTTTTAGTAGTTGCCGGAGATTTCGACAAAACGAAAGCAAAAGAATGGATTCAGAAATATTTTGGTCCAATTCCGAAAGGCGAAGTCGTGAAGAAACAAACTTATACTGAAGAACCAATCACACAAACCATAAAAGCAACTTACGAAGACCCAAACATTCAAATTCCGATGGTTGTCGCTTCCTACAGAACGCCATCTATGAAAACCAGAGATGCAAGAGTTTTGGATTTGATTTCTTCTTATTTAAGTGATGGAAAAAGCTCTAAACTGTATAAGAAAATTGTAGACGACAAAAAAATGGCGCTTCAAATTGGCGCAGTTGGTTTTAGCCAGGAAGATTACGGAACTTATATTTTATACGGATTACCAATGGCGCCAAATACAACTGCCGACATTTTAAAAGAAATTGACGAAGAAATCGTAAAAATTCAAACCGATTTGATTTCTGAGAAAGATTACGAAAAATTACAAAACAAATTCGACAATAATTTTGTCAATGCCAATTCAAGCGTAGAAGGAATTGCCGAAAATCTAGCATCATACTACCTTTTGTATGGCGATGTGAATTTAATAAATACCGAAATCGACATTTACCATTCTATTACCAGAGAAGAAATTAGAGAAGTTGCCAAGAAATATCTAAACCCTAATCAGCGATTAATTTTAGATTATATTCCTTCTCCAAAGTCTCAAAACTAAGCCGTCGAATCATGAAATATATACATACTTTTTTAATCCTTTTTTTCCTAACTGGAATTATGCAAGCACAAGATCGTCCACAACCAAAACCAGGAAACCCGCCAGTAGTCAACATCAAAAAGCCTCAGACTTTTGTTTTGGCAAATGGTATGAAAGTTTTAGTTGTTGAAAACCATAAATTACCTCGAGTAAGTTTCAACCTGACATTAGACAATGCTCCTTTTACCGAAGGAAACAAAAAAGGTGTCGACGAACTTACCAGCAGTTTAATTGGTAACGGAACCAAAAAAACATCAAAAGAAGCTTTTAATGAAGAAATTGACTTTTATGGAGCCAATATCAACTTTACTTCGCAAGGTGCTTTTGCCAGCTCGCTTTCTAAATACTCAGGCCGTGTTTTAGAACTTTTAGCAGAAGGCGCTTTACAGCCAAACTTCACGCAGACTGAATTTGACAAAGAAAAAGCTAAATTATTAGAAGGGCTTAAAGCCGATGAAAAAAGCGTTCCTGCAATCGCAAACCGAGTGGTCGACGTTTTAACTTTTGGAAGAAACCATCCATTAGGAGAATATCTTTCTGAAGAAACCGTGAAAAATGTCACACTTGCCGATGTTCAAAATAACTACAATACCTATTTTGTTCCAGAAAATGCTTATTTAGTAATCATTGGAGATGTAAAACTAAAAGAAGTAAAACCGGCTGTAGAAAAACTTTTCAGCGGATGGAAAAAACAAGCAGCTCCAAAAAACAGCTATCCTGATCCGCAGAGAGCAGCAAATCTTCAAATTGATTTTGTAGATGTTCCAAATGCCGTTCAGTCTGAAATTGCTTTGGCCAATACCGTAAATTTACGAATGAGCGATCCTGATTTCTTTCCGGCTGTAATTGCCAATCAGATTTTAGGAGGCGATTTCAACAGTTATTTAAACATGAATTTACGCGAACAGCACGCTTGGACATACGGCGCAAATTCGAGCATTGGAAGCGGAAAATACGTAGCAAAATTCAAAGCGGCATCGGCGGTTAGAAATACGGTTACAGACAGCGCTGTGGTTCAGTTTATAAAAGAAATCAAAAGAATCAGAACCGAAAAAGTGTCTGATGAAGTTCTGAAAAATGTAAAAGCCGGATATATTGGCCGTTTTGTAATGCAGGTTGAAAAACCACAAGCAGTGGCACGTTATGCATTGAACATTGAAACCGAAAAACTTCCAGCAGATTTCTACGAAAAATACATTCAAACTATAAACAATGTAACTCCTGACGATATTTATCGTGTGGCCAACAAATATTTCCTTTTGGATAATATGCGAATTGTTATTGTGGGCAAAGGTTCTGACGTAATCGCAGGTTTGGAAAAACTACAAATTCCGATTCATTATTATGACAGATACGGTAATCCTGTTGAAAAACCAGCTGTTAAAAAAGAAGCTCCAACAAACGTTACCGCTAAAACTGTTTTTGAAAACTACATTAAAGCTATTGGCGGAGAAAAAGCCGTTACTGCTGTAAAAACGCTTTATATGAACGGAGGAACAACTATTCCGCAGGCTCCTGGACCATTGACTTTTGTTTCAAAATTAGATTCTAAAGGAAAAATGATGGTTTCACTTTCTATGGGAACCATGAATTTAATGAAGCAGGTTGTAAACGACAAAGGCGCTTATATTGAACAACAAGGAAAACGCAAAAACCTTGAAGGCGATGATCTTAAAGAAATGAAAGCAAACGCTGCTCCTTTTGAAGAATTGCAGTTAGTTAAAAGAACAGATCTTAAAGTACAAGGCATCGAACCCATTAACGGAAGTGATGCTTATGCTATAAAAGATGGAAATACGATTCATTATTACGATATAAAATCAGGATTAAAAGTAGCGAAATCGAAAATTCGCGAGCAAGGCGGAAAATCAGTTACGCAAATCACTAATTTCAACGATTACAGAGAAGTTAAAGGCGTGAAAGTTCCTTTTAACCTTGTACAAAACGTTGGTTTTGAATTGGATATTAAAATGTCTGATATCAAAATTAACGAAGATGTCTCTGATGCAGATTTTCAATAAAGGTTCTGAGGTTCTGAGATACTAAGGTTCTAAGTTTTTTTTCTCACAGGCTTTGTCAAAGTTGTAAACTTTGACAAAGCTTTTTCATTTTATTTCACAAAGTTTGTCAGACTGAGCGAAGTCGAAGTCCCATTACAATTGGCACATTCTTCTATCAAACTATCAGAATCGCTTAAAATAACATTCTCAAAAAACAAGAAAGGCTGTCATTTAAGACAGCCTTTCTTGTTTGATTATTCAACATCCAAATAAGGATTTAAAATTTCTGCTAATTCATTCAGCCAATAAAAACCATCCTGAAGACTTATCTTTTCGGTTTCCATTGTTTCGCAATCCCGCATAATACTTAAAGCCAGTATATAATTCAATTTCCGAATTGTTTTCGCCATAAGTTTAGGATCAATCGAATTGCTGAAAAAATCTTTCAATCTTAATTCTGTTTCTTTTGAAAGGGTGTTTGTAATCATGTTTTTTTTGCTTTAAGGAAAAGAACCCGTATAACTTAGGTGTCCTACGCTGCAAAAAGAGCGTTGCGGTTGTTTCCAATACCGTCACCATATTACACGGGTAAAAGTTTTTCGAGTTCATGTTTTTTGCATTTAGGAAACGCAAAGATATAAAAAAGAACGAAAAATATTACAATTGATGTGTTTTAAAGTGAATCGAATCTGAATGACGAGATCTTTGTTAAAGTTTAAAACTTTGAAAGATTATCATACGAATTTTGTCCGGCTGAGCGAAGTCGAAGCCCCATCCTAATTGGTATGCCCTTCGACTTCGCTCAGGGTGACAAACTAAACCTCAAACTATTTTAATTACTTCTTTGCCGATAAATAAACGCCAATTAAAATAATAAACGCACCAAAAAACTGAATTGGCGTTAGCATTTCATTATCTAATAATCCCCAAAAGAAAGCTACAATTGGAATTAAATACGTTACAGAAGTAGCAAAAACCGGAGACGAAATCTGAATCAATTTAAAGAATAAAATATTGGCGATTCCCGTTCCCACAACTCCTAAAATCATGACAAAGAAAATGGAATGCTGTGTTTCTACAAAACTCAATTTTTGGGAAATATCAGTTGAACCTAAAATAATTAAAGCCGGAATTAATAAAACAGTAAAGTTTCCTGTCGTAATACTCACCGAGTTTAAATCTGGCAGGTATCTTTTTATCAAATTAACGTTAGTTGCATAACAAATCGTTGCAATAACAACCAAACCTACATAATAATAGTTTTGTCCCGGATGCGCCGAAGCACCGCTTAAAACCAGCAACAAACAGCCGATTAAACCAATAAAAACACCCCAAACTTGTCTTCTCTGAAATTGTATCCCAAACAAAATAGCGCCCAAAACCAGCGTATTTAACGGTGTAAGCGAATTCATAATGGCTACTATCGAACTATCAACTTCGGTTTCGGCAATAGCAAAAAGAAAAGCTGGCGTAAAGGTTCCGAAGAAAGAAGTCAAAGCCACAAATTTCCATTGCTGGCGCGTGATTCTAGCCAGACTTCTAAAACAAAAAGTAAGCAGAAATAAAGCTGCAAAAATGATTCGGAAAGCACCAACCTGAACCGCCGACAAACCGACTAATCCTCTTTTAATTAAAATAAAAGAACTGCCCCAAACCAAAGACAATATTAATAAATAGGCCCACTTTAATTGTTTTGCATCCATACAAATCTATTTTACTGCAAATTTGTAATATTTTTAGAAACTGACCTCTCGTTTTTTATTAATTTTGCAAAGAACACAATTACTCAATTTAAATCTATATATGATGAAGATTACAAAGATTATAGCGGTTGCTGCCATTGCAGGTTTAACACTTGCTGGATGCAAAAAAGAAGTCGATAAAAACCTTGCCAACATAAAACCTGTAGAAACAACTACTAAAGAACACAAAGCGATTGCTCCTGAAAATGTACAAACAGCAAGTTTTGAGATCGAAGGAATGACTTGTGCAATGGGATGCGCTAAAACAATCGAGAAAGAATTATCAAATTTAGATGGTGTAGAAAAAGCCGCAGTTGATTTTGACAAAAAAACAGCAAAGGTTACTTTCGACAAAACCATCCAAAATTCTGAATCTTTAACAAGAGTAGTTCAAGCAACAGGAGACGGTAAAACATATAAAGTTTCGAATTTTAAATCGTAAGTTTTAAAATTTTATATTCATACAAAAAAGGCGTTCAGATTTGAACGCCTTTTTTAATATTTTTATTTCCATTTCAAAGTTTCCATGATTCGCTGCATATCGTTTTTGATATAACTTGCGGCTGGCATAATCGAATCGAAATTAGGTTTTGCGTAAAAATAAACCGAACCTGTTAAGAAATGTTTTGTACTGTCAGTAACATAAAACTGCGAATTGGTAGCTGCATTTCCGTTTACTTGATAAAACATTCCGTAAACCTTTTTTTCTGGATTTAAATACGGCTGTTCTAAAATATCATCGGCCTTAATAACATGCTCGTAAGTTAGTTTTTGAGCATCTTTTAGTAATTTTTCGATGTCGCCGTTTACGGGTTTATATGTTAGGTATATTGTCGCTTTCATTTTAGGATATGTGATGGTAAAACCACAGTCTTTTTCTCCTTTTATAATTGCTTCTTCATTCATTTCAAAACCAAACGGACAGTTATTCTGAAAATTAGCATATTTCGCTTCTGGATAATCCAGTCGAAGGAAACTTGCTGGTTTTGGCAATACATCATTTTTACAGCTCACAATGGATAACGCAAGCAAAATTGTGGTTACTGTAATTATTTTTTTCAACATTTATTCTATTGTTACTTTTATTTGTTTTACGCGTTTTTTGTCGACTGTTTCAATTGTAAAAATACAGTTTTCAAAAGGCACTTTTTGATCTTTCTTCGGAAAGTTACCTAAAATTTCGAGAATAAAACCGGCCAGTGTTTCGGCTTCACCTTTATGCGATTCGAATACATCTTCATCAACATCCACAATTCGGTAAAAATCCTTTAAATTTATCTTTCCTTCAAAAAGAAAAGTTTTATCATCGATCTGCGAGAAATTCAGGTTTTCGTCATCAAATTCATCGCTAATATCCCCTACTATTTCTTCGATTACATCTTCTAAAGAAACCAAACCAGAAGTTCCTCCATATTCATCAACTACAATAGCCAAATGACTTTTCAGACTTTGAAAATCTTTTAAAAGATTATCGAGTTTTTTATTCTCAGGAACAAAAAATGCTTCTCTTATTAATGATGCCCAATCGAAATCTTCTTTATCAATATGAGGCAGAAGGTCTTTTACGAATAAAACGCCTTCAATCTGGTCAATATTATCTCTGTAAACCGGAATTCTCGAAAATCCAGTTTCAATTATCTTAGGATAAATCGAACTAAACGATTCTGTTATTTCCAAGGCAAATATATCGATTCTCGGACTCATAACCTGTCTCGTGTCGGTATTTCCAAAAGAAACAATTCCTTCGAGAATTTTTTGTTCTTCTGTAGAAGTTCCTTCAGAATCGGTAAGTTCTAATGCCTGAGAAAGCTGATTGATTGAAAAATTATTTTTCTGTTTCCCTAGTTTATTTTGCAAATATAAAGTAACGCTTCGCATAGGCAAACTAATTGGCGAAAGGAGTTTGTCTAATAAGGAAATAGAATACGCAAAACGTCTGGCAAATTTTAAACTATTTCGGCTTGCATATACTTTAGGCAGTACTTCGGCAAACAGCAAAATAAGAATAGTAACCAGAATTACTTCGAGTATAAATTTTAAAGCTGGAGAATCGATGCCTGAAAAAATGTTTCTTCCAATGAAAGAAAACAAAATAACCACTCCAATATTTAAAAAATTATTGGCTACTAATAAGGTTGCTAAAAGTTTTTTGGGTTTGTCTAAAAGATTTGAAATGATTTTTCCTTTGGAAACATTTTCTTGAAGAGTATCGTCAATATCTTTTTGAGAGAGAGAAAAAAGTGCGACTTCGGCACCTGAAACAATTGCTGATAAAAACAGCAGAATAAATATTCCGACAAAACCAATTATTAAATTGGTATCTAAAGTGGTAGTAAAAAATAAACTGGGCTCCGGGTCCAAATTACATAAGATTAGTTAAACAATCAGAAGGGCAGGTCGTTTATGGGCAGCCCTTCACTTGGTGCATCAAAGTTAGTATTTTTTGCTGATTCTGCATCCTGATTTTGTTTGGTATGTGCAGTATCTTTTTTGGTAGTCAGAAAAGTAAATTCTGTAACCTGAATTTCGGTTGTATATTTAGTAGTGCCGTCTTCAGCCTGCCATTGTCTTGATTTTATTCTACCCTCAACATAAATTTTATCTCCTTTAGAAAGGTATTTTTCGCAGATTTCTGCTGCTTTATTGCGCACAACTAGATTATGCCATTCTGTTGACGTTATTTTCTCATTGGTTGTTTTATTAATATAAACTTCATTAGTTGCCAGCTGAAAACGCCCAATACAGTTTCCTCCATCGAAATAATGCATTTTTACATCATCGCCCAAATGACCAATAAGCATGACTTTATTTAATGTTCCATTCATAATTAATAGCGGTATTTCTATCAAAGATACATTTTTTTAGCAAATTAATTCTTGCTTTTCTAAAAATTGTAATGCGAAGCGCAAAAGAAATAATTTAGCCGAACTAAACCAATAACATTTGCAAGTTCTTAAGATATTTTCTTTTTTTAGTGTTTGAAAATGTAAACTTAAGCATTAAATCTTAATAAAATTTTGTTAAATGGAAAAATAATGTATTTTTGAGTATGAGAAAAATTGAATTTGTAAGCTGTCATAGACTTCCCGAAAGGTCTTTCTTTTTTAGAGGAAAACAGTTTCCGTTTTGCGCCCGCTGTACAGGAATTTACGTAGGATATGCGATATTTATTCCGGCATTATGGTTCATAAAAATTGATATTTACTGGGCTCTTTTAGCTATTTTACCTACTACTATCGACGGACTTACACAAGCTTATTTCAACAGAGAAAGCAATAATTTTCTTCGTTTCACAACCGGAATTCTTGCAGGTTACGGTTTGGCTGGTCTTTCCGATTTTATTGCTTATTGGATTGTGCACTTTTTTAAATACCTCTTTGTAAATTAATAACTAAAAACTATATAATTATGTCTGAAGGAAATTCTAATTTTGATGAGTTTGAGAAGAAAAACGACAAATCACAGGAAGATTTAAATACCGGATTAAAGGTACTGTCATTCTGTATTCCGCTAGCGGGGGCGATTATTTATTTTGTAAAAAAGGATAATGAGCCTGTAGCTGCAAAATCTGCCTGTAACTTGGCTTTAATAGGATTTGCAGTTGGAATTGTAGTGCGAATAATTCAGTTTGCAGTAGCTGGAAACTAAACAAAAAAGGGCTTCTCTTCGGGAAGCCCTTTTTATTATAGCATTTCTATAAAATTATGTATCGCAATAGGCACTGGAAATGTTTTTAATGCTTCGTATGAAATGCCATTTTCAATTACATCTGTTATTTTAATTTTCCAAAACTGAATATGAAGATGCTGATGTGATAGTTTGTGAATTACCGTCGCTCCACTATATTCTTCTACACTTATTATAGTATAATGAGGAAAAATATTGTTTTTAATTTCATGTGAAACAAAATCAAAATTGGCAATTTCAGTGGTTTCCAAAAGCGGGAATTCATATAAATTATGCCAAATCCCTTTTGCCGTTCTTTTTTGCAGAAGCGAATTTCCCAAAGCATCTTCCAAAACCAGATAATTAAAATAGCGATTGGTTACTTTTGTCTTTTTAGATTTTACAGGAAGCATATCTACTTTCTTTTTCTGCAGAGCCAGACAGCTGTCGTTAAAAACACAAACCGAACAATCTGGATTTTTAGGCACACATTGCAAAGCCCCAAATTCCATTATAGCCTGATTGAATGTCGCAGGATCATCTTTTGGCATTAATTCATAAGCAAGCTCCGCAAATTCTTTTTTTGTGGCTGGCTGCGCAATATCTGATTCAATATCAAAATAACGAGAAAGCACACGAAACACATTTCCATCGACTACAGGAACGGCTTCATTATACGAGAAAGATGCAATTGCCGCAGCTGTATATTCACCAACACCTTTTAAACGAAGTAATTCTTTATAGGTTTGCGGAAAAATTCCGTTTAAATCTTCTGCAATATATTTTGCTGTATTGTGCAGATTTCTAGCTCGAGAATAATAGCCAAGTCCCTGCCAAAGTTTTAAAACCTGTTCTTCTGATGCATTTGCCAGTTCAAAAACAGTAGGAAAATCCCTCGTGAAAGCAAAAAAGTAAGGCATTCCCTGCACGACTCTTGTCTGCTGAAGCATAATTTCTGATAGCCAAATTTGGTATGGATCGGCTGTTTTTCGCCATGGAAGATCACGTTTATTTTGTAAATACCATTTTATCAGCTTGTTATGAAAAATCATTGTTAAATCGTTAAAATACAAAAGTAAATGTTTATGTAATTAAAATTTAACGAATTAGCTTGATTAATTATTTTTTTAATTCCTATATTTGCAAACTCAAAAAAATAGTACACCATTTATAAAAATAAAAAGGAAAGAAAATGACGAAAGCAGATATCGTAGCGAAAATTTCAGAGAAGTTAGGTCTTGAAAAAGGAGATGTTCAAGCAACAGTAGAAACATTCATGGAAGAGGTTAAAACTTCTCTAGAAACTGGAGACAATGTTTACCTAAGAGGTTTTGGTAGTTTTATCGTTAAAACAAGAGCTGAAAAAACTGGAAGAAACATTTCTAAAAACACTACAATTAAAATTCCAGCACACAACATCCCTGCGTTTAAACCTGCAAAAGTTTTTGTAGAAGGAGTAAAAACGAACAACGAAGCAAAATAATACTATTTAATTAACATAAAATCTGACACGATATGCCAAGTGGTAAAAAAAGAAAGAGACATAAGGTAGCGACTCACAAACGTAAAAAAAGAGCGAGAGCTAACCGCCACAAAAAGAAAAAGTAGTTTTAAACTACTTTTTTCTTTTTAAACGTTCATTGAAATTTGGGAAATTTCAAAAGTTTCAAAAAATAAAATCCAAAATTCAAAAATTGAAAAATCAACAACGATTTAAATTGGAATTTGGGATTTGAAATTGAATTTTTCCCTTCGGGTTAATACCTGTTAAAATATTGTTTAATCCATCCTTGTAGAAGTTGATGGTTTTTGGTTTTTGGTTTTTGGTTTTCTTTACCAACAACTATCAACAAACAACCGACAACCAATTCACGGATAAAAATTTACAGTGTGAATAAAGAATTAATCATTAGATCTAGTTCTGAAGCCGTAGATTTTGCCTTATTAAAAGATGGAAAACTAATTGAATTACACAAAGAAGAAGAGAAAAGCAACTTTCAGGTTGGTGATATTTTTATTGCCAAAATCAGAAAACCAGTTGCTGGACTTAATGCTGCTTTTGTAAACGTAGGCTTTGAAAAAGATGCCTTTTTACATTACCATGATTTGGGTCCTAATCTAGCTTCTCAGCTGAAATTCATAAAACTTGTAAGCGCAGGTAAATTAAAAGATTTCTCCCTAAAAACCTTTCAGTTTGAAAAAGAGATTGACAAAGATGGCATCATTACTGATATTTTAAGTGCCAATCAATCTGTTTTAGTTCAAGTAGTTAAAGAACCTATATCGACCAAAGGCCCAAGAATAAGTGCTGAGCTTTCTCTGGCAGGAAGATTTATTGTTCTAGTTCCTTTTTCTGATCGCGTTTCTATTTCTCAAAAAATAGAAGACAAAAAAGAAAAGGATCGTCTAAAAAAACTTGTTCTATCGATCAAACCTAAAGGATTTGGTGTTATTGTTCGCACAGTAGCCGAAGGCAAAAACGTAGCCGAATTAGAAAAAGATTTGCAGAACCTGCTTGGCAGATGGTCTGCAATGTGTAAAAAATTACCAACTGCTCATCATCCATCAAAAGTATTAGGAGAGCTTAATAGAGCTTCTTCGATATTAAGAGATGTATTCAACGATACCTTCAGCGGTATTCAAATAGATGATGAAGAGTTGTACCATCAAACGAAGGAATATCTGCAAGAAATTGCACCTTCAAAACAATCGATTGTTAAGTTTTATCAATCAAATGACACTCCAATTTTTGAGAAATACAATATAGAGAGACAAATCAAAACTTCTTTTGGCCGAACTGTTTCTATGAGTAAAGGTGCTTATCTTATCATTGAACATACTGAAGCGCTGCACGTTATCGACGTAAACAGCGGAAACCGTTCAAACAAAGCGACCAACCAGGAAGATACAGCCATGGAAGTGAATATGATTGCCGCAGCAGAAATCGCAAGACAATTACGTCTGCGTGATATGGGCGGAATTATCGTAGTTGATTTTATCGATATGTCTAATCCAGAAAACAGGAAAGTTTTGTTCGACTTCTTGCGAGAAGAAATGAGCGACGATAAAGCAAAACATAAAATATTACCGCCGAGTAAATTTGGTTTGGTCCAGATTACCAGACAGCGCGTAAGACCAGAAGTGAATATCAAAACCAGAGAGGAAGATCCTAATAAACACAATGGCGAAATTGAAGCTCCAATTTTAATCATTGATAGAATCACCGCTGATTTAGAAAGACTTTTAAAAACCCACAATAAGGTTGTGCTAAACACACACCCGTTTGTGGCTGCATACCTCAGCAAAGGTTTTCCATCATTACGTTCAAAATGGTTTTTTGAACATAAAAAATGGGTGAAAATCATACCTCGTGACGCTTACACGTACTTAGAATACCATTTCTACGATAAACAAGGAAATGTTATTTCAGAATAAAAAACAAAAACCGCCTTTCGAAAGATTGGCGGTTTTTTTGTTTTTATTCTTGTTATCGACATTTAGTTTGAACTTATATTTATATAAAAAAAACTTTTAAGGGATAAGAAAAATAACATGGCTGGCTATTTTTGCAACTCATAAATTAATTTTAAAAACATGAGGATTAGTCTACATTCTTACTTTTTATTGATAATCCTTTTTTCATTTTCTTCAAAATTGTCAGCCCAAAGGGACACAATATCAAAAAGTAATGACAATGATCTTTTAGAATACAAAGCTAAACGGTTCACTGAAAATGTCAACAAAGCTGATAATATAGATTTTAATTATAAAGAAAGTAACAGTTCAAAATTTAAGTTTCCTATTCTCTATCTTGATTATAAAATAGCCAAGAAAAGTTTTTTATCTGGAGGCATAGAATTCTGTCTTAATCCAAAAAATGAAAACAATTTATTCTTGGGAGCCGGCTACGGAATCACAAACAGTTATAACGGAAATTATTATGGTCTTCCCGATATCCATTTATCATATAATACGAATCGAATCTGGTTCTATAAAGGCGGAGTATCTACAAAACATGCGTATGTTGTTTTTGGACCAACCTTTTTAAATTTAATAGACTTAGGGTTAGGTTATTCGCAACCATTTTCAGAAAACAAAACTCCTGAAATAAAAGGTTTTATATTTAACACTACCTTACGATTAACTTCTGTACCTAAAAGTGTACCTTATCAAAAGAGAATAATTCCATAAATCTAATTCTCTAACAACAAATTATGCTTCAAAACATGAAAAGAAATTTCAATCCCGTTTATCTATTTATCATTTTTTTTCTACTATCCTCAAAAATATTTGCTCAGAAGGATACTATCTATTTTGATAAAGACTGGCAAATTGTGAGCAAGGAAAACGCTTTATATTACCGAATTAAACCTTCAAAAATAAAAACAAAAAAAGCTGTAGGTTACAATATAAAAAACATTGATTCTCTTTTCGTAATTAATGATTACTATATAAAAACCAACACGTTACAATTTAAAGGTTACTCAGAAGACTATAATGCAAATTATTTAGCAGGAAAAGCAGAATGGTTTAATGAAAATGGAAACAAAATCGATACGAAAGATTTTAATTATAAAAACATCAACCACCCGAAATTTAAACTTCCTGAATTACCTATTTTTTATCTCGACTTTAAAGTGGCAAATAAAAGCCTGCTTACAGGTGGTTTAGAATTTTGTCTTGATTGTAAAAATAAAGATAAATTACTTTTAGGTGCAGGTTTTGGAATCACAAACAGTTATAACGGAAATTATTATGGTGTACCAGATATTCACCTTTCATACAATAAAAATCTATTGTTTTTAAAAACTGGAAGTTCTCATAAAAACGCTTATGTATTAGGCGGATTTTCTCTTTTAAATTTAATTGATCTAGGCATTGGCTACTCTTTTCCGTACTCAAACGAAAAAACACCTCTATACAAAGGTTTTACTACTGGAATTACTTTAAGATTTAATGGAGAACGACATCATGCCTACCAAACTTTAAAAATGTTTTAATACCAAAATTTTATTCCCTCACAATTTCAATTTTCCTTCTGATTTCATTTCCAGAAGCATCTACAACTGTAATAAAATGTATTCCCGTTGTTGGCGTAATTGGCAATTCATGAAATGTTTTGGTTGTGGCTTTGTATACATCATCAACATACCAAAATAATTCTTTATCTCTTTCAGAATAAGCCACTTTTAAGATTACAGGTTGTACGTTACTGTTAAAATCCTTTGTTAAATAGATTTTACTGTTTGCTTTTGGATAAATAAAATCCATTGTTGTGGTTTGTGTTCCTTCGCAACCTTCTTTGAATGGAGGTAACGGCAAATATTCTATGTGCTGGCTTTTGTAATACCACGCCATAACTGGAGGCAGTACAAACCAGTTTTTAGTCACAATATTATCGACGCTTTCGCAGCTACTGTTTACCTGAAACTGCTCTGTTTTATCTAAATGAATGGTTTTATGATACGGACAAACTTTGGTTGATTTTCCTTTTTTCGGAACCCATTGTTTAATTTTCGGACAGTTATCCTTTGCCAGATAACCGCTTAGACGGCAGACCTCAACTTCGGCTAAATCATTATACGGTGTATCAAACCATCTTTGTCTTGGCAGTAAATTAAAAACATCAAATAAAATTGGTGCGGCACTGGTAACGCCCGTGAGAGTTGGTCTTCCCTCGCCTGTTGCATTTCCAACCCAAACTCCAACTACATATCTGGAATTGGTGCCAATCGCCCAAGCATCTCTATTTCCGAAACTAGTTCCTGTTTTCCATGCAATTTTAAGCGAACTGTCGTAAAATTTCCAAGCCTCGTCTCCTTCAGGTCTATTGACTTCTTCCATGGCGTTGTACGTCAGCCAAATTGATCCTGCACCCAAAATGTTCTTCTGATTGGTTTCTGATCCAAAATCAGGCTTAAAATCGTTTTTATAATTGAGTTCGGTAAATTCGTTGGTTCTATATTGTCCTTTATTTTTAGTGTAATAATTAACCGTAGACGAAAGATTGGCATAGGCTCGGCATAAATCCCACAAATTGCTTTCTGCACCTCCTAGAATAAGCGATAATCCGTAATGATCAGGTGTTTTATTAATATTCCTTAATTTGAATTTCTGCAATTCTTCATAAAATTTGTTTACGCTAAAATCCTGCAACATTAAAACCGCGGGAATATTTAACGAACGTGATAAGGCACGATGTGCCGGAACTGCTCCGTCAAAAGTCAGATTGAAATTCTGCGGAGTATAACCCGAAATCTGTGTGGGAATATCTGCAATTAAAGTATTCGGCAGCAATTCGCCATCGTCTAACATTGCGCCGTATAAAAGCGGTTTTAAGATACTTCCTGTACTTCTTGGTGCATCGATAATATCTACGTCTTTTTGATGATCTGCATCTGCTGGGGAATTTCCAACATAGCTCATTACATTTCTGCTCTGAACATCAATGACCAAAATCGCCAAATTGTGAACTTCATTCTGTTTGTACTGACTGTAATAATATTGCGCAATTTGATTGACTCTGTTTTGAAGTGCGTAATCAATTGTGGTTTTAACTCTTGTTCCTTCTTCATTTTTAGCGACTCTTTGAAGCAAATGCGGAGCAATTTGCGGCAGATCATACGGTTTTTGAGGTAATGGTTCTTCTATCGAAAGTTCGTACGTTTGCTTGTCGATTATGCCTTCTTGATGCAGTTTTAGCAAAAGTCGATTACGTTTGTTTAATAGTTTTATTTGATTTTTCCCTGGATAAATTAAACTTGGTGCATTCGGCAGGACAGCTAGAACTGCACTTTCTGCCCATGACAATTGATTGGATTGAACGCCAAAATAACGCCACGAAGCCATTTCCAATCCCACAACATTTCCTCCAAATGGCGCATGAGCGGCGTACATTTCGAGAATTTCATTTTTGGAGTAGCCTAATTCTAATCTTGTTGCGAGAATAATTTCTATTAGTTTTTCAAAATAGGTTCTGTTTTTTCCTTTTCGGGATAATCGAATAACTTGCTGCGTTAGCGTACTTCCTCCTCTGACTACTTTTCCTGCTTTTCTGTTTTGTTTAAAAGCGTTGATCATTGCACCGGGATTGAAGCCGGGATGTTTATAGAAATATTCGTCTTCAAAATAAACAATGCATTTCTTGAACTTGTCAGGAACACTGTCTTGTTCTGGAAAACGCCATTGTCCGTCACGAGCAATTTTAGCGCCTAGCAATTCTCCTTCTTTGCTTTCTATTACGGTTGAATAGGGTTCTTTGAATAATGTTCGGGGTATCGAAAAATAGTAAATCAGCAAGAGCAGAAATGCAATTGCTGATTTTATTTTGTTCTTTTTTATCCAGTTTATAATGTGCTGGAGGAATGCTTTTAATTTATTTTTCAATGCTTGTTTTTTTTAACCGCAAAGACACTAAGTAATGCGCAAAGTTCGCAAAGTTTTTTCGCCACGAATTCACGAATTATTTTTTATAATTTAAATTCGTGAATTGCTTCGCCTGTTCGCTGTCGCTCGAGTCGTTGCTAATAATTTATTTCACCACCTCGACCCAGAATCCTTTTGTTCTTGCTAAGAATGTATTATCGTACATCGCTTCGCATTGCAATCCTGGCAGGTAATAATTTCCTAAATAGGATGCATTTAATAGAATACGGAAAACTTTCGTTTCTCTCGCTTTCATCCCGAAATAGAAATTCGTTCTGTCGTCGCGGATATCAATATAATCGGCAATATTATTTACTGCATCACCATAATCAGTGAAACGGGTATTTACAATTTCGAATCCTGAAGGCAGAATCTGCGATAACGCCACATTTTGAACGCTTTCTCCTCTTTGGTTTTTAATCGTTACCTCGGCAACAAATTCAGTTCCCTGATTAATTTTGGAAACATTAATCACACTTCCTTTTCTGTTTTTGAAAACTATAGAAGCCGTAACATCGCTTTGAACTGCATTTTCTTGTCCGATAGGCAGAATTCCAGTATTCAATACGCGAACATAAACTGTATTGGCTTTATTGTTTTTCAGCGTAATACTGTTTGTGCCAGAAGCAACAGACAAACTGCGATCTGCAACAGATTTACCTGTATTTATCGTTTCTCCTTTTCCATTTTTACTGAATTGGATATTGATTCCTCTTGGACCATTGCTAACCGCAAATTTAGACATTGCATATAAGCAATAAGCCGTTGTCTGCGTACTCATCCATTGATTAGCCGACATTTCTTTGGCTAATTTCGTTGCCGTTACAAATGCCTTTTGTTTTTGGTCTAAAAGAAGCATTGTTTCTAAAGCCATTGCTCTATTTCTTTCGCTTGAACCATAATAGTAATAGCTGTAATCGTCTGAACTTCCGTCGATGCTTGTTTTCAAGAATAAACTTTGTCCTGCCGATTTCTGACCTGCTAAAACATAAGCCGCTGCTAAACGAAGCATACTTTCGTTCGAAATGCCTTTTGTTTCTCTTAATCGGTTCATGGCTGATAAATCGGCATTTCCAGCTAGAGCTAAGGTATATAAACGATATGCCTGAGCTAAATCATTTCCGTATTTCGGTTCAAAACGCCATTGTTTCGCTTCCTTCTGCTGATACGACAGCCATTTTGATTTGAAGTTTATTGGCAATACATATCCTTTTTTCTCCGCTTCAATCAAGAAATGTCCAGCGTACGAAGTTCCCCAATCGTCTGCAATTGCATTTCCTTGCCAGTACGGCATTCCTCCGTTTGATAATTGGAAATTACCCAATCTTGCAATTCCAGCAGCAATATTTTTTTGAATCAAATCTTTACGTTTTGCATCAATATCGGCTACATCACCCAAATACAGTTGTGGAAAAACTGATGAAGTTGTTTGCTCCACACAGCCGTGAGGATACTGAATCAAGAATTGTAATCTTCCGTTCAAATTCATTGATGGCATTGACGAAACTTCCAATCGTGCTTTGTTGCTTCCTGCAATTCCAAAGGTTTTCCATGAAATTGTTTTAGCGCTATTTGGCGTTAAAACAACATCGGTAAAAGTACTCGTAACCGGATTCGGATTGGTCATATCGATTTCAACATCGTAAACTGATTTTTCACTTCCAGATGTTGCGATCACCTGAACTTTTGCAATTCCAGTTGCAGATCCTACAACCAAATTAAAATACGCCATTTTCTCATCTGGCTGAGCAAAATTCAATCTTTGAACTGCACTTCCCATTACTTTCAATCCGTTGCTTGTTTTTACCTGAATCGAAACATTTTTGATTTTATTCTCAGTTGCAAAAACCGTTACTGGAAGCGTTACTTTTTCTGATGGCGAAATTTTTCTTGGCAACGAAGCCAAAACCATCAACGGACTCTTAACTTGTGTCGCTTTTTCTACACTTCCGTAAGCGCTTGTTTTCGCATCTCCTGCCACAACCATTGTTCGAACAGAACCAATGTATTTAGGCAATTTTAATTGATGTGATTTCGTTTCTCCTTTTTCTAATTTAAATGGACCGTAATACAATACAACAGGCTTAAAACGGTTGGCTTTTTTAGCTTTTCCTCCGCCTAAATCCTGATCTCCACCAATACTGAAAATCTGATTTATTTTTCCGCCGTAAGCCCCAATCACATCATCGTAAATATCCCAAGTTTTTACACCTAAAGCTTCACGAACATAGAAACTATCCCACGCATTTGGCGTTTTAAAACGGGTTAAATCTAAAAGTCCTTCATCAACAACCGCAATTGTATACGTCATTTCTTTGCCTGATTTCTCGCCTACTTTTACTGTAAATGGCTGTTCTGGCCTTAAAACATCTGGCATAGTAAGAGTTGGTGCCAAAATGGTATTTTTATCTACCACTTCGATTGGCACAATTCCGTACATACGAATTGGCGAATCGTTTTTGGTTGAAGCGTGCGGCTGCAACAACGTAATATTGAAATAAACGTTTGGCGCCATTGCTCCCGTAATCGGAACTTCAACTTTGGTTTCTCCCTTTTTAGTTTCTGCCCAAATCGTCTGCACTACTCTTGATCCGTTTTCTACAGAAATCAATGCACGGCCACCTTCACTTGAAGGGAAAGAAATCTGTGCTTTTTCTCCAACGGCATAGTTTTTCTTATCGGTAGAAAATACTAACATATTGGCTGTAGAAGCATCTCTGTTACGGGTTTTCCCAGACCAGATCGGCCAGTCGATATTTACGGTTAACGAAGTCGCGTGACCATCTTCCTGATCGGCAACACGAATTAGGTAACGTCCCCATTCCTCATCCGTCAAAGCAAATTGAAAACTTCCTTTTCCGCTTGAATCGGTATTGATTACAAACGTTTTGTATGAAGTTGTTGCATCCGACGAATTATAATTGGATAAATTATCGCTTGAAGAATCCCACCACCATCTCCAGTCTACTTTGTAAACCCTAACTTCGAGATTACGAACCGATTTTGGCCTTCCGTTTTCATCAACTGTTACCACTTCAAAACGATTATTTGTTCTCGTTTCAAGCATACTGTATTTATTCAGTTCTGGCGTTTTAAGTCCAACATAGGTTTTGTATGGAGAATAAGTTGTTGACATTACATCGGTACTAAAATCTCCTCCTTCTTCATATACTTTTGTAATGAAAGAAGCGCGGAGCATTCCTGGTGCCTGACCTTGTAATCTTGGCTGAATATTTATCGAAGCTTTTCCGCTTTCGTTTAATTTTCCAGAGAAAACATTGATTTCTTCTGTACTGAATTGACGCGCTAAATCATCAAAAGTATATTTTTCGTATCCTTTGAAGGTTGTGGCTTGCTGAGAGAATTTTGCCTGCATTTCTACATTCAAATTCTTTGCAATTGCTCCGTGAAGCCATGTTACTTCCAGATTATCGGTATTTGGATACGATGCCGAAAGTGTTTTTCTGCTAAAGGTATTTTTGATTTTCAAACGATTTGGTTTGATCGTCTCAATCTTAATACTCTTATAGAATTTTGCGCCTCCAACGCTTACCATTGCTTCCCAGTTTCCTGTTGGCGCATCTTGGTTTGTTGGAACGGTAAAAGCATAATGATTTAAATCATTCGTTTTTTGAACCGTCTGATAAACTGTTTTTCCATTCGGATCATTTAATCGGAATTTAATGGGATGCGATTTTGGCAGTTTATTCGCAGCATCATTCAAGATAAAAGACAAATACAAATTATCTCCCGGACGCCAAACGCCTCTTTCTCCGTAAATAAATCCTTTTAAACCTTTTTGTAAAGTCTCTCCCGCAACATCAAAATTACTTACCGATAATGAAAGTCCGTCATCGAGCTTTACATAAGTTGATTGATCGCCTAAAGTTACAATGGCGAAATAAGCGAATTTATCCAATTGGAAAGACGCAATTCCTTCACTGCTTGTCGCTTCTGAACCTATTTTTTGCTGTTGGAAATTATACAAATCTACTCTCGCATTCGAAACCGGTTCTGTTGTAACGATATTGTTTACCGCAAATAAGTACGATTTGTTCTCTCCTCTTTTAGCAATAACACCTAAATCTGTAGCTAAAATATTGGTTGCAATTCTTGCATTATAGAAATACGAACCAGAGCACGGATCTTCACTTTCTCTCCAGTTATAATCATCATAGTACGAGTAATCGTCATACGAATTTCCACTGTAGTTTACGTCGTTTTCATCTACTTCTTCTTCCTCAGCTTCATCGTCATTTCCTTCTGATGTTTCACATTTATAAAGTGAATATTTCTTTTTATAAACAAACTCCACTCTGTAAATGGCTCCTGGTTCTGGTTTGATGATTTTAGATAAATCTAAAGCATAGGTGTTCCATTTTGAAAGATTTACGAGTGTGCTTTCCCTCAAATTAAGTGTTGTTTTGGCAATTGGCTGTGCTACTTTTTTGAGGTTTTGTCCGCCGTTTAATTCATTATATTGAAGGAACTGCAGAATATTATTTTTATAAATCTTATATACTTTTACATCTACAGCACTCAGATTTACAGCTTCAAAGTTCAGTTTTAAATTATTTGAACTTGGCAGAATCGTTCCGTTTTTAATAAAACGAATATTGGGTTTGATCTGGTCAAAAGAGATTTTTTTGCTGTAATTGTTCTCCAGTTTTTTGCCGTACTGACTTTCGATTCCTTGAAAAACTTCCAACAACAATTCTCCCGTCACAACTTGTTCCGGCGCTTCATCTGGAACCACTTCTACGATATCTTCAACCGGGGCTGCGGCTGAATCAACTGCCACTGCCGCCGAGTCTACTACAACTGCTGCCGAATCAACAGCCGCTGCATAAACAGGTTCTGCAACCACTGCTGCAGCTTCTTCTTTTTTAGTTGCATTTTGGTTTGTAAAATATACTTTCAGTAAATTTCCTTGAGTGGAGAATTTAAGATTATTGGTGTTTTGTATCGAAACCAATCCAGCAAAATCTTGTCCTTTTTCTAAAGGTTCGGAGAAATTAATTAAAACCTGCTGATTGTTTCCGTCTGGAACTTCAACTTTTATGACTTTAAATTCGTTTATGCTAGTAATAGGAAAATCGATTTGCC
Organism: Flavobacterium endoglycinae; assembly: GCF_017352115.1. Lineage (NCBI taxonomy): Bacteria > Pseudomonadati > Bacteroidota > Flavobacteriia > Flavobacteriales > Flavobacteriaceae > Flavobacterium > Flavobacterium endoglycinae. Next base: position 1,904,117 of record NZ_CP071448.1, read on the forward strand.
CTTTTTGATCAATATCGAAATCATTTCCATCATAGATAATTTCTAAATTTGAAGCTTCAGACTGACGTTGAATACTGTCAATTATAAAATGAAATTCTTTTCCCAAAGACACGTTTTTATCAAACTTAATCTTAAGATCGTTTCCGTTATGTTTGGCTTTTACCAATTTAATAGCCGTTTCTAAATCAATATTGTCTGCTGTTTTTAAGGTGCAGTTTAAATATTGGTATTCTTTGCTGTACGACTGAATATCTCCAGTATTAATGGTAAAATCCTGTTTAACCGTTTTAACTGTAAAATTGAATTTAGAAAGTTCCTTTTCTTTCTCTTTTGGAATAGCAGTTAGTTTATCTAGGTTTAAAGTAACCTGATATTCTGTTCCTGCTTTTAGTTTTTTCTCCGGAATAAAAGCCAAAGTATTGGTAGAAAGCGCAATGACTTTTCCGTGAACACTTGGCGAAATATCAAACAAATCGTCGTCTAATTCCTGATTGGGTTTCCAATCGTTTTTATCGAAAGCTAAAACCACTCGAATATCAGAATCTGCAGAAACGATACCGCCTGTAAAACTGGTAATGTAATCTTTGAACAATGAAAAATCGGAGTTGAAATCGGCAGCTGATTTTCGTCCGCAGGATTGAAAAATAAAAAACACAAAAAATACGATAGACAGTCCTTTTGCTTTCACTTTTATTTGGAGTTAATTGGTTAACATTTTTGTAGATTTAAAATGCATCTGTTAATGGCAATAACAGTAAAACACAAATTAAATTATTATAAAAGTAAAATATTTTCGCAATCTTTTAAGAAGAAAATTCTTTAGCCATAGTTATTTAACTTTTGTTGAAGTTCCTTTAAAAACTAATTATTAAAATATTATATTTCACAAGGCTTTAATAATATAAAAATGGCAAACAATTCTAACAAATATTCTACTGAAAATGAATTTATTATTAAAAATAAAAACATCATCATATATCTGATGGCTGTAATTTCATTTTTTGTTTTAGTTGCTTTTGTAGATTATTATGTTTTACCTTCTTCAAAAACTAACGATCTAATTACTCATTACTTTGTTCGAACTTCTGGAAAATCTAAACAAAAGGTTTCTTATCATTATCTGACACAAAAAGGTTTTACTTTTTCAACCGCAAAAGAATATATTGAAGAGAATAATATTGAGATTGAAACATCTTTATTATTTAATTCCGTGACAAAAATAAAGTCTAAGACACAAAATTACACCAATCTTCTTTCTAGTGGCTTAAGCATTAATGGGATTCAATTTTATATCTGCCTAATTTTGCTTTTTTCTTTAGGCATCAGCATAAAGATAATGCTTTCTAAAAAAGGCTTTTCTGAAAACACGTTTTACAATATCGTCTGCTTTAACTGCTTTATGATATTTATATGTTTTTATATGGGAGGTTTTTTGTTTTAAAGAATGAATGGATCTCTATTAACATCCACAATACTTACATCTGAATTTTGTTCGTGGTAATCAAATTCTTCAATTCCATTATTAACTATTGATAAAAATTCCGATTCATGAATGGGAACTACCCAAATGAACTCAGTTTTAAATAATTCTTCGCATAAAACAGAAGAAAAATTTTCATCTTCACCTCTTAATTCATCAAATAAAACTGCTTTCGTTCTCCATTCATTAGGAGCTAAACCGCTAGGTGGCATTACTCTTGGCGGAGTTATGTCTGATATTTCGGTTACTGTGTGTACTGCAATATCTAATAAATAATCGCAAACAGATTCAAGAGAAGCTTTTCCCAAATCGCAGGGAAGTGTAAAAATATATTCACATTCAACTTTTCCCATTAGTCCACTTTGAAGAGAAAGACCAATAGTTGCAATACGGCAGATTTTATTTCTTTCATTACAAGGAAAATAATAAACATATATTTTTTCATCGAACTTCTTCCTTGTAGAAATTACACGAGATTCCGGCAAGCCCCAATATTTAATATAATTACATAATACTGCGCTATGATAAATATCAAAAATAAATTCTTTCTCTTTATTTAGTAAATCCATTTATTGTCCTATCAAATATATGTTTTCTAAAATCTCATTAACGTTATCTTTTGAGGAATCTTTCATTTTTTTCGTTTTACAGTTTTTAATTACCGTCTCCAATAAGTCCATACGGTTATTAATTTTGCAAATCAAAGCAGAAAACAAGGTAGGATAAGAATAAGATTCATGGTTTGAAGCGATATCATTTATAGTTTCAAGATTTCCTGAAAATAGATGTAATAATTTAATTGAAATATTAGAATTAATTTGGTCAATCATTTCTAAAACTTTTTCCTCAATATTATCATGTGGATAAAACGTAATGACGCCATAATCTTTAAAAAATGCTTGATTTTTGAGCTTACCTGAATAAATCGAATAAAATCCTTCTGTCTCCAATAATGAAAAATCTATAAATGAAAAATTCATTTCAAACATTTTTTCATACAGAATACAAGACATTGCTTTTGCCTCAATTACAAAAGAAGAAATAGCTCCAAAACGCTGATGACTTCCAGTTAATTGACGTATAACTATTTCACCAATTTTTTTATCATTTAAATTTATACTAAGAGTATCTTTTTTAAATGTTTTATTGAAGTCATATGGAAAAATTAAAGTACTTTTCTTTTCTATTTCTCCTTTTAACCCTGATCTAAGTTTCTTTATTTCCAAAATAACTGCATTTTAAAAATTAATATGCAAAGTTAAATAAAAAGTAAGAAAAAACTCTAAGTCACTTCCTCCTTTCCAGAAAAAAACGTTTCATTAAATCAGTCGCTTCATTTGCCATTACTCCAGAAACAACAGTTGTTTTAGGATGAAGTTTTGTTCCCATATTCAAGAATCCGCGTTGTTCGTCGCGAGCACCAAATACAATTTTTGAAATCTGGCTCCAATACAAAGCTCCTGCGCACATTTGGCAAGGCTCGAGAGTTACATAAAGCGTACAGTCTTTTAAATATTTTCCGCCTAGAAAGTTTGCCGCTGCGGTTATAGATTGCATTTCGGCATGTGCTGTTACATCATTTAGCAACTCAGTCAAATTGTGACTTCTTGCAATTACTTTATCAGCAACCACAATAACTGCTCCAACAGGAATTTCGCCTTTTAAGTAGGCTTCTTCTGCTTCCTGCAGGGCTTTTTTCATAAAATATTCATCGGTGAAAGGATTTTCCATACTTGCAAAAGTAAAACTTTACACATTATTTTTATTACATTTAAATTTTGAAATTTGAATATGGAAAGAAAACATAAAATCTCAATACCTGAACCGTGTCATGAAAACTGGGATAATATGACGCCTACCGAAAATGGGCGTTTCTGTATGAGCTGTGCCAAAACAGTTATTGATTTTAGTGTTATGCTTCCCGAGGAAATTAAACGTTATTTTGCCGAACATCAAAACGAAAGAATCTGCGGAAGGTTTAAAAAATCGCAATTAGACGGAATTAGGATTCAAATTCCTAATCGTATTTTATATTCGCAGACAAACTACCATAATGTTTTTCTTTTGTCTTTGTTTATTGTAATGGGAACTACTCTGTTTAGTTGTCAGGACAAAGAAGGAAATAAGAAAAAAATAGATAAGATTGAAGTAGTTGAGGATAACAAATCAGAGCAAATTGATATTGAGAAAACAGTCTCAGAAAATAAAGATTCTATTCCCGTTAATACATCTCAAAAAGTTTCTTCAATCAAATTTGCAAAACCATTACCCACAAATTGTGGGGAGATTATTTATGAAGAAGACCAATCTTCATTAAAAATAAATGATCAAAAAACAATTGCACAAGATTCTATTGTTGAAGGCGATATTTACATTTCAGGAGCGGCAATAGAAACAAGTCCATATTATCCTGGCGGAATTACTAATTTTTATCAATTTTTCGTTAGTGAATTTAAATTTCCAGAAGATGCCGAAAGTCCAAAAAACCGTATTTTTGTCAGCTTTGTAATCGGAAAGGACGGTTCGTTATCATCATTTGAGTTTCCAAAAAATATTGATCCAAAAATAAAAGCAGAAATAACACGTGTTTTAAGTTTATCTCCTAAATGGCAACCGGGTGAACAGAACGGAAAAAAAACACGAACCAAGTATAGTTTACCAATAGCAATTCAAACATGAAAATGAAACACAAAATCACAATCTCAAATCGTGTTTTATATTCGCAAAAACATTATTATAAAATGTTTCTGCTTACTTTGTTTATTGCAATAGCAACCACTTTATTCAGCTGTGCCAATAAAGATGTCAACAAGAAAAAAACAGACCAAATAGAGACAGTCACCAATAGTGATTCTACCGAACACACTCGGGCAGATGAGTCTCTGACTGAAGAAAATCATACAAATCATGTGATTTCGCGACCTCCGTCAAAAATAGATCGGGTAAAATTTGTAAAACCGAAAGAAAACAATAATTCAAAATCTGAAAAAGAATTAGATTCAAGATCTGAAAAAACAAAAAATAGTTCTACAAAAGTGATGATTAAAGCGACTCCTAATGGAGAAGTTCCATCTCAAATCAATGCAGAATTTCCAGGCGGTATCGATCAATTTCATAGTTTTTTTATGAAAGAATACAAGAAACCTGAAAGTGTGGAATATTGGAAACTCAATTTTACACTTGCTTTTGCAGTAGAAAAAAATGGTAAAATGTCTTTTCTTGAATGTTCTCCAGCCGTCAAAGAACCTTTAGAAAAAGAAATTATCAGGATTTTAAGTTTATGTCCTAAATGGCAGCCTGCGGAACTAAATGGAAAGAAAATCAGAGTGCAGTATTCTGTTCCCATTTTATTGAAATAAGACTCACAAAGAAATTAAATTTAAAACCGTAAATTTGCTTTTTACCTTACAATGAAAAGCGATTTACTTTCCAATATATACAATCCTGCTGATTTACGTCTTTTAAAAGAAGAACAGCTTATACAGGTGGCTCAAGAATTACGTCAGTTTATTATTGATGTCGTTTCGGTAAAAGAAGGTCATTTGGGAGCAAGTTTGGGAGTTGTAGAACTTACAATTGCCCTGCATTATGTTTTTAATACTCCAAAAGATTTATTGGTTTGGGATGTTGGGCATCAGGCTTACGGTCATAAAATCCTGACCGAAAGAAGGGAAATTTTTCATACGAACCGACAATTAAACGGGATTTCTGGTTTCCCGAAAAGAAGCGAAAGTATTTACGATACTTTTGGCGTTGGACATTCCTCTACTTCTATTTCAGCAGCACTCGGAATGGCGATTGCTTCTAAACTAAAAGGCGATTTCGACAAAGAACATATTGCTGTAATCGGCGATGCTTCCATTGCCAGCGGAATGGCCTTTGAAGGTTTGAATCATGCCGGAGTTACAGATGCTAATATTCTGGTGATTTTAAACGATAACGCAATTGGAATTGATCCAAGTGTAGGTGCTTTAAAAAAATACCTGACTTCGGTTAAAAACGGGAAAAATCCAAGACAAAACAACATCATTAAATCTTTAAATTTTGATTATTCGGGACCAATTGACGGACATGATCTTCCGCTTTTGATTCAAGAATTAAATCGTCTTAAAAAGATTAAAGGTCCGAAATTCCTTCATATTGTCACCACAAAAGGCAAAGGATTACAGCAAGCCGAAGAAAATCAGGTAAAATACCATGCACCTGGAAAATTTGATGCTTTAACGGGTGAAATTCATTTAAAATCAGAAGAAAATCTTCCTCCAAAATTTCAAGATGTTTTTGGCCTGACTATTTTAGATTTAGCCCGAAAAAATGAAAAAATAATCGGAATAACTCCCGCTATGCCATCTGGAAGTTCTTTAAAATTTATGATGGAAGAATTACCGGAACGTGCCTTTGACGTGGGTATTGCCGAACAGCATGCCGTAACTCTTGCAGCAGGAATGGCTGCCGAAGGAATGGTGGTTTATTGCAATATTTATTCGACTTTCTTACAGCGTGCTTACGATCAGGTGATACACGATACAGCATTGCAAAATTTACCTGTTATTTTCTGTTTAGACAGGGCGGGATTAGTAGGTGAAGATGGCGCAACACATCATGGCGTTTTTGATATTTCGTATCTGCGTTCGATTCCAAATATGATTATTTACGCACCAATTAATGAAATTGAGCTGCAAAATATTCTTTATACAGCACAATTAGGTCTGAATTCTCCTATCGCAATTCGTTATCCAAGAGGTCGCGGTGTTATAAAAAACTGGGAAGTAGAAAATTTCGGACACTATGAAGCCATTCAAATTGGCAAAGCAAATTGTTTGAAAAAAGGAACCCAAACGGCTGTTTTATCAACTGGAACAATTGGCAATAATGTTATAGAAGCTTTACAAGAATGCACCCATTCAGACAGTATCGCTCACTATGACTTTCCTTTCATTAAACCACTAGACATCAATTGTTTAAATGAAATATTTTCGACTTATGAAAACATTATTACAATTGAAGATGGAGCAAAATCCGGTGGTTTTGGAAGTGCTGTTTTAGAGTTTGCAGCATCACATGATTTTAAAAACAATATACACATTTTAGGAGTTCCAGACGTGTTTATTGAGCACGGAACAGTGGCTCAGCTGCAACAATTGTGTAAAATTGACGTTAAAAGTTTAATAAATCTTTTTTCTAACGGCGTAAAATAATTATTTTGCGGCACCAAAAAAAAATTAAAATAAGCCTAATGAAATTATTGCGTTCTACTCTTTTATTTCTATTGCTTTTGTGTTCATCTAAGAACTTTGCTCAGTTGATACAAACGACTTTAGACCCTAATCAATTACCTAAACCACCCTCGAACTGGACTAAAAGAAATCAACTTGGTTTTGATATTTCAGAAATCGCGTTTGTAAACTGGAGCGCGGGGGGAACAAGTTCTATCTCAGGTTTATTTAAAGGTGAATTTGGAAGAACTTATGTAAAAGGAAATCACAAATGGGTTAACGAACTTATTGTGAAATATGGTTTAAACAAACAAGACGGTACAGAACTTAGAAAAACCGATGATGCCTTTCTATTAAACTCTACTTACGGTTTTAGAAAAGACACTATTTCAAACTGGTATTATTCTGCTAAGTTTAACTTCAATACACAATTTACAAACGGATATAATTATCCAAACAGAGAAATTGCAATCTCTAAACCTTTTGCTCCAGCATATATCTTTTTAGGAGCCGGAGCTGAGAATTCTAATAAAAAGAAAAACAGAACGTTTTACTTCTCTCCTATCACGCTAAAAACTACCTTAGTACTAGATCAATATTTGGCTAACCAAGGTTCTTTTGGTGTTAAAAAAGCCGTTTATGCACCAGATCCATTAGATCCAAACAATCAGATTTTGGTGGAAGAAGGGCAAAAAGTAAAAGCGGAGTTTGGTATCCTCTTTACAGGATATATGAAAAACGAAATCTACAAAAACGTCTTTTACGAAAACCGACTAAGTTTATACACCGATTATTTAAATCGTTTTGGAAATGTCGACGTCGATTACGACACCCGTCTGGATCTAGTTGTAAATGCATACGTGAAAGCAAATATTGGTGTGCACATAATTTACGACGACGATATTAAAACTAAAAAAGATGTTGTAGACCCTACAACAGGATCTACATCACAAGTTAATGACGGACCAAGAGCCCAGTTACGACAAGTATTAGGTGTTGGTTTGGTGTATGCTTTCCAATAAAAAATATTAACGCTTTTTACGACCGCTGATCATTTCATACAACTCCAGCGCGTTTCCATCTGTTAAAAGCGAAACATAATGGCAAATATGAAGCAAACGCTCATATAAATTACCTTTTTCTAAGTGGTGTTTTTCAGGAAGCATTTTCAGAATCAGCTTATCGTAATTTGAGGCCGTTCCTTCATATTTGTTATTAAATGCTGTTATAAACTTATCTAGTAAGGTCTGGATGATTTGATAGCCAACTATTTCTTTTTCAATTACTTCTCGGCTTTGGTAGATTTTATCAACACTCAATTTGATAATATCATTCATCTGTGCTTTATATTTACTTTTATCGGTTAAAGCAAAAGGAAAATTTCCTGCCAGAATTGCTTCTTCATTTTCAATAAAAACGTCAACCGCATCATTAATCAAAGCGCCAATTGCTAAAGCACGCAGATAACTGATTCTATCTTCTTTGGTTTCTAGCATATTGTATTTCTCAATTCCAATATTGTCTTTTACAAGTTTAATTAGGTATTCAAGAGCATAATCTTCAGAAACCAAACCAAGATTTATTCCGTCTTCAAAATCAATAATTGTGTAACAGATATCATCTGCCGCTTCAACTAAATACGCCAAAGGATGCCTTTCGAACCCCAGATCGCCTTCTTCTTTATTTGGAATTAAGCCCATATCTTCGGCAACTTCTTGAAAGAAAACTTTATCGGTTTGAAAAAAGCCGTATTTTTTATCGGCAATATTAGCAGTTGGTTTTTTCGGAAGACTTTCTTTTGGATATTTCATAAAAGCGCCCAAAGTAGCATACGAAATTCTAAGTCCGCCTTCGATTCCCGGACGGCTTGCTGTTAATACCGAAAATCCATTGGCATTTCCTTCAAAATCAATTAAATCCTGCCATTGTTTTGCGGTAAGTTTGTCTTTGTATTTTAATCCATTTCCGCTCGAAAAATATTCTCCAATCGCTTTTTCGCCAGAATGTCCAAAAGGAGGATTTCCAATATCGTGTGCCAAAGAAGCTGCAGCAACAATAGCTCCAAAATCATTCATATGATAACCATGAACTTCTTTTAGATACGGATATTTTTCGATGATTTTTTTACCAACCAAACGCCCTAATGATCTCCCAACCACAGAAACTTCTAGACTATGCGTTAATCGGGTATGTACGAAATCTGTCTTAGAAAGCGGAATAACTTGGGTTTTATCTTGTAAAGAACGAAACGCAGCCGAAAAAATAATACGGTCATAATCGACCTCAAAACCTAAACGTGTATCATCTTGTTCTGCACGTAATCTTTTACTTGTATCGCCTTGTCTTTTTAATGATAAAAGTTGTTCCCAGTTCATTTTTCTATTTTAGATTGTAGATTATTGATTTTAGATTGAGGATCTAGACCTCAAAAATACGTTTTTATTTTAGGATAATATTCAATAAAAATTGGCTGCAGATTAATTTGATTTAATTTTTTCTCGACGAATTCACGAATTAATTTAAGTACAAGGATTTGCATTAATTCGTGAATTTGCGGCAAAAAAACCTAAAAAACATTAAAACTCTAATGCTGTACTATGTTTGATTTCTCCCATTACAAAAATACTGTTCGTATTTCCTATGTTTTCGATTGTAGATAATTTATTCATTACAAAATCCTGATAACTAGCCATATCTTGCACCAAAATCTTTAGCATAAAATCATAATCGCCGGCGATATTATAACATTCTATAATTTCTGGAAGTGCTACAATATCTTTCACAAAATTGCTCCCTACATTTTTGGCGTGTTCTTTTAAACGAACATTACAAAATACCGTCATGCCTCTGTTCATCTTTTTCTTGTCCAAAAGTGCTACATATTTGGTAATGTAACCGTCTCTTTCAAGTCTTTTGATACGTTCGTAAACAGGAGTTACAGTCAAAAATAATTTACTCGCAAGATCTTTTGTGTTGATATTGCAGTCTTCTTGAAGGTATTTCAAGATCAGCAGATCGGTTTTATCTAGGTTTTCCATAGTTTTTTTTACGGCTAAAAGTTCATTTCAAACATTTTTAAAGTAATTAAATCTTTAAAAATTCATTTTAAAAACACATTTTACTGAAATAAAGCTCAAATATAAGTTTAAAAAACCAATACAATACATTTGTACAGTAAAAAATACTGAAATCAAAATGAAAACAAACAATTTAGGTTACCCAAGAATTGGCAGCAACAGAGAACTGAAAAAAGCCAGCGAACTGTATTGGGCTGGAAAAATTTCGGCAGAAGAACTTATTGACGCCGGAAAAGAAATCCGTCTTAAAAACTGGAAATTACAAGCTGAAGCAGGAGTTGATTTGATTCCTTCTAATGATTTTTCTTTTTACGATCAGGTGCTTGATTTAACGCTGACTGTTGGTGCAATCCCTTCACGTTATCATGAATTAGCAAAAAACAACTCATCGCTTGATTTGTATTTTGCCATGGCAAGAGGATCTCAAAAAGACGGACAAGATGTTGTGGCTATGGAAATGACAAAATGGTTTGATACTAACTACCATTATATTGTTCCTGAATTTACGAAGAGCCAAAAATTTGAACTGTTTTCTGAAAAAATAATCAATGAATTTAAAGAGGCAAATACAATTGGAATTAAAACCAAACCCGTTTTAATTGGACCTGTTTCGTATTTATTACTAGGAAAAGAAAAAGAAGAAGGTTTTAACCGAATTGATCTTATCGATGCTTTACTTCCAGTTTATTTCGAAATTCTTGAAAAACTGCAAACCGAAAATGCTGAATACATTCAGTTAGACGAACCGTTCTTGGCTTTAAACTTAACGGATAAAGAAAGAGGCGTTTTCACGAAAGTGTACAATGAAATACATACTCGTTTTCCAAAGCTTAAAATCGTTTTAGCGAATTATTTCGATTGTTTTGGGGAGAATTTAGAAACGGCTTTAGCACTTCCTGTTGATACTTTCCATTTGGATTTAGTGCGTTGCCCGCTTCAATTAGGCGATATTTTAGAATCAGGTAAATTGGCTTCACACGTAAATCTTTCTCTTGGAGTAGTTGACGGAAGAAACATCTGGAAAAACGATTTTAAAAAATCATTGGAATTAATTAAAAAAGCTACTGATGCTTTGGGAACTGACAGAGTTTTAATTGCTCCATCTTGTTCTTTAATTCACAGTCCGTGTGATTTAGATCTGGAAACAAACGATGAAACGTTAACTCCAGAAATCAAACAATGGCTGGCTTTTTCGAAACAGAAAATCAACGAAATTGTACTTTTAAAACAATTTGCTTCTAATGAAGTAAGCATCGAAAATTCTGTTGCTTACAAAGAGAATGTTACCGCAAATGAAAACCGAAAAACGTCAAAACTAATTCATAACAACGAAGTTAAAACACGTGCTGCTGGAATCACAGCTTCTGATGACAAACGTAAAAGTACATTTGCTGTTAGAAGAAAAAGCCAGGTTGAAGCTTTAAAACTGCCTTTGTTCCCAACTACAACTATTGGATCATTTCCTCAAACAGCAGAAGTGAGAAGCTGGAGAGCAAAATTCAAAAAAGGGGAATTGACGACTCAGGAATACAATGATTTAATCGAAAAAGAAACCGAAGCAACGATTCGTTTTCAAGAAGAAACCGGAATAGATGTTCTAGTTCATGGTGAGTTTGAACGTAACGATATGGTGGAATATTTCGGGGAACAATTGGCAGGTTTTACATTTACTAAAAATGGCTGGGTTCAGAGTTACGGAAGCCGTTGTGTGAAGCCTCCTGTTATTTACGGAGACGTTTCTCGTCCAAACCCAATGACGGTAAAATGGTCGCAATATGCACAATCTTTAACTCCAAAATGGGTAAAAGGAATGTTGACAGGGCCGGTAACCATTTTACAATGGTCATTTGTTCGTAACGATCAGCCACGTTCTGAAACTTGTACACAAATTGCATTGGCCATTCGTGATGAAGTGGTCGATTTAGAAAAGGCAGGAATTAAAATCATTCAAATTGACGAACCAGCAATTCGCGAAGGCCTTCCGTTACGAAAAGAAGAATGGGCAGCTTATTTGGATTGGGCAGTTCGTGCTTTCAGAATTTCAGCAAGCGGTGTAAACGACGATACGCAGATTCACACACATATGTGTTACAGCGAATTCAACGATATTATTCAAAATATTGCCGATATGGATGCAGATGTCATCACCATTGAATGTTCACGTTCGCAAATGGAACTTTTAGATGCTTTTGCCAACTTTAAATATCCAAACGAAATTGGACCTGGCGTTTATGATATCCACTCTCCTCGTGTTCCTTCAAGTGCCGAAATGGTTCGGTTATTAGAAAAAGCTTCAAACGTAATTCCAGTAGACCAGCTTTGGGTAAATCCAGATTGTGGTTTAAAAACGCGTCATTGGGATGAAACCAAAAAAGCGTTAATCGAAATGGTAAACGCTGCACAGGAAATGAGAGCCGCAGTAGAAAATCCAGTTAGTTAATAGTTTTACCAGAATATATTTTTGTTTTTAAGTCCGGAAGTGGAGTCGAAAGTTAGTTATGATTTAGTTTCGGCTTCATCCGGCATAAAGAATAAAGCCTAAAAACTTGATAGAACTGGAACTAAACCAGAAATTATTTCTAAAAAACACAACAAAAAAAAAGCACTCCAATTGGAGTGCTTTTCTATACTATTAAATTTAAGATTAGAAGTTTTTAGAAATTCCAATGTTAAATGTTTGTCCAAAGTTGAAGTTAAATCTGCTAACATCTGGACCATTGTTATCATAGCTTAATTGATCGTAGCTTAAACCTCCAATGCTGAAGTTAAGACCAAAACCTTTTTTCATGTTAATGAAAAGTGCTGGAGTTACACCAATGTACATTCCGTCTGCTTTTGATTTTGTGTAGTTATTTCCAACATAATCTTTCTCAGTTAAATTTTGGAAACCTGCTCCTAAATCAGCAAAAACAGCAAAAGTTTGGCTTAATGGCACAGAGTAACGTACAAATGCTCCAAATTTAGAGCTGTTAGTTTTGTATTCGTTTACTCCTTGATCATTTTTAGAAGAAGCTACAGTAAATTCACCCCCAACAGTCCAGTTATCATTAAATTGGTAACCTACTTTTGGAGAAAAGCTAAATTCATTTGATTTTGTTTCTCCAACATTGTAATCAACTGTTTCAGAAGAATAACCAATGTTACCTCCAACTAAAATTGTTCCTTTTTGTGCGTTTACAAAACCGCAGATAGCTAAAGCAGCCATCACTAAAAATTTTTTCATTTTTTTGAGTTTATTTTGATTTTAGCATTCCTTTAACAATAACAATGCCGTGAATAGTGGACTCTTTAATTTTTTTATAATTATTTTAAGAGACAAAATTTTAGCAATCGAGACTAATTCTCTTTACTTTTGTAACAAATAAAAAGTCATGTCGATAGAAGTAAACAGTATATCAAAAAGTTACGGAGAGCAAAAAGCTTTAAATGAAATTTCATTTAAAATTGAGAAAGGAGAAATTGTAGGATTTCTTGGTCCGAATGGAGCCGGAAAATCTACTTTAATGAAAATTTTGACCACCTATTTACTTGCCGATAGCGGCTCAGCCCTTGTAAATGGTCACGATGTCATGACAAACACCAAAGATGTACAACGTTCAATTGGATATTTACCAGAACATAATCCGTTGTATTTGGATTTGTATGTTCGTGAATATTTGGCATTTAATGCTGATGTTTATAATGTCGCAAAAACAAGAATTGAAGAAGTTATTCAACTGACAGGACTGACACCGGAAAGCCATAAAAAGATAAGCCAATTGTCAAAAGGCTACCGTCAGCGTGTGGGACTTGCTAATGCTTTATTACACAATCCGGATGTTCTAATTTTGGATGAGCCAACTACTGGTCTGGATCCGAATCAGTTAATGGAAATTCGAAATGTAATTAAAAATGTTGGTAAAAATAAAACTGTTTTTTTATCGACACACATTATGCAGGAAGTCGAAGCAATCTGTGATCGTGTCATAATTATTGACAAAGGACAAATTGTTGCAGACAATAAATTAGACCATTTGGTAGCTGATAATAAAGAGCAAGTCATTGAAGTTGAGTTTGATTACAAAGTCGAAGAACAGCTTTTAGCCAAACTAGAAAACATTACTTCATACATTAATACACATGACATGACATGGGAGCTTACTTTTGTTACCGAAAAAGATATGCGTCCGGCCATTTTTGATTTTGCCAATGAAAATGGTTTAAAAACCCTTCAATTGAATCAGAAAAACAAAAACTTAGAAGCTGTCTTTAGAGAAATTACGAAATAAGTATTTATCTCGGCCACGGTTTTCAGTTAGAAAAGCGGTTTGTTTTAAATAAAACAAACCGCTTTTTTTCTCTCTTCTTTTCTCTGTGAATCATAAAATAAAAATTCCTCTAAAAATATTTTTTATTTTTATTTAGACTTGTTATAAATAATATTATATTTGACTAATCAATTTTTAATGTTATTAATAATGTTTTAGGCGTGCGAAAAATGTGATTCGAATAACTGAATTCGATACTGTTTATAAAAATTTCGTTCTTTAAATACCTTGTTTTTTGTTTTTTTGTTAGTCAAGAGCCTGTTTTCAAACAGGCTCTTCTACCTTATAAAACTTATATATTAGAACGGATTTCTCGCATTTCCTGAATTACAAGCTTAACGTCATTTTGTGTTGTTCGCCAATTTACAAATGAAGCTCTGATCCCTTTTTTGTTTTGATAAACCGTTGGCGTCATAAATACTTTTCCAGTATCATTTAAAGCCAATAAAAACTGGCTTACTTTTTCCTGGTTGTGCTCCCCTTTCAGCGTGAAGCAAACATTATTTAAACGAATTGGCGCCAATAATTCAAAGTCATTTTCTATTAAAACATTTCCGAAGTGTAAGGCCAATGCAGTACTGTTTTCAATAATATCTCTGAAACCTTCTTTTCCATACGCTTTAAGTGAAAACCACGCTGGAAGCGCACGCATACGACGGGAATTCTCTGGAAGCACATTCAAATAATTAAAATTCTCTAAAGGATTGCCCAAATATGGTGCATTTGAATTCTGAAATGTTTCTATCTGAAGATTAGCATGTTCTTTTTTGATTAAGTAAAAAGCACTTTCGTATGGAACATTCAGCCATTTATGACAATCAATCGTAATACTGTCTGCTCCTTCCCAACCTTTTACCAAATGATTGTGTTTTTCTGAAACAGCAGCAAAACCTCCAAAAGCAGCATCAATATGCCACCAGAAATTATATTGTTCCTTTAATTTCGAAATCGCTTCAAAATCATCAAAATCGGCAGTATTAACCGTTCCGGCACTTGAGATCAGAATAAAAGGTTTTCCATTTAATTTCTTGATATTTTCTTCTAGATCGGCAATATCAAGCGCTTCACGATTGCCTTGGATAGTTTTTACAGTGGTATAATTCTGGCTTCCAATTCCCAGCATCGACAAACATTTGATAGAAGAAGAATGTGGTGTAGCTGTTAAAATATTAACCGTTTCTGAAATTCCGTTTTTAGCAAAATCTTTCCCGAATTGTTTTCCAAACCATTGTCGCGCTACTCCTAAAGAAGTGAAATTAGACATCGTTGCTCCCGTAACAAATCCGCCTAAAAATGTATCGGGAAGATCTAAAAGCTGTAACAGCAAATTAATTGTTTCAAATTCTATTAATGCCGATGCCCCGCCTTGCGCTTTTACCGCCTGCGTATTTTGATCGTAAACAGATGCAAGCCAGTCACCTACAATAGATGCTGGAGTGGATCCTCCTGTTACGAATCCCCAATATCTTGATCCAGATGATGAAACCATCAAAGGCGCCAATCTCTCATTAAACTCTTTTAAAGCATCAATAGAACCTAAGCCTACTTCATTTAAAGCCGTTTTTGGATCAATTGTATGAGTGTTAGAAGTTGGAATATTTTCGATATCGTTCAGAAAACCAACTCCTTGCTGTTTTGTTTTTTCTAAGATATTCTCAAAATCGTTGAGATCTTGCTGTAGTATTGAATTCATAAGTTTGTTGTATTAGTTATGTTGCGCAGATTGCGCAGATGAAAAGGGTTATTAAAATTTATATTTTTTAAAGAGAAGCTACCATTTCTTTTTTTCCGAAAACCTCGAAACGAGCATCGATGAAATCACATCGCCGTTGGCATTTAACAAAGTGGCAATGGGATCAACTAAAGTTCCTAGAATCATAGCAACTGGCAAAGCTTGTTCCATTGGAAAACCATAAACGGTAATGGCTAAAACTTCTCCAATGTAGCCTCCGTTTGGAATTCCGCCTTCTACAATAGAAACAATCACCGTAATTCCTAAGGCCAAAAGAATCGTTGAAGGTTCTGTGAAATCTTTTCCAAACATGGCAAACAGAAAGGTGATTTTTAGGATGGATGACATACTTGAACCATCTTTATGCAGTGGAGCACCAAGTGGAATTACAAGATTCCGCACATGTGTTGGAATTCCCATTTTTTGTGCTGCATCTAGATTTGCCGGAATGGTTGCGATACTGCTGCACGTTCCTATTGCGGTTAAAGAAGGTGTGATGTTATTACTCCAAAAGACTTTAAAAGCTCTTTTTCCGCCAGCCGCAAGCGCGTACAAACTAAAAAATGCGAAGAAGTAAAATACACAAGCCGCGTAATAAACCGCCATAGGTTTTGCATAAACACCAAACAATTGGGGGCCGAAAATACCAACCTGATAGGCAAAATAAGCTCCTAAACCTATTGGTGCTAATTTCATGATGATATGCAGCAATTGCTTCATGACTTCATTTCCAGAATCCAGAAAACTCTTGAAAGCACTACCTTTTTCTCCTGATTGTAAGGTGGCAAAACCAATTAAAAACGAAAATATAATGAGTGCCAGCATGCTCTTTCGAGACAATAATTCGAAGAAATCATTGGTTGTAACCAATTTTGCAATCTGATCGCCAACAGATCCGGATTCTATATTTTCAAACGGTACTTTCGCAACAGCAATATCTTGATGAATCGGGAAAAGGTAAACGGCAAAAATCATGATGATTGCTGAAATCAGAATAGTGGAAAGAAAAACCAAAATCATGATAAAGAATAGTTTTCCAAGCTTTTCTTTCTGTTCCAAATTTGCAATTGAAGAACCAATGGTAAAGAAGATAAGTGGGATAATTGCTGTAAAAAGCAAATTCAGAAAAATATCTCCAATTGGTTTTATAACTAGAACTTTTTCTCCAAAAACTAATCCAAAAATACTCCCAATGGCGATACCTCCAAGAAGCAGAAGTATACTGCTGTAACTTTGCAGAAAATTGATTTTTTTAGTTTCCATCGTGATACAATTGGGTTAAGATTCTGTGGCAAATAATTTTAAACACATAGAAACATAGTTCTCTGCCTACAAAGGTGTTTAACTTGTTTAAATGCACATAGCTATGTGTGAAAATATGTGTTTTTTCTTTTAATTCTTTTCGATTAAAATCAAAATAAATCTATGCGTCTATGTGTTTATAAAATGTATTTATTTTTTACTTCTCCAAAACTATGGTAGTAAAAGCTCTATCGACCAATTCGCCTGTTTTGCTTTTTACTTTTTCGGTCTGAGTTTCGGTGTAAACAATTTTGAAAGCTGTTTTCTCAATTAATTTCTGTGCTTTTTCGGTGCTATAAAGCTCAAATTCAAATTGAGTAAAAGGCAGTTTTTTCATAAAATCTTCTTCGGCAAACGTCAAACAGAAATTCCCATTTGGTTTTAAAACTCTGTAAATTTCTGAAAGCAATTCTTCAGGCTTCTGCCAAAAATAAATGGTATTTACAGTGAATATTTTATCGAAAGATTCGTCTTAAAATGGTATTTTATTTACGTCATAAATCGAAAAAAATGCCTGTTTTTGAGAAACAAAATTTCTATTGATTTGGCGTGCTTCCTTAAACATCAATTCAGACATTTCAAGTCCGTAATATTTTAGGTTTTGTGCTTGCTCAAAAAGAAATTCTACATGACCTGCATTTCCGTGCCCGAGTTCCAGAATTTTATTTCCTTGAGATATATTTAGATTTTGGATGGAATGTTTGGTCATATTGATGTTTGTTTCGTTCATCATATTTCCCATTTCAATTCCTTTCTCTCCTGTTGGATTTTTTAATTGAGAGGCTATGGCTTGTAATTCTTCATTTTTCATGGTGTGAAAATTTAGACTTCTAAATTAAACAATATCTCAATTCAAATTCCAAATTTGAAAATTGCTTCGCCTGTTCGCTATCGCTCGAGTCCAAATTTCAAATTCCAATTTTACAAACTACATTGGAATAACTTTGTCAAAGTTTAAAACTTTGACAAAGTTCTATGAGTGTGCAATTAAAAAACCTGACTCGCAATCTGACGGATATTCTCCGATTTACCCATTGAATAATAGTGTAAAAATGGAACTCCAGCTGCTTTTAATTCTAATGACTGCTGAATTGCCCACTCGATTCCGACTTGTTTAATCTCAGCGTTATTTTTGCATTTGTCTACTGCATCAATTAAATCTTCTGGCAAATCAATTCTGAAAATCTGTGGTAAAACTTGTAAATGTCTTTGAACTGCAATTGGTTTGATTCCTGGAATAATCGGGATTGTGATTCCCATTTCTCTTGCTTTTTCTACGAAAGCAAAATATTTAGCATTATCAAAAAACATCTGTGTTACTACATAGTCAGCACCAGCATCTACTTTTTCTTTTAATCTTTTTAAATCCGATTGTAAAGAAGGAGATTCTAAATGTTTTTCTGGATAACCAGCCACTCCAATACAGAAATCGGCTTTGTTGTCGGCATCGATTACTTCATGCAGATATTTTCCGCAATTTAAATCCTTAATTTGTTTTACCAGATCAATTGCGTAATGATTTCCACCCGCTTTTGGCACAAAAGATTGCTCGTCTTTCATGGCATCGCCTCGAAGAGCCATTACGTTGTTGATTCCTAAATAATGACAGTCAACCAGCATGTATTCCGTTTCTTCTTTGGTAAACCCGCCGCAAAGCAAATGCGGAACTGTGTCAACATTGTATTTATGTTTAATAGAAGCGCAAATTCCAAGCGTTCCCGGACGCATACGTGTCAATTTTTTATCCAAAAGTCCGTTACCGCGGTCAATGTAAATGTATTCTTCACGAGAAGTCGTTACATCAATAAAGGGCGGATTAAACTCCATTAACGGATCAATATTATCGTATAATTCCTGAATACTTTTCCCCTTTTGAGGCGGAATAATTTCAAATGAGAATAATGTTTTTCCTTTGGCGTTTTCTATATGTTCTGTTACTTTCATTTATTTTTGGTTGATGGTTGATGGTTGATGGTTGATGGTTCTTGTGGAACTTACAATCACAACTTCAACTACATTATTTTTTTATAATAATTAATAAATCCGTTTAATAACTTCTTGCAGATTTCAATCTGTTCAAGTGCGATGTTAAAATTATTTTCTCCGATATATTTTTGATCAAAGGCCAAATAAAATTGAGTTTCCAATTCATATAGCGATCCTCTTGAAATATGAAGAAAATGTATTGTCTCTTTTGATGTCTGCCTTCCGCAACCTTCTGCTATATTTGAAGGCACCGAAATTGCCGCTCTTCTCATTTGATTCGTCAATCCAAACAATTCTTCTTTTGGAAACAATTTCGAAAAATCATATAATAAATTCACCAACTTCCGAGCTTCCAACCACACATCCAATTTACTGTATTCCATTTTGTTTTGTTTGTTGTCGGTTGATGGTTGTTGGTTCTGATAGTTATCTATCAACCAAAAACCACCAACCATTCTAATCTGTGAAAATTGTTGGTTCTGCTAGTCAATCTATCAACTATCAACTATCAACCAATCTAATCTGCTAAATTAGGATTTAACCATTTCATTGCGTAATCAAGTGGTACATTTCGGCGTTTGGCATAATCTGTTACCTGATCTTCTTTTATTTTTCCTAGCCCGAAATATCTACTTTTTGGATTTCCAAAATAATATCCTGAAACCGAAGAAGCCGGCCACATTGCCATACTTTCTGTCAGTTTTACGCCTATTTGTTTTTCAACATCCAAAAGTTTCCAGATTGTTGGTTTCTCCAAGTGATCTGGACAAGCTGGATAACCTGGAGCCGGACGGATTCCTTTATAGCTTTCTTTAATCAATTCTTCGTTAGTTAAAGATTCTTCCGAATCGTAACCCCAGAAATCTTTACGCACTCGTTCGTGAAGATATTCGGCGAAAGCCTCTGCAAAACGATCGGCAAGCGCTTTAACCATAATCGAATTATAATCGTCCAGATTCTTTTCATATTCTGCAGCCCATTCATCTACACCAAAACCAGTGGTTACACAGAAAGCTCCCATATAATCCTCGATTCCGCTTTCTTTAGGCAGAATAAAATCGGCTAGAGCGATATTTGGCGCGCCTTTCGTTTTTTGTGACTGCTGACGAAGCGTTAAGAATTTCTCTAGAACTTTTCCGTTTTCATCACGCAATTCGATATCGTCGTCATTTACCTGATTCGCAGGGAAGATTCCGTAAATACCTTTTGCTTTTAGTTTTTTCTCTGCTAAAATTACTTTCAGCATTGCCTGAGCATCATTAAAAACAGAAGTTGCTTGTTCGCCCACAACCTCATCCGTTAAAATTGCTGGATATTTTCCATACAATTCCCAAGTTTGAAAGAATGGCGTCCAGTCGATATACGGAACCAAAACATCCAATTCTACTTCGATGGTTTGTGCACCAATTACTTTTGGTTTCACTGGAGTATATTCGCTCCAATCCAACGGTAGTTTGTTTTTACGAGCATCTTCGATCGTTAAGAAGTTTTTATCTCTCGAACGATTTAAAAATGTTTCTCTAAACGAATCATATTCTGCACGAATATCTGCCGCATATATTTTTCGGTTATGATCTAACAGGTTTCCTGCAACAGTAACAGCTCTTGAAGCATCGTTTACGTGAATAACAGTTTCTCTGTATTGAGGTGCAATTTTCACGGCGGTATGCGCACGCGAGGTTGTTGCCCCACCAATCATAATCGGGATTTTAATATCTTGTTTGTCTAATTCTTTGGCTAAATACACCATTTCGTCAAGCGAAGGAGTGATCAGTCCGCTTAATCCGATAATGTCTACATTATGCTCAATTGCAGCCGAAATAATTTTCTCTGGAGGAACCATTACTCCCAAATCTACAATCTCGTAATTATTACAGGCCAAAACTACCGAAACAATATTTTTTCCAATATCGTGAACGTCACCTTTTACAGTCGCCATCAGGATTTTTCCGTTTCCTTGTTTGTCGCCTGCTTGTTTACTTGCTTCAATAAACGGCAATAAATACGCTACTGCTTTTTTCATTACACGAGCCGATTTAACTACCTGAGGAAGGAACATTTTTCCGCTTCCGAATAAATCTCCAACGACATTCATTCCGGCCATTAAATTAATCTCGATAACTTCAATTGGTTTTGCAGCTGCTAAACGCGCTTCCTCAACATCTTCTTCAATAAAAGCATCAATTCCTTTTACCAACGAGTGTGTAATACGATCTTGAACCGATCCTAAACGCCATTCTTGAACCGCTTTTTCGTCGCTTTTTACTTCTCCTTTTACGTTTTCTGCAAAATCTAAAAGTCTTTCTGTAGCATCGTCACGTCTGTCTAGAATTACGTCTTCAACGTGTTCTAATAAGTCTTTCGGAATATCATCGTAAATCGTCAACATTTCAGGATTTACGATTCCCATCGTCATTCCGTTTTTGATCGCGTGATATAGAAATACCGAGTGCATTGCTTCACGAACCACGTCATTTCCTCTAAAAGAAAACGAAACGTTACTTACACCACCACTAATATGTGCATGCGGCAAGTTTTCGCGAACCCATTTTGTTCCTCTAAAGAAGTCCAGTGCATTCAGGCGGTGTTCTTCCATTCCTGTTGCCACCGGGAAAATGTTCAAATCGAAAATAATATCCTGCGGAGGAAAGTTCACTTTGTTTACCAAAATATCATACGAACGCTGACAGATTTCAACTCGGCGATCGTAATTATCGGCCTGACCTACTTCGTCAAAAGCCATTACAATAGCAGCCGCACCGTAACGTTTGATTAATTTTGCGTGGTGAATAAAGGCTTCTTCGCCTTCTTTTAGCGAAATCGAGTTTACAACGCTTTTTCCTTGTACTACTTTCAGACCCGCTTCGATAATCTCCCATTTCGAACTGTCGATCATAATCGGCACTCTCGAAATATCTGGCTCTGCAGCAATCAAGTTTAGGAATTTGGTCATGGCAGTTACACCATCCAACATTCCTTCATCCATATTAATATCGATAATCTGCGCTCCTCCTTCTACCTGCTGTCTTGCAATATCAAGTGCCTCATCATACTTCTCTTCCTTGATTAATCGCAGAAATTTTCGCGAACCCGTTACATTCGTACGCTCTCCAACGTTTACAAAAACGCTTTCCGGCGTAATAATCAAAGGTTCTAATCCTGATAATACAAGGTCTCTTCTTTTTTCTGTCATTTCTTTCAATTTTCAACGGAATAAATTCCGTTGCTACCAATATTTAGTTCCTCTCGGAACTTATTTTCATTGTCTTGCTTGTCCTTGCGTGGAACGAAGCAATCTCACTTTTTATTTATCTGTCCTGCAAGGTTTTCGAAACCTTGTAGGTATTTATGTTTATTGTTTTTGGCGTGTTCGCCGCGGCGAACCAGGCTATCCTCTTTTAGTCCTCGCTCTTCCTTCGTCAGGCTGTGGGCTAACCGCTTCTATCCCTCACGCAAACTAGGTTTTATAAGATTTTTTTATGTTTTTCTGTGTCTTAATTACCTTTTTACTTCCCATGTATCATATAGAGAACTTTGCCATTTTTTGCAGAGATTTTTATATCAAAAACACCTCCAAACCCAATACTATTAAAAGTCCCCTTAATATCCCAAATAGAATCATTTTCTATTGTTACTTTATAAGGTCTTTGATCTTCTATTTGATCTTTTCCATAGTTTTCGAACAAAATTGACTCAGCTATTCCAACAGCTGTTTCTTCTTTTGCGACTAAACAATTTTCGCATTTAATATTTTTTTGAAAAACTGTATTTGTTGTATAATTACAACTGATTAATATTAAACTAAACAGAAACAAAAGTCTCTTCATACCATTGAATATAATATCTCTTTCATACCTACGGAACTTCATTTCCATTTTGTTTTTTCTATATACTTGCACGTTACACCGGCATCGTATTCATAATATTTTATTTTAGTAAAACCAGCTTTAACTAATGCAATGGAATCTGGTTGTAATTCTTCTTCTAAAACAATGTAATTTTGTTCAGGATTATTTAAATCATATTTTACTTTATAAAACTTATTTACAAGCCCATAATTTTGACTAGAAACCTCTGATAAAATTTTCCTATCTGAATAGAAATAATATTTTAAATAATCTCTTTTCCCTTCGCGTTCAATTCTAGTTACAAATCCAATCGTTTCTCCTTCGAATGTCTTTTTATAGTCATCATACTTATTAGCATTTTTAATTGAAAAAATGATGAAAATTAGTATTACAATGAAAATTACAATTCCTGCTACTCTTTCAGATTGATCTTTTGTCATTTTTTACGATAAAATCGGCGCCACTCTCGGCTTATAATCCTTAGCCACTTCAGCAATTAATCGAATATGATCTGGAGTTGTTCCGCAACAACCCCCAATGATATTGATTAAATTATCTTCTAAATATTCTTTGATGAATGCCTGAGTTTGTTCTGGTGTTTCATCGTATTGTCCGAAAGCGTTTGGTAATCCAGCATTTGGATGCGCTGAAACATTAAAGCTTGTGTTGTGCGCCAATGTTTTTAAATACGGTTTCAACAAATCGGCTCCTAAAGCGCAATTGAAACCAACACTTAATAACGGAATATGTGAAACTGAAATCAAAAATGCTTCAACCGTTTGTCCAGAAAGTGTTCTTCCTGATGCATCGGTAATCGTTCCTGAAACCATAATTGGAATATCGATGTTGCGTTCTTCTTTTACTTCTTCAATGGCAAAAAGTGCTGCTTTTGCGTTTAATGTGTCGAAAATCGTTTCTACTAAAAGTAAATCGCATCCTCCGTCCATTAAAGCTTCTACTTGCTCTTTGTATGCAATTCGCAAATCGTCAAAAGTTACGGCTCTGTAACCTGGATCATTTACATCTGGTGACATACTTGCCGTACGGTTTGTTGGCCCGATAGAACCTGCTACGAAACGCGGTTTCTCTGGATTTTTTGCTGTGAATTCATCCGCAACTTCTCTTGCTAGTTTAGCCGATTCGTAGTTGAGTTCGTAAACTAAATCTTCCATATGATAATCGGCCATACCAATTGTAGTTCCCGAAAATGTATTGGTTTCTACGATATCTGCTCCTGCTTCGTAATACGCAGCGTGAACATCACGAATGGCCTGTGGCTGTGTTAGGGATAATAAATCGTTGTTTCCTTTTAACGGATGAGGGAAATCTTTGAAACGTTCGCCACGAAAATCTTCTTCTGAGAAGTTGTAGCGTTGTAACATAGTTCCCATCGCTCCATCAAGGATTAGGATATTTTTCTTTATTGCTTCTTGAATTGTAATCGACATATTTTTTTCTTTTAGATTCTAAGACACTAAGGTTCTAAGATGCTAAGTTTTTTAATTCTAATTAATTCCAAAAGTGCACAATTGCTGGTTCATTAGCCCTATTGAGCCGTTATCCTCGTAGTGAAACGGAGAGATATAGGCGAAAGCGGGAACTATTGACTGCAAAAATGCGCCAATGATTCGCTCCTTATTGAAATTGCTTTCAGTAAATTATTTGTATGTTGTCTAGAAAAGTTTTGGGAAATACGAGAATGTATTTGTGTTATCTATCTTAAATACCGTGTGTTTACGATACAAAGTAGAATTTAGCACCTTCTTTATAGTAAAGGGTTGCTAAGGTTTCATCGGGTCTATCCCTCCGCCTTTCGTGATAACGAACAATAATTTTAAGAACAGCGCAAAGGTATGAAATGGCAATACGATTTGCAAATGTTTTTTTAAGGTTCTGAGATTCTAAGATACTAAGGTTCTAAGTTTTAAAATTTGACTTCAGTTTTTCAAATATAGCCAAAGGTTTCAACCTTGGGTACACATTGTTATAATTCATGCGGATCGTGATAATATATTGTCTATCCGTTGCGTTCCAGTGGTTGAAACCACTGGCTATGTTTTTCCATTAATCGATAAAATAAAAAAGCTCAAACTATAAAAGTTTGAGCTTTCTATATATAAAACCTTAGCACCTTAGTTCCTCAGAACCTCAGCACCTCAGATTAAACAATTGCTTTAACAACTGCCTTAGGAGCTTCTTTACGAGTTCCGTCGAAACCGTCTACTCCAGATACTGTTGTATATTTCAATACGTATTTTTTACCTGGATTGATGATTTGGTAAGCCGCCTGACACATTAAAGTTGCTTCATGGAAACCACAAAGGATTAATTTTAATTTTCCAGGGTATGTATTTACGTCTCCAATGGCGAAGATTCCAGGAATATTGGTCTGATAATCTAATGCATTGTTTACTTTAATAGCATTTTTCTCGATTTCTAATCCCCAGTCTCCAATTGGACCTAATTTTGGTGTTAATCCGAAAAGCGGGATGAAATAGTCGCATTCGATTTTACGGTGTGCGCCGTTTTCTTCGATGTCTAAAGATTCTACGTGCTCAGCACCGTTGATTCCGATAACTTCTGCCGGAGTGATTAATTTGATTTTTCCAGCTGATTTTAATTCTTGTACTTTTTCTACAGAATCTAAAGCGCCTCTAAATTCGTTTCTACGGTGAATTAAAGTTACTTCTGAAGCTACGTTTGCCAAGAAAATAGACCAGTCTAATGCTGAATCTCCTCCTCCTGCAATAACAACTCTTTTATCTCTGAATTTCTCAGGATTTTTGATGAAGTATTTTACTCCTTTATCTTCATAAAACTCGATATCTTCGATAAGTGGTTTACGAGGCTCGAAACTTCCTAAACCTCCAGCAATTGCAATAACTGGTGCATGGAATTTAGTTCCTTTGTTTGAAGTTACTATGAAACTTCCGTCTTCTTGTTTATCGATTGTTTCTGCACGTTCTCCTAAAGTAAAACCCGGCTCAAATTGTTTGATTTGCTCCATTAGTCCATCTACAAGATCTCCGGCTAAAACTTCTGGGAATCCAGGAATATCATAAATTGGTTTCTTAGGATATAATTCTGAAAGCTGTCCTCCTGGTTGTGGCAAAGCATCTAGGATGTGACATTTCAATTTTAATAATCCTGCCTCGAAAACGGCAAATAAACCTGTTGGGCCTGCTCCAATTATAAGTATATCTGTTTTAATCATTATGTTGTTGTTTATAATCATTCTTAATAACGCAAAGAAACGAATAAATCCTTGTACTTTCAATGATTTTTATCATTAATTTCTTTCCGAAACTTTTTTTACTCTTTATTTTTTAATGAAGAGGTAATCTCATTCATTCTTTTACATCGGGTTAAAACCCGACGCTACAAAATCAGCCGTTCCTTCGGAACTTTTTTGTTATTCTTTATTTTTCAAAGAAGCTGTTATTTCATTCATCTTCCTTACTTTATCTTCAAAATTACCCTTAAGCGTTTTTCGGTATTCATTCAGATTTTCAACCATTTGATTGATATCTTCTGGAATTACTTCTTCAAAAAACTCTCGAAGCCTTTTGGCTGTTGTTGGCGATTTTCCGTTAGTCGAAATGGCAATTTTTACATTTCCTTTCGTTACGATGCCGCCCAGATAATAATCACATAAATCTGGCGTATCGGCTATATTGCAAATCAAATAACGTTTTCTGGCTAAATCGTACACTCTTTTATTGACTTCAAGATTATCTGTACAAGCGATTACCATGTGGCGCTTTTTGAGCATTTTCTTTTTGAACTTCGATTTGGTCAATGTAATCGAAGGATGTTTCTCAGCAAGAACTTTTATTTCTAAATGAAATTCTTTTGCTACTACCTCAACATTTGCATTCGGACTTGACTTGAGCAAGAATGAAAGCTTTTCCAGACCTACATTTCCTCCACCTACAATCAATACATTTAAATTATGAAGCTTTAGAAATATTGGATATAATTCGTTTTGTTCCATGTTACCAATATGTAGTTCCTAACGGAACAATTTTATGTAAATATCGGGTTTAAACCTGATGATGCAAAATCGGTCGTTCCTTCGGAACTTATCTTATTATTTCTTTTAATGCTTTTCGCTACATAGGGTTAAAACCCGACGCTACAAAATCACTCGTTCCTTCGGAACTTTATCATCAAACCGATATCTTTTCGTTCCTTTGGAACTCTATCTTGCGATTTCTTTTGATAAAAATTCTTCGTAAAACCCTTTTAGCTTGTGGCTTTCTTTTACCACTTCGCCTAAAACGATAATGGCCGGAGAACCTAATTCTTTTTCTTTTACGATTTCTAAAATCGAATCTACTGTTCCTACACCCACTTTTTCTTCTGCTGTTGTTCCGTTTTGAATGATGGCTACCGGCAGATTTCCTTTGTTTTCTTTTTCAAACAAATCGATAATCTGGGGCAGTTTATGCATTCCCATCAGGATTACAACCGTTGCAGAAGATTGTGCTGCCAAAGCTACATCTGAAGATAATTTTCTATCGGATGTAGTTCCTGTAATAGCCCAAAAGCTTTCTGAAACGCCTCGTTTTGTTATTGAAATTCCTTGACTTGCCGGAACTGCCACTACAGATGAAATTCCAGGAACGACAAGTGTTTCAATTCCAAAACTTTCTGCAAAATCAATTTCTTCCCCTCCTCTTCCAAAAATGAATGGATCTCCGCCTTTTAACCGAACTACATTTCTGTACGTCAACGCATTATCTACAATCAGTTGATTGATTTGATCTTGCGTGTAAGCATGGTTTCCAATTCTTTTTCCAACAAAAATCTTGATGGCATTTTTTGGTGCGTAATCCAGAATTTCTTCATTGGCTAAGGCGTCGTATAAAACCACATTAGCTTCAGCCAATGCTTTTACAGCTTTTAGCGTCAATAATTCAGGATCGCCCGGACCTGCACCGACTAAAGTTATTTTGGGTTTTATATTAAGCATTTGCTAATTCTTGTGCTCTGAATGTTTCGATTTTATCAAAGAAAACAATGGCTTGCGCGATGTAATCTTTAGCGAAAGCTTCAGATGGTTCATTTTTATTGATTTGGTAAACCAAGTCTTTAAAAGTTGAATTCAATTCGATTTTATTGGTATCAACAAAAACAGTGTCAAACAAATCAACGATTCCTGCGTGGTGGTTTGTTTTTTGGTTTTCTGCCAACAATAAAGCTTTTGCTCCATTTACAAATCCAGCGTAAGCATGATAAATCGCGTCTGACCATTTTTTCTCGTCGAAAGATTCTTGAGCTAATAGTAGTTTCTCTTTAGCTTCAAACAATAAAGTTGCCACTAAATCGATCACAACACCAGCACATTCTCCAACTCCAACTGCTTTTACATAATTATCCGCGTTACCCCAATCTACAAAATCAGCTTCTGTTAGATTCGTTACATCAGCTAACGGTTTTAAGATTTCGTAGAAGTATTTCTCTCCTTTTGCATCGTAATAGTTTAGGAATTTTTCTCCATTCGCATTAGCGTCAAAATCATTTAAGATGGTACGCAAAGCTTCTGGTCCTCTACGGCTAGGAATTTTTATTACTTTATCAGCAAAACGTCCTTCTCCGTTTCCTAATCTTCCTCCGCCCAACAAAACTTGTAAAGCCGGAGCCACTAATTTTCCTGAGTTGATAGACATTCCCTGGAATCCAATTGCAGACATATTATGCTGTCCGCAAGCGTTCATACAGCCCGAAATTTTAATTTCGATTTCGCGGTTGTTTAAATATTGAGGATATTCTGCACTTATCACTTTTTCTAATTCTTCGGCAATACCAGTACTGCTCGCAATCCCCAAATTACAAGTATCGGTTCCTGGACATGCCGTAATATCTACGGTAGAATTATATCCCAAATGAACAAAGCCCAATTTGGCTAATTCTTGATAAAAGAAAGGAAGATTTTCCTCTTTTACGTGAAGTATTACAATATTTTGACGCAATGAAAAACGTAATTCATTTGCTGCGTAATTTTTAACTAAATCGGCTAATAATCTGGCTTTATCCGTATAAAAATCTCCTAATAAAACTTTGATTCCGATAGCATAATATCCTGCTTGTTTTTGTGCAATTACATTCGATTTTTTCCAAGCTTCATAAGCTGCCTTATCTTCGATTGTAACTTGTGGCACTTCTAAAACTGGTTCTGGAATTGGACCGTCAAAAGCAGTGGTGTCAATTTCGTATGTTTCAAAAGCGATTGCTTTTTTCTCTTTTTCAACTAAATCAAGGAAAGCATCTTTCCCCATTTCTTTGATTAAAAATTTCATACGCGCTTTCATTCTTTTTGCACGTTCACCGTATCGGTCAAAAATACGGATGATTCCTTCTGCTGTTGGAATGATTTCGTTTACTGGAACAAACTCAGAAAGTAATTCTGCGTGCGCTGGCTGAGATCCTAAACCTCCACCGAACATGATTTTAAATCCTTTTTGTCCGTCTTTGATTTTTGGAATAAATCCTAAATCGTGCAAATAACTTAAAGCGGTATCTTCATCCGAAGAAGAGAACGAAATTTTAAATTTACGTCCCATTTCCTGACAAATTGGATTTCTCAATAAGTATTGGAACAAACCGTGTGCATAAGGCGAAACATCAAATGGCTCGTTTACATCTACACCTGCTAATTCGCTTGCTGTAATATTTCTAACCGTATTACCGCAAGCTTCACGCAACGTAATATCGTCTTTTGCCAATTCTGACCAAAGTTCAGGTGTTCTGTCCAAACTTACGTAGTGAATCTGAATATCCTGACGTGTTGTAATATGCAGACGTCCAGTAGAATATTTATCGGATACTTCCGTAATTCTTCTCAATTGCTCGCTGGTTACTTTACCATAAGGCAGTTTGATACGAATCATCTGAACACCTTCCTGACGCTGACCGTAGATACCACGCGCTAAACGAAGGCTGCGAAAACGCTCATCATCAATTTTTCCTCCACGGAATAAATGAATCTTTTTTTCTAATTCGATAATCTCTTTCTGAACTACCGGATTTTCTATTTCTGTTCTAAAACTTTCCATTTTGTCTTTAGTTGTTGGTTGTCTGTTGTTGGTTGTTGGTTTGCTGGCAGAATAACTATCAACCAAAAACCATCAACTATCAACTAGCGAATGAATCCTACTCCTGCTGTTGTATTCGTTGCTGTATCAATTAAGATAAAAGCTCCGTTTGATTTGTTTTCGTTGTAAGCGTCAAAATATAAAGGTTTGCTTAGTTTGATGCTTACTTCTCCGATTTCGTTTATCGCTAATTGCGAAGCTTCTGTTGTTCCTGAATAATCAGTTGCTATCGTGTTTTTAATGCTTTCTACTTTTGCTAAAACTCTGTTCGTATTGTGCTGTACAAGATATTTTGTTCCTGGAACCAGTTTTTTACTGTCCATCCAGCAAACTGTTGTTGTAATATCTTTTTCAATTCTTGGAAGCTCATCTGATTTTACAATCATATCACCTCTCGTTACATTGATATCATTTTCTAATTCGATTGTAATCGAAGAACCTGCAGAAGCTTCGTCAAATGATTTATCGAAGAAGTGAATTTTTGAAACTTTTGATTGTGTTAAAGAAGGAAGAACCGTTACAGCATCTCCAACTTTAATAGAGTTTCCGTATAATTTTCCAGCATAACCTCTGAAATCGTGGTATTCTTCTGTTTTTGGACGAATAACGGTTTGAACTGGGAAACGTGCTTTTCCTGCCTCATAAACATCATGAGAATGCAATCCTTCCAAATGTTCCAAAACAGTTTGTCCATTGTACCAAGGCATATTTTCTGATTTGTCTACAACATTTCCACCGTTGATTGCGCTTAACGGAATGTAGCTTACGTTTTGTTCTTTGAAAGTACTTTTTGCGTTTAATGCCTCAAAATCAGCTTTAATTTTATTGAAAACTTCTTCTGAGTAATCTACTAAGTCCATTTTGTTGATGGCCACGATTACTTCTTTTACTCTCAATAAATTGTTGATGAAAAAGTGACGATACGTTTGCTCGATAACTCCTTTTCTGGCATCGATCAAAATGATAGAAACCTGAGAAGTCGAAGCTCCTGTAACCATGTTTCTTGTATATTCTACGTGACCTGGAGTATCGGCAATAATGTAACTTTTCTTTGCAGTCGAAAAATAAATATGTGCAACGTCAATCGTGATTCCTTGCTCTCTTTCTGCTACTAATCCGTCAGTTGCCAAAGAGAAATCTAAATAATCGTATCCTTTTTGTTTACTGCTTTTTTCGATTGCTTCAATTTTATCTGTAGTCAATGATTTTGTGTCGTACAATAACCTTCCGATCAAAGTACTTTTTCCGTCATCTACACTTCCTGCTGTTGCTATTTTTAAAACGTCCATTCTAATATTTTTGTTTCAGGTTTAAAGTTTCAAGTTTTCTGTTGAAACTTATAATCTGTATGTTTTTGTTTTCTTGATTCTAACTTTTAATAGGTTCAGAATTGCATTCATAATTCACAATTCATAACTCATAATTATTAAAAGTAACCTTGTTGTTTTCTTTTCTCCATTGCCGCTTCAGAACGTTTGTCATCGATTCTGGCACCTCTTTCAGAGATAGTTGATGATCTGATTTCGCCAACCACTTCTTCGATTGTTGCTGCGTAAGATTCAACAGCCGCGGTACAGCTCATATCTCCAACGGTTCTGAAGCGAACAATTCTTTCTTCGATTTGTTCGTCTTCTTCTTGGTACACAAAAGGAGAATGCGACCAGATTAAACCGTCTCTCAAAAAAACTTTTCTTTTATGTGAGAAATAGATAGACGGAATCTCGATTTTTTCTTTTTCGATATAACTCCAAACATCTAATTCTGTCCAGTTTGAAATTGGGAAAACACGAACGTTTTGTCCATTTTCGATTTTTCCATTTAAGATATCAAACAACTCAGGTCTTTGATTTTTTTCGTCCCATTGTCCGAAATCATCACGAACAGAGAAAATACGTTCTTTAGCTCTTGCTTTTTCTTCATCACGACGCGCACCACCAATACAAGCATCAAATTTGAATTCTTCAATGGCATCCAAAAGTGTTGTAGTCTGTAAGCTGTTACGGCTTGAATATTTTCCAGTTTCTTCAACTACTTTTCCTTCATCAATAGCATCCTGAACATTACGAACAATCAACTCTAAACCTAATTCTTCTACCAATTTATCTCTGAAAGCAATTGTTTCAGGAAAATTGTGTCCTGTATCAACGTGTAATAGAGGAAACGGAATCTTGGCAGGAAAAAATGCTTTTTGTGCCAAACGCACTAATGTAATAGAATCTTTTCCTCCTGAAAAAAGTAAAACCGGTTTGTCAAACTGTGAAATTACTTCTCTGAAAATATATATCGCTTCACTCTCTAAAGCGTTTGTTTTTAATACTGAACTCATTGTTTTTTTGTTTGATATTTTTGTTGTGAAAATTTTGTTTCAGGTTTAAAGTTTCAAGTTTTTTGCCTGATCTAAAATCTCCACTCTTTATTCTATTCTCTTTAACCTCATCGGATTAAAATCCGGCGCTACACTATGAATCGTTCCTTCGGAACTAAAATCTAGATCTATATTTTTTGACCCTCCCATCGGGTTGAAACCCGACGCTACAATATGAATCGTTCCTCCGGAACTAAAATCTATATTCTTTATTCTATTTTCTATTTTCTATTTTCTATTTTCTATTTTCTTAAACGAAAGTCTTGCCTCTTGCCTCTTTCTTCTAAAAAATCTATTCTTTCTTAGCACTATGAAGTCCGCATTCTTTATGACTTGATTCCCACCACCATCTTCCAGCTCTAATGTCTTCACCAGGAAAAATGGCTCTCGTGCAAGGCGCGCATCCTATGCTTATAAAACCTTCTTTGTGTAAAGCATTTTGAGGGACATTAAATTCTTTCAGATGATTTTCAACTTCTTCTAAAGTCCATTTTAAAAGTGGATTGAATTTGATAATTTCAAAGTTTCCGTCGTATTCAAACAAGCTTAAATCGTGTCTGTTTTCTGATTGCTCTGCTCTTAAACCTGTAATCCAGACTGCATTTCCTGCCAAAGCTTTTCTTAAGGGAACTACTTTTCGAATAAAACAGCACTCTTTTCTGTTTTCAACCGAATCGTAAAAACTGTTTGGTCCTTTTGTTTGAAGCAGATTTTCTACTGATGCCGCTTCTGGGAAATAAACTTCAATTTGTTTTTTGTATTTCTTTAAAGTTCTATGGAAAACATCGTAAGTTTCCTGAAATAATCTTCCTGTATCTAAAGTAAAAACCTTAATTGCAATATCATTTTTGAAGATAAAGTCAGTAATTACCTGATCTTCCTGCCCAAATGAAGTTGAAAAAGTAACCTGATTTGGATATCTTTCTGCTAAAAAACGCAAAGTTTCTTCAAGGGAAAAATCTTTAGTTTTTTCTAATAAATCTTGTACAATACTCGCACTCATAATCTCTTTCTTTCTAAAATTATTTTTTACAATAATTTAGACAATGTTTTTAAACTCAATATTATAATTAGAACTCCAACTGCAACCATCATTGGTTTTCTTTTGATTTTATTCACCAAATAAGCTGCTAATGGCGCCGAAATAACTCCTCCTAAAATTAATCCGATGATTACCTGCCAGCCGTGGATTCCTCCAAAAAGCATGAAAGTAATACCGCTTGCAAATGAAATCGCAAACTCAGCTGCATTTACAGAACCAATTGTATATCTTGGATTTCTTCCTCTTCCTAATAATGTTGAAGTCACAATTGGCCCCCAGCCACCTCCTCCAATAGAATCCATAAAACCTCCAAAAACAGCCAAAACGCCTAATTTTTTAGTCTTCTTTTTTACAATGCTTTTTCTTAATGCCTTTTTGATAATTACAACCGCCAGAATAATCATGTAAACCGCAATAAATGGCTTAATAATATCTCCATCAATAACATCCGACAACAAATAAGCTCCTGTGATTGAACCTAAAACTCCCGGAATCAGCAAATGTTTTACCAGTTTTTTATTGATATTTCCAAAACGGTGATGCGAAAGTGCCGATGCTCCTGTTGTAAACATTTCCGAAACGTGAACCGCTGTACTGCTCACTACCGGTGGAACTCCATAAGCCAATAAAAATGAGGTTGAAGTCGCTCCGTAACCCATTCCTAAAGTTCCGTCAACTAATTGAGCGAAAACTCCAATAGCAAAAAATACTAAGAACTCTTCATTAAAACCATTTACAAATCCATCCCACGTAAATTCAGCGTGATGATTGTATATTAATACAGATAATAAACTTACTAGCAAAACGACAGGTATGACAACCCACAAATTTCCTTTTGAAAAAGCATTAGACTTGATCGCAGTGTTGTTCAATTTAAGTTCATTTTCCATATTTCTTAAGATTTTTTATTCTTAAAAATCTATTATCCTATCGGCTTAGTAGATTACTTTGCAAATGTACTATATATTTTGAAATATCAAAACAATATATTTAGTTTTTTACAGAAGCTATCTTACTATAAACCAAGACAAAAGAAATTTAATAAAGGATTAATAATTTATTTAACAAATTAGGCGCTGCTTTGTTAGATTATAACAGCGTACTTTAATTTTGTGATTTGTAAAAATACACATTTAATCTCTATAAAATCCATAGGATAATTATAAAATTGTTATTATTTTAGCTCCAAATTTTTATTATGGATTTTCAGATTGGTCTTGTAATTGCAGGTTTAACTGTGGGCTTTATTGTTGGATTAACAGGTGTTGGCGGAGGTTCTTTAATGACTCCAATTTTATTATATTTTGGTATTTCTCCAACAACTGCAGTGGGCACGGACTTACTTTATGCTGCTTTTACCAAAGCGGGAGGTGTATTTGTACATAACAAAAAAGGAAACATTAACTGGAAAATTACCGGATGGCTTACCTTAGGAAGTGTTCCCGCTGCTTTATTGACTTTATGGATATTAAACAGTATTAAAACCGATATTGAAACTATAAATCGTGTAATAAAATATAGTTTAGGCTGGGCATTATTGTTTACCTCGATTGCCATTATATTCAAAAATAAAATTTTAGTCTTTTCTCAAAAACATGCTGGAGATAAATTTCATAAAGAAAGTAAAACTCAAAACATGCTCACTATTGGAATAGGAATTTTATTAGGGGCAACTGTAACTTTAACTTCTATTGGAGCTGGAGCATTAGGAACGGTAACTTTATTTTTCCTCTATCCGCTTTTACCAACACCACGTTTAGTAGGAACTGAAATTGCACACGCTGTTCCTTTAACTTTAGTTGCCGGAATTGGACATGCTTCTATGGGAAATCTAGATTTAGTATTACTGGGGCAATTATTGATGGGATCACTTCCCGGAATCTATATAGGAAGTATGTTAAGTGGAAAAGTGCCGGATCAATTCCTTAGAAATGCGATTGCTGTAATGCTTTTCATGGCAGGATATAAATTGATCTTTTAAGATAAATTTTAAAATCAAGTTATATAAGTTCACTTAACAAGCTTTGCGCAAAGTTTAAAATGAACTTATATAACTTTTATGGTTTATTTTTTTTAGAATGCTATATCTGCTAAAGAATTACTTTCTAATATTTTAAGTGTATTATCACGAACTTCTGTCATTAAACGTCGTGCCGCACAGGTCGATTCATCATCGCAGTCATCACATCTTTCGTAGAAATTATGACTTGCACAAGGCAGTAATGCAATTGGCCCCTCTAGAATACGATAGACTTTCGCCATACTGATGTCCTTTGGATCTTTGATTAAATAATATCCTCCGCCTTTGCCTTTTTTTGCACCAAGAAATCCTGAGTTTCTTAAAAGCAATAAAATGCTTTCCAAAAATTTAATCGAAATGTGTTCACTCTTCGCAATTTCGGCTATTTGCACAGGTTCATTATTTTCCCGTCTAGCCAGATAAGTTAAGGCTTTAATTCCGTATTTTGTTTTCTTTGAAAGCACTTTTTTATGTTTTAGATTGAAGACTGCAAATTCTAGATTTTTCCTAAAACAAACAGCTTCATATTTTTCTGCAACAAAAATAGGATTTTTAAATGAGAAAAATAACAGTAGAATAGTTAAATTCTACTAAATCCATCAAATTACTTCGTTATTTCCGATTAAATTGAATTCGTGAAAGACTTTAACTTCTTCTTCTAATTCTTTTTTATTCACTACATAAGTGTCCGAAATTGAATCGTGCCAGCCTCTTCCTGAATTTCCTAAAAACGAAAGTCCGTCGAAGGGAATTATTCGGCTGAAGCTTCTTTTCAAAATATCTGCAAAATCAGGTTTAACACCATTTTCATCTACAACAATGGTTCCTGTTATTAATTTACCTAAAGATCTGCCAAAAATACCTTCTGTTACAGCATAGTAAACTATTGTGATTAGAATAAAAATCAATCTTCCTTCTAAATCCCCAATATTGTCTAACCAAACAAAAATTCCATGTAATTCAAAAAGACTTCCAATTAGTCCTAAAATAACACCTAACACAAATAATAAGGCAAGTACCATAATATTATCCAGAAGGTAATTCAGAAATCGCTGCCCTTTTGAAGCCAATAATTTTTCATCAAGAATGTAAGTAGAGTTACTCATAGGTTGGTTTGGTTTAGTTAAATGATTTTGAATATGGTTTTAACAAAAATAGATTTTTTACCGAAACAACCATAAAAAAGAATGACGATTTTTAACAGTAAAATAATTACTATCAAAAATCGTCATTGTATAATTTAGAAATCTAAAATTTCAATTAAGAAAGTGCTTGTTTTAAATCGGCAATTACATCTTCTACTGTTTCTAAACCAACAGAAACACGAACTAAACCTTGCGTGATTCCAACTGCTAGTTGATCTTCTTCAGATAATTTGCTGTGTGTTGTAGAAGCCGGATGTGTAACAATTGTTCTGGTATCTCCAATATTTGCTGACAATGAACAAAGTTTAATACTGTTTAAGAATTTTCTTCCTGCTTCGATTCCGCCTTTTATTTCAAATGCAATAATATTTCCACCCGCTTTCATTTGTTTTTTGGCAATTTCATATTGCGGATGCGATTTTAAGAACGGATATTTTACGCTATTTACATTTGGATGGCTTTCTAAAAATTCGGCTACTTTTAAAGCATTTTCGCAATGTCTATCCACACGAACAGCCAATGTTTCTAAACTTTTTGATAATACCCAAGCATTAAACGGCGCCAAAGCTGGTCCTGTATTTCTAGAAAATAAATAAATCTGTCTAATTAAATCAGCGTTTCCAACGGTTACACCACCAAGAACACGACCTTGTCCGTCGATTAATTTTGTAGCCGAGTGAATCACCAAATCCGCTCCAAATTTAATTGGCTGCTGTAAATAGGGTGTTGCAAAACAATTATCGATTATTAAAATCAAGTTGTGTTTTTTGGCTATATTTCCTAACAATTCTAAATCAATTACATCTACTCCAGGATTTGTTGGAGATTCAGCGTATAATATTTTGGTATTTGGTTTAATTAAGCTCTCTATTGTTTCTGGCTTATTAATTTCAAAATAAGAAGTTTCGATATTCCATTTTGGAAAATAAGTCATAAACAAAGCGTGAGTTGAACCAAAAACACTGCTCGCAGAAACAATATGATCTCCAGAATTTAATAACGCCGCGAAAGTAGAATATACTGCCGCCATACCCGTTGCAAAAGCATAACCCGATTCTGCACCTTCCATTTTGCAGATTTTATCGACAAATTCTGTTGTATTTGGATTGCTGAAACGGCTGTAAATATTTCTTTCTTTTTCTTCTGTAAATGAAGCTCTCATATCTTCGGCATCTTCAAAAACAAAGCTTGACGATAGGTACAAAGGCACCGAATGTTCTAAATATTGAGATCTTTCTAATTGTGTTCTAATGGCTTGTGTTTCAAAACCAAATTCTTCTGTATTCATTGTGTTGTTATTTTTTTTGTTTTTTTGTTTCAAGTTTCAGGTTTCAAGTTAAAACTGAACTTAAATTCAAATGTTTAGAATTAATTATCTAATTGTCTAATTAACTCATTTCTAATTTACAAAGCTTCTTTATTTAAAACTACTTTGTATTTAATGGTTGCTGTTGGTTCAACTGTTTTGGCAACTGAGCAATATTTCTCAAAAGAAAGCTGCGCTGCTTTTTTGGCTTTTTCTGGATTGATTTCTCCTTCTAAATAGAAAACCACATCGATTTCTTTAAAGGGCTTTGCTTCTCCAACTTGAACACGAAGTCCTTCAACCTCAGCATCAAATGAAGTGATTTCCTGACGCTGTTTTTTCAAAATTGAAATCATATCGATAGCGCTGCATCCTGCCACTCCCATTAGTACTAATTCCATTGGACTTGCACCTAAATCGCTTCCGCCAAATTCGGCTCTGCTGTCAACGTCAACTACGTGTCCGCGTTCATTTTTTACTTTAAAATGAAATGCGTCATTTACTCTGTTTAAAGTTACTTTCATTGTGTTGTTATTTTTTTTGTTTTTTATTCTTGTCATTGCAAGATCACCAATCTAAAATCAAAAATCTGCAATCTAAAATTCAATTATCCTTTATCAGATAATCTTAAAATATCTCCGAAAACGCCTCTCGCTGTAACAGCAGAACCTGCACCAGCTCCCTGAATAACGATTGGACGATCTCCGTAAGATTCTGTGTAAATTTCAAAGAATGAATCAGAACCTTTTAATCCGCCAAGAGCCGTGTCTGATGGAACCGAAACTAATTTTACTTCTAAATTTCCTTTGTCATTCTGCAAATCTCCAGACAATTCACCAATGTATCTCAACACGTGATTTGGCTGTTGTTCTGCTTTTATTTTAGCATAAATTGGATCAAATTCCTTCAATTTCGTTAAGAAATCGGCTGCACTTCCTTCACGCAAATGGTCTGGAATTAAATTCTGAATTGAGATTTCTTCAAATTCATTTTGCAAGTCTAATTCTCTAGCTAAAATTAATAATTTTCTACCAACATCATTTCCGCATAAATCTTCACGCGGATCTGGTTCTGTATATCCGTTGTCAATTGCTTCTTGTAAAATTTTACTAAACGGAGCATCTTTCGCAGAGAAATTATTGAATAAATAACTTAATGTTCCAGAGAAAACGCCTTTAATTTTAGTGATGTTTTCACCTGAAAGATGCAGTAATTTAATGGTGTCAATTAATGGCAATCCTGCTCCAACATTGGTTTCGTATAAATAATTCTTTTGATTTTCCGCCAATGCTTTTCTCAATTCTTTGTAAAAACCATACGTTAACGTATTGGCTACTTTATTTGAAGAGATCAAATCGAAACTGCTTTCTACAAGCGGAATGTAGTTTTCTACAAAAGAAGCACTTGCTGTATTATCTACTGCAATTAAATTTTCTAAATGATGTTCATTAGCATAAGCTATAATATCCTGAATCGTGTATGGCTCGCCTTTGGTTTCAATATCGGTTTTCCAGTTATTGTTAACACCGTGTCTGTTTAAAAGCAATTTTTTAGAATTGGCAATCGCAAATACATTCAGCTTAATATCTTTTCGTTTTTCGATTGATGAAGCCGATTCTAAAATTTGGTTAATCAAAGTTCCGCCTACTAAACCGTGTCCGAAAATCGCAATGTTGATTTTTTTAGAAACTCCAAAAATCTCTCCGTGAATTACGTTTAAGGCTTTCGTGAGTTCTTCTTTTTTAACCACCAAACTCACGTTTTTACCCGTAACGGTATTGTTGAATAAAATTGGAACAATTTTGTTTTTAATTAAAGCTGTATACGGTTTGTGGAAAGTACTTAAATCCTGACCAATGATTGAAATTACAGACACGTTATCGGTTACGGTAATCTGGTTTACGTCTTTAGAATAAAAGTCGTTTTCGAATTCTTTTTCCAATTCGACCATTGCCAGTGTTGCTTTGTCTTTTGCCACAACCAATCCGATTCCTCTTTCTGAAGAACCTTGCGAAATAATGCTTACACTAATGTTGTGATCGCCCATTACTTTGAAGATTCGGGCATCAACTCCGGCTTTTCCTAGTAACCCGCGTCCTTCAAGATTCACTAAAGAAACGTTTTCTAAAACTGAAAGTGTCTTGATTCCTTCTTTTTGAGAATTTGAAGTAATTAGAGTTCCGTGGTTTTCGTGATTGAAGGTGTTTAAAATACGAAGTGGAATATTCTTTTCTAATAACGGAATAATGGTTTTTGCATGCAGAATAGTGGCTCCAAAATTAGCCAGCTCATTTGCTTCGTTAAATGATAAGAATTCGATTTTTTTAGCATCGGCTACTAAATCTGGGTTTGCTGTGTAAATTCCGTCAACGTGCGTGAAATTTTGAAGCTCTTCTGCATCCAAATAGTTCGCAATTAACGAAGCGGTGTAATTGCTTCCGTTTCTTCCTAAAGTAGTTGTGTCGTTGTTGTTGTTAGATCCAATGAAACCTGTTACGATATTCACCGTTTCTCCGTTATGAAGCTTGAAATAATTGATAACGTTTTTCTTAGAAAGTTGTTCTAAAGGCTGCGCATCACCAAATTTAGAGTCTGTTTTCAACAGTTCTCTCGTATCTACGAAATTGGCAGGAATTCCTTTTTCAACTAAAATAGAAGTCAATAATTTCGCCGAAAGCAATTCTCCTTTTGATAAAATCTGATCTTTGATTTTATTGCTGTAATCTCCAATCAAACTTACTCCTTCAAAAAGTTTGTCTAAAACATTGAATTCTTCTGATAAATCAACTTGCGGATAATCGGAAGCTTGATATGCTTTAAAACTTTCCAAAAGAGGTTTGTAGTTTCCGTTTTTAGCGGCAATTCTTAGTATATCTTCTAGTTCATCTGTTGCATTTCCGCGGGCAGAAACGACTACGGCAATTCTTTCGCCTTGATTTACTTTATCTGAAATGATTGAAATTACTTTGTTAAGTCCTTCTCCGTTTGATAATGATTTACCTCCAAATTTTAATATTTTCATTTTATTTTGCTATTTTTTCTGCCTTAAAAATATCGGCAAGTAAATGATCTAATTGTTTGTACTCTATTAAAAAAGCGTCATGTCCGTGAACCGAATCTATTTCGCTGTATGAAACATTGTTTTTAAACTTCTTTAATTCATTATAAGTTTCCAGATTTTCTTTTGGCGTAAAAAATAAATCTGAGTTGATTGCAATAATGTGTATTGCGGCATTTGATTTGGAAATTAATGTCTCGAAATCCTCACTATTTCGAGTTATATCGATTGTTTTCAGCAATTGGTTCATCAATTTATAAGAAGCAAGCTGATAACGTTTCTGCAGCTTGTTTCCGTGATGTGCGAGCCAGCTTTCGATATTAAAAATCAAAAGATCCTGATTGATGGTTCGTTGAAATTTTTCTTTGAAAGATTCTGGAGAACGGTAACACAGCATAGCGTGAATTCTGGCATCTTCGATTGGTTTTGATGAATTGTTCAGAATCTGTTCTTGCAGGAAACAATTGGCAATCATCCAGTCGGTCGATTTCCAGTCGGTTGCAATTGGAATTAAGTGTTCGGTGATATTTGGCGCCAACGCTAGAATTTCCCAAGCTACTCCACCGCCAACAGAGCCGCCGATTATAGCAAATACCTGTTCGATTTGTAACGCTTCGAGACCTTGCAGAAAGATTCTAGCAATGTCTCGTGTTTTAAAATCGAGATAGTTTTCAATGATAAAAGAATCATTGCCGTTGCCTGGAACATTAAAGGCAAGAATCGTAAATTTATGGGTATCTATTGTTTTACCATCACCAATTAAATCGCTCCACCAACCATTCTCTCCAGTTACTTGTGCATTTCCTGTTAAAGCATGGTTTACCAGAACAATTGGGGCAGAATGCAACGGCTGGCCTGAAAGTGTAAAACTTAAAGGCAGGTATGGATAAACTGCACCACTTTCGGTGATGAAATTTTGAATTATAATGGGACTTGGTATATTTTCCAATTTCAAATCTTTTTTATTTTTGATTTGTATGTGGAAATATTAGAAAGAAAGTCTAGAGTGAAACTAGAAAAATTCTTGTTGTTATCTTTCCACGTTTGGGCGTGGTAGAATGCAGCACCTTCTTCGAATTAACGAAGGGTTGCTAAGGATTCATCGGGTCTAATCCCTCCTCCTTTCTTTATAACATTTCAATACGTTTTTGAACTTAACGGTGCAAATTAACTACTAATTTCTTAAACAAACAAATTTTATCGAAACTGATTCTTCAATTTCTTAGATATAATTCAATCAGAAACTATTGTACGCACAAAATTACCGAACGTTATGCCCAGTAATGTTATGCAGGTTTTTAACCTAATTTATGGTTCTTTTTCAACTTAGATGAAAAGCGTTTCATTTTCTTTTGAGTACATCAAAAACGTTAATGAATTTGGTAGGTTTTTCACCATTTTTTTATCCGTTTCTGTTATTCCAAAACTTGGATGGATTAATTCATTTGTTGGCGGCGGATTATTTCTTTCGTTTTTCCTGTTTCTGAATGTTGAAAGTTTTTTTCTTAGGAAGTTTATTGCACTCATGATATTTAAGTTTAAGTCAGTTATTATTATTTTATAATCTTTATTTTTTCTTTAATTCTTTGTTACTGTAACCAAAATGAATAAAAAAACCCTTTTGGATTTTTAATACCAAAAGGGTCTAAGTTTTTATGGAACTTATATATACTTTTAGTATCAACAGACGCATACACAAATACGTGCGACATTGAACATCTTGTTCATCTGAAGGGACTTATTCATTTGCGATTTGACTGTTATTTTAAAAAAATCTTGCATTTATTACTTTTTATAAACTTCCCGAATTGATTATTTTACCGAAAGTGTTTTATTCATTTTTAACAAACTATTCTCTGTTTTTAACAATTTTTAGTTTGTCTTACAAATGTGCGAATATTTTTCGAATATTCCAAGTTATAAAAGCCCAATTTTTCTAAAATAACGTTAAAAAACAGCTTTTTACCGCTAAAAAACATCTTACAAAATTTATTTTTGAATTAAAGAAGGTTTTATCTTACAAAAATTAACTGACTTTCTGTTTCAATCTTTCAAAGAACTACTAATATTAGAGCCACTTAAAGCCAGACAGCTTCTTTATTTTTAATTTTTTCGGCTACTTTTAAAATATCCGCTATAACTCCTCTTGCAATTGCTTGTCGGCTTGCCGCAGCACTTTGAATGACTATTGGAGTATTTGCATACGATTTGGTATAAATTTCAAAAATAGAATCAGAACCTTTCAATTGTCCAATTGCGGAAGTAACAGGTTCCGAAATCAATTTGACTTCAAGTGTGTTTTTCTCCACATCAAATTCGCCTACATATCGCAATACATGATTTTCTGCTTGTGTGATTTTGGCGATTTTAAAAGATTTGTCGATTGCTTCTTTATTTAGAATGCCATTTTTTTCTAAATGTTCTTCTTTAATAAGCGGATGGATTTTTATATCTGAAAATTCAAATTCTTTGCCTATTTCACGGGTAAGAATCAATAATTTCTTTGCGGTGTCATTTCCAGACAAATCTTCTTTAAAAGTAGATCGCATTAATCCTAGGAGACTAGCATCTTTTAAAACAGATGAAAAGGAGTTTTCTTCAGCCGAAAAACGATTAAAAACATAACTTAGATTATCTGAAAAGACGCCTCTTATTTTTGTTATTTTCTCGCCAGAGAAATACAAATCTCTTAAAGTTTGTAAAACCGGAATTCCGGTATCGACAGAGGTTTCATATAAAAACTCTTTATCATGCTTTTTGAGATTTTCTCTAAGCTTTTTATAAAGATCGATTGGAAGCGTATTGGCTTTTTTATTTACGGCAACAATATTAAATCCGTTTTCGATTAAAGTATTGTAATGTCCAATCAGTTCATCACTTGCAGTTGCATCGACTGCAATTAAATTTTCGAATTCATTTTCTTTGGCAAATTCGATAATATCTTCTACCCTAAAAGGAACGGCCAATTGTCGAAAATTGGTTTCCCAGGAATATCCAACACCTTCTTTCTCGAAAAAGGCAACTGTTGAATTGGTAATTATTGGAAAGTGAAAATCAACATTTCTACTCTGAAGAAAAAACTCTTGGCTTTCGATAATCTGATTGATTAAAGTGCTTCCAATATTACCAATTCCAAAAAGGATAATATTTATTTTTAGTTTTGACATAATTTTAATTTTTATATAAGTTCATTTAAATCAACGTTTATATTGAACCTGCCATGTTAGCGAGTAAACGCGGTGCGTTTCTAACTATATGGTTTATTTTATATCGATAGTCTTTTCATAAAAAATCACCCTTAGCAGAACTCACGCTGCTAAAGGCAATTTTTCAAACAAAAAACAAAAAAACCTAATTTTTATTAATGCTGTATTGCGATTGGGTTACGCTTTCAAAGACGGCTTGCAAATCGGCAATTAAATCTTCAACATCTTCTATTCCAACAGAAAGTCGGATTAAATCTTTCGAA
This sequence comes from Flavobacterium endoglycinae, assembly GCF_017352115.1. Taxonomy (NCBI): domain Bacteria; kingdom Pseudomonadati; phylum Bacteroidota; class Flavobacteriia; order Flavobacteriales; family Flavobacteriaceae; genus Flavobacterium; species Flavobacterium endoglycinae. The sequence continues at coordinate 1,948,567 of NZ_CP071448.1, forward strand.
ACTCCTGTTGACAATTGTTCTTCTTCAGACAATTGCTGATGAGTGGTACTGGCCGGGTGGATAATCAGCGATTTGGTATCGCCAATATTGGCTAACAGCGAAAATAATCGTGTTTCATCTACAACTTTTTTGGCAGCATCAAATCCTCCTTTCAAACCAAAAGTTATGATTCCGCTTTGTCCTTCTGGAAGATATTCCTGAGCCAAATCATAATATTTATTGGTTTTTAAACCTGGATAGTTTACCCAAACCACCTCATCTTGCTGTTCTAACCATTCGGCTAATGCCAAAGCATTTTCACTGTGTTTTTTAATTCGGATTGGCAGTGTTTCTAATCCCTGAATAATCTGAAAGGCGTTAAAAGGACTCAGAGCTGATCCGAAATCACGCAGTCCTTCAATTCTGGCTTTTGCAATAAAAGCGGCATTACCTAAAGCTTCGTGATACACTAATCCATGATATCCGGCAGAAGGTTCTGTAAATTCAGGGAATTTCCCGTTTGCCCAGTCAAAATTTCCGGCGTCAATGATTACACCGCCTAATGAAGTTCCGTTTCCGGCAATATATTTAGTTAAGGAATGAATTACAATATCGGCACCGTATTTAATTGGGTTTAATAAATAAGGTGTCGCAACTGTATTATCTACTATAAACGGCACTTTGAATGCTTTGGCTTCTGCCGAAATTCCTTTTAAGTCTAATACGTCTAATTTTGGATTCCCCAGAGATTCTACAAAGAAGGCTCTTGTGTTTTCTTTGGCGGCTTTGGTAAAGTTTTCTGGATTAGAAGGATCTACAAAAGTGGTTGTAATTCCTAATCGTGGCAGCGTTACACTTAATAAATTATAAGTTCCGCCGTATAAACTGTTAGATGCTACGATATGATCGCCAGCTCTAAGTAAAGTCAATAAAGTAGTCGCAATTGCAGATGCTCCAGATGCTGTAACTACAGCTCCAATTCCGCCTTCTAGTGCAGCCAAACGCTGTTCAAGAATATCATTTGTTGGATTGTTTAATCTTGTGTAGATAAAACCAGCTTCGGCTAATCCGAATAAATTAGCCGCATGATCTGCACTGTTAAATACGTATGATGACGTTTGGTAAATTGGTACTGCTCTTGTTCCTCCGTTTTTCGTTACATCATGTCCTGCGTGTAATGCGTTTGTTGCAAATTTTTGTGTACTCATGATTTCTTAGTTTTTTAGGTATTGTTAATCCTATTATATATTGTAAATGAATTTTAGAATTGGTTTATGCAAAAAAGTCTTCGCCTTCTTCTTCCAGATAATACAGTTGAAAGAGTAATGATTGCTGATTTTTTAAATCTTGTTCTTGATGTAGTCTTGCCACTTCTCTTGTAATATTTTCTGATTTTGTATTGTTGTTTTGAGAATCGTTTCTCAATAAATATTCTACTGCTATTGAATTTAATGTTTTCATGATCTTAATTTTAAATATTGAAATTAAAAAAGCCCTTTCGGATGGCTACCAAAAGGGCTTATAGTGTAACTATAACTAAAGATTTGTATCTTTTTACTTTTGGCAACAGCAAATTGGGATGCACATCTGCATCATTCTACAACACATCATATTTCCTTTTGCTATTGTTTTCATTTTATTTAAAATTGATTTTTTATTTTTAAACTCGACTAATTTGATAGAGTAAATGTAATAAGTATTTTTTTAACGACCAAATAAAAATTTAATATTTTCAATTATTTTTTTTCAACCCTTATAAAATCAAGGATTCAACTTAGCATTGTGATTAAGTTTAGCCACAGATTAAAAGATTACAATGATTTAAAATCAATGCTAATTCGTCTAAACCTTTCAATCTGTGGCTTTTTTTTTAGGAGATTAAAATTTAAAGCTCAAACGGGCAAATCCAAATCTTCCATTTAGTCCAAACTGCGATACTGCTCTAGAATACGCAAATTGATTGGCGTTGCTTAAATCAGTACTTGGCGCAGGAGATAAAGTTGGAGTTGTATTAGTAAAGGCTGGCGTTGCCGGATTATTTCTATCTGGATAAACATCTCCTATATTATTAAATCCAATTGTAGCTCTAAAATGTTCGTTGATTTGATATCCTAATGATAAATCGGTTACTAGTTTTGCGCTGTATTCTGGGTGTTCGTATACTGAAGCTGATCCGTCTAAATTTACATCTGTCGCTCCTGGATCAGTTACTTTACCAAAATAGCTGTTTCTTAAATAGATATCCAGTTTTTTAATACTGAAAGTAGTCATTAAATTAGCTTTTAATTTTGGAATAGCTTCTTCTAAATAAATGCGGCTAGATTCTGGGAAGAATGAATATCTAAATGGTTCTCCCCCAGCATCGATAATTGATTGCGGCACATTTAAATCTCCGACTCTTTTGGTTTCATTATAACTTAAAGCCAAATCATTTTTAATTGCAAAATCTTGAATAACGTCGTATTTCTGAGAAATTACCAAATCTATTCCTTTAGTTTCAGAGTCAATTCCGTTTGTCCAGAAAGAAGCCCTTTCAACTCCTTTTAAATCAAACGCCTGCTGAAACAAGGTTAATGCATCTTTTTGTTCTTGCGATGTTGCAGCTGCAATCTGCGCATCTGTTGGTCTTGCGTATTGTCCTGACAATACAATTCGATCGTTGATTCTTGTAAAGTAAGCATCAGTCGCAATAGTTATGTTGGCTTCTGGAATTTTAAAAGTAAATCCTGTACTGATACTTTTTGATTTTTCTGGCCTTAAGTTTTCTACACCAATACTTTTTGCTGCTTGAGAATCATTTGTAAAATATCCCACTTGATATGGTGATCCGTTGATGAATTGTGTTGAGCTTGATTCAAAATATTTTTGTTGTAATGAAGGCGCTCTAAAACCTGTTTGCCCAGAAATTCTCCAGTTAATGTTGTTAGTTAATTTTAAAAGAGAAGCTAATTTAAAGGTAACGGTACTTCCAAAATCTGAATAGTTTTCATAACGTGCTGCTCCATCTATAAGCCAGTTTTCAGTAGCATTCAATTCTAGATCGATATAAGCAGCTCCACTTTTTCTGTCTTTTTCTTTAGCATCTGATGGCTGAAATCCTGAAAATCCCTGTGCTCCCGCTCCACGTTTGTTTCCGAAAAAGTCAGTAACAATTAAAGGTGAATTACTTGGCAGAATTCCTGAAACTAAACTTCCATTTACATCATATAATCCATAAGAAGCTTCTTCTCCCGCTTTTATCTGATAGTTTTCATATCTGAATTCTCCACCAAATGCAATGTTTAAACCAGATAAAACATCTACCTTTTTACTGAAATCTAAATTAGTTGTACTTTGCAAAAAGGAAACTTTTCCAGCATCAAAACTCGTTGGAGAATTTACTCCTAAAGTAGCATTGATGGTATTGTTTACATCATATTGAAAAGAGTTTGTTCCAAGATTTGTACTTAAATCAGTATCAAACCCAAACAATTGTGTATTCACTCCAACTGCTGCAGAAGCATCTAAAATTTTAGATTCTATTTCTGGTAAAAATCCGTTTTGATACACTTGCGTGAAAGTTCCTGAACCATTTGGAAGTCTATTAAAAGCATATGATTTACCATTTCTATAAGATACACCTCCAAAAGAATATAAAGATGTATTTTCGGTTAATGGGTATTTAGCATTATAATACGCTTGTCCCGAAGCCAGTTCTGACTGTCCCACACTCATATTATAGTCTCTTCTTTCCTGACCTCTATAGGCTAATTCATTATTCGTTACATCAAAATTCAAAGCGGTCTGCATTTGAGCAATTGTCGTGGCAGAAGAAATGGCATTTTGCTGTGCTGGAGTAAAATAACTTACCTGCGGTGCATATTGCTGCAATGAACTGATAATTTGTGCCGAGTTTGAAGTGTTATTGATATTGCTAAACAACGAATTGATTTGAACTCCATTTTGTGCTGCTCTGTTTTCTACTGCGTTGTAAGCATTAAAAATAGCGTTGCTTCTAATTCCTGCTCTGCTGGTTGTTTGTCTTGTAATGGCACTTCCGGTAATATTAAAGTAACTTCCTGGTTTTCCTAAAGATGTTCCATAGTTTAAATCGGCTTGAAGGGTTTCTCCATCAGCTCCGCCTTTAAAATTATTTGATCCTGAAGATAGGTTGGCACCGTACTGAATTCCTCCAGAAACATAATTGGCATTCTTTTTCAGTACAATATTAATAACTCCCGCAATAGCATCCGAACCGTATTGTGCAGCGGCTCCATCTCGCAAAACTTCAATTCTTTCGATAGCAAAAGAGGGAATGGCATTTAAATCTGTTCCTACAGATCCTCTTCCTGGAGATCCGTTTATGTTTACTAAAGCACTGGTGTGTCTTCTTTTTCCGTTTACTAAAATTAAAACCTGATCTGGTCCTAATCCTCTTAATTGTGCTGGATCAACGTGATCGGTTGCATCTGCTGTAGATGTTGCGTTACTGGTAAATGACGGCGCAACGTAATTTAAAATCTGGGTAACGCTGGTCTGTGGCGCTCCTTTTGTAATATCAGAGATATTGAAAACATCAACCGGAACAGGCACATCTGTTTTTACTCGGTTTTTACTTCTCGATCCAATTATGGTAACTTCTGATAATTCATTGTTTTTTAAAGTATCCTGCTCGGTTTTGTTATCCTGAGCATAAATTCCTGAAAAAGTCAAAAGACCTAAAACGATTATAACATTTTTCTTCATTTCTTTTTACTGATTAATTAGTTGTTTTTGGCTTACAAAAAAGTCTTACAATTTTATTTTTCGAACAAAAAAAACCTCTGCGATCTGGCAGAGGTTCTATATCTATTCAAAAAAAAGTTACAATAGAGTCTCTGCGGATAGTTCCGGCATCTTACAAGACATCATATTGCAAACTGTAAATTTCATTTCTTTTTTTATTTTAACGAGGCAAATGTCTGAACTATTTTTTAATCAGCCAAACAAAAACAGAAATATTTTCTATTGCCCTATCAAAGTAGTATGTTAATGTTAAATTTCTGTCATAAAAAATAAAAAAAGTTGAACTTTAATTTGCAAATCAAAATGGTTTCATACCTTTGCACCCGAAACAGAGGAAAAATTTGAACTGATTGCAACCTCTTCATAATGAAACGGTTTCGTTATGAATGCTGAAAGATTAATTTCAGCAGTAAAAAATGCTAAAGCAGCAACTCTCCTTTAGCCCTTTTTAGCAATTATTTTTCCCGCTTAATTTTAAACTAATACATTATTATTACATTATTATGGCTTATTTATTTACGTCAGAATCTGTTAGTGAAGGGCATCCAGACAAAGTTGCAGATCAAATTTCGGATGCATTAATTGACAACTTTTTGGCATTTGACGCTGACTCAAAAGTAGCTTGTGAAACTTTAGTTACAACAGGTCAGGTTGTTTTAGCAGGTGAAGTAAAATCGAATACTTATTTAGATGTTCAGCAAATTGCACGCGAAGTAATCCGTAAAATTGGATATACTAAAAGTGAATATATGTTTGAAGCGAATTCATGTGGGATTCTTTCAGCAATTCACGAGCAATCTGCAGATATTAATCAAGGTGTTGACAGAGCTAAGCCAGAAGAGCAAGGTGCTGGTGACCAAGGGATGATGTTTGGTTACGCTACAAACGAAACTGAAAACTACATGCCATTGGCTCTTGATTTGTCTCATAAATTATTACAAGAATTAGCCATTTTAAGACGCGAAAATAAGGAAATCACTTATTTACGTCCAGATGCAAAATCTCAGGTTACTTTAGAATACAGCGACGATAACAAACCAACTCGTATTGATGCAATTGTTATCTCAACACAACACGATGATTTTGATGAAGAAGCTGCAATGTTAGCTAAAATCAAAAAAGATATTGTTGAGATCTTGATTCCTAGAATTATTGCTAAGAACCCAGAGCACGCTCACTTATTCAATGATAAAATTAACTATCATATTAACCCAACAGGAAAATTCGTTATTGGAGGACCTCACGGAGATACTGGTTTAACAGGAAGAAAAATTATCGTGGATACTTACGGTGGAAAAGGTGCTCACGGTGGTGGTGCATTCTCTGGAAAAGACCCAAGTAAAGTAGATAGAAGTGGTGCATATGCAACTCGTCATATCGCTAAAAACTTAGTGGCTGCTGGTGTTGCTGACGAAATCTTAGTTCAGGTTTCTTACGCAATTGGTGTTGCTGAGCCAATGGGAATTTTCATTGAAACGTACGGAACTTCTAAAGTAAACTTAACTAACGGTGAAATCGCTAAAAAGGTAGAAGCTATTTTTGATATGCGTCCTTACTTTATTGAACAACGTTTAAAATTAAGAAATCCTATTTATAGCGAAACTGCTGCTTACGGACACATGGGACGTAAACCAGAAACGGTTACTAAAACTTTTTCTGCTCCAGGAGGAAACGAAAAAACAGTTACTGTTGAGTTATTTACATGGGAAAAACTTGATTTTGTTGACCAAGTAAAAGCTGCATTTGGATTATAATTCAATCTGAATTTTAAATACTAAAAAAGGCTGTCTAAAAATTTAGACAGCCTTTTTTTATTACATACTAGAAATTTAATACGTTCCGTTCTGCATTTTATCTAAAACATCTTTAATATCCTTTGCCGTTTCTCCATCAACATCTGAATTTAAATATTTTACAGCAAGAGTTTCCGTTGCAATTGCTTTGTCTTTTTGCCCATCTTTATAATACAATTGTGCCAAAGTATCTAAATAATACGAATTGTTTTTTGTTATGGCCACACTATATTCTGACCACTTGATAGCATCTTTTAGGTAACTTTCATTTATGGGATTCGTTACGATAGACCATGCCGCATTATTACATAAATCTGAATTATAAATTTTAAATGAGTTCCAACCATCATAAGCAAAATTAGAACTTGAATTTAAGCCAGAAAACAAAGTATCTAATTTCTCAATAGGATTTGTTCCTGATAAATTTGAATCGAAAAAGGTTTTAAATTCTTTTAAGTACTTCGTATTAGAACCTTCTTTTTCTTCAGTTTGACTTAAATATGTAAAATAGTTTCTATAAGTATCGAAATTTGCTTTTCCCGAATCGATGATTTTTTTATAAGTCGAAATGATTTTTTGTTTGTTTATTTCACTAGAAATTCCGTTTTGAGAATCAGAACTATTTTGCTGTAATGCATTTGAAACTTCCGAAACAGCATTCCCTATATTATGAACTTCAATTTCTTGGCCATTAAATGAATCACGATTTTCTTCAATCTTATCTGAATGTTTTAATACGTAATCGATAGCAAGGAAATCAGTATCAGTAAGGGATTTATCTTTATTAAAAAGTCCTTTTGTAAAACCTTCATTTTGGATTTCTCTTATAATTGTTTCTACTAAATACATATCTGGCTTTGTATCTTTTTCGTGCGCTTCAATCAGTTTTTTCCAAGCTTGGGCTACTTCTTTTTGATCTAAGGGCGTTTTTGTAATTATAAAATCTGTTGAATTGACATCTTGCTTGTATGTAGAATCATAATTATAAGTGCCCGCCAATAAAGCCCCTTTGTTAAAAGCTCTGATTGAATCTTCATCATTTGCATTTTTGTTCTTTAAGGTTTTCTCAATAGAAACAAAAGCATCTGCACGTTGTAATCGTTTGTAAAGATCTCCATAATTATTGAACTGATCTTTCTGAGTTTTCAAGTCTGATTTTGCAATAGCAAGCTTATCTCCTTCTGTGTTTAAAATAATTACACTTGGATCATTGGTGATTTTATTAGTTTTCAACCATTTTTTATCTCCTTCCCCAGCTAAATAATAGTTATAAACATCATATGCTGAATTGTATGCATCATACATATAATAACCCGTATCTTCTTCTTGATCTTTTATAAAAGTATCAAAGCTTTCTTTGGCTGTCTTTTTACTGTCGTTATAAACTACTAAATATTTATTGTTTGATTCCTTGGTTGCTTTAAGCGCATTACTTAAATTATTCTCAATCTTTAATTTAAAATCGTAATGCGAATTACGAGTTACTGCACTATACGCTGGCACCGCAGTAGTATCTATTGCAACATTTTTTGTGCTATCTATCGCAGTGCTGTAATAGTCAGTATTTTTACCTGGATATGTCCAGTCTGTAACAGATTTTGTTTCGAGAGGAACTATTGTTTCATTTTTAACTGGTTGCGAGTCTTTTTCATTAATAAAAACCAACGGATTTTGTCCCGATTGGTCAGAAATTTTCAGCTCGTTTGTTTTTTTATCAAAAAATCCAGTAATATTTAAATCTTCCAAAATCGACAAGTCGTAACTGACTGTTATTTCCGAAACATCTTTTGGCAATGCATATTTACAAACATCACTTTTTCCACTATAACTTTCATAAACTAGATATAGGATATCTGTTTTGTCTATTTCAAACTTAACATCTGCACTTTTCCAGTCAGGATCGTATTTTGCTCTAAGATCAGCTAATTTTTGATATTTGATTTCTTCATTTCCTTTTTGCGTACCAATGTAAAAAGAATAATAAGAAGGATCTAAAAACTTAATTTTAATATTTTTTGCTTTTTTATCGTTTTTAAACAAAAGATTAAAACGGCTCTCTGAAGATTGATTTTTGGCAAATAGCAACGAATCGCCTTTAATCTCGTATTTACCTGTATAATAAACCAGTTCGAATTTATTATCTTCTGATAAATTCAATTTTACTTTTTGCCCTTTATTTGTAGATACATAAGTTCCTTTTTCAAGGCTTTTGGTTTGAGAATAGGAAATTGTTGTCAACGAAAAAAACAACAAAAAACTCCATATAAAATTGCGCATGACTAATAATTATTTTTTATAAGTTATATCTTGCAAAATTATTTTATTACTATTCAATTAAAGCCAAAAAAATCATAATTTGTAAATTAAATATTACAAAAAAATCCAACAACTTATTAAGTCATTGGATTCTATTTTAAGATTTTAAATACTTTTAGTACGTTCCGTTCTGCATTTTATTCAAAACTTCTTTTATTTCATTTGCAGTTGTTTCTTCAACATTTGAGTCTAAATATTTTACAGCAAGAGTCTGTGTTGCAATTGCTTTGTCTTTTTGCCCGTCTTTATAATACAGCTGTGCCAAAGTATCTAAATAATACGGATTGTTTTTGGTAACTACCAAACTATATTCTGACCATTTAATGGCATCTTTAATAAAGCTAGAATTTAGAGGTTTTTCAACCACTGTCCACGCAGCAGAATTACAGATATTTGAATGGTATTCTTTGAATGAACTCCATCCGTTATAGGCGTACTCCGAAGTTGGATCCAAGTCTGTATACATAGCGTCTAATTTTTCAATTGGACTTGGTGAAGCTAATTTAGATTCGAAATAGGTTTTAAATTCTCTTAAATAAGTGGTGTTTGAGCCGTCTTTATCTTGAACCTGGCTTAAATATTCGAAATAATTTCGGTATGCTTCAAAATTCCCTTTTCCTGATGCAATTATGTTTTTATAAATTGAATTGATTTTTTCCTTATTTACATCACCCGAAATTCCATTTTGGCTGTTATAAACACTTTGTTGCAAAGCTGTAGAAATTTCTGAAATAGGATTACCCATAATAACATATGAATTATCACCTTTTGCTTGATTAAACGCTGCACGGCCTTCTTCAATTTTATCCGAATGTTTTAAAAGATAATCTATGGCAAGAAAATCAGTATCATTAAGGGTTTTGTCTTGGTTGAAAAGCTGTTTTGTAAAACCTTGATTTTTGATTTCTCTTAAAATGGTTTCAGCCAGATACATATTGGGTTTTGTATCTTTTTGGTGCGCTTCAATTAGTTTTTTCCAAGCTTGAGCAACGTCTTTTTTATCTACACTTGCTTTTGTAACAATAAATTCAGTCGAATTAGCGTCTGGAGTATATTCAGAATCATAGTCATACGAACTTTCCAATAAAGCAGCTTTATTAAAGGCTCTGATTAAATCTTCATCGTTTGCTTTTTTGTTTTTAAAGGTTTTATCAATAGAAACAAAAGCATCTGCACGCTGTAATCTTCTGTAAAGATCTCCATAATAACTAAACTGATATTGCTGTGTTGACAAATCAGATTTGGCGCTTCCCAATACATCACCGTTTGCATTTACTACAATTACACTTGGATCATTGGTAATTTTATTGTTTTTAAGCCATTTTTTGTCATCGTCTCCAGCGAGATAAAAATTATAAACATCATACTGCGGATTGTATGCATCATACATATTATATCCTGTTTGTGTTTCCTGATCTTTTACAAACTTATCAAAGCTTTCTTTGGCTGTTTTATTACTGTCTTTATAAACTACCAGATATTTATTGGTGCTTGATTCTTTGGTCGCTTTAAGTGCATTACTTAAGCTATTCTCTATTTTTAATTTAAAATCATAATTTGAAGCTGCCGGCGGAGCTACAGCATAGTCTGCAATTGCCGTGCTGTCTGCAGGAACAATGTCTGTATCGTAGTTATAATTTCCTAACGCATAATCTTCTTTGCCTACATAAGTCCAGTTTGGAACAGATTTGGTTTCAATAGGCGTAACGCCTACTTTTTTAACTGGCTGTGGATTTTTTTCATTAACAAAAACAAGTGGATTTTTTCCTGAAGGTTCAGAAATTTGCAATTCATTTTTCGATTTATCGAAAAAACCTGCCAATTTTAAATCAGTCACAGCACCCAATTCATAGCTGATTGTGATCTCAGAAACCTCTTTTGGCACTGCATATTTTGCAACAGTCGCAGGATTATAGTAATCTTCGTAAACCAGATAGATAAAATCTGCTTTATCAATTTCAAATTCTAAATCTGTTTTTTCCCAGTCAGGATCTTGTTTAGTTCTGATGTCAGAAAGTTTTTGATATTTTACGTCTTCAGTACCATTTTGAGTTCCAATGTAAAAGGAATAATAAGAAGGATCTAAAAACTTGATTTTTATATTTTTTGCTTTTTTATCATTCTTATAAGAAAGATTAAAATTGTTCTCTGACGATGGATTGTTTATAAAAACCAAAGAATCTCCTTTTATTTCGTAACTGCCAGTGTAAAAAACCAATTCATATTTACTGTCATCTAATAAATTCAGCTTTATTTTTTGACCTTTGTTTACAGAAAGATAAGTTCCTTTTTCAAGGTTTTTAATTTGAGAATAGGAAACCGTTGTCAACGAAGAAAACAATACTAAACTCCATATAAAATTGCGCATGATTTAAATTTTGTAGTTAATAACTTCACAAAGATATTCTATTCTTCTATAAAACAAATCACTCTGCATTATTAATATGTAGTTAAATTACTATAAATTATATTTCATCGAAAAGATGATGTAACGAGGCTGTACCGTGTATTGAGAAACTCGAGTTGAAAACTGCGAAAAGCTGTCATCATTGAGATATCTTGTATTTAACAGATTGGTTGCCGAAACTTTATATTCCCATTTGCTGTTTTTCTTCTGATAGATTAAACTCGCACTTAAGAAATCGTATTCATTATTAACCGATTTATTTCCGTTGTAATAATGGTAGAATTCGTACTCTGAAACAAAAGAGAAACTATCCAGAAAATAGTAATCTAATCTGGCAAAAGGCTTGTCGGTATAAAATGTCGAACCGCTGTATTTATTCACCAAAAGATTGTAACCAAATTCAATATTGGGCAGGTTTTTATAATTAGTCGAAGCTCTTACCGTATAACTCTGTACAAAACTTTCGGTTGTTGCTAATTTATCATTTTGAATGTTGTTGAATTTTGACCAGTTTAAACTCGCACTTGCCGATGCTTTGTAATTTTTTAAGAAAGAACGTCCGTAGCTTCCCATTCCTGAAAAAGTTTCATCGGCTAAATTGGAATTGTATGGAGATGATGATTGATTAATTCCTGTAAAATCAGCTTGTGTTTTAATAGCATCTACTTTTTTAGTATACGTTGCATTGGCAAAAATGTTCTCAAAATTGAACATATTGTATTTAAAATAACGCAGCGAATGTACTTGCGATGTTGCATTTTCCAGGAAGCGATTTCCACGAAACAAACTGCTGTAATCCGATAAAACATAACCTGCAGCTAACTGATTGATATCGGTAAAATCGTTTGACAATGAAAAATTATAAGTCAATGTTTCTGATTTTTTAATTTGGTATAAGGCAAAGAAATCAGGCAGTACTTTTACGAAATTCTGTGAATAATCCGATCCCAGCTGCGAATTGGTCATTTGATACGAATGCACGCTTACACCTGGCGTAAAAGTGAATTTTCCAGTCAGGATTTTGTAATGAAACCCAAGAAAAACATCATTAAAACTATAATCAACATCATTATTGTTTTCTGGTGTATTTAAATCATTTCGGTCACCATTATCCAGCATCTGAAAAATATGCGAATTAAAGTTCTGATATGAATACGTATTTCCTAATGTAATGTTGAAATTGCTTTTTGGTGTCACCATATAATAGTAATCCAGTTTAGCATCTACTTTATTCGTTTTTACAAAACGATCCTGATTAAGATCATTTCGGTTTTGTCCTGAAATATATCCCGATAAATCAAAAGGCTGTGATTTTAAATTAGCATTGTAAAACGGGTTTTCATCCTGATACAAATGCTGCATTTCAAAAGCAAAAATATTTTTATCGCTTTGTGTATAATACAAACTCAGATTTTGGTTTATTGAGGTTGGATCTTGTTTCTTTTCTGTCAAAATAGTTTCAACCGCCGAAATATTATTTACAACCGATTCACGCAACAAATCTGTATCTTCATCCTGTTTTGATAATTTTGTTAAAACATCATAATCAAACTGAAGTTTTGTATTCGGTTTGTAGGTTGAACTCAGCTTAAACAATCCTAGATTGTTTTTTTGATGGGTAAGTTCGTCTCTTTTCTGCTGATCTCCTGACTCTAAAATTGTAGTCTGTGATTTGGTTTCTAAATCGGTTTTTGAGGAAGAAAGAATCCCGAAACCGCTTAGAGTCCATTCTTTGGTTGGGGAATACGAAAAGTTGGTCGCGCCAAATTTTGTTTCGATTTCTTTTGCACGATTGTTTCGTAAGATGGAAATTCCGAGATCATTTGAAGAAACATTAAAACTGCTTCCTCCTTTTTTCATCAGATTTTTAAATCCTCCGGTAAATTTGAAATAGTCCTGAGCTGTAAGAGGCAGTTCGCCAATATTATTAAAATTCGTAATTAAATTAATACTGTATTTGGGACTGTAATAAAACAACTTCGGATTGATGATATACCGACTGTCCAATTCGGCAACGCCTATTCCAGCGGTTACATCTCCAAACCAAAAGTTCTTTTTACCTTCTTTTAGTTTAATATTCATCGCCACATTTTCCTGATCGTTCTCGAGTCCTTTTAAAGCGCTTACTTCATTAAAATTTCGTAAAACCTGAACTTTATCAATAGCATCTGCGGGAATATTTTTAACGCCTAATTTGGTATCTCCATCAAAAAAATCTTTTCCTTCTACCATCAATTTGCTGACTTTTTTTCCTTCTACTTCAATCTCACCATCGGCATTCACCTCAACTCCCGGCAACTTTTTCAAAACGTCTTCCAGCTTTTTTTCAGTTCCTGATTTGAAAGAATCAGCATTATAAACGATTGTGTCTCCTTTTATGGAAACAGGCATTTCGCGGACAATTTCCACACCTGCAAGTTCGATTCCGGCACCATCCATTACGATATTCTGCGTCATGTTTTCGGCTTTGGTGACCACCGCAATTTCTTTAGATTTCATTCCCAAATAACTTACCTTAACCGTATACGAGGTGTTGGGTTTTAAAGTAAGCTGAAATTTTCCTTTATCATTCGTAATCCCATACGAATCCATTGCTTTTGTAGTGTTGTTTACAGCCATGATATTGGCCATTTCCAACGGATTCTTTTGTTCGTCCTGAATGAAACCATCAAAACGAACACTTTGAGAAAATGAAAAAGAGGTAATTAAAAAGGCGAAGAAAAAATATATTTTGTTCATTAAAAAAGCTTAGAAATAGATAATAATTAGAAGACTATTTATCTTCCCATTGGCGGCGGTCCACCCGCACGTCCGCGGTTCATTTCTCTAAATTCTTCCATTTTTTTAATTACGGTTTCATCATAATCTTTCTGAGAAATTACTTTTCCTTTTTTAGACGGTTTTATTTCTACTTTATCTTTGGCATTCAAAACAATTTTAGAACATAAAATAGTAGTTCTTCCGTCATTCACTTCTAAAATTAATCCAGGAAGTCCCCAATAATTTTCAGGTCCTTGGTTTACGGGAACTTCTGGCGTATACCAAGCTGTAATTACGATTTCTTTTGGTATTTCGAAATTATCCTCAAAATTCGTTTTGGTTTCTCCTGAAGTTTTCTTGGCTTCATCCGTCTTTTTAGTTTCGTTGTTTTTAGGTCTGAAATTTCTAAAATCAGTTTTACTGGCTTGTTTTACAGCTGTTGCTTTGTAACAATTATAGCCTCCAATCTGTTTGGTTTCCTGTTCCAGTTTCCAATCTAGTTTTGGCAGGGAATCAACTACCAAAAATTCTTTCCCCATAAATTCTTTATCAACGGTATAGGTTTTGTTTTTTACATCTTTATAAAATGTACCTCCACCACCCATCATAGAGCTCATCATCATACGCATACCGCCGTTTCCTTGTCCCGGAGTTTCAAGTTTTTCTTCTTCTTTGTATATTGAAGCTGATTTGTCAAAATTCAAAATGAACGTTTTCTCAAGCATCTGCTTCATTCGTTCTTCGATGTTTTTCTGCATTTCAGGTGTAATATCGCGGTTTCCGGCTCTCATGCCTTCAAATTTAGGCGGCTGAGTTTTGGTCTCGTAAACGGCCATTCCTTGAAAATCTTTTTGTGCTTGTATTTGACTGAAAGCCAATACTAAAAGTAAATATGATAGTTTTTTCATCTTTTGTGGGTTTAAAAAGTTGTAAGTCCATTAAAACTTACAATCAAATTTATTACTAATTTTAAAATACTGAAAGTTAAATATATCAATTCCAAAATGGCATCGACAAAATCACATTTTTGTAAGACTATTGTAATTTATAAAGGTTTAAATGCTAAAATTGAGTAAATCCGTCATTTTAAAACCTACTTATGTCTAGTTTTTGTACTTTGGCTCTTTGAAATTGCATCATTATGAGTAAAACAATGCGTCTAGTTATTTTATTGTTGTTTAGTGCGTGTTCGTTCTCTTCGATTTTGGGCCAGAACCAAAAAATTACTCCTATTCTTGTTTCAAAATTTACGGCTGATGTTGATAAATTCATTGGTTATGATTCATTTGGTTATTCCTATCAAATCAAAAACAATGTTTTTAGTAAAATAAAAGGTAATGAAGTTTTTGAATATAAGAATGTTTCTCTGGGAAATATTACAAACGTTGACATTCAGAATCCGCTTAAAATTGTGCTTTTTTATGAAGATTTCAACAGTTGTGTTTTATTAGACAACCAGCTGAATAAAATGACGGAAATTAATTTCTCTCAAAATCCTGTTCCAATTGTCGCAAGTGCGGTAGGAATGTCTACTCAAAACCAGCTTTGGGTTTACAATACTTTAAACCAGCAGATCGGACTTTTTGATTATTTAAAAAATGAATACAAAACCGTTTCAATTCCGCTTACAGAAGTAATTAAATATTACCAAACCGACTTTAATACGTTCTATTGGATTGATAAAAAAAATAACTGGTTTTCATGTAATATCTTTGGCAAAATTTCGAGTTTGGGAACTGTTTCTGATTTCGAAAAAATGGAAATAATTGATACTCAAAAATACGTTTTCAGCAAGGACAATTCCTTGTTTTTCAGTGATATCAGTAAAGAAGATTCTAACCGTGTTTTTGAAATTGAAATTTTAGAAAAATCGTTCGACAAATTCTATTACAAAGACCAAATTTTATCTATTTTTACAGCCAAACAAATTGTAAATTATAAAATCGTAATACCGTAATGCACATAGCAATAGCAGGAAATATAGGCGCAGGAAAAACAACTTTAACCAAATTATTAGCCAAACATTTTAAGTGGGAACCGCACTATGAAGATGTAGTTGATAATCCGTATTTAGACGATTTTTACCACCAGATGGAACGCTGGTCTTTTAATTTACAAATTTACTTCTTGAACAGTCGTTTTCGCCAAGTGCAGCAAATTCGCGAAAGTGGAAAGAAAATCATTCAGGACAGAACGATTTATGAAGATGCGCATATTTTCGCTCCCAATTTATATGCCATGGGATTAATGACAAGCCGTGATTTTGAAAACTATACTTCTTTGTTTGAATTGATGGAATCGCTGGTAAAAGCTCCAGATTTATTGATTTATTTAAGAAGTTCCATTCCAAATTTAGTGGGACAGATTCACAAACGCGGACGTGAATATGAAAACTCTATTTCTATCGATTATTTAAGCCGTTTGAACGAAAGATATGAAGCATGGATTCAAACGTATACTAAAGGAAGGTTATTAATTATTGATGTTGACAATATTAATTTTGTCGATAATCCGGAAGATTTAGGAAACATCATTAATCGAATTGATGCTGAATTAAACGGGTTGTTTTAATCTAAAATAGTTTAATTTATAAAAAGAGAGGTTGCCTAAAATTAGACAGCCTCTCTTTTTATGATATTTAATTGATTTTTTGAAATGTAATATAGTCTTCACCCCAGTTACTACCTCCATACTTTAACACTGTACCTGCTCCATTAACACACCATGCATTTCCTGCCCAGTAATAATAGGTTTTATTAGCGCCAGTAGTATTGCTAATAATTACAGTTCCCATCGTCATTGCATAATAACTACTTGGTGGCAATAAACCACTTAAAAGGGAATTTGTAGAAATAATATCTGTACTACTAACATACGAAGTAGAGGTATCACTGAAGCCAGAACGTATCCACCAACTTTCATTTGAACCTGTTGCAGCTAATGTTCCAGACGACTTAGTAGCTAACATATTTATACTTACCAGCCATTTACCTGGTGGTAAAGTAATCGTTGTACCTGTATAAATATATGCTCCATAAGGAACAAGATCAGCACCAGCGCCTAATTTTGCAAAACCTAATGTAACCGCTGAAGCATCAATTTGCGATATTTTACGCAAATTACCATTACTGTCTACCGTTACAACATTATCTGTTACAGTACCTGTATCCATTGTACGAACTCTTGCATAACCATTTACATCCATAGCTGCTGTTGGCGCATTGGTATTTATTCCTATTTTTCCTGTTCCTATTGTATTGTTAACCGCAGTACCAAACAAGGTATTGCCAATGTTCATTTCATTGCTTGCTGTTGGCGAACTTACATTAGCTGTAGTTCCAGAACCTATTATAATATTGTTTCCACCTGTTGTAATGTTACTGCCAGAGTTATATCCAAAAGCTACATTTCCACTGCCTGAAGTGTTACCTGATAAAGCTAAATACCCCATAGCTGTATTAAACGATCCGTCGTTATTAGCAGCCAATGTCGAAGTTCCGAAAGCTGTATTTGCTGTACCTGTCGAAACAGGATTGAGAGCATTGTAACCAAAAGAAGTTGTTGCAGTAGATACCTTACCTGCATTTGTATTGTTAATTTTAAATTGAAGAGGCTGATTATCTGTAGTCCCTAAAAAGTTAACCGAGGAATTTGTGCCTGCATTTCCTAACAAATTCCAATCTGTTGCCGTTAATGAAGAAGCACTAACTTTTCTTAAAATATTATTTGAATCTACTACTAAAATATTATCTGTAGCAGAACCAGCGATTAATCCCTCTATTGCTAAAGTAAAATCACTAGTAGTAGTTAAAACAGAAGGTTTTGTTAAAGCACCACCTAACTGCACATAGCCATTATTAGCTTCCAATCCGTTATTAACATACGGGTTAATCTGTATTTTTTCTCCATAAGGACTTACTACCGTTTTTGTCTGCGCGATCATAAATCCACCCTGCATTAATAACAGCATACACATTATTTTTTTCATTTCTTAATTTTAAAAAATTTCTATACTATTTTGGCTTTTACTATTTCTTTATACTGTAAAAATATTTTAAATAATAAGGCTCCAATAGCCACAAGAAGTTTTTAAAATAACACTTTAGGACATTTAACGTAAATGCAAAAAAAATAATTAAGCTATCTTTTACTACTTTAAATACTTCCTATTTTGAGCATATGAACTAAAAAAAATCATAAAAAAAGCCTCTAAAACAATTTAGAGGCTTTTTGTTTTAAGAAACTTTGTCAAAGTTTAAACTTTGACAAAGTTATTATTTTGCGGTTTCAACTTTTGCTAAAACTTCTTCTTCAGTTCCTTCAAAAACTTCGGTTGTGGTTTTGCCATCAACTGTTTTAGTCACGGTTCCAGTT
Organism: Flavobacterium endoglycinae; assembly: GCF_017352115.1. Classification (NCBI taxonomy): domain Bacteria; kingdom Pseudomonadati; phylum Bacteroidota; class Flavobacteriia; order Flavobacteriales; family Flavobacteriaceae; genus Flavobacterium; species Flavobacterium endoglycinae. Next base: position 1,966,960 of record NZ_CP071448.1, read on the forward strand.
GTTTTGCCGTTGATGTTTTTAACCTCAACACGAACCGATTCACTTTCGGAATGAGCATATTTTCCGTTTGCATCAAAATGAGCCAGACATTTAGCAGTTTCTTCTGCTGAACATCCTTTTTCTTTGCACATTTTAATACATTCTTCTTTTGTCATTCCCGACATATCGCCACATTTCGAGATTCCTGCATGCATTTCTGTTTTAGCACAGCAAGAAGCTTTTCCTGCGATATCTGTTGGTGTGTGTCCTTCTCCTAAAATTGGAGCAATTACTAATCCTATTAAACAAGTTAATTTGATTAAAATATTCATGGAAGGCCCAGAAGTATCTTTAAACGGATCTCCAACTGTATCTCCGGTTACAGCAGCTTTATGTGCATCTGAACCTTTGTACGTCATTTCACCATTGATCATCACTCCTGCTTCAAAAGATTTTTTAGCATTATCCCAAGCACCTCCGGCATTGTTTTGAAAAACTGCCCAAAGTACACCAGACACAGTAACTCCAGCCATATATCCTCCTAACATTTCAGCAATTAATTGATTGTTGTCTGAATACACTAATTTGCCTAAAAGCACAATAGCAATTGGGAAACCAATGGTTAAAACTCCCGGAAGCATCATTTCGCGTAAAGCGGCTTTTGTAGAAATTTCAACACATTTTCCATATTCTGGTTTTCCTGTTCCTTCCATAATTCCGGCAATTTCTTTAAACTGACGTCGGACTTCGTACACCATATCCATTGCGGCTTTTCCAACTGAATTCATAGCCAAAGCTGAGAAAACAACTGGAATCATTCCGCCGACAAATAGCATCGCTAAAACCGGCGCTTTAAAAATATTGATTCCGTCAATTCCGGTAAAAGTTACATAAGCGGCAAATAAAGCCAATGAAGTTAATGCCGCAGAAGCAATAGCAAATCCTTTTCCGGTAGCTGCTGTTGTATTTCCTACCGAATCTAAAATATCAGTTCTGGTACGAACTTCTTTTGGTAATTCGCTCATTTCTGCGATTCCTCCAGCATTATCAGAAATTGGCCCGAAAGCATCGATAGCTAATTGCATAGCTGTTGTGGCCATCATAGCAGAAGCCGCTAAAGCTACTCCATAAAATCCTGCTAAAACATACGAAATCCAGATTGCGATTGCGAATAACAAAACAGTTGGAAACGTAGAGATCATTCCCGTTGCCAAACCTGCAATTACATTTGTTCCTGCTCCTGTTGATGATTTTTGAACGATTGCCAAAACTGGTTTTGTTCCTAATCCGGTATAATATTCTGTTACAGATGAAATAGCACCGCCCACAACTAATCCAACCAATGTCGCATAAAAAACACGCATTGACGAAATGGCTTTAGAACCTTCTCCGAAAAAAGTCATCTGCATTGTTTCTGGTAACATGTGCTGAACCAAGAAAAAACAAGCCACAGCTGTTAAAACAATAGAAACCCAGTTTCCTATATTTAATGCTTTCTGAACTTGTGCTTCTTTCGCATTATCATCTGATATTTTTACTAATGTTGTTCCAATAATTGAGAATAGGATTCCGAAACCGGCAATTGCCATTGGAAGTAAAATGGGTCCGATTCCGCCGAAAGCATCGTTAATACTTCCGCCCATATCTTTTATCACATAATTTCCAAGAACCATAGCTGCTAGAACAGTTGCCACATAAGAACCAAATAAATCAGCTCCCATACCAGCAACGTCTCCTACGTTATCTCCTACGTTATCTGCAATTGTTGCTGGATTACGAGGATCATCTTCTGGAATTCCTGCTTCAACTTTACCAACTAAATCGGCACCAACATCGGCTGCTTTAGTGTAAATTCCGCCTCCAACACGTGCAAACAAAGCAATAGACTCTGCACCAAGTGAAAACCCTGCAAGAGTTTCCAACACAACGGTCATGGTATCTGTATCTTTCCAAACTCCGTCTGAAAATAAATTAAAGAAAATAATAAAAAAGGCAGTTAATCCTAAAACGGCTAATCCTGCTACTCCAAGTCCCATTACAGTTCCACCGCCAAAAGAAACTTTTAAAGCCTGCGGCAAACTCGTACGTGCTGCCTGAGTAGTTCTAACGTTTGTTTTAGTGGCTATTTTCATTCCGATATTTCCAGCATAAGCCGAAAATAAAGCGCCAAAGATGAATGCTATTACGATTAATAAATGAGTTTTTACACCTGGAATAAAAGTAATTCCTGCAAGTGCCAAACTCGCAATAATTACGAAGATGGTTAATAGTTTATATTCGGCTTTCAGAAAGGCTAAGGCTCCTTCATAGATGTAATCTGAAATCTCTTTCATTTTACCATCACCGGCATCTTGTTTTAAAACCCAACTCCTTTTAATTCCCATGAAAAGTAATCCTAAAACTGCCATAACAATTGGCAGGTAAATCATAAATGCATTCATAATATTTTAATGGTTATGGTTAATAGTAAATAAACTGACTATAACGAATTTAAACAAAAAAGCAATACTCCTGACGGGGTATTGCTTTTTTTATAAAATATGTATGCTTTAATTATTTAATACTGAATAATCCTGCCGGTTTATTTTCAATATCATCAAAACGTTTAGTGCATTCAGCGATAATTTCGTAAGCTTCTTTAACATCTCCCCATCCTTCTACATCTACTTTTTTGTTTTCAAGGTCTTTGTAAACTTGGAAAAAGTGCTCAATTTCTTTTACTAAGTGCGGGTTAATATCAGAAAGATCGTTTAATGAATTCCAGATTGGATCTGATACTGGTACACAAATAATTTTTTCGTCTGGTCCTTTATCATCTGCCATGTGGAAAACCCCAATTGGTTTTACCTCCATAACACATCCAGGGAATGTTGGTTCGTTTACTAAAACCAATACATCAAGAGGGTCGCCATCTAAAGCTAGCGTTTCTGGAATAAATCCGTAATCTGCTGGGTACATCATTGAAGAGAATAGCATTCTGTCGAAACGCATTCTTTTGATTTCAAAATCGTACTCATATTTATTTCTGCTACCTCTTGGGATTTCGATTAATACATCGAAAGTCGTTAGTTTGTCTGCGGTCATTTTCGTTTTTTATTATTTCTAAAATTTCGATTGCAAAAGTAATTAAAGAATCCCTTTTCACAATGAAAAAAGTATATTAATCTGTGTATTTATACATTAATTAATATACTTTTCTTTTTATATAACAGACAGTTAATAGGTGATTTTCCTGTTTCGCTTTGTTAAGTAATGATGCCAGAGCAAATAGGTCGCATAAGATCTATATGGACTCCACTGTTCTGCATGGATTTCCATTTCCTGTTTATCGTGAATATTGAATAGTTCTTTCATGGTATTTACGACCGCAATATCACCAAGCGGAATCATATCGGGTTCTTCAAGACAGAACATTAAATAGATATCGATTGTCCAGTTTCCAATGCCTTTTAGCTTGATGAGTTCTTCCCTGACTTCTCTTGCTGTTTTTAAAGCGAGTCCTTCAATATCCAATTCTTTATTGAGAACTGCTTCGGCTAAAATTTTAATGTATTTTGTTTTCTGACGGCTTACTCCTAAGCTTCTAAATTCTTCATCAGATAAAACCGCCATATTTTCGGGATTACAGGTTTTATAAGCTTTGATTTTAAAAAATGTGGCTTTCGCCGAATCAATAGAAACCTGCTGCTCCAATATCAACAAAACCAAGGTTTCAAAACCTTGCGGACGTCTTGGAATTGGTGGTAATCCGTATTTTTCGATTATCTCTAGAAATACTGGACTTTTGGATGAAAGAAAATCTATGGCTTCTTGCATGATTATAGTTTTCGAAAGTAAATCAAATTTAAGAAAAATGGAGTTAGTTCCCGCAAAGTCGCCAAATCGCTAAGTTTTTTTATCTCTCGCAGATTTTGCAGATTAAGCAGATAAAAATCTGATCTGGAATCTCAATGATTATCAAAAGCTAGAAACAAAAAAATCGCAAAGATTTAAAACCTTTGCGACTTTGTAGCTTTGAGCCTTTGCAACTTTTTAAAAGTAGAATCCAAAAGATCCTTTTACTGCAAATTTATGAGCGTCTGGCATATCCAGATAATTTCCTCTCCAAGAAAAATCGATACGGAATACTTTGAAAATATTTCCAATTCCAGCATGGTATTCATAATATACTTTTTCCGGAGCGTTATAAGGCAATCCAGAAGCATTGATTGCGCGGTTGGCATCAGAAATTGTTCCGTGAACGGCTCTCACACCAACAAATTCTCTCCAATTCAATTTTCTCATAAATGGAATTCTGGCAAATAATCTTCCTCCAAAATCATGATTCCACTGCAGGGTTGTATATTGATCTGTAACGAATTCGTAGAAATTCAAGTTACTGAATGTATTTTCGATTGTAAAATAAGTTTGGTTACCCGGAATTACGCTCATCAATCCTAATGGAATGGTACCGAATGTTTTTCCTGTTTCCAAAATAATATTGGATCTTCCTAAAGGTCCAATGATAATAGGCTGTTTATAAAAAACTTGTATTTTTTCGTACGCAAAATCACTATCAAAAACCCCTTTAAGTCCATAACTAAAGTTTACAAAGAAATGACTGAACGGACTATCTACTAAATCTCTTTCTACTCCGTAACCAATTGTTTTACGGTTTGGCATATATTCAAACTGAATATTGGCTTCTGATTGCTTTACATCGCTCTTTACAATTCCCATTGGATTTGCGACGCTCGGCAATGTTGTATAATAGTCCAGACTAAAAGTCTTCGAAGCCGATTCTAAAGTTCGATATGAAAAACCTGCTTGAACAATAAAATTCTTTTTAGGTTCCATTTCGATCGAAACGTTACTTAAATTAATATTGGTCAGCTTTCCGTTACTTCCGGTTGTAAACAATGCCGAAGAAGCAAAACTTCGACCTAAAATATCATTTGTAGTGGTTAAACTTGCTCCAATCTGTTCAATATCACGTCTGTTTCCTCCAGAAATAATGACACGATTTTTCTTGTCAACCATCCATTTTCCCGAAAGTCCGTATTTGAATTTATTATCATCAAATCCGTAAGCCGTGTAAGCTTGTAAACGCCAAGGATCGTTTGGTCCAAAATACGTTCTTCCTCCTACCCTTAAACGTAAACCTTCAACTTCATTATAGCCAAATGTGGAATAAATAGGTCCATAATCGAAGTTCTTAAATTCGACGTAACCGCTTCCTAAAATGGAGACGATATTATACAACTGCTTAAATCGCTTGACCGTTTGCAGTGTGTCGAGCATTTTATAAATACCAGCTTCGTCTTTGTTTAATTTCTCAAAACGATTTTCTTCCCAAAATTCCGGCGGTCGTTCATAGACCGCATTATCTATGAAATTGACTTCTTCTTTATAGAATTTTTCAGGTTTCTGAATGTTGAATTTATGATTACGGTATAATGTTGTTCGTTTTCCATACACTCCTTTTGATTTTTCTTTTTTATTCAAAGCAAAATCAGACATCATATAATCACGTGTCAAAAGAAAAACTGAATCGTTTTCAACTTCAAATTCCTGTTCGATATAAATGTCTTTTACCCAGTTAATATTGGCGCTTTTGGTAACACCCATATTAATTTTTTTGATGGCAAAAGTGGTATCATTTACCCAGAAATCACCTTTAAAAGTCAATTCGTTTTTACGTCTTGGGTAAAAAACAATATTAAAACACCATTTTTTATCAATGTAAGCACTGTCTTTTAAAACGTAATTGTAAACATCAATTCCGGTTCTTGACAACGGACTCGTAAAGCTTTTATCAAAAAACTTGAGGTGATTGTCGTAAATATTATAATCCGAATAAAGGTCTTTTACAAAAGCCAGAATCTGCTGATTTCCGTTGAAACCAGACATTTTATTTCCGGTAAGGTTTTCTTTTACTTTCTTGATTCTGTTATCGCCGTAAACATCATATACCGATTCGTTAATGAAAATCGGAAGATAGGTTTTTCCTGTAACATCTGAAGTATCAACATGATCAAAAACGAATTCCATTCCTTTAAAAAGCTTGTTTTTCATGAAAGCACTATCGATAGTGTTCATATCAAATTCCACTTTTTCATACTTCTGCATTTGATATTGATTGAATTGGTAAAGTCCATTTTTACGTTTTCTTTCCCAGATTTTCCTTAAAATATCAATTGCCGGATTGTTCTTTTTGGATGTTTTTCCAGTATAAATCACAACTTCGCTAAGAGCTTCAGGATCACTTAAAACGATCGTAAAGTTATAATTTACGGCTTTATCAAGAGGAACTTCTTTATCTGAAAATCCTGCAGATGAAACTAGTAAAGCAGTATAGGTGTTTGGAGATTCAAGATAGAAACGTCCATCTTCATTTGAAACGATTCCAGTATTTGAGCCTTTAAAAACAATATTTGCAAAAGGTACAGGCTGATTCGATTTGTCCAAAACAACTCCACTCACCTTAGTTTGTGCAGTAGCAACATTCGCAAAAGCAAATACAATATATAAGAGAAGTAGAGTTAATTTGTTCATTATCATGTAAAAAAAAACTTCACCAATCCATGTTGTCTGATGAAGTTTTATGAGTATTTCGTATTTGTATTACTTGTATAATACTTTCTTAACCGCTTTTACTACATCACCTGCATTTGGTAACCATTCTTTAAGCAATACAGGAGAATATGGCGCAGGAGTATCTGCAGTTGTAATACGTTGAATTGGTGCATCAAGGAAATCAAATGCTTGCTCTTGCACGATGTATGTGATTTCAGAAGAAATACTAGCAACTGGCCAAGCTTCTTCAAGAATTACTAAACGATTTGTTTTTTTAACTGATTTAAGAATTGCATCTTTATCCATTGGACGAACAGTTCTTAAGTCGATGATCTCACAAGAGATTCCTTCTTTTTCTAATTCATCAGCAGCAATGAAAGCTTCTTTAATGATTTTTCCGAAAGAAACGATAGTTACGTCTTTACCTTCACGTTTAACATCGGCAACACCAATTGGAATTGTGTATTCTCCGTCTGGCACTTCACCTTTATCACCGTACATTTGCTCAGATTCCATGAAAATTACAGGGTCATTGTCGCGAATGGCAGATTTTAAAAGTCCTTTTGCATCGTAAGGAGTTGAAGGAACAATAACTTTAAGACCTGGAGTGTTAGCAAACCAGTTTTCTAAAGCTTGTGAGTGAGTAGCTCCCAATTGACCAGCAGAAGCTGTTGGTCCGCGGAAAACGATAGGCACATTAAACTGTCCCCCTGTCATTTGACGCATTTTAGCAGCGTTATTTATAATTTGATCAATACCAACTAAACAGAAGTTGAATGTCATATATTCTACAATAGGGCGGTTTCCATTCATTGCAGAACCTACTGCAATTCCTGAAAAACCAAGCTCAGCAATTGGAGTATCGATTACTCTTTTTTCACCAAACTCAGCAAGCATTCCTTTTGAAGCTTTGTAAGCTCCGTTGTATTCTGCAACCTCTTCTCCCATTAAATATATGGATTCATCGCGACGCATTTCTTCGCTCATCGCTTCGCAAATGGCCTCTCTAAATTGTATTGTTCTCATATTTTTTATTGTATGTTGAATTTTCTGAAGAGCAAAAATAAATATTTTAAATAACTTAAAAGCATAAATTGAATTTAAAATCGCACTAAGTTCTTTCTCGATTTTGGTTTTGACTTTTAAAAGTTTATGATGCTATTTACGAAATCGATATAATAGACGTATAATTCACACTTAATGCTGTTTTCGTCTGCTTTTTATACAAACTTCAACAGATTTGTTTAATTCTTGTTTCTTCAAATTCTGTCTTCATAACGGAACAAATCCAAAACTAGTATAAATCATTCGAAAAATTAACATATCGCAACTTTGCTTTTGTTGCAAAAAATGCTAATAATCAAGCAAAATGCTCTTATTTTCATTTTTTATTTTAAGAAAAAGCACCTAAACCTTTGCAATTTCCGAAATCGTAATAGTTTTCAAAAATATTATGCATGCATAGTATAATTATTCCAAATTAAATTCTAAATTTGTAAAAGCATATTACAAATTCAAAACATATACTTATGAAAATACTAGTTTGCATCAGCCATGTGCCTGATACTACTTCAAAAATTAACTTTACCAATGGTGACTCAGAATTTGACACTAACGGTGTACAATATGTAATTAATCCTAACGACGAATTCGGTCTTACACGTGCTATCTGGTTTCAAGAACAGCAAGGAGCAAATGTAACAGTTGTAAACGTTGGAGGTCCAGATACAGAACCAACATTGCGTAAAGCTTTAGCAATTGGTGCAAATGAAGCAATTCGTGTTAATGCAAATCCTACTGACGGTTTTTTTGTGGCAAAACAATTAGCTGAAGTAATCAAAAATGGTGGTTACGATTTAGTAATTGCCGGAAAAGAATCTTTAGATTATAACGGAGGAATGGTTCCTGGAATGATTGCAGGAATTTTAGGTTATAACTTCTTAAACTCTTGTACCGGTTTAACAGTTGACGGAAACAGCGTAAAAGCAATTCGCGAAATTGATGGTGGTAAAGAAACTGTAGGCACTGCTCTTCCATTAATTATTGGTGCTCAAAAAGGTCTTGTTGAAGAAAAAGATTTACGTATTCCAAACATGAGAGGAATTATGACTGCAAGAACTAAAGCGCTTACTATTCTTGAGCCGGTTGATGCAGCTGTAAATACAAAAGCGGTAAAATTTGAGAAACCAGCTCCAAAATCAGCAGTTAAATTAGTTTCTGCAGATAATTTAGATGAGTTAATCAATTTATTACACAGCGAGGCTAAAGTGATTTAAGATATTTATTGATGAATTAAGATTAACGATTTTTGATTTCAGATTTAAAATCAAAAATGAGTTAATCACAAATCATTAATCACAAATCTAAAATCGTTAATCACAAATCTAAAATCTAAAATTATTATGTCAATATTAATATATGCAGAATCTGCAGAAGGAAAATTTAAAAAAGTTGCTTTCGAATTAGCTTCTTACGCTAAAAAAGTAGCAGAATCATTAGGAACTACTGTTACAGCTCTAACTGTAAACGTTAGCGATGTAAGCGAATTAGGCAAATACGGAGTTGATAAAGTTCTTAAAGTAAGTAACGATAAATTAGCTGGTTTTAATGCAAAAGCTTATGCTGATGTTATTAAACAAGCAGCTCAGAAAGAAGGAACAAAATTAGTTTTACTATCTTCAACTACAGACAGCATTTACCTTTCACCACTAGTTGCGGTAGCTTTAGAAGCTGGTTTCGCTTCAAATGTAGTTGGGTTACCAATTAGCACTTCTCCTTTCCAAGTAAAAAGAAATGCTTTCTCAAACAAAGCTTTCAACATTACAGAAATCAGCACAGATGTAAAAGTGCTTGGTTTAGCTAAAAACTCTTATGGACTTTTTGAAAGCGCAGGAGCTGCTACAGCAGAAGATTTCAGTCCATCAATTGGAGATGATGATTTTGGTGTAAAAGTAGAATCTGTAGAAAAAGTAACTGGAAAAGTTTCTATCGCTGATGCTGATATCGTAGTTTCTGGCGGACGTGGATTAAAAGGTCCAGAAAACTGGGGATTAGTTGAAAATCTAGCTGAAGTTTTAGGTGCTGCAACTGCTTGTTCTAAACCAGTTTCAGATTTAGGATGGAGACCTCACAGCGAACACGTTGGACAAACAGGTAAACCAGTTGCAACAAACTTGTATATTGCGATTGGTATCTCAGGAGCCATCCAGCATATTGCAGGTATCAACTCATCTAAAGTAAAAGTAGTAATCAATAACGATCCAGAAGCTCCTTTCTTTAAAGTGGCTGATTACGGAATAGTAGGAGATGCTTTTGAAATCGTACCTAAACTAACAGAGAAATTAAAAGCTTTTAAAGCACAACATTCTTAATTAAAATTCTCTTTAAAAATATAGCTGCCTAAAAACAAGATGTTGTATCTTTGTTAATAGGCGGCTTTTTTGTTCCATATTTTTTGACTAAAATTGCAGCTTTATTTTTTAATCCAAAGAAGTATTAAAATGAGGCGCTAAGTGCCTTTTTTACAAACATATATGAGTCTAGTAAAATTATCCATAAAAGGAATTTCATACAGCCAAACTCAAAATGGCGCTTATGCCTTAATTTTGAATGAAGTCGACGGCGAAAGAAAATTACCAATTGTTATTGGCGCTTTTGAAGCTCAATCAATCGCTATTGCCCTAGAAAAAGAAATAAAACCACCGCGTCCGTTAACACACGATTTATTCAAAAACTTTGCTGAAAGATTTGATATTGTAGTAAAGCAAGTTATTATTCATAAATTAGTCGATGGTGTTTTTTATTCAAGTTTAATCTGCGAAAGAGATAAAATTGAAGAAATTATTGACGCAAGAACTTCAGACGCAATAGCTCTGGCATTACGTTTCAATGCCCCTATTTTTACTTACAAAAACATTCTGGATAAAGCTGGAATTTATTTAAAATCAAATACTGCCGAAAGCGATCAGGGAACTCAGGAAATTGATGATGTTCTTTCAAATCCTGAAACTTTTGGACGTGAAGAAGAAAGCAACCAATCTGGCGACGTGTATGCAAAACACAGTCTTCAAGAATTAAACGAACTTTTGGATCAAGCCGTTTCTCAAGAAGATTATGAAAAAGCAGCCAAAATTAGAGACGAAATTTCCAGAAGATAAATTCAATGTTTAATCGTTGAACCGTTTATTCGTTAAATCGATTAAACCATTAAACGAATAACCGAATAAACAAACACATGAAACAATACTTAGATTTAGTAAAACACGTTTTAGAAAACGGCAATCAAAAAGGAGACCGAACAGGAACAGGAACAAAAAGTGTTTTCGGCTACCAGATGCGTTTTGATTTAAGTGAAGGTTTCCCAATGGTTACGACTAAAAAACTTCATTTAAAATCCATCATTTACGAATTACTTTGGTTTTTAAAAGGAGATACTAATATAAAATACCTAAAGGAAAACGGAGTAAAAATCTGGGACGAATGGGCCGATTCTAATGGCGATTTAGGCCCCGTTTACGGTCATCAATGGCGTAATTGGAATAGCGAAGAAATCGACCAGATCTCTGAATTAATTACAGAATTAAAGACAAATCCGAATAGTAGAAGAATGCTAGTCTCTGCATGGAATCCATCGGTTTTGCCAGATACTAAAAAATCTTTTGAAGAAAATGTTGCCAACAACAAAGCCGCATTACCTCCATGTCATGCCTTTTTTCAGTTTTATGTGGCAAGTGCAGATCCTGAAAAAGGAGAAACAAAAGGAAAATTATCCTGCCAATTATACCAGCGAAGTGCAGATATATTTTTAGGAGTTCCTTTTAATATTGCTTCGTACGCATTATTAACGATGATGATTGCACAAGTTTGCGATTTAGAACCAGGCGATTTTATCCACACTTTTGGTGATGCGCATATTTACAACAATCATTTTGAACAATTGGAATTGCAGTTAACACGTGAGCCAAAACCATTACCAAAAATGATTTTAAATCCAGAGATTAAAAACATTTTCGATTTTGATTATGACGATTTTACACTTGTTGACTATGATCCACATCCTGCGATCAAAGGAAGTGTTGCTGTATAATATTAAAAAATCCGCTAAATAATTTAAGCGGATTTTTTTATACAACTACTACTCCATTTTCACTCCCAGCAAAATCATTCCATTTGTAGAAATCAGCTTCGGGATCGTTTACATAATTTCCGTCGATTACATACTTAAATTCGTAAATCGCATCTTTTACCAGATCGTAAGTAGCTTTGAAAGTTCCGTTTTTAAGTTTGCTTAAAACACCTTCTTCTGCGTTCCAATTATTGAAATCTCCAACAACTGCTGCCGAATCAGCATCTTTGGCATCGATAGAAAAGGTTACTTTACAAACTGGTTTAGTTTTGACAAATTGTTTCTTAAGAGACATAACTATTTAGTTTTTAGATTCATACACTAAATTAAAGAAATTCATCCGAACTCTGTACACTACTATAACCGATTTACGATTATAATAAAAAGACTACATGATTTTAATTGTATCTATAATTTAAAGTGCCTATTTTTTTCGGATTGAGAATTTAGATCTGTATTGAGTAGAATATTTATGTAGCCAAAATATGGTGTTTTCAAAATAAATTTTAACTTTATAATCTCATTTATATCTTATGGAAAAAGAAGTGCACGAACAATACGAGTATGCCAGAAGACGTATAAGACAAAAAAAAGTCCTGTATTTCCATTTTGTACTCTTTCTACTTGGAAGCTTATTTATATTTGTCGCTAATAAATTTTTCGGTTTTGGAGCATCATCAGAACACAACTGGTGTTTATGGGGAATTACATTATGGTTCTTTCTGTTTATTTTACACTTTATAAAAGTTTACATTACAGACCGATTTATGAATAAAAAATGGGAAAGAGAACAAATTGACCGATTAGTTGCTTTACAACAGAAAAGAATTAGTCAATTAGAATCTAAAATAAATGAAGATACTGAGAATAAAATTTAGTTTCAGCGTATTATGATTATAATGATTGCGGCTATTGCCGAAAATAATGCCCTTGGGAAGAATAACGAATTAGTATGGCATCTTCCAAATGATTTTAAAAGATTTAAATCTCTTACCACAAATCATCATATTATTATGGGCAGAAAAACTTTTGAAAGTTTTCCTAAACCTTTACCTAACAGAGTTCATATTGTAATAACAAGACAAACAGATTACAAACCTGAAGGCTGCATTGTGGTTGACAGTATGGAAAAAGCTATTGCATTATGTCCTGAAAATGAAGATTCATACATTATTGGCGGAGGCGAGATTTACACTCTTGGAATGCCTTTTTCTGATATTCTTGAAATTACGAAAGTACATCACACTTTTGATGCTGATGCTTTTTTTCCAAAAATTAGTAAAAGTGAATGGCAGTTAGTTGAAGCTGAAGAAAATTTCAAAGATGAAAAACATCTTTACGATTACACTTACGAAACTTACATTAGAAAATAAAAAAACATCCTCTTTTGAAGGATGTTTTTTAAAAACTGATTAATTTTGTATTGACTCGCTCAAGAAAATAGTTTTTGTAAAAAATCACAAACGCGTAAAAACATTTGAAATAACTGAATAACATTTAATGTTAAATGAGACTAAGAGTCTCAAAAGCCTTTAATAACAAATACCACTAAGATATTAAAGGCAAGAAAATTAAAATTTCCAAAAACAAATTTAATCCTAAGAACGTATTTCGCACTTTTAAAATTGTATTCCCCCAAGAACAACACTTTTAAAAACTACTAACCTGAACAGATGAATATCAGTGCAAAAAAAACACTCATCTGATTAAGTCAATGACAAGATCAATCATTAATTTTATCATTTTTACTTCAGCAAAGTTGGGCATAAAATCTACGTTGCACAATACCCACTTTTAGTGATTTTTTTCAAATCACTGTTTTTGGTGATGCTGAATAACTTCGTAAAAAACCCGTTTTAAACCTTGTTTTAAAACATTTAACGGACATTTTAAAAAACTCAATTACAGTTACAGCAGATTGTTTATATTTGCGTAAATTATAATAATGTCTGAAAAAGTAACTCCATATAAAGACTCTTCTTTAGGAAAGAAAGAGCAGGTTGCCCAAATGTTTGATAACATTTCTGGCAACTATGATAATTTAAACCGCGTAATCTCATTTGGTATTGATACGAAATGGAGAAAAAAAGTACTTAAAATAGTTTCTGATACCAAACCAAAAACTATTTTAGATATTGCTACAGGAACTGGTGATCTGGCAATTTTGATGGCTAAAACCAATGCAGAAAAAATTATTGGACTGGATATTTCTGCCGGAATGCTTGAAGTGGGAAAAAAGAAAGTCGAAGACAAAAAGCTTTCAAATGTAATCGATTTGGTTTTGGGAGATTCTGAAAACATTCCTTTTGAAGACAACCATTTTGATGCTATTACAGTAGGATTTGGTGTTCGTAACTTTGAAAATCTTGAAAAAGGTTTTGCAGAAATTTTACGTGTATTGAAGCCTAACGGAATTTTCGTGATTCTGGAAACTTCGGTACCAGAAAAAACACCATATAAACAAGGATATAAATTCTACACCAAAAATATACTTCCGGTTATAGGAAAGATTTTTTCTAAAGACAATTCAGCATATGGCTATTTATCTGAATCTGCCGCTGTTTTTCCTTATGGAGAAGCTTTAAACAATATTTTAAGAAAAACTGGGTTTATAGATGTTGTAGCAATGCCGCAAACTTTTGGTGTAGCAACCATTTATTCAGCATCTAAAAAATAGTATGAAAAAAATTGTAATTGTAGTTTTATTAGCCTTAACCACAAAGGGATACTCTCAGTTTGCTAAAAATATGTTTAGCAAAGATCCTATTATCAATCTCGAAAACTGGCAGAAACAACGTGTCTATTTTGGGTATTATTTAGGCTTTAACAGTTTCGACTTTAAGTTTGACTATAAAACTCCTGTTACAAATGATATTCAGGTAAAAAAAACAACTGGATTTAATGTTGGGGTTGTCGCTGACTTACGATTACAAGAATATATCAACCTGCGTTTCGAACCTGGTTTGTATTATACAAAACGTGATTTGTACTATCCAGGCTTTGATTTAGAAAAAGATTACTTAAGAGAAGTAAACAGCACCTATATTCACTTCCCTTTGCTGCTTAAATTTTCGTCGCTGCGTACAGGAAACATTCGTCCTTATTTAGTAGGCGGAATGTCTACCACTTTAAACTTATCCAGCAATTCAAAATCTCAAGATGACAACTTTGAAGGAAAATTTAGAGTCAAACAATGGACGGCCGCTTATGAAGTGGGTTTTGGAATTGATTTCTTTACAGAGTATTTTATTTTCTCTCCTTCAGTAAGAGGTATGTTTGGTATTGGCGATGAATTAATCCGCGACAAACCTATAAATGGTGCCAGTCCATGGACCGACAATATTGATTCGATGAAATCGAGAGCTATTTTAATAAATTTTACATTTCATTAAAACAAAATCTTAACTATTTCGTTTAAATTCACTAAGAATAATTGCTGTTGCTGTTGCTACATTTAAACTTTCTGTTTTTTGCAGCTCACCAAATCTTGGAATAGTAAGACGGCTGGTCACTATTTTTTCAATTTCTGCCGAAATTCCGTTGGCTTCATTACCCATAATAATGATTCCATCTTGAGGCAGGTTTGATTGATAAATATTTTCTCCATCCATAAATGTTCCAAAAACAGGTAATTTTGTCTGGCTAACAAACGTTTTCAAATCAACATAACTAACGTTTACTCTGGTAATTGATCCCATGGTGGCCTGCACTACTTTTGGATTATAAATGTCGACTGTTTCTTTGGAACAAACAATTTGTTTAATTCCGAACCAGTCGCAAAGACGCATAATCGTTCCCATATTTCCGGGATCACGAATGTCATCTAAAGCCAGAATTAACCCAGAATTAAGAATTTCTGTTTCTTGTGGCATTTTAAAAACTGCCAAACAAGTATTTGGAGTCGATAAAGCACTTATTTTTTTCAGTTCTTGATCATTAATTAAAGTTCGTTTTGAAGTTTGAACTTCTTCAAAATCATTTAAAGTGGTGTATAAATGCTCTAATTCAAAATTGGATTGCAATAATTCTTGAATTACCTTTACTCCTTCAGCAAAAAATAATCGATTAGCAAAACGCTGTTTTTTTTGATGCAAGCCTGATATAAGTTTTATTTGGTTTTTACTAACCATAAAATAATGTACTTTTGAATTAAATATTTAATAACACTTGAAAAATAATTCCACAAAAATAATAGCATTTCTTCTAATAGCAATACTTATTTGTGCTTGTAATGCTGTAAAAAGAGTTCCTGATGGAAAATATCTTCTTGTCAAAAATAATATTCTGGTAAATGGAAAATCTACCAATGACGAAAATGCAACTAATCAAATGTATCAAAAACCAAATGGTACCTTATTAGGATACAAACTTCGTTTAAATCTTTACAATCTGGCTAACTTAAATCCAGACTCTACTTATCAGGCAAAATTCAAAAAACACCCTGGATTATATGAGCGTCAGGCAAAATTATTATCTGCTAAACAAGTCGACAGACTCGGACAGTCTTTTTTATATAAAGGAATCCACGAATTTTTAAAAAACACCGGAGAACCTCCTGTAATTATTGACACATCCAAGACAAAAAAAACCTTAACTCGTTTGAAGTATTACTATTTCAACAGCGGTTATTTCAACGTTTCGACAGATTATACAATCGACAGTGTTGCCAAAAAGAAAGCTCAGGTAAATTACAATATTACGACTGGACCTGCGTACATTCTAGATACTATCAAATCTAAGATAATGACTCCTGCTCTTGATTCATTATTCAAAAACAACAATGAACCTTCTTTTATAAAATCAGGAAACCAATACAAAACTGCCGATTTTGAAGAAGAAAAAAACCGTATTACAACATATTTCAGAAATAACGGCGCTTACTTTTTCCAGCCTACTTATGTAACTTTTGATATTGATACGATTGGCAAAAAAAACAAAGCCGATGTTACACTTGTAATCAACAACAATAATATTCAGGAAAGAGATTCAAGCAGAACAGAACCTTTTAAACTTTACAAAATAAGCGACGTTAATATATACACTGACTATTCGCCTGCAAATGCCAAATCTAAAGTTAATGATAGTGTAACGTATAATAATTTTAATCTTTACAGCTATAAAAAATTAAAGTACAAACCTCGTGCTATTACTGATGCTATCTTTATTAATAAAGGAAGCACATATTCTGACACCAGAACAACACTTTCATCGCGATATTTAAACAACCTTAAAATATTTAATTATCCGTCGATTCAATATGAAGTTGACAAAAGAGATCCAACTGCAGAATCATTGATCGCAAATGTGTATTTAACGCCAAGGAAAAAATACAGTTTTGGTGCTACTCTTGATTTTACACATTCTAATATTCAGGATTTTGGTATTGGAGCCAGTATTTCGGAAACCATTCGAAATGTATTTAATAGAGCTGAAACTTTAGAGATTTCGGCACGTGCCAATATTGGTTCTTCAAAAGACATGGCAAATCCTAACAACACCTTTTTTAATGTTTCAGAATACGGATTGGATTTAAAACTGAATTTTCCAAGAATTCTACTGCCTTTTGGAACCGAAAAAATTATTCCGAAAAGAATGATTCCTTCGACTTCTATTTCGGCAGGTTTTTCAAAACAAACCAACATTGGTCTTGACAAAGAAAATTTCACTGGTGGTTTCTCATACAATTGGTCGCCTAAACGTCATAACACTGTAAAATTTGATCTGCTTAATGCGCAATATGTTCGAAACTTAAATCCTAATAATTATTTTAATGTTTACACCTCTTCTTATAGAGAGTTAAATAATATTGGTAAAGCATACAATGAAAATGAAAGCTATTTTGACAATCCAGAAGATCGAAACCTAAGAATTCCCGATGGAACTACTGGCTTTACAAATGACGTTTTAAGCAATAAAACTGCTTTACAACCTGGCTCGTCAGAATATAAAGATGTAGAAAGTATTGAAGAAAGAAGAGTTCGTTTAACAGAAAACGATTTTATTTTAGCCACTAGTTACACTTTTACTAAAACCACAAAAAAAGATTTAGCTGACAATAATTTCTATCAGTTTAAAACCAAACTAGAATCAGCTGGTACATTATTATCTGCCATTTCAACAATTGGAAGCCTTCCAAAAAATTCAAATGGAAACTATGAAATTTTCAATTTAGAATATGCCGAATATGCCAAAGCTGAATTTGATTATATCAAACACTGGGATTTTGGAAAAGAAAAAGTTCTGGCTGTAAGAAGTTTCTTTGGGATTGCTGTTCCGTTTGGAAATTCAAATTATGTTCCGTTTTCACGAAGTTATTATTCTGGAGGTTCAAATGATAACCGCGCTTGGCAGCCTTATTCACTAGGGCCCGGAAGCACAAACGCAGTTGACGATTTTAACGAAGCCAACATGAAAATTGCGCTTAGTGCCGAATACCGATTTAAAATATTTGGTGATGTGAAAGGAGCGATCTTTGCAGACGCAGGAAATATCTGGAATGTTCTCGATAATGTGATTGACAATAAAGCAAAATTCAACAACTTAAACGATTTAGATGAAATTGCTTTAGGTTCTGGATTTGGTTTACGATACGATCTAAGCTTCTTTGTTATTCGTTTGGATTTAGGCTTTAAGACTTATAATCCGGCGCATGACAAGGGCGATCGATGGTTTAAGGAATACAATTTTGGGCATTCGGTTTTAAATTTTGGTATAAATTATCCGTTCTAATGCTAATTAATTCTTATTTTTGCAACCTAAAAACTAAAAACAACTATAAAAAAAATTAAAATGGCACACAACATTAAACCAGGAGTAGCTACAGGAGATCAAGTACAAGAGATTTTTAACTATGCTAAAGAGAAAGGTTTTGCTCTTCCAGCAGTAAACGTTACAGGATCAAGTACAATCAATGGAGTTCTTGAAACTGCAGCAAAACTAAATGCGCCAGTTATTATTCAATTTTCAAACGGAGGAGCACAATTTAACGCCGGAAAAGGTTTATCTAATGCAGGTGAGAAAGCAGCTATCGCTGGTGGAATCGCTGGAGCAAAACATATTCATACTTTAGCAGAGGCTTACGGTGCAACTGTAATTTTACACACTGACCACTGTGCTAAAAAATTATTACCTTGGATTGATGGTTTATTAGATGCTTCTGAAAAACATTTTGCAGAAACAGGAAAACCATTATTCAGTTCTCACATGATCGATTTGTCTGAGGAGCCAATCGAAGAGAACATTGAAATCTGTAAAGAATATTTGGCTAGAATGAGCAAAATGGGAATGACATTAGAAATCGAACTTGGTATTACAGGTGGTGAAGAAGATGGCGTTGACAACTCAGACGTAGACAGCTCAAAATTATATACACAGCCAGAAGAAGTAGCTTATGCTTACGAAGAATTATCTAAAGTGAGCCCTAAATTTACTATTGCTGCTGCTTTCGGAAACGTTCACGGTGTTTACAAACCAGGAAACGTAAAATTAACTCCAAAAATCTTAAAAAATTCTCAGGATTTCGTACAGAAGAAATTCAACACAGGACACAATCCAGTTGATTTTGTTTTCCACGGAGGTTCAGGTTCTACACTTGAAGAAATCAGAGAAGGAATTAGCTACGGAGTTATCAAAATGAACATCGATACAGATTTACAATTTGCATACACTGAAGGAATCCGTGATTATATGGTAAAAAACCTTGACTATTTGAAATCTCAAATTGGTAACCCAGAAGGTCCAGATGCTCCAAACAAAAAATATTATGACCCAAGAAGATGGGTTCGTGAAAGCGAAGTAACATTCAATGCAAGACTTGAACAAGCTTTTGCTGACTTAAATAACGTAAACACACTTTAAATTTTAGATTTTTGAATTTAGATTTCAGATTTCTAATGGAGCCTGAAATTTAAATTTTGAATTCAGATTGAAAAATCTAAAATTTAAAATCTACATTCTAAAATTAAAAAAATGGCTTGGTTTAAAAGACAAGAAAAAGGGATTACGACCGCGACAGAAGACAAGATGGACGTTCCGAAAGGATTGTGGTACAAATCTCCTACTGGAAAAATTATTGATGCTGACGAATTAGCGAGAAATTTATTCGTAAGCCCAGAAGATGATTTTCACGTTCGAATTGGAAGCGCAACCTATTTTGAAATTTTATTCGACAACAACGAATTTGTTGAGTTAGATAAAAACATGACATCAAAAGATCCTCTGCATTTTGTGGATACAAAAAAATATGCAGATCGTTTGAAAGATGTAATGGAAAAAACTCATCTTAAAGACGCTGTTCGTACAGGAGTAGGGAAATCTAAAGGAAGAGAACTTGTAATCTGCTGTATGGATTTTGCATTCATTGGCGGATCTATGGGAGCTGTAGTAGGAGAAAAAATCGCAAGAGGTATTGATCATGCTATTAAAAACAAACTTCCTTTTGTAATGATTTCTAAATCTGGCGGAGCTCGTATGATGGAAGCTGCTTATTCTTTAATGCAATTAGCAAAAACTTCTGTAAAATTAGCTCAATTAGCTGAAGCTAAATTACCATACATCTCTCTTTGTACAGACCCAACGACAGGAGGAACAACAGCTTCTTACGCAATGTTAGGAGATATCAACATCTCTGAACCAGGCGCATTAATTGGTTTTGCTGGTCCGCGTGTTGTACGTGACACTACAGGAAAAGATTTACCAGAAGGGTTCCAAACTGCTGAGTTTCTTTTAGAGCACGGTTTCTTAGACTTTATCACGCCTAGAAAAGAATTGAAAGATAAGATCAACTTATATATCGATTTGATTCAAAATAATGATATTAGAAAATAGTTTTAAACTATTTAAAATTGAAAATCCCAGAAAATTGATTTCTGGGATTTTTTTATTTAAATCATATTAGTTTTAAGTATCCTGCAAGGTTTTCAAAACCTTGTACGTTTAGATTTTAATGCAACACTTCTAATCATTACAATCTTCAGAAATAATACCTACAAGGTTTTGAAAACCTTGCAGGAAAGCAAATAACCTTTTGTTTTTTTATATCCTCATAATACTTGTCCGAAAAATTGTATTTTTGTTCTGCAATAATAGTTTTATCTACGTGAACTATTAAAATGTATCTCACAAAAATGGATTTGTTTTTTACCAAAATCAATTTTTATTAAAGCATTATAAATATCTTTGAACCATGAGCATAACAACAAAACAAAATCACATAGGACGAAAAATAAGTCGTATTCGTGAACTTAGAGATATGAAGCAAGAAGCTTTAGCTCAGGCTTTAGGAACCAGTCAGCAAACTGTATCTGCAATAGAAAATAGCGAAACAATAGACGACACAAAACTTGCAGAAGTAGCAAAAGCACTTGGAGTAAGTGCCGAAGCAATAAAAAACTTTACAGAAGAAAATATGATAAGTTATTTTAATAATTTTTATGATAATAGTACCAGCACTGGAATAAATGGAATGTTCAATCCAACTCAATGTACATTCAATCCGTTAGATAAAGTTGTAGAACTTTACGAGCGTTTGGTTTTAGCAGAAAAAGAAAAAGTTGAATATTTAGAAAAATTATTAAAAGACAAATAAAAATCAACGATATAAAATTATAAAGAAATCCTAAGAAATTGCTTCTTGGGATTTTTTATGCTTTAAATATGTGACGTTTGCTACCGATATTTAATTCCTGCGGAATTTATTTCTCTGGATTAAATTAAAATCTTAAACTCAGAACCTTTGCCCCTTTGTTACTCTGAACCTTTGGACCTAAAAAAAATCACATTCCAGTTCGAATCGCTTCAACGGGATCTAAATTGGCTGCCGAAACAGCTGGAAGAATTCCCGAAATTAACCCGATAAGCGCCGCCAATCCTGTTCCTAAAAGTATATTTCCGAGACTTAAAACAAAATCAAAATCAAGTACTTTTGTTAGAATAAGGGCAATTCCCCAAACCATTAACAAACCAATAATACCGCCAATTACAGACAAAATTATTGCTTCAAACAAAAACTGAAACAGAATAAATTTGTTTTTTGCACCTAATGATTTTTGAATACCAATTAAATTGGTTCTTTCTTTTACCGAAACGAACATGATGTTAGCGATTCCAAAGCCTCCCACCAAAAGAGAAAAACCACTAATAATCCATCCTACAACATTCATCTGACCAATAATCCCGTCTATAAAATCTGTAAAACCAGAAAGGACATTAATAAAGAAATTATCCATTTCTCCTGCTTTTATACCACGGATAGCTCTTAATTTTTGCGCAATTTCAGCTTTATAAGCATCCATATCCACACCTTTTTCTGGTTTTAAAACAATAACCGGCGTCATTGAATCACTATCACCATACATTCGGCGTAAAAAATTAGCTGGCAGATAAACCGAAGTATCGTTACTATCTCCAAAAAAACCAGCGCCTTGTTTCGCCATTACCCCAATAACACTAAATCTTTGTCCATATAAGCGAATATTTTTTCCAATTGGATCACTGCCTCCAAAAAGACCATCGGCAACATCGTATCCTAAAACAATCACTGGAGTTCCTGAATTTGATTCGGATTCATTGTAAAATCTTCCTCTATCAAAACTTAATCCATCAATATCGACCATTTCGAAAGACGAAGGAATAATATTTACATCGGCAACGGTTTTAGAATCGTATTTTAAAGTTTCGTGATTTACAAAAAGCTGATATCCTACTTGCTCTGTATTATTCATGGAATTTTTTAATCCCACATATTCATCATACTTTACATTTGGGAACTGTTCTCTTTTCCATTGTGGAATTTCTGAAGGTCCAAAGTTAAACTTCATTAAATAAATCGTATTTTTATCTAAGCTGCTCAAATCTTTAGAGATTTTTTTATCTAAAGAATCAACGGCTGCCAAAACGGCTATAATTGAAAAAATACCAATTGTAACACCTAAAAGCGACAACAAAGTACGCAGTTTATTATTGCGCAGCGCATTGATGGCAAAACCTAAACTTTCTTTTAATAATCTTAGATAAAGAAGCATATAATTGTATTTTTCAATAAAGTAAAATTCAATAATTTAAAAACAAAAACCTAATAAAAGTTAACTTACTCATCAGTAGATTTTTTTACGAGAATGTTACACTAATTTTTTTAAAATAATATATAAAAAAACTACTTTTGCAGTCTGAAAATCATAACTACACAATGAGCACAACAAAAAAAATACAATCAGCGTTAATTTCTGTTTTTTCAAAAGATGGATTAGAGCCAATCGTTAGAAAATTACACGAGCAAAACGTAACACTTTACTCAACTGGAGGAACAGAAGAATTCATTAAAAACCTTGGAATTCCGGTAGTTCCAGTAGAAGATATTACATCATTTCCTGAAATTCTTGGCGGAAGAGTAAAAACACTTCACCCGAAAATTTTTGGAGGAATCTTAAACCGTCAGGATAACGAGAGCGATGTACAGCAAATGAAAGAATTTGACATTCCTCAAATTGATTTAGTAATTGTTGATTTGTATCCTTTTGAAAAAACTGTTGCTTCAGGTGCAAGTGAGCAAGATATTATTGAAAAAATTGACATTGGAGGAATTTCATTAATCCGCGCTGGTGCTAAAAACTTTAAAGACACTGTAATCGTAGCTTCTGTAAACGAATACAGCTTGCTTTTAGATATTATTACAGAACAAGACGGAAGTACAACTCTTGAAAACAGAAGATTGTTTGCTTCAAAAGCTTTCCATGTTTCATCTCACTATGATGGAGCTATTTTTAATTATTTCAATACTGACGAAACTATTTACAAAGAAAGCATTGCAAATGGTCAAGTTTTAAGATACGGTGAGAACCCTCATCAAAAAGGATTTTTCTTTGGCGATTTTGACGCTATGTTCAAAAAAGTGCACGGAAAAGAATTATCATACAACAATTTATTAGATGTTGATGCTGCTGTAAATTTAATTGCTGAATTTAAAACAGACGGACCAACATTTGCTATTCTAAAACACAACAATGCTTGTGGTTTGGCTTCAAGAAAAACAATCAGCGAAGCCTATTTAGCCGCTTTAGCTTGTGATCCAACTTCTGCTTTTGGTGGAGTTTTGATTTCAAACACAAAAATTGATTTAGAAACGGCACAAGAAATCAATAAATTATTCTGCGAAGTGGTAATCGCACCATCATATGATGATGAAGCAATCACAGTTTTACAAGAAAAGAAAAACAGAATTATTTTAGTTCAAAATGAAGTTGAATTACCATCTCGTCAAGTAAGAACTTGTCTTAACGGATTGTTAATTCAGGACAGAAATAATATTACAGATAATAAAGAGCATTTAAAAACCGTTACAGTTACAGAACCTACTGCTCAAGAGATCGAAGATTTGATCTTTGCTTCTAAAATCTGCAAGAATACAAAATCAAACACTATTGTATTTGCTAAAAACGGAACATTGATTTCTTCTGGTACAGGTCAGACTTCAAGAGTTGACGCTTTAATTCAAGCTGTTGACAAAGCAAAGGCTTTTGGATTTGATTTAAACGGAGCTTCGATGGCAAGTGATGCATTTTTTCCATTTCCGGATTGTGTAGAATTAGCCAAAAAAGCAGGAATAACTGCTGTAATTCAGCCAGGAGGTTCGATAAAAGACGAATTAAGCATAAATTATTGCAATGAAAACAATCTTGCAATGGTATTTACAGGAACACGTCATTTTAAACATTAATTTGTTTAACTTTGTTCGATAAATTATTTTATAACATTTTAAACCCCTAAAAAACTTATGGGATTTTTTGATTTCATGACCGAGGATATTGCGATAGACCTTGGAACCGCAAACACTTTAATCATTCATAATGATAAAGTTGTTATTGATAGTCCGTCTATCGTTGCACGTGATAGAGTATCTGGCAAAATCATTGCTGTTGGTAAAGAAGCCAACATGATGCAAGGTAAAACACATGAAAACATCAAAACTATAAGGCCTTTGAAAGATGGTGTAATCGCTGATTTCGATGCTTCGGAAAAAATGATCAATATGTTCATTAAAAGTATTCCTGCATTGAAAAAAAGAATGTTTACCCCAGCTTTACGTATGGTTGTGTGTATTCCTTCTGGTATTACTGAAGTGGAGATGAGAGCGGTGAAGGAATCTTGTGAGAGAGTAAATGGTAAAGAGGTTTATTTGATCCATGAGCCAATGGCAGCGGCAATTGGTATTGGTATCGACATTATGCAGCCTAAAGGTAACATGATTGTGGATATTGGAGGTGGTACAACTGAAATTGCAGTTATCGCATTAGGCGGAATTGTATGTGATAAATCTGTAAAAATTGCAGGTGACGTTTTCACAAATGATATCGTATATTACATGCGTACACAGCATAACCTTTTCGTAGGAGAAAGTACCGCAGAAAAAATTAAAATTCAAATTGGAGCGGCTATCGAAGATTTAGATGGACCACCAGAAGATATGTCTGTTCAAGGTAGAGATTTGCTTACTGGTAAACCAAAACAAGTTGATGTTTCTTACCGTGAAATTGCAAAAGCATTAGACAAATCGATTCAGCGTATTGAAGATGCGGTAATGGAAACATTATCTCAAACTCCACCTGAGTTAGCTGCCGATATCTACAACACTGGTATTTATTTAGCTGGTGGAGGATCAATGTTAAGAGGTCTTGACAAACGTATTTCTCAAAAAACAGATTTACCGGTTTACATTGCCGAAGATCCATTAAGAGCAGTTGTACGCGGAACAGGAATGGCTCTTAAAAACATTGCAAAATTTAAAAGCATCTTAATTAAATAAGATCTAAAATAACAATCAATTTACTTTTATAAGGGTCGGATTTTTAATATTTGACCCTTGTAAAATCTGAAACCTTAAAGCATATCCTGAAACAAAATAACCAGACAAGAAATGCAGCAAATTTTTAATTTCATTATAAGAAACAGTAATCGATTGCTGTTTTTGCTGCTTTTAGGTATTTCGTTGACGCTCACAATTCAATCGCATTCTTACCACAGAAGCAGAGTAATCAGTTCGGCTAATTTTCTAAGCGGAGGTGTTTATGAAAGAATTAATCGTGTAAACGAATATTTGAATTTAAGAGCCGAAAATGATGAACTTGTATTAGAGAATGCAAGGTTAAAAAGTCTTTTATTTAATAAAGAAGACACTACCAAAGCACCGCTACCTGATAGTATTAAAGGGGTAAAACCAGCAGATATCATCGTTTCCAAGGTAATTCATAACTCATACAATACACACGAAAACTATATCACATTAAATTCCGGAAGAAATGAAGGAGTTAAACAAGATATGGGAGTAATTAACAGTTTAGGAATCGTGGGTGTTATAGACAATACTTCTCCAAATTACTCAACTGTAGTAAGTATTTTGAATATGAAGTCTCAGATTAATGCTAAAATCAAAAAATCAAATCATTTTGGTTCTCTTACCTGGGACGGAAAAAGCACAGGATTTGTACAGCTTGAAGATGTCCCTAGATTAGCATCTATCAGAAAAGGTGATACTATTGTTACGGGAGGACAATCTGTAATTTTCCCTGAGGGAATCAACATTGGTACAGTAGATAAAATCTTTATTAAAAAGAACACCAGTTACTACGTCATAAATGTTAAATTATTTAATGACATGACGAATCTAGGACACGTTTACATAATTAAAAGTAAAGACAGAGAAGAACTTATTAATCTAGAAAACAAAAGCAAAGAAAAAAATGAATAGCGCTTTGTTAGTAAATATTTTTCGTTTCATTATACTGCTGGCAGTTCAAATTGTTATTTTCAATAACATGAATTTTCTAGGATACATAAGCTCATTCCCTTATATTTTATACATCATATTATATCCAGTAAACAGTAATAGAGCTGGTTTGATTATTTCGAGTTTCTTATTAGGGCTGGTAATGGATATGTTTTGTAATTCGGGAGGAACTCACGCAACAGCTTGCTTAATATTATCGTATTACAGACCTTATATTTTCAAGTTCTCTTTCGGATTAAGTTATGAATACCAAACCATTAAACTAAACGAATCATTAACACCAGAACGGTTTTCATTTATTCTGGTCTCGGTTTTATTACATCATATTGTACTGTTTACATTAGAAGCATTTCAGTTTAAGTTCATTATCGATGTATTGCTCCGAACACTCTTTAGCACCATTTTTACTATTATCACTTCAATTATAATAATTTATCTTATTAAGCCCAATAAACGATGAGAAAAGTCTTGCTGCCCTCTTTAATTATTATTGCAGCGTCTTTGCTAGTGATTCGGATATTCTATCTGCAGATTGTCGACGATTCATTTAAATTGAAATCAGAAAATAATGCGATAAAAAAGGTCTACGACTACCCGGAACGAGGTTATATTTATGATCGAAATGGCAAACTTATGGTTGCCAATCAAGCTTCTTATGACATCATGGTAATCCCAAGAGATATCAAAGAAGATCTTAATGTGGCCGAATTTTGCGCACTTTTAAATATTACAAGAGAAGAATACGATAAACGAATTGCAAAAGCAAAAGTTTATAGTCCGAGACTTCCATCTGTATTTTTATCTCAGTTAAATAAAAACGAATTTGCTGCTTTTCAAGAGAAAATCAGAAAATACGAAGGTTTCTACTTCCAGAAACGTTCTCTTCGTGATTACGAAGTAGATTATGGCGCGAATATTTTTGGTTTCATTACGCAGGTAAACGAAAAACAAATTGCACAGAATCCGTACTATAACAGCGGGGATTTAATTGGAAAACAAGGTGTAGAAGAAAGTTATGAAGAAATTTTACGCGGTATAAAAGGTGTAAAATACATTCAGAAAGACAAATACAACCGTGAAATTGGCCCTTATAAAGAAGGACGATACGATACGATTGCCGTTGCTGGAGAAGATATCAATTTAACTATTGATGCAGAACTTCAAAAATACGGAGAAGAATTAATGATTAATAAAAGAGGTGGAATTGTAGCAATCGAGCCTAAATCAGGGGAAATTCTTGCTTTAGTTACAGCTCCTTCTTATGATCCGGGAATTTTAGTTGGAAGACAAAGATCTAAAAACTACACGCTTTTATATCATGATTCTATCGCCAAACCATTATATGACAGAGGACTTTTAGCAGAATATCCTCCGGGTTCTCCATTTAAAATTTTAACTGGACTAGTGGCTTTACAGGAAGGCGTTGTAAACGAACAAACGACTTTTATGTGTCATCACGGATTTAGTTATGGAGGCGGACGTTTTATGAAATGCCACGGTTTTGGACCTCATCAGCTTCATAATGGAATTTACAATTCTTGCAACACCTACTTTGGCCAAGCTTACATGTTGACCATAAACAAATATGCAGATCCTGGAAAAGCGGTTGACGTTTGGAGTGATCACGTAAAAAGTTTTGGTTTAGGACAATTTATGGGATATGATTTACCAACAGGTAAAAGAGGAAATATTCCAACATCAAAAACATATAAAAGAATTTATCCTAATGGCGGATGGAGAAGTTCAACGATTGTATCTAACGCGATTGGACAGGGAGAGGTCTTAATGACGCCGATTCAGCTTGCAAACATGATGGCAACTGTTGCAAATCAAGGATATTATTACACGCCTCACATCATTAAGAAAATTGAGGGTAAGAAAATTGATGCTAAGTTTACCACAAAACATACGACTACGATTGACCAGAAATATTTCCCTCCAGTTATCAGCGGTTTGTTTGATGTATATAACAAAGGAACAGCTTATGCACTTAAAGTAAACGGAATTGATATTTGCGGAAAAACTGGTACTGCTGAGAACTTTGCTAAAATTAATGGTAAAAGAACACAGCTTAAAGACCACTCTATTTTCGTAGCATTTGCTCCAAAAGATAATCCAAAAATTGCTATTGCAATCATGATTGAAAACGGAGGTTTTGGTGCCAACGTAGCCGGACCTATTGCGAGTTTAATGATAGAGAAATATCTGAGACATAAAATTACGAGAACAGATCTTGAAACAAGAGTTTTAAACAAAAGTTTGGCTGCTGAATATGCTAAACTGGGCGGAATGAACGAAGCTAGCAAAATTGAATCGGTACCAAAAGATTCTATTTTACAAGCAAAAATCGTAAAACCAAAAACCGAAGCTCCTAAAACTGAAGCTAAGAAAACAACAATAGACACTACTAAACAGAACTAAGAAAGATTATTTCAAATGAAAAATCAAAGTGTAAAAAATAATATTGATTGGATAAGTGTCTTTATCTACATTGCGTTGGTAACTTTAGGCTGGCTGAATATCTATTCATCTTCTCTATTATCAACTGACGGCACTTATCAAAAACAGCTGATTTTCATTGGATGTACCATTCCTTTAATTTTTGTTGTGCTTTTTGTTGACGGAAAATTTTATGAAAAATACGCCAGTATAATTTTCGGTGTTTCTCTTTTGTCCTTAGCCGGATTATTTCTTTTTGGAAAAACAATTGCAGGTCAGCGATGCTGGTACGCTATTGGAAGTTTTACCCTTCAGCCTTCAGAGTTTGCAAAAGCCGCAACTTCATTGGCATTGGCCAAATATTTAAGTGACACTCAAATAAATTTAAAAGAAACCAACAGGCAGCTGCAGGCTTTAGCAATCGTCTTTCTTCCAGTAATGCTAATTTTACCACAGCCTGACCCAGGAAGTGCTTTAATTTACAGCGTTTTCATTTTGGTTTTATTTAGAGAAGGACTTCCTTCGTGGTATGTATGGACAGGATTTATTACCATTTTATTATTCGTCCTTACACTCGTATTAGAACCATATGTGGTTATTTTAATTTCACTTGGAGTACTATTGATTATTCATTTTAAAGGAAGAGCTGTAGACAGAAATATCATTTTAAGTGCTATTATGCTAGCGGTAATCTCTGGTTTTGTTCTTTCTGTTGATTATGTATTTGACAACGTTTTTAAACAGCACCACAGAGATCGTTTCAATATTTTATTGGGTAAAACCGTCGATATGAAAGGTATTGGATACAATACCAATCAATCTGAAATTGCGATTGGATCTGGAGGATGGCTTGGAAAAGGCTTCCTAGAAGGTACGCAGACAAAAGGAGGTTTCGTGCCAGAACAACATACAGATTACATCTTTACAACCGTTGGAGAAGAATGGGGTTTTGTTGGCTCTTTAGTCGTTATCTTGCTTTTCACTTGTCTGTTTTTAAGAGTAATTTATTTAGCTGAAAGACAGAAAACAAAATTCAGTCGGGTTTACGGATATTGTGTTGCCGGAATTCTGTTTATACATTTCTTCGTTAACATTGCCATGGTTATTGGTATTTTCCCAACAATTGGGGTTCCTCTGCCCTTCTTTTCTTATGGAGGTTCTGGACTCTGGGGATTCACCATTTTGCTGTTTATCTTCTTAAAAATGGATGCTAATAAGGTAAATGAATGGTAATCTTGAATACCAATATTTAAATTCCAAATTCCAATTGACTTACTATATAGGAGATTTAAAAATCTCTTTTTAGACAAATAATTTTATCTGTTTCACCAACAGATTGACATAAAAAAATCCCCGAAGTAATACTTCGGGGATTTTTATTTTTATGATATTTTATATTTGCTCTGTTGGTTTTTTCTTTAAAAGCTTAAGTAAAACCGGGAATGTAGAGATGATGATAATAACTATAATAATAACTTCAATATGCTCTTTTAAATCGATTCCTTGTTCTAAAAAGACACCATATAAATAATGTCCCGAAAAGATCAAAATAAACGACCACAAAAAAGAACTCAAAATATTATAGAACATAAACTTCTTTTTATCCATCGAAACAATTCCTGCAATTATAGGTGCAAATGTTCTGAAGATTGGCAGAAAGCGAGCATAAATAATAGCTTTTCCGCCGTATTTTTCGAAGAAATCTTTAGATTGTAAAAGGTATTTTTTCTTAAACCAGAAAGTATCTTCTTTCTTAAATAAGTAATAACCGCTTTTTGCTCCAAACCAGTAACCTGTCATGTTACCTAATACTCCCATTAAAGCTACTGCAGTAGAAAGCAAAAATACATTTATGAAATCACCTGGGATATAAACAACATTTTGAATTAAATCTCGGCTATAAATACCTGCTAAAAAAAGTAAACTGTCCCCTGGAAGGAAAAAGCCTGCAAAAAGTCCTGTTTCTGCGAATACAATAAACAGAACAATAAATAACCCAATCTGAACACCTCCGATACTTAAAGTTATATAAAATTCAGGGTTTAGTAACTGGGTCCATTGAAAGTTATTCATAAAATGAGTTTGGTTATACGTATCAGCTTGTGAAATTAACGATTATTTATTTTAACAACAATTAAAAGCAGTATTTTAAAGATAAATTAACTATTAAAAAAGCCCAAGTATCAACTTGGGCTTCTAAAAAATTATTGTTCTCTTTCGTATTTGCAGCAAGAATGTAAATTATTATAATCTGTATCTGTCGCTTTTACTTCCTTTGTATCGTGTCCGGCCTTTGCAACTGCCATATTTAAATCTTTTGTAGAAGATTTTTCTTCATTCAAAATAACACTCAGCTGGTGGGTGCTTACATCCCAAGAAGCAGTTTTTACACCTGGAACACCAAATGCGGCTTTTTCAATTCGTTTTTTGCACTGTTCGCAATTTCCGTTTACTTCTGTCGTGTATTTTAAATTCTTATTTTTTTTAGTTTGAGCCTCAGCCGTAAATCCTAAAAAACTAATTATCGCTATTAAAATTAAATTCTTCATTTTGTATCTATTTAGTGTGTAAAATTAATATTCTTTATTTGATTTTGAATCGTAATCCTGCATAATACATCTGTCCGAAAATTGGAGCGTATGCTACAGAAGCATCAAAGTTTGGACCGAATGGATCATTAGCGCCTAAAATTGCTTTTTGCTGTTTATAATTACCGATGTTCTCTCCTCCTATATATACTTCAAAAACAGGAGAAAAAATTCGTGTAACCTGAGCATTCATTACAGCATACGAAGGTGAAAAATCAGGAAACTGATCCTCAGCAGGATTAGAAGCCGTGTAAGGAAGCTGTTGTTTCCCAGACCAGTTAAATGTATAGTCGAATTTCCATTGTTTTCCTTCATCACTTGCAGTCGTTTCGTATTCTAAATTCCCCAAAAAACGATGTTTTGCTTGAAGCGGACGCTGGAAAGTTCCTCTCAAATAATCCGTCTGGATATCATAATATTTATAAGCTGTTCTCAAATTCAAATTTTGAATCAACTCATAATTAAATTCAACCTGCAGACTGTTGGCAAAAGAGCTTCCTTTCAGATTGTAAAACAAAACATCCTGCGGACTTTGCATAATATCTACTATCGCCTGATTTTGAAAATCGGTTCGGTATAAATCAAAACCAGCTTCGGCATTTTTATTAAATAGTTTGAATTTCTGAGAAAAACTGATTCCGTAATTCCATGCAATTTCTGGATTTAGCCCATATACTTTTCCATTATTATCTAAAATTGAAAAAGTTCTTGAACTGGCAAATAACTGCTGATTTTCGGCAAAAATATTAGCCGAACGTTTGCCTCTTCCAGCAGAAAAACGAAGTACTCCATTTTTCCAAGGATTGTAACGAACATGTAAACGCGGCGTTACAAAAAATCCTAATCGGTTGCTGTTGTCTACTCGTCCACCTAAAATTACACTGAAATTATCGGTATTATCATAGGTATATTCAAAGAAAGCTCCAACAGAATTATCAATTCGGCTGTAATCCACAATATTCACAAACTCTTGATATTGATCGTATGTAAAATTCAAACCCGTTGTGAATTTATGCATCGTATTATTAATAATCGAATTGAAAATCAAATTCGAATAGAAACTGTTTTGCCTGATATCATAGAGATTTAAACCAAAATAAGAATCTTGTTTGTGGCTGTTAAATGAGTTTTGAAAACCAATACTCTGATACGGCATATCAGGAAAAACATAACCAATTTTTGTAGAAACATCAAAACGTTCTGTATTGATTTCTGATCCCCAGTGATTGGTTGTACCACGATCACGATCTTTATCAAAATCAAGTTCTCCAGTTTGTTTTTTATCATTCATATATCGGAAATTGATAAAACTCACCAGTCCGCTTTCGGCATCATAATATTGGTACCGATTTAAAACATTGATTTGTTTTCCTAGCGGATTATCCAAGAAACCGTCGTTGTTCATATCATTTTTGGCGACACGTGCATTTCCATGAACGAATAAACTTGTGGCCCATTTATCTGATAATTTTTTATTGAAATGTGTATTCAATTCAAATCTTGAATCGGTAGCACCATACGCATTTAGAAAAAACGGAATGTCGTTTAATGGTTTTAGAAGTTCTGTATTAATTTGTCCAGAAATACTTTCATAACCATTGATAACGCTTCCTGCACCTTTGGTAATCTGAACACTTTCAATCCATGTTCCCGGTGTAAAAGACAATCCGTAAGCCTGTGAAGCACCTCGCACAGAAGGAATATTTTCTTCTGTAATCATTAAATACGGGCTTGTAAGCCCTAACATTTTGATTTGTTTTGTTCCTGTTAATGCATCCGAAAAATTGACATCAATAGACGGATTCGTTTCAAAACTTTCTGCCAGATTACAACAAGCTGCTTTTAAAAGCTCTTTACTCGTAATTAATGAAGTATTGGCTGTAAGTGTATAGGATTTTTTAATTCCTTTTTGCTTTTTTGTGATTTTTACTTCTTCCAGATTTTCTTGTGAAAACATAGGAACAGAAAGCAAAAACACCACAAAAAGCATGATATTTTTTTGCATAAAAAAAGACTTTAATGTTGTTTAGATTTTTGAATGCTGTTTCTCAAAATAAGAAACACACAAACATTACATTTCAAGCCACACGAAATGACTTGATTCTAAAACATTAAAATCAGGAATAAAAAATATACTGGTGATATAATTTGAATAAGGGGGGCGCATTCGCATCAGAATAATACGAAATAATCTGACTGCTTTTAAAATTCGGAACCGATAAAAAAGCAATTGGTTTGTATTCTTCAATTACAGCAGGAAATGCTAACTGAAAGAAGAAGATTTTTAAAGTCGCATCATCTGATTTTTTCTCAAAATGAACCACTTTATCTTTACAGCAGGAGGATACTTTTTCTTTTTCACCGCAACATTTTTTCTCTGGTTTAGCAGAAACGCTGGTATTTAAAGATACAGAAGCAATTTTTCCTCCACAATAATGCACATCAAAAGCAAACCCTATGTTGGAAACCAACAAGAGAAAAGCCAATAGTAAAACAGTGCATTTTTTCATACTGCAAATATATCTAAAGATTCTGCGATAAACTCTAATGAAATGTTATTTTTTTGAATTTTGAAGCTGGTAATAAAATGCCGGAATAAACAAAAGCACAAATATGGGCTGAATGATAAATCTTCGCACATAAAACAAAAGCCAATTGCTATTTGGGAAGTATTCTATAATTATAAAAAACGCCGCAAAAAGCAAAATCGAAAAAACAGAATATAAAATAGCCGTAAAATTTAAAATTCCTTTATCCTGAAAAAGTGTATAAATTAAAATCAGAGATAAAATTGTATTTAAACCAAAGCGAAATATCAAATTATAAAAAAGCTTAAAAGAGTCAACTTCAGGCAACGGCACATTCGTAAATTCTGATTCGAAATATTCTAAAAAAGGATCGTAAAACAATGAATTTTCGAATGTCCTGATTAAGGCAAAACAGAAAATAACTCCAATAGAAATTAGAATTTTACCTTTATGCTGTAAAAGACTATTTAGCATATTTAGAAAATTTATTTACCCAAATAACCCAAAGGATAAAAACAGCGCCATAGATAATTAAAGGAAAAACAACTCCGTGTAGAAAATGTCCTTTTTCGGGAAAATGAAATAACAAAACTGTCAATAATGCAATTCGTACAACGTTTAAAATATAAATCAATACGATTCCGAAAAGGATATATAATAAGGTAGCTTTTAATTTACCCGAAAAAGCAAGTACAAACGAAATAAATAAGATAATAACACTTATTGCATTACAGCCTTCAATAATTCTCACCAAATATTCATTCTGAAAAAAAACCTGAAGACCAGAAGCGCCTATATTTCTTTGAACATCGACATCGTAACCAAATGCTTCCAGCAAATGTTCGACATTCTTGCCGACAAACTGAGTAATTCCGTCCACTTCAGTCGTGCTAAAACTATTTAGATAAAGCTTATACAATACCGTAAGCACAATATAAGCCGCAAAGAAAGTGCCTATAAAAACTAGAAACGGCCTGAATTGTACCAAATATTTTTTCAATAGATTTTTTTTTCAAATTTATGTATTTTTTGAGTTTAGCTTTAAATACTTTTGTATAAAATTTTTAAATCATGACATTTCAAGAATTACAACCAAAAATAAGCGCAATAGTTTCTGACACTAAACTTGTTAGAGACGAAAAATTATTAGCAGTCTGCCAGTTATTAAATGAAAATGTAGAATATTACAACTGGGTAGGTTTCTATTTTGCTAATCACGAAGCCAAAACACTTCATTTAGGACCTTATGTAGGTGCTGAAACAGATCATACTGTGATACCTTTCGGTAAAGGAATCTGCGGACAAGTTGCTGAAAGCAATGCAAACTTTGTGGTGCCGGATGTTAAAGCACAAGATAATTATATTGCCTGCAGTCTGACTGTAAAATCTGAAATTGTAGTGCCTTTATTCGTAAACGGAGTAAATATTGGTCAAATCGATATTGACAGCCATGTTATTGACCCTTTTACTGAAGCTGACGAAAGATTCCTTGAATTTGTAAACCAAGAAGTTGCCAAATTATTCTAGAAGTCCTATTTTTAGTATAAAAAATAGCGCTGAATGAAAAAAAGCTTTTTCATACTATTTCACCTTATCATTTCGGTTCATCTGTCGGCACAGATTAATATGGTCTCGAAAAAGATCTTTCTGGACTCGTTAAATCGCGAAACCACACCTGATAACTATGCCTATACAAGGGTAATTACCAATTATTCTCAGAAAAACGTACGTTATGTTGTAACTGATTTTTACAAAAACGGAAGAAAGAGAATGACTGGTTCTACTTTGGACAGAGATATTCTAAAGAAAGATGGCGAGTTTATTTATTATTACAAAAGCGGATCTAAAGAATCTGTTGTAAATTATTCTGAAGATCATAAATCTGGAAAAGAGGTTAATTGGTACGAAAACCAAAATAAAAAATCTGAAAAACAGAATAGCTGGGATCCTAAAACAAAAAAATCGCAGACTCTGATTTTGAATTTTTGGAACAAAGACAACGAACAAACCGTAACGAACGGAGAAGGCGAATATGAAGAAACAGATACTTCTGTAACACAAAAAGGCTCCCTTAAAGACGGATTAAAACAAGGTGTATGGAAAGGAAATGACATCGTTCGCAAAATTTCTTTCACTGATAATTATAACAAGGGAATTCTAATTTCAGGAACAAGTGTTGATGAAAATAATATGAAGTTTTCGTATTCTTCTTTGGCAGAAAAACAAACTGGCAAAAAGGTTGTAAAAACCAATAAATAACACATGATTTGTCTTCAAAAATACCGCCAAATCATTAAAAAAGAATTTCTTAATGCCTTATTTTTAGATTCTTTTATTTTTTTTTGATTTTTCTGTTTTTTTAATCTAATTTTGCACCCGTCTTACAAAAGTTGTATTGACATACATAAAAATCATTAAATAATATTGGAATGTATTTAACTAAAGAAAAGAAAGAAGAAATCTTCGCACAACACGGTGGTGCAACAAACACTGGAAGCGCAGAAGGTCAAATTGCATTGTTCACTTACAGAATTTCTCACTTAACTGAACATTTGAAAAAAAATCGTCACGATTACAACACTGAGCGTTCTCTTGTACTATTAGTAGGTAAAAGAAGATCTTTGTTGGACTACTTGAAAAAGAAAGATATCAACAGATATCGTGAGATTATCAAAGTATTGAATATCAGAAAATAATCAATATAGAAAAGAGGTGCGAGAGTGCCTCTTTTTGTTTTTACATTACAGCTATTTATAATAAGCATATTACAAGAAAAAAAGTTTGGTTTTTCATTGGGTTTTAGATAACAACAACTACACACAACAACAACTACAACACAACTAAAACCCATTGTATAATCAAAAAGGAAAAATTATGATTCCACAAGTTTCACAAGAAATTATCGATTTGGGAGATGGAAGAAGCATCTCAATCGAAACTGGTAAATTAGCAAAACAAGCCGATGGTTCAGTTGTTGTACGTTTAGGAAACTGTATGCTTTTAGCAACAGCAGTTTCTGCAAGAACCTCTAACCCAGGTGTTGACTTTTTACCATTAACGGTAGATTACCGTGAAAAATTCGCTGCAGCGGGACGTTTCCCTGGAGGATTTTTCAAAAGAGAAGCAAGACCAAGCGACAGCGAAGTATTAACAATGAGATTAGTTGACCGTGTGTTACGCCCACTTTTCCCAGACGATTACCACGCAGAAACTCAGGTTATGATTCAATTAATGTCTCATGACGATGAAGTTATGCCAGATGCATTAGCTGGTTTGGCTGCATCTGCTGCATTAGCTGTTTCAGATATTCCATTTTACAACTTAATTTCTGAAGTACGCGTTGCTCGTATCGACGGAAAATTAGTAATCAACCCAAGCAGAACTGAATTAGAAAAATCTGACATCGATATGATGATTGGAGCTTCTATGGATTCTGTAGCTATGGTTGAAGGCGAGATGAAAGAGATCTCAGAAGCTGAAATGGTTGAAGCAATTAAATTTGCTCACGAAGCTATTAAAGTTCAAATTGTTGCTCAACAAAAATTAAGAGCAAAATTAAGCTCTCAAGAATACAGAACTTACGAAGGTGAAGTTGAAGACGAAGCTGTTTACGCTAAAGTAAAAGCTGCTGCTTACGATAAATGTTACGCAATTGCTCAAGAAGCTTCTGGAAAAGCAGAAAGAGGAGAAAAATTTGCGGCTGTAAAAGAAGAAGCAAAAGCTTTATTTACAGAAGAAGAATATGCTGAAAATGCAGAACTTGCAGGTTTGGTTGGAAAATACTTCTACAAAACAAACAAAGAAGCAGTTCGTAACGTAATTCTAGAAAAAGGAATTCGTCTTGATGGTAGAAAAACTACGGAAATTAGACCAATTTGGTGTGAAACTGATTATTTACCATCTGTTCACGGATCTTCTTTATTTACACGTGGAGAAACTCAAGCCTTGGCTACAGTAACTTTAGGAACTTCTAAAGAAGCTAACCAAATCGATTCTCCATCAGAACAAGGCGAAGAAAAATTCTACTTACACTATAACTTCCCTCCTTTCTCTACTGGTGAAGCAAAACCATTAAGAGGAACTTCAAGAAGAGAAGTTGGTCACGGTAACTTAGCTCAAAGAGCTTTAAAAAATATGATTCCTGCAGATTGTCCTTATACAATTCGTGTTGTTTCTGAGGTTTTAGAATCTAACGGTTCTTCTTCTATGGCAACTGTTTGTGCTGGAACAATGGCTCTTATGGATGCTGGAGTTCAAATGACAAAACCAGTTTCTGGTATTGCTATGGGATTAATTACTGACGGTGAGAAATTTGCTGTATTGTCTGATATTTTAGGAGATGAAGATCACTTAGGAGATATGGACTTTAAAGTTACTGGAACTGCCGACGGTATCACAGCTTGTCAAATGGATATCAAAATCGAAGGATTACGTTATGACATTATGGAACAAGCTTTAGCGCAAGCTCGTGACGGACGTTTACACATTTTAGGAAAATTAACTGAAACAATTGCTGCTCCAAGAGCAGATGTTAAAGCTCACGCACCTAAAATTATCACTAGAACTATTCCTGGAAACTTTATTGGAGCATTAATTGGACCTGGAGGAAAAGTAATTCAAGAATTACAAAAAGCGACAGGAACTACTATCGTAATCAACGAAGTTGACGAGCAAGGAGTTGTTGAAATTTTAGGAACTGATCCAGAAGGAATCAAAACGGTATTGGCTAAAATTGACGCTTTAACTTTCAAACCACAAGTTGGCGAAGCTTACGAGGTGAAAGTAATCAAAATGCTTGATTTTGGAGCTGTTGTAGAATACACTGCTGCACCAGGAAATGAAGTATTGCTTCACGTATCTGAATTAGCTTGGGAGCGTACTGAAAACGTTGCTGATGTAGTTAAAATGGGAGATGTTTTCCAAGTAAAATACTTAGGAATTGACCCTAAAACTAAAAAAGAAAAAGTGTCTAAAAAAGCACTTGTTCCAAGACCTCCACGTGAGGAGAAAAAAGAGTAATCAGATCTTAGTTTACTAAAGGTTTATTCATAGAAAACCCCAATTCATGTATTTGAATTGGGGTTTTTAAGTTTTGGAATTTCTAATCAGGTTTTCCCATTTTATACAAATGTTTGAAATGAGAATACATCATTTCAAATAATGTTTTATGATGATAGGGCTGTTTATATTCTCTTGTCGTTTCTTCAATTATGGCATTTATTTCACTGTAATTGGTGTGGCAGATATTTGGAAATAAATGATGTGCTGCATGGCAATTTGATCCTCCACTTAAAAATCTTGCCCACCCTTTATCTGCGTCCCAATCACAGCTGGTATAAAGCTGATGAACTGCCCAAGTGTGCTCCAGAAATTCTCCTTCAGGCTGAG
This sequence comes from Flavobacterium endoglycinae, assembly GCF_017352115.1. Lineage (NCBI taxonomy): Bacteria > Pseudomonadati > Bacteroidota > Flavobacteriia > Flavobacteriales > Flavobacteriaceae > Flavobacterium > Flavobacterium endoglycinae. Next base: position 2,006,341 of record NZ_CP071448.1, read on the forward strand.
GATAATCGGCTTCATCAAAAAAATGGGTACCAACGAGCATTATAATAAATATCATAGAAGTAAAAGCACTTGCAGAAAGATACGTCAGCGTAACAAAATTCCATGAAAAATGAGTATACAGTATTGGAAAAATTAAAACCAATGAAAAGTAGAATACTTTATACAATATAAATCTCAAATACAATTCAAACTTAGGAACTCCCCTTTTCATCCAATCATATTCATTTGAAAATAAATAGACCCAGTCACTCATAAAAACAGAATGTAACAGCGTAAACATATAAACAAAAGGCGCATAATAAACCTGATATTTATGTTTTGGTTTCCACGGATGCGTAGGACTCAATCTTAAAAAAGGATTTTTATCGATGTCGATGTCACTTCCTTCTACATTTGCATATAAATGATGAGAACGAATATGTCTTAATCCCCAAAGCATTGGATCTATTCCAACAGTAAGAAAACTATAAAAATGAAGTACCGAGTTTGCTTTCTTATTCTTGAATGCTGTATTATGAGACGCATCGTGTCCGAAACTAAAACCAATTAACAATCCAGATAACTGAAAAACAACATACAGCAACCAAAAGGTCATTTTACTTATGGAATCTGAAAAAAGAAAACCATAGCATGTATAACACACAATTGTCCAAAACACTCCTTTAAACCAAAATCTGGCATCTCCGTAAGAAGTATTTTTATCTTTAAATTTTTCATAGACTTTTTCTTTTAAAGCAGAGAAAAATATTTTTTCTTCTTCTGATTTATTAAAATATTTAGCTTTCATAATAACATACATTTTATATTACGAAGCAAACGTATTGTGTTTATCGCATTCAAATTTGCGCAAACCAATAAAACATTTTTATATATTTGTGATTATCGCAAAATCATGAATCATCAAGAAACTTTTTTAAAAGCTATTAGAAGCAAAATTTCTAAGTCAAATTCATTAATCGATGAAATAGCCACTATTTTGGAAATAAGCTATGATGCGTCACACAGACGAATATCTCAAAAGAGCAAATTTTCAATTGATGAAACCATCAAGCTCGCTAGTCACTTTAATATTTCGCTGGACAATATATTTTCTAAAAAAGAGAAGGTTATTATTGAAAAAACCATTGAAATTACATCCATGAAGGATATGCTTGAATATTTCAGATCGTCTGCAATCCAAATCGAAGCGTTAACAAAAAATCCAAGTACTACATTGTTTTATTCGGCTAAGGACATTCCTTTGTTTTATTTTATGGATGGAACAATTCTATCAAAATTCAAAGCCTTTGTATGGATTAATCTTTTGAACAACAATCAAAAAAAAATTTCTTTTGAAAAATTTATAATCGAAGAATCTTTTTCTGATTCCATGCAAAAACTAAAAAAGATTTACGAAAATACTATAGTAAATGAAATTTGGAACGATACAACCATAAACAGCAGTCTGCAGCAAATACTATATTTTTATGAAGCTGGTCTTTTGAATTTAAAAAGTGCCAACGCACTTTGCAAAGATTTAAAACGAATCATTAATTTGATACAGGAAAAATGTAATAATCCAGAGAATAACTTTTCTGTTTATTACAACGAACTGATTTTACTCAACAATAACATGCTTATTGAAACGGATGAAAAATTAACTATGTTTGTTCCTTACACACTTTTAGGTTATTTTATTACCGATAATGAGGATGGCTGCAAAAATGTCCATCAGTTTTTTAAACAACAGATTCAGAACTCAATACCCTTAAAACAATCTGGAATTAAAGAACAAAACCTCTTTTTCAACCGAGCAATCCGAAAAATTGACTATTACTTGGATAAGATAAATTCTCAGGTAGATTTACATTTTTAAATGTTAACTTCCAAATCTTCGAACTATGTTTTATTTTTTTTAATATTTAGGACAATCTTACAATTATTTATTCTTTCGTGAAGAAAATGTAAAAAATTAAAAAAAACACGTGAAAACTTACATTTTATTAAAGAAAAAAAATACCTTTAACCACCAAAAATAAATTATTAACCCTAAAAACCTTATTATGGATTTTAATATCATCCAAATTACCAAAATCAATAGTGAAGATTTTTCGTTTATCGATAAAACAAACCTTACTTTTCCAATAGCTCCTTTAGCTTCAGCATTTATTTATCAGAACAATGGAGTTGACACATTAAAGATTTGCGCTACTTTATATATTAACTCAAAAGATTCTCAAAGCCCTCTTGTTGGCACAATTACAGAACACGTTGATACTGTAGAAATTTATTTTGACTATGACTGGGATGAGAGCACACCAGAAACATACGACGTTTGGTATGTTGAAGTAGATTACAGTTCAGACACAATTGCAAATGTTTCAAGAGTTATTTCTTATTTGAGAGACATTGATCCAGAAACTTCAAGAGGTACAGAAACAACGGTTAAATATCCATGATAAATTGTATTTGTATAGTATAAAAAGAGCATCGATAAAAATTTCTTGTTAGGGATTTTTGCCGATGCTTCCTTTACTTTTATAAAACAAATATTATGTTTAGAACAAAACTAATTCTAAGTCTATTACTTTTATTTTTAAGCTTTTCCGTTTCTTCACAAGAGAAATACAACAATGATTTATTAAATTCAGAACTTAATAAAAAAATGTTGAAGTTTAAAGATGAAATTAATTTCAAAAAAGCACAGCAATTTTTCTTTCAAAAAAACTGGGATTCGACTTTAGTGTATTCTATGAAACAGCTAAATTCAGGAAAAGTGAAAGAACTGAAAGACTATTGCCATTTTTTAAGAGGAAGCAGTTTCAGAGAATTAAAACTTTTTGAAGAAGCAAAAAAAGAATTCAATTTGCTTTCAAAAGAATTTATTCTATATCCGTTGGTGTACAACAATCTAGGAATAATATCACTTGAATTAAAAGATTTCAAAAAAAGCATTTATTATTTCAATAAACTTGAGCAGCTTTCAGATAAGGATCAGAAAAAATACTACATCAAAAGTCTTCACGAAAATTTAGGAGTTTGTTATCTGCACTTAAACAAATTTTCTCAAGCAGAAACTTATTTTTTAAAAAGCAGTGAAATTTTAAAATTAGAAAAAGATACTATTTCCTTAATTGGAAGCTACAATAACATTGCAAATTTATATTATCAACAATATAAAGATAATTTAGCAATTCCATATTTTGAAAAAGCGTATCTTTTATCAGCTAAAGTAAAAGACTTTGAAGTAAAAAGACAGACTGCAAAAAACATGTCAGTCGTTGAAGAAAACAGAAACAATTTTAAAGCTGCTTTGACTTATAGAAAAGAATCTGAACAATGGAAAGATTCTTTAAACAACCAAAATAAAATCTGGGCTGTAGCCGATTTTGAAAAGAAGTTTGCAGTTGCTCAAAAACAAAAAGAGATAAAAGTTCTTCAGGTTGAGAATAAACTTAAAAACACGCAGCGAAATAGCTTATTCTTCTCTGCAGTTGGATTGCTTTTAATTTTAACCGGAGGTGTTTATTTGTATGCCCAAAAAGTAAGAAATGGTAAAACCATATTGCGCCAAAAAAATAAACTTGACGAATTAAATGCCACTAAAGACCAGCTTTTTTCTATTGTAAGCCATGATTTACGTTCGTCTGTAAATGCTTTAAAAACCAGTAATGCTAAATTATCGGCTACACTTGAAACTAAAAATTACGATGAATTAAGTCACCTGATTATTCAAAACAGCGGTATTGCAAATGGTGCTTATAGTTTATTAGACAATTTATTGCACTGGGCCTTATTGCAAACGAAACAATTGTATTTTCATAAAGAATCTGTTCATTTACATTCTGTTATTCAACAAATTGAATATAATTACAAACCATTATTAGTTGATAAATCTATTGATTTTGAAAATTTAGTTTCAAAGAACATATTTCTATTTGTTGATCTTGATTCTTTAAAAATTGTATTTCGTAATCTTTTAGATAATGCTATTAAATTTTCGAATGAAAACGGGCAAATAAAATTTCTATCGAACGATCTTGATTCTGATTATTGCCAGGTTATAATTCAAGATACCGGAATAGGAATGAGCGAAAAGACCATTACAGAATTACTTCAAGAGGGCGAATTACTGGCCAAAAAAGGAAATTCTGAAATTATTGGAACGGGTTTAGGATTACAATTATGTAAACAGATGATTGCTAAAAACAATGGAACATTTACAATTGAAAGTGAACCCAATAAAGGAACGAAAATGATTATAACATTACCCAAAAACAAATAAAAATGGACAATATTAATGTTTTGATTATAGAAGATACACCTGAACAAAGCGATATGCTTGTAAAAGTGCTGCTGGAAAATAATTATAGCATTGCAGGTGTGGCCGCAAATTTTGCCGATGCCCTAAAACTTTTTTATGAAAAAACGGTAGACATTATTATTATAGATGTTTTTCTTGACGGCAAACCAGAAGGAATTACTTTCGCCGAATCGATCAATATCATCCCAAATGCTTCTAAACCATTCGTTTTCTTAACGAGTTCACAAGATCGACAGATTTTTGAAAGGGCAAAACTCACAAAACCTTTCAGCTTTTTAATGAAACCTTTTAACGAATTGGAAATTTTATATGCCATAGAAATGGCTGTAGAAAAGTTCTACGAACAGACAAATGTTTTCTTGAGCGAAGAGCAGAACACGGTTATAAGCAACGATTCATTATTTATAAAAAAGAAAAATTCCTTAAAGAAAGTTGCTCTGGAAGACATTCTTTATATAGAAGTCGAAGAACGTTATTGTAACATTATTACCGAAAAAGAAAAATTTGTTATTTTAATATCATTGACCAAAATCAGTGAGTTATTGGATAAAAATAAATTTGTAAAAACGCATCGAAATACAATTGTAAATATTGACAAGATTGAAGAAATCATTTTGGCCGATAATCTTATCATATTAAAAGGAAACCACAAAATCAATCTAAGTGATACGTACAAAGATTTTATAAAGAAGATGAACATCTTATCTTAAAAAATATCTCCCAAATAAATTAAATCCTCTTACTAAGAGGATTTTTTATTTTGAATCCTGTTTTAGCACAATTCGTGACATAAAAAAAAGCTTTCATGACAATTGCACAAAAAAAAGAAAACATCAAACTTATTTTTACCACGATAATAAAACAAAAAACAGATGAAAACAGCCATAATTGTACAACCAGAGATGAAGCTTTTAACGATTCTTAAAAAAATAAAAAACAATCCTTGGATTGGAGTCACGGTATCTTTGGCAGTTATTATTCCAAGTTTATATAAAGTATTAGATGATGTAACGGTTTTCAGAATAGAATATATCTGGCTTGCAATCTTTTTTCCCTTGTATCTCAGATCTTTAAAAAAAATATTCGATGAAATTCTAGATAATCCAAATGAAATGTAATAGATCAAAGAAGAAAAACTAAATTCTCGCTAACTATATTCAGTAAAAAGCCTAAATCATTGTGATGATTTAGGCTTTTTTACTTAAAAAACAATTGATTTATCACATTTTAACAGATAACCGTTTTGTTTATAAGCTTTTTTTTATATTTTTGGAATCTACCAAAGACAATCATCAAAACCATCAAATCCTTTGAAAAATTATCAAAAAAAATCCGTTTTCCTCATATTATTTGGGGTATTCCTAAACATTTATATTAGTTACGGTCAAACAAACAATGATGTATATATTTACAATTGGTTTGACAAATCTGTTGGCAAAAACAATCTCGATATTAATAATGGGACGCCACACACGAATCCTTATAGAACTTTAAATGACAGCCATTTATATTTAATTGATAAATATGAATTAGGAAAAATTACTTATGAAGGACAAAATTACTACGAAGTAAATCTTAAATATGATATTTATAGAGATTTATTAGTTTTAAATCCTTATGGAGAATCTGAAAATACAGGTATTAATTTGATTCAAAATAAGGTTGAATCTTTTTCTATACTAGATAAAAATTTTGTCAAAATAGACAAAAAAAACAATACCGTACCAGAATTCACAACAGGTTATTATGAAGAAACTAAAATTGGACCTGATTTTACTTTCTATATAAAACACCATAAAGACATGCAAAAAACGGCTTCCGAAAATGGTCTTTACTACACTTTTAAAGAAAACAATACTTTTTTTATCGATTTTAAAAATCAAATATATGCCATTAAAGGAAAGAGCGATATTTTAAAATTATTTCCTGAGCAGAAAAAACAGATTAACGGGTTTTATTTAATGAATAGAGAATTAAGAAAATCTGATTTAAACCAGTTCATGAAAAATTTGATGAAATATACATATAACTCTCTTTCAACAGCAATCAAATAAGACAAATGAAAAAAATTTTACTCTCCTTAATTATTGTATTCTCCTTTCAATTGTCTTTTGCACAAAATACAAATGAGAAGTTATCTATTACTTTTAAAGATGAAACTTTAGCCAATGCGCTTAAACGTATTGAAGAAGCATCAGGATATAAATTTTACTTTGATCCAACTTGGGTTAATTCAGATAAAGAATTGATTTCAGGAACATATACTGATATAAAAATTGATGATTTACTTGACAAAGTACTTAGCAAAACCGATTTGAATTTTATCATTCTGAAAAACAAAGTTATTTTTACTTTAAACAGTACAATTCACGACACTTTACCTTCAAATTATTTCGCCGATGCTCCTGCCGAAACAGATCAAAAGGGTAATGACCAAAGCGAAAACCCAATTTTTCATCAGCAATATGATTCGATCAGCAATTATAGTGTAAACAAAAAATCTTCAATTGTTTTTATTGGTAAAGAAAACAAAGACAATGTTAAAAAAACATACACGGTTTCTGGATCAATTAAAAATGAAGAAACTGGAAAAGCAGAGCCAAATATCTATATTAAAATACGAAACAAAAATATCAGCACTTCAACTGATCTTGACGGAAACTATTCTTTACAGCTTCCTAGAGGAGTAAATATTATTGAAGTTAAATCTCTAAGCCATAAAGAAGTAGTAAGAACATTAATGGTATATGACGATGGAAAGTTTGATATTAATATCAACGAAAAATCGAATCAATTAGATGAAGTTGTAATTAAAAAGAAAGGACAAAAAACTACCGAAACAACTGTTTCTGGTCTAGTATCTATTGATATTGAAGGCATTAAAAATGTTCCTTTAATTCTTGGTGAACGAGATATTCTTAAAGTTGCCACAACTTTCCCTGGAATTAAAACTACAGGAGAAGGATCGGCAGGATTTAACGTACGAGGAGGAAAAGACGACCAGAACTTAATTCTTTTGGATAATGCAGTATTATATAATCCGCAGCACTTTTTAGGATTCTTTTCGGCGATAAACCCATATACAGCAAAAAAAGCAGATATCTATAAAGGAAGTATTCCTGCAGATTTTGGAGGAAGATTATCTTCTGTTTTTGACATCACTACTAAAAATGGAAATCCTGAAAAATTCTCTGGTGAAGGGGCTATTGGTCCTATAACTTCAAATCTTACCTTAAGCACTCCAATACAAAAAAACAAATCAAGTATTATTGTTGGTGGTCGCGCTACTTACTCTGACTGGGTTTTAAAAACTCTTGATGATGAAAATCTAAAAAACAGCCAGGCAGGATTTTATGATGGTATTATTAAATACAACAATGCTATTAATGCCAACAATAATTTAGAAGCTACAGCTTATTACAGCCATGATCGTTTCAGTCTAAGTTCGGATTCTATTTACAAATACAGCAATAGATTAGCTTCTTTGAAATGGGATCATACTTTCAGCAAAAAAAGTAAAGGAGCTTTAATTTTTACAAACAGCGAATACAAATTCAATATCGATTACGATTCAAATGATATAAATGCATTTGATTTCGGATATAAAATAAATGAATCACAATTACAGTTAAAACTTAACTATCAACTGAACCCAAAACATACTCTTTCTTACGGTATTGCAAGCAAATTATATAACATTTCACCAGGATATCAGCATCCAAAAGATCCAAATGCTACTTTAATTTCAACTGATATAGAGAAAGAAAGAGCATTAGAATCTGCGGTATACCTTGCTGACAGTTATAAAGTAAATGACAAATTACTTCTTGATCTTGGTTTAAGATATTCTTTTTATGCTTCTTTAGGAGAAGCTAATGTGAATACATACGAGCCTGGATTACCACTAAGTGATGAAACTGTTACCGGAACAGAACACTATGGAAAAAATGAGGTTGTAAAAACATATGGCGGACTTGAACCTCGCCTTGCTGCTCGATATTTTATTACCGAAGATTTTTCGATAAAAGCAGGGTATGATCTAACACGTCAATATATTCATTTATTATCAAGTAACGTTACCCAATCTCCAACAGATACTTGGAAATTATCTGATTCTAATGTAAAACCTCAAACTGCTCAGCAAGTTTCTTTAGGTTTATTTAAAACACTAAAAGATGAAGAATATGAAGTTAGTTTAGAAGGCTATTACAAAAAGTCGAGTAACATTCTTGATTATAAAGTAGGAGCTCAGATTCTTTTAAATGATAATGTAGAAACTGAATTATTACAAGGTGAAGGAAAAGCTTATGGAGTTGAGTTACTTTTAAAGAAAACAACCGGAAGATTAAACGGATGGATTGGATATACGTATTCACGTTCGTTTATCAAACTTGACAGTCAATTCAGTTCAGAAATCGTAAATAATGGGCGATATTTTCCAGCCAATTTTGACAAACCTCATGATTTAAGTGCTATTTTAAACTATAGATTTACAAAACGTTATAGTTTATCAAGCAACTTTTTATATCAAACAGGCCGACCAATTACCTACCCTATTGGAACTTTTCAATATGGAAATTCACAATACACTTTATATAGTGACAGAAATGCCTATAGAATTCCGGATTACATTCGTTTAGATATTGGAATTAACATTGAAGGAAACCATAAAATTAAAAAATTAGCACACAGTTTCTGGAATATTTCTGTTTACAATGTGCTTGGAAGAAACAATCCATACTCTATTTATTTCGTAACAGATCAAAATGGAAAAGTAAAAGGATACAAGACATCTATTTTCTCAATACCTGTACCAAGTATTACTTATAATTTTAAATTTTAATTCTTAGTTTAGAATGAAAAATTATAACCGAAATAGTATCATTATTTTAATTACATCAGCTTTTATTTCTAATAGCTGTACAGAAACATATCCTTTATTGACCAATACTTATGAAGAAGCAATTGTTGTTGAAGCTACGATTACGAATGAACTAAAAAATCAGGAAATTAAGCTTACTAAAACAGCGCGTTTTGAAGATGAAAGTTATATCCCTGAAAGTGGTGCTGAAGTATTTATAACAGATAATTCAGGAAAAAGATATGACTTTGAAGATCAATCTGATCGCTATGTTTCAAAAACAGAATTTCAAGCAGTACCAGAAGTAAAATACCAATTGCATATAAATACGAAAGACGGCAGATCTTTTGAATCGTCTATAGAAACTCTTTCAGCAGTAAATCCGATGCAAAGCGTAAAAGCGGCAGTTGAAACGAAGGAAAATCAAAGAGGTGTGAGTATAAGAATAAATAGTTTTGACCAGAACAATAAATCCAAGTATTACAGATATGAATATGAAGAAACATACAAAATTATTACTCCCAAATGGGTTAATACAAAAGCGGTCATAAGTCAAAATGGAGCACTTACTTTTGTACCTAATTCTACTGATACCAAAGTTTGTTATGGTTCTAAGAAAAGCACTAATCTAATTTTAGTAAGCACAAATAATTTAAATGAGGATCGTGTTAATTATATGATTCGGTTTATAAGCAATCAAGATTATATAATCACTACACGCTATAGTATACTAGTAAAACAATATGTTGAAAATTTGGCGGCATACAACTATTACAGCACACTAAAAAAAATGTCTGGAAATGAAAGTATTTTATCGCCTACGCAACCAGGAATTTTATTAGGTAATTTAAAATCTACTAAAAATCCAAACAACAAAATTGTTGGATATTTTGATGTTGCATCAGTATCTGTAGAAAGAATTTATTTTAATTATGCTGATTTATTTCTTGGGGAAGCACCGCCGCCATATTATACAGATTGCCAAGAATTTTGTTATGCCGACTATCCTTTCAATCCTGACCCATGTACACATGCAGGCCACTTTATGGACGATTTAAGCTTAAATAAAATTAGCTATTATTTATTTGGCAGATTTTACTTTTGGGTCAATATTCCCTGTGGAGATTGCACTACGATTGCATCGAATATAAAACCAACATTCTGGACAGACTAAAATATAAACTTACAAATTAAAATAGATTCTTCAAATTCAAAACCAGAAAACTATTTCTCTACAACTATGAATACTTTTTGCAAAAAAATAATATTTCTAATATCCGTCAGCTTTTTTCTAAACAGTTGTACAGAAACATATCCATTGTTAACCAATACATACGAGGAAGCTATCGTTGTTGAAGCCACTTTAACTAACGAGCTTAAAAATCAAGAAATTAAAATTACAAAAACTGCTCGTTTTGAAGATACATCAATTAAAACGGAAACCGGTGCCAAGGTTATTGTCAAGGATAATTTGAATAATGAATATGTATTCGAAGAAAATTCAGGAATCTATGTTTCGCAAACAGCATTTCAAATCTTACCTGACCGCCAATACACTTTGGAAATTACAGCAAAAGATGGGAAAATTTACCAGTCCAGTCCCGAAACACTTACAACAGTAACACCTATTCAAAGCATAGTCCCATCTCTCGCAACAAACAAAGACAATGAGACTGGAGTTCAAATTAATGTTAACAGCTACGATGCCAGCAGAACTTCTAAGTATTATCGTTATGAGTATGAAGAGAGCTATAAAATAATAGCTCCAAGATGGTCATTGTCAAAATTAATTGTTACAGGTCCAGAATCCATTCAACTCATTCCAAACTCTTCCAGCACTAGAACTTGTTATGCTACTAAAAAATCGACAGATATTTTATTGGTAAATACTAACGATCAAAGTGAAGACAAAGTAAATTTTCCTATTCGTTTCATAGAACAAAAAAATTATATTATCGGACACAGATATAGCATTTTAGTTAAACAATATGTAGAAAATTTAGCAGCTTATAATTTCCATAAAACCATGAGAGATATTGCAAGTTCGGCAAGTATTTTATCTCCAAAACAACCTGGAGTATTATCCGGAAACATCAAATGTATAAACGATCCTAATACGAAAGTAATTGGTTATTTTGATGTATCCTCTTTTTCAGAACAGCGAATATTTTTTAATTATACTGACTTTTTCCCAGGAGCAGACGCTCCTTATTTCAACACTTGCGAAGACATTCCGTTTAAATTTTGTTTTGCAGGAGAAGATTGTAATGCAGAAGGTTTAATATATAATATCGAAAATAATTTTATGACCTATTTTTCCAATAGCGGATCTGCTTATATACTTGTTGACGTTGTCTGCGGAGACTGTACATCATTTTCATCTAACGTAAAACCTTCATTTTGGATAGACTAAAACACATACTTTTATTGTTTGTATTGATAAATACACAATTAAGCAAAGCACAACAAACGATTTCTTTGGATGAAACTGTATATCTTCATTCTAATGCTTCTTCATTTGTTACAGGAGAAACCTTACTATACAAGGTATATTGTTTAAAATCATCTAATAAAACACCAAGCAGTATTAGTAAAATAGCATATGTAGAACTTGTAGATGACAGCAAAAAATCAGTTTTTAAAACTAAAATTGCACTGGAAAATTCTGTTGGACAGGGAGATTATTTTATTCCTACCACTTTAAAAACGGGTAATTATAAATTAATTGGATATACGAATTGGATGCTAAACAAACCCATTCCTGAATTATTTCAATTGAATATAAACATCATTAATCCGTATAAAACAGACGAAAAAACAAATACAGAAAAAGTTCTATCGGGCAGTTCTAGACTTTCTTCAGAAAATTTAAAAAACGAGAATGTTGCTTTTAACTTAAGTAAAAAAACATTTACAAATAGAGAATTAGTCGATTTAAAAGTCTTGACTTCAAATGCTAATTTTAAAGATGGAAGTTATTCGCTTTCTGTTCGAAAATTAGATAACATTCCAACACAGGATGAAATCTCCGCAGTTAAATTTGCTTCATTATCATCTTATCCGATCTTGTTAGATTTACAGAAACAAGATCAAAAAATAATTCTTCCTGAATTAAGAGGTGAAATGATTACAGGAAAGATTTCTTCAAAAAGTGAAAAAATTGAAAATGTTTCAGTTGGCTTATCAATTCCAGGAAAATCTTTCGCTTTCCAAGTGGTAAAAACTGATAGTAACGGAAACTTTATTTTCAATGTTGGTAAAACATTTTACACTTCTAATATAATTGTACAAATTATAGACGAGAAAGCAGCCAATTATGAACTTACAATAAACAATGCTCCTGAAATAGAATATTCAAAAATATCGTTTGATAAAAATACAAATTTGTCTTACGTTTTTAAAGAAAGTCTGTTGGAAAGATCTGTTTCAAGTCAGGTTGAGAATGCCTATTTTCATAAAAAAGTAGACAATATCGAAAAAAGTCCAGCGACGGATGCTTTTTATTATCCTCTTGCAAAAGAATATATTTTAGATGATTTTACTCGTTTTAAAACTTTAAAAGAAACAATAACGGAAGTTGCTGTTGAGATTTATTCGAAACAAAAAGATGATAAGCTTTATCTGCATGTGAACGATCCTAGTATTTTTCCGCAGTTACCAGAACCAGCACTTGTACTTGTTGATGGACAATATTTGGAAAATGTAAATGATCTGACTCTTTATAGCATGAAAAATGTTTATAAAATTGAACTTATTGTAGGAAGATACTATGTAGGCTCAAAATCATTTAACGGATTAATTAGTTTTACTACTTTCAACAAAGATTTCAAAAGCAATCAAACAGGAAGTTTTATAGCAAAACCAACTGTTTTAAGACCACAGCCTAAAAAGATTTACAATAAAGTAAAATATGAAAGTGGTTCTGATAATGCCCGAATTCCTGATTTCAGAAATCAATTACTTTGGAATCCGGATGTGAAGTTAAATACAGATGCTGAAACTTCATTCTACACCTCAGATTTATCAGGAACATTCGAAATTAGATTGGAAGGTTTTACCAAAAACGGAATTCCTGTATCAATTACAGAAAACATCGAGGTTCAAAATACCATCGCAAACTAAAATCTTATTTTTAAAAAATTATACAACACTCACAAAACCTGCTTCTTAGAGGCAGGTTTTTATTTTTTTCAAATATTTTCAAAATATTTTTTACAGAGTTGTAACTTTTTTGATACTTCATACGTATAATCACTTGTACACTTAAAAATTGAGGAGACAAATAAGATGAGACAACTTAAAATCACCAAGCAGGTAACCAATCGTGAAACTGCATCGTTAGATAAATATCTACAAGAAATCGGAAAAGTTGACCTAATTACCGCAGATGAGGAGGTAGAATTAGCACAGAGAATTAAGGCTGGTGATCAAAGAGCTTTAGAAAAATTAACAAAAGCCAACCTACGTTTCGTTGTATCGGTTGCTAAACAATATCAAAATCAAGGTTTAACACTTCCTGATTTAATTAATGAAGGAAACTTAGGACTTATCAAAGCAGCACAACGTTTTGATGAAACTCGTGGTTTCAAATTCATTTCTTATGCCGTATGGTGGATTCGTCAATCGATCCTTCAGGCTCTTGCAGAACAATCACGTATTGTTCGTTTACCCTTAAACAAAATTGGTTCTATCAATAAAATCAACAAAATGTATGCTTTATTAGAGCAATCTAACGAGCGTCCGCCTTCTGCTGAGGAAATTGCAAAAGAACTTGACATGACCGTAAATGACGTAAAAGAGTCTATGAAAAACTCAGGACGTCACTTATCAATGGATGCACCTCTTGTTGAAGGTGAAGATTCTAACCTTTATGACGTTTTACGTTCTGGAGAATCTCCAAATCCTGATAGAGAGTTAATTCACGAATCATTACGTACTGAAATCGAGCGTTCATTAGAAACATTAACTCCAAGAGAGGCAGATGTTGTTCGTTTGTATTTTGGTCTAGGCGATCAGCACCCAATGACTTTGGAAGAAATTGGAGAAACTTTCGATCTAACTCGTGAGCGTGTTCGTCAGATTAAAGAAAAAGCAATCCGTAGATTAAAACATACTTCTAGAAGTAAAATTCTTAAAACTTATCTTGGTTAATCACCAAAATTCTAATTCGAGAAATTACAAACTCCAAATTACTTGGAGTTTAATGTAAAATTTCTTAAATTGGATATTAAAGCAAACAACAGTTTGATTGACTGTTCGTTTTTTGATTGATGATTGAAACTCCGGCTGATTACCGGAGTTTTTTATTTATTCTATAAACCATTAAGACATTAAGTTTCATAAAGAAAAACTCAATGACCTCTTTCAATAAGCGAATTAAGATTTAAAAACTTAATTTTCTTAATCTCTTAATGATTCAAAAAACATGCGGTTAAAAAATTTATCTTTGTAAACAAAACAACACACTACACTACAATGAAAAATACATTTATTGCTCCTTCTGTTCTTGCAGCTGATTTTGCTAATTTACAACGTGATATTGAAATGATAAACAACAGCCAAGCTGATTGGTTTCATATCGATATTATGGATGGAGTTTTTGTTCCGAATATTTCTTTTGGAATGCCGGTTTTAGAAGCTATTTCTAAACATGCGAAGAAATATATCGATGTTCATTTAATGATTATTGATCCTGACAGATACATAAAAACTTTTGCTGATTTAGGAGCTAATGGATTAACTGTTCATTATGAAGCTTGCACGCACCTGCACAGAACACTTCAGGCAATTAAAGCGGAAGGAATGAAAGCAGGAGTAGCTATGAATCCGCATACTAATGTGGATTTATTAGAAGACATTATTAATGATATCGATGTTGTTTGCATAATGAGTGTAAATCCAGGATTTGGTGGACAATCATTTATCGAAAATACATATGACAAAGTAAAAAAACTAAAGGCATTAATTACACATAAAAACGCATCAACTCTTATCGAAATTGATGGCGGTGTAACCAATAAAAATGCGAAACAATTAGTAGAATCCGGAGCTGATGTTTTGGTAGCAGGAAGTTTCGTTTTTAGAGCCGAAAATCCAATCGAAACAATTGCTGATCTAAAAGTCCTTACTACTTTTTAAATTTTTCAAATTAGGAAAAAAGTCAATTCCCGTCATTTTTTCAATAGTTTCTATAGGAACTACAAAATCATAAATAGGTTTGTCACTATCTTCATTTGGAACTAAAAAGGCAATTGCTTTGTGTTCATTTCCTGATTTAGCCAGAACGATTTTATAAAAATATTTAGGGACAGAAACTTTTTCTGTTCCTATTTTATTATCTGAATCTTTCAAAACTCCGCCAGTCACTACATAAATATCATTGTATTTTCCTGCCCAATAACGTGTTTTCTGTTCGATTCTGTTCCAGATTCCGCTATTAAAATCATGTCTTTGAGGAGAAATATTGGAAGTATAAAAAGTATCATTATAAGCTTCTTCACTGAATTCCATATCACCAGCAGGACATAAATGCCCTTTATCATAACCTGATTTTTTATAATTTCTCCAATCAGCAGAACCTGTACTTACTTTAGGATCTTCAATAAAATACGGACGTTTGTAATTGCCATTTTTCAGGTATTCTTTCTTTAATTCATAAGCAACCCATTCAGCCTGCTCGTATTTTTCATTATATGAAAGTGTATAATATTTGTGATTTACAATTTGATTTGTCGTCGAAGTAGGCTGATAGTTTACGGAATATAATGATCCTGTATTACTTTGATTAGCTACAAAAGTATCCTTCTCTTGATTTGCAATTTCCACTGTTTCTGTATTTTCTTTTTTACAAGAAAACAAGATTAGACCAATCAAACTAAGTATATAAATGTTTTTCATAAATGCTTTTGGGTTACCATTAAAAAACGCTTCTTAAATTATATTCAAGAAGCGTTTTAATAACAAATTAATTTCTAAATGATTTTTCTTTATGATTTAACCAATTTATCTTTTTTCATTTTAGGAGAAACATTCGTTGTGGTTTTCACCACAGATTTAGCTTGCAAATCATCTAAAACATTTAATGCTTCTTCTACATAAACATCTTTAGATAATGCTTGGTGCCAAGCCTCTCTTTTCTCTTTCAAAGTAGCGTCGTTATTCATTTCCGTAACTTCATAAGGAAGTGATTTAAACACTAAATTGTTTTTGTAATCTGAAATTGGTTTATACTTTTTACCTTCATTTTCAACTTGCTCTTGAGTTTCTTTAAAATTCTTGATATTCAAGCTGTAAACGTTTTCTTTGTTTTTAACATCGATCCATTTTGCATTATCTTCAATTAGTTTGAATTGAGCATTTTGAGCAATCCTAGCTCTACTGTTTTCGATAGCTTTCATGAAATTTTGGTTTGATGTCCAAGTAGTATAATCAGCTGGATCAATCTTATCCCATGGCATTGCATTGTCGATGTCACGTTCACCCATTTTCAAGTACGCATAACGATCTGGCATAACAACATCACTATGAACTCCTTCTAATTGAGTAGAACCACCGTTGATTCTGTAAAATTTCTGACCTGTAATTTTCAAAGCTCCTAAATCACCATAGTTTGTATTACGAACAAATTGGTTCAAATCTAATACATTCTGAACTGTACCTTTACCGTAAGTTTGTTTACTTCCAATGATAATTCCACGTTTATAATCCTGAATAGCAGCCGCTAAGATTTCAGACGCTGAAGCAGAGAAACTGTTCACCATAATTACCAGCGGTCCGTCCCATTCGATTTTTTTGTCTTTATCGTATAAAACTTCTTTCTTTTTACCCGCAGATTTTACCTGAACGATTGGTCCTTCTTGAATAAACAATCCTGCAATATCAACTACCGTAGAAAGAGACCCTCCTCCGTCATCGCGAACATCCAGTACAATTCCGTTGATATTTTCTTTTTTCAATCTTTCTACTTCAAGAGCAATATCTTTTCCAGCATCACGACCGTCTTTATTTTCAAAGTCAATGTAGAATTTAGGCAGATAAATAACCCCGTATTTCAATCCGTTTTTCTCAACAATACTTGATTTTGCGTATGTTTCTTCAATTTCAACCACATCTCTGATAATTGAAATTACTTTGATACTCCCATCCACTTTTTTAACAGTAAGCTTAACCTCAGTTCCTTTGTGTCCTTTGATTTTTTTAACTACATCATCAAGACGCATCCCTACTACATCAACAGGTTCTTCATTTCCTTGAGCCACTTTTAGGATTAAGTCTCCAGCTTCAAGCTGTTTTCCTTTCCATGCTGGCCCTCCAGAAATTAATTCATCAATTTGAGTAAAGTCATTTTTCTTAGTCAATCTTGCTCCAATACCTTCTAATTTACCGCTGATATTTACATCAAAACGATCTTTTTCTTCTGGAGCAAAATAGCTTGTATGAGGATCAAAACGAGTCATGATTGAATTCAAATACACTGAGAACCAGTAATCCTTATTCAAATCTTTGATTACACTAAAATTATCATCTAATGATTTTAAAGAGCTTTCACGTGTTTCTTTTTCTAAAGTTTCAAAAGATTTTTCTTTATATGAAGGATCTTTTTTCTTCTTTTCTTCTTCAATTTTTTGTTTCGTTACAAGAGAAGAAAGCGTAGAAAGTTTAATTTGTTTTCTCCATCTCTCATTTATTTCAGTTAAGCTTTTTGCATACGGAATGTTCTCATAATCGGCATTAAAAGTCTCATCTGTAGTATAATTAAAAGGCTGCGCTAAAATAGTTTTATAGCGTTTTTTACTTTCTTCCATTCTCTTCATCAATCTAGTATAAGTTAGATTAAAGAATGTTAAATCTTTGTTTAAAAACTGATCATCGAGCATCAGCTCATATTGCTTAAATTCATCAATATCAGACTGAAGGAAGAATCGTTTAGAAGGGTCTAATGCCTCGATATAATCTTTAAAAATACCCTTTGAAAATTGATCATTAATTTCCGCTGGGCTGTAATGTCCTTTTTCAATAACAAAAGCCAATAATTCTAATAGTGTCTTGTCTTTATTAGGATCCGGATCTTCATTTTTATCTGCATTTATTTTAAAAGCAAACAAGGTCACAGACAAGCATAATACGGCTATAAGTATTTTATAATTTCTTTTCATAAACTCAATAATAGCATTCATCAAATTTTTTAATCTAAGTTACGGTAAAAACTATGCCAACATGCCAAGATCAGTATAATTTTTTGTTAAAGATATAAAAATGTTTATTCTCTAAAAGTGTTCTCGAATTTAGTTTGTAATTTTTATTTATTTGTTAGTATTCAACCAAAATCAGTTATTACATTTGTTGTAACAAGCCTTAATTTTGACAAATTGAAAATAGAATCGCAGCATGAAAAATGAAAAACCACTCATATTAGTCACCAATGATGATGGAATTTTGGCACCCGGAATTAGAGCTTTAATTAGCGTAATGGAAACCATAGGCGACGTTATTGTAGTTGCTCCAGACAAACCGCAAAGTGCCATGGGACACGCCATTACCATCAACAATACGTTGTTTTTGGACAAAATCTCTAAAGACGACGATGCCGTTACAGAATACAGCTGTTCAGGAACTCCCGTTGATTGTGTAAAACTGGCTGTTAATGAAATCTTGAAACGAAAACCAGATTTGTGCGTTTCGGGAATCAATCACGGGTCAAATTCTTCTATCAATGTGATTTACAGCGGAACTATGAGTGCTGCAGTCGAAGCCGGAATTGAAGGCATTCAGGCTATCGGGTTCTCTCTTTTGGATTTTGATTGGAATGCCGATTTTGAACCCGTAAAATCATTCGTTAAAAAAATAACTTTAGAAACTCTAAAAAATAAATTGCCTGCTGGTGTCGTTTTAAATGTGAATTTTCCAAGATTAAGTGAAAAAGACATTAAGGGAATCAAAATCTGTCGTCAGGCGAAAGCCTATTATGCACAGAAATTTGATAAAAGACAGAATCCTTTTGGGAAAGATTATTACTGGCTGACCGGTAAGTTTACCAATGAAGATCAAGGTGAAGATACAGATGAATGGGCACTTGAAAACGGATACGTATCAGTAGTACCAGTTCAGTTTGATTTAACGGCTCATCATTCTATGCAGCAACTTAATACTTGGAAATTAAATGAATAAGAAAGAATTTATTACAGGATTCCTTGTGGGGATTTTTACTGCGCTGCTTGGCAGTTATTTGTTTATTACGTTTTTTACAACTTTTGATTTTTCCACTGGAATTCAAACTATAAAAGAGCACGGTTATTTAGGAAAAGTAATTACAATTGGAACAACTTTAGATCTGGCAGTTTTCTTGCTTTTATTGAATAGAGATAAAGAAATGATGGCTAGAGGTGTGATTCTAGCGGTAATTGTTCTGGCAATTTCAACTCTAATTATTTAACCCTATCTTTGTGCTGCAATAAAATTTTGTCGATATGAAATACTACATAATAGCTGGTGAAGCTTCAGGAGATTTACACGGTTCAAACCTAATGAAGGCATTATTTGAGGAAGATCCTCAAGCCGAAATTAGATTTTGGGGCGGTGATTTAATGCAAAAAGCCGGCGGTACATTAGTAAAACATTATCGCGATTTAGCTTTTATGGGATTTGTAGAAGTGCTTTTTAATTTAAAGACCATTTTAAACAACATTAAATTCTGTAAAAAAGACATTGCTGAGTTCAAACCAGATGTAATCATTTTTATTGACTATCCGGGTTTTAATATGCGTATTGCAAAATGGGCTAAAGAATTGAATTACAAAACTCATTATTACATTTCTCCTCAAATTTGGGCTTGGAAAGAAAACCGTATCAATGCCATTAAACAAGACGTTGATAAAATGTTTGTGATTCTTCCTTTCGAAAAAGGGTTTTATGAAGACAAACATCATTTTCCAGTAGATTTTGTCGGCCACCCTTTGATTGATGCGATTCAGAATCAGCCTTCTTTTGATGAAGCCGCATTTAGAACAGAGAATAAATTAGGAGATAAACCAATCATTGCCCTTTTACCAGGAAGCCGTAAACAAGAAATTACCAAAATGCTGAGTGTAATGTTAAGTGTTGTTGATGATTTTCAAGATTATGAATTTGTAATCGCAGGCGCTCCGAGTCAGGATTATGAATTTTACCAGCAGTTTATCAAAAACAAAAATATTGCATTTGTTTCCAATAGAACTTATGATTTACTCCGTTCTTCAACAGCTGCATTGGTTACTTCAGGAACTGCTACTTTGGAAACAGCATTGTTTAAGGTTCCAGAATTAGTTTGTTATAAAGGAAGTGCGATTTCGTACCAAATTGCCAAACGAATTATTACTTTAAAATATATTTCGCTTGTGAATTTAATTATGGATCAAGAAGTGGTTACAGAATTGATTCAGAATGAATGCAATACAAAACGTATTAAAGAAGAACTTACCAAATTATTAGAACCAGCTTACCGCGAAAAACTTTTAAAGAATTATGATATTCTTGAAGAAAAATTGGGCGGAGTTGGCGCGAGTAAAAAAACCGCAAAACTCATCGTTGCAGATTTAAATGGCTAAAAATTATTTGTTTTGAAAAAGATATTCATTTTCCTCCTACTATCAATCATTTTTACTTCTTGTAAATCGACTTCTCCTGCTGTCAGCAAAAAGGAAACAAAACGAGAGAATAGAGCTTTGGTGAATAATTTGATCGAAAAGGCAACAAATAATATCGGCGTTAAATACAAAGCGGGCGGCACAAACAAAAGTGGTTTCGACTGCTCTGGATTAGTCTACACTACTTTTGAATCTGAAAATATAAAATTGCCCAGAAGTTCTTATGAACAAGCTAAAATTGGAAAAGTAATTCCGCTTAATGATGCCAAAAAAGGCGATTTAATTTTTTTTAAAACCAATAAAAGCCGACAAATCAATCATGTTGGACTTATCGTTGAAGTGAATTATGACGAAATAAAGTTTGTGCATTCATCCACCTCCAAAGGTGTCATAATTTCTTCTACTAAAGAAGCTTATTATAAAAACTCGTTCGAGCAGGTAAACCGCATAATCGAATAATTTCTTAATTCTAAAATATATTTATTTTCTTACAAATATTTAATACTTTCGCACTATGAAAGTATTAGATTTTCCGTTAGTCAAGCTAACAATCAGTTTTATAATTGGTATTTTAATTTCCTATTATTGTCATCCTTCTTTATCGATTGCCTTCAATATTTTAGGTTTTTCTACACTCTTATTTATCCTTTTCTATTTTTTAGCAAAACGCAATAAAAAGCAGATTCCTCTTTTCGGAATCAGTTCTAATTTGATTGCATTTTCGACAGGAATCTGTGTTCTTTTAATTCATACTGATAGTTTTGACAAACTGAATTACAGCCATTTTCAAAAAGCATTTGACGAACCGCATGTTTTGACTTTTACTTTACGCGAAAAACTCAAAAGCAATGATTATAATGATCGTTATACAGCGATTGTAAACAATATCGATCAACATTTTATGAGAGGTAAAATAATCGTAAATGTTCAAAAAGACAGTACTTCCAATTCGTTAATTATCGGAAACATAATTCGAGTTAAAACTGTTTTACAGCGAACGCCTCCCAGCAAAAATCCAAGTCAGTTTGACTACAGCAGATATTTGGCCGACAAACAAATTTATGCTCAGGTATTCTGTAAAAAATCTGAAATAACAATAAGTAAACACATAAAAAAAGACATTTGGTATTACTCTGGACGTCTGCATGCTTTGATTTTAAAAAACCTCGAAAAATCAAATTTTAATCCTGAAGAAATGAATGTTGCGCTTGCTTTAATACTCGGCCAGCAACAAGAAATCGCAGCTGATATTATTAAAGATTACCAATATTCTGGAGCTACACATGTTTTATCGGTTTCAGGATTACATGTTGGTTTTATAATGCTTTTTATAATGTTTATTCTAAAGCCAATTCCAAATACACGAAAAGGTTCTGCAATAAAACTGACTTCCATTTTAATCTCATTAGCCGGTTTTGCAGTGATTTCAGGATTATCACCTTCTGTTCTGCGATCTGTGGTTATGTTCTCATTTGTAGCTATTGGAAATCATTTACGCAGAAGCGGTAACATTTACCATACTTTATTGGTTTCAATTTTATTGATACTTTTATTTGAACCTTACTTTCTATTTGATGTTGGATTTCAGTTAAGCTATTTAGCTTTATTTTTCATAGTCTGGCTGCAGCCTGTACTTGCACAAATCTGGACTCCAAAAAACAAAATAGCTATTTATCTCTGGAATGCTCTAACGGTTTCTTTTGCGGCCCAAATAGGCACTTTACCTTTGTGTTTGTATTATTTCCATCAATTTCCAGGATTGTTTTTTGTAACGAATATTATCATTCTACCTGTTTTATCGTTTATCATGATTGCTGGAATAATCGTTATGCTGATTGCTATTTTCACCAATCCTCCTTTATTATTGGTTACTATATTTGAAAAAAGCATTTTCATTTTAAACAAAATGATTCATTATGTAGCTTCATTTGAATCATTTGTTATTCAAGATATCGGTTTTAATTTCTATTATTTGATTTCACTCTATCTCGTTATTATTACAGTGACAATTGGTTTCAAAAAACCAAATTTCAGAATCATAATAGTAAGTCTTCTGTCTATTATCTTATTTCAATTATCGTTAATTTACACTAAAAAAGAGCTGTCAGATCAAACTGAATTAATTGTTTATAATGCCAAGAAAAGTACTCTGATATCAATGAGAAAAGGGCAAAACATAACGCTTTTTACAAATGATACTAAAAAAGAAAAAGAAAACATTCTTAACTCTTATCTAGTTGGCAGTTTTAGTACGATCAGTCAAACGAAAATTATTAAAAATACTTTGTATTTCAATACTCAAAAAATACTTATAATTGACAGCAGTGGCATTTACGAAAACAAAATCGTACCGGATATCTTAATTCTGACACAGTCTCCAAAATTAAATCTGGATAGACTTTTAAATCAAATACATCCCAAAATGATAATTGCAGATGCTTCAAATTCTTATTCCATTCAAAAAGTATGGAAAGAAAGCTGTTTGAAAAAAAACATCCCTTTCCACGCTACTGCCGAAAAGGGATTTTATAAACTGAATTAAATTTTATTCTGGATTTAATATCTGATTACAATCTGTTATCCAAGCTTTTGCACCTCCCGAACTATAGGAAAGTTTTCCCAATGTATTGAAATTGGTTTTTCCTTTTCGTATAACTGCATTTGCAAAACAGACTTCAGGTAAATCTACAACCCCAAAAGCATTTTTCAACATAGCATTCTGTTCTCGCACTTCGCTGGCAATAGCCATATCAGATAAGTCGAGCTTGACTAAAATAACATTTTTACGGGACCATTTTTCAAAATCAGCAGTTTTAAACACTTCATTCTGCAAATTTTCTGATGCACCCGCACCAGTGAACAAAATAAGCATCGGTTTTCGTTCTTCATTACTGATTGCAATTGCATCAGTCAGATTGGTTTTCCATTCGAGATTCTGGGATTTCATCAGGAAGGTTACAAATAAAAATAGTAGAATGGGTAGTTTTCGGCTCATAAATTAATTGGTTTTAGTTAAGTTAATGAAACTAATTTAACATAAAACCAACACCGAACAATGTACTTTAATACAAATAGTTACGTAAAACATGCATTAAAATGAATTTGATTTTTTAAGCCCAAAAATTTAAAAAAAATGAAAATTTTACCCCATTTAAATAATAAATGTATAATACACATTTAAGTTTGTTTTGAAAAAATATCCCTTTCCAAATAATTTTGAAAAGGGATTCTACAAATTAAACTAAGAAACTTAATTTAAATTTATTGGTTTTTATTCGCTTGGATGCAAAATATTATTTGACTCAGCGATCCACGCTTTGGCACCGCCAGGTTTATAAGCTATTTTTCCAAGGGCGCTAAAAGTAGTTTTGTTTTTTCGTATGGAAGCAATTGCATAACATACTTCAGGCAGATCCTGAACTCCAAATGCATTCTTCAATCTAATATTTTGCTCTTTATCTCCATCTGAAGCTGTAGCATCAGACAAATCTAATTTCACAAGAATAACATTATCTCGTGACCAGACTGCAAAATCTGGTGTTTTAAAGATTTCATTTTGGAGATTTTCTGATACACCTGAGGCAGTGAATAAGATTAACATTGGTTTTCTTTCTTCATTACTAATGGCGATTGCATCTGTCATATTTGTTCGCCAGGCAAGGGTTTGTGCCTGCATGAAAAATGAACCTAAAAAAAACAGTAGGATAAGTAATTTTTTAGTCATATATAATTGGTTTTTGGTTAGTATAGCATGACGAAATTAACATAATATTTTAATTATCCAAATTATATAACTATAAAAAATACATTATATGTTTTTTTATTTACAAATAAATAACGAAATCACAATTGAATCTTTTTATTGAAAACTTTTTCTTATTAAACAAAAAAACTCCTCACATTTCTGTGAGGAGTTCCCTTAATAATTTTATCTATTTTTTTAAGACTTTTTCGGATGAACAATTCCTTCTGCGACAGTTAACCATGCTGATGGACCGCCGGCAACATATCCTGTTTTTCCAAGCCCTTTAAAGTTGATTTTTCCATCTTTAGATTCTGCACTTGTAAAAAACACCGTTGGAAATCCCTGAATACCAAAAGCTTGCTGCAATTCGTTATTCTGATTTTTTAACTCCGGAGTCTGCGGAACGCTTCTTGGGTAATCCAATTCTACTAAAACAACATTATCAGAAGCCCATTTTTTAAATTCAGCAGTTTTTAAAACTTCATTCTGAAGACGAATGCACCATCCGCACCAGTCGCTTCCTGTAAAAAACATCAACATTGGTTTTTGTTCTTTATTACTTACATTGATCGCTTCACGAACATCAGTATACCATTTTAATTCCTGAGCCTGAGTAGCAAAAGCACCAGCTATAAAAAAAGCTATTAGTAATATTTTCTTCATAATGCGTTTATTTTTAAGCAAATTTAAACAAAAATCAAATTGAAAATACAGTTAGTCTTATTTTACTTCTTGCATTAATCTTCTAATTAAAGGAGTCAAAACAATTAACGCAACTCCTGCAATTAAAGAATACAAAGCTAATTGATAATATCCGTCTGTATACGCGATAAGTTTAGACATTAGTGTCGTTCCGGTATTTGCATCGGATATTTCAGCTCCTAATTTTCCAGCAGCAAACTGGCCAAATGCACTTGACAAGAACCATAATCCCATCATCATACCAAATAATCTTTTAGGCGATAATTTTGTAATTACCGACATTCCGATTGGTCCAATGCACAATTCACCAAGTGTATAGACCAGATATCCTAAAGCAAAAACATCCAGAGAACTTAATCCATCTGCATCTACAAAAAATCTGGCACTGTAAAAAATAAAGAAACCTGCAGCCAGTAAAACAAATGATAAACCAAACTTAATAACAGTATTGGGTTCAATTTTTCGCTTAGCCATAAATATCCACAACAATCCTACTAATGGACTGAAAATAACAACATACAATGAGTTGATACTATTATTTACGACATTTGGATCAATATGAAAAAACAACATTTTGTTAGACAAATTATCTTTTGCAAACAAAGACAATGAACCTCCTGATTGCTCAGAAATGGCCATAAACATAAAGTATCCAAAAATAAATACAAATGCAGCTAAAAGTTTTCGCTGTTGTTTTCCGTCTTTTAACATTAGTAATTCATATCCAAAATATCCTAATGCAGCTATTCCCATAGTATACATAAAGTACTCTGTAAAATCAGAATTGATAACCATTATATACACTAATGGAATTACAACAAAAGAACCTACATAAACCGCTGTTTCATAAAGACTACGTTTTTTAGGCGCATAATGTTCTATTGGAGAATTTCCAATTGGTGCTAAATGCTTTTTCGTTAAAAGAAAAGTTATAACGCCAATTATCATAACAATTGCCGCAGAAAGAAAACAAAGACTCCAAGAATAGTTCTTTCCTAAATAAATAGGAATTGCACCACCCAGCATTCCTCCAATATTAATTCCTGCATAAAACAATCCGTAACCAGCATCTCGACGACCGTCGCTTTCATGATACAGCTCTCCCACCATTGAAGAAACGTTTGGTTTAAAGAAACCAGTTCCAATGATAGAAAGCGTTATTCCATAATAAAAGAAATCATGTGGAGAAGCTGCAATAAGTAAGTTTCCTAATATCATTACAATTCCTCCAAAAAGAAGCGATTTTTTAAATCCTAAAATTTTATCAGCGAAAATTCCGCCTATAAAAGTAAATGCGTAAACAAAAGCCTGAATAGCACCGTATTGCAAATTTGCTTTTCCTTCAAGCAAACCTAATTGGTCTACCATAAAAAAAGCTAAAACCCCTCTCATTCCGTAGAAACAAAAACGTTCCCACATTTCCACCAAAAACAAATACCATAATTGTTTTGGATATTTGCCTTTAAAATCCTGAATTTCTTCTAGTGTAATTGTGTCCTTCATTATCTAACTCCGTGCATCAATTTTTTTAATAATGGTGTTAGTGCAAATAATACGATTGCTGCAATACCTGTAAGTACGACAAATACCATGAAGAATTCGTATAAATTATGAATTTCAAATCCAGCGAAAACGGGATTTTGAGCGCTAATTTGGTGTTTATCCAATAATGCCAATTGCTCTGCTGTAGGCGTGATTGTTTTATTTAAAACCGCCTGAAGATCAATTCCTAATTCTTTTGCTTTTGCAAATTTATCTCCTGTAGCCGGAAGTATAGATCCTAAAGTTCCTCCCAAAGCATAACCAGATGCATTTGACAAAAAGAATACGCCATATAATAGAGAAGCAAAACGTTTTGGAGATAATTTACCTACTAATGATAATCCAATTGGAGATAAACACAACTCCGCACAAGTATTTAAGAAATACAATAGGATTAACCATTTTACAAGCAATAATCCCGAAGTTCCAAGAAAAGATACTTGAGTAGCAATCATAAAGAAACTTACTGAAATAATAACCAATCCTGCCGCTAGTTTTACTGGCGAAATTGGTTCCTTGTCTCTCGCTCTTAAGAAATCCCAAAGAATACTAAACGGAACTGCCATTACTACAACAAAAAGTCCATTAAAAATCTGAACCATTGAAGGCGGCATCAACCATCCGAAGAAATGTCTGTCTGTTTGGTTATCTGCAATAAATGTCAACGAAGAACCTGCTTGCTCAAACGCTGCCCAGAAGAAAATGATAAAGAAAGAAACAATGTAAATTACAATAATTCTATCTCTTTCAATTTTAGTTAATGAAGTATCAGAAATAATAAGTCCAGCTAATGCCAAACCACTTGAATAAATTAAAGTATAGATTAAATTCTGTCCTACTACATAATGAAAAAACAATCCTAAAGCAATAAATGCTACTCCAGCTAATAATAATGATTTAGAAGAGAAATTTGCTTTTTGAGCTTCTCCTTCTTCAAAATCTTCTGCTACATTTTTAGAAGGTAAACCTCCTAATGGTCTTCCTTCAGGAGAAACCACGTATTTGTTTTTCAGAAAGTAGAAAAGCACCGTTCCGATAAGCATTGCAGCAGAGGCCGCCATGAATCCCCATCTAAAAGCATGAATATCTCTAATTCCGCCAGCATCTTTTACGTCTCCTAATAAAGGACAAATTGACTGTCCTAAGAAAGCTCCCATGTTGATTCCCATATAGAAAATAGTAAAAGCGGTATCCAGTTTCGTTTTTTCTTGTTTTGGATACAAACTTCCCACCATACTTGAAATATTTGGTTTGAAGAATCCATTACCAAAAACAATTACTCCTAATGCAGAATACATGATGATTTTAGCCAGTTCTAAATTAGATTCAAAAACACTTCCGCTGGTAAACAAAAGCATTTGTCCGGTTGCCATTAACAAACCACCTAGGATAATACAATTTCTGTTTCCTAAATAACGATCGGCAATAAAACCTCCAAGCATTGGAGTTAAATAACAAAGTCCAAGGAAACCTCCGTAAATTAAAGAAGCTTCTTCTTCCTTCATCAATAATGAATTCACAAGGAATAAAGTTAATAAAGCTCGCATTCCATAAAAATTGAATCGCTCCCACATCTCTGTTCCAAACAATACCCAAAGTCCTTTTGGATGCGCGGTTTTTACTTGAGTTTCTCCCATATTATTCATTAATTAAATTAGGTTTATATTTTAAGATTATAGATTTTCTTTGATGAAATTGGTCATTTTATTATAAAGCTGTATTCTGGTTTTTCCACCATAAATACCATGATCTTTATCTGGATAAATTTGAGAATCAAATTGTTTGTTTGCCTGAATCAATGCTTCCATCATCTGCATTGTATTTTGAACATGAACATTATCATCTCCTGAACCATGAATCAACAAGAACTTTCCTTTTAATTTATCAACGTGATTTATAGGAGAGTTTTGATCGTATCCGCTTGCATTTTCCTGCGGAGTCTGCATGTATCTTTCTGTATAAACGCTGTCATAAAAACGCCAGTTGGTAACTGGAGCAACTGCGATTGCCATTTTAAATACATCATTTCCTTGAAAAATACAGTTAGATGCCATGAATCCACCATAGCTCCATCCGAAAATTCCAATTCTTGAAGCATCAACATATGGATAAGCACCAATTACTTTTGCGGCATCGATTTGATCTTCAACTTCGTATTTTCCTAATTCTTTTTGAGTCACTTTTTTGAAATCAGCTCCTTTGTAACCCGTTCCTCTTCCGTCAACACAAGCCACAATATAACCTTGCTGCGTTAATGAAAGGAACCAATAATCATTAGAGTTGTTCCATTGATTGTTTACCTGCTGCGATCCTGGACCAGAATACTGGAACATAAAAACAGGATATTTTTTTGAAGGATCGAAATCTTTTGGTTTTAAAATCCATGCATTCAATTCATTCCCTTTTGCTGTTTTTAAAACAAAATATTCTTTTGAAGGAAGGTTATACGCTTTTAATTTATCAGCAAGAACCTGATTGTTTTCGATAACCTGAATTTCTTTTCCTGTTTTAGCCTCGTTTAAAGTATAGGTAGTAGGCTGTGTATTACTTGAGAAAGTTGTAATAAAATATTGGAAATTAGGACTGAAAGTCGCTGCGCTTGTTCCTGTTTTTGAAGACAAACGTGTCTTATTTTTTCCGTCTAAACCAATTCTGTAAAGATCTCTGTTAATAGAACCATTTTCAGTAGATTGATAGAAAATAGTTTTTGTTTTTTCGTCGAAACCATAGTATGAAGTTACTTCCCAGTTCCCTTTTGTAACCTGATTTTTAAGTTTTCCGTTTTTATCATACACATAAATATGATTAAAACCGTCTTTTTCACTTGTCCAGATAAAACTGTTATCTTTTAAGAAAGTCAAATTATCTGTAACGTCAACGTATGCTTTGTCTTTTTCGTTTAGAACCACTTTTGCTGCAGCTGTAGTTCCGTCGATAAATACTAAATCAAGATTGTCTTGATGACGGTTTAAAACCTGAGCCGATAATACATTATTATCATTTGTCCACTGCATTCTTGCAATGTAGAAATCATTATAATTTCCTAAATCAACTTTTTTAGAAGTATTTCCTGCAGCATCATAAATATGTAATGAAACTACTGAGTTTTTCTCTCCTGCTTTAGGATATTTAAAAGTTTCAATTGTTGGATATAAGTCCTTATGAAACATTGACATTGAAAATTCTGGAACCTGGCTCTCGTCAAAACGAATGTAAGCTAGTTTTTTACTGTCTTTACTCCAGTCAAAAGCCCGGACAAAAGCGAATTCTTCTTCGTAAACCCAGTCAGTAATACCATTTATAACAGCATTTTTCTTTCCGTCAGTGGTAACTGGAGTTGATTTTTTTGAAGCAACATCATATATATATAGGTTGTTTTCTTTTGCGTAAGCTATTTTGGTTCCATCAGGAGAAAAAGTCGGCTCTTGAATCTGGAAATCAACCAGTTTTGTAAGCGTTTTAGCTGCGATATCATAAAGAAAATAATCTGCTGTAAAAGAGTGACGGAATATTTTTGTTGAATTACAAGCAATTAAAATCTTTTTTTCGGAAGCATCAAAAGTATAGCTGTCAATTCCGTCTACAAGTTCTTTGAAGTTTTTTGTATCAATTAAATTTGAGACTTTTTTTAAAGTTGCGAAGTCGTACAAATCAACCTGCATACTTCTGCTCGCCTGATCAACATTTAGAACTGTGTATTGATTTGTATTTTTTAACGATTGCAATTCGTCCATTCCTTTAGCACGAAAGGTTCCGCCAAAAACATTTTCGACAGTTATTTTTTGCTGTCCGAAAACGACTGCAGTTAAAAATAAAAGTACTGCAGTAAATTTACTTGTATTCATTATAATTATTTTAAATATAAAAAGAGTCCAATTTTAATAAAAAAAATAAACATAATACACATTTTAAGTGTTAAATGTTAAAAAAAATAACGATTGCGTATTTTGATCTTTCAAATAGATTGCAATCAAAACTCTTAAAATAGTATCTTTGCCGCAACATTACTATTTAATATATTGAGAATGAACAACGCTGTTGCCGGATTTTCTAAATTATCCAAAAAGGAAAAAATTGACTGGATTGCCAATGAATATTTTTCTGCACCTGAAGAAGCCCTAAATATTATAAGAAATTACTGGAATTCAGATGAAAAGCTTCAGCAGCTGCACGATGAATTTATTGAGAATACTATTACCAATTTATACATTCCGCTTGGAGTTGCTCCTAATTTTTTAATTAACGGGAAGTATAAAACGATTCCAATGGCCATTGAGGAGAGTTCTGTTGTAGCTGCTGCCTCAAAAGCTGCGAAATTCTGGGCAACACGCGGAGGCTTCAAAGCCACCATTATTAATACCGAAAAAATCGGTCAGGTACACTTTAATTTTAATGGTGATGCCGAAAAACTGCAATCTTTCTTTCAAGAAATAAAACCTAAATTTTTCTCCGAAACACAAAGCATTACCAAAAATATGCAGCAGCGTGGCGGAGGAATTCTAGATATCCATTTAAAAGACAAAAGAAACTTACTTGAAAATTACTTTCAGCTTCATGCTACTTTTGAAACCAAAGACAGTATGGGAGCAAATTTCATCAATTCATGTCTGGAGCAGTTTGCCTCGACTTTAAAAGATGAATTTCAAAACTCTAATTTGTTTTCGCCTGATGATAAATTAGAAGTAATTATGAGTATTTTATCGAATTATGTGCCGCATTGTTTGGTAAGAGCAGAAGTTTCTTGTCCTGTTGAAGATTTAGCCGAAAAACACATTACAAATCCGCAGGAATTTGCCGAGCGTTTTGTACAAGCTGTTCAAATTGCCGAAATAGAGCCTTTTAGAGCAGTAACTCACAATAAAGGAATTATGAATGGTGTTGATGCAGTAGTCTTGGCAACTGGAAATGATTTTAGAGCCATTGAAGCCGGAGTTCATGCTTACGCTTCTAAAAACGGACAATATGCCAGCTTATCTCATGCTAAAATCGAAAACGGAATTTTTACATTCTGGCTGGAAATTCCTTTAGCTTTAGGAACTGTCGGCGGTTTAACATCATTACATCCTTTGGTAAAATTATGTCTGGAAATGCTCGAAAAACCATCGGCTACTGAATTGATGGAAATTACGGCAGTGGCAGGACTGGCACAAAATTTTGCGGCTTTACGTTCTTTAACTACCACCGGAATTCAAGAAGGTCACATGAAAATGCACCTTAATAATATTATCAACCAGTTTGAAGCTACTGAAGAAGAACGTCGTTTAATTAAAACTCATTTTAAAAAAACCGCCGTTTCTCATAGTGCGGTAGTTGAGTTTATCGAAAATTTAAGAAAATAATTAGAAGCTGATCCCGCTGTCCGTTATATCTTTTATGGCGAACCCCGCCACAAAAGGATGTCACTCCCATCGGGGCTAAAAATATACGTATGCCAACCACTTTTTACAGTAACGGAAAATTATTTATCTCTGGAGAATATCTAGTTTTAGATGGAGCTGATGCTTTTGCACTTCCAACGAAATTCGGACAAAACTTAATAGTTGAAGAAACAACAGCTAAAATCATCGATTGGAAAAGTTATGATTACGATCAAAAACTTTGGTTTGAAACCACCATTACATTTGATGAAGTTATCAATCCTGTTAATCCAGAAACTGAAACTGTAAAAACTACTTTAATCAATATTCTTCATGAAGCGTATCTTTTAAATCCTGAATTTCTAGACAAGTCAGAAGGACTAAAAGTGACGACCAATCTTACTTTTCCAAGAAATTGGGGATTAGGCACATCATCGACTTTAATCAATAACATTGCGCAATGGGCCAAAATTAATGCTTTCACATTATTGAAAAACAGCTTTGGTGGAAGCGGTTATGATATTGCCTGTGCACAAAATAATACTCCTATACTCTATAAAATAGAAAACAACCAGGTAGAACCAGTAGCTTTTAATCCTGATTTCACAAAGAATATCTTTTTTGTTTACTTGAATAAAAAACAGAACAGTAAAGCCGCTATTCACGCTTACAACAAACACAAAGACCAAAATCTAGCTAAAAGCGTAACTGAAAACAATAAAATCACCAATGCAATTCTACATGCCGCAACTCTGAATGAATTTGCTCGTGCTGTAGAAAAACACGAAATTCATTTAAGTAACATTCTTGAAATAAAAACGATAAAAGAAATCGCTTTTCCTGATTTTAAGGGTACCATTAAAAGTCTTGGCGCCTGGGGTGGAGATTTTGTTATGGTAATCTCAAAAGAAAATCCTAAAGATTATTTCACCTCAAAAGGATATGACACAATCCTTACGTATGACGAAATGATTTTACAGGAATAAGTGTTTTAGTAATTTACTTTTTTATCTTCTAAAAGTTCAGCCTCTAATCGGCGGACGTTTTGTATCTCGTTTTCACTGTTAGATTCTATAAGAGTATTATGGAGACGTTCTGCCATTTTTTCTATGCTATTGGTAATAGAATCGTACACCAATTCCATTCGTCGGTGTTTTTCTTCTTTTACAGCTTTCAAAACATCTTCAACGAAAACCTTATCATACTTTTCGGCAACAGAATCACGAGTGTTAGTAAGCCTGATCACATAGTCGTTACTTAGTATAGTAACCTTAAAATGCTGCTCATCATTACTTAGATAATACTTACCCCCCAGCTCATCAACATTGATCTCTGTAGTGCTTACTTTTAAAAGTTCCGTAATGATCCCAAAAATATGATTTTCTATTTTGGAATATACTTTAGGTTTTCTTCTAAACAATTTAAACATATACATTAAATACCTGATTTTTAGAGTATTTGATTAAAAAATTGATATTATTTTTATTTATAATGGGGCTAAATAAGTTTTTTTGTTGTAACAAAAATTCGGACAAATTAACTGTAATAATTTGAATATCACAAATTTTTTAAATTATATTTCCATTATTCCCATATAGTTAAGAAAACTGTATAAGAATTTTACTATAATTAACATTCGACATATCTAAATGCAAAAAACCCGAAACGTTCTAATGAACATTTCGGGTTTTTAAGTATGTACTATTACTAGTAACTACTAGTAGTTAAATTGTAATCTGTTGTCTTCGATTTTAGCATTGTTTTTCAACGCTGGTAAAATTCTGCTTGCATCAGATGCGCTTTGAGCTTTTACTTTAGCTACATATTCTGCGTGGTTTGTTAAAGCCGGAGCTTTTACTGTGCTGATATTTTTCACTACATAAACTCCTGTATTTCCTTCAATTGGAGCAGAAATTTTGTTTGCAGCTAATGCAAATGCATTACCAACAACTTTAGGCTCTTGTCCAACTCCACCTGGCAATACTGGATTATCCATAGTCACGTTAGAAGCTTGTTGTACAGCTACACCAGCACTTTTCGCAATAGCTTCAATGCTAGAACCTGTCATTTTAGCTTTTAATATTTCAGCTTTTTTCTTGTTTTTCAAGATTGGCTCAACGTAAGGTCTTGCTAATGTAACAGATACTAAACCTGATTCATTTTCACCTTTGTACTGAGCAATTACGTGACCAACATTAGCAATTTCAAAACGTTTTACATCGTTTTTACCTGTTTCTTTATCAAATGCCCATCTTACGATGTTTCTTTGGTTTCCTAATGGTCCAAATTGTTCGTCCATCGCTTTTACAGAAACTGGAGGAGCAACTTTTAATCCTAATTCTTTTGCAGTAGCAGCAAAATCTTTATCAGCAGCTTCCATTTCGAATTTAGTTGCCAATGTAAATACTTTATCAGAAGTAGCTTCAGATGGCTCAATTTTTTGAGCAATTGTAGCTAAACGAATTCCGTCTTGTTTGTCTGTAATTTTGATTACGTGGAAACCAAATTGAGTTTCAACTATACCAATTTTACCAATACCGTTATTGAATACAAAATCATTGAATGGTTTTACCATTTGGTTTGGACCAAAATATCCTAAATCACCTCCTTGTTGTGCAGATCCATCATCAGAATTAGTGAATGCAAGCATCATGAAGCTATCTGGATTAGCCTGAACTTGTGCTAAGATTTCTTCAGCTTTCGCTTTAGCTTCTTCTTTAGTTCTTTTTTCTCTTTGGCTGGCTGCTTGCGATCCTTCATAACCAATTAAGATATGACTAGCTTTTGCATTAACTCCTGCTTTAAATCCTAATGATTTAGAGATCGCATAGTATTTTCCGTAAACGTAAGGACCATAAATAGCTCCAGCAGGCAGACTGAATAATTTATCAGCATCAACAGCTGGTAAAGCATTTTTAGGAACGTATGTAGAATCGTAAGGAACATCAGAATTTGCGTTAACAAATTCAGCGATGTTTGTTGCGTTTTTGAATCCTGGTAATGTATCATTTTTACCTGTTTTGGCATTGTAAACAACGCTTCCAGATAATAATGCATTCATTTTAGCTTTAATTTCAGCCTCGTCTTCTTTTGAAGGTTTGTCTTCCACTAAAACGTATTGAATTTCACGAGTTGCATCTGCTTTAAATTTTTTCTCGTTTTTCTTCATGTAATCAACGATTTCTGAATCAGAAATTTTTACTTCACTGTCTTTAATAGAAGAATATAAAGCTGCAGCATAAGAGAAGTTAACTTTGTTGGCTTCCATTTCGTATTTTAGTTTTCCTTCACTAGCAGTTGTGTAAAGTGCAGATTTAACTAAAGTACTATAGATTTGAAATTTTGCATTTAATTCAGCATCTTTTTCTTTGTCAGCAAGATATTGAGCCGCTTCAGGATTGCTTTTGAAGTAGTCTTTGAATTTGGCTACATCAAACATTCCTGCTGCGTTTAAAAACATTGGTGCTTTACCAATATTTGGATCTGCTTTTAAAACTTCGATTAAGTGCTTCTCACCAACTCTCAATCCTAATTTTTCAAATTGAGATGATAATAATGCGATCGAAACTTCTTGATCCCAAACTCTGTTTGCAGCTTCAGTAGAAGTAATTCCCTGACCACTTTTTTCAAGATTACTAACTTTAACTCTAAAGTCTTCAAATGAAATATCTTTTCCATCGATGCTTCCTACATCTTTTGAACTTTGACCAAATGTTCCTCTTGTAAATAGATCTTGTATTATAAATGCTAATAAAGCAAGAGCAATAACCCCTATTAATAAAGCGGAACGCTGTCTAATTTTTGCTAAAACTGCCATTTTAATTATCGTTAATTTTATATTCAGTTTGCGAAAATACAATTATCTAGTTAATAACAATACAACTAGCGTTTTATTTTGCACAATTTTTTTTAATTATTTAAAAAATCACTCTTTTATTGTCATTCTAACCAATTCAATTTTATGATTAGAAGCCTCTTCGATCACAAAACGAAACTTATCTATTACAATTTTATCTCCTTTTTGTGGGATTTCTTTTGTATAATTGACAATAAACCCGCCCAATGTTCCATAAGAATCTTCTTCAGGAATCATCAATTTATAGGTTTCATTTAAATATTCTACATCTAAACGGGTCGAAAACAAATATTTACCTCCGCCAAGTTCTTCTTCAATAAGTTCTTCATCTAAATCATGTTCATCTTCGATTTCTCCAAAAAGCTCTTCCACAATATCTTCGATCGTTATGATTCCAGAAGTTCCGCCATATTCATCTAAAACCACAGCAACGTTTTTTCTTTTTTTGATGAGAAGATTTAAAGCGTCTTTTATCAAAATAGTTTCTGGAACAAACTCAACCGTCATTAAAACTGATTTTATGCTGTTGGGCTTCTTAAACAAGTCAAATGAGTGCACGTAACCCACAATATCATCTAAAGAATTCTGGCTGACCACAATTTTCGAATAACCAGTTTCAATGAATAAGTCCCTTAGTTCTTGAACTGTATCAAATAAATCTACAGCGACGATTTCGGTACGCGGAGTCATTATATCTCTCGCTTTTACTCCTGAAAACTCTAGAGCATTTTGAAAAATCTGGATTTCCGAATCAACTTCTTCATCATCTTCTACTGAATTCATCTGTTCGGTTATGTAATTTCCAAGTTCAATTTTACTAAAATACATCTGCACATGATCGGCTTCGACTTTGAAAAATTTCTTTAAAACAAAATCGGATATCCAAATAAAAAAAGTTGATATATAATAGAATAGTCTGTAGAAAAGATACGCTGGAACTGCAAAAACCTTAATTAAAGTATTGGCATAAATTTGGAAAAGGACTTTAGGGAAAAATTCAGCCGTAACTAAAAGTATAAAAGTCGAAATAAATGTTTGAACTAAAATGGTGGTCAGATCTGAAAATTCAAAACCAAGTCCTATAATAAACCTCAGAACCATTTCTCCCATATAAAAAGCATATACAACCAATGCTGCTGTGTTACCAATAAGCATTGAGGCAATAAACTTAGAAGGATTTTCGGTAAGTTTGGTTAGAATTTGGGAAAGAAAATTATCTTGTTTTTTTTCGATTCCAAGATAAATTTTATTGGAGGAAATAAAAGCTATTTCCATTCCTGAGAAAAAAGCTGATAGTATTAAACACAATATTATAATACTAATCTCCATTTTTTATTGGTTTTTATTACGATCCTGATTTTTCTTAAGAAATCTTCTCCTGAAGAAAAACATAAAAATGGCCATTCCCGCAATTATAAAACTTAACGGATAGCTTTCATTTCCTTCATTGAGTTTTACCGCACCATCATACAGAAAGAAAACAGCAAAAAGGATGTAAACGTATTGTGTATATTTTAAATAACCCATAATATTTTTATTCATTTGATTCAATTTCACCGCTTATTCGCTGTGAATTAATCACTTTAAAATCTTTGCTAAAATCAATTCCCTGACCAAATGAAACTCCTTTAGCATCTGTAAGTTTGAATTTTCGTTCGGTGTAAAACCATTCGTTTTTCTGGTCAAAATACAATTGTTCTGTTTCAAGCACTTGTCCGTCTTCAGATGTAATTTTGACTTTCCCGATCAAATCAATTATTCCGGTGTCTTTATAAGAAACCGCATAATTCCCTTTTATAAAAGTACGTTTTTGTTTCTTATCATATAAAGTAACGTCTATTCCTTTAGGAAACTCTGTAAAAGGAAAATTCAGATTAGAATAATCGAGCATTTTAGGACTAATCAAAACCCCGGTAATCCGCCCTGAATCGGTGTATTTAATATTAACTGTATCTGCATCACTACCTGGAACAAATTCAGAAAAATTAATTTTCTGAACTTCCTTAAAATTGCTTTCACAGCCGTAAAAAGCTGTAAGAACAATACTAGCAGCAATCAATACACTATATCTCTTTGGTAAATTCATTTGCCAAAAGTACTAAATTGTAGTGAGCTTATAAAAATATAAACTTATGTTTAGTTGAATTTACTCTTCACAAACCATCTGTCGTTAAACGAGAAGCTTAAACTGAAGTTCATATAATTCTCTTGAACCAATCCTGCAGATGTGGTTCCTCTTTTACCAAATTCAATTCCAAAGTTTACATTTGAAAAAGTTCCAGTAATTGGAAACCCTGCTCCTAATGTCATTCCAACATCGTTTACAGATTCGTTATTTACTACTAAACCTAGTTTTTCATATTTCAAACCTGCTCTATAAACAATTCTGCTGAAGTAGCTTGCAAATGAACTGTAATTAGGAATATAATATCCTCCAAGAGCATATTTAGTATATTTCTCGTATCTTACGTTATCTCTTGTGTTGTAATAATTTGCTAGTTGTCCTTCTCCCTGAAAAGCCAGCGTTGTACCTACCAACCATTTTCTAGGCTGCCCGATACCTGCACCAAAAGTAATTTTGTTTGGAAGTTTCAATTTAGTGCTTACAGGATCTCCCATAGCAGCATCCGGATCACCATCTACCTCAATGATTCTTGAAGTATCTGAATTTAATGTACTACCGAATGTATAATTTAAAGTTGTATATAAGTTTAATTTTTTAGCTATTTTAGTTTGATACATCGTACCCAAATTAAAATTCACACCAGAAAGTTCCGAAGAATTGGTTTCTCTAGTGGCATTTTGAACATCAGTAACGGCTTCAATACTTGTTGTTGAAATTTTACCAAAGTTATATTGTAAATCAGCTCCAATATTCCATTTTGGAGTGATTTTATATCCTAATCCAAAGAACACTTTGTTCACACCACCTTTTCCTTCAAGCTGGCTGCTTACTGCTCCTGGAGCTGTATTTATATCTGAAATTTTATACCCGACTGACGACAAAGGCAGTAATCCGAAACCAGCACCAAATTTACCTAACGGAATTCCAACTGCTAAATAATCAAAAGTTGATCTTTGTGCTTTTGAAGATTCACTGCTGCTTTTTATTGTGTTTGTACCAAAAGTTCCTCCAACGGTAAAAGTAGTCTGACCAAGACTGGCATAACTTGCCGGATTTTCAATATTAAGGTGGATACTATCCTGCTCTACGGCAACTCCAGCCATAGTTCTATTTTCAAGAGTTCCTTTAAATCTTGTTTCTCCAATTCCGTAGAAAGAATATGGTGAAGAAGTACCTTGCTGAGCAAACGAAACGAATGAAATAAGCAGACAAGCGCTTATTATAATTTTTTTAATCATTGTCGATTTTATATTGATATGTTTGGTTCAAACTCTCTAGTAGGAAATTTGAATTGGCAAATATGGTATTTTTTAATCGTTTAGCCAAAAATTCTGCATCACCACCCGTTAAAATTATTATAAAATTTGAAAACTGTTCCCGATATTCATCGATAAAACCGTCAATCTCATAGACGAAACCGTTAACCACACCCGAATGTATAGCTTGTGCTGTTGAGTTTCCTATATAATTGTCAGGCGCTTCTAAAGTTAGTAACGGCAGTCTGGCCGTAAAATTATGCAGGGACTCATATCGCAAACGAAGTCCTGGAGAAATCGCTCCGCCCAGATAATTGTCATTTTCGTCGATAAAATCGTAGGTAATGCAGGTTCCAGCATCAATAACTAATCGGTTTTGTTTTGGGAATTGCAGGGTCGCTCCAGCTGCCAGAATCATACGATCGATACCTAAAGTTTTAGGTGTGGCATATTTATTATGAAAAGGAAAAACATCTTCATGGGTAAAAAAATGCACTCTTAACTGTTTTTCGAAAGCTAAAAAGGATTCTTTTTCGATTTCCCCTACTGATGCAGCAACCAAATCAGAGCAATTCGAAAATTTTTCTAAAATTTTTTCAATTTTTTCAGTGAGTTTACTTTTGTCAAAACTAAAATTCTCCAATACTGTACTTCCCTCAAAGACAGCTGCTTTAATTCTAGTATTTCCAACATCAACAGTTAAAATCATATTCTTTTTTTGTTTTTGCGAAGATACGAATTGATTTTTTCTTTAAAATGTTTTGCACAAATCAAAAATGGTTTTATATTTGCACCCGCAATAAGCACGGTACCTTAGCTCAGATGGTAGAGCAATGGACTGAAAATCCATGTGTCCCTGGTTCGATCCCTGGAGGTACCACAAAACCCGAATAGCAATATTCGGGTTTTTTGTTTTTTATAGTTTTTTTGTTTTATCACAAAGAATCAAAGAAAAAACGCAGAGAACACTAAGTTTAATATGGTTTTCAAACTCTTGCAATTTTATCTATAAAAACTCCTATCTATTATTTCAAATATTTTCTGAGTTAAATCAAAATTAACATCCGAATTTTTTATTTTGTATGGAAAAGTAAAAGGCGAATAATACTGGATTTTTATTTCGTCATCACGTTTTACAATTAACAAATACAAAGTAGAATGACCGTGGTTATCCAGACAATTTTGATAGTAGTCTCCCTTTTCAAGAGCTTCAAAAATAAACTGTAATCTCTTTTGATCTGCTAAAGTAAAATTTATGAGTTTGTTATAGCTTTTTGATTTTATTGAAGCATGAAAATTTTTATCAAGAT
The DNA here is from genome assembly GCF_017352115.1 of Flavobacterium endoglycinae. Classification (NCBI taxonomy): domain Bacteria; kingdom Pseudomonadati; phylum Bacteroidota; class Flavobacteriia; order Flavobacteriales; family Flavobacteriaceae; genus Flavobacterium; species Flavobacterium endoglycinae. The sequence goes on from NZ_CP071448.1 coordinate 2,047,019, forward strand.
CAATAAGCAAAAAATCACTATTTCCAGTTCCTTCTGTCCATTTATAAAACAAAATTCCATTTTTTATTTTGGTAAAATCTGCAAATTGGTTTTTACAAAAGTCACAATCCATTATAAAGTTGGTATATTGCTGTTTTAATTCATCCGTAGGCATTGAGACAACTTTACAGTCATATTCATCGGACACTATTTTTTTCTTATTTCCACAGAAAATAAATATCACACAAGCAAATAGCAGAACAACTTGTCTCATTTTTGTAAAATTTTTTAAAATTAGTCAAATATAGAGGTCTTCTTGTTAAATCAGAATCTATAATTTAGAAAGTCAATAAATAAATATATTTTGTTAAAAAAGTATTAACTGAATAAAAAATTATCCTCTATATTCGTAAAATCATATTTTTAGTTTCTAATAATTATTAAGAACATAAATTTATTTTATGAGTAAGACTTCTACTAAAGGGATTTGGAAAGTTATTTCGGCCTCTTCTATGGGCACCATGATTGAATGGTACGATTTCTATATTTTTGGAAGTTTAGCTGTTGTTATTTCTACTAAATTTTTTCCAAGTGATAATCCAACTGCTGCATTTTTATCTACTCTGGCCACTTTTGCAGCTGGATTTGTAGTAAGACCTTTCGGAGCTTTATTTTTTGGAAGACTCGGAGATATTATTGGCCGAAAATATACGTTTATGGCAACGCTATTGCTAATGGGAGGTTCAACTTTCTTAATAGGCTGTATTCCGAGTTATGAAACTATTGGTTTTTTAGCACCTTTATTAGTTTTGATTTTACGTTTATTGCAAGGACTTGCACTTGGAGGTGAATATGGCGGCGCAGCAACTTATGTAGCCGAACATGCTCCAGTGGGTCAAAAAGGATATTGGACTTCTTGGATTCAGACCACAGCTACCGTTGGATTATTTATTTCTTTAATGGTTATTTTGGCAACAAAAAGCATACTTTCGTCAGAAGCTTTTGATGTATGGGGATGGCGTGTTCCTTTTTGGGTTTCTATAGCAATGGTTGGCGTTTCGTATCTTATTAGAAAAAATATGGATGAATCTCCTGTTTTTGCAAAAGCCAAAAAAGAAGGAACAACAAGTGCTAATCCGTTAAAAGAAAGTTTTGGAAACCGATACAATTTAAAATTTGTGTTGCTGGCTTTGTTCGGTGCGACAATGGGACAAGGTGTTGTTTGGTATACTGGACAATTTTATGCAATGAGTTTTATGAAAACGGTTATGAATGTAGATTCATCTCAGGTTGATAGTTTACTTGGAATTGCATTGCTTCTGGGAACTCCATTTTTTATTGTTTTTGGATGGTTAAGCGATAAAGTAGGCCGAAAATATATTATGATGTTTGGAATGCTTCTGGCAATATTATTCTACAGACCAATTTATAAGATGATGTATAACACAACCGACATTTCATATAAAACTGAAATTGTAGAAAAAACCACACAAAGCACTGAAACAACGAAAGATAACAACAAAATAACCACTATATCGAAAACTTTTACTGACGGTACTACGTATATTCAAAAAAAGACAGATTTTAGCAATGCGAAAGAATCTCAAACCAGTACTGTAATCAATATTAATTCTTCTGATGAGTGGACGTTGATTTTTTTGGTTTTTATTCAAGTACTATTTGTTACAATGGTTTATGGTCCGATTGCCGCATTTTTAGTAGAAATGTTTCCAACTAAAATTAGATATACTTCAATGTCACTTCCTTATCATGTAGGAAATGGAATTTTCGGAGGATTATTACCGGCGATTTCAACGTATTTTGTAACGCATGCCAAGGCAGCCGGAAAAAGCGATTTTTACCTTGACGGACTTTGGTATCCTATTATTATTGCTTCTATCTGCTTTGTAATTGGAATGATTTACGTAGACAATAAAAATAAAACTAACCACCTTTAAATATTAAAAAAAACATGGACAAAATCAAACAAGCATTAGGCGTTTTATGGGTTATTTTAGCAATTGCAGCTGCTTATTTCTGTGTGTTTGAATTTGGCTTACCTAAATTATTATCAGATCAGCAGGACGATTTGGTTTTCGGGATTATTATACTCTTTATCCTCACTCCGCTGATTGTTTTAGGCTTAGGAACTTTTGGTTATTTTGCCGTGATTGGAGAATATAACGATAGAAAAAGATAAACAAAAACAATAAACAACTAAACCAGAAAAGGGCTGTCTATTTTTCAATAGAACAGCCCTTTTGCATTACTAACCAAACCAAATTTTTAATCTGTTAGATATATTTTCAAGATTTATTTTTTAATAAATTTCATTACCTGAGTTTTATTATTCTCGTCTGAAGCTTTTACAATGTATAATCCTGCTTGTAATTCACTCACTCCAAATTGGAAATCTTTATTGGCATTTGAGGCAAAACTTTTCACTAATTGTCCCGAAAGCGAATACACTTCAACTTTTGCAAAAGCAGTATTTAAAGTAAAATAATTAGAAACTGGATTTGGATGAAGATTTACTGAATTTCCTTTTTCAAAATCTTCTATTGCCAGATTTGCCGTTTTGTTTCCGTAAATTCTGTATTCTCCTGGATTCAGACTTATTGGTGTATTTACATTGGAAACAGTAATGGTTGTATTATCCATTAAATTATACCATGTTCCAGTATATTGAAATCCTGTTGCAACATTTTGTGTTGTAGTATCAAAATTGGCGATAATGACAACATCTTTTAATTGTGTTGCAGCAAGGCTCGCATTTGTAATTTTTATATTTACACTTAATGAGTTTGCATTTGCAATTGTTGGCGTTCCTAAAAACACAGGCTCGGTTGTTTTAAGGGTAATCATTTTTGCCCAATCATTGTAAATCTTGCTGCGGTTTGAATCGCCTAACCAGTTTTCTGTCCATTGAGGTTGTGGTTTCGTATCTAATTTACAATCTCCTTGAAGTGTTGCTGATTCATCATTTACCGTTCCGTTGTTGCAAGTAAAAATAGAATCATCCATTCCTAATTCTCCAAAATGCCAGATCATTTTTGGTCCTGGAACCAATAACGAAACTGCTCCAATTGCAGACATTCTTGATAAAGCCGTATTTAATGTTTTTACATTATAAGATCCATTTGAAGCTCCGTATTGTACATTTTTATACATTAAACGTTCTTCATCATGACTTTCAGCATATCCCATTAAACGATTTGCTGTAAAACCACGGCTTGAACTTGCCATTCTTGAAATGTTACTATCTGTAGCATATCCCATTGATAATTGATTGTAAGGATTGGTCATTTTTCCCCACAACATAATTCCTTTGCTTGGCGTTTCATTAACCTTATAATCTGCCCATTGTTTTTCTTCGGCATCTGTACCTAAATGCTCAAAAATAGTATAATGCGTCGGGTCGATACTCCATGAAAAATCAGCGTATTTTTTCAGAATATCTACTCTATCCTGCTGATATGCATTTGTACAGCTTTCGTCAGATGCTGTACAAGCCTGAGTGAATCCTTTAGTTAAATCCCAACGGAAACCATCTATTTTATATTCTTCAATCCATTGTTTGATAACACGATTCACATAGTATTGTGTTTTTAAAGACTGGTGATTAAAATCTTCCCCTACGCTATAACTATGTTTTGCAGTCATATTGAAATATGGATTTTCGGCTGAAGGTGATCCAAAACCGTCTCCATCAGGATCTGTCATCCACATTCTTACCATTGGATTTCGTCCAAAAGCATGATTTAAAGCTACATCCAGAATTACTGCAATTCCGTTCTGATGATACAAATCGATAAGTTCTTTCAATTTATCTGAAGTACCATAAAATTTATCCAAAGCCATATGAAATGAAGTATTATACCCCCAGCTTTCATTACCTTCAAACTCCATTACCGGCATTAATTCGATCGCATTAATTTTCAGGCTTTTGAAATAATCGATTTTATCAATTAAACTTTGATAATTTCTTGCTGCATCAAAATCACGAACTAAAACTTCATAAACCACCAGTTTTTCTTTTGCCGGCTTCACAAAATTGGTAACCTGCCAATTGTAAGGAGTCTGCCCTGTTTTTAAAACCGTAACTTCAAACTGTTGTCCAGTAGGATAAGCAGGTAAATTTGGGTAAGAAGTATTTGGAATCCAAGAATCATCATATGGTGATAAAACCAAAGTAGAATACGGATCAGCCGTTTTTACCATTGCAGGTGAATTAGCAAGCGGAGTTGCATCTACAACCCAATATTGATACGTATTGTTGACACCAGAAACCAATCCGGTTAATTCCAACCAGAATTTCCCTGACGCGGGATCTTTTTTCATGGCATACGCCGATGTTGGCTGCCAATTATTAAAACTTCCAGCAACATAAACAAAATCCTTTAAAGGCGCATCCAAAACCAAAGTTGCTTTTGTAGCATCTGAAGCATTGTAATTAATTCCATCAACCAAACCAGCCGGCATCGCTTGAGAAACTGTATTTGGGTTTACCACTACTGAAAATTTCTTCGAAATTGTCGTTGCTCCTTGAACTGCAATTAATTCATAAGTCTGATTTCCGGTAACATTCGTATGCGTATAAGAATAAGCAGAAGTACTGGCATTAGTATTCAAAGTTACTCCATTCGCTTTTAAAGTATAACTAGCTGCTCCGTTTGTATTTGTGGCTGCAATATTAAAATTCGTTCCAGAAGAAATAATTGTAGTACTGTTTTCTATGGGTGAAGTCAAAGAAACCTGAAAAGATCCTACTTCAACTAAAATATCCTGAGATTTTTTGTCGCCAGTACCATCTTTTGCTTTTACAAGAAAACCAATTCTGCCTATTCCGTTTCTGTTAAAATATACAGATGGTGTGAAAGTTTTTGTATATGTATCTGTTCCTGCGTTGTATGTAAATTTGCTGGCTTCATTTGAAGCAGTCCAAGAACCATTGGACGGAGAATCCATTTGATTTGTATCGTTTACATCATAAGACCAAGACCAAAGGTATAAGGCATGAGTTGCACTTATTCCCCATGAAGTTTCATCGACACTGCTGCCATTAATTGTAATTGTAATTGATGTAGTATCATCAAATGTTGCAGGATTTATTGTGTATGTTACTGTCTGCACTTGAGCAGAAACAGCAAAAGAAAGCAATAAAAATAGTATTAGTAAAGTTCTTTTCATAATATAGTGGTTAGCTAAATAGTTAGTTGGATTAAAAAAGGGCTATCTGGAGATAGCCCTTTTTCAGTTATTAACTGAAGTTTTTATTGATTAGGAATCATCACATAACTTCCGTCTAAATCATTAAAATAAATTAGATATTTAGATTTTGATACTGGAATATTATCTCCTGTTCCACCTCCAGAGAAAGCTGTTTTACCTCCCCATGAAACATCCCAAGCATCATTTGCTCTAAATTTCATTTCACCATCATTTAGTGAAGTTACACCCAGTGTCCAAATGTGTGCATTGAAAGAAGATTTTACCATTGCAGTAGAAGCATCCCATCCTTTAGAAGTAGCGCTTCCGATGATACCTACTGTAGAATATATCGGAGCTGTAGCACCAGCAGCGTATGGTTCAAATGTATAGGTTAACTTTTGAACATCCATTTTAAATTTATAGTATCCATCAGCAGGTACTTCAATGCTTGCAGGATCAGCGTCGCCGTCTGTCGCTCTATAAACTAAAGCACCATTAGCACCTCCATACATTGGAGCCCAACTTCCTAAGTTTTTAATAGTTTTGAAATATCCTTTTTTAAAGAATCCTGTAAACACATACTCATTAGCATTTGTTCCGCTTCTGAATAAGATTTGATTCCCTTTGTTGTTATCCCATCCAGAAACAGTTGCATCTCCAACTAAATACCAATCTGAGAAATTATAGTCAACTTTCCCAACATAAGGAGTTACCGAAATTGTGATTACATCTTTTCCGGTTTGCACAAATCCTCCAGACACATTAGAAGCAATTTTTACATCATACATTGCAGCAACTTCTGGTTTACCACCTAGATCAATTGCAACTTGGTTTAAATCTTTAACTAATACTGAAGCTTCTGTAATACTAGTCGTAGTTGCAAGAGTTTTTGCAGCTGTAAAATCTCCGCCTTTTTTATCTATCAATAAAGTATATTTTATTGCAACACTTGTAGAATATTTTGCTGCTGACCATGTAAATTTAACAGCTTCATCTGCAGCTTTATCTACTTCTAAAACATAATTTTGTCCTGTAGTAGGGGCAGTAATTTCTGGTGCCGTAACAGCGTCAAGTACTGGTCTTTCATCTACAGCATCAGCATTACATGATACTGCCAATATCCCAATAAATACAATTAAAATTTTATATATATTTTTCATTTTACGAATTTATATAGTTGTTAGTATCCTGGATTTTGTTTCAAAGTAGGGTTTGCTTGAATTGTTTTAGCAGGAATAGGCATAAGATCTCTATATGACTCTGTAGCATTCCCATTCATCGTACCACCTTTCCATTGCCAGATTTTATCTCCACCTGTGAATTTACCAAAACGAATTAAATCTGTTCTTCTATGGCATTCCCAAAACAATTCTCTTCCTCTTTCTGCTAAAATAAAATCAAGATTCAAATTTGCAGCAGATATTGTAGCCGCTTGTGCTCTTGTTCTAATTTGGTTAATATAACCTACTGCGGTTGCAATATTAGCAGTACTAGCTCCTCTAACTGCTGCTTCAGCATACATTAAATAAGCATCAGAAATTCTGAAAACAGGAAAATCTGTATCTGGAATGTCTGTTCTTTGAGCTGGGGAACCATCAGATTTTTTGTTAATATATTTAGTTACAGCGTAACCATCTGTAAAAGTTCCAACATTGTTAATATCTAAAGACTGACCATCAGTATAGAAAGTTCCTCTTTTATCTGCTGTCGCTGTCGCATCAGGGAAAAGAGCTACAAACTCTTTACGAGTTCTAATACCTTGCCATCCTCCGTCCATACCTCTTGAAGCCGCATCCATGCTTCCTCCAATAGAGGCATGAAGAATAAAACTCATTCCTCCACCAGTTGCTCTAATAGCATTTCCATCACTAATGATTGGGAAAATAAATTCGTTTTGAGCACCATTTTTGTCATTATCTGCTGAAAATAGATAAGCATAAGGAACGTTTGCAAATGTGTATCCTGAATTAATGATTTCAGTACATAAAGTACCTACTTCATTATTTCTTTCTGTTCCAGTATATACTTTAGAGTTTAGATAAATCTGAGCTAATAAAAATTTAGCAGCCACTTTATCAATTCTTCCATATTCATTTGTTCTTGCGTTTGGCAGACTGCTGTCTAAATCTTTTAATTCAGATTCTACAAAAGCAAAAACTTCTGCTCTTGATTTTTGTACTGGATAAAAGAATCCTACTGGATCTGCTTCTGTAGTAATTGGCACATTACCAAACAAATCCATTAAATTAACATAAGAAAAAGCTCTTAAAAAACGTGCTTCAGCTCTAAAAGTGGCGATTTCAGCTTTTAAATTAGCATCAACACCTCTTGCATTAAGTTTTTCTTCAGTAGTTTGTCTCAAAAACTCATTTGCCAAACTGATATGATACGATGCTCTAGAATAAGTTCCGTATAAAAACTCATTTTGAGGAGACCATGTTTGTGTATTTAAAGTTGGTAAAGTACCATCGGCCCAAGCAATAATAGCTTCGTCTGTTGTAAATTCTTGAGTTACAAAAAGAAGACGTAAGTAACTGCTGAAATCTCCACTAAGACCCGCAATATCTGCCTGTCCATCACCGTCATTACCTCCTACATATAAACCAGCGTATAGTTTTGCTAATACTTGTTTGTACGATGCAGGATCCTGAAAAAAGGTTTCAGATAAAAATTCATCATCATCCTTTGGCGTAACGTTTAAATCGTCCGTACACGAAGTAAACGTCATACTTATTCCTAGAATGAATAGAAAGAAATAAGATATATATTTAAATGATATTTTCATTTTGTATGTTTTAAATTTTGTTTTTCAATGTACTATTAGAAACTTGCATTCACTCCAAACAAGAAAGTTCTAGCTCTTGGATAAACGTTACCATCAATTCCGTTGAATTTCTCCGGATCTAAACCATCATATTTTGTAAGTACAAAAACGTTTTGAACACCTGCTGAGAATCTTAAAGATGCCGCTTTTAATAAAGCTTTATCTAAAGTATAACCTACAGTTACGTTGTCTAATTTTATGAAAGAAGCATCTTTTACATAGTAATTAGATAAATAACGTTGAGTTCCATTATCTTCATAAGTAAATCCTGTATTCAAGTAATCTGAACTTACGTTTGATAAATCTGTTTGTCTTCTTAAAGCAGCATCAGAATACCCCATATTAGAGTTTACGTTATCAAAAATGTAATTTCCTAAACTTGCTCTCCAGTTCATTGTAAAATCAAACTTTTTGTAGTTTAAAGTAGAGAACAAACCAAATGTATAATCTGCTGTTGGTTTCTTGTATCTGTAACGATCTGAAGCATCAATCTTACCATCTCCATTTCTATCTACATAAGCTCCTGCAATTGGCTTTTTGTTTGCATCATATAATTGTTCGTAAACAAAAAATGAATTTGGAGCATAACCAACAGTATTGATCAACACTTTATTTCCATTTCCTCCTTTAATATTATCTCCTACTTCGTAACCTTGGAAACCTTCAACTGTTTGACCTAAACTTTCAATTTTTTGATCTAAATAAGTAGCATTAACTGCAACATTCCATGTTAAGTTATCTTTCTTAATAATATCCGATTGAAGACTGAATTCAAGACCTTTAGTTCTTAAATCACCAATATTATTAAATCCTTGATTTCTTAAGTTAGCTCCGTCAGGAACCAATACATCAGCTAATAAATCTGATGACTTTTTATCAAAATAGTTAATAGATCCAGTGATTCTATCTTTTAAGAATCCAAAATCAAGACCAATGTTCATCTCTGCCAACTCTTCCCATTTGATATTTTGATTATATCCTTCTGGTCTAGCTGTTCTATAAACAACACCATTAAATACATACTGAGTATTAACTGTACCAAGTGTTACTCTTCGTAAATAATCGTACTGAGCAGAAATATCCTGCTGACCCGTTGTACCATAACCTACTCTCAATTTTAAACTTGAAAGTGTTTCGTTATCTTTTAGGAATGACTCTTGAGCGATATTCCACGCAAAAGCACCTCCCATAAAATTACCCCATCTGTTTTCTTCAGAAAAACGTGAAGTTCCGTCTCTTCTGTAGTTTAAAGTCAATAAATATTTGCTATCCCAACCTAAATTCAAACGACCAAAAAACGATTGTAAATTGATGTCTGGATCAGTTATAACATCTTCATTTCTAGTTGCAGCTGGCTGTGTAAGTGCTCCAGACTGGTATTTTTCTTTTTGAAACAACTGATAGTTATAACCAGCTGTAGCGTCTAATTTAAGTTTTCCTAAATTTTTGCTGTAAACAAAATAAGTATTTAAATTTTTGTTTTGAAGATCGTCAGTGTAAGTATCATAGTTTCCTAAATTTACCCAGTTCCCACTGCTGTAAGGATTTGGTTGGTATCCTAAAACGCTTTCTGTACTTTGTCTATTGTAACCGCTGCTGTCAAATCTATCAATACCAGCTTCTGCCACAACTCTTAAATCTTCAAAGAAGTGGAATTTATAGTCAATACTAATATTACCCCATTTTCTGGTAGATTTAGATCTTTTGTCTTCTTGATTTATTCTCGCAAGCGGGTTTTTCGCAGGTAATAAGGCTACGTTTCCGTTTGATTCTAACCATTCAAAATATCCTCCATAACGAGAACCTGCCTGATAAGGAGATTGTGTAGGATCAAAGCTAATTGCCGAACCGATAACTGCGTCTTCATCTTGAAATTGATTTTTGCTGAAAGATAAATTTCCGCTAATATCAATTTTTAAGTGATTATCAAATAAAACTGGATTTAACGATATCGATGTCGTAGTTCTTTCAAAAGAAGTATTTCTTAAAATTCCAGGATTATCAACATTTCCAACAGATAAACGTACTGGCAATTTATTAAATAAAGCACCACTTACAGAGATATTATTGTTTGTTGTCAAAGCGGTGTGGAAAATTTCTTTCTGCCAGTTTGTACTTGCTGTGCCCATTAATGCTTTTTGAGCATCAGATCCTTTTTCATTTACAAAAGCACGGAACTGATCTGCATTTAATACATCAACTGTATTAGCTATTGTATTTACACCAACTTGTGAACTAAAATTAACTTTTACACCACCTTTAGTTCCTTTTTTAGTAGTAATTACGATTACACCATTTGCTGCACGAGAACCATAGATTGCAGCTGCAGAAGCATCTTTAAGAACTGTAAATGACTCAATATCATTAGGATCAATTGTAGATAAGATACTTGTAGCACCACTTGGAACCGCATTACTTAAAGGAAGTCCGTCTAAAATAATCAATGGATCATTTGAAGCACTTAAAGAAGATCCTCCACGAATTCTAATATCAGCTTTTGCTCCAGGAGCACCTCCTCCAACAACATTCACACCAGCAATACGTCCGCCGATTAAACTTTCTGGAGTTACGTTAATTCCTTTGTTAAATTCTTTCGATGAGATTTGAGATACAGATCCTGTTGCATCTTTTTTCTTAACAGTACCATAACCTACCTGTACTACAACTTCTTGAAGCTGGTTTGTATCTTCTTCTAAAGAAACGTTAAGAGTTTTTTGACCAGCGTAATCAATCGTTTGCGTTTTGTAACCAATAAAAGAAACTACGATTTTACTTCCGCTTTTAACATTTGACAGCTGGTAATTTCCATCAAATCCTGTTGATGCACCATTTGGAGCACCTTGTACATTTACATTTACTCCCGGTATTGGCTGACCTGTCGCTTTGTCTACAACAGTCCCTGTAAGAGTGTTTTGAGCTAACACACTAAAAGGCAACAATAGGAATAAAAATAACAACTTTTTGTAAATTGTTTTCATACTTTTTGTTTAAATTAGTTTGAGTTTGTGATTGTTAGTTAAGTTTTTAATTTTACTTCGAATTCCAAAATTATGAATTTATTAACATGCTCAACGAGAGACAATTTTTATTACTTTACGAAAACGTGGTAGTGTTGAAAACTTTCTATATTTTGTAATCTTTTAGCGTTAAAATTGTCAATTATAAAAATATCAGATACCTTTATTATTAATTAGATTTTTTTCAACTAATACCATGAAACGCAAAATAACCCTAAAACAGATCGCAAAGGAATTAGACGTATCCATTTCAACTGTCTCTAAATCACTTCGAAACAGTCTTGAAATTGGAGAAGAAACACGTCTAAAAGTTCAGGCTTTTGCGAAGTTTTACAACTACAAACCAAACAACATTGCCCTTAGTTTAAAAAACCGAAAAACAAAAAGTATTGGTATCATTATTCCCGAAATTGTACATTATTTTTTCTCTACTGTAATCAATGGAATCGAACAGGTTGCCAACGAGCACGGATACAGTGTAGTTATTTGTGTATCAGACGATTCTTTCGACAAAGAAGTTCTAAATATGGAGATGCTTGCCAACGGAAGTATCGACGGTTTTATCATGTCTCTTTCTAAAGAAACTCAGTACAAAGGCGACTTTCATCATATCACCGAAGTAATCAATCAAGGAATGCCCGTTGTAATGTTCGATCGTGTTACAAACGACATTTTATGCGATAAAGTTATTATTGATGACAAAGCCGCTGCGTATGAAGCTGTTCAAAGCTTAATTGACAGTGGACGAAAAAAAATTGCCTTAGTGACAACAGTGGATTATGTAAGTGTGGGTAAGCTTAGAACCGACGGTTATGAAAAAGCACTTCTCGACAACGGAATTCCATTCAATGAAGAATTAATTATTAAAATTGAAGATGTAGAAACCTGCGAAATAACCATCAGCCAGCTTTTACATGAAAGAGCTTTTGACGCCGTTTTTGCTGTAAATGAGCTTTTTGCCGTAACTATTATCAAAACAGCTAACAAAATGGGATTAAAAGTTCCTGAAGATTTAGCCGTAATTGCTTTTACTGACGGAATTATTTCAAAATACTCAACACCAACTATTACGACTGTAAGCCAAAGTGGTGAAAAAATGGGCAACAAGGCTGCTAAAATGCTTATTGAGCGCATAGAAGCCGAAGAAGACGATGATGAAGAACATACCGAAAATTACACCACAGAAGTTATAGAAACACATCTCATAAAAAGAGAATCTACTGACTAATTTTCTTAAAATCAATAAATTCCAAAGCCATAAAAAATATTTATGGCTTTTTTATTAGCGTAAATAAAAAAATAATTTATACTTTTACGCCCGTCAAGGCTTTTAGTTTTACTTCGAAAAAAACAGTAAGTTTTGATAAGCAAAGCGCTTATCGTATAATTTTCAAATTACGATAATGGAAAAGCGTAAATTAAGTTTCTGGGAAATTTGGAACATGAGTTTCGGTTTCTTGGGAATACAAATGGGGTTTGCACTTCAGAATGCAAATGCCAGCAGAATTCTTCAAATTTTTGGTGCCGATGTACACGAACTTTCATGGTTCTGGATTATTGCTCCCCTAATGGGATTAATAGTACAGCCTATTATTGGTCATTACAGCGATAAAACCTGGGGAAGATTCGGCAGACGAAAACCTTTCTTTTTAGTAGGAGCCGTTTTAGCTTCGGTAGGATTAATTTTAATGCCGCAAGCTAATATCTTCATTTCTGTTTTACCTGCGTTATGGGTTGGAGCCGGAATGTTAATGATCATGGACGCTTCTTTTAACATTGCTATGGAACCTTTCCGCGCACTTGTTGGAGACAATTTAAGAACAGATCAGCGTACTGCAGGATTTAGTATCCAAACTTCATTAATTGGTTTTGGAGCCGTAATTGGTTCAGCACTTCCGTACATTTTAACGAAATATTTTGGTGTGCCAAACAGCACAGTTCCAGGAAGCGTTCCGTTAAATTTGACTTTATCATTTATCATTGGTGCCGCCATTTTAATAGGTTCAATCTTAGTAACCTTATTTACAACCAAAGAATATTCACCAGAAGAACTGGCAAAATTTGAAGATCCTCAAAATGATGTGATTTCTGATTCTGAGGAAAAATCAAAAATCACAGACATCTTTACTGATTTTGCAAAAATGCCTGTCACAATGCGTCAGCTTAGCTGGGTACAATTCTTTTCATGGTTTGGTTTATTCGGAATGTGGGTTTTTACCACTCCGGCTATTGCGCATCATATTTACGGATTACCATTAAATGACACTTCAAGCCAGCAATATCAAGATGCTGGAGACTGGGTCGGAATTCTATTTGGTGTTTATAACTTAGTTTCTGCTATCGTCGCTTTGTTTTTCTTACCCTACATCGCTAAAAAAATCGGTCGAAAAGCAACTCATTCACTTTCATTAGTAATTGGAGGAATTGGTTTAATCTCCATTTATTTTATGCCAAATGAAGACTGGGTTGTATTACCAATGGTTTTAATTGGAGTTGCCTGGGCAAGTATTCTCGCTATGCCGTACGCCATTCTTGCAGGATCTATAACTCCTAAAAAAATGGGTGTTTATATGGGAATCTTCAACTTCTTCGTTGTTATTCCACAGATTGTAAATGCATTAATTGGAGGTCCAATCGTAAAATATCTTTACAACGGAGATGCCATTTATGCTTTAGTTACAAGCGGTGTCAGCTTTTTGATTGCTGCTGCTTTAGTTTCTAAAGTAAAGGACGTAGACGACTTTTCTCAAAAATCATAATTTAAGATAATTTCCCCCTAAGATGAACAAAAAAGCATTTATATTCGACTTGGACGGCGTAATCGTTGACACCGCTAAATACCACTTTTTGGCGTGGCAAAAAATCGCTCAGTCATTAAATATAAACTTTACACACGAGGACAACGAACTTTTAAAAGGCGTAAGCCGAGTTCGCTCGTTGGATATTATACTTGGATTAGGCAATGTTCAAGCTTCGCAAGAAGACAAAGACAAATGGCTGATTCAAAAAAACGAAGATTACTTATCTTATTTAGTAGACATGGATGAAAGTGAGATTCTTCCAGGAGTTTTAAAAATTCTAAAACTATTAAAAGAGAAAGATCAAGGAATTGCATTAGGTTCTGCCAGTAAAAATGCAAGACCAATTTTAGAAAAAACAGGCATCATCTCTTACTTCGATGTTATTGTTGACGGAAACGACGTTACCAATGCAAAACCAGATCCTGAAGTTTTCTTAAAAGCGGCTCAATCGTTAAACATTGATCCAAAAAATTCAATTGTATTTGAAGATTCTGTTGCCGGAATTCAGGCAGCAAATATCGCAGAAATGGTAAGTGTTGGAATTGGTGAGGAAACAATTTTACATGAAGCTGATCATATTTTTAAAGATTTCACCTTTATGGAAGAAAGCTTTATAGAATCATTGATCAACAAATAAAAAAATTAATCAATCAATCATAATCAATCAATCACAAAAAACACTGTAAAAACAAATGAATCAAGATTATATAAAACCAGACAATTGGTCCATAATAGAAGAAGGATTTGATGTCGAGAGAGTAAAATCGTCTGAAAGTCTTTTTAGTATCGGAAACGGTGCTATGGGACAGCGTGCGAATTTTGAAGAAACATATTCTGGCGAAACTTTCCAAGGAAGTTACATTGCAGGTATTTATTATCCAGACAAAACAAAAGTGGGCTGGTGGAAAAACGGTTATCCGAAGTATTTCGCCAAAGTTTTAAATGCTCCAAATTGGATTGGAATTGATATTGAAATCAACGAAGAAAATCTTGATTTACACAATTGTACCGAAGTTAGAAATTTCCGCAGAGAATTGAATATGAAAGAAGGATGGTACAATCGTTCTTTTGAAGCTGTTCTTAAAAACGGAACTGAAATCGCAGTAAATATCCGTCGTTTTCTTTCCTTAGATTTAGACGAAGCCGGAGTAATCAAATACGATATTACACCTTTAAATAAAGATGCAAAAATCGTTTACAAACCATATATCGATGCTGGTGTAACCAATGAAGATGCCAACTGGGAAGAAAAATTCTGGGAACCGCTTGAAGTTAAAAAAGGTACAAATGAAGCTTTTGTAACCGCTCAAACTTTCAAAACGCATTTTAAGGTTACGACTTTCATGCACAATACGATTTTGGCAAATGGTGAAGATGCGCATATTTCACCTTCAACAATCGATTCAACAACGGATAAAGTTCAGTACACTTACGGAACTATTATTGCAAAAGGACAAACCTCAACAATTCAGAAAATTGGAGGCTATACGGTTTCTTTAAACCACGAAAATACTTTAGCCGGAGCAGAAAAAGTAATTAAATCTGCTGTCGCTTTAGGTTACGAAACGCTGCTTCAAAACCAAATTGATGCTTGGGCAAAAATTTGGGAAATGTCAGATATCACAATTGAAGGTGATGTTAAAGCACAACAGGGAATTCGTTTCAACATTTTCCAATTGAACCAAACGTATTCAGGAAAAGACAGCCGATTAAATATTGGTCCAAAAGGATTTACCGGAGAAAAATACGGCGGATCTACTTATTGGGACACTGAGGCATATTGTATTCCGTTTTACATGGCTACAAAAGATCAGCAAGTGGCAAGAAACTTATTGACGTATCGTTACAACCAATTGGATAAAGCGATTGAAAACGCGAAAGACAATTTAGGTTTCAAAAACGGTGCTGCTTTATATCCAATGGTGACCATGAATGGTGAAGAATGCCACAACGAATGGGAAATTACACACGAAGAAATTCATAGAAACGGAGCGATTGCTTTTGCCATTTACAACTATTACCGTTACACGGGAGATTACTCTTATATTCCCGAAAAAGGTTTAGAAGTTTTAATCGGAATTGCGCGTTTCTGGCATCAGAGAGCTTCTTTTTCTAATGAAAAAAATCAATATGTAATTCTTGGAGTTACGGGTCCAAACGAATACGAAAACAACATCAACAATAATTTTTACACCAATTATATTGCAAAATGGTGTATTGATTTTGCTTCGGAACAAATTGAAAAAGTCGCTTCAGAATATCCTGCAGATCACAAAAGAGTGATGGAGAAAGTTACTCTTTCATCAGCAGAAATTCAAAAATGGAAAAAAGTGGCAGACAATATGTACTTTCCAGTTTCTGAAAAACTTGGAATCTATTTACAGCAAGATGGTTTCTTAGACAAAGAATTAGTTCCTGTAAAAGATTTAGATAAATCACAGCGTCCTATTAATCAAAAATGGTCTTGGGATCGTGTGTTACGTTCGCCATACATTAAACAAGCCGACGTTTTGCAAGGTTTCTATTTCTTTGAAGATCATTTTTCGAAAGAAGAATTAAAACGCAATTTCGAATTTTACGAATCATTTACAGTTCACGAAAGTTCGCTTTCGCCTTGTGTGCACTCAATTCAAGCTGCAGCTTTAGATAAAATGGATATGGCATATACCTTTTATCTAAGAACATCTCGTTTGGATTTGGATGATTATAATAAAGAGGTTGAAGAAGGTTGTCATATCACATCAATGGCCGGCACATGGATGAGTATCGTGGAAGGCTTTGGAGGAATGCGCGTGAAAAATGACCAGCTTCATTTCTCACCAAAAATTCCAAAAGAATGGAAAGGGTATTCGTTTAAAATCAATTTCAGAAATCAAATTTTGAAAGTTGCTGTAAATCACAACGAAACCACTTTTACTGTAGACGGCGATCAGGATTTAACAATTGTAGTGAATGGAAAACCACAAACAATAAGTAAATTCGCTCAAATAAATTAAATTACATACTCTAAAATCTAAAAAACATGAAAAACTTATTTTTCGCAAGTTTAGTTTTGTTTGCGGTTAGCTCCATTGCTAAAGCGCAGCAATTAAAATCTCCCGAAGGCAAGTTCGTAATGGAATTTTCGCTTCAAAGCGACGGAACTCCAACTTACAACTTAAAATACAAAAACAAAGAAGTTGTAAAAACCAGTAAATTAGGTCTTGAACTTAAAGATGATAAAAAGTCTTTATTGAACGACTTTACAATTGCTGACACTAAAACCTCAACTTTTGATGAAACTTGGAAACCAGTTTGGGGCGAAGTAGATCACATTAGAAATCACTATAATGAGTTAGCAGTAACTTTAAACCAAAAAAGTACAGACAGACAAATCGTAATTCGTTTTCGTTTGTTTGATGATGGTTTAGGTTTCCGTTACGAATTCCCAGCACAAAAGAATCTTACTTATTTTGTAATCAAAGAAGAAAGATCTCAATTTGCCATGACGGGAGATCACACTGCTTTCTGGATTCCTGGAGATTACGATACTCAGGAATACGATTATACAAAATCAAAATTATCAGAAATTAGAGGTTTATCTCAAAAAGCATATACTGCAAACGTTTCTCAAAAATCTTTTTCTCCAACAGGAGTTCAGACTTCTTTGATGCTGAAAACGGCTGACGGAATTTATATCAACCTTCACGAAGCCGCTTTGATTGACTATTCTTGTATGCACTTGAATTTAGACGACAAAAACTTAGTTTTCGAATCTTGGTTAACTCCAGATGCAAAAGGAGATAAAGGTCATATGCAAGCGCCAAATCACTCGCCTTGGAGAACCATTATCGTAAACGATGATGCTAGAGAAATCTTAGCTTCAAAAATGACTTATAACTTAAACGATCCATCAAAAATTGAAAATACTTCTTGGATTAAACCTGTAAAATATGTTGGTGTTTGGTGGGAAATGATTACAGGAAAAAGCTCTTGGTCATACACAAATGATTTCCCAACAGTTCAGTTAGGTGTTTCTGACTTTTCAAAAGCAAAACCAAACGGAACACACGGAGCAAACAATGCTAACGTAAAAAAATACATTGATTTCGCTGCTGCAAATGGATTCGACGCTGTTTTAGTAGAAGGTTGGAACGAAGGCTGGGAAGACTGGTTTGGACATTCTAAAGATTACGTATTCGATTTCTTAACGCCTTACCCAGATTTTGACGTAAAAGGTTTGCACGAATACGCTAAATCTAAAGGTATAAAAATTATCATGCACCACGAAACTTCAGGTTCTGTTCGTAACTACGAGCGCCACATGGATGCTGCTTACAAATTCATGAACGATAACGGATACGATGCTGTAAAAAGCGGTTACGTAGGTGACATTTTACCTCGCGGTGAAAACCACTACAGCCAATGGATTGTAAACCACTATCAATATGCAATCGAAAAAGCGGCTGATTACAAAATTATGGTGAACGCTCACGAAGCAGTTCGTCCAACAGGAATCGCAAGAACGTACCCTAACTTAATTGGAAACGAAGCTGCAAGAGGAACAGAATACCAAGCATTTGGAGGTTCTAAACCAAATCACGTGACTGTTTTACCTTTTACAAGATTAATCGGTGGTCCAATGGATTATACTCCGGGAATTTTCGAAATGGATATCAGCAAAATGAATCCAGATAACAAATCGCATGTAAACAGTACAATCTGTAACCAATTGGCTTTATACGTTACCATGTACAGCCCGTTACAAATGGCTGCTGATACTCCAGAAAACTACAACCGTTTTCCAGATGCATTCCAGTTCATTAAAGATGTTGCTGTAGATTGGTCAGAAAGTAAATATATCGAGGCTGAGCCAGGAGATTTTATCACTGTTGCCCGTAAAGCAAAAGGAACAAACAACTGGTTCGTTGGAAACGTAAACGGAGAAACTGCACGTACTTCGAACATCGATTTCAGTTTCCTTGAAAAAGGTAAAAAATATACCGCAACAATTTACGCTGATGCAAAAGATGCGCATTACAAAACAAATCCGCAAGCTTATACCATCAAGAAAATTGCTGTAACCAATAAATCAAAATTATCTCAATTTTCTGCTCCCGGTGGAGGATATGCGATAAGTATCATTGAAACCAAATAACACTTTAAAGGCAAGTAATTTCCCCCAAGATTACTTGTCTTTTTTTAATCTGATATATTTTGAAAACCTTACAGGAAAACTGAATATGAGAAATACCATATAAACATCAAATTAATCACATTAAATAAGAAAAAACTTATTTTTAATTAAATTTGTTTATCTAAGAATTTAAAATTAATATAATGGAAGAAAAAGATAAGCAGAGACAGCAATTCGAAGACTATTCGTTTGAAGTAGTCGACAAATTATTTAAAATCTATGATGGTAAAATAGAAGCAATGCCAGAAAATGAAAGAGATGTTGTTCTTATTTGGCGCTTAGAAGCCGACATGTACAATGGCGGTTTTGTTCAATATTTCTGTAATTGGGGTTTTAATAATTTTGAAGATACCCAAAAAGTACTTGCAAAAATAAATGCCAAACAATCTTTAAATATCATTACAGAATGTGAACAAATTATTTCTGTTTTACAAGATGACGATCGGATTGAAGCATTATGGGATATTCCAAAATATCTCCCAGAGTACCTTAGTGAAGAACAAGATGCAAGGTTAGAAGAATTGGATGAAATGTATTGGAAAAATTTGGATGATATATTGTTAATAGGGTATAACTATTACTTAAAAAAGTAACTAAAAAAAGCCATGAAAAAATAAATTAGGCAAAACAAAAAACATAAACATTAATTTAAAAATTAGTCTTAAGAATCAAATTATCCATCTAAGAAACTTTATGATTATTTTAATGTAGGAAAAAACACATTATTTTACTTTTAATTTAAATTTGCTCAAGATTTCGAAAGTCGAAATTCAACAATTACAAATTAATATAAAATGAAAAATATTATAGGTTTCCTTTTAGCATCCTTACTGATTTCATGCCAACAAAAGAATGAGCAAATTGTTAAAGTAAATAATCAAAATCAAGTTCAAATTCAGAATAAAAAATCAAATGAACTAGACGAAATTCCTGCAGATAAAGCATTTTTTTCGGTTTATGATCTATCAAAGAAAACAACTGCCATTGTAGTGAATCTGAATGACAAAAACACTTATAATGGAGCAATGTTTAATAAGGTTTTCAACGAAGTAAGCACAAAAGATTCTATATACAAATTTATAGAAGATCCTACTGCTGTTAGAAATCAAAACCTTGAATACTATGATACATTAGGAGTTTACAAACTGACAAAAAACAAATCATTAGAAAATCAGATTAAAAAAATCATTCAACCTAGCTATTATGTTTATGGCACAAAAGGATTTTCAAAAATCAATATAAAAAACGTTGTTTATGCAATTGACGAATGCTTTACAAATATTATTGCTTTTCCAATTGAGAATTTTGACACCACTAAAAACGGAAAGCCAATTTTTTGTTCCTCAAAATTATTAGCAATAGAATACAGAAAAAATTACTCTGATATTGAGAAAAAAGTACAAGAATACGACGAAAAAGAAAATAAAAAACTAGATTATAAAGATGATATTAAAACGAAAATATTTGCAAATATTGGAGACGCTTATTTTTCGTATAATGATGATTTTGTCTGGGGAAAAGATTTTGAAAAAAGGAAATCTAAATTTCCTAAAAGAACAATATATATTGTAAAAAAGGATAAACCTATAAATAAATTCTGGCTCAATGGTTTAGACTTGCTCGGAATCAATTGTATTTAATAAAAGAGCTTATTAGCTTTTTTAATTACACTATCAAACCAAATTACTATGAAACCTTTAAAAACAAAATTTCTAAAAATAAGTTTTTGTACAATAAAAACAGCAATTATTGTATTATTATTTTCCGCTTCCGCGAAAGCGCAAATCCAAAAAGTAGAACCACCTTTCTGGTACGCAGGAATGAAAAATTCGGAACTGCAGATTATGTTCTACGGAAAGAACATTTCGCAATATGAAGCTTCGGTTTCCAACAATGTTGCAATTAAAAATGTCGAAAAAACAGAAAACCCAAACTATCTTTTTGTAACGATTGATACGAAAGATGTAAAAGCTTCTGAATTGATTTTTTCTTTTAAAAACAATAACAAAGTTGCTTTTAAACAAAAATATACGCTTAAAGAAAGAAGAACCAATTCTGCTGATAGAAAAAGTTACGATGCATCTGATTTAATTTACTTAATCATGCCAGATCGTTTTGCTAACGGGAATCCAAAAAATGACAGCGATCCTTCTTTAACTGAAAAAGCAAACCGTCAAGATCCAAGCGGACGTCACGGCGGCGATATCGAGGGAATCATCAAAAACTTAGATTATATTTCGGCTCTTGGTGCAACAACAATCTGGAGCACGCCACTATGCGAAGACAACGACAAACAGCATTCGTACCACACCTACGGACAATCTGATGTTTACAGAATTGATCCGCGTTACGGAACAAATGAAGATTATGTTCGCCTATCTTCTGAAATGCATAAAAAAGACATGAAACTGGTTATGGATTATGTAACCAATCACTGGGGAATTACGCACTGGATGGTGAAAGATTTGCCAACAAAATCATGGCTGAACCAATTTGAAAATTACACTCAAACACACCACAGACGTGAAGTAATTACAGATATCCATGCTTCAAAAATCGATCAGGAAGTTTGTATTGATGGCTGGTTTGTTCCTTCAATGCCGGATTTAAATTTAAGAAATCCGCTTGTTGCCAAATATTTAACTCAAAATGCCATTTGGTGGATTGAATACGCAAATTTGGATGGTTTCCGTGTAGACACTTATAATTATTCGGATAAAACGGCAATGGCAAATTGGGCAAAAGCAATTACAGACGAATATCCGAATTTTAATATTGTGGGGGAAATCTGGATGCACAATCAGGCAAATTTAGCTTTTTGGCAAAAAGACAGTAAAATTGGAGCAATCGAAAACTACAATTCAAACCTTCCATCTGTAATGGATTTTACGCTTCAAAGCCAAATTACTTCTGCTTTCAACGAAAATGAACCAAGCTGGGACAACGGATTGATCAAATTCTACAACAATTTTGCAATGGATTTTTTATATCCAAACCCGAACAACATTTTAGTTTTTGCCGAAAACCACGATACAGATCGTATGAATCATAATTTCAAATACGATTTACCAAAGTACAAACTGGCAATGACTTTACTAGCTACAGTTCGCGGAATCCCGCAGATTTATTACGGCTCAGAAATTGGAATGGGCGGTGATAAAGGCAAAGGCGGAGATGCCGATATTCGTCAGGATTTCCCAGGCGGATGGGCTGGCGACAAAAACAACGCTTTTACAAAAGAAGGAAGAACTCCAGAACAAGCGGCGTTTTTTGATTTCAGTTCAAAATTATTCAGATGGAGAAAAACAAACGAAGCAGTTCATTTCGGAAAAATGACACATTATATTCCTGAAAATAATACCTATGTATATTTCAGATATACCGATGCTAAAACCGTTATGGTCGTATTCAATAATAATGCAAAAGAGCAAGTTGTAAAAACAAGCCGTTTCAAAGAAAGCATCAAAAACTTCAAATCAGGAAAAGATGTTATTACAGGAAAAACATTCGATTTAGCTTCTGAAATTACGCTCGAACCAAAATCAGCTCTGGTTTTAGAATTGGAATAAAACTTTATTTAAACACGTAGAAACATAGATTTTCCAGCTCAACAAAAGGCGTTTCACTTATTTTAAATAAACATAGTTTTTAGTATTTAAGCTATGTGTTAATGATTGAAATCATTTTCTTTAAATCTTTTCAAGACAAAGTAAAGCCTATGATTCTATGTGCTCAAAAATATTTTCAGCTACAAATTCAAGTTTTTTATCCCAAAAATGGTCAAAAAATAATTCGTGAATTCGTGGCGGAAATTTATAGCCATGTTATGAAAAAATACGCTTTCCTTTTTTTATCTTTAGTATTCATAATTACGGGTTGTTCTGGCTCAAAATCAGTTACAATGAATAACGAAAATACTTCGAAAACACCTTTCGTTTGGGAAGGAGCAAATGTTTATTTTTTACTTACAGACCGTTTTTACAACGGCGACAAATCAAACGATTTAAATTTCAATCGAACCAAGACTCCAGGAAAACTGCGCGGATTTGAAGGCGGAGACATTATCGGAATCACTAAAAAAATCGAAGAAGGCTATTTCGAAAAATTAGGAATCAATGCCATTTGGCTTACGCCAATTGTCGAGCAGATTCATGATGGCGTTGACGAAGGAACCGGATTGAGTTATGGTTTTCACGGCTATTGGGCAAGAGATTGGACTGCTCTAGATCCAAACTTTGGGACAAAAGAAGATTTAGCCAATTTGGTAAAAAAAGCGCATGAACGAGGAGTCAGAATAGTTTTAGATGGCGTAATCAATCATACAGGTCCAGTAACTCCAGAAGATCCCGTTTGGCCTTCTGATTGGGTAAGAACTGGCGTGGTCTGCGATTACAAATCATTTGAAAATACTACAATGTGTACTTTGGTGGAAAATCTTCCAGATGTAAAAACCGAAAGCACTCAAAATGTGGAATTACCTCCTTTCTTAATTGAAAAATGGAAAAAAGAAGGCCGTTACGAAAAAGAAATTGCTTCTTTAAATGAATTCTTCAAAAGAACAGGTTACCCGAGAAGTCCGAAATATTACATCATAAAATGGCTTACCGATTACATTCTGGAATTCGGAATTGACGGTTACCGTGCCGACACTGTAAAACATACTGAAGAAGGCGTTTGGGCGGATTTTAAAAAAGAATGCGATTATGCTTTTGAAACTTGGAAAAAACACCACCCTTTACAAGTTCTAGATAAAAATCCATTTTATACAATCGCTGAAGTTTACGGTTACGGAATAAGCGGCGGACAGGATTATGATTTTGGAGATCGAAAAGTCAATTATTTTCAGAACGGCTTCAACAGCATGATTAATTTTGAATTTAAATGGAATGCCGCTCAAAGCGATTATGAAACCTTATTTTCGAAATATTCAAATCATTTAAATAACGAATTAAAAGGATATTCAGTTTTGAATTATGTTTCTTCTCACGACGACGGACAGCCTTTTGATGCCAATCGGGTGAAAGGTTTTGAAGCAGGAACAAAACTTTTGCTTTCACCAGGAATGTCACAAGTGTATTACGGAGACGAATCGAATCGTTCTTTGGTTGTGGAAGGAACTCAAGGCGATGCCACTTTACGTTCCAACATGAATTGGGACGATATTGAAAACAATCCTGATACAAAATTCATGCTTTTACACTGGCAGAAATTAGGTCAGTTTAGAAGAAATCACCCTGCGGTTGGCGCTGGAATTCATACACAATTAAGCAGTCAGCCGTATTTGTTTTCAAGAACTTATTCTAGAGGATCATATACTGATAAAGTACTAATTGGTTTAGATTTATCTGAAGGTCGTAAAGAACTGTCTGTGTATTCTCTTTTCGAAAACGGAACTAAATTACGTGATGGTTTTTCTAATCAGCAAACAGAAGTTATTGATGGAAAAGTAATTATCGACAGCGAATTTGGAATTGTTTTGCTCGAAAAAATTTAAAGTTTTTCCGCCACGAATTCACGAATTATTTTTTGACAATCTTCAGAAATAAAAATTCGTGAATTCGTGGCTATTATTTTCCTCTGCAACTTTGTACCTTTGTACCTCTGAACCTAGAAAAATGAATATTCTAAAAATAGCTCATAGAGGTGCAAAAGCATACGAACCTGAAAATACACTTCAAGCTTTTCAAAAAGCCTTAGATTTACATTCAGACGGAATCGAACTGGACGTTCACCTAAGCGCTGACGGACATATTATCGTAATTCATGACGAAACTATAGACAGAACAACTAATGGAAAAGGTTTGGTAAATACTTTTTCATTATCTGAATTAAAATCGTTTCTGATTGATGAAAAATACCAAATTCCAACTTTAAATGAAGTTTTTGATTTGGTTGACAAAAAATGTCTGATCAATATTGAATTAAAAGGTTTAGGAACTGCTCCTAAAGTTGTTCGGTTAATTGAAGAATATATTTCAGAAAAAAAATGGAATTACAATAATTTTATAATTTCAAGTTTCGAGTGGAATATGCTTCAGGAAACTTCAATTTTAAATCCAAATATCCCAATTGGCGTTTTAACAGAAGAAAATGTTGAAACTGCTTTGGCTTTCGCCGAATCGATAAAAGCAAAAGCAATTAACCCAGATTTTCAGTTATTGAATAAAGAAAATGTCCAGCAAATTCAAGAAAAAGGATTCTTAGTTTTTCCTTGGACAGTAAACTCAGAAGAAGACATTCAAAAAGTAAAAAGTTATCAAGTAAACGGAATTATCTCTGATAATCCAGACAAAATATAATAATAGCCACGAGAAACTTTGTCAAAGTTGTACAGAGTTCAATAAATAATTCGTGAATTCGTGGCGAAAACTAAAATATGATTAAAAATTTCGACATCATCATCGTTGGCGGAGGCGCTGCTGGTTTTTTTACCGCAATTAATATTGCCGAGAAAAGCCCGAAACTGAAAATCGCTATTTTAGAAAGAGGAAAAGAAGTGCTTTCTAAAGTCCGCATTTCGGGTGGCGGACGATGTAACGTTACGCACGCTTGCTTTGAACCCAACGAATTAGTGAAATTCTATCCGCGTGGCGAAAAAGAACTTCGCGGACCGTTTCATCAATTCTGCTCAGGAGATACAATTGAATGGTTTGAAAAACACGGTGTCGAATTGAAAATCGAAGAAGACGGCAGAATGTTTCCCGTTTCAAATTCGTCGCAAACTATAATTGACTGCTTTTTAAAAGCAACTGAAAAATTAGGCATAAAAGTACTTACGGGACAAAGTGTACAGTCGATTTTCAAAAAAGAAAATCACTGGAAAATTGATACACAAAACGAAAACTTTGCTGCTGAAAAATTGATTATGGCAACTGGAAGCAATCCCAAAATTTGGGAGATGCTTCAAGAACATGGTCATGCTATTGTAAGCCCTGTTCCTTCCCTATTTACTTTCAATATCAAAGATTCTAGAATAAAAGAATTACCAGGAGTTGCTGCAAATGTTACCATAAATGTAAAAGATACCAAATTAGAATCGACAGGACCTTTGTTAATCACGCATTGGGGAATGAGCGGACCGGCAATTTTGAAACTTTCAGCTTGGGGCGCACGCATTCTGCACGATAAAAATTATCAGTTTACGATTTTTGTGAATTGGTTAAATGATGTCGATTATGAAGATGCTGAAAAAATTCTAAAAGACCTTAAACAAGAACACGCTAAAAAAGCAGTTTCTAAAAAATCACCTTTTGACTTCCCGAATCGTTTGTGGGAAAGTTTGGTTTTGGCTTCAGGAATTGATTCTGACTCGAGCGACAGCGAACAGGCGAAGCAAACAAAATGGGCGGATTTATCTAAAAACCAATTGCAGAATCTGACTTTGCAATTAACAAAAGCCGAATTTAAAGTCAACGGCAAAAGTACTTTTAAGGAAGAATTTGTAACCGCTGGCGGAATCGATTTAAAGGAAATCAACTTTAAAACAATGGAAAGCAAAATTCACGAAAACCTTTATTTTGCTGGTGAAATTGTCAATATCGATGCCATTACAGGCGGATTTAATTTTCAGAATGCCTGGACAAGCGGGTTTATTCTGGCTCAAAATATGTAATGCAACATGAAATTTAAAGGAATTATTTTTGATTTAGACGGCACATTAGTCAATTCGTTAGAAGACATTTCAGATGCGATGAACAAAGTGCTACAAGGTCTAAATTTCCCAACTCATACTTACGATACGTATCAATATTTTATTGGAAGCGGATTGCGAAATTTGGTTAGCAAAGCACTTCCTTCAACCAACAATTCAGACGAACAGATTGAAATTTGTTTTGAATGTATGATAAACGAATATCGTGAAATCTGCACCCTGAAAACAAAACCTTATGATGGAATTGTGGAATTGTTAGAAAATCTGACTTCACAAAACATTAAAATGGCGGTTTTCTCTAATAAAGCTGATGAATTGACGAAGAAAATAGCATCAGAAATATTTCCAAATCATTTTGATATAGCGGTTGGTTTAAGCACAGAAGCGCTAAAAAAACCAAATCCTTTTGAGGCTTTAGCAATTGGCAAAAAATGGAATTTAAACCCCGAAGAAATTCTTTTTGTGGGCGATTCTGATATCGATATGCAAACAGCTGTAAATGCCAACATGTTTCCTGTAGGCGTTACTTGGGGCTACAGAACCGAAGAAGAATTAAAAAACAGCGGTGCAAAACTGGTTGTGAATAAAGCTTCCGAATTAATTGAAATTTTATAAAATGAATTCTTTATTACAAAAACAAATTACAGCAATTGCCCCTTTTTCTGAAAATGAAATTGAGACAATTGCTTCTTGTTTTGAATATCAAAAGTTTAATGCCAAACAATATCTTTCGTCAATGGGAAAAATCAGTAATAAGATTTTCTTTATTTTGAACGGATTGGCAAGAGTTTATTACTTAAAAGACGGAAAAGAAATTACGGCGTATTTAAGTACTGACGAAGGTTTTATTGCTTCTTATTCCAGTTTTATCAATCAAACGCCTTCTTTTGAGAATATTCAATGCATTGAAGATTGCGAAGTGCTTTCGATTTCTTTCGAAAAAATGCAATTTCTCTATAACGAAATTCCAAATTGGGATCGTGTCGGAAGAATTCTGGCCGAGCAGAATTACCTTTGTATGGCAGATCGCGTTTTAAAATTGCAAATGATTCCTGCCAAAGAAAAATACCAGACTTTTTTAGCTTCGGCTCCAGCCAAAATCATTCAGCGAACGCCTTTAATTTATATCGCTTCCTTTCTCGGAATTACTCCAGAATCGCTAAGCAGAATCCGCCAAGACATTTCTTAACATTTATCAAGTGGATTGAAAAACCGAATTCGAATCTTTGCCAAAACAAAATTTGAAAAGATGAAGAATATTGCAAAAGACGTTTACCAAATCCCTTTATTTCCTAGAAACGCTATAAACTGTTATTTGATTGAAGATGTTTTAATTGATGCTGGAATTAGAAGTTCTGCTAATAAAATATTAAAAGCAATAAAAAATAAATCAGTAAATAAACACGTATTGACGCATGCTCATGCCGATCATCAGGGAAGCAGCAAGGCAATCTGCGAAACGCTGAATATTCCACTTCTATGTAGCGAACCTGAAAAAGAATTTGCCGAAAACGGAAATGTAATTACAGAATACCCAAATCCAAATCATATTATTTCAAAATTTCAGAAAAATTTCTGGGCTGGGAAAGGACATCCCGTTTCTCAAACTTTAAAAGAGGGAGATCAAATAGGCGGGTTTACGGTTGTTGAAACTCCTGGACATTCAAGAGGTCATTTGTCTTTTTTTAGAGAAAAAGATGGTGTTTTAATTGTGGGCGATGTTATGACCAATATGAATCTTTTAACCACAAAAGTTGGCCTTCACGAACCGCCTCATTTATTTACTTCAGATCAAGAAACCAATAGAAAATCAATATTAAAATTGGCTTCACTACAACCTAAAATATTGTGTTTTGGTCACGGTCCCGTTTTATTTAACAATGGTGAATTAGAGCAATTTATTAAGAGGTTTTAAGTTTTTTTAATTTTTTCCATTTTAAGAAAAATACCCCTGAGCAGATTAATAATATTAAAGTGATTATTGAAAAACCGATTAATACTTCATTGAAAATATTATCATTTTTTCTTATTCTTTTTGCTAATTTATCGTTCAATGTGTCTGCATGAACAGCGCTTTCATACAATTCTTTGCCATTTTTTAGACAATACTCATTCATTTTTTCATAACAAACGAGCAATCTCTCATTAAGTAAATTACTTTGGAAGCCATATTTTCTTGATAGCTCAAAGATTTCCGAGGTTTCACTAAATACATTTTCATTCATTGAAGATATATTCCCTAATTCAAAAAGTAAAACAGAAATAATCTGATCTTTTGGCTTTATAAACGAAATTCTTTCATTTAACTGAAAAAATATAGCATCTTGCAACTTTGTCAATTCTTCATCAGAAAGATTTGTCTTCGCAACAATTTCTGAACCGAAATTAGTACCAATAAAAAATTCTCCAGTTGGATTTTGAATTTTCTTAATCTTCGCTTCCAATATTTTAATATGAAGCCATTCCGATCCTTCGTGGGAGTTTGGATTAATTTTAACAGACTTTTGAATCCATTCATAAGCCTTTTGGTTTTCTCCCATTAACTCATACAATGTTCCTATATTTGAAGCTGTTGAATATCTGTTAGGCTTAATTTTTTCAATCTCTAAATATAATTTTAATGCTTCATCATATTTTCCTTGAATGATTAAGACATAACCTTTATCAGATAAATAATCTAAATCTCTAGTTTTTTCATATCCTCTTTCAAGATCTAAAATTAACGCTGGAAAATCTTTAATTTTAAAATTATGTCCTTTTGGCACATAATATTCTTTATGATCATGATAAACTTCAACCTTATTTTTTAATCTCTTAATGTCCCAATTCAAACAAGCAAAGGTTTTAAATGACATTAAAACCAAAACCACTAGAAAAAAATTAAATCTATTCATAAAGTAAACGCATTGATTAAACTTGAAACAAAGAAAACCTAAAACTTGAAACTACTTATTAAGCCACCAAATACTAGCATTTAAAATTGCTGCAAAAGCAACCCAAGCTAAATATGGAATCAATAAATAACCCGCTGTTTTATTAATCTTGATGAACTTCAAATACGTTTCATAAATCATCAGCCATAAAAGGATAATCTCGATTAAAGCTAACATTGGATTTTTCAATCCGAAGAATAAATAAGACCAAATGGAGTTTAAAATCAATTGAATGATGAAGAAAAGCAATGCTTTCTTCACTTCTTCGGTATTTTCCTTTATTTTGTCCCAAACTAAAGCAGCTGCAACGGCCATTAAAATATAAAGTAAAGTCCAAACAGGCATAAAAATCCAATTCGGCGGATTAAAAACCGGCTTTTTCAGCAATACATACCACGTTTCAATACTTGGTCTTGTAACCAAACTTGCAGAATATCCTACTGTTAAACAAATAATTATAGCGATAGCGATTTTTACAAACTTATTCATGATCTCAAATTTTGAATTCAAAAATAGGCAAAAGAAAAATTTAAACCATATAAGTTATATAAGTTCATTTTAGTAAAGCTGCTTATAATTTCTTATATGACTTATATGGTGAAAAAACTATCTTTGCCAAAATTTTATAATTCATGTATTCAGCAGCTGATTTTATACCAACTTCATATACTTCAACGATCGAAAACGGAAACTTTGAATGGAGCGCACCAAGCAACATTGCATTAGTGAAATACTGGGGAAAAAAAGACAACCAGATTCCGGCAAATCCATCCGTAAGTTTTACGCTTAACAATTGCAAAACGATTACAAAGTTAGGTTTTGAAAAAAGAGCCACTTCGACTCCGCTCAGTGTGACAAACGGTTTTTCTTTTGATTTGCTTTTTGAAGGAAAACCAAAGGAAGATTTTAAACCAAAGATTCAGAAGTTTTTAGAAAGAGTTGAAGCTTATCTGCCGTTTTTGAAAGATTATCATTTTACAATTGATACTCAAAATACTTTTCCGCATAGTTCGGGAATTGCTTCTTCGGCTTCTGGAATGGCGGCTTTGGCTATGAATTTTATGAGTTTAGAAAGAGAACTAAATCCAGAAATGACTGATGCTTATTTCTATCAAAAAGCTTCATTTTTGGCTCGTTTAGGTTCTGGAAGCGCTTGCAGAAGTGTAAAGGGAAATGTGGTAGTTTGGGGAAATCAGGCGAATATTGAAGGAAGCACCGATTTATTTGGTGTTGAATTTCCATATACTATTCACGAAAATTTCAAGAATTACCAAGACACTATTTTATTGGTTGATAAAGGCGAAAAACAAGTTTCGAGTACCGTGGGACACGATTTGATGCACAATCATCCGTATGCTGAAAGACGTTTTGCACAAGCACACGAAAATCTAGATAAATTAATCGCGATTTTTAAAAACGGAAACATTGATGAATTCATTAAAGTTGTAGAAAGCGAAGCATTGACTTTACACGCCATGATGATGACTTCGATGCCTTATTTTATTCTGATGAAGCCCAATACACTGCAAATCATAAATGCGATCTGGAAATTCAGAAACGAAACCCAGATTCCGGTTTGTTTTACGCTTGATGCGGGAGCAAATGTGCATGTATTATATCCTGAAAACGTTAGCGAAAAAGTATTGCAATTTATTCAAGACGAATTAGTTGTATTTTGTCAGAATAGTCAATACATTTGCGACAAAATTGGAAGTGGTGCGATTGCATTATAATTTTGCGTATCTTTATATATTATAATACATTTTTTTAAGTCAGAACATGAATACTGCAACTATAAAACTTTACGATTTATTTAGAAAAGAGCTTAATCTTGACGAAAGTAAGGCTAAGGAATTTGTTGAGGCGATTGACAGAACTATTAGCGAAGAAATTAGACAAGATAAAAATGAAATTGCGACCAAAGATTTCGTAAAGAAAGAAATTATAGACGCAAAAAATGACATGATAAAGTGGTTTGTTGGTCTTTTTTTTGCATTGGCTATGATGATAATTGGATTATATATTAAAGGCTAATTTTTGGAACCAAATAAAATTTTACTTTTAAAGAAAGACATAAAATAAATCATGAAAGGACCCTTATTTTACTCAAAAATATTACTCTTTGGAGAATACGGAATTATCCGCGACTCTAAAGGACTTTCTATCCCTTATAATTTTTATAATGGCGCTTTGAAAAAAAGCGAAGAACCTACTGCAGAAGCAATTTCATCTAACAAAAGCTTAAGAAGTTTTGCTTCTTATCTTGAAGTTTTGCAGACTCAGCAGCCGGAATTGGTCACTTTCGATTTAGAAACTCTAAAAAATGATGTCGAAACTGGAATGTATTTCGATTCTAGTATTCCTCAAGGATATGGTGTTGGAAGCAGCGGTGCGCTTGTAGCAGCTATTTATGATAAATATGCTACAAACAAAATCACAGTTTTAGAGAACCTTACACGTGAAAAATTATTACAGTTAAAAAATATATTTTCTCAAATGGAAAGCTTTTTCCACGGAAAAAGTTCTGGTTTAGATCCGCTAAACAGTTATTTGAGCATTCCAATTCTTATTAATTCAAAAGATAATATTGAAGCAACTGGAATTCCAACTCAAAGTTTCGACGGAAAAGGCGCCGTGTTTTTATTAGACTCAGGAATTGTTGGCGAAACAGCTCCTATGGTTAATATTTTTATGGAAAACCTAAAAGACAAAGGTTTCCGTGCGATGCTTAAAAACCAGTTTGTAAAATATACAGATGCTTGTGTAGAAAACTTCCTGCACGGCGACATGAAATCTTTATTTACCAATACTAAAAAACTTTCTAAAGTAGTTTTAAACAACTTTAAACCTATGATTCCAGAGCAATTTCACGGAATCTGGCAGCACGGAATCGATACTAACGATTATTACCTAAAACTTTGCGGTTCTGGCGGAGGTGGTTATATCCTTGGTTTTACCGAAGATTTAGAACGTGCCAAAGTTTCATTAAAAGACTATAAGTTAGAAGTTGTCTATCAGTTTTAATTCCTTAAAAGCCGAAATTATTTGAGTAGATTTTCATAAGTATCCATCCTAAAAAGTTAAGTATTATGAAAAGCATTTTTAAAATAATCAAAGCAACTTTTTTAGGAGGAATTCTCTTTTTAGCACCCTTAGTGGTATTACTGATCATTCTTGAAAAAGGATATCACATTATTCAAAAAGTAACTCTTCCTTTGGTGAGTAATCTGCCAAGAGTACACGTTTTAGGATTAGCGCTTCAGGAACTTTTTGGAATTCTATTAATCATTATTTTCTGTTTTATTGCAGGTGTATTAGCCAAAACTACTCTTGCCCAAAAATTGATTTTAAAAATAGAAAACAGCATTCTGAGTTTTATTCCCGGCTATTCGTTTATGAAAGGCATAAATGAAAATATTATGGGAATTGAATCTAATAAGGACTTAAAAGTCATTTTAGTTCCTACAGATGCTGGATGGCAATTTGCGTTTTTAATCGAACAAATTGACGAAAACAACTTTACCGTTTTTGTTCCAGATGCACCAAATCCATGGAGCGGCTCAGTTGTTTTTGTAGAAAAGAAAGACATTCGAGAAGTTGGAATTTCTCAAAAAGAAGCCTTGGCATGCATTCGAAAACTGGGTTATGGTTCTAAAGAATTGTTAAAAAACAGGCTCTAAATTTCAGATTCAAAAAATATCTTTTAATTTCAAATCTAATTTAATCCACAACTTATAATTTATGTTAAGCAGACAGCACAAACTTTTAGTAATGAAAATTGTTAGTTTGTTTTCTGTGGTACGCGGTTATAACATTCCTATTATCATTCTAGCGCAATATTTATCGGCGATTTTTATTCTGGCGCCAGAAAAAAGAGCCCTTGATATTTTATTGGATTTTTACCTTTTTCTGATTGTTTTTGCTTCTGCTATTACAATCGCTTCTGGATATATTATTAATAATTTTTACGACAGCCAGAAAGATTTAATAAATCGACCAAACAAATCAATGCTGGATCGTTTAGTGAGTCAGAAAACGAAATTGTCGGTTTATTTTAGTCTGAATTTCTTGGCTGTTCTAATGGCTGGGATTGTTTCATGGAGGGCTTTTTTATTCTTTTCGGCTTATATTTTCTTGATTTGGTTTTACTCTCATAAAATAAAGAAATATCCAATTATAGGAAATCTAACAGCTGCTTTAATGGCGGTAATTCCTTTTTTTGCTATTTTATTGTATTTCTACAATTCAATTTCGTTTGAAGAAATTGAAAATCATAAAAGCCATTTTGCTGTTATTTCGGCTCATGCTATGTTTTTGTTTTTATTGCTTTTGATTCGGGAAATGATAAAAGATTTGGAAAACTTAAAAGGAGATTTAGCAAATGATTATCATACTATTCCAATTATTTATAATGAAACTGTGTCGAAACAGATTATTACGATTCTAACGTTTTTAACGATTATCCCGGTTTATATTTTAGTGGATATTTACGATGTGGGTTACATGGATATTTACTTTTATGTCTGTTTCATCGTTTTACTTTTCTTTTTACTGTATTTATGGAAATCCAATTCGAAAGAGCAATTTTTATTACTTCATAATGTTTTGAAATTCCTAATTGTTTCGGGAGTTTTCTGTATTGTTTTGATTAATCCGAGTGTTTTGTGGCACGGACGCGAGTTGATTTCTAACTATTAAGTTTTTTTGTTCCACAGAGAT
Organism: Flavobacterium endoglycinae; assembly: GCF_017352115.1. Lineage (NCBI taxonomy): Bacteria > Pseudomonadati > Bacteroidota > Flavobacteriia > Flavobacteriales > Flavobacteriaceae > Flavobacterium > Flavobacterium endoglycinae. The sequence goes on from NZ_CP071448.1 coordinate 2,081,330, forward strand.
ACACTAAGAGGTTTCGCAGAGATTCGCAAAGTTTTTTTTGTATTGCTTTGTGTTGTTTTGTGAAACAGCTAAAATGTTTAAAAGAAGCCAATTGCTTGGATCTAGCCCGATTACTTCACTTAGCATTTATTTTCATGGGAGTTCAGTGAACATGTTTGAAATGAAAATCCTTTTATGGCGGGGTTGGCCATAAAAGATTGTAATGGAAAGCGGGAAACCATGTTAAAAAAATGCCTTTTGTGACCCTTCTTATTCCTCTAAAAATCAAAGCTATTAATCTAAGAACAATGAACTTAAGTTTTATTAGCAGGAAAAAACTATCTTTGCACAAATTAATGATTTTATGAACAACAAGGAAGGCAATAATAAAAGAGGCGGATCGAGACCAAACAGCTCAAGATCAAACTCAAGCAAGCCAAAACCTCCTATGCCTAAGCGTGCGCAAGGCCCTAAAAAAGTGAAACCAGAAGTTAAAGCGGCGCAGGAAGCTGCTGCTGAAAAATTTAGAAAGCAGAATCAGCCGGCAAAAAGACAAAAAGCTTCTGATGAAATTCGCTTGAATAAATACATCGCCAATTCTGGTGTATGTTCTCGTCGTGATGCTGATATATACATTCAGTCAGGAAATGTTAAGGTAAATGGTGTTCCAGTTACTGAAATGGGTTATTTGGTAAAATTAAATGATGTGGTAAACTTTGACGGCGTGGTTATAACTCCTGAAAAGAAAGAATATATTTTATTAAACAAGCCTAAAAACTTTACTACTGCTCAAGACGAAGGTCAGGAATACCGTAACGTTTTGGAATTGGTTCGTGGTGCTACAAATGCAAAAATTGCTCCTGTTGGAAGAATGGACAAGAATACTACGGGATTATTATTGTTTACAAATGACAATGATTTGATTCGTAAGTTTACTTTACCAAATCAGAAATCTTCTAAAATTTATCAAGTTTCTTTAGATAAGAATTTGAAATATGAAGATCTAGAAAAAATCAGTAAAGGTCTTGTTATTGAAGGACACCGCGTTTCTGTTGAAGAAGTTAGTTATATTGAAAAAGAAGCAAAAAGCGAAGTGGGATTAAAATTACGCACTTCAAATGTAAAAGTGGTACGTGCTATTTTTGAACATTTAGAATATAATGTGCTACGTATTGACCGTGTTTCTTTTGCTGGTTTAACCAAAAAGAATCTTCCAAGAGGAAACTGGCGCTTTTTAACAAATCAAGAAGTGATCAATTTAAAGAATGCTTAAAAATCTTTAAACCAATTAAAATACAAATCCTGTTTTACTTTGTAAGGCGGGATTTTTTATTTAGAAACTGAAAAAGTTGTGTCCGAAAAGTGTAAAGATTGATCTTCCGATGTTTTGGTTTTTTTCTTCAACGGATTCGTAAGATGAAAATCCAAGTATGATTTTAATTCCAGGTTGAATGCTGTTTAAAATATCTCTTTTTTGTTCTTCCAGTAATAATTTCAAACTGTCTAATAACTGGATATTGTTTTTAAGATAAGAGATTACAAGTAGTGCAGAGAAGTTAAGTATTTCGCGGGCAGTTTCGCTTTTAATTCCGACTTCGTTTGAAATCATTTCAGAAATTCTTCCTTTTTTATTGGTAAAGATTTCTTTTAATATTGCGTTACCTTCTAAGCGGTAACAATCATCGACTGATAAAATTCTGCCGGAAGTAAAATCAACTTCCTGATAAAAGTTTGAGTTGTCCTGAATCTGAGAGACGATTTCTTTATAAAATCCTGATTCTTCGGCTTTGTTGTACAGACCCATTAAAACTGTACCTATCGAAACATCAATTCCTTTGATTAGAAGTGCATCATTTTCAAAATAAAACTTGTTTAGTTTTGAAACAACATTAGAAGAAATAAAACGTCTAAGTTCAATTTGTAGGTTTGGGGTCATACTCATAACTTATAATATAATTATTTATACTCAATCAAAATAATCGATAAAGTGGGGCTTTTTATCGTTTATCGTGATAAAAATATAAAATAATACAACATATCCAAAAAATAAGTTAAATTTTTAGTTGAGAGATTTTCAGTGTTTTAGCAAAAAATCTTATAACTCCCAATAAATAATAACCCTTTCGAAATCAAATCCTATAAAAAAAATTTAACATATTTTTCGAAAATTTAAAAAAATAAGAAAAAGCTTAAACAAATTTTAACATTATCAGAACAAACCTGTTCTATTTTGCCATACTATGGTGAAGAAAATACCGAGATAAATTATACAAAACATAAAGTTTACAAAACTGGAAGCCAAAAAGCCTAAAAGTGACCCGGTTGCGGCCTTAACAGCACGTTTATGGTTAGAAGAATCGTAAAGCAACTCACCAATTAATGCTCCCACAAAAGGACCAATAATAACTCCAAATGGTATTGGAGCGATAATTCCAACAATCAAACCAATATTGGTGCCCCAAACGCCATACGAACTTCCGCCGAACTTTTTGGTTCCTTTCGCGGGAATAACATAATCTAGAATGGTAATGATAACCATGAGCACAAATGTTATTCCTAAAACCCAGTAATTAATTGCTACAGCATCAGTCAAATATAACAAAAGCAATCCCACCCAGCAGGAAGAAAGTCCGGGTAAAACAGGTATAAAACTTCCTAAAACCCCAACAATTATGCATATAAATCCTAATGTTGTTAATAGTAAATCCATATTGAACTTGTAATTTTGAGCTTAATTTTTTAATTTCATTCATAAAAATAGCAAGAAAAAACTTTTCAAAAAATTTAATGTGTTTTTCTTCGTTTTATAGTATTGAAATCCAGACATCTCAAAAAAATAATCGTATTTTTATAATCTTAATTTTTTATTCATTCAATTCAACATCAAAGCCTTGAGACCGTTTTTTATTTTTTCAATTTTCATATTTTTCAATTCTTGTCAATATTTTGAGAAGCAGGTACCATCTGAAAAAGAATTACTTCAAAAAGAATTAAAATCTATTAACTGGAAAGAAGTTGATGAATATCCTACTGTTGCTGATTGTGAAACTATTACAGACAAAAAAGAACGCCAGAAATGTTTTTTTGATTTTATGTCACAGCAAATCCAGCAAAAATTAGACACAGACACTTTGTCTTTGTTATATCCCGAATTGGATACAGTTAATGTAAAAGTGACTGTTTTTCCTAATGCTAAAATTAAATTTGAACCTCAGTTTTCTAAAGACTCAACTTCTTATAATAAAACCGAAATAGACAGCATTCTGCAGGCACGTTTGGTAGATTTTCCAAAGGTAAATCCAGCGATAAAAAGAGGTCTTCCGGTTAAAACACAGTTTATTTTACCTGTAATTCTTAAATCTAAAGAAGCAAAAAATCAACTACATAAAAAATAGCTATTTTTTAAACTGACGGTCTTTCCATTCGTAAGAACCGAACAAACTGTACAAAGCTACTGTTGAACTGAAAAACGGATACAATAAACTGTTCAGTAAAAGACTTTTAATTTTGGTTTTTGTCAAAAATTGATTTGTGATTGAAAGCAAAACGAAATCAATTGTAACTTTAGAAAAAGCAAAAATCACAAAAATTGGATACGGCCAAATTCCGACAAGAAGCAAGAAAAATCCAATTACGAAACTCAGATTTCCGAAGAAAACAATTAAACCTAAGAATTTACCAAAAATACTGTTATACGAGCTAGTTTTCGCAGCCCAGCGCACCCTTTGATGAAACAATGCTTTCCAATTTTCAGTTGGTTTTGTGGTTACAATGGCGTCATGAGCTTTTAAATAATGAACTTGGTTTGGAAATTTTTCAATTGCTTTTTGAAGTAAAAAAACATCGTCTCCACTCGCAATTTTATCATTTCCTTCAAAGCCATTTAAGCTTTCAAATAATGATTTTGTATAAGCAAAATTGGCTCCATTACACATAAAACCTTTATTTAAACCAAAACTGCCAATCGTCGCACCTTGCAGACTTGTTAAATCTAATTGCTGGAAATGATCTAAAAAAGAATTTCCGCATTTGTATATTACAGCGCCCGCCAGCATTGAAATTTTGTTTTCTTCAATATAATTATCAAAGGTCAAAAGCCAGTTTTTCGGAACAATACAATCAGCATCGGTTGTAATAACCCAATCCGTTTTTACATGCTGCATTGCGGTGGTAATGGCATCTTTTTTTGGAGAATTTGAAACCCGAATATTGTCGATTTGTGAAACGTCAAATGTGAAATGTGAAATGTGAAATTTCTCGTCTGAATTATCGTCTACCAGAATTACTTTAAATAAATCTGTCGGGTAATTTAAATTCGAAAAACTTTCCAAAAGTATCGGCAGATTTTCTTTTTCGTTTCGAAAAGGAACTATAATTGTAAAACTGTTTTTTGGTTTTAAATTCTGTTTTTGATACGTTTTTATTCTGAAAAAACCATAAATGAGCAACGCAATGCTCACTACATAAATGGCTAATATGAAGAATAATCCAAGAATCATTCTGTTGCTTTAGTTTTAAAATTCAGTACAAAATAACTTCCTAAAACTACTGGAAGAACTACATTTAAAAACCACATTAAAGTGCTGATGAAAATAACAATCCATTCGTTTACGCCCAAAATTCCGAAGAAATAAATAGCTACACTTCCTTTTACGGCAAAATCCAAAAATTGAAATGTAGGTAGTGAAGAAGCTAAAAAATAAACCGATGTAATCGCTGCCATTAAAGTTAAATAAGGCAAATCGACATCAAAACCCAAGAATAAAAAATAATATTGATGTGAAAAAACCAAATAACGGCAGATTCCCAAAAAGATGTTTTTTTGATGAACTGATTTTGGAATTTCGTTGATCTTATGAATCAGTTTTTCAATCGAATATCCTTTGACTTTTATCTTTTTAATGAAGAATAAAATAATCACAAGCAATACAAATCCACCAAATAGAATTAAAACTGTTTTAGTTGTGATTACATTAAATTGTGCATTGAAATACAGCAGTCCAAAAATCCCAAAAATGATCGTTAAAATCATCTGGATTCCGTTGCAGATTAAATTTAAGAAAACAACTTTTTTGGCTTCAGATTTTGGATAATACAATGCTTTTCCGGCATACTCTCCTACTCCATTTGGTGTGAAAATCCCAGCTGTTAAAGCGGCTAAAACCTGTTTTGTAGATTCGTAAACAGATATTTTATGAATAACCTGAGCCAGATTCTGCCATTTCAAAATCTCGAAATAACGGTTCAAAACACTCAAAAGCAAAATAAATCCAATTCCTAAAACGGACTGATTTTTTTGAAACAAAACAATAAACTTCTGCCAGTCTAATTTGTCGTTGTTAGCCAGCTGATTATAAATAAAATAAAATGCACCGCCAACAATTAAAAGTTTGGCCAGAAGAACTAGGAATTGCTTAGCTTTGTGAGGAATTGAAATCATGCCGCAAAAGTAATTGAATTTGATAATGTGGCAATTAAAATGTGCCAATTTGAAAATTAGAAAATGAGTTAATTTTCTACACTTGAAACAAAAACTTGAAACAAAAACTCTCTTGACACAAGAACGCATCATATTAGGTATTGACCCTGGAACCACTATTATGGGTTTCGGATTGATTAAAGTAATCAATAAAAAAATGGAATTTCTGCAATTGAACGAATTGCAGCTTTCCAAATACGACAATCATTACCAAAAACTAAGAATCATTTTTGAAAGAACGATCGAACTTATCGAGACGCATTGTCCTGACGAAATCGCAATTGAAGCGCCTTTCTTTGGTAAAAACGTTCAATCGATGCTGAAATTAGGCCGTGCGCAAGGTGTTGCCATGGCAGCGGGACTTTCAAGAGGTATTCCGATTACAGAATATGAACCGAAAAAGATTAAAATGGCCATTACTGGAAACGGAAATGCCAGCAAAGAACAAGTGGCCAAAATGCTACAGCAACTTTTAGGTTTAAAAGAATTACCTAAAAATCTCGATTCAACAGATGGTTTGGCGGCAGCGGTTTGCCATCATTTCAATTCAGGAAAAGTTGTGGCAGGAAAGAGCTATTCGGGTTGGGATGCTTTTGTGAAACAAAACGAAGATCGAGTGAAAAAATAATGTGTCAATGAGAAAATTTGATAATTAGATAATTCTATAGACAACGAAAAAAATTATCTAATTATCAAATTGACACATTTTCTAATTGACTAAATTATCTAATTAAAAAATGTCGGGTATCTACATTCACATACCATTCTGCAAGCAGGCTTGTCATTACTGCGACTTTCATTTTTCGACTTCGATGAAAAAGAAATACGATATGGTTTTGGCTTTGGCTAAAGAAATCGGTATGCGTAAACCCTTCGACTCCGCTCAGGATGACAATATCATCGAAACAATATATTTTGGCGGCGGAACACCTTCGGTTTTAAGTAACGAGGAAATTAACTTTCTGATTTCTGAAGTTTATAAAAATTACAAAGTCATTGAAAATCCTGAAATTACGTTGGAAGCCAATCCAGATGATTTGTCTGCAGAGCGAATCTTAGAATTATCCAAAAGTCCGATAAATCGTTTAAGCATTGGAATTCAGTCTTTTTATGAAGAGGATTTGAAGATGATGAACCGCGCTCATAATTCGGCGGAAGCTAAAAAATGTCTGGAAGAAGCAACAAAATACTTCGATAATATTTCATTGGACTTGATTTACGGAATTCCAGGAATGAGCGACGAAATGTGGAGACAGAATATTCAAACCGCTCTAAATTACGGAATTCCGCATATTTCAAGTTATGCTTTGACGGTTGAACCAAAAACGGCTTTAAGCAAATTAATCCAAACTGGTAAAATTGCTGAACCCCAAGATGAAGTTGCTTCGAACCATTTTATGATTTTGGTTGAAATACTTCAAAACAACGGTTTTATTCATTACGAATTGTCGAATTTTGGAAAAGAGAATTATTTTTCTAAAAATAATTCGGCGTACTGGCTGGGTAAAAAATACATCGGAATTGGTCCTTCGGCTCACAGTTATGATGGTGAAAAAAGAGGCTGGAATATTGCTAATAATTCGCTTTATATAAAAGCAATTCAAAACAATGAACTTCCTATTGAAACGGAAATCTTGACTATTTCTGATCGTTATAATGAATATATAATGACGGGATTACGAACGATTTGGGGCGTTTCTTTGGAAAGAATCGAAAAGGAATTTGGTTTGGAATATCTGAATTATCTAAAAAAGCAATCTCAAAAGTTTTTAAATGATGATCTGCTTTCAATTGAAAACAACATCTTAAAACCAACTCCAAAAGGAAAATTTTTAACGGATGGAATTGCAAGTGATTTGTTTTATTTAGATTTGTAATAAAAGGTTTCTTTCATGAAAATTACAATTTTAGACGATTATCAAAATGCTGTTGAAAAACTTGAATCTTTCAAAATTCTAAACGGACAGGGTGTTCAAGTTTTAAATTATACAGAAAAGACAATTCAAAATTAGCTGCTCTTTTAAAAGATTCTGAAATTATCGTTTTAATTCGAGAAAGAACGCAAATCACTGACGATTTACTTTCTAAATTGCCAAATCTAAAACTGATAAGTCAGACAGGCAAAAAATCAAACCATTTAGATATTGACGCTTGTACAAAACACAAAGTTGCTGTTGCAGAAGGAATTGGTTCTCCAATTGCTCCATCAGAATTGGCTTGGGCATTGATTATGAATACTGTTCGTAAAATTCCGCAAGCAATTGAGGGAATGAAACAAGGAAAATGGCAAGTTAATATTGGTTCCACTATTAAAGGAAAAACAATCGGCATTTGGGGCTACGGAAAAATTGGCCAGCAAATTGCAAAATATGCTGCTGTTTTTGGTGCCGATGTTTTAGTTTGGGGAAGTGAAAGTTCTAGAGAAAAAGCTGTTGCAGATGGTTTTCAAAAAGCAGATTCTAAGGAGTCTTTTTTCTCAGAAAGCGATGTCATTACTTTACATTTACGTTTAAACGAAAGCACATTTGAAATCGTTAAAAAAACAGATTTAGCATTAATGAAATCAACTGCTGCTTTAATCAATACAGCAAGAGCAGAGTTAATTGAACATGGAGCATTAATTGCAAGCCTAAAAGAAGGAAAACCTGGGTTTGCAGGTTTAGATGTCTATGAAGATGAACCTGTTTACAATACAAATTTTGAATTATTACAAATGTCAAATGTAGTTTGTACACCGCATATTGGTTACGTAGAAGAAAATAGCTATGAGTTGTATTTCGAAAAAGCTTTTGAAAATGTAATTAATTATATCAATAACAATCCAACTAATATTGCAAACCCAGAAGTATTAGTTTAGATGAAATAAATTAAGTAATATGATTGCTAAAATCAATAACTTTGAAATAGATTTATCAAAACCCATTGATATCTCGATTCCTTTAACCAATACAGATGAAAATCCGATTGCTTGGTATATTGAAAAACCTTCAATTGAACCTGTTGTTTTTGGCGATTGGATTGGGAAAGTTTCGGAAGGAAAATCATCTACAAATTTCAATAATATTTTCTTTAACCCGCACGGACATGGTACGCATACGGAATGTTTGGGGCATATTACGAATGGTTTTTACAGCATCAATCAATCGCTGAAACAGTTTTTCTTTACTGCAAAATTGATTACGGTTGAACCTGAAAAAATTGGTGATGATTTTGTGATTACGAAGAAATGCATTTCGACTTCACTCAATGTGACATCAATGGAAAGCACTTCGGCTTCGCTTAGTGTTACAAATGCTTCGACTCCGCTCAGCAAGACAGAGGCAATAATTATTAAAACACTTCCAAATGAGTTGGACAAAAAATCAAGAAAATATTCGAATACAAATCCGCCGTATTTGGCTGAAGAGGCCGCAATTTTCATCCGCGAAAGCGAAATTCAGCATTTATTGATTGATTTGCCAAGTGTTGATAAAGAACATGACGAAGGAAAATTATTGGCTCATAAAGCATTTTGGAATGTAAAAGACACTGTAAATCTCAATCAAGACGCACGATTACATGCAACAATCACAGAAATGATTTATGTTCCTGACGAAATTGAAGATGGAAATTATATACTAAATCTTCAAATCGCTTCGTTTGAAAATGATGCTAGTCCGAGTAAACCAATATTATATAAAATTGCAGATTTTAGATTTTAGATTCTGCTTCTACAAAATCTAAAATCTGAACTCTAAAATCTAAATTAAAATGATCACCGTTTCTACAGATAAAACAAAACTCGATGTTCCGTTTATACAAAACTTTTTAAAAGACATTTATTGGGCGGCGGGACGAACAATGGAAGAAGTGCAACGTACAATTGATGCTTCGGTTTGTTTTGGAATTTACTTAGACGCAAAACAAGTCGGTTTTGCACGAGTCATAACTGATTATGTGGTTTTTGCTTATGTAATGGATGTTTTTATTATAGAAGAACACCGCGGAAAAGGATTTTCATCTATTTTAATCGAAACGATGATGAACGATCCTCAATTACAAGAAGTCAAAATCTGGCGATTGGCAACCACAGACGCTCACTTTTTATACGAAAAATTCGGATTTACAAAACTAAATCATCCTGAAAAGATGATGGAAAAAATAGTCAAATGAAAACAGTTTTAAAACTCGAAGAAGCTGCTTTGTTTATTCTCGGCATCTTTTTATTCAACCGTTTAAATTATGAGTGGTGGTGGTTTCTGGCTTTAATTTTAGCTCCCGATTTATCGATGATTGGTTATGCATTTGGAAACAAAGCTGGAGCATTTCTTTATAATGTCTTTCATCACAAAGGAATTGCACTTTTAATTTATGCTGTCGGATGTTATTTAAATATTGAAATGGTGCAGTTAGCCGGAATTATTTTATTTTCACATGCTGCAATGGATCGTATTTTTGGTTATGGTCTGAAATATAAAAAAGGTTTTAAATACACGCATTTAGGTGAAATTGGCAAATAAAAATGATTAACGAGATAAGAGATAGTATTTTATTCATTAACCCTGATAATAATAACGAGTCAATTATTTTTAATCTAAAGTCTTGGATTAGAATAATAGAGGCAATTATTGAGAAATATGCTAACAAAACATATGAGGAATCAAGAAATATGGTACTTTCTTCTTCTCTTATAAAAAATTTAGACTTAAAAAATTATCATGATCTAACTTTTTATAGTCATGAAACTGAATATCACTGGGCAATGATGATTGCCTATGGTAATTTATATTGGAAAAAAGGGATTAATAGTGATGAACCTGAAGATTTTTCTGAATGGGAAAATAAATTTAGGAAAGATCATAATTTAGCCGAAGAAAGCTTCGTATTTAATGAATTACATTAAAACAAACAATTATGAATTTAGAAACGTTTTACGAATATTGTCTTTCTAAAAAAGGAGTGAGTGAACATTTTCCTTTTGATGAAGATACTTTGGTTTTTAAAGTAGGCGGAAAAATGTTTGCTTTGTCTTCTCTTTCTCAATGGGAAAAAAATGAACAATCGGTGAATTTAAAATGTGATCCAGACCGCGCACAAGAACTTAGAGCTGAATATGATGAAATACAACCCGGTTTTCACATGAGTAAAGTGCATTGGAATACGGTGGCTTTAAACGGAAATTTAGCTGATAAATTCGTAAAAGAACTTATCGACCATTCATATGAATTGGTTTTCAAAAGTTTGACAAAGAAAATTCAGAATGAAATTGTTGACCTGCGGTAAAATTTTTTTACCGAACAGGCGAAGCAATTAGAAAATTAGGCATTACATTTGTAGCGTCAGTAAAAAAAACTTAGCAGCTCAGCAGCTATGAAACTTAGCAACTTATAAGCAATGAAAGAACAATTTAAAAAATTTCTGAACGAAGAACAAGACCCAAAAGCGATTGAAAAAATCACTTCGAAACTTAACGATTTATTGATGAGAGGCGAAGAAGTTGGATACATTGCAGTACAAAAAAAACCTGCAATTACTGTTTTTCCTGATAGTATTGTATTAACAAACAAGCGTATCATTATCTGCAAGCCTAAAAATTTAGGTCTTTCTATGGATTTTACAGATTATGCATGGGATGATATTGCGAGTACTTTTGTAAAAGAAAACATTTTAGGTTCTGAATTTTCATTTGGTACAAAAACTGACTTAGCGGTTTCTATTGATTATATTCCGAAAATTCAGGCTAGAAAAATTTATACGTATGCTAAAGAGCAATTGGATTTATTAAAAAATCCTGCTTCAACAGCAGCACCAATACAAGAAATTGTTGAAGAAGCTGAACCAGAAATTGAAGACGAAATCGAAGAAGTAGAAACAGAAGAAGTAACCAGTTTGCTGAAATTTTACCTGCAGCTCCTGTTGTTACCGAAACTTACGAACCGCTTCCGACTCAACCAGCTGGAGAACGCAAATTAAGCGATTTAACTAAAGAAGAGCTTTTCGATAAATTACAGAACTACAAAAAACTTCTTGATAATGGTTTAATCATGCAAGGAGAATATGATGCTTACAAAAAAGAGATCTTGAGCTACATGTAAGTCGAAAGTCTTAAAGTTTTTGACTTTGTCTAAAATAAAAAGTCCGAAATAGAATTCTATTTCGGACTTTTTATTTTTCTGTTTTGACTTTATGACTTTAGACTTTCCAACTTTAGACTAAAGCGTAGCTTTCTGCTTATCTACAAATTTATGCGATTGTAATTCCAGTAATTCTTTTGCATTTTTACGCTGCAGGTCAAATAATCCTTTGTCTTCTGAAATATCAGCATACACTCTGTCGTGCATTTCTGCACTTGTTTTCACCAATAAATCACGTTGGTATTTGTTTTGAGCCAAAGTGGCTTTCATAGCTGTTTCGGCTTCTTCTTGTTTGAAATCGAATTCTCCTTTTGGTGCTAATAATTTGGCAATAATTGGAGATGTTTCGATTGCTAAAAACAACAGCATAATAAAAAATGATGGCAGCCAAGGCAATTTATTCAAAGCGTTAATACGCGCCATTAATCCGTCGAAACCTTCAATAATGGGTTGTGTCTGCGAAACTTTTTTGTCTAAATCAGCTTGGAGTTGTTTTCCAGCTTTTTCTTTTTCGGCGATTTTAGCTTCGTTTGTCGTTTTTAAAGTTTCATATTCTTTAAGCGCTGCATCGTGTTTTTCGCGTTTTTCTTTATAAACCGGGCCTTTTCCTAATTTCTTAGTTCCAGCAGTTCCTTCGGCTTCGGTAATATAAGTAGAATACAAAGCGTTTACTTCTTTCTCTTTCTTTACAATATCGGCTTTAAGCGCTGCAATCTCGGCTTTATTTTTATCTAAATCTGTTTTGAAATACGTTCCAATTTGCTTTTTATTGGCCAATTCCATTTCATTTTTCTCTTTTAATAAAACAGTATTGATTTCTTTTTCAAAGATTTTAATCTCCAAAGGTTTTGATATTACGATTGCAATAATAATCGCCAAAGCAATTCGCGGAGTCGCCTGCAGGAATTCATCCATAAAACGATCTCTTTTCTTAATGGTAGAAACAATAAATCGGTCTAGATTAAAGATCAGCAAACTCCATACAAATCCGAAAATCAAAGCGGGATAAATAGAATCGAAAACCGTAAAAAGCGCATACGCAATGGCTAAGAACGCCATAACAGCTGTAAAAAATACGGTAGCGCCAATACCAACGTATTTAGTCTGTTCACCTTCTGAACAGTCTTTCAGAATGTCGCGGTCGACTCCTGAACATAGGATAAAAAATTGTTTCAACATGATTGATGATTTTTGATTGTGATTGATACGGCAAATTTAACGCCAAATTTTTAATTATGGCCAATTTATTTTTTTCTTTTTAATTGTGAATCAATTATTTGTCTGCTGAAGTGTTATTTAAACATTAATAAATTTCAAATACTGCAAACCAATCATAACACTATGTTAATTTTTTTTCAAGGGTTTAGTAATACAGGGGTCTTAGTTTCGCACCAAATCAAATAAAAACTAAACACAACGATGAAAAAATTCTTTTTATTAACAGCATTTTTATTATTGACCTTAACAGGTTTTGCTCAGAAAGCGATAATATCAGGAAAGGTATTAGATGCTGATGACAAGCTGCCTCTGCCTGGAGCTATGGTTCAAATTGTAGGTGAAAAAAAATATACCGTTTCTGACTACAACGGTCGTTTTGAATTATTAAATATTAACGAAGGAACATATACTGTTGAAGTTAAATATATTGGATACAGCACTTTATCTCAACAAATTAAAGTCGAACAAGGAAAAAACAACGTAATTGATTTTTCTCTTAAAGCTTCTGAAAATGAATTGAAAGAAGTTGTAGTTGGAGACATCTTAAAAGGTCAGGCAAAAGCACTGAACCAGCAGAAAAACAACAAAAACATCGGAAACGTAATTTCTTCTGATCAAATGGGTCGTTTTCCAGATGCTAACGTGGGAGACGCTTTAAAACGTGTTCCGGGTATCACTATGCAGAATGACCAAGGCGAAGCTCGTAATATTATTATTAGAGGTTTGGCGCCATCTTTAAACTCTGTCACTTTAAATGGCGACCGTATTCCATCTGCTGAAGGCGATAATAGAAACGTGCAGATGGACTTAATTCCTTCTGATATGATTTCTACAATCGAAGTGAACAAAACCCTTACATCAGACATGGATGCCGATGCAATTGGAGGTTCTGTAAACTTAATTACTAGAGCAACTCCAAACGGAGAAAGAATTTCGGCAACGCTTGCGGGAGGATATTTACCAATTCGTGAGCATGCTTCTTACACCGCAGGATTCGTTTATGGTAACCGTTTTGCTAATGATAAATTAGGAGTAGTTTTTAGCGGATCGTACAATAATGTAGATTATGGTTCTGATAACATTGAAAACGAATGGGTAAAAGATGATTTTGGAAATGAATATCTACAAGCATCTGAAATCAGAAAATACGATGTACAGCGTATTCGTCGTAGTGCATCTGTTGCTTTAGATTATAAATTCAACGAAAACAATACGATTTTTGCGAATGCAATTTACAACTGGAGAGATGATAGAGAAAACCGTTTCAGAACGACAATTGATGATATTGAGCCTATTTACAATGGTGAAGAAATCACAGGTTTTGAAGGTCGTGTAAAACGTCAGACAAAAGGCGGTATAGATAACAGCAGAAACAAAAACAGAAGATTAGAAGACCAGAGAGTTCAAAACTATTCACTTCGTGGAGAGCACTTAATCAACTCTACATTAGATTTAGATTGGTCTGCTAACTATGCAAAAGCTAGAGAATATCGTCCGGGAGAGCGTTATATCGAATATCGTCAAAAAGGGCTTGATGTATTTCAAAACTTAACCGATCAAAGATTTCCTTTGGTTACAACATCGGGAGAAGCGCTTGACCAATTCAAATTTGATTCAGTTACTGAAAATACAGACGATACAAGCGAGAGTGAATTTGGGGCAAAAGTAAATATTCGTTTCCCATTCTCTGTAATTGCCGGAGAAAAAGGAAGATTGAGAACAGGTCTTAGACTTCGTTTGAAAGAAAAAGAAAGAAACAATATGTTTTATGCTTATGAGCCAATAAATGGCGGAATGGATTTATTATCTGAAGTTCCAACTTCTTATTTTGACGGACAAGGATTCAATCCAGGAAGTAAATATGTACCGGGAACTTTTGCTTCTGCTTCGTATTTAGGAAGTTTAGATTTAAACAACCCAGCTTTATTTGATAAAGAAGCAGATCCAGCAGAATATTTAGCAGTAAACTACAATGCAAAAGAGCGTATTTATGCTGCTTATGTACGATGGGATCAAGATTTCAACGATAAACTTTCGATGGTTTTAGGTTTCCGCATGGAAAACACACACATTGATTACACAGGAAACCGTGTATTAGATGAAGAAGAACTAGAAAATAAAATCAATAATACAAACTCTTATACGAATTTATTACCAAGCATTTCATTCCAATACAACGCAACAAAAGATTTAGTTTTAAGAGCTGCTGCAACTACAGCGCTGGCAAGACCTAATTATTATGCATTGGCGCCTTATGTAAACAACATTGCTGCCGATAAAGAAATTACAGCTGGAAATCCAGGTCTTAAAGCAACGTATTCATACAACTATGATTTCATGGCAGAGAACTATTTTAAATCTGTTGGTTTAATTTCTGGAGGAGTTTTCTACAAAAGGTTAAATGATTTCATTTACAATTACAGCGACAATCAATATACAGATGCGAAATTTGCTGCTGATTTTCCAAATCAATCAAACCCAATTCCAGCGGGAGAAAACTGGTCTTTCTTACAATCAAGAAATGGAGATAACGTTGATGTTTACGGATTTGAAGTTGCTTTCCAGCGTAAGTTAGATTTCCTTCCGGGGAAATTCTTAAAAGGTTTTGGTATCTATTTGAACTATACTTATACGAAATCTAAAGCAAGCGGAATTGCAGATGAAGATGGAAACGAAAGAAACGACATCAGTCTTCCTGGAACAACTCCACACATGTTTAACGGATCTTTATCTTGGGAAAACAAACGTTTCTCTGCAAGAATCTCGACAAACTTTACATCAGATTATTTAGATGAATTAGGTTCAGAGTCTTATAAAGATAGTTACTATGACAAGCAGTTTTTCTTGGATGCAAATGCTTCTTATAAAATCACTCCAAAACTTCGCTTTTTTGCAGAAGCTAATAACTTAACCAACCAGCCGTTACGTTACTACCAAGGAGTTGCTGCCCATACAAAACAAGCTGAATATTACCAGCCACGTTACAATTTCGGATTGAAATTAGACTTGTAATCTGGACTTTTTTAAAATTCTTAAATTAGACAGAGTTTAGCGCTCTGTCTAATTGCATTAAAATAGATAAACACAAATGAAAAATAAATCTTTAATTGCTCTTTTACTTCTAGCCGTTTCATTTACAGCTTGTAAAGATGATAAATTAGCACCAGTGCAGCCAAATGCTGTAAAACCAACAACAGTTACCGAAGCCTTACCGCATGATACCGATGACCCTTCTATCTGGATTAATCATGCCGATGCTTCAAAAAGTATTATTGTTGGAACCGATAAAGACACAGACGGTGGTTTATATGCTTTTGATTTGAATGGAAAAATCCTTAAAAAATCAATTCCTTTAAAACGTCCAAACAATGTTGATATCGCTTACGGATTAATTATTGACGGAAAAAAAGTAGACGTTGCCGTTACAACTGAGCGTGAAGAAAATAAAATCAGAATCTTCAGTTTACCTGATTTACAACCAATCGACAATGGCGGAATTCCTGTTTTTGAAGGAGAAGCACAGCGCGACCCAATGGGAGTTGCGTTATACACACGCCCAAGCGATGGAAAGATTTTCGCCATCGTAGGAAGAAAAACTGGACCTTCTGGAAGTTATTTATGGCAGTATGAGCTTTCTGGAAAAGGAAAATTCGCGACAGCAAAAGTCGTTCGCAAATTCGGAGCGTACAGCGGTAAAAAAGAAATCGAAGCTATTGCAGTTGATAACGAGCTAGGAACAGTTTTATATTGTGACGAACAATTTGGAATTAGAAAATACAAAGCAGATCCAGCTTTAAACGATAATAAAAAATTAGCTCTTTTTGGACAAAAAGATTTCAAAGCAGATCATGAAGGAATCGCAATCTACAAAAAAACAGATTCTACAGGTTATATTTTAGTATCGAATCAGCAAGCTAATACTTTTATGGTGTATCCAAGAGAAGGTGCAAAAGGAAACCCAAACCGTTATCCTTTATTAGCAGAAGTTCCAACTTCTACAATTGAATGTGATGGTGCCGATGTAACGAGTATTAACTTAGGAGGAGCTTACCAAAACGGACTTTTCGTAGCGATGAGCAACGGAATGACTTTTCATTACTATGCTTGGGATTTAATCCAAAAACGTATTGACGAAGCCAAAAAATAAAGTTTAGCGTTTTCAGTCGCAGTGCCTGTGTTAGTGTTTATTTTTTTAGCTGCGATTGGAAACCAAACAAAAAAGCTGTTCATTTCTGAACAGCTTTTTATATTTTATAACCCATAGAAAACATCAGAACTCTTGGCAAAATATAGGCTGACTGTTGACTAATAACATAATCAGAAAACGAATAACTATTTTTTTGTTGTATGTTGAACAAATTATTACATATCAATTCAAATCCAAAGGGACTATTCTTTTTTTGATATCGTAAAGATGTATTTGTTATTTCGTAAAAATTACTCTGATTATTTGAGTTGATGTTTTTAAGATTTTGATATTCTAATTTATAGCTCCAAAATTTAAAAAATGTAATGTCAAAATTTCCATTTATAGCGTCCGATTTATAATTTGAAATTGTCAATCCACTAAAATGACTAAATCCTTTTTCGTATCTTAAATTAAAATTTGGCCATTCTTTATAAACTGTCCTAAAAGTCAACCCCAGATTTTGAGCGTTTCTCTCATTTAACGTTACTACATTATTTAGCTTTTGATAATAACTTAGCCAATTTAAATTGGCATTTAGTTTGAGTTCAAATCGATATATTTTCTTTGCTACGCTGCCATTTAAAAGTATTGATGTTTCTGGATCGTTCCCTAAAAATGGCGAATTATACTGATTAATCCCATTAACAATTACTTCGTTTCTTATAATCGATGTTCGCTTAGTATAATTTGAAAAAACATTTAACCAAAGTCCTTTATAGAGGTTCATTTTATTATAAAACACATTAAACGAATGAAATTTTCCATTTTCAAGCGACGCATTTCCTTTATATACTAAATTATATTTTTGGAGAGTAAAACCATCCGAAAGAGATGGCACTTCTGAAAAGTTTGTTTCAAGTTTGTAATTAAATGTTATTTTTTCTGATTGATTAAATTCAAATTCACTATTCCATTGCGGTAGTACTATTTTACGTGAAAAATTATAATTTCCACTTAATTGTTCTGTTTTTGAATTGTACCAATGATAATATAATCCTACTTTATTTGCCCATTTTCGTATTTTAAATTTACACTCTAAACCACCATAAACATCTGCAAATTGATATCTTGTTTTATTTCCAAAACCTGCATTAATAAAATCATTAATGGTATTATCGCTTAAAAGTTGTTTCTCTGAAGTTTCAAAATTTGAAGTTTCAAATGTATTTCCAATATTTAGATACAGATGATTATGATTGTTGATTATCCAATAATGTTTAAAAACAGCATCAATAGTATTTCTTTTTAGTTGTTTTAATTGCTCAATATTATACATCATATCTTTCTCCAATGGAAGCACCCCCATTAAGAAAGGCTTATCAGTTAACCATTGATTTTGAGGCTTAATGTCTTCGTAAAATTGATGAATAGCAAACGTTTGAATGTGTGACATACTATAATTTTTATGCCATTCCAAATATTGTTTAAAAGATTTATTATCTGTATTACTAATTGTCTTGAAAACATTTGAATTTGTAATTGTTGACGAGTTTAAAACACCATTTAAATTATTTACTCCCAATTGGAACTGCCCATTATAAAGCCATTTTTGGTTCTTATCTGGCATGTAATCCAATTTTAAATTGGTAATATTTAAAGTATTTCTGTCGTTATTAATTTCTATTTTATTTTCAAAAGTCTGATCATTATTCTCTAAATATTCATTTTGAATAATGTTTTTAGTTTCTGTTAAAACCTTTGAAAAAATTGAATATACTGAAACATTAAATTTAGCAGAAAAATTATAACTAATATTTAAAGCTTCAAATTGTGATTTATTTTCAACAACATCAACATTATCTTTGGTAAGTTCATACAGCAAATCATTCGAAGTTTTCTTTTTTATTATATAATTACTTGTTCCACCTGTAAATCTTCGTAAATCACTATAGGTGAAAGTACTTTTTCCAATATTATTTACGTCTCCAATAAAACTTATATTCAATTTAGGAGCATAGTAAAATAATCCTGAATGTAACAAGTTTGATTTATCAACTCCAACACCTAAGCCTCCTTCAAGATCCCCAAAAACAAACTTCTTTTTTTCTTCCTTCAGCTTTACATTCATAGCTAAATCTTCACTGTCAGAAACTTTTTTCATAAAACCGACCTCATTAAAATTATCAATGACTTCAATTTTTTCAAGAGCATCAGCCGGAATATTTTCAACCGCCAACTTAGAGCCTCCCCCAAAAAAAGCTTTTCCTTCTACAAGCATTTGGGTGACTTTTTTTCCCTGAACTGTTACAGTTCCATTTTTATCAACTTCAACTCCAGGAAGTTTCTCTAATATTTCTTTCATTTTGCGTTCATTACCATTCGCAAAACTTTTAACATTAAAAGTAATAGTGTCTTTCTTTATTTCAATGGCTTTATATTCATGCTTTATGACAATCTCCTTTAATTTTTCACCACTTGACTGTAACTTAAAATTATATGTTGTCATGTCTGAATTAGATTTAAGCACTAACAATTCATCTTTAAAACCAATATAGGAAGCAACAATTTCGTAATCTATATTTTTATCGAGCTCTAAAAGATATCGTCCCTTATTGTCGGTTATGGCAAACCTTACACCTGCTTTATCCTGCAAAGGTCTAGCAATCACATTAGCTGATTCTAAAAAAACATCTGTTTCAGAAGATATTGTCCCTCTTAAAGTTTTTACTTGAGAAAAACAAATTATAGGAAGTAAAAAGAAAAGGGCAACTTTAATCATTAGCATTACCTCTTTTGGAGGTGTTAATTATTATTTTAAAAACCAAACCCTAAAACTTATCATCAGGTTTTTTAAAACCATTAATAGAATTCCTGTTTTTCATTTGTTTCATTATTATTTCGTCAAATTCTTCTTGATTAATTATAGGATAGTCCTGTGGCTTCCCTAAAATCGGTGGCTTTGATAAATTCAAATCAATTTTTTTGACTCCGTAAACAACGTTTCGTACTTGTAATTCTAATATCAGACCAGGCAGATTGCCATATCCATTAGGTCCAAATGAAACAGGAATTTTGGGACAATACCAAGCAATAATTGGAAAGACAAAACTTCCTTTGCCATTATTTACTTTTTTAGTTGAAGTTGCTTTATAACATAGAAAACCTTCAATTTCTTTAGTTTCATTTTCTAGTACCCAATCTTTTATCGCGTCTGTTTTTAGCACATAATTACCAAAACCGAAAACAGCGCAAAGCGAAAAATCTTTATATTGATACACCTCATTCATATAACCAGCAGCCACTTTAGACATAAAAAGGTCAGAATTGTCAATTGCTAAACCTTCATTGAAAGAAAAAATCGCTCTTTCTTTATCAAAATTTAATGAAAAAGACAAGTACTTCGCATTGCTAATAGATTCACCATATGACTTTTCTGCTCTAGTTCCTATAAAGCCATCTATCATTTCGATACTAACTCCATATTCAACTTTGCCATTTTGTACTTGTCCAAAAGAAATAAAAGAACTTATAAAAACTATATTAATTAATTTATCTATCATGTTAAATATTTTAAATAATTGGTTTCTTAATAGAAAACAAATTATAGAAGTAAAAAGAAAAGGGCAACTTTAAAAACCAAAACCTAAAACTTATCATCAGGTTTTTTAAACTCATTTACAGAATTTCTATTTTTCATTTGTTTCATTATTATTTCGTCAAATTCTTCTTGATTAATTATAGAATAGTCCTGTGGCTTCCCCAAAATCGGTGGCTTTGATAAATTCAAATCAATTTTTTTGACTCCGTAAACAACGTTTCGTACTTGTAATTCTAATATCAGACCAGGCAGATTGCCATATCCATTAGGTCCAAACGAAACAGGAATCTTTGGACAATACCAAGCAATTATAGGAAAAATGAAAGTTTTTTCAGTATGTATCACTTTTTTACTAGAAGTTGCTTTATAACATTGAAATCCTTCAATTTCTTTTGTTTCATTTTCTAGTACCCAATCTTTTATGGCATCAGTTTTTAAAAGATACTTGCCAAAACCATTAACAGGGCAAAGAGAAAACTCTTTATTTTGATATACCTCATTCATATAACCAGCACTAACTTTAGATAATCCAACGTCTGTATTTCCAACTGCTAAATCATCATTATAGGAAAAAACTGCTCTCTCTTTATCAAAATCCAATGTAAAACTTAAGTATTTAGCATTATTCATTGATTCTGTATATAACCTCTCTAATACAGATCCTTTAAATCCTTCTATCATTTCAATTGTTACTCCATATTTAATTCTACCATTTTGAATTTGGGCAAAAGAATTAAACGTTATAAAAAAAATCAAGATGATAATTATTCTATTTATCATAATTTACAGTATTTTAAATGGGTCTTTTGTAACGAAGACCCATTTGTTTATTTGAATTGAATTATGCTCCCATACATCTACCCCATACTCCAGCACCATAAAAATAGGCTTCATATGGACTACATCCCATTTCAAGACAAAGTGCCTCTGCATCAGCCTGATCTTGCTTGCAGTCTGCAAACACAATAATTTTAGCTTCAAGTTTTGTACTCTCTAATTGATTTGCAGATGCTGTAAAACTGATAGAACTAACAGCAAAAACTGTAAATAATAATTTTTTCATAAATTAAATTTGTAATATTAATACTAATTTTTTGTATTTTACAAAGATATTTTTATAGATTTTTTCTTACTATATAGATATAGAATATAATTTATTCTGATTTAAACTAATTATTTACCAATAAACCTGTTATTATGCCTGTAGGATTTAAAATCAAAAAATTAAGAGAAGAGAATAATTTATCTCAAAGCTTATTAGCTGATCAATTAGGAATATCACAAAGTGAGTTGTCAAAAATTGAGAATGGAAGGGCAAAAAAAATTGACATTTATCTCATGATTGAGATATGTAAGTATTTCAACAAGTCCTTAGATTTTTTTACTCCAGAAAAAAAATCAGAAGAAGAAGAGGAAAATTTTAGTATCGAAATTTCTTCTAGTATAGTACTGGATGAACTAAAAAAAATAATTAATGAATTTCAAAAGAAAAACAAAAAATAAAAAAAGCTGTTCATTTCTGAACAGCTTTTTTTATTTGAATTAATAAAATCCTTTATTCTGTAATTGGTGCGCCAGCTAAAATTTCAGCATTGGCAAACTCTTCAAATTTCGCAAAATTAGCTTTGAATTTATGAGCTAATTCTAACGCTTTTTTATCGTATAAATCTTTGTCTTCCCAAGTATTTCTAGGATTTAGAATTTCACTTGGAACGTTTGGACAAGATTGTGGTTTTGCAATTCCAAATACTTTGTGGTTTACGTACTCAACATTATCCAATTCTCCGTTTAATGCTGCCGTAATCATAGCACGAGTGTATTTTAGTTTCATACGGCTTCCAGTTCCATAAGCTCCGCCTGTCCATCCAGTGTTGATTAACCACACTTTTACTCCTGCATCTTTCATTTTTTTGCTTAACATTTCGGCATATTTAGTTGGATGCAAAGGCATAAATGGCGCTCCAAAACAAGCTGAGAAGTTTGGCTGTGGTTCTGTAACTCCTGCTTCTGTTCCAGCAACTTTTGCAGTATATCCAGAAATAAAGTGGTAAGCCGCCTGACCTGGAGTTAATCTTGAAATTGGAGGCAGAATTCCGAATGAATCCGCTGTTAAGAAAAATATATTTTTTGGATTATGACCAATAGAACCCGGCTGAATATTATCAATATGTGTTATTGGGTAACTTACACGTGTATTTTGTGTGATTGAAACATCATCATAATCAACTTCATTTGTTCCTGCTTTAAAAACCACATTTTCTAAAAGCGCACCTTTTTTAATGGCTCTAAAAATATCTGGTTCATTCTCTTCAGATAAGTTGATTACTTTAGCGTAGCAACCGCCTTCGAAGTTGAAAACTGTGTTCTCGCTTGTCCAACCGTGTTCGTCATCGCCAATTAATTTACGTTCTGGATCAGCAGATAAAGTTGTTTTTCCAGTTCCTGAAAGTCCGAAGAAAATTGCTGTATCACCCTCTTTACCTACGTTAGCGCTACAGTGCATTGGTAATGTATTTTCGAAAACTGGTAAAATGAAGTTCAAAGCAGAGAAAATTCCTTTTTTCATTTCTCCTGTATATCCAGTTCCGCCAATAAGAGCTATTTTTTTAGTAAAATCCAAAATAGCAAAATTAGACTGGCGTGTTCCGTCTAGAGCTGGATCTGCCATAAAACTTGGAGCACAAACTACGGTCCATTCTGGAGTAAAATTCGCTAATTCAGAATCCTCTGGTCTTAGGAACATATTGTAGCAGAATAAGTTTGACCATGCAGTCTCTGTTACAACGCGAACATTTAATCTGTAGTTTTTATCAGAACACACATAAGAATCACGAACAAAAACCTCTTTGTCTGATAAAAATGCTGTTACCTTATTATATAGTTTTTCAAAAGCTTCTGGAGCAAAAGGAATATTTACATTTCCCCACCAAACTTTATCTTCTGTAATTTTATCTTTTACAATATAACGATCTTGTGGAGATCGTCCTGTAAATTCACCTGTATTAATCGCCAAAGCACCTGTAGAGGCCTCAACACCTTGTCCTGACTGCACAGTAATCGCATGTAATTCTTCTGGTGATAACTGGTAGCGAACTGTCGCATTTTCAATCCCTAAGTCTTTTAACGAAATCGATTGCGCGAATAGGATATTATTGTCCATAAATTTTAATGTTGTTGTGTTATTTTTTCGGTGCAACAAAATATAATTTTACTTTATTTAAGGCATAAACCTCAAGTTTGCAAATTGTTATATTTTTTATCAAAGGAGATAAAAAGCAATAAAAATTCACATAAGCAACCTTATATGTTAATTATGAGACAAAATTAAAGATTAATTTTTATACAGAATTTTTTTTTCGGGATTTTATGATTTTTTCCTCAAAATAGTAAGAAATAATACCGCCCAGCCTATAATTAATAAGAATCCACCCAAAGGTGTTGCGAATACTATAATTTTAAAGTCGAATAATGTGAGACTTTTAGTAGCTAATAAATAAATAGAACCGCTAAAAAGAACCACACCAGCCAGAACCAGATTATAGATTGTTTTTAAGGTTTTTTCGGCAATTTCTTTTCTCGTAGAAAGGAAAAGAAGAAAAAGAGCATGGTACATTTGATAACGCACACCGACCTCAAATGTATTCAGTTCGTCAACCGTTAAATATTTTTTTAATAAATGCGCTCCAAAAGCACCTAATATAATGGCCAACATTCCGATAAAAGCTCCAGTGAGAACGATTCTTCTTTTCATGTTTTCTTAACTTTAAAATTTAAGCAAAAATACAGCATCGCGCTCAATATTCATTTGACTTTTCTCAAAAATATTTCAGTTAAAAAACATTCTTTTTTCATCAAAAAATCACAGAAAAAATAATCATTTCTTTAAAATTTATTTGTTACAATTATAACATTTTAGTATGTTTGTGTTAAATATTTAAATTATGAGAAGCGTTTTAATAATTGGAGCCGGCAGATCTGCATCTTCTTTGATACGGTACTTGCTTGCAAAATCAGAAAGTGAAAATCTTCATCTTGTTGTTGCCGACTTATCTTTGGCTTTGGCCGAAAAAAAAACGCAGAAACACCCTAACGCTACTCCTATTGCTTTAGATATTTTTAATAAAGAAGAAAGACAAGCCGCGATCGAAAAAGCTTCAATAGTCATTTCAATGCTTCCGGCACATCTGCATATCGAAATTGCCAAAGATTGTCTTTATTTCAAAAAACATCTGGTAACGGCTTCTTATATAAGCGATGCCATGCAGTCTCTTGATGAAGAAGCGAAGAAAAACAATCTTATTTTCATGAACGAAATTGGTCTTGATCCTGGAATCGACCACATGAGCGCCATGAAAGTAATTGATGAAATCCGATCAAAAGGCGGTAAAATGCTTTTGTTTGAATCGTTCTGTGGCGGTTTAGTCGCACCAGAATCTGATAATAACTTGTGGAATTATAAATTTACTTGGGCGCCAAGAAACGTCGTTTTAGCCGGACAAGGCGGTGCGGCCAAGTTTATTCAAGAAGGTACTTATAAATACATTCCATATAGTGCTTTGTTCCGAAGAACTGAATTTCTGGAAGTCGAAGGTTACGGAAAGTTTGAAGCGTATTCTAACCGCGATTCGCTTAAATACAGATCCGTTTATGGTTTAGACGATGTTTTAACATTATATAGAGGAACAATTCGAAGAGTTGGTTTTTCAAGAGCTTGGAACATGTTTGTCCAATTAGGAATGACCGACGACAGTTACATTATGGAAGATTCTGAAACCATGAGTTACCGTCAGTTTACAAACTCGTTTCTGCCTTATCACCCGACGGATTCTGTTGAAATAAAAACTCGTTTGATTTTAAAAATCGATCAAGACGATATTATGTGGGACAAACTTTTGGAACTGGATTTATTCAACCCAGATAAAATTGTAAATCTTCCAAATGCTACTCCGGCTCAGATTTTAGAAAAAATCCTGACCGACAGCTGGGCTCTTGAACCAGATGATAAAGATATGATAGTAATGTATCATAAATTTGGTTACGAATTAAACGGCGAAAAGAAACAAATCGATTCGAAAATGGTCTGCATTGGCGATGACCAAACGTATACTTCAATGGCCAAAACAGTTGGACTTCCTGTAGCAATCGCAACTCTGCTTATTTTGAACGGAAAAATTACAACTCCAGGTGTACAGCTTCCGATAAGAAAAGAAGTTTACGACCCAATATTAAAAGAATTAGAAGACTATGGTGTAATTTTTAACGAACAAACCATGCCTTATTTTGGATATAATCCTGACTTATTTTAGTCGGGATCGCCTTTTTATTTTTAGAATTTTTTTTTAGTTTATTTTATCCGCTTCTGTCTTTTTAGAAGCGGATTTTTTATTTCTCACATCTTATTTCTTTTCAAAATAAATACGTTTGTCTTTTTCATTTTCGGTATCTATATATATTCTGAAGGTGATCAAACTCTTAGATTTTTTTCCGTTAAAAGAAGCGGGTTTCCATTTTGGCGAAAGTTTAAAAACTCGGATAACCTCTTCGTTTAATCCAAATCCTAAATCTGTTAAAACTTTAATATCCGACAATGAGCCGTCTTTTTCTACTATAAATTGTACTGGAATTTCTCCTTTTACTTTTTTCCGAACTGCTTTCTTCGGAATCTCAAAATTACTCTTTACAAAATTTCGAAAACTATAAATACTTCCCGGAAAATCGGCAGCAATTTCGACTGCAACAAATACATCATTTGATTGATCATTACTGATTGATAAATCTTGAGCTGCACTTTTACCGCCCAACAACATTGCAATGACAATCAAACTCTGACTAAAAATTTTTCTCATATTCTTTAAATTATTCTGGGGATTTTGGAATTACAAATATAATTTTAAACTTGTTTCCTTTGTGTTTTTTAACCGCAAAGAGCGCAATGATTTTCCTCAAAAGTTACGCTTATAAACGCAAAGTTCGCAAAGCTATATCTATATAACTTTGCGAACTTTTATAAATCTTAATTAAAAAAAAATTGCAAACTCTGCGTAAATACTTAGTGTGCTCTGTGGTCAAAAATAACCGCAAAGAGCGCAAGGATTTTTCTCAAAAGTTACGTTTATAAACGCAAAGTTCGCAAAGCTTCATGGATAAAACTTTGCAAACTTTAATAAATCTCTTTTAAAAAACTTAGCGGTCTTTGCGTAAATACTTAGTGTGTTCTGTGGTCAAAAATAACCGCAAAGAACGCAAGGATTTTTCTCAAAAGTTACGCTTATAAACGCAAAGTTCGCAAAGCTATATCTATATAACTTTGCGAACTTTTATAAATCTTAATTTAAAAAAATTGCGAACTCTGCGTAAATACTTAGTGTGCTCTGTGGTCAAAAATAACCGCAAAGAGCGCAAAGATTTTTCTCAAAAGTTACGCTTATAAACGCAAAGTTCGCAAAGCTATATCTATATAACTTTGCGAACTTTTATAAATCTTAATTTAAAAAAATTGCGAACTCTGCGTAAATACTTAGTGTGCTCTGTGGTCAAAAATAACCGCAAAGAGCGCAAGGATTTTTCTCAAAAGTTACGTTTATAAACGCAAAGTTCGCAAAGCTATGTGATAAGCTTTGCGAACTTTTATAAATCTTGCTTAAAAAATTCTTCGCGAACTTTGCGTAATTCTTCGCGCTCTTTGCGGTTAAAAAACTATTTGCTCAATTCCACAAAATACTTATAAAACAACGGAATAGTTTCAATACCTTTCAAGTAATTAAAAATTCCGAAATGTTCGTTTGGAGAGTGAATGGCATCGCTGTCTAACCCGAAGCCCATTAAGATGGTTTTGCTTTTTAATTCTTTTTCGAATAAAGCCACAATCGGAATACTTCCTCCTGAACGAACCGGAATTGCAGGAACTCCAAAAGTTTCAGTATACGCTTTGTTTGCAGCCTGATATCCGATGCTATCAATTGGTGTCACATAACCTTGACCACCGTGGTGAGGCGTTACTTTTACCGTAACTCCAGCTGGAGCAATGCTTGTAAAATGTTTTGTAAACAATTCTGTAATCTCTTCCCACTCCTGATTTGGAACCAAACGCATTGAGATTTTAGCGTAAGCTTTGCTCGCAATAACCGTTTTAGCACCTTCTCCGGTATAACCGCCCCAAATTCCGTTTACGTCTAATGTCGGACGGATTGAGTTTCTTTCGTTGGTTACATATCCTTTTTCACCGTAAACATCAGCAATGTTTAAAGCGTTTTTATATTTTTCTAGGCTGAAAGGCGCTTTTGCCATTTCGGCTCTTTCTTCTGCAGATAATTCCTGAACTTTATCGTAGAATCCTGGAATCGTAATATGATTATTTTCGTCGTGAAGAGAAGCAATCATTTTTGCCAGAATATTAATTGGGTTTGCCACAGCACCACCGTATAAACCAGAATGCAAATCACGGTTTGGTCCAGTAACTTCAACCTCAACATAACTCAAACCTCTTAAACCTGTTGTAATTGACGGCTGTTGATTAGAAATCATTCCGGTATCTGAAATAAGGATCACATCATTTTTTAGTTTTTCTTGATTGCGTTCTACGAACCAAGCCAAACTTGCAGAACCAACTTCTTCTTCTCCTTCGATCATGAATTTTACGTTACAAGGCAAAGTATTGCTTTGTACCATTAATTCAAGTGCTTTTACGTGCATGTACATCTGACCTTTGTCATCACACGCTCCACGAGCAAAAATCGCTCCTTCTGGATGAATATCTGTAGTTTTAATAACAGGTTCAAATGGTGGTGAAGTCCATAATTCTAACGGATCTGGCGGTTGTACGTCGTAGTGTCCGTAAACTAAAACCGTTGGAAGATTTGGGTCGATTATTTTTTCTCCGTAGATAATTGGGTAACCTGGAGTGTCGCAAGTTTCGACGTAATCGCATCCTGCTTTTGATAAACTTTCTTTTACAGCCTCTGCTGTGTCAATAACATCTTGAGAATATGCAGTGTCGGCACTTACCGACGGAATTTTTAATAATTCGATCAATTCATTGATAAACCGATCTTTATGTTGTTGAACGTAGGACTTAATATTTTCCATTTAAATTATTTTTATAGAAAACCAAATGTACAAAAAAGAGAATTAAAAAAAATTTTGAAAAAATGCTTTGATTATTCAAAAGTATGCCTATCTTTGCACCCACAATTCCGCGGATATGGTGAAATTGGTAGACATGCCAGACTTAGGATCTGGTGCCGCAAGGCGTGTAGGTTCGAGTCCTATTATCCGCACCAAAAAAAGCTTCTGAATATTTTTCAGAAGCTTTTTTGTTTTACGGCATATTTAAATTCTAATCTTTTTGGTATAGATCTCATTTGAGGCCGTAAAAAATTAATTTACTTTTTTGCATCAATGCCAAATAACTTCTGCAAATTTTTTAAAGTAAGCGGGCCTCCAATATGCTCAACAAACTCCTTTTCTCTTTTTACGAATTGAATACTTTTGACACCCATTGTTTTATCATAAAGAATTGTCACCATAGCTCCTTCCCAATTTTTATAATCAAAACTCTCTCCCTTTTTATACTCATCACTATTCATTGCCCTAGATACCTCATTGTAAATCTCTGTAATTTCTTCTTTTTTAAACATAAAATACCATCTTACATCACTTTTAGAAGTCCCATCTGGCATATTTAAAACATAGATTTCACCGAATCTATTCATTTTTGTAGTGCCCATATTTACCGAAATCACTTCATCTGGTTTTCTTTCTTCGGAACGTTTCATTATTTGCGCATTAAGACTAAAACACATGATCAAAACAACAGCCAATAATAATTTTTTCATTTTTTTTCATTTAAATTAATAATAGGCAAATGTAATGTAGCATAAATCGCCCATTTTACGTAAAATCGTAAAATGGGCGATTTATTAATTTCTAATAAATTTTTACTAAATACTCTATTCTATTTCAAACATTGCCCAAGGTTTCAACCTTGGGAGACAAAGATTGTCGACAATGATTGCGTTCCAATGGTTGAAACCATTGGCTATGTTTTTAACTGAAAACTTGTCATTCCGAAGAACGAGGAATAACAAATAATGAGAAAATCTTCTTTATTTCTCCATCGCCTTCTTCACAATCTCCAAAAGCTCTTCTTTGGTCATAAATAAATTCATAAAATCTTCGAGATTTCCTTCATTGGTTATTTCACTAAAAAAACCTGTGCGATCAGTACCGAATAAAGTTGGGTTTTCTGGGTTTGGGTCAGATAAAGCAATATAAAAACTATCTGGAAAACCGTAGCTTGTCGCGAGCAGAATAAAATCTGGGGTTGTGTCGTTGGTTACTTTTGTGATTTCGCTTAAATCCGTGTATTCGTCTGTGAAATCTCTATACCATTCTTTATAATCTGCAGTGCCTTCTTTGAAAGGTGTAAAAGAACTAACTTCCCAAAACATCTGTCCAAATCCTTCGGTCGTTTTGCAGAAATATTTCTGAATGAGCTTATCGTAAAAAGCTTCGTTGTTTTCTTTAAAAAGAGCTTCATTTTCATCGACGAAATCTCCAATCCCGAAAATAGGTTCTTGATCTTCAGCAGAAGCCCAAGGTGCATCTTCTGGTTTTGGATAAAGAACAGTATCAAAAGTTATAGATTGTAAATCTTCTTGAAGCGAATTTCCTTTTACATTATCGATGTTTCCGCCTAATTTTTTAATTCGTTCCAAGATTTCCTTTTTCATATTTCATTATTTTTAAATCGCGGGTAAAAATAAGATTTTTCTGAATTAATAATTTATGGATTGATGTAATTTAACTTTTATTTATCTGGTTTTCTCACCTTGACGAAAGGAGTTTTTTATCAGCATCGCCAACTGGTTGTACATATAAGAAAAAAATGTTGAAGTCTCTCCTAATTTTTGTTGGTTTGCTGTTTGGCTTCTCCTTTCGTCGAAATGAAAATCTATAATATCAATCATCTTGACGAAAGGAGATTAACATATTGGCAGCTTTTATATCATGAAAAAAAATTGTGGGGACAATTTCTATATACCAATTTGCTTTTGTTTCTCCTTTCGTCGAAATGAAAGTATTTTAATCAATCTCTAAATAAGGATCAAGAACTTCTGCCAATCGATTGAGCCAGTAAAAGTTATCATCGATATTCTTGAATTCAGATTCTATCGTTTCGCACCCGCGCATCGAACACAACGAAAGCACATAATTTACTTCTCGAATGGTTTTCGCCATATCTTTTGCATCAATTACATCAGTAAAAAAATCTTTTAGTCTGGTTTCAAGTTCTTTTGAAATATTTTCTGTAACTATTATCTTATTTTTTAAAGTCATCAAATATAATACTTTTGAGCACATAAATGTGACCTAAGCAAAAATAAATCTTAGGAATTTTGAAATATGGATATTTCACAAGAAACTTTTATTGCAAGTCTTGGCGTTCACATTAGACAATTACGAGAAAAGAAAGGCATGTCTCAACAAGATTTGGCTGATGATAGTGAAATTCGTAAAACTCAAATAGGTAGAATAGAAAGAGCTGAAATAAATACCACCATAAAAACTCTTATAAAAATCGCCAATGCTTTAGATGTTGAACCTAAAGAATTGCTTGATTTTCCTTTGAAATAAATCTTTAAATTCTAATGATCAAAACCAAAAAATTTCAACTTACCCAAAAAGAATACTTCTCATTTATTATTAGAATTTTATTAAAAAAGAGATGGTGGCTTTATGCTTTTATCATATTTCTTTCTGTTGCAATCCTTTTTAAGGACAACAAAGATTCTTCAGACACTTTTATTATTGTTTTTGGTTTTCTTTATCCGCTAATTATATTATTTCAATATTGGCGATTGACATATTCAAAAGAAAATAAGATCATTTATAAAGAAAGACAATATGAAATTTTCTCCGATAGAATTATTGCTTACATGGGAGAAATCTCAGAAGGAACAATTGACAATCAAAATTTTATAAAGACTTTCGAATTAAAAGATCTTTATCTTTTATATATTTCAAAAGGTCAATGTTTTTACTTTCCAAAAAGAATTTTCGAATCTCACGAAGATGAAAATTGGTTTAGAAATGAAGTCTTTTTAAAAATTAAGAATAAATGATTATTGCTAAAGCTGTTTGACTGAAACTTTATGAAAAAACATCTTCTAAGTTTTTTTGATGATTGGAAGAAGCCAATATTATTTTGGTTTATTTCAATCCTTCTTTTGTTATTTTCCAGCTCATTAAACAATCCGCTTATTGAAAATATCATTTTCGGATTATTTTGTCTTGCCATATTCTGTTTATTAGTTTCGGCTGTTTATCAGCTTTCCAAAAAACGATGGCTCAAAAGTCTTGTTAGTTTATTTCTATTTGGCGTAACAGTATTGATATTGATTCTGTTTTCACTCGCATCATTTTTTATAACAGACGAAACACCAGATACTTGGGCAAAAAACCTAACAATTCCAAAAAACATTCAAATAGATAATCCAGTTGATTTGGATAATTATGCAAAATTCGAAGGACAAAGACCTGACAGCATAACAAATAGAGTTGTAGAAAAAATTGACTTTCAACTTTATAATTCATTCCAACCTGGACTTTATGAATTTGATTTTTGGATAGGAAAAATTGAAAGCGGTTCCATTTATTTAAAAGTATTTGAAATTACTCATAACGAGGCTCTTTCTACTGACGATTTGCCCAGAACTAGTTCGATTCAAATTTACAATCCAACTGACAGCATAAAGAAATTTAGCACCAGTGATGATTTTACAATTTACGAAGGCGATTGGGGACAACCATACGCTGCAAGGTTTGAAGTTTGGTTCAAACCAGATAATGGAAAACAAGAAAGAAAATTATTCTCTAAAAATTATAAAATTGAAGGATGGATGAGATAAAATCAAAACGAAGAAACACACAATTGGTTATTTTGTTATTATCTAGTATTGTAATACTAACCAGCTTTATAAATTTTAGAGGTTTTCATGCTAAATTCTATAATAAAACCGGAGAGAATCTTGATTCTTTGGTAATTGCAGGAACGTTTATGGGCAGTTTAAAAAATGATGAATCAACAAAAAACATTGATTTTAAGAAATTTGGTTTTGATGGTTCAATACCATACGAAGAAATTAGCGCTAATTCGAATACTAAAAAATTAAACAATCTTCATTGGAGTTGGTGTGGCACCGAAAGAAATACAAAATCAAGAGGTTCGTATAATTTTGACATCAAAAAAGTTTTAGATGAAGACGGAAATACTTGTTTGTTTTTAGTGGAACATAACAAAAAGATATTCTGGGAGGAGAAATAAATGAAAAATCTCAAAAATCTTCATTTAACTCAGAAAATTGCAATTGCAATTCCTGTTTTATTTATTTTAAGCGGTTTGACAAAACGTTATGTCGAAAGATTTCGATTTTCAACAGATTTTCGCTGGATCTATGAATACGGAAGTAACGGTGCTTTTCTTTTAATCATATTCCTTGTTATTTTTTCTTTCGCTAATTCTATTTTGATGCTTCGAGATTTAAAAATAGAATGGCCTAAAAAAATGTTGTGGCTATTATTAAGCTCTTCCGTTTTTCTTTTAGCAGCAGGTTTAATGATCGCAATAGAATTCGACATCGTTTAATTAATTCTAAAAACTTCGGCTAAAGCCTTTCCTAAAAACCATAAAAAAAATCTCCAGCTAAAGCAGGAGGCAATTCAGTGATTTTGTCATTTCGACTTAAGGAGAAATCTCACGCGGGATTCGAGACAGATTGAAGATTTTCCTTGTGGAATTTCTAGTATTATTCTCCTCCGTCGAAATGACAAACTTTGCAGCAAATACTTTGGCACATAAAAAAACCTTTGTCAAAGTTTAAAACTTTGACAAAGGTCTCAACATATAGTTTTTTGGAATTTGGGATTTAAAAAAATTGGAATTTACTTCCCTAACAATTCTAATATCTTATCCACATTCACTTCGCTATAATCATTGATATAAAAATCACATATCGGAAGTTCTTCTTTGGTATGCGTACTTAAAACACCAACGACTTTCATTCCCGCATTTAATCCTGCTGTAACGCCCGAAAAAGAATCTTCGAAAACCACACAATCAAATGGAGAAACGCCCACTCGTTCTGCCGATTTTAAATATACTTCTGGATTTGGTTTATGAAATGTAACATCTTCGCTAGACATCATCGAATCCATTTTTTGGTCGAGTTTCAGGAAATTGGCAATCAAATCTAAATTGGCACGCGGCGCCGAAGTGGCAACCGCTGTTTTGAATCCGCGTGATTTTAGCTCTTCTAAAAACTGCATATAATGCGGAATTGTTTCGACTTTGTCTTTGTAAATCTCACGAAACATTCCTTCTTTTTCGTCTTCAAGTTTCGTCAATTCTTCTCCTTCGATTGGGCGTTTGAAGAAATGCGACATAATGTAACTATTGTGTTTTCCGTACATATGCTCTTCAAATTCTTGATTGGTATACGGAATTTTATATTTATTGAAAAATTCTTCAAAAGCGACTACATGATGCGGATTGGTGTGGCAAATCACGCCGTCCATATCAAAAATTACACATTGCTGGCTCATAATTTTATTTGTTTTAAACGGGTGCAAGATACGAGCATTTATATTGTTTCTAGTCTTAAAGTACGTTAATAAAGTCTTATTTCTCGCAGGATTTTGTTTAGAATCTCGCAAAGTCGCTAAGACGCAAAGTTTTTTTGTTTCACGCAGATTTTAAAAAGATTTAAGAGGATATACGCAGATTTTTTGAATCTCGCAAAGTCGCTAAGACGCAAAGTTTTTTTACGCAGATTTAAAAAGATTTAAGCAGATATGCACAGAGTATTTATTTCTACAATCTCAAAAATTAAATCTGCTAAAATCTGCAGAATCTGCGTGAAACAAAAAAAAATCTTTTAATCTTATTATCCCGATAGCTATTAGGAGTGGCAAAAAAATCTTTGCGACTCTGCGACTTTGCGAGATTAAATCACGTTTTTTTTTGGAATTTGGAATTTAAAAAAATTGGAATTTGCATTTTAGCCGATCCAAATTTTACTTTTCACCAAAGTCATTGTCTGTCTCAAATGCTGATTACACGCAATTAGAATAATCAAAACCACTAAACCGTAACCAACAATAGTATAAATTTCCATATCGGCCAATAAAGTCGATTGTTTGGCGATTGTGCCGAAAACCTTTTTCATGGCCAGAACATTCGCATTATCTGCCGAATAACCTTTGGCCATAAAACTTTGTGTTGTGGAAGTAATTGTGTTCTGTGCTTCGGGATTTTCTCCAGATACAAATTGGCTTAGCTTCAAGAAATGTTTTTTATTTAAGAAAACAATCGCATTCTGCATAACGCAGAAACCAACTGTGCTTCCCCAGAAACGTCCTGAAACCCCAACAATCCCAGAAGAAACCGCCATATTTGCCGGAACCGATGATGTGGTAAATAAGATGAGCGGAACAAATAAAAACCCAACACCAATTCCTTGCAAAATATAGGGAACAATAATATCGCTCAGCGCAACATCTGGTACAAAAAGAAACGTAAACCAGAAGTGGAAAATAGCAATGAGCGAAAAACCAATCATGAAAATAATTTTAGTTGAAACAGATTTCATCAGGAAAAAAGCAGCCAGAACTAATCCGATTACATTTCCTAGTCCGTTTATGTATTGTACGCCTGCCACACGCGATGGATCCCAATTCCAGATGGAAAACATCGCCGAATGACAAAGACTCAACGTCGCTCTGCTGATATAGAAAAGGAAAAACAATAAAAATCCTATTCGTAGATTGGCGTATTTTATGACTTCAAAATCAAAACTTGGTCTTTTTACCAAACGTTCTTTAAAGATGAACAACCCGCCTGTGATGAGCGAAATCATCAACGCCAAAACCATTTCTGACGATTGAAACCAATATTTTTTTTCGGCATACACAAAAAAGTAGGCACCGCAAAGAATCGAAATTAAAACCAAAAAATAACTCATCCAGTCGATTTGATACAACGGAATCTTCTTTGTAATTCGGTGCCCTCTGAAAGTAACTAAGATTAAAAAGACGTTTAAAACCTGCAGTCCGCCCGAAACATACAGCATGTATTTCCAATCGTAATGATCGAGAAACCACACAGCAATATTCATAATAAAGGGCGTAGACAACAACAGCGAGCCATAATAAAATGAAAACCCGATGATAATGGCGTTTTTAGAATTGAATTGCTGAATAATCAATTGTCTGATTGTAATAGCAGGAAGCGCCATAAGAACACCTTCGGCAATTCTTAACAATAAAAAAACCGAAAAATTGGTAACATAACCCGATAAAACAATCGTAATTCCGATTAGAGAATATACGCCCATCAGATAATTTTTGGTTGGAAAAAAGCTCGAAAATCGGCTTTCTATCAAGATAGTTGCCAGCAAAGTTCCGTAGGTAACGCACATCGCGAACTGCAAATCTTCAGGCTCAATATCCAGAAAACTCGCCGCATACGTTACGTTTGACGTGTAAACTCCCAATAAAATCATGGAATGCAGCAAACAAACGAACAAAATAGTAATGATCGCCCATTTTGGAACCCATGATTTAAATATACTTTTATCTTCCATTTTATTTGTGCGCAGCAACAATCGTAATGTTCATTCCTGCTCTTAAAAAATCGGTTTGCTTGTCTTGTTCTTTTAACTGAATTCGAACTGGAATTCTCTGTTCGATTTTCACAAAGTTTCCAGTCGCATTATCAGGAGGAAGCAGCGAAAATCTCGCACCGCTCGCAGGCGATAACGAAGCAATTGTTCCCGCAAAAGTTTTGTCATTTATAGCATCAGCTTTGATTTCTACTTCTTGCCCAACGGTTAAATACTGCAATTGTGTTTCTTTAAAATTGGCTGTAATCCATTTTTCTTTACTTACAATAGAAAGCAAAGACTGCCCTTCTTTTACCAGTTGTCCTGGCTGTAAAGTTCTTTTTCCAACCCATCCGTCATAAGGTGCTGTAATTATGGTGTACGAAAGAAATAATGCCGCATTATCTGCAACCGCTTGCTTTGAAGCAATATTAGTTTGCGTTGTTGGAACATTCGCTTCGGCAACTGAAGTGCTTAATGAAGCCGAATGAATTCTGTTTTTCATTTCCGAAAAATGTGCCTGAGCCGATTCGTAATCTGCTTTTACTTTTTCTAATTGCTGAGAAGTTGCCGCTTCTTCGGTTACCAAAGCTTTATATCTTTCGTATTCTAATTTTGTTTTCCAAAGGTTTGCTTTTGCAGCTTCCAATTGTGCTTCGTTAATTGCCGTTGCACTTGCTGTGTTAATAGCATTTTTCTGAGCCACAACACTATTTTGCTGTGCATTTTGAACATCGGCAAGAGCCACATTCAATTTCGATTTGTATTCTCTGTTATCAATCACTACCAAAGTATCGCCTTTATGCACAAATTGGTTTTCGTCAAAACGAACTTCCTGTACATAACCTGTAATTCTCGACATAATTGGCGTAACGTATTGTTCTACCTGAGCGTCATTGGTTTCTTCGTGATTTCTATTAAACACATAAAACCAAATTCCCAAAATAACTCCGCTTATAACCAGCGTACACGCAATAATTGTTATCAGTATATGAAACGTTTTATTTCTTTTAGTTTCATTTTTTATCTTAACCATTTTTTTTATCTCTTTAATTTTTTTTCCCCGAATTGAAATCCGGCGCTACAATATGAAAACTATATTCTTTAATCTTTTCTCTCCCCGGATTGAAATCCGGCGCTACAATATGGAGCGTTCCTACGGAACTGAGAAACAATACTTTTAATCTTTTTTCTCCCCGGATTGAAATCCGGCGCTACAACATGAAGCGTTCCTACGGAACTGAGAAACTATACTGTTAATCTTTTTTCTCCCCGGATTAAAATCCGGCGCTACAACATGAAGCGTTCCTACGGAACTGAGAAACAATACTTTTAATCTTTTTTCTCCCCGGATTGAAATCCGGCGCTACAACATGAAACGTTCCTACGGAACTGAGAAACAATACTTTTAATCTTTTCTCTCCCCGGATTGAAATCCGGCGCTACAATATGAAGCGTTCCTACGGAACTGAGAAACAATACTTTTAATCTTTTCTCTTGCTTCTTTCTTCTAACTTTTCACATCTAACATTTAACTTCCCGCATTAGGCATAATCCCCGCCGTGTGCATCATTTCGTAATGTTTCAAAACAGCATCCAAATGCGTAGCAATTTTGTTGTATTTCGCTTGAAGCAGAGCATTATCAGCATCTACCATTTCGGTAATTAAAACCAACTGGTTTAAGTATTTCAGCTTTACGATTCGGTAGTTTTCTTCGGCTAAATCCAAAGCTTTGTCAACCACAACAAACTTTTCAAGGATTTCCTGATACTGTGTATGATCTTTGTACAACTGATCCTGAATTTCATCTTTTATGATTTCATTCTGCATTTTCTGCATATCGATTTTAGTATTCGCTTTGGCTACTTTCGTTTTGTTTTTGTACAAAGCCGAAAGATCAAAACGTGCCTCGATTCCCACCTGACCTAAAGTGTACAAATACGGATTTGGCGGAAAGAATTTGTAGTTGGGATAATAAAAACCATAATTTCCGAAGAAGTTTACGCTTGGCAGATAATTCCCTTTTACCAATTTCAATTCAGTTTTACTGATGTCTAATTCTTGGCTTGCCATTCTCATTTCTTCGTTCTGCATCGCTTTACTCAAGTAAAAATCGTACGGATCTACGCCGTTCATTTCATCCAGACTTGCAGTGGTGTCAATTGCAATTTCTTCATTTTCCGGAATTTGAATTAAAGTCTTCAGATCGTGAAGCGCTATTTGAATGTTTTTGGAGTTTGTAAGCGCATTTAGCTCACGATCTGAGAGCTGTAATTCGGCACGTATAACCTCATTTTTGGTTACCGTTCCGTGTTTTTGAAGCGATTGCACTTCCTTTAATCGGTTCTTTTCTTCTTTGATATTTTCTTCAAATATTTTTTGAAGTTCCATCATTTTATAAATCGCTAGATAATTGGCCACAACTTGCAGCTCAATATCATTTTCTGTTTTTTCCGATTTTATTTTGGCAATTTCGTTTTCCTGATTCGCAATTTTAATCGCGTTATTAATCTTGTTTCCAACGTAAATTGGCATTTTAAAAGTTGAATTGACCTCATAGATTTCAGGAATTGCGGGCGTAACTTCTTTGTCTTTTAAGAAACCGCTTCCTTTAAATTCTGTAATGTTGGTAATTCTAGAGTACATTCCGTTTAGTTGTACATCTGGCAATCTAAGTTCTTTTCTTTCTTTGATGTTTTGCTCAGCGAGCGTAATCTCCAGTTGAGATTTAAGGACTTTTTTATTGTTTTCCTTCGCCAGTTTCATCGCTTCTTGTAAAGAAACCGTATGAACTTCCTGAGCTTGTAAACTATTGAATACTAACATCATTAGTAAAATCAATAGGCTTCTGGGAAAACAATCTTCTTTAGAGTTTGTTTTTGTAAGGAACATGGATATTTAAATAATTTATGCTGCAAAGTTCTTTCATTTTTTTGTTGGCTGAAGATTATAAAAAGTCAATAACATATTCATTTCGGACAAATGTTAAAATTCCATTTTTCGAAAACGATATATTAAAATACTGAAAAACAAATAGTTGAAAATAATAATTATTTCACGCAGATTTAAAGCGATTTAAGCAGATGAGCACAGATTTTTGTTTTTTCTCTTGCAGATTTACATAGAAAATAATCTCGAAAAGACGCTAAATCGCAAATATATATTGAATTGCCTCCAGCTTTAGCTGGAGGTTAATAAAGGAAGCTAAAAGGCTTTAGCCAAATGTAGAGTTTGGCTAAAGCCCTTTTTATAAGCTTTTGCAATACCTCCAGCTAAAGCTGGAGGCAATTCAATATTTCGAAAATCAACTTAAATCTGTAAAATCTGCGAGAGAAAATTTCAGCTTCGAATAAAGAAAATCAGCTTAAATCTAAATAGATCTGCGTGAAATAAAATCTATTTACCGCGTTCCAAAATTTCCTCTCCGTTTAAGTAATCAGAAGGTCTTTGTCCTAAAATTTTGAAAAAAGTATTACTGAAAGTTGGAACACTATTATAACCAACTTCCAGAGCTACCTCTTTTACAGAAAGCTTTCTTTCTAATAAAAGTTCGATGGCTTTAAGGATCCTTCGAATGGTGTAATATTGAATAAACGACATTTTGAGATCTTTCTGAAATAAGCGATACAAAGAACGTTCGCTATAACCGAATTCATGTGCCACATCTGCAAAAAGAATCGTTTCTCCCAGATTATTTTCGATATATCGAAGAATTTTTCCCAAACGCGCATCTTTAGCCTGAGGCAATTCTAAAGGCAAGTTGGTATGACATATCTGCGGAAGAATTGCTTTTATGGCTTTTGCAATAACAAAACTCGGGCTTCCTTTTTTCAAATCACCATTCCACTGATTGGTAAACATCATCATTTGAAGCAATAAATTGTTTACTGGATAAATGCCTTCGCTTCTGTAGAATTCATCTTCATCTTTTTCAACCGGAAAATAGAGATTTCGCATCATCACTTGCTCCGACTTCGGATGAATACTATGCTCTACTCCACTCGGAATCCAAATAAAATGTCTTGCAGGCAGGAAGTACGATTTTGTTTCAGTAGTCACAAAAACTACATCGCCTTCAGCGTATAACATTTGCGCTTTGTCGTGTTTGTGCGTTGGAACCAGCAATTCGCCCATTATATCATGATGACAGTAAATGCTCTTTTTATCGGCATCTACTTTCTTGATATAATATTTGTCTACTTTGAAAGGTGGTTGTTCCATTCTGAAATCGAATACAATTTGTTTTTTGAGCATAAAGGTACAGAAGATCTCAATTCTAGATTTCAAGTTTAACAAAAACGTTTTTTACGTATTAGCAAGATTATCAAAACAATAGAGTTTTTTCTTTCTTATTTAAGTTAAAAAAATCCAAAAATCAAGTCTTCATTTGTCACGTTTTTGAACATTCTAAATATTTTTTTTGATAGCCTGCGGGCTCACTGCCTTTCTAATTTTACCATGTTAATGATCGAGATCTAACAGGTAAATATTATCCAACTTAAAAAAAATAATTATGCATTTAACTCCGAGAGAAACAGAAAAGCTTATGCTTTTTTTGGCAGGTGAGCTGGCTCTTAAAAGAAAAGCCAGAGGTCTTAAATTGAATTATCCAGAATCTGTAGCGCTTATAAGCCACTTTTTACTGGAAGGTGCCAGAGACGGGAAAAAAGTAGCACAACTAATGCAGGAAGGCGCACAAATCCTAACTATTGATGATGTAATGCCGGGTGTAGCCGAAATGATTCATGATGTACAGATTGAAGCCACTTTTCCTGACGGAACCAAACTGGTAACGGTTCATAACCCTATACGTTAATCCTTAAAAATCAAAACATGATACCAGGAGAAATTTTTGTAAAAGAAGGCACTATTATCTGCAATGAAGGCAGAGAAACTGTAAAAATAAAAGTAACAAACACAGGCGATCGTCCTATTCAGGTGGGCTCTCATTTTCACTTTTTTGAAGTAAACAAAGCAATGCGTTTTAATCGCGAAAAAGCTTTTGGAAAACGATTAAATATTGTAGCAAGCACCGCTGTTCGTTTTGAACCGGGAGAAGAAAAAGAAGTAGAATTGGTAGCAATTGGCGGACGCAAAAAAGCAATTGGATTTAATAATCTGGTATGCGGACAAACCGATTCTGAAAAACAGAAACAAGAAAGTATTGCAAAAGCTGCACAGTTAAATTTTAAAAATCAGTAAGATGAGCTTAAAGGTAGATAGAAAACAGTATGCCAATATATTAGGCCCAACAGCAGGAGATAAAATCCGTTTGGGAGATACAGATCTAATTATTGAAATTGAAAAAGATTACACAAGTTATGGTGATGAAGCTGTTTTTGGCGGTGGAAAAACGGTACGTGATGGAATGGGACAAAATGTTACAGCAAAAAGAAACGAAGGTGTTCTTGACCTTTGTATTACAGGAGCGGTAATTATTGACCACTGGGGAATTGTAAAAGCTGATATCGGTATTAAAGACGGGAAAATCGTAGCTATTGGTAAAGCTGGAAATCCTGATACAATGGATGGTGTTTCTCCAAATATGATTATTGGAGCATCTACAGAAGTTCATGGAGGAAAAGGTTACATTGTAACAGCGGGAGGAATTGATACACACATTCACTTTATTTGTCCGCAGCAAATTGAAACTTCTTTGTACAGCGGTATCACCACTATGATAGGTGGTGGAACGGGTCCAAATGACGGAACAAATGCAACTACTTGTACACCTGGAAAATTCAATATTCAGAAAATGCTTGAAGCATCGGAAGAATATCCTATGAATCTTGGGTATTTTGGAAAAGGAAATTGTTCTGCCGAAGAACCTCTTGAAGAACAAGTTGAAGCGGGTGCTCTTGGTTTGAAAATACACGAAGATTGGGGAGCAACTCCTGCCGTAATAGATGCTTCTTTAAAAGTGGCTGATAAATATGATGTACAAGTTGCCATTCATACCGATACTTTAAATGAAAGCGGTTTCCTTGAAGACACAATGCATGCGATTAACGGCCGAGTAATTCATACTTTCCATACAGAAGGTGCTGGTGGTGGTCACGCTCCAGATATTATTAAAGCAGCAATGTATCCAAATGTGCTTCCTGCGTCTACAAACCCAACTCGTCCTTACACAGTCAACACAATCGACGAGCACTTAGATATGTTGATGGTTTGCCACCACTTGAGCAAAAACATTCCAGAAGACGTCGCTTTTGCTGATTCTCGTATTCGTCCTGAAACAATTGCGGCAGAAGATATCCTTCATGACATGGGAGTTTTCAGTATCATGAGTTCAGATTCTCAAGCAATGGGAAGACCAGGTGAAGTCATTACAAGAACTTGGCAGACTGCCAGTAAAATGAAAGATCAAAGAGGGTATTTAACCGAAGACAAAACTTCTGAAAATGACAATTACCGCGCAAAAAGATATGTTGCCAAATACACTATCAATCCGGCAATTGCTCACGGAATTTCAGAATATGTGGGTTCTATCGAAGCAGGAAAACTAGCTGATCTTGTGATCTGGAAACCTGCATTATTTGGAGTAAAACCAGATATTATCGTTAAAGGCGGATTTGTAATTGCTAGCAAAATGGGAGATCCTAACGCTTCTATTCCAACACCTCAGCCTGTAATTTACAGAAATATGTTTGGAGCTCACGGAAAAGCCAAATTTGGTACTTGTGCCAATTTCGTTTCTCAAATTTCTATTGATAACGGAGCTGTGGCGTCTTACAAATTAGAAAAAATGATTCTGCCGGTAAAAAACTGCCGAAACATTTCTAAAAAGGATCTTATCCATAACGACAAAACTCCAGTAATTGAAGTTAATCCTGAAAACTATAAAGTAACTGTAGACGGCGAATACATTACCTGCGAACCAGCAGAAAAACTGCCGCTAACACAATTGTATTATTTGTTTTAGAAATAAGGGTTTTAAAAGGCTCGGAACAATTCCGAGCCTTATTTTAAAAATTAAAAAGACATCAAAATGAAAAATATTCTTAACAAAACATTATTTGCATTCGCAGTCGTAATTACTCTTTTTTCAGTTTCGATGAATGCGCAAACATTAGGCGGTTTACGATTAAAAGATACTGATGACGGACCAAAAGGACAATTCATGATTTATGGTTCATTAGATTATTCGAAAACCAATACACCTTCTACAAGCAGTAGTTCTTTTGGTACCAGTGCCAATGCAGGCGTGCCTATTGGAGTGGGATATTTTATTAATAACAACGATGTGGTGGGGGTAAATTATGCCTATGCTCAAAATGTTTTTAATGATAAAACCATTTACAAACAAAATGAAGCTGGAATCTGGTACAGCCCTTCGGTTACTTTAGGGAAATATTTTGCCTTAATTGGTCAGGTAGACGCGCATTATGTATGGGGACAAAAACAAACAGATGACACCGCTTCAATGAAAGATTTTAACGGATATCGTTTACGTGCTTATCCTTTATTTGCGGTTTTTCTAGGAAGTGGATGGGCTTTGAAATTTAAGTTTGGAGAGCTTTCTATGCTTGATACAAAAACTAAAGGTGAAGGATGGACTAAGAATTATGTAGCGGGTATCAGCGGTTCAACATTTGGTGTTGGAATCTCAAAAAACTTCAATTTCAAAAAAAAATCTAACCATTCATGATCATTAATGAAACTATAGGAAACATTTCGCAGTACCCAACAATTGAAAAACAAATCGATTATCTGGACTTGGAATGGTTTGAATGCACCAAAAGGATACAACGCAAGAAAACCCGCAGCGGAATTGAGATTGCCATTAAATTTCTAAAAGAAGGACAGCGTTTAAGAGAAGGCGATATTCTTTTTG
Source organism: Flavobacterium endoglycinae (assembly GCF_017352115.1). Lineage (NCBI taxonomy): Bacteria > Pseudomonadati > Bacteroidota > Flavobacteriia > Flavobacteriales > Flavobacteriaceae > Flavobacterium > Flavobacterium endoglycinae. Next base: position 2,125,343 of record NZ_CP071448.1, read on the forward strand.
AAGATGAAGAAAAAATAATAGCTGTCAACGTTTTGGAGACCGATGCAATTGTAATGAATCCGCATTCTATGATGGAAATGGGAACTATTTGTTATGAAATTGGGAACAAACACATTCCGCTTTTTATTCAAAACGGAAAAGTATTACTTCCATTTGAAATGCCCATTTTCAGATGGCTCGATGCTGCCGGTTTTTCGCCCAAACAACAATCTGTAAAACTGTTGAATCTTCTTAAATCAAACGTAGAACCTCACGGTCATGGAAATTTAGGTTCTTCAATATTTACCAAGATCTTAAAAATGGCTTCAAAAGATGAATAATTTAAACTTTTTATCGGCGCTGCTTCATCTTTCTGATCCCACATTGCCAATTGGAGGATATACACATTCTAACGGACTCGAAACGTATGTACAGAAGAGGATTGTTTGTAATCGAGAAACCGCAAAGGAATTTGTAGAAAACATGCTTCAATACAATCTCAAATACAACGATGGTTCTTTCATGAAATTGGCTTATGAAGCAGCAGAGAACAATGATCTCGAGTTACTATTAAAACTTGACAATGAATGCAATGCCTTAAAATGTGCCAAAGAAATTCGAAATGCAAGCCAAAAACTAGGAGTTCGTTTAATTAAAATATTCAAACGAAAAGAAAACTCTTCTTTGGTTGAATCATACGAGAAAGCTGTCCAAAATCAAGAGGCAACTTCGCATTACTGCATTGTATTTGGCATGTACGCTGCCTTAATGAAAATTCCTTTGTACGAAGCGCTTTTAGGATTTTATTACACCTCTGTTTCGGGAATGATTACCAATGCTGTAAAACTAGTTCCGCTTGGGCAGATTGACGGACAGGATATTCTATTCGCTCTTTATCCTACTATAGAAAAAACAGCTTTGGAAACCATTGCATTGGATCGAGACTCAATAGGAATATGCAGCACTTCATTCGATATTAATTGCATGCAGCACGAAAGGCTTTATTCGAGACTTTACATGTCTTAGTCTTAAATTAAAGACAAATTATACGATCTGATTTTTATCAGAGACGATTTAAATCTAAAAAAAATGAAAAATAGAAAATATATAAAAATTGGCGTAGCAGGACCTGTAGGTTCTGGAAAAACAGCTTTGCTGGAACGCTTAAGCAGAAGTTTATTTGGTAAATATGATCTTGCCGTTATTACGAATGATATTTACACCAAAGAAGATGCAGAGTTTATGGCAAAAAACAGTCTTTTGCCACGCGAAAGAATTATTGGCGTTGAAACTGGCGGATGTCCGCATACTGCAATTCGCGAAGATGCCAGTATGAACCTTGAAGCGGTAGATGAATTGGCAGCTCGTTTTCCTGACATCGAACTGATTCTTATTGAAAGCGGTGGTGACAATTTATCGGCAACCTTTAGTCCGGATCTTGCCGATGTCAGCATTTTTATCATTGACGTAGCCGAAGGTGAAAAAATACCAAGAAAAGGCGGTCCTGGCATTACAAGATCTGATCTTTTAATTATTAATAAAATCGACCTTGCACCTCATGTTGGCGCCAGCCTTCAGGTAATGGAAAATGATGCTCGAAGAATGCGAAACGGAAATCCTTTTGTATTTACTAATCTAAAAACCGACGAAGGTCTTGATAAAGTAATTGGCTGGATTCAAAAATATGCTCTTCTTGAAGAAATTGAAGAACCCAATCTGGTACGATAAATGAACAGCCATTTAAAAATCATAGCCGGATTTAAGCAAAGCAAATCGTATGTGAAGGACTTATATGTTTCGCTTCCTTTTAGAGTAGTTTCGGTTGGACAACTTAAAAATGATGGCAGATTGTACCAAATGGTAATGAGTTCTTCACCTGGAATTCTGGATGGAGATCATTATGACTTACAGGTTGCTTTAGAAAAAGGTGCTTCGCTGCAATTACAGTCACAATCCTATCAGAGGCTTTTTAACATGAAAGATCAGGCGAGTCAAGAACTAAATGTTTTGATGGAAGACGAAACCTCATTTTCATATGTTCCTCATCCTATAGTTCCTCATGAAGCTTCGAACTTTAAAAGTACAGCCAAAATTCATATCGGAAAAAAAAGCGACATCATCATCAGCGAGATTATTACCTGCGGGCGCAAACATCATGGGGAAGTTTTCAAACTAAAACGCTTTCAAAACCTGATGGAAATTTACCATGAGAATAAATTAATGGTAAAAGATAATGTGGTAATTCAACCCGATCTGATTCCTATTAACAGTATTGGAAATTTAGAACAATATACGCATCAAGGAACATTTATCTTTTTTAGTACAAAAGAAAATGTAAATAAAGAAGATCTGGCAGAAAACATCATCAATATGTCTAAAAATCAGAGCGAAATGGAAATTGGAATTTCAACAATGGAAAATAACGGTTTTGTATTGAGAGCAATAGCTCATGGAGGCGAAATAATGTATAATTTTTTCCTTCAGGTTCAGGAAATGCTCTGGTCATTAGATCAAAAACAACAATAAAATGAATAGTACAATTTGGGCGCTTTTGTTAAGTGCTGTTTCGATAAGTTTTATACATACGGCTTCTGGGCCAGATCACTATCTTCCTTTCATTGTATTGTCCAAATCAAAAAAATGGAGTAAATCAAAAACAGCCATTCTAACCATCACCTGCGGATTAGGACATGTTTTGAGCTCGCTGATATTAGGATTTATAGGTGTTTTTCTGGGTTGGCAATTAAATAAGATTTCATGGTTTCAGGATTTGAGAGGAAACTTTTCGGCATGGGCATTATTACTTTTTGGAGGTGCTTATCTTGTTTACGGTTTCGTTCAAGCTATTCAAAACAAACCTCATAAACACTTTGATGTTTTGGGCGATGATGTATATGTATTTGAACACAATCATACTGAAATTGTAATGCCGCAAAAACGAATAAAAGTAACGCCGCTGGTTCTCTTCATGATTTTTGTAATGGGACCAAGCGAACCTTTAATTCCACTCTTATTTTACTCAGGTGTAAAACATTCAGTCTATGAAATCACGGTCTTAATTACTTCATTTACGATAACAACAGTATTAACAATGTTAGGAATGGTTCTTCTAGGACGTTACGGTTACACAACTCTATTCAATACCGAAAAAATTGAACGCTACATGTCTTTAATAAGCGGTGCAGTTGTCACAATCTGCGGTATTGGAATGGTCTTTTTCGAATGGTAAAAAATAAATATTGACATTTTAAAAATTAAATACAATGAACAAGTTTTTTGAAAAAATACCTTTTGTAGACATTATCTTAAAAGGAATTGGGCAAATTATGCTTCAGGAAAATGCATGGACAGGATTATTATTCCTTATTGGTATTTTTCTAGGAAGCTGGCAAAGCGGTATCGCCATTTTACTTTCAACCGTAACAGGAACTTTTATTGCAATACAACTTAAGTACGATCAATCTGAAATCAATGCTGGATTGTATGGTTTTAGTGCTGCACTTGTGGGCGTTGCGTTATCTTTTATATTTCAGACTACTTGGCTTATCTGGATTCTTATCATTGTTGGAGGTGCTTTGGCAAGTATTATACAGCACTTTTTTATTCAGAAAAAAATTCCGGTTTTTACCTTTCCTTTTATCATAATAATTTGGTGTTGTGTGTTTGTTTTACATCATTTTACCAACATTCCTCCTTCTGATTTAATAACTGCGAAAGCAATCACTACTACTGATGATTTTTTAACTTCAACAAATAGTTTTGGAGAAGTTATCTTTCAAGGAGGTGCACTATCTGGAATTATTTTCTTCATTGCTGTTTTTATTAATTCTCCTTCTGCAGCTTTGTATGGATTTGTAGGATCATTGGTAGGAGCTTATATTTCACATCTTTACGGCGAACCTATTGATAAAATCCACATGGGATTATTTGGCTTCAATGCAGTTCTTTCGGCAATAGTTTTTTCAGGATTCAAAAAAATCGATGGATTATGGGTACTTTTGGCGGTAATATTTACTGTTCTTATAGATGATTTTCTGGTAAACAACAATGTATTGAACATTGTAGGCGGTGTATTAACATTTCCTTTCGTGTTAGGAACATGGATAGTTTTATTGCTGCAGAAAATCGCTAAACCCAAAACCCAAGAGCAGTTTTAAGAATAATACAAGATCTATGAAAATAAAGATTGCTTTTTTACTCGCATTTATAAGCGGGATTGTTTCGGCTCAGAAAACAGGATTCGAGAAACAACTAGTAATTAAAGATGCTGAACACAAACTTCCCATTGCTGGTGTTTTAGTTACTTATAATAACGGAAACAGTCATACGCACTCAGAAACTAATGGCGTAGTAAAAATCAATATTAAATCACTGCCAGATACGCTCACATTTAGTCACGAGACATACGATGATCTAAAATTGGTGATAACGAACGAAGAGAATAAAAATAATGTGATTTTTTTAGAACACAAACCTTTTCAGCTTTCTGAAGTATCGGTTGTTCATAGTTCTTTTTTATCGGCGATTACAAAAGTAGATTTGAATAAATTTCCTGTCAACTCGGCTCAGGATTTACTTCGAAAAGTTCCCGGACTTTTCATCGCCCAGCATGCTGGAGGTGGAAAAGCAGAACAATTATTTTTGAGAGGTTTTGATGCCGATCATGGAACTGATGTGAGTGTAAATGTAGACGGAATGCCGGTAAATATTGTCTCTCATGCTCACGGACAGGGATATTCAGATCTGCATTTTGTTATTCCCGAAACAGTCAATAATATTGATTTCGGAAAAGGTGCGTATTATATGGACCGTGGTGATTTTAATACCGCTGGATATGTCGATTTTAAAACATTCGATAAATTAAACAATAGCACAATCAAATTGGAAGGCGGGTCTTTTAACACCAAAAGAATCCTAGGAATGTTCAATATTATGAATGATCCTTCGGGAAAAAGCGGTGCCTATCTGGCTGCAGAATACAATTATTCCGATGGCCCTTTTGATGTGAAACAAAACTTTAACCGAGTAAATATTTTCGGAAAATACAACAAATGGATTACCGATAACGATTATTTTAATATCCAATTTTCGACTTTTAACTCATCGTGGAATGCTTCTGGACAAATTCCTGAGCGCGCCGTTGCAGAAGGTATTATTAGCCGCTGGGGAAGTATCGATCCTACTGAAGGAGGAAATACCTCAAGAACCAATCTCCAAATGAATTTTAAACACATTATATCATCAACAGAGCAAATTGATGCGATGGCGTGGTATTCAAAATATAATTTTAATCTATTTTCTAATTTCACTTTTTATCTAAATGACAAAGATCATGGCGATGAAATTCAGCAAACGGATGGAAGAAATATTTATGGAACTGAATTAAAATACACCAAAAACTTCTCAACTTCCAACGGAACATTGGATTGGATTTCAGGTATTGGATTCAGAAATGATGATATTAATACTTTACAGCTAAATCATGTATATCATAGAGATTTGCTACTCGATAAATTGGCCGATGTAACTGGAACAGAAACTAATATGCATGCTTTTACCGGAGTAATTTGGCAAACTGGAAAATGGACTATTAATCCTGCTTTGCGATTAGATCATTTTATTTTCAATATGCATGATTTATTAAATCTAGAACAATTGCCTTCTGAACAATCTTCTGAAGCAACCAGACTAAGTCCGAAACTTAATTTTTCTTTTGCCCAAAACGACAATGTAATGTGGTTTCTTAAAACCGGAATGGGTTTTCATTCTAACGATATGAGAGTGGTGGTTACTAATAAAGACCAGAAAACACTTCCTTATTCAATTGGCGGAGATTTCGGCGTAAGATTGCATCCATTCAGTTCGCTAATTATTACTCCTACAATATGGTATCTAGATCTTCAGCAAGAATTTGTATATGTTGGAGACGAAGCTGTCGTTGAGCCTTCAGGAAAATCAAGACGTTACGGTGCCGACTTAGGAATACGTTTTCAGCCCTTTAAAAACTTTTATTTAAATGCCGACATCAATTATTCTCACGCCAGATTTATTGATGAAGAAAAAGGCCAGGATTATATTCCTCTTGCTCCTATCATAACAAGTACTGGTTCTGCCAATTGGGATTTCTTAAACGGTTTTTCTTTAGGATTGCAATATCGTTATATGGGTGCTAGACCAGCGACGGAAGATGATAGTATTAGAACAAAAGCGTATTTTGTAAATGACCTTATGCTTTCGTATAATCGTCAGAAATGGGGAGCAAACCTGCAGTTTAGCAATCTTTTCAATGTTAAATGGAATGAAGCACAATTTGCAACAGAAACACAGCTAAAAAACGAACCAGAACCTATTACTGATCTTACGTATACGCCTGGAAATCCTTTTGGAATCAAGGCTGGAGTGTACTATAAATTCTAAAATAACCGCTCATAAACTTTAAGATTTTCTTATTACAATTTTGTAACCATTTTTTTACATTTTAATTTACATTTGTATCCGATTAATCGTTTTTCTACCAAAAAAACAAAACCTTTTATCCATACATAATAAATATAAATGAACCTCAAATACGTAAATAAGAAATATGGAGTTTCTCTCTAATTTTGAATATAAGAAACTGTTTCTTCCAAATATAACGGAGCAAATATTAGCCAATAATGCAGATATACAACTTTATCGTATTGAGAATTATCTCAAAGGAATTTTAATGCCTGTTATTCCTTATCGTACTGCATTTAATTTTGTCATTTTTGTTACAAATGGGCATATCAAACAACATCTTGAAAATAAGGAATATCATGCACAAGAAGGCGAAATTATCTTTATTAAACAAGGAAGCATTACTGCTACCCTAGAATTATCTGATGATATCGAAGGCTTTTTTCTGGCTTACGAAAACAATGTTCTTTCAGAACAGGAATTACCAAAACACAAAACCAGTATTTTCTTTATATCTCCGTTTCTTAAACTTGATCATCTTTCATACCATACCCTTACACAGCTTTTACCTGTAATGGAGCAAGAATTAATGCTCAACAATCTTAATACAAATGATGTTATAATTTGTATGCTTCACCTTATTTTAGTGAAAATTCTATGCATAAATTCAGGAGTAGCACATACATCAGCAACCCGACAAATGGAAGTTTCATTACAGTTTCGAGATTTACTTATTAAATATCATTTAGAAGAAAAAAAAGCTGGTTTTTATGCCCAGAAAATGTCTGTTACGGAAAACTACCTTAATAAATGTGTCAAAAATGTAACCTTGAAATCCGTTAAACATTGGATTAACGAAATAGACATCAATTATAGCAAGGCACTTCTCTATTCTAGTAAAGATATCGCCGAAATTGCATACGAACTTAATTTTCATACGGCTTCCCACTTTACTCAATTATTCAAAAAAATAGCTGGTATAACCCCAAAAGAATATCGAACTCAGTTTTTAAATAATAAAACCAATCCTGCTATTTTAAATGAAATTTAGTGATAAGACACAATTATTTAACCGCAAAGTCCGCAAAGCTATATATAAAGCTTTGCGGACTTTGCGTAAAAATCTTAGCGCTCTTTGCGGTTAAATCAGACAAAAAGTTTACATAAAAAAAAATGCCTCTCGTAATGAGAGGCATTTTACAAACTTAGGCGGTCTGGACGGGACTCGAACCCGCGACCCCATGCGTGACAGGCATGTATTCTAACCAACTGAACTACCAAACCCTGCGTTATTGTGGGTGCAAAAATACAACAGAATTTCGTTTCTGCAAGCGTTTTTGGGAATAAAATTTGAGAAATTTTTAATCGACTAAAATCCAATATTTTAAAAACTCAGGTTTTAAACAAAAAGTAGGAACTTTCTTTTGCTCAACCGCAAAGGCACAAGGTTAAAAGCGCAAAGTCCGCAAAGCTTTATAAAAAACTTTGCGGACTTTGCGTACATCTTCGTGTGCTTTGCGGTAAAAATCTTTATGGAATTTCGTATGCTATTTCTCCTCTCGGTCGAAATGACAAACTATATGTAAATCGGAATTTGGAATTTATTTTGAGGATTCAATATCTTTGGAATTTACCTTTTACAAATAGTCTTAAATCAAAAAAGCCATCCACAAAAGTGGAAAGCTTTTCATTGGTCTAACTACTAAACCAGCTGCGAGTTACAAAGTCGCAGCAAAACAACACAACTAATCTTAGATACCGATTTTGGGCAAAAAAGCCTTTCCGTTAAGAAAGGCTTTTCCCAATATTGCGGTCTGGACGGGACTCGAACCCGCGACCCCATGCGTGACAGGCATGTATTCTAACCAACTGAACTACCAAACCTCTGCGTTATTGCGGTTGCAAAGATATAACAGAATTTCATTTCTGCAAGCGTTTTTATAAAAAAAATCAAAAATTTGTTTGAAAAATTACCCAAAGTTTTGTTTTTCAACCAAATATGTAGTCAATATTTTTTCGAAATTATCGCCAACATTTACCGGAACGTACTTAATTTGGTTCTTTGCACAGGTTAAAGCCAAGTTTTTAAAATACCCTTCTACTCTCTTTTCGTATGCTTCTTTTACATTATCAGCAAAAATCGAAACTTCTTCTCCTGATTCTAAATCGATAAATTTCCTTGGCGTATTATCAAAATCAAACTTCAATTCGGTTTGATTATCAACCACATGAAACAAAACTACTTTATGTTTATTGTGTTTTAAATGCTGCAGGGCATTGAATAATTTTTCATCATCCTGAGTTTGGAACATATCTGTAAACAAAATAATCATCGAACGACGGTGCATTTTCTCCGCAATCTGATGCAGATACGTAATAGTATCCGTAGTTTTCTTTGCTTTTGGCTGTTCTAATAATTGTTCCAGTTTATTCAACAACATTCTGTGGTGGCGATCGCTTCCTTTTTCTGGAGCATAATATTCGTAATGATCTGAGAAAACGCTTAAACCAACGGCATCACGTTGTTTCTTTAAGATATTCATCAAAACTGCAGAAGCCAAAACCGCAAAACCAATCTTCTTTTCATAAAAAGGCTGATTTGATTTCAGTTCAGGATAATGCATTGATGACGAATTATCAACAATTAAATGACAGCGTAAATTGGTTTCTTCCTCAAAACGTTTCGTGTACAAACGATCGGTTTTGGCAAATAATTTCCAGTCGATATGTTTCGTGCTTTCGCCTGCGTTATAAACCTTATGCTCGGCAAATTCTGCTGAAAATCCATGAAACGGACTTTTGTGCATTCCAGATATAAAACCTTCCACAACCTGATTTGCCAGCATTTCCAGATGCTGAAAACTAGAGACTTTCTCTATTTCCGATTCAATTTTCATTCAGTTTCTTTTTTAATATTTTGCGCTTTATAAAGCAAATCTGTCGCCATGAATAACTTGCGTTTCAAGATCGGACTAAAATTAGGGTTTTCTTTTAAGAATCGCTGTACTTCATCAAAAGCATATTTCGACGAATATTTTCCAACCGTATTATCCAGCCAATCTTTTGGAAAGAAAATATCTCCCGTGCGCTGAATTTCGTCTACCAAATCTAGTGAAAATCTAATATACTTTTGAGCGCTTTCCTGACGAAGCGGATGATTTACATTGGCCAAACCAACCGAAACCCAAGATTCTTTTTCTCGGTTGGCATCGTCTTTTAAAGATTCAATGAAAGCATTTCGAACCGATTCGTCTTTTGATAATGATGGAAGCAGAAATTCAAATCGCTTTTGCTTATCTGGATTTGTGATCGTTGTTCTTGTTTTTTCCAAAATTTCATCGGCTTTTTCATGTTTAAAAATCGCCAGATTCATTGCGATATTGGTAAAATCGTCTTCGTTTAATTTTAAATTCGGAATGACAATTTCTTTATTCCAAATCTGATATAATTTGGCTTTCGCCGAATCGGAATACGCAATTGAACTAAACAATCCAAACAAGGTCTTTTTAATATTAGCTGATAAATTCGCTGGTAAACGAGTAAACAAAGTGTAAGTAAGCTGTTTCTGCACTTTGTTTTGTTGTTTTTCTGTGAAGAATCTCCAATAAATCGTATTCAAATTATTAGACGCAATTCGTAATACCAATTCATTTTCTTCTGTTTGAATTCCTTTAAAAAAAGAATCAAAGGCTTTTTCTGGAGAAATATTTCCAATCAAAGTATTTTCATAAAGATTACTATAAGCAGAAGCTCTCGCCGCCTCATCTTTTAAACTTGAAATTGCATTTAAATAATTCCCGTCAAGCGGAAAAACACCGTATCCAAAACCGTTATAATTGTAAATAATAAAAAGCGGTTTTTTAAGTCCAATGGCTTCTTTTAAAACCAAACTTTTATCTATGATATTTGCGGTCAAAACTTTTACTTCATTTGAATAAACCAATCCTATTTGAAAAATCTGAGGCCAAACGTTATTCGATTTATCTTCTGCTTGTTGTCTAATTTCAAAGTTTTTAATTTTGTTTTGAGCATCGTATTCGATATTATCTGAAAAAATTGCTCTTCCCGATTGGTTTACCCAAACTTCGCTCCATTTCTTCATATCCAAAGGCGTTTCGGCATCTAGAATTTCTACCAGATTATTCCAGTCCGCATTGTCGTTGGCATATTTGTGAATGTATTTTTGAATTCCTTTTTGGAAAGCTTCTTTTCCCATTGACGCTTCTAACTGACGCATCATAATTGGGGCTTTATTATAAATCATAGCACCATAAAGCGAACCTGCATCTTTCAAATTAGCCAAATGCTGTCGTATTGGATGTGTACCCAAAGAGCGATCTTCCGCGAAAGCGCTAGGATAATGCGCCGTGAAAAACTGCAGATTATGATTTACTTTCGGGAAAATTGGATTCATGATTTTATCTGCCATAAAATTCGCAAAAACCTCTTTCATCCAAACATCATCAAACCATTTCATCGTAACCAAATCGCCAAACCACATGTGTGAAGTTTCATGTGCAATGAGTTTGGCTCGGTTTAATTTCTCGCTGTCGGTGGCACTGTTATCCAAAAACAAAGAAGATTCACGGTATTGAATCGCACCAACATGTTCCATTCCGCCATATTGAAAAACAGGAATTGAAGCAAAATCCAACTTCTGAAAAGGAAATTTATAGTTTGTATATTTTTCTAAAAAGTCTAACGATTGCTGGTGCAGATTGAAAATAGTATCAGTACTGACTTTTATTTTTTCAGGATTATTTTCGCGATACAGCATTGTCATTTCCATATTTGCTGGCTTTTGCTTTGTGCTTTTAAATTTTCCAGCCACAAATGAAAATAAATACGTACTCATTTTATCCGATTCTCCAAAAATGTATGAAGTAAAATCACCTTTTTCAACTTTCTCTTTTACATCGGCTCCAGCCAAAACCGACCAATCTTTTGGTACAGAAAGACTTAATTTATAAGTTGCTTTTATATCAGGCTGATCTAAACACGGAAATAAAGTACTTGCTCGATCTGGGACTAACAAAGTGTATAGAAAATCATCATTTCTGTTTAAAGATAAATTTCCTGCAATGAAGGTAATTGAAATGGTATTTTTTCCTGAAATCAAATTTTGAATAGGAATTACAATGTGTCCGTTTTGATGAACAATCGCAATATTTTTTGCATTAGCAGAAACTGATTGTATGTTTTGTGTCTTCTCTTTAAAATCTAAGATAAGAGGCTGACTTAAATCTGACAAATTGAGATTTAGAGTTAAATCTGATTTGATGTTTTCATTCTTCTGATTCGGGATTTCAAAAGACAATACATATTGTACATCCGAAATCTGCTTTTTACGAAATTGAGCCAATTGTTCTGAAACACCATTTTCTACAAGCACACTTTCTTTTAATTTAGATTGAGAGAAACCAATCGCAATAATCATCAAAAAACAGAAAGAAGTGTATAGAATTTTCATTTTTAAAGGAATATATAAGATTCGTTAAAAATAAAAAAAAGGCTTGATTATTCATCAAACCTTTTACAAACTCACTAATTAAATATCCAAAAATAAATTATTCAGTTTGTTGAAAATCGAAACTTAAATCTCCTGCATTGTAACTAGAAGAAACATTGGTTGGGAAAGTCTGTGTCGTACCGCTTAACCATCTGTATTCGTTAAATGTTATATTTCCGGCTACGATAGGATATGTTACAATACTATTATCGGCTTTGCTTTTTTTATACCAATCATTAGAATTCATGGTAATCATGTATTTTTTATCTTTTTCCAAAGCCAATTCACTGATTTCTTTGGTTACCTGAACATCTGCTGTTGCTACATTTAAAGTTTCGGTACGAAGTACAGTTTTTGCTGTATAGTCCCAGATCGTTACACGCAGAGCAGAATTCGTCGCGGGTAATTTTAAGGTAATCGCCTTGATTTTTCCTTTTACAGTTGGCGTAAATGCCAATCCGAATTCATAATCCCCTGAGTTTACAAAATTAGTTACTGTAGAAAAACCTGTTTGAGTATAATAAGCTGCTAATGGATTTTCTGTTTCAAACTTTGGTGTATTATCCTTATCGTCGTCACTGCTGCATGAAACTGCTAGTGCTGCGGTAATTAAAATTGCAAAAATTGTTTTGAAAGTTTTCATAATAGTATCTTTTAATTAGTTCCCTGATTTGGTTTTTTTATTGATTAAGGTTGAATATTAAAGCGTGCACAAACTTCTTCGTAGCTCATTTTAGAATAGTCTACTTTTGCAGCTTTTGATGTCGCTGCGGCAACGCCTCCAGGAATCAAAATATAGCGCCAGTTAAGACTTGCAGGAAGTGCTACTGTAGTACCATCATTAGCATGTTTAAATCGGAATAATTTGATAGTATTAAGGCTGCTAATCGCTGTAATGGTATTAATTGATCCTCCTGCTGTTGAGGTATAAGCAAGCGGAAAAACATTTGTTCCTGAGCCAAAAGTCATGTAAACTAAAACAGTTCCTTTAGACATAATATCGGCTGTTAATTGTGGCACCGAAATAGTAGTAGATAATCCATAAGTACCGTCAATTGTTTCTGGTGTTCCCGCCGGAGCATTTATCCAGCTGCTGTAAATTACATTTGCGGTTCCTGCAGCACCTTGTGCTCCTTGTGCTCCATCAACTCCGTCTGTTCCGTCATCTCCGCTGCAAGAGATTATTGTAAAAGCAGCTAATAAAATTGTAAAAATGGTTTTAAAAGTTTTCATAATAATTTTAGTCTTAAAAAATTAGTCAAATGATTCTTATTTAATTCAATAACCTTATTTTTGTAAAACCCAAAAGCTTGTTGAACAGCTTCTGAATTAATTACAAGACAAATTTGCGCCAATAAAATCAGGGTAAAAACAGCCAATCGACAAACAACATTTTAAATAGACAGACAACATAAATTGAGTTTCGAATGATGAAAAAATACAGTTGTATTATTATTGATGATGACGAAATTGATAGATTAACCGTATTGTCTTTTGCCAAAAAATTTCCTGCTCTGGATATTATTGGTGTTTTTGAAGATGCCGAAGATGCACTTCCTTTCTTAGAAAAAGAAAAGGTAGATATTTTGTTTCTGGATATCGATATGCCAGGTTTAAACGGAATTGATTTTAGAAAACAAGCTCTGGAAATTCCAGTTTGTGTATTCATAACCGCACATCCTGAACATGCAGTTGAAAGTTTTCAGATAGAAACTCTTGATTTCATTGTAAAACCTCTAAAACTAGATCGCTTTACACAAACCATGAACCGCATTGAGGAGTTTATGGAAATCAAACTCAAAGCTTCTCTTTTTGAAGCCAGCATTGGCGGCGATACTATTTATATTAAAGAAGGCCACGAACAGACCAAAGTAAAACTGCACGAAATTTTATATCTCGAAGCGCTAAAGGATTATACCTTAATAATCACAAACAAAAAAAGACATTGCGTGTTGTCGAGTATTGGAAATTTATTGAAAGAAGATCATTTTCAATCTTTTATTCGTATTCACAGAAGTTATGCCGTACAGAAACAGTTTATCCAGAAAATGAATTCTTCAGAAATTATCCTGAACAACAATGTTTCTATTCCGGTTGGCAGAAGTTACAAAGAAAACCTAAACCTGATTTAAATGACGCAAGCTCGATTTTTGTTTTTGTTTCTCATTACTTTTTCTGTTTTTGGGCAGCAAGAACCAAATTTGGCAAGACTTAAATCTACTGATGAAAAACTAAAAGTTTGGCTCAAATACACCAATGAACTTTTGGATTTGGAAGATTATCCAAAACTAATTATTGAAGCACAAAAGGGAATTCGACTGGCTAAAAATCATCCCGCTTATATCAGCCGATTTTATCTTCAAATTGGGACTGCTTACGAATTCAGCAATAATCAATATCCAAAAGCATTAATCAATTACGAGCAATCGTGGAAATACGCCCGAAAAGCCAATCATCTTAAAAATGAAACTTCAGCTATAATGCGCTTAAATTATGTGTATTATTCTGTTCAGGATACCATCAAAAGAAAAAATCTGATTGATTACATCAAAAAGGTACTCGATACTACAAAGAATGTTTATACGCAATCTGTTCTAAACGGAAGTCTTGGCGAATATTATCTTGATTATGCTGAATACGAGAATTTTATTAAGTATCAGCTAAAAGCAATCAATTATAAAAAACAACTTCCGAAAAGCATTCCAAACACCGAAAATATTGGGGTTTCCTACAGTCAGATTGCCAGCGCTTATATTAAAATGAAACAATTTGATAAGGCAATCGAATATTTAAATGAAGCCGCTCCTTATATTAAAACTTCGCCTTATGTAAGTGCTTTTTCGTGCAACTATTATATGCAATGCTTTTCGGCCCAGAAAAAAACAGATAGTGTTCTTAAATATTACAAGTTAATATATACTTACCCTACGGTTAAAGATTCGCTTTATCTTAATCTTAGTTTTGCCAACCAAAGCATGTCTAAATTTTATGCAGACAAAAGACAGATTAATACCGCTTATAATTATGCCAAAAAAGCAGTTTTGTTTGGGCAAAAATCAACAGATGAGGAAATTCTAATGGAAGCCAACACCATTATGGGAAGGGTTTTATATGAAAAGAAAGATTATAAAAATGCGATTGAAACATTAAAAAAAGCGTCTGTTAATGCGCTTAATTACGATAAAGAATTCTTTGTAACCATAAACAAAAAACTTTCGCAGAGTTATGCCGCACTCGGACTTTGGAAAGAAGCCTATTATTATAACGAAATCTACAGTAAATATAATGATGAAATGATGCAGGAATCTGCCAAGCAGAATATTGCCAATGCCGAATCTCGTTATCAGAACAAAACCAAACAGCAGAAAATCCAAAACCTTTCAACCGAAAACACAATTAAAAACATACAAATTTCCGAAGCCAAAAAACAGCGTTTGTTTCTAATTTCGGGATTGGCGCTTGTTGGCATTATTGGATTATTATTGTTTAGGCAAAGTCAAATTAGAAAGAAAACCAATAAAAAATTACAGCTTTTAAATCAAGAACTTGATGAAGCCAATAAAATAAAAGCACGATTCTTCAGCATTTTAAACCATGATTTAAGAAGTCCTGTTTCAAATCTGATTCATTTTCTGCATCTTCAAAAAGAAAGTCCTGAATTGATAGACGAAGAAACCGCTCAGCGAATGCAGACCAAAATCATTTCGGGTGCGGAGAATTTATTATCGTCTATGGAAGATATCCTGCTTTGGAGCAAAGGACAAATGGAAAATTTCAAACCTCATTTTAAAGAAATTCCTGTTGAAACAGTTTTTGAAGAAACACAGAAACATTTCTCAAGCATTGAAAACATTTCGATTTCATTTGAAAATCCAGAAAATATCATTCTAAACACCGATGCAAATTATCTGAAAACCATCATTAGAAACCTTACCGGAAATGCCATAAAAGCATTAGATAAAACCAAAAACCCAAGCATAATCTGGAAAGCCGGACAAAAAGATCATCAATTTTATCTTTCCATAACCGATAATGGTCCTGGAGGAACTCAGGAAAAATTCAAAGCGCTGTACGACGAATCAGAAGTTATAGGAATTAAATCTGGTTTAGGACTGCATTTAATTCGTGATCTGGCAAACGCTATTAACTGCAAAATAGAAGTTTGTTCTAAGCCAGGTTTAGGAACAACTTTTACGATTAAGTTTTAAATAAATTTTCGCCACGAATTCACGAATTGTTTGTTGCTTAAAAACCAGATTGGGATAAATTTCACGGATAAATTAGCTGCGATTTTAATTCGTGTAATCTGAGCAAAAACATTTCCTGTATCAATAATTCGTGAATTCGTGGCGGAAAAAACCAAATAAAAAAGGCTTGACTTTCGTCAAACCTTCTTTATATCAAATATAATCTTCTGATTATAATAAAGCGTCTAAGCTGTCAGCGTAGGCTTGTTTAGGAGCTACTCCTACTTGTTTGCCTACCACTTCACCATTTTGGAAAACCAAAACAGTTGGTATGTTACGCACACCATATTTAGCAGCGAATTCTTGGTTAGCATCTACATCTACTTTACCAACAACTACTTTACCTGCATACTCTTCGCTTAATTGGTCGATGATTGGACCAACCATTCTACAAGGACCGCACCATGCTGCCCAAAAATCTACCATTACTGGTTTATCTGATTTTAAAACTACTTCATCAAAAGTAGCATCTGTTATTGCTAATGCCATAATTATTTTTCTTTAAAGTTATCTTCAGTTCCTTATCTCGGAGAGACTTTCAAAAAACTTTCAGAACTGAGGTACAAAGTTAAAAATTAAAAACAAATCATACACTATCCCGAAATTAGTTTTGATTATAAATGCATCGTCAATAATTATACTATTCACATGTGCTTTATTTACAAGCATTAATGTGTTGTAAAATAAAATCGTTTTTTATTAGTACCTTTAATCATCCTGAAAATACCACACTTATGAAGGAAACTCTACTTCAGATCAAAACCTTTTTCCAATCTCAGCGTTTTAAAAGATATGCAAAACGTTTAGGATTTGCTTTTTTAGGATTGATTGCATTATTATTACTTGCCTCTGGAGGATTATCGATTTATTTCAATCAGAACAAAAAAGAAATCATTGCCAAAATAAACGATAAAATCAATGAAAATATCAATGGACAATTTCATGTAGGTGATTTTCATTATAAGTTTTTAACCGGTTTCCCGAATTTTACTCTGGCTTTAAAAGATGTCGAAATCAGAGACAATCAATGGAATATTCACAAACATACTTTATTAAAAGCGGATGAAATTGAAGCTCGTTTAAACATTTGGAGCTTGCTGAAACAAGAAATCAACATTCATAAAATCTTGATTAACGATGCTGATATTTACATTTATAAAGCCGAAAATGGGTATTCGAATGTAAACATCTTTAAACCCAAAAAGAAAAAAACAAAATCTGAAAAAGAAAAAACCGAAACGACCATTGAAAATGTAAACCTCAATGATGTTCATATTACAATCGACAATCAGCTGGGACATAAATTATTTGATTTTGAAGTTGCGAATCTGCAATCGAAAGTAGAATATGAAAACAACAACTGGCGTACCAACCTGTATTTAAAAACCAAAATAAACAGCCTCGCTTTTAATACCGTTCACGGAAGTTTTGCTAAGAGCAAAGATCTTGAAGGTAATTTTGATATTGCTTACTCTGAAGAGAAACAGAAAATAAATATCGAAACCCAAAAGCTCAAAATTGGTTCTGATGCATTCGACATTAAAGCTTTTTTTGATATTGGGAAAAACAGTTCCCTTTTCGGAATCAATATCGACACCAAAATTCTGTGGCGAAATGCTTCTAACCTTTTGTCGGCTAATATAACGTTTAAACTCAATCAATTCGATTTAAAGAAACCTATAAAGGTAAATTGCAGTCTGTTAGGCGATCTTAATGCGCAAGGCGATCCCAAAATTGTAGTGCAGGCACTCATAAAAAATAACGAACTTTCCATTCCCGACGGTTTGTTTACCAATTGCAGTTTCAGAGGAATTTTTACCAATAATTTCAAACCTCAAAACGGATTTAACGATCCCAATTCGGCTATTATTTTAACGCGTTTTACAGGAGATTACGAGAATATTCCGCTTACGATTCCGCAGGCTGTCATCAATAATTTAGAAAAACCTATTGCTACCGGACTTGTAAATGCCGATTTTGATGCTGCCAAACTTAACGGAATGGCAAATGAAAAAATACTTCATTTTGAAAGCGGCCATGTGCGTGCCAACTTAAAATTTCAGTTTGATATTGTCGATTTATACATCAACAAACCGCGAGTTTTAGGAAATGTTGATATTGATAAAACAACTTTCGATTATATCCCGAAAAACATTCGCGCCGAAAAAACCGATGTAAAACTATCTTTTACAGAACAAGCGCTTTACATTCAGAAGATTGCTTACAAACACAAGAAAAATATCATTCAGATCGACGGCCGAATCGATAATTTCCTAAACCTATATTACGATGCTCCCGAAAAAATGGTCGTAAACTGGAATATCTATTGTCCGAACATTGATGTAAAACAATTTTTGGGTGTTTTAAAAAGAAATCCAGCGCAAAGACCCGTCCAGAAAAAGGCGACGCAGAAAAATGTCAATTTCTCAAACCAATTAAAATCGGTAATTGAAAAATGTACTGCTGTTATCAATCTAAAAGCGGATAAAATCAATTACGGAAAACTAACCGCAACCAATACACGCGCCACTTTGCAAATGCTCAACTCAAAACTGCTGCTCAAAAACGGAAATCTGCAGACTTCTGGTGGATCTATCAATTTTAGCGGTGCTATCGAACCAAACGGTAATCATTATGTTTTCAGTTCAATGGCACAGGTAAATCGAGTGGATATTGCAAGCTTTTTAAAGTCATTTAATAACTTCGGAATTACATCTTTTAGTCCGAAAAACCTACGCGGAAAACTCAGCAGTAATGCCAATGTCACTGGATTAATGAGCAGTAAAGGCGATTTGATTGTGAATTCGATGAGAGGGAAATTAAATTTCAAAGTCACACAAGGCGCTTTACTTCACTTTGAACCCATTGAAAAAATAGGCAAACTTGCTTTTCCGCTGCGTGATGTCGAGAATATTACATTCAGCGATTTATCTGGCGATCTTAATCTGCGCGGAGAACAAGTCGATGTCAAAAATCTAACCATAAGTTCCAGCGTACTAAATTTCGATATTGAAGGAATTTATTCTTTCGGCCGAGGCACTAATCTCGCCCTTACCATCCCACTCCGAAATTCCAAAAACGACGCCCAGCTTTCCCAATCCGAACGCGACGCCGTCCGCGACCGTGGAATTGTCCTTCATTTACTAGCAGTTGATGATAATGGAAAAATGAAAATTAAGTGGGGGAAGAAGGGGAAGTAGGATTGTTTTTGTAATTTTTACTCAAAAGATATTGCACTTATTTTTATATTTGAATTTTAGCAAATTGAAATCACTACAAGAATGGCTGCAACAAGACTTTGGACAAAAGACGAATTAATTCTTGCTTTTAATTTATATCTAAAAATTCCCTTTGGAAAAACTCACACTGGTAATCCCAAAATAAATGAACTTGCGAAACTAATTGATAGAACTCCAGCATCAATTGTTATGAGACTCGGCAATTTTGCCAGTATCGATCCATTTCACATAAATAGAGGCATTAGTGGCCTACAAAATGGAATGAATCAAGTTCGTCCCATTTGGGATGAATTTTTCAACAATCAAGAAGAATTAATTTTTCAGAGTGAAAAAATTCTTGCTCAAAAACAGAATACTTCAATTGAAAACAAATATCAAGATTTACTTTCTGATATAAATAATGTGAAAGGAATAGATGTTTTAAGAACAGTAAAAACAAGAGTAAACCAATCTGTATTCAGAGAAATAATTT
The DNA here is from genome assembly GCF_017352115.1 of Flavobacterium endoglycinae. Lineage (NCBI taxonomy): Bacteria > Pseudomonadati > Bacteroidota > Flavobacteriia > Flavobacteriales > Flavobacteriaceae > Flavobacterium > Flavobacterium endoglycinae. The sequence goes on from NZ_CP071448.1 coordinate 2,145,227, forward strand.
TAGCCAATTACAATACTAAATGCGCTATTTCAGGTATTGATATCCCAGAACTTTTATTAGCAAGTCATATAATGCCTTGGTCAAGAAATGAAGAACATCGTTTAAACCCTGAAAATGGAATTTGTTTTTCTGCTCTTTACGATAAAGCATTCGACAAAGGTTTGATTGGCATAAACCTAAACCATGAAATAATTCTTTCTGATACTATTAAAAGAAAAAAAGATACCGATTTCTATGCGCAGCATTTTAATTCTATTGAAAATCAAAAAATAATTAAAGCTCAAAAATATTCGCCAAGAAAAGAATTTCTAGAATATCATTTAGACACAATCTTCAATAAATAATTAATATTACAAAAAACCAAAAAGCCACTTCATCAGTGGCTTTTTCAATTCTATACATTATTCAACCTCAAAATAAGGATTCAATATCTCAGCTAACTCATTCAGCCAGAAATAACCTTGTTCAACCGACTTTGGATCGATTTGCAGGGTTTCACATTCTCGCATCAGAGACATGGCCAGAAGATAATTTACTTTTCGGATTGCTTTTGCGAAACTTTTAGGATCTGTGGCCTGATTGAAAAATTCATTTAACCGCAATTCTGTTTCTTTCGAAAGGGTGTTTAGACTCATAAATTTGAAGTTTAGGGATATAAAACCCATACGGGTTAGCTGTCCTACGCCTTCAAATACGCGTTGCAGTTGTTTCCAATACCGCCAGCATACCGCATGGGCAAGAAGATTTTTTGTGTTCATAATTTGAAGTTTAGGACTGCAAAGATATTAAAAAACTCCAGTGATTACATGAGATTCTTACAAATTACTTTTACACATTGCTATACATTTTTCCGTTCAATCTACTCACGAAACTTTTGGATCAAAATGAAAAATTAACCCTAAACTTTTCATAATGTTTCCTTAACTAGCTTGGCTTTTCAGGCGAAAAAAGATAAGTTTGAGTAACAATCATTAAATATAAAAGCGTTATGAAAATTCAGATCAACACCGACAAAAACATTGATGGACACGCAAGATTAGAAACCTACTTTTCTGGAGAATTAGAAAAAGGTTTAGCACGTTTTGAAGATAAAATAACTCGTATAGAAGTGCATTTTGGAGATGAAAATGGCGAGAAATTCAGCTTGCATGATAAAAAATGCGTAATTGAGGTACGTCCTGTAAAATTACAGCCAATCACTGTTACAGAACACGCCGAAACACTTGAAAAAGCCTTTAGCGGTGCTTTGAGCAAAATAAAAAAATCCCTTACTACCACATTCGAAAAAATAAAAGCGCATTAAATTTCGAAATAGATAAAAAAAGACGTTTCAATCGAAACGTCTTTTTTTATCTATTTCGAAAAGGTTCAGAACTACAAAGTGATAAAGATGCAAAGTTTTCTTTGCGCTTATTTTCGCTTTGAACCTTTGTCACTTTGCTCCTTTGTACCTCTTCCCTATGATTTTGGCAGAGGCGCTCCCACAGCAATATCGCATCTATGGCCCGGTTGTCCGTGAGGCGGGTTCATTCCTTCTGCAACTGTTTGATTTGCATCTGAACTTAACAATGCCGGAACCGGATTTGAAGCCGGCTGAGAAACTGTAAAGTTTTGTGTTGAGGTTCCGCTTACTGGAGTTGAGGTCGATGCTGTAGTTTTAGCAGCTGGAGAATTTAAAGGCGCTCCAACTGGAATATCACATCTGTGTCCTGGCTGACCATGAGGCGGATTCATTCCTTTTGCTGTTTTAACCTGAGCAGTTGTCGTAGTAGTTGTTACTATATTTTGCTGGTTCGGGTTTACTTGTACAGTCTGTCCTTGAGTTGCTGTAGTTTGTCCTTGCGCAGGCGTATTTAATGGCGCTCCAACTGGAATATCGCAACGGTGTCCCGGTTGTCCGTGCGCAGGATTTAATCCTTTAGTGTCTGCTAATACAGAATTTGGATTTGTGGTCTGCGTATTTTGCACAGCCGTTGCAGCTGGTTTAGTAGTATCTTTTGCAAGTCCTAGTCTGACTAATTCAGATGTTGCCGTAGTCTCTTGTGGTTCTAATTCTTTTTTGCAGGAAATGAAAACCATCGAAGCAATAACAAGAGAGGTTATAAAGATTTTCGAATTCATATTTGTGGTATTTTTTGAAGCACTCAAATATACTGGTTTTTTCGGGATTACACTATATATCTACTTAAAGCGTAAAACAAGTTTCATCTTTTTAAAAAATTAATACCTTTAAAGTCAAATACAATCTCTCATGAAAAAAACAATCCTATTTCTTTTATTAGCCGTTTCATTTGCAAACGCTCAAACCAACAAAGATCAAATCAACAAAACCTTAGATGCATGGCATAAAGCTGCAGGTGAAGTCAAATTTGATGCTTATTTTAATGTTTTGGCCGATGATGCCATTTACATTGGTACTGATGCGACAGAAAATTGGACCAAAAAAGAATTTTCTGTTTGGGCAAAACCTTTTTTTGACAAAGGCACAACATGGAATTTTAAAGCTCTAGAACGTCATATCTTTTTTGACAAATCTGGAAAATTAGCATGGTTTGATGAATTACTAGATACTCAAATGAAAATCTGCCGTGGTTCTGGTGTTTTAGTTAAAGTAGGAAAAGAATGGAAAATCAAACATTATGTCTTATCCATGACAATTCCGAATGATGAGGTTGATGCCGTAACCAAAATAAAATCGCCAATTGAAGATGCTTTGATCGCAAAGCTTCAAAAAAAATAAACATTTTTTGGTTTTATTCTTATAAACATAACTTTTAGAGCAGTTTACAGCATTAGATAAGAAATTAATTATAACATATTCTGCAAAAACAGCATATTTTAGAAAGTTAAAAATAAGATAGTCTCAAAAAAACAGAACGAATTTTAAAAAATTAACCAAAATTAAACAACAACCTCTAATTTAACAGCCTTCAAAACAACAATCTTTATTTTTTTTTAACTTTGACCCCAAAAAAAATAGGGTTAACAAAGTATTTTTAAAAATGAAAATAGAAAAACGCTGGATCATTTCTTTTATCATGATAAGTGTCGTGTGCACAATAGGTGCATTTTGGCCAACGGTAACAGAAAATAATTATGTTTTATCAGAATTTGGCACAACAGACAATATTGTTCCTGCCGATGTTGCTTGGATGCTTACTTCAAGTTGTCTTGTATTAATTATGACACCGGGATTATCTTTCTTTTACGGCGGAATGGTAGGCAGAAAGAACGTGATTTCTACAATGCTTCAAAGTTTTATCTGTCTTGGTGTGGTAACTCTTTTATGGGTTGTGGTGGCTTTTAGTCTTGCTTTTGGAGAACCGGTTGGTTTTGGTTCAGGAGATCATTTTTACAGTTTCTTCGGAAATCCAACTACGTTTGCTTTTATGGATTATGTGGGTGTTCTTCCTCATAAACAATTAGCAAGTACGATTCCGTTTATGCTTTTTGCTTTGTTTCAAATGAAATTTGCAATTATCTGTCCTGCAATTATCACAGGTTCATTTGCAGAACGTGTTCGTTTTATCTCGTATTTGGTATTCATTAGTTTATTTACCATTTTTATATATGCTCCTTTATGTCATGCTGTTTGGTATCCAACAGGTGTTTTAGGAAGCTATTTTGGAGTTAAAGATTTCGCTGGAGGAACTGTAGTTCATATGAGTTCTGGTTTTGCGGCTTTGGCGGGAGTTATTGTTTTAGGGAAAAGAAAAAACAGCCAGCACATTCCAACTAATATTCCGTTTGTATTATTAGGAACCGGAATGTTATGGTTTGGATGGTTTGGTTTCAACGCTGGATCGGCACTTGCAGCTAACGGAACTGCTGCTATGGCTTTTGCTACGACTACAACTTCATCTGCTGCTGCAATGTTAACTTGGATTTTCTTTGACAGAATGAACGGAAGAAAAGTTTCTGCTCTTGGCGCTTGTATTGGTGCTGTTGTAGGTCTGGTTGCAATTACACCAGCCGCAGGATTTGTTTCTGTTCCAGAAAGTATGTTCTTCGGATTTGTAACGGCTTTGGTTTCTAACACAGCTGTAAACTGTAAATATTCAAAAAGATTCGACGATACACTTGACGTTTTTGCGTGCCACGGTGTAGGCGGAATCATGGGAATGATTTTAACTGCTATTTTTGCTCATGGAGAAAATGCAAGTTTGCTTCACGGAGGATGGAGCGTTTTCGGGCATCACATGATGGCATTGGTTTTAGTATCTATCTTTACTTTCTTTGGAGCCTATTTCTTATTTAAAGTAACGAACTTCATTATTCCGTTACGAGTTTCAGAAGAATCAGAACATATCGGATTAGATTTATCGCAGCACGATGAAACACTTGACCCAAAATTAAAACCAATTACAGAACCACATTACGGTTAAAAAATTTTTTTTCCGCCACGAATTCACGAATTATTTTTAAAATAAAATTCGTGAATTCGTGGCGGAAACATTTAAAAAATATAGTCCCTACGGGACATTTTTTATTTATACATCGTTTTTTACCGATATTTTATTCCTAACGGAATAATTATAAAACACCTCATTCCTTAAATAAATCTCGTAGAGATCGAATACTTGGTAAAACAGATAATCTTCAAGTTCAAATTGTCCCGTAGGGACTATACGCAACAAACGTTAAAAAATCTTTTTTATTCGTGAATTCGTGGCGGAAAAACTTTAAAACGTAATTCCGCTATTTTCATTCGTTTATATTCCTTAATTTTGCCCAAAATTTTTGAAAAAGTGGGAAGTAAAAACAAACTAAAAAGATTCAGAGAAAACGAAACGTTCCAAAACGTTTTTCAACCAACGAGAGAAGAAGTGGTAGGCGATTTAATGCCTTTAAAAGGAAAATGGAATTCGGATTTCTTTAAGAATGATAATCCTTTGGTATTGGAATTAGGATGTGGAAAGGGTGAATATTCAGTTGGATTAGCAGAAAAATATCCCAACAAAAATTTTATCGGAATTGACATTAAAGGTGCCCGTTTCTGGCGTGGTGCTAAAACTGCAGTAGAAAACGGCCTTCATAATGTGGCTTTTGTTCGTACTCAAATCGAATTGATCGATCATATTTTTGCCGAAGGCGAAGTTGATGAAATCTGGATTACTTTCCCAGATCCGCAGATCAAATACAAAAGAACTAAACACAGAATGACCAATTCTGAATTTCTAAAATTGTACAAAAAAATCCTGAAAAAAGACGGTGTCGTAAACCTAAAAACCGACAGCGAATTTATGCACGGTTATACGCTTGGATTACTTCACGGAGAAGGCCACGAGGTATTGTACGCCAACCATAATGTTTACAAAAATGAAGGAAGCCCAGAAGTAGTAACTTCGATTCAGACATTTTATGAAAAACAATATTTAGAAATTAACAAGGCAATTACGTATATTCGTTTCAAAATTAAAGACTAATTTAATTTTGAAAAATATCTTTTAACCGCTTAAACAATTTAATGGTATATCTTACTCCATTACTTTCGGGCTTTATTGCCGCCGCAATTGGGATTATTCCTCCAGGATTAATCAACATGACGGCAGCCAAAATAAATCTGAAAGAAGGAAAAAAGAATGCCCTTTGGTTTGTCATTGGAGCGGTTTTGGTGATATTTTTTCAGGTTTATATCGCCGTTTTATTTGCGCGTGTTATAGACAATCGTCCAGATGTAGTTACACTGCTGCGTGAAGTTGGTTTTATTATCTTTTCAATCCTGACTATTTATTTCTTGTTTATTGCTAAAGAACCAAAAACAAAGAAAAAATCAAAGATTAAAAAAAGCAGCCGCAAAAGCCGTTTCTTTCTAGGAATGTTACTTTCTGCATTAAATTTTTTTCCTATTCCCTATTATGTGGTTGTAAGTGTTACACTAGCTTCATACAACCTTTTTGTATTTGAAAACACGATTATAGTAGCTTTTGTTTTAGGATCAGTTTTAGGATCTCTTGCGGTTTTATACAGTTATATTGCTTTTTTTGGAAGAATAGAAAAGAAAACCGATTATATCATGCGAAACATGAATACTATTATTGGAAGTATTACCGGTTTAGTCGCTGTTGCAACACTTTTTAATATTCTGAATTATTACTTCGGATAGAAAAATCATGGTTTTGATGGCTATTGAAATTTGAAACTTCAACAATACGTAATTTAAGATATATCATGGCTGAAGAGAATTTTTTCGAAAAAGTATACGCTGTCGCCAGACAAATTCCGTATGGAAAAGTAACTTCTTATGGCGCAATTGCTAAAGCTTTAGGAACAGCTCGTTCTGCACGAATGGTAGGCTGGGCAATGAATGCGTCTCATAATATGGATGATGTTCCAGCACATCGAGTTGTAAACCGAAAAGGACTTTTGACAGGAAAACACCATTTTGACGGAACAAATTTAATGCAGCAACTTCTAGAAAACGAAGGCATAGAAGTAGTCGATAATCAAATTGTTGATTTCGAAAAACATTTCTGGCAGCCTGAAATTGAGCTTTAACTTTTTCCTTTGTCAGGCTGAGCGAAGTCGAAGCCACGTGCCAATTGGAATGCCCTTCGACTTCGCTCAGGGTGACAATGTTTTACTTTAATTCCTGCAAGGTTTTTCAAACCCTCTAGATCTAAATATTCTTTCGTTTTACAAAAAACTTACTCAACACATTAATACCTACAAGGTTTGAAAAACCTTGCAGGAGAATCTAGATTAAACAAATTATAAAACTAGTTTTATCTTCATCGGTTTGGTAGCTTAAATAACCACCATGCGCTTCGATGATGTTTTTAGAAAGCGTTAAACCAATTCCTGCGCCATCTTTTCTGGTGGTGAAAAACGGAAGAAATACTTTGTCTTGAATCTCCGGATCGATTCCTTTTCCGTTGTCTGAAATCGTAATGAAAAAACGATTGTTTTCAGTATGACTTGACACATATAATTTCTTTTCTGACTTTTCTTTTAAGGCATAAATGCTGTTGGTAATCAAATTGATAATCACCTGCTCCATTTGATTTTTATCAATCATTATCGATCTTGAACTGTGAATTTCGTTTATCAATTCGATATTTTCGGCTTTTAAGATTGGACTCATCACTCGAAGACAATCTTCAAAAAGAGCATTTATCGGAACCATTTGTTTGGCTGGTGTGGGCAGCATCGCCAGTTTACGGTAATTTTCTACGAAAACCTGTAAGTGATCACTTCTATTGATAATGGTCGAAATACTTCCTTTTATATCTTCAAAATCGTCTTCTTCTAACTTTTCCTGATCGACAATGTGAAGTAAATTCTGCGAAAGCGCGCGAATAGGCGTTAAGGAATTCATCAATTCATGCGAAATAATTTTCATCAGGTTTATCCAGGCTTCTTTTTCTTTTTTCTCGATCACACGCTGAATACTATCCAATAAAATGATAAAATATTCTTTGTTATACGTTTTTGTTTTAGACGTTTGAAGCATAAAAGTCTGGAGATCTTGTTCTTCAATTTTAATCGAAATCGCTGATTTTAATTCGCTGAAATCTTCTTTCTCTATTTCATGACAAAGCGAAGGCAGATAATTTTTAAGGTATTTCCAATGGCTGATTTTCGGCACTTTAAACAAATCCGAAAAGCAGTCATTCATTAAAAAAACACCCCATTCTTCATTTTCTTTTTCAAGAATCAAAGCAGCTGTATCAATATTGTTCAAAAGCGAACGATAGATCAATTCTTTTGAAGTTTGTTCCTGCTGTCTTTCTTTCAGCGTTTCGTATAAAAGATACAAACTCTGGAAATTGTCTTTTTTATTTTCTTCTGGAAAATTCGTCGAAAAATCGTTCTGCAGAATCGAAAGTAATGTACGATCGTAAAACTGAAGCTGGTTTTTGACATAAAAATACATTTCGGCCAGCATCATAAAAACGAAAAAACCAACCAAAAGGGCGTTGTAGTAAAATGTTTTATATATCAGGAAAACGCAGAAAAAAAAGAGTATCATTACAAATAAAACTCTAACAAATAATGCGTTATAAAATTTCCAGTTTTTCATTGGTATATTTTTGTTTTACTGCTAAAAATTTAGTTTCAGCAGATAAAGAAAAACTTAATTCTTAATTCTTAATTCTTAATTCTTAATTCTTAATTCTTAATTCTTAATTCTTAATTCTTCAAATCGTATTTTTCAATTCTTCTGTACAAAGCAGCTCTTGATAATCCAAGTTCTTCGGCTGTTTTACTAATATTGCCGTGGTGTTTTAAAAGTGCTTTTTCAATGGCAGTTTTTTCCATTTCAGACAATGGATTATCATCATTTTCTTGAATATCTTCAAAATCAAGAATATTCAAATCCGTTACAGAAATTGTATTGTTATCCGCCAGAATTAAAGCGCGTTCGATTTTATTTTCCATTTCACGCACATTTCCTTTCCACGGATAACGTTCTAAATAAGGCGCTACATTATCATCAAACTGCCAATTTTCCTGATTGTATTTTTGAGCAACTTGTTTGAGGATAAAATTTGCCATTGGAACAATATCTTCTTTTCGTTCTCGTAAAGGCGGCAGATTAATATCCATTGTATTAATGCGATACAGTAAATCTTCTCTAAAAGTTTTGTTTTTTACCTCTGCTTTAATGTCATTATTAGTTGCCGAAACGATTCTGACATTCAAAGGTCTAGCTTTGCTTTCGCCCAAACGTGTCACCGTTTTAGTCTGCAATACATGTAATAATTTCGATTGAAGATGAAGCGGAATATTTCCTATTTCATCTAAAAAAATCGTTCCGTTTTGCGCGGCTTCGAATCTTCCGGCAGTATCGGTTTTTGCATCGGTAAAAGCTCCTTTTGTGTAGCCAAAAAGTTCGCTTTCGAATAAATTTTCACTTAAAGAACCTAAATCAACATGTACAAAAGGCTGATTTTTTCTTTCTGAATTCTGATGAATAAATTCGGCAAAAACATATTTTCCGGTTCCGTTTTCACCTAAAATCAAAACATTTGCATCCGTTTTAGCCACTTTTTCGGCAATGGCGTATGCTTGTTTTATTTTTTGTGAAGTTCCTGTAAAATACCTTCTTTCGGTATTTTCAACCACAGTTTTTTTATTGTTTTTCCTGCTTTCGGCGACAGCCTTATCTATGGTTTCCAGTAGTTTTTCGTTATTCCAAGGTTTCAAAACATAATCAAAAGCACCAATTTTAATTCCTTCAACTGCCGTTTCGATTTTACCAAAAGCGGTCATTAAAATAACTATTGTATTAGGCGAAAGCGTTTTAATTTCTTTCAGCCAGTGAATCCCTTCTCTCCCATCTTCAAAACCAATTCTGTAATTCATATCCAATAAAACCACATTGATTTCATTTTCGGTCAATGCCGAAATAATATTTTTAGGACTGTTTGCTGTAAAAATGGTTTCGAAATGTTTCTTGAGAATCATTTTTGCCGAAAAAAGGATTTCTTCCTGATCGTCGACAATTAATATTTGGGCCTGCTTTTTTCTCATGCTGTATTTTTTTGTTCGATTCTGAACGGTCAACTGTTCATTATCGAACACTCATTTTTTGGATTGTTTTTAGAGTCTCTTTAAAATCAGTGCTTTACAAAAAATAAATTTTGTGGCACAGTATTTACCTATTGGTAATCAGTAAATTATTTAAAAAATGGACAAGGTAATTCCTCGTAAAAATAGAAAATTTAGATATCTCTCAATAGCAATTGGAGTTTTTTTAGTTTTGGCTGTCATTGTATTTTTTTCTTTTAATTCAAAAAGAACTTTAAATGTAAAAGCTGATGAACTATCTATTCAAAAAGTAGAAAAAGCATATTTTGAAGATTTTGTTGTTTTTCAAGCCAAAGTCGAACCTCTAAATGTTATGCTGGTAAATGTTACAGAAGGAGGATCTGTAAAAGAGATTTTTGTCGAAAATGGCGCTATGGTTACCAAAGGACAATCTTTGGCTCGTTTGTACAACCCCAACACAGAATTGAATTACCTGACTCAGGAAACTGCCATTATTGAACAAATCAACAATTTAAATACTGGAAAATTAAACATTAGAAATCAGGAATTGAATTTAACCAAAGATTTGGTTTTGATCGAACATGATTATAACGATGCTAAAAGATTGTATGATGTAAACGCTAAATTGTTTGCTAAAGATGTGATTTCAAAAAACGACTGGAATACTTTTAAAGAAAGTCTTCGTTTTCAAGAAGAGCGTCGAAAAACGATTCAGCAGAGCATTCAAAAAGAAAAACAATCGAATCAGGTTCAGATTTCACAAATTAACCATTCTATCCAAACTATGGAAAAAAGTCTTGATATTTTAAGAAACAATAAAAAGAATTTCTTGATTACAGCTCCAGCATCGGGTCGATTGACTTCTTTTGAACCTGTTTTAGGAAAAACATTTCAAGCGGGTGAAAGCATCGGAAAAATCGATTCTAAACAAGGTTATAAATTAGCTGCAAATGTGGATGAGTTTTATCTAGAAAAAATTCGCGAAGGTTTAAAAGGCCAAGTTGAATTTAAAGGAAAAACACTTGAGGTAATTGTAACCAAAGTAATTCCAGAAGTTAAAAACGGACATTTTATTGTCGAACTGGCTTTTGCTTCTAAAGAAGATATTACGCTGCAGGATGGTTTAAGCTTTGGAGTAAAACTGGTATTATCTGAGAAAAACAAAATTTTAGTACTTCCAAAGGGTATTTTCAGTCAGGAAACTGCCGGAAAATGGATCTTTGTAGTGAAAGGAAATAAAGGAGAAAAGCGTTTCATAAAATTAGGTCGAGAAAATCCATCGTATTATGAAGTTCTAGAAGGTTTGAAAGAAGGAGAATCGGTAGTGATTTCATCTTATTCGGATTATAAAGATATTGAAGAGCTTTCTATTCAGTGATTTTCAGTCCCAGTTTTCAGTTTCAGTTGACAGTCGCAGTAAGCATTAATACACAATTCACAACTTACAATTCACAATTCACAATTATAAAAAATCAATCATCAATCAAAAAACGTAATAATAACTAATCTTTAAAAACTATGATAACAATACAAAACTTAACCAAAGTATTTAGAACAGAAGAAGTTGAAACTGCTGCATTGAGCGGTATTAATTTAGAAATCAAAAAAGGAGATTTCCTAACTATCATGGGACCTTCTGGATGCGGAAAATCAACTTTATTAAATATCATTGGTCTTTTGGACAGTGCTACTGACGGAAGTTACAAACTTCTGGATCAGGAAATGATTGGTTTAAAAGAAAAAGGAAGAGCACAGGTGCGTAAAGAAAACATCGGGTTTATTTTCCAGAATTTTAACTTGATCGACGAACTTTCGGTTTATGATAATATCGAATTACCGCTGCTTTACAACAACGTAAAAGCTTCTGAAAGAAAACAAAAAATTGAGGCCATTGCCGAAAAATTAAATATTTCTCATCGTTTAAAACATTTTCCGCAGCAACTTTCGGGAGGTCAGCAGCAAAGAGTTGCCGTAGCAAGAGCTTTGGTAAATGATCCTAAAATTATTTTAGCCGATGAGCCTACAGGAAATCTTGACAGTAAAAACGGTAACGAAGTAATGGAACTTTTAACGGATTTACATGCTAAAGGTGCTACGATTTTGATGGTTACCCACTCTGATTATGATGCTTCTTTTTCGCAAAGAACCATTCATATGAAAGACGGAGTTATATTCTCTGAAAAATTAAATCAGAGAAATGTAGATGTTTTTATGGACGCTAAATAATCAAAAGATGATCAAAATTATTGTTACTGCACTCGTAATTCTGGTAGAATTTGTATGCAAAATTTTTACTCTTTTATAAAATATAAAAGTCTTACCATTTTAAAAAATAACCAACAACTATAAAAACCCATACCATGATTTTTAACTGGTTTAAAATATTTATTTATCATTTAAAGCAAAGCAAACTTTTTTCGTTTTTAAATGTTTTAGGATTAAGTATTGGGATTGCCAGTATCATTTTTGCCATTTTGTACTGGAATAATGAACACTCTTATGATCAATGGAATCCTGAAAAAGAGAATTCTTATTTGGTTCTGAACAAAATTGGCAGCGGAGATATCTGGCCTACAAGTTCAATTCCGTTTGGAGAAGCTTGTAAAGCTACTATTCCTGAAATCGAAAAAGTTTGTTTTCTGAACACTTGGTACGACGAAGAGGTAATCAAATACCGCGAACAAAAAATGTTAGTGAAAAAGATCATGGTTTCTGACGAGAATTTCTTTGATTTTTTCCCTTTTGAAATTATAAAAGGTGCCAAACAAAATATCCTGAAAGAGAAAAATAGTGTTGCCGTTTCTGATGAACAAGCACAATTACTTTTTAAAGATGAAGACCCAATTGGCAAATCTATTTCATATAATAACAACGAGTATACTGTAAAAGCCGTTTATCATCTCATCAAACCATCATCTATAGAACCTAATTATGTATTCAGCGGTGTAAAAAGAGAAAACGATTTAAACAGCTGGGGGAATTTTAATTATGGTTTAATGATTAAAATTAAAAAAGGCGCTGACGTTGCTTCCGTTTTAAAGAAAATGCACCACGTAAATTATGTAAACAGAACTGTAAAAGATGCTAAAGAAAGCGGTCAGACTGTTGAACAATACATTAAAGAAAATGGTGAAATTGAGATTATTTTAGACCAATTGAAAAATTCACGTTTGTATGGCACAAAGAGTTCTGGAGGAGCTAATTTCCCAGAAGGATATGGTAATTTAAAACTGCTTTACATTATGGCCGGATTATCGATTTTGATTTTGGTTTTATCTCTTGTAAATTATATCAATCTGGCAACGGCTTCGGCTATAAAACGCGCTAAAGAAGTAGGTGTTCGTAAAATTGTGGGTGCTTCAAAAAACCAGATAATTGTACAGTTTATTTTCGAAACGGCTATTATTGTTACCCTTGCTATTTTGTTTGCACTTGCCATTGTCGAACTTTCTCTGCCATATTATAATACATTTTTGCGAAAAACTTTGACTATGAATGGCGGCGAATTTTACCTGCAGCTCATTTTGATTTTTGGATTAGTAATCATTCTTGCGGGTATATTCCCTGCCATTTATATCTCAAATTTTGAAACTTTAAAAGTTTTGAAAGGCAATTTCTCCAGAAGTAAAAGCGGTATCTGGATTCGAAATTCAATGCTAATCTTCCAGTTTGGAATTGCGGCCTTTTTCATTATTGGAGCTTTGATTGTTAACTCTCAGGTTGATTATATGATGAACAAAGATTTGGGATTTAGCGGCGATCAGGTGATTTCTATTCCGTACAACAAACCCGACAGGTCTAAAAGAACCGAACAATATTTAGTTGATAAAGAAGAAATCAAAAAGATTCCTGGTGTTGTAGATGTAACTACTTTTGCGGGTTCTTTTGGCGGAAGCACCAATTCTAGTTCTGGATTTAAACACAATGGTATTTTCGTACAGCCCCGAAATGTTGAAATGGATTTTGGCTTTCTTGATATGATGAAAATCAAAATTGTTCAAGGACGTGATTTATCGCCAAAGTTTGCCTCAGATACCGTAAGCAGTATGTTAATGAACGAAACACTGGTTAAAGCACTTAATCTTAAAAATCCAATTAATACTATCATCACTTCAGGATGGGGGAATGAAAAAGGAAATTTAAAGTTTAAAATTGTTGGGGTTGTAAAAGATTTCAATATAACAGGATTACAGAACAAAGTACCACCAATGGTTTTTATAAATCTTGAAACTTTGAAGTGGAATAATTTTAATGATGTACTGGTAAAAGTTTCTGCAAATAATTTAACAGAAACGTTAGAAAAATTGAAATCATACTGGGAGAAAAACGTAAACTCAGATTATCCTTTTGATTACGAATTTGTTAATAAAAAATTTGCTAAAACTTATGAGGAGCAAGTAAATCAAAAAAACCTGTTTTTCATTCTAAATTTAGTCGTAATCATAATTGCCGTGTTTGGATTATTTGCTTTGGCATCATTTTCGATGGAAAGAAGACTGAAAGAAATTGCAATTCGTAAAACATTAGGAGCAGAAACCGATATCCTGCTGAAGGAATTATCAAAACAATACATTGTTTTCTGTTTAATGGGATTTGCAATAGGAATTGTACCAGCTTATATTTTATTACAAAAATGGCTGGAAGATTTTGCTTTCAGAATCAATATTTCAGTTGTTCCGTTTAGCGCGGCATTACTTTCATTGTTAATCCTGACCTTGCTGATTGTTTTGGCAAAAGCCTATCAGGTAACTAAAATAGATGTATTGAAATATTTAAAATACGAATAACTTGTAGACCATTTTTTTATAAAAATCCCCTTTAGATACGAGAATCTAAAGGGGATTTGGTTTTATTTCATACTTACAGAATCATTAGAATACAGCAGTTTATCTAAACTTGAATCACGATCGTAAACATCTGGATAAAAACCAATTTCTCCGTCATCGTTTACCCAAGCAGTAAAATATCCTATGTAAATTGGAATTTTATTTTTAAGAATACAAGGTGTTTCTTTTTCTCCGCTCATCGCGCTATTAATTTTATCAACTGGCCAATCTGGATCGTCTTTTAATATTTCCATCGCCAGCTTTTTGGCATCTCTTACATTAATACAGCCATGGCTAAAAATACGTTTTTCAAAGTCAAACAAACTTTTCGCTGGAGTATCATGCAAATAGATATCATTTGGATTAGGAAACATGAATTTAACTAATCCTAACGAATTATTGGGTCCTGGTTTTTGTCTTACAGCACCTCCATTCCATTCCATATTATGATCGGCCAAATAATTTTTATCCTCGGCCATTTTAAGTTTCAGCTCATTTTTTATAATGCTGGCAGGCACATACCAGTAAGGACTGAATACAATTCTGTCGATTTTCCCGCTAAAAATAACCGTTTCGGTCATTCGTGTTCCTACGAATACGTCAGATACTAAATCGTATTTTCCGTCTTTCACATACACCAATCTGAAAGAAGGAATATTTACCATTATGTATTCTCTAGCGCTGGCAAGTTCTGTTGGAATCCATCGGCATCTTTCCATATTCAGCATAATCGTTTTAATTCTATTGCTGATGGGTTCATTCATTTGATCGATTTGTTCTTTTGTAAAAGTATAATTCAGTTTCAGTCCATATCGTTTTTTATACTTCAAAACGGCATCCATCATTTCTTGGTCATAATATTGACTTTTCGAATCTTCTTTTAAATCACCCACTACAAATAAACGTTCCCTAATCTGTTGAACGACTTTTCCGCTGTCTAAAGGTTTTAATTCTTTGTAATTCGCTTCATCAATTTCGATTTTTTTCCAAAGACCTTTTTTCTCAAAACTTCGATATTTTTTTAATACGTTCTGAAGTCTGTAATATTGATCCACCAACAGATTTTCGTCCTTATTCAATCGATCTGGATCTGCCATAAGCGAATCTAGAATTTTGTCATACGAAATAGTTTTGGCAGGCAGAAACCAGCCAATTTTTTTTAAAGTCTGAGCATCAACGCCTGAATACACGTTACTGGCGTAAAACACATACATGTTCGACAATAAAAGTTCGGTCTCTGATTTTGGAAGTTTATTCGATACGTTTTCATTAAAAATATCATCAATCAAATCTTTATAAGGCATTTGGGCTTTTATTCCCTGATCGTTTAAAAGATTCACTTTATGATACAATAGTGCCCCAAATTCGCTGACATTTTTATCATCGTGCCAAATCAAGTTGTAGTCCTTCTTTTTATACAATTCTTCAACATCTTTCTGGTATACTTTCAATTTAGGATACTTTTTATAAAAGCTGTTTATTTCAGCCACGCTGATCGTGCCAAAAGAAAAAGCATTTATCTTGTACACATTTTCAAATTCAGTGAGATCGTTTTTTAGCTTTTTAGCATTTGCAGCTGGGCTAAAGGAAAACATTAAAAAACAACCAGCAATAATTACAGATAAGAAAGTAAAATTTCGCATATTTTTAAGGTTTAAATTTTAAACAAAAACTATTTGGAAATCTTAGATTTAAGGCAAATCAAATTTAATCAAGATTATCGAGAATTCTTACATTTTAGAGTACGAATTTCATACCTGTTTATATTGCATGTTCTTCAAAGGAATCCTCAAAAACAAACATCCATCATTTTGAATAATCTCAATATCAATAAATACAATTCAAAAGTCGGTAAATCCGAACTTAATCTGTTATCTTTGCAGTCTGAAATCAGTTTAAATTAACATAGGATTTTCAAATTGATTTCATTCATACATAATAGCACAATAAAATGAAATTAGATAGAAAAGAAATTCTTAAAGCTTTAGAATCAATTACTATAGCCGGAGAAGGAAAAAATATGGTCGAAAGCGGTGCCGTTGCAAACGTTCTCACTTTTGGTGATGAAGTTGTAGTTGACTTAGTATTGCATACACCAGCCATGCATATCAAAAAAAGAGCAGAAGACGATATTAAAAAAACAATCCACGAATTGATATCGGCTGATGCAAAAGTAAAAGTAAATATTAAAGTTGAAACTCCTGAAAAAGCCGAAATTAAAGGTCGCGCTATTCCAGGAATTAAAAATATTATTGCTGTTGCTTCTGGAAAAGGAGGAGTTGGAAAATCAACTGTTACAGCAAACCTTGCCGTTACATTGGCTAAAATGGGGTTTAAAGTTGGGGTTTTAGATGCCGATGTTTACGGCCCTTCAATGCCTATTATGTTTGATGTTGAAAACGAAAAGCCGGTTTCGACAACAGTTGACGGAAAGTCAAAAATGAAGCCAATTGAAAGCTACGAAATCAAAATGCTTTCTATCGGATTTTTTACAGCTCCAAGCCAAGCAGTAATCTGGAGAGGTCCAATGGCTGCTAAAGCCTTAAACCAAATGATTTTTGATGCAGACTGGGGCGAATTAGACTTTATGCTTCTTGATTTACCTCCAGGAACAGGAGATATCCACCTTTCTATCATGCAGTCGCTTCCAATTACTGGAGCGGTTGTAGTAAGTACACCTCAAGCAGTTGCTCTTGCCGATGCTAAAAAAGGAGTTTCTATGTTTATGCAGGACAATATTAACGTTCCAGTTTTAGGAATTATTGAAAACATGGCTTATTTTACGCCAGAAGAATTGCCAAATAACAAATATTACATCTTTGGGCAAGAAGGTGCAAAAAACCTTGCTGCTGATTTAGATGTGCCATTTTTAGGTGAAGTTCCAATCGTACAATCCATTCGTGAAGCGGGTGACTACGGTCGTCCTGCTGCATTGCAGACTGCATCGCCAATCGAAGGTGTTTTTGAAGCAATTACACGAAATGTAGTGCAGGAAGTAGTAAGCAGAAATGAAAGTCTTCCAGCTACTGAAGCAATTAAAATTACAACAATGGCAGGTTGTTCTGCAGTTAAGAAAAATTAGATAATTGAGATAATGTGTCAATTAGATACTGTAAAATAATTTTCTAATTAGCACATTTCTTTAATATTGATACTTTAAATATTATGACAACAGAAGAATTAACAAATAATGTTTTATTGGCCTTAGACGAGATTAGGCCTTTCTTGAAATCTGATGGCGGAGATATTACATTAATCTCCATCGACGATGATAAACATGTTAAGGTGCGTCTTGAAGGAGCCTGCATTAGCTGCAGTGTAAATCAAATGACATTAAAAGCTGGAGTAGAAACTACTATTAAAAAATATGCACCTCAAATTGAAACTGTGGTGAATATAATGTAACAAAAACAATCTTTTTGTTTCTTACACCGCGGTCTTTCAATTAACAAGAATAGTAGGCCTTTAATGGATTAAAATCAAAATAATTCATTTAAAAGCCAATTTTATATAGTGTTTTTGAGGATTTGATAAAAAACAATACAAAGTTTTAAGAGTTTTAGTTCATTATTTGTTACATTTTTAACTTAAATTTGTGACATAACCCTAAAAATCTTAAATGTATGAAGAATTTTTACGCTCTATTTATTTTATTGTTCGTTGCAGCAGGGAGTTACGCGCAAAATAAAACAGTTGTTGTGGACAAGGCTTGGGTAAATGAGTCTGAAGAATGGTCAGATTTTACGTATTCTGGAAAAATTGTCTTTTCGATTAATCCAAATGACCCGCCTGGAACCTTAAGTATTGGAAATTATGATTTCTTGTACGATTTTGTAGAAGGAAAAGGAAAATTCGCAAATAAAACAACTTACAGTTCTGCTCAGTTTTTAAATCCAAGAAAGGTTTCTGTAACTACCGACAAACAGGGAGTTTTAAACTCTACTTACGAAGGAACATTAATTTTTCAATCTGATAGAGATTATTACTCTGTAATAGCAGTTGTCACTATTCTTGAAAAGAACGACAGTGTTTTAGGAGTAAAAATGCGCCTTAAAGAAAGTAACAGAAAAGAATACGCGTTTAGCACAAAACCTACGAGTTAATATTAAATACAGGATTTTTTCACGTTATAAAATCCTACCAATAAAATTCCAATAATTAAAATGGATGTATTAATCAAGATTAAAGATCGAGAAGGAGTTATACACGAATTACAAGCTCCAACTGATATGGCAATGAACATAATGGAGTTATGCAAAGCATACGAACTTCCTGTTGAAGGAACCTGCGGAGGAATGGCAATGTGCGCTTCCTGCCAGTGTTATGTTTTAAATGATGTTGCATTACCAGAAATGGGTGACGATGAAGAAGCCATGCTGTCGGAAGCATTTTATGTTAAATCTAATAGTCGTTTAGGCTGTCAGATACCAATTACTGAAGATTTAGAAGGTTTAGAGCTGGAATTAGCTCCTGAATACTAAAAAAAAATCCAACTATTTAAAAAATCCAAATTCCAATACTTAGGAATTTGGATTTTTTTTAGTTCTCACTTAAACCACTTGGGTCAAAAGGCTCAAATTCTCTTTCTGCCTTTTAAGTATTCAGCAATTTGCATAATGATTTTTAGCTACATTGCAAGATTAACCAGTTTTTTTCAAATCTTTCTTCTTTCAAATCTTCTTCTTTTATCCAGAAATATAAGCGCCCCGCATCTCCCCACATCATGCCTGATTGATCTTCATTACTATCAATTTGAAAAAGTAAATTCCACTTATCAATATTTTTAGATAGTGCTTTCGCTCTTGAGTCATTGTATCCTGATTGATCTCCACAATACAATCCATTGGTTACTAATTCACATTCTAATTCCATTCCATCTTGAATATTGTCGGAATGTCCCAATATTTTATTAATAATTGGTTCTTCTCCATTTATTTGATCCATGATTTCAAAATATCTTTCATTTTCATAATCATTCAACTCTAATCCTTCCATTAAATCGCTGAAATAGTTAGGAAAACCAATTACACTTTGAAATTTTAATTTACAGCTATAAAATCTCTGATAATCTTCTAAATCTTCGGGTATTTTTTTTCTTTCAAGATTTTTCAAATTGCCTTTATAAAAGTATACTTTAGAACATTCCTTGTCTTTTGGGTCAAATCCCCAAGCTTCTCCTTCTGAGTCGTAAAAAAAATACAAAATACCTTCGTTAGGCAATTTATTATCTAAATCAAAGGATTTTATTTCCGCTAAATTTATTTGAGCTAAAAATGACATTGATTTTTCTTTAGATTTAAACCATTCTATTTCCTTTGGTAAATCAGGACAACCACCAATTTTTGATCGCCCAATATGAAGATTATTTTCATCTTCTTTCTGCAGATGAATATTTATTGCATTTTTAATTTTCGATTTTGCGATATTCCAAAACTTAGAAAGTCCATTTCTATTAAATAATTCTTTTATTTCTTTTGCGTCCATAATTTGTGTTTTTTTCAAAAATAGTTTATTCCACAGTCACAGATAACCCATAAAAAGCTAAATACTAAAACAATAAGACATTTATAAACTCAAAAAAGCCGTAACTACTTATCGTAATTACGGCCTTCTTTATAACAATTTTCTTTAATCTCAACGGATTAAACCAAACCTGCCTTTATTAAGTATTCAGCAATTTGGATCGTGTTTGTTGCTGCACCTTTTCTTAAGTTATCGGCAACAATCCACATGTTTAATGTATTTGGCTGGCTTTCGTCACGACGGATTCTTCCAACAAAAACATCATTTTTACCTTCTGCGTACAAAGGCATTGGGTATGTAAATGTATCTAAATTATCCTGCACCACTACTCCATCAGTATGGTGTAGAATTTCACGAACTTCATTTACATCAAAATCGTTTGTAAACTCAACATTTACCGCTTCACTGTGTCCGCCTACAACTGGCACGCGAACTGCAGTAGCTGTAACTCTGATTGTATTATCACCTAGAATTTTTTGAGTTTCACGCACTAATTTCATTTCTTCTTTAGTGTATCCGTTATCTTCAAAACTGTCGCAGTGTGGAATGGCATTTCTGTGGATAGGATATTTGTAAGCCATATCGCCTTGAACTCCTGCGTACTCGTTTTCTAATTGTTTAACCGCTTTTACACCAGTTCCTGTAATAGATTGGTACGTAGAAACGATGATTCTTTTAATGTTGTATTTTTTATGTAAAGGTGACAAAGCCAAAACCATTTGAATAGTAGAACAGTTTGGGTTTGCAATAATTTTATCTTCTTTAGTTAAAACGTCAGCATTGATTTCTGGAACTACTAATTTTTTAGTTGGATCCATTCTCCACGCAGATGAGTTGTCAATTACAGTCGTTCCGGCAGCAGCAAATTTTGGAGCCCATTCTAATGAAGTATCTCCTCCTGCAGAAAAAACAGCGATATCAGCTTTCATATCAACAGCTGTCTGTAAACCTACTACTTTATATTTGGTTCCTTTGTATTCGATTTCTTTTCCCACTGATCTTTCTGATGCAACAGGAATTAATTCTGTAACAGGAAAATTTCTTTCTGCTAAAACTTTAAGCATTACTTCGCCAACCATTCCGGTAGCACCTACAACTGCAATTCTCATTTTTATATTTTTAAATAATCAATTAATCAAATTTGTAACGCAAAAGTAAGTATAATAAAAGTCTCTGCAAGGTGATTCACAAAAAATAACAAAATGTTATAATTTAAACAAATTTTGAAAATATTAAAATCACTTGGGATTTCTGTATATTAGTCAAACTCTTCATCTGCCCATATAAGCCTTCTATCAATATTTGAGATACTGAGGTTCTCCTTTTCATTAATTTTTATAAGTTGGTCTGCAAATATCTGTAAGATTTTGTTTGCCTCGGCAATTGCTAATTTTAAATCTATTTTTTCAATTTCAACTATATTTACAGGAACTGGGGGAGCAAAACTTTCTCTTATTTCAATGTCAATAAAATCAAAACGAATTTTATTCTCGTTCTCGGTTACCCGCGGAAAAGGATGACCTGGATAAAAACTATTTGTTTTTCCTAATATCAAACCTTCCCATTCTTTTATATCGGCTAAGCAGCCACAACATTGAGGAAAATAAACATCAACATCATCAAGTCGTAAAACATAACCTCCACTAAAAGAGCAAGCTAAATCTTCTATTCCATTATTTTCTTCTGTTTGTTGCGTTTCAATTTCTTTATAAATAAGCAACAGTAAATCTTCGTCTGATATTTCATCCACTTTATACAGCCAAGAGCCTTTAGTATAGGATTTAAGCTTCTCAGAAAAACCATCCGCTTTATTACATAAATAATGATAAGTTTCCCATTCGTCCTTGTATTTCCAAGAAGGTCCTAAATCAGGGAGTTTTATATTTTCATTACTATTAAAAATTTCAATTACAGGTATTAATTCCACTTTCATTATTAATCAAAATTATAGATTATTTTTTTGCAAAAATATTACTTTTCCTACAAAAATTATCTATAAACCAAAAAAAACCGCCTCTTTAGAAGGCGGTTAAGTTAGACATAGTGTAGCGGTATTATATATTTTTATTTTTCAAAAGATCTCTAATTTGTGTAAGCAGTTCTTCCTGAGTTGGAGCTGCAGGCTGATTCGGAGCTGGTTCTTCTTTCTTTTTAAGATTACTTATCCCTTTAATAATTAAGAACAAAACAAATGCTACAATTATAAAGTTAATTACCGCCGAAAGAAACATTCCGTATTTTACGCCTCCAAAAGCCGTAAGATCTTGAATTTTTTCTAAATGTGCTGCTTCTAGAGCGGGTTTTAATACCAAAGGTGTAATTACGTCTTCAATGAATGAACTTACAATTTTACCAAAAGCAGCTCCAATAATTACAGCAACGGCAAGGTCAACTACATTGCCTTTCATTGCAAATGCCTTAAATTCTGAAAAAAATCCCATATCTGATTTGTTTAGTTTAACATTAAATGAATATCGAAAATACGCAAATTAATTGAAAATTCTTAACGCTATCGGAAAAATACGCGCTTTACTCTTTGCGAAATACTGGTCATAATTTCATACGGAATGGTTTTTAACGCCGCTGCCATTTCGATAACAGTTGGGCTTTCGCCAAAAATAATCACCGAATCGCCTTCTTTGCAATCGATATGGCTTACGTTTACCATTAACATATCCATGCAGACGCTTCCTACAATTTTGGCTTTTTGATTTTTAATCGTCACATACCCAACTTCATTTCCCCATAGTCTTGCAATTCCGTCGGCATAACCAATAGGAATGGTTGCGATTTTGGTTTCTCTATCGGCCATAAAACGACGTCCGTAACCTACGCTGTCGCCGGCAGGAATAGTTCGAACCTGCGAAATAATCGATTTTAAAGTTCCAACATTTTCCAAATATTTCTGTTCTGCTGGATCGTTGGAAACTCCATATAAACCAATTCCTAAACGTACCATATTATATTGTGCATCTGGAAAATTACTGATTCCAGAGGTATTTAAAGTATGTCGGATTGGGTTTATGTTTAATTCTGTCATTAATTTTGAAGACAGTTTTTCAAACAACGCAATCTGCTGTCTCACAAAATCAAAGTACTGCGGATCATCACTTGTTGCCAAATGCGATAAAATGCTTTGTACACGAACGGTTGAATTTCCTTTTAAAGTTGCAATCAATTCATCGATTGTATTGTTTTCAAAACCTAAACGATGCATTCCAGTGTCCATTTTAATATGTATTGGATAGTCTTTTAAGTTCTTTTCTCTGGCAATCTTCAAAAAAGCATTCAATCCTTTTAAGCTGTAAATTTCAGGTTCTAACTGATATTGAATAATTGAAGGAAAACTGGTCGATTCAGGATTTAAAACCATTATAGGCAGTTTGATACCGCCATTTTTCAATGAAATTCCTTCATCGGCGAAAGCCACACCTAAATAATTTACTTTATGATGTTCGAGTAATTTAGCAATTTCAAGTCCGCCATTACCATAACCAAATGCTTTTACCATAACCATCATTTTAACGTCTGGTTTCAGCTTTGATTTGAAATAATTGAAGTTATGAGTTATGGCATCTAAGTTAATTTCCAAAACGGTTTCGTGTGTTTTCTCTTCTAGAAGCGATACAATTTCTTCAAACTGAAAAGATCTTGCTCCTTTTATCAAAATGGTTTCATTATTAAAATCAAACCTTTCTATTTCATTGATAAAATCGGCTGTATTTTGAAACATAGTACTGTTAGCAAATTTATCTTTGAAAGAAGAAATCGTAGGGCCAATTCCAATTACACGATGAATTTTATTGTCTGAAATTAACTGGGAAACTTTTGAATACAATTCTTCATTCGAAAATCCGCTTTGAAAAATATCCGATAGAATCACGGTTTTTGAAGCATTCTTTTTCTGGCTTTCCAGAAAGTCCAAAGCAATTTTTAAAGATTGGAAATCAGAACTATAACTATCGTCTATAAGACTGCAATTGTGAATTCCGTTTTTAACTTCCAAACGCATTTCAACTGGATATAGTAGTTTCACACGGCTTTGAATAACTTCAAAATCGTATTTGAAATACAATAAGACCAACAGACAAGAAATCGTATTTTCTATGGAAGCCGAATCGCTGAACGGAATTTCTAAATTGAATATTTCGTCATTATATTGATATTGAATAGTCGTAATATCGTCTTGGGTTTCTTTTTTCAGAATATAAACAGAAGCTAAATCATCTGTAAAACTCCATGAAAAAAGTGTTCTTTCTGGAAGGGGATATTCGGCACAAAAATCTGCCAGACATTGATCTACCAATTTATTTTTTTGGTACACAATAACTTTTGATTTTTTGAAAAGCTGTAATTTCTCTTTGATTTTTTGTTCAGCATTTTCGAATCCTTCATCGTGAGCAGAACCAATACTAGTTAAAACACCAATGCTGGGTTTGATGATTTTTTCAAGATTCACCATTTCATTAACCGTTGAGATTCCGGCTTCGAAAATTCCTAAATTGTGTTTTTCGTTTATCGCAATAACTGATAATGGAACTCCAACTTGCGAATTGTAACTTTTCGGGCTTCGAATGATGTTATAATCGGGACTCAGCAAAAAATTAAGCCATTCTTTTACAATTGTTTTTCCGTTACTTCCCGTTAAACCAATGACTGGAATATCGAATAAATCACGATAATAGGCTGCTAATTCCTGAAGTGCTTTCAGCGTATTTTTAACTACTAAAAAGTTGGCTTTTCCCTTTACATTTTCGGGAATATATTGCACCACAAAGTTCTGAACTCCTTTTTCTATAAGTTCTGAAATGTATAAATGAGCATCGTTATTAACACCAGAAAGGGCAATAAACAAGGTTTGCGACCCGTTTTGTAAAGAACGGCTGTCGATCGAAACGTGATCGATAAAAGTGTCAGTATCAGAACCTGTCCATTCAGCATTAAAAACTGAAATCAGGTTTTTTAGGTTTATGCTCATTTTGAAATTTCTTTTTGTCAAATTTAAAAAAAGGTTTGCCACGAATCTCTCAATTTTTCGCTAATTTATTTTTAAGTTAGAAAGATGTTTAGTCATAGAAATTCTTGTAATTGCTAACAAAAACATTATTTGATTATATTTGTTTAATACCACAAAAATTACGTTTTGAAAAAAATCCTAGTTTTATTCTCCTATATATTTCATCCGATTTTTATATCGATGTATGCCACATTGTTTTACTTGTATTGTAAAGATGATATTTTTACAACGCAGGAAAAATATTTTGTCCTTTTTCAAATTTTGGTCATTACCATTATTGTCCCAATATTATTTTTTATGCTATTGCGTTCTACCGGACATGTAAAATCGATGATGCTTCCTGAGAATTCTCAAAGAAGGGTTCCGCTTATACTGCAGTGTTTTTTATATATTTTACTGGTAAAAAGAAGTATTGTAATTGTTCGTTATCCCGAACTGCATTTCTTTTTTCTAGGCGCTTTGTTTACCACCATTGCGGCATTGGTATTGTCATTATTCAAAATTAAAGCAAGTCTGCATGTGGCTGCCATAAGCGGTTTTATGGTATTTGCTGCGGGATTAAATCTGCATCTTCAAATGCAGAATCCGTATTGGTCCGCTTTTTTAATTTTAATGACTGGAGTTGTGGCTTCATCACGACTCGAGATGGAAGCACATACACCAAAAGAACTCGTAGCAGGATTATTAATTGGTGTTCTGCCTCAGGTATTATTTTTATACCTGTGGTTATAAGATGTAGAAGATCAAACCTGCATTTAAGGTTTTTAAATTCAGTTTTTCTCCTGTTAATAAAGTAGTGGAAGAATCAAACAACGGATTTAAACCATAATACACATAAATATTCCAAGTGTTATACCCTGCCGAAAGATAAGGTCCGTATTGAAATTTATTAATGTCTGGATTATTATTGATTCTGTATTTATTTTCGCCATCATCTAAAAGTGATGTGTTTGAAAAGGCATAACTGAATTTCATTCCTAAATAAACACGCCAGAATTTATAACTTTCAAAAGTGGAATTACGCCATCTAAATTCTATTGGAAGTTCTACAGAATATTGTCGGTATCGGTTAGAAACAAATTCTCCGTAATTATTAACGGCATAAACAGGTGCTCCTGCCGGATCTTTAGAAATTGTAAGGTTTTGATAATAATTTTGATAACTCAATCCTAAACCTGCTGCAATAGCAATTGTTCTCGATTTGTTAATAGGCATATCGCGCAGAAAACCTCCAGAGAGTCCTAGTGAAAATTTATTTTGTTTGAATTTATCTGGAAGATCTGTAAACATGTTATAGGTTACCGAAAAATAAAACTGGTCTTCTCTGTACAAAGAATCTATTTTAACTATAGGTTTTATTTCTGGTTTAGCACTTTCCTGCGCAAAAACATTGAAAAACAAGATTAAAAACAAACAGCTAAACAGTGATCGCATATATTTTTTAGATTTTAAAACAGAATTAAATATTGAAACGTTTTTAAGATTAGTTTTATTTCACTTACAAATATAATATAATGCCAGTTCAGGATGCGATTCTAAACAAAATATTCTGTTTTTGATGACGAATAAAAGGGTTTACTGAACTTTTTTCAAATAATACGCAGCTGAAAGCAAAAAATCAATCCGTATTTGTATGATCTTTTATACCTTTGTTGCTACGATGAAGAAAAAACAGCTCATATTAAGTTTCTCTTTTGCTGTAACAGTATTGTTCTCAATATTGTTTCAGTCGATACACAGTTATGAGCATATTGTAAAACAGCTTTCCGAAAAGCAGTGTCATCATAGTTACAACGACCCAAGCGGCGAAATAACACACCAGCACCATAATTACGACGTTTGTTTTGTTTGTAATTTTGCTTTTGAATCATTCACTGTTCCACAGAGCTTTTCTTTTCAGTTTTATTATTTCAACAGCGATATTCCTTATTTCTTTCCGCTGACTGAAAAGATTTTTTCAATTTCAAAAACCCCGTATTTATTACGAGGACCTCCTGCTGTAGTTGCTTAAACTCCACCATCAAAAAAATCTTTCTTTCATTTAAATTCAAAACTACGTTGAGTTTCCTAATCCTATTTTAAAAATCAGGATCAGAATACTTTGCTGTATGTTTCAATTTTGTTGAAGGAAAAACAATTAACTATAGCATCATCCAAATGAAAAAATTCATATTAGCCCTTATTTTAGGGATCTCGAGCATTGTATCTGCTCAAAATTCAGTTTCAGGAACTGTAACTGATACACAAAATAATCCATTGCCTGGAGTCTCTGTTTATGCTCCTGAATTACATAAAGGAACTACAACTGACGCAAACGGAAAGTACGAATTAAACAATCTTCCAAACGGAAGTTTACGTATTGCTTTTACCTATGTTGGTTATGCCAATCAAAATAAAACAATCGCGAAATTATTAAAACAGAATACTTTAGATATTATACTTGAAGAATCTATTTTAGAAATGGATGAAGTGGTGGTTTCTACACCTTTCAACAAACTCCAATCACAGAACGTAATGAAAATTGAGCATGAAAGCATCAAAACATTACAACAAAAAGGAACCTCTACTTTAATTGAAGGTTTAGCCACTATTCCGGGAGTTTCTCAAATTTCAACTGGAACTTCGATTGGAAAACCAGTAATCCGAGGACTTAGCGGCAATCGTGTTTTGGTGTATTCGCAAGGCGTTCGTATCGAAAATCAGCAGTTTGGAGACGAGCATGGTTTAGGTTTAAATGATGCTGGAATAGAAAGTGTTGAAGTTATCAAAGGTCCGGCATCGCTATTATATGGTTCTGATGCTTTAGGAGGAGTTTTATACTTTAATCCTGAGAAATTTGCCGATGCCGGTACTTTTAAAGCCAATTTTAGTCAAAAATATTTTACCAATACAGAAGGAAGCAACTCTTCTATCGGATTAAAAACCTCAACTGACAATTGGAAATTCTTAGCTAGAGGAAGCTACAATACCCATTCTGATTATAAAATTTCAGGCGGCGACCGCGTAACCAATTCACGTTACAACGAAACCGATTTTAAAACCGGAATTGGATATAGCAATTCAAGTTTTTCAAGTGTTTTAAGATACAATTACAACAAATTGGATATTGGAATTCCAGAAGAAGGAATCGCTGAACAATCGTCAAGCAAGGACACACAATTTCCAAGACAAGGAATCTTCAATCATTTATTGAGTTTAAACAATGTTATTTTCTTCGAAAACTCAAAATTAGATGTCGATTTAGGATATATTTCTAATGACCGAAGCGAGTTTGAAGACAGCAACGAAGCATCTTTACACATGAAATTGAACACTTTCAATTACAATGCAAAATATCATTTTCCTAAATTCGGAAAAATTGAGACTATTGTAGGAGTTCAAGGAATGCACCAAACCAATAAAAATTCTGGTGAAGAATATTTAATTCCAGATGCTACAACGAATGATTTTGGTGTTTTTGGAACTGCAAATTACGAATGGGACAACAGCGTTATTCAAGCTGGATTACGTTTCGACAATCGAAATATTACTTCTATCGCCCACGGAACTGAAGGTGAAGAAGGATATTTTCTGCCTCTTGACAGATCATTCGATAGTTTTAATGCATCGTTAGGTTACAAAACCAAATTGGCAGAACCATTTACGCTTCGTTTAAATGTGGCAACTGGATTTAGAGCGCCAAACTTAGCCGAATTAACTTCAAATGGTGTGCATGAAGGAACAAATCGTTACGAAATTGGAAATGCCGCTTTGAAAACCGAACAAAACGTTCAAACCGATTTAAATTTAGAATATAAAAACACCCATTTTGAGTTTTTTGTAAACGGATTTTACAACCACGTAAACAATTACATTTATACTTCGCCAACTGGAGAAACTCGTGATGATAATGATGTGTTTGCTTACGTTCAAGATAATGCACAATTATACGGTGGTGAAGTTGGTTTACATTTTCACCCGCATCCTTTAGATTGGCTGCATTTTGAAACGAGTTTTGAAACGGTTACCGGTAAAAAAGAGAACAAAGATTATCTTCCTTTGATTCCTGCAAACAACTGGAATAATACACTTAGAACAGAATTCAATATCAAAAACTGGTTAAGTGAAGGTTTTGCTTCTTTAAACGTTTCTTCAACTTTCAGCCAAGATAATGTAAGCGGTTTCGAAACAGCTTCAAAAGGATATACTTTGGTAAATTTAGGTTTTGGAGGAACTGTTAAATTAGGAAAAACGGCTTTCGACATTAACTTAAACGGAAACAATTTATTTGATAAAAAATACATTGCGCACCTTTCAAGATTAAAAACAGATGGTATTCCGAATATTGGAAGAAACATCGTTTTGGGAGTTAATTTCAATTTATAAGATTTTTAATTTAACCGCAAAGACGCTAAGATGAGCGCAAAGTTCGCAAAGCAAATAAAAAACTTTGTGGACTTTGCGCTTTTTTCCTTTCGCCCTTTGCGGTTAAAAACTTATCCATTCTCACAAAAAGCATTATTTTTGTTACAACAGATAAAACTAACTATGAAAAAAACATTTTTATTAATGGCAATAACAACTGCAGGGATTTCATTTGGACAAGGTAAAATTCAATATCCTCAAACTAAAAAAGGAGAAACTGTTGATGTTTATTTTGATACTAAAGTAAGCGATCCGTACCGTTGGCTAGAAGATGATAAATCTGCCGAAACAGCTGCTTGGGTAAAAGCTGAAAATGAAGTGACCTATGGTTATTTAGATAAAATTCCGTTTCGTGAAGAATTAAAAAAGCGAATGGAAAAACTTTGGAATTACGAAAAAATCGGAGCTCCATTTAAAGAAGGAAAGTTTACCTATTATTATAAAAACAACGGACTTCAAAATCAGTCTGTGGTTTATAGAAAAGATCAGAACGGTAAAGAAGAAATTTTCCTAGATCCGAATACATTCTCAAAAGACGGAACCACTTCTCTTGGAGGATTGGATTTTTCGAAAGACGGAAACAAAGCGGCTTATTCTATCTCTGAAGGCGGTAGTGACTGGAGAAAAGTCATTATCATTGATGCCGTTTCTAAAAAGGTTTTAGAAGATACTTTGGTGGATGTAAAATTCAGCGGTATTTCTTGGTATAAAAATGAAGGTTTTTACTATTCAAGTTATGAAAAGCCAAAAGGAAGTGAATTATCTGCCAAAACAGATCAGCATAAATTGTATTTCCATAAGTTAGGAACTTCTCAAAAAGAAGATAAAGTCATTTTTGGTGCCGATCAAAAACGAAGATATGTTAGCGGTTATGTTACCGAGGATGATCATTTCTTAATTATTACAGCTGCCAATTCTACTTACGGAAATGAATTATATATCAAAGATTTAACTAAACCAAACAGTCCGATTGTTACTATTATAGACAACTTTGATAATTCATATTCCATAATAGAAAATGAAGGAACAAAATTATTTATCGAAACAGATTACAAAGCGCCTAACGGACGTGTAGTTTTAGCTGATGCCAATAATCCAAAACAAGAAAACTGGAAAGATTTCATCAAAGAAACCGAAAATGTACTCAATCCATCAACTGGAGCTGGATACTTTTTTGCAAACTATACAAAAGATGCCGTTTCGTTTGTGCTTCAATATGATTATAACGGAAAATTAATCCGTGAAATCAAACTTCCAGCTGTAGGAACTGCCAGCGGATTTGGCGGTAAAAAAGACGAAAAGATTCTATACTACAGTTTTACCAATTATACCACTCCAGGAACTATCTTTTCTTTTGAACCAAAATCAGGTAAATCAGAAATTTATCAGAAACCAAAAGTAGATTTTAAAAGCGAAGATTACGAGTCTAAACAAGTTTTCTATACTTCAAAAGACGGCACAAAAGTTCCAATGATTATTACGTATAAAAAAGGAACAAAATTAGACGGTAAAAACCCAACAATCCTTTACGGTTACGGCGGATTCAATATTAGTTTAACACCAAGTTTCAGCATTGCAAATGCAGTTTGGATGGAAAACGGCGGCGTTTACGCTGTTGCCAACTTAAGAGGTGGCGGTGAATACGGAAAAAAATGGCACGATGCAGGAACCAAACTTCAAAAACAAAATGTATTTGATGATTTTATCGCTGCCGCAGAATATCTAATTACCCAAAAATATACCTCATCTGATTATTTAGCAATTCGCGGAGGATCTAATGGAGGTTTATTAGTTGGTGCTACAATGACACAACGCCCAGATTTGATGAAAGTAGCTTTACCAGCTGTTGGAGTTATGGATATGCTTCGTTACAATGCTTTTACAGCCGGTGCAGGATGGGCTTTCGACTACGGAACTGCTCAGGATAGCAAAGAAATGTTCGAATATTTAAAAGGATATTCTCCGGTTCACAACGTAAAACAAGGCACTCATTATCCTGCTACTATGGTAACGACGGGAGATCATGACGATCGTGTAGTTCCAGCTCATAGTTTCAAATTTGCATCTGAATTGCAAGAAAAACAAACAGGCAACAATCCGGTTTTAATTAGAATCGATGTTAAAGCAGGACACGGAGCAGGAAAATCTGTTGCGGCTACCATTCAAGAGAATGTAGACATTCAAGCATTCACACTTTACAATATGGGGTTTACTTCTTTGCCGAAAAAGTAAAACTTTAAGCTTAATTTTTTTATTAGCCACGAATTCACGAATTATTTTCTGAATATCGTGGCTATTTTATTTCACGCAGATCTGGCAGATTTAGGCAGATCTAAATTGATTTAATTTAAAAATCTGAGAGCATCTGCTTAAATCTTTTTAAATCTGCGTGAAATAAATTCGAGCAATTAGCCACAGCATTTTTAAACTCATAGATTAAAATAAAATTCGAGAATTCGTGGCTACCTTTTTTATACAAAGCTTTTATACTAAATTTGAGAAACTAAAAACTTAAAGAATGGAAATTATAAAATGGGGAATTATTGGCTGCGGAAATGTTACCGAAGTTAAAAGCGGACCTGCTTTTCAGAAAGCTTCAAACTCTGCTTTAGTTGCCGTCATGCGAAGAGATGCAGCTCTTGCTGAAGATTACGCAAAACGTCACAACGTTCCGAAATGGTATTCAAATGCTGAAGATTTAATAAACGATCCAGAAGTAGATGCTGTTTATATTGCCACTCCTCCATCTTCTCATAAAGAATACACCATTTTATGCGCCAAAGCCAGAAAACCGGTTTACGTTGAAAAACCAATGGCTTTGACATTTGAAGAATGTAACGAAATGATCAGTGCCTGCAAAGAACATAATGTACCTCTATTTGTGGCATATTACAGAAGAGGTCTGCCTCGTTTTTTAAAAATTAAAGAAATAATCGATCAAGGAAAATTAGGAACTATTAGACACGTAAATTGTGTTTTATACCATCCGTTTGAGAAACGCTACGATGATGAAATCAATCTTCCGTGGACTGTTTTGCCACATATTTCAGGTGGAGGAATTTTTGTGGATTTGGCTTGTCATACTCTTGATTTCTTGGATTTTGTTTTAGGTGCCATAAAATCTGTCCGCGGGCATGCAACTTCTCAATTACTAGCTTATCCTGCAGAAGATGCAGTTTCGATGTCGTTTTTATTTGAAAACGGAATTCACGGATCTGGAATTTGGAATTTTGCCAGTTTCGAACGTTACGACAATACCGAAATTGTCGGTGATAAAGGAAAAATCTCTTTTTCTACTTTCGGAAATGATCCAATTCACATTCAATATGCAAATGGAGAAAAAGAAAGTATTACGATAGAAAATCCGCTACATATTCAGCAGCCGTTTATAGAAACTGTTATTGCTGAACTTTTGGGTAATGAAGGCGCTTCTCCATCAAAAGGAGTTTCTGGTGCAAGAACAACCTGGGTTATTGATCAGGTTTTGAAGGAAT
This sequence comes from Flavobacterium endoglycinae, assembly GCF_017352115.1. Lineage (NCBI taxonomy): Bacteria > Pseudomonadati > Bacteroidota > Flavobacteriia > Flavobacteriales > Flavobacteriaceae > Flavobacterium > Flavobacterium endoglycinae. The sequence continues at coordinate 2,177,986 of NZ_CP071448.1, forward strand.
TTAGAGAAACTTCGAGATAATTATTATGTTCTAATTTGAATTGCTTCCTGCTTTAGCTGGAGGAATTTTTTCAAAGAATTTTAAGGCTTTAGCCAAACTGGTAGTTTGGCTAAAGCCTTTCATTTTAATCCATTTTCTCAACCTCCAGATAAAGCAGGAGGCAATTCAAATAAAAAAGAGGATATTCTTTCGAATATCCTCTTTTGTAAACTATAAAAAACTTGGAAATTATAGGCTGTATTTTAAACCTACAGTTAATCCTAAACCAGAGATTCCAACATAAGAACTTAATTCGTCCATTTTGTCATTAGGTCTAGTTGTATCTGTTGTATCGTTTGTAGTTGCTGTATTTGGGTTAAATAAAGCATTATTAGAATTTGAATTTAATTTATCATGATATACTGTATATCTTTGAGATGTATTTCTTGTTGCCAAAGCATCTTGACCATTCACAGTATATTCAGTAGTTTCTTTAGTTTTACCATGTACAGTAAAATTACGATACTCTAATTCAGCAAAAGCAGAAATGTGTTTTCCTAATTTATAAGATGTACCTAAAGATGCCATGAATCCAATTGTTGGATTTGGTTTTACAACATCTTTCGAATAGATATTATTTTTTGCTACTTGATTAGTACCTACATAAGACAAAAGCTCTCTATCTGTTTTAATATCTAATGTACCGTGAATTGGTACAATAACTCCAACTTTAGTATATGGTTCAAAACCATGCGCTTCACCTAAAAACATTACAATTGCAGGAGCTACATCAAAAGCTTTAATCTGCCCGTTTGCCTCAAAACTAATATATGTAGCAACAGTAGTAGCTGGATCATAAGAATAAAGTCTATTAGTAGTTTGAGCCATAGTTTTACTATTGCTGATATAATAGTTTGCAGATAGCTCTACTCCTAAACGTGTAGAAAAACGATATCCTGCCGTAATTCCACTTCTAAAACCTTGTCCAAAAGACCCCGTAATACTTTCTCTTGAAACTAGTTTATTATTTGATAATGTTCCTGAATAAACATCTCTATTTGGTGCCTGACCTCCTACTTCTGGAAATTCAGTTGATGCAGTTTGGTTGAAATATGATCCACCCAATTTAAAATACCAGCTTTCTGGTTTGTCCGCACTTCCTGTCTGCGCCATGGCGGTCATAGAGCAAACTAATAATCCTAATAAAAATAGGTTCTTTTTCATAATTCTGATTTAATTGATTTATACAAACTTAGGACAATTTAACATATTCCTATAATTTGCCTTGTTAGACATTCAACGAAAACGTTGTAATTTCCGACAATATTACTAAAAAAGTATTATGCATGCATATTTTTAACATAAAAAATTAACATACGTTTAAATTTTAACTGTTAATTTTTTAGTTCAATTTAAAATTAATCTGCATTTTCTCTAATTCTGCCAGTAATTCGGCTGAAATCTTAACTTTTAACCTACGACTTGGCATGGTTAATTTGGTCACTACTTTGACTTCTTCAACCTCTTTCACCTCCTGCATTTTGGCTTCACCTGCGGCAGTTTCTACATCATCATTTTCATCTTCAAAAACGGCATCTTCATTATCTTCAAATTCACTTGTTGTTTCTACTTCAATCAAGCGTTTTATGTTTTCTAGTTCCATGATTTCAAAGGTTACCGAATTATCTCCTTTATTTTCATTAAAAAGATGGTTTAGTTTGTGGATAAAATCAGGATGTAAATCTTTAATATTCAACAATAAAATCAGTTTTTTGGCTAAAGTCTCCAATATATCCTGCAATTGTTTTACCTCAACAAACTGCATTCTTGGATCTGATTTTTTACCGGTTTCATGATTTACCCAGCCTTCTTTAATTAGAATTTTCATGAATGCAAAGTTGTTCTGAATTAAGAAATGGCGGAATTTTAAATATTCCTCACCAAAAATCTTGAACTCAAAACTTTCATCATATCCTTCTAAATTAAAAGCTGCCCAGCCTTTTCCGTTTTTGGCCACGCGATGCTGGACGTTATTGATAATTCCTGCAACAGTCAGGTTCTTACCAACATAATCGTTCATATTTTTCAGCGCTTCTAATCGGGCATTACAGAAATATTTCATTTCAAATCTAAAATCATCAAGCGGATGCCCTGAAATATAAATTCCAACAACTTCTTTTTCCTTTGCCAGTTTTTCCATTGTGCTCCAATCTTCACATGGAGGAACAACAGGTTCTGCAATTTGAACTTCGCTGGTTTCTCCGAACAAACTTACTTGAGATGAATTTTCATTTTCTTGAAATTTCGATCCGTAACGCATTGCTTTTTCGTAGAAAGTAATTCCGTCGCCATCATCGTGAAAATATTGTGCTCTTGTTGTTCCTTCAAAAGAATCAAAACCTCCTGCCAATGCTAAATTCTCAATCGCTTTTTTGTTGGCTGCACGAAGGTCAATTCGCTTTGCTAAATCAAAAATCGATTTATATCTTCCGTCTTTTCGATTTTCTACAATGGTTTCTACAGCTCCTGCTCCTACTCCTTTAATAGCTCCCATTCCAAAACGAACCGCATAATCATCGTTTACGGTAAATTTATAGTATGATTCATTTACACATGGTCCTAAAACCTGCAATCCCATACGTTTACATTCTTCCATAAAGAACGAAACCTGTTTGATATCGTTCATGTTGTTCGAAAGTACGGCCGCCATATATTCTGCAGGATAATGTGCTTTTAAATAAGCGGTTTGATACGCAATCCAAGCATAACAGGTCGAGTGCGATTTGTTGAAGGCGTAACTCGCAAAAGCTTCCCAATCTTTCCAAATCTTCTCTAGAATTTTAGCATCGTGTCCTTTTGCTGCCGCTTGTTCAACAAACTTCGGCTTCATTTTATCTAGTACGTCTTTTTGTTTCTTACCCATCGCTTTACGCAAGACGTCGGCCTCACCCTTTGTAAAACCTGCCAAAGACTGAGACAAAAGCATTACCTGCTCTTGGTAAACTGTAATTCCGTAGGTTTCTGATAAATATTCGGCACAGGCATCCAAATCGTATTTAATTTCCTCATCTCCATTTTTTCTTCGAACGAAAGACGGGATATACTCTAAAGGTCCCGGACGATACAAGGCATTCATGGCAATTAAATCCCCGAAAACCGTTGGTTTCAGATCTTTCATGTATTTCTGCATCCCAGGCGACTCGTATTGGAAGATTCCAACGGTTTCACCTCTTTGGAAAAGCGCATAGGTTTCTTCGTCATCAATGGGGAAAGTATCTGGATTGAGTTCAATTCCTGTTCTGTATTTTACCAGTTTTACGGTATCTTTTATCAGCGTCAGGGTCTTCAGACCCAAGAAGTCCATTTTCAGCAATCCAGCACTTTCTGCAACCGAGTTGTCAAACTGTGTTACATATAAATCCGAATCTTTTGCGGTGGTAACCGGAACGTAATTCGTAATATCCGACGGCGTAATAATTACCCCGCAGGCGTGAATTCCCGTGTTACGCATCGATCCTTCAAGGATTTTTGCCTGCTGAATGGTTTCTCCTGCCAAATCATCTTCATTGGCAATCGCGATTAATTCTTTTACATTATCAAATTCGTCAGAACGAAGTGCTTTTTTAACTTCATCTTCACTTTCCGAGATAAAACGCGCCAAATTCCATTTTGACGGCATCATCCCCGGAATCAGTTTTGCAATTCTATCGGCTTCAAATAAAGGTAAATCCAGTACACGAGCCGTATCACGAATCGCCGATTTGGTCGCCATTTTACCATACGTGATAATCTGCGCCACCTGTTTTTGACCGTATTTGTTGATTACGTATTCCATTACACGTCCACGACCCTCGTCATCAAAGTCAATATCAATATCGGGCATCGATACACGGTCAGGATTTAGGAAACGCTCAAAAAGCAAGTCGTATTTAATTGGGTCAATATTGGTAATTCCGAGACAGTAAGCAACCGCAGAGCCGGCTGCAGAACCACGTCCTGGCCCCACCGAAACGTCCATTTTTCTAGCTTCGGCAATGAAATCCTGTACAATCAAGAAATAACCTGGATATCCTGAATTCGAAATCGTCAATAATTCAAAATCCAGACGTTCCTGAATTGATTCAGTAATTTCTCCATATCTTCTTTTCGCACCTTCCATTGTAAGGTGACGTAAATAAGCATTTTCACCGCGAACGCCATTGTCTTTCTCGTCTTCCGGATCAACAAATTCTTCTGGAATATCAAATTTTGGAAGTAGTACATCTCGATAAAGTGAATATACTTCTACCTTATCTACAATTTCCTGAATGTTTATAATCGCTTCAGGAAGATCGGCAAAGAGCTTTTTCATCTCTTCTTCGGACTTGAAATAGTATTCCTGATTTGGAAGTCCGTAACGATAACCACGACCACGACCAATTGGTGTGGCTTGCTTTTCACCGTCTTTTACACACAATAAAATGTCGTGTGCATTGGCATCCTCTTTATTTAAATAATAGGTATTGTTGGTAGCAATGAGCTTTACATTGTGTTTTTGAGAGAACTCAATCAGAGTTTTATTAACACGGTTTTCATCTTCCTGATTATGGCGCATGACTTCCAGATAGAAATCTTCGCCAAATTGTTCTTTCCACCAAATTAAAGCTTCCTCAGCTTGGTTTTCACCAATATTCAAGATTTTACTCGGAATTTCTCCGTATAAATTCCCAGACAAAACCATGATATCGCCTTTGTATTGTTCCACAATCTTTCTGTCAATTCTGGGAACATAATAAAAACCATCCGTATAGGCAATCGAAGCCATTTTGGCTAAGTTGTGATATCCTGTTTTGTTTTTAGCCAATAAAACAACTTGGTAACCGTTGTCTTTTTTACTTTTATCCAAATGGTTTTCACAGATATTAAATTCACAACCTACAATAGGTTTAACCTCTGTTTCGGTTGGCTCTTCTCCTGCTTCTACTAAAGCTTTGTTTTTTCCAGAAGCCGCTTTGTTGTGATTCATAACAGCACTCACAAAATGAAACGCTCCCATCATGTTTCCAGTATCGGTCATGGCTACGGCCGGCATTCCGTTTTTCGCGGCAGCGGCAACGATATTTCCAATTCCGATTGTAGATTGAAGAACCGAAAACTGTGTATGATTGTGTAAATGTGCAAATTTTGCAGCCTTAAAATCAGCTTTATCTTCTTCTGAAACTACAGTCTGCTGACCTTCTCCGGCTAAAGCCTTAAGCTGTTCTCTGATTTTATCAGAAGCTGCTTTTAAGTTGATGTGTTTTAAACCAATAAGCTGAAATGGCTGTGGATTTCTTTCTTGAAAATCTTTGAAATACTCCTTCGGAACATCCAGTTCTTCTTTGGTAAAAACCTCTCTTCTAACCAATTCCAAGAAACAGCGCGTAGTTGCCTCAACGTCGGCAGTTGCGTTGTGCGCTTCCGCGAAAGGCTGATCGAAAAGGTAGCTGTGTAATTCTGTTAAGGTTGGAAGTTTAAATTTTCCTCCACGTCCCCCAGGAAGCTGTAATAATGAAGCAGTAACTTCGGTACAAGTATCCAGAACAGGAATGGAAGCCATAGTAGAATCTACTCCCATTCTATGGAATTCGGCTCCCATAATATTAACGTCAAAACCTAAATTCTGACCTACGATAAACTTAGTTTTTCCTAAAACAATATTAAATTTCTCTAAAACTTCGGCCAAAGTGATTCCATCGGCCTCAGCCAATTCAGTAGAAATTCCGTGAATACGCTCAGCATCGTACGGAATATTAAATCCTTCAGGTTTTACCAAATAATCCTGATGCTCAATAAGCTGTCCCATTTCGTCATGAAGCTGCCAAGCAATCTGTATACATCTAGGCCAGTTATCAGAATCAGTAATTGGGGCATCCCAGCGTTTTGGTAATCCGGTTGTTTCGGTATCGAATATTAAATACATAGAATTCTAAAAAGTCAAATTTTGAAACTCCAAATCTCAAGTCTTCCATATTGCAAAACACTGACAACATGAAACATAACAAAATACGAAATGAAAAATGGAAAGAATTCAAATTTACGCTTTTTTTAGAGAAATAACGAAGCGAAAGTTGTTAACAAATGCGTTAAATAAAGCCTGTCAAATGCAACTCTTAAAATTTTAAACACATAGAAATATAGATCTCGATCTTGTAAAAAGAAGTTTGAAAAAAAATCTAGATTTTCACACATAGCTACGTGTATTTAAAATAAGCGAAACGCCTTTAGACCAAGAAAAACTATGTTTCTATGTGTTTAAAACAATTACGCTCAAAGTTTTTTAATCAAAAAACTTCGATTATTCATTTTGAACACTCATTGCTCCAAAATGAACACTTTTAAGCTCTGATGTATCCTGAACTTTGCTTCATCAAATTATAACAATTAAAAAAACAATAATCATGAAAACAATTTTTATCACAGGGGCATCATCAGGTTTAGGAAAAGCAACAGCAAAATTATTCCACGAAAAAGGATGGAATGTAATCGCAACCATGAGAACTCCAGAGAAGGAAACCGAACTTTCTCAATTAAAAAACGTAACGCTTTTACCATTAGACGTTACCAATTATGAGCAGATTCAAAGCACCGTAAAAAAAGCATTAGAATTAAGCGATATAGATATTGTTTTCAACAATGCTGGCTATGGCTTGATTGGCCCTTTGGAAAGTCTTACAGATGATCAAATTACAAAACAGCTAAACACTAATTTATTAGGAGTAATACGCGTTACAAATGCTTTTATTCCGTATTTCAGAGAAAGAAAAAGTGGTTTGTTTATTTCTACAACTTCAATTGGCGGTCTAATCGCTTTTCCTTTAAGCTCAATCTATCACGCCACAAAATGGGGACTTGAAGGCTGGAGCGAAAGCATGGCTTTCGAACTAAATCAATTTGGGATAAACATTAAAACAGTTTCTCCAGGCGGCATTAAAACCGAATTTTTACACGGTTCGCTAGACACAGGAATTCAGCCTGAATATGAAACATTGTCAAATAAATTGTTTGCCAATGTTGACACGATGTTTGAAATGGCGTCAACAGCAGAACAAATTGCCGACGTAGTTTACGAAGCCGCAACCGACGGAAAAAAACAATTAAGATACGTTGCCGGAGAAGATGCAAAAGCAATGTACAAACAAAGACTAGAAGTTGGAGACGAAGTTTTTCGTACTGAATTTAGCAAACAATTTTTTGGAGAATAATAAATCTTATCAAGCTTCAGCGGAGCGTAATATACTCGCATCATAATGGATATTATGCTCCGCTGGAGCTTTGCTCTCAATGTTAAATATCTTCCTATAAATATTTTGCTTCTCTGAAGCTACTTTTTAAAATCAAAGAGATTGTCCAATACTTTACTGAAAACCTAATTACTTTTAAAATTTCGTACTTTTATATCATGGAAAAGAAAAACAATACTCCTGCAAAAATTTCTTCTATATCACAGTTTCATGACTTGCTTCGACTGCCAAAACCACTTCACCCGATGGTGAGTTTAGTGGACAATGCGAAATTGGTCGTAAATGAGGATTTAGCTAATTTTTCTTTTTTGCTTGACTTTTATAAAATATCCTATAAATTTTCGGCCACTGGAAAAATGGGTTATGGTAAGGGATATTACGATTTTAATGAAGGCGGGCTTATGTTTGCTTCTCCCAACCAATTAATTTTTACCGAAAACGAGGAAGGTGCCAAATATGGAGGCTATACGCTTTTGTTTCATCCTGATTTTATTAGAAATTATCCTTTAGGGAAAAGTATCAAAAAATATGGTTTCTTTTCATATGACACCAATGAGGCACTGCACCTTTCAGACAGCGAAAAGACAATTATTATTGGTTTATTAAAAAGCATCGAAAATGAACTCAATACGGCAATTGACGAAATGAGCCAAGATGTTATCGTTTCTTATATTGATGTACTGTTAAATTACAGCAATCGTTTTTACAAACGCCAATTCATCACCAGAAAAACAATCAGCCACGATTTATTATTAAAAGTTGAAGAAACTCTTGATAATTATATCAGCAACGCCGAAACTTTAAAAAAAGGATTACCAACTGTAGAATTTCTGGCTTCACAAATTAATGTTTCGAGTCATTATTTAAGCGATATGCTTCGGAATTTAACGGGACAAAATGCACAACAGCACATTCATTCCAAACTCATCGAAAAATCAAAAGATTTCCTAATTACAACCAATCTTTCAGTTGCTGAAATAGCATATCAATTAGGTTTTGAATATCCACAATCCTTCAGCAAACTATTCAAAAAGAAAACCAGTCTTACTCCTTTAGAATTTAAAAACTCATTAAATTAATCCAGCCGATTTCTTTTTATTTATCAAAAAAAAGAAATCGGTTTTTGTTTTTTTCTGAATGCAATTTTGAACTCTTATTTCATAAAAATTCATAAAAATTCACTTCTTGGATGTCGTAGTATTTCAATTGTTTATTGAATCTAAATAACGCCCAAAAAACATCATTTTAAGCTTTATAAAAGTGAAAAAGCACAAAAGAGACCACAAAATCAAAACTAACAATTATTACTATTTTTATTTGTTTTGTTACATTTTTTCGAATTAAACCCTCCATTTTATGGTGATTATGAGATAAATTTGCAAACTATTAAAACAAAAAACAATCAAGCAGAATTAAATCTGAAAAAGAAAAACAAAATCAGTTTCTAAATCATTTTTCTTTCAAATTTGAAGTTGCAAAAGCCTATTGGCAATTTGTAATTTAGTTTGGGTATCGTATATAATGAAATATTGAAATTGACGCTTTTTTATCTTTTTTTACTTTTGTTTTGCTATTATAATGAACAGGAAATTGCTGTGGTTATAGAAATTACAATTTAAAAAAATAAAAAATGAGTAAGACATTATTTGACAAAGTATGGGATTCACATGTTGTGCGTAAAATTGAAGATGGGCCAGATGTGTTTTTTATTGACCGCCATTTCATTCATGAAGTTACGAGTCCTGTTGCTTTTTTAGGATTAAAATCAAGAGGCGTTAACGTTTTATACCCAGAACGTACTTTTGCCACTGCAGACCACAATACACCAACCATAAACCAACATTTACCAGTTCAGGATCCTCTTTCTGCAAACCAGCTGAAAGCTCTTGAAGATAATGCGAACGAATACGGAATTTCGCACTGGGGATTAGGTCACCAAAAAAATGGAATTGTACACGTAGTGGGTCCTGAAAACGGAATTACTTTGCCAGGCGCTACTATTGTATGCGGAGATTCGCATACGTCTACTCACGGTGCTTTTGGAGCTATCGCTTTCGGTATCGGAACTTCTGAAGTTGAAATGGTGCTTTCTACTCAATGTATTATGCAGCCTAAACCAAAGAAAATGCGTATTAACGTAAACGGACAACTTAGTAAAGGTGTTGGACCAAAAGACGTTGCGCTTTACATTATTGCTCAATTAACTACTTCTGGAGGAACGGGTTACTTTGTTGAATACGCTGGTGATGTGTTTGAAAACATGACTATGGAAGGTCGTATGACGGTTTGTAACTTAAGTATCGAAATGGGTGCTCGCGGCGGAATGATCGCCCCTGACCAAACTACTTTTGATTTCTTAGAAGGAAAATTATACGCTCCAAAAGGAGAAGCCTGGACTAAAGCTGTTGAATATTGGAAAACACTAAAAACAGATGCTGATGCGGTTTTTGATGCTGAATTAAACATCAACGCTGCTGATATCGAGCCAATGATTACTTATGGTACTAACCCAGGTATGGGAATTGGTATTACAAAACATATCCCAAGTGCAAAAGAAGTTGAAGGCGGTGAGGAAACTTACAAAAAATCTTTAGCTTATATGGGCTTCAACGAAGATGATGTAATGATTGGAAAACAAATCGATTACGTTTTCTTAGGAAGCTGTACAAACGGACGTATTGAAGATTTTAGAGCTTTCGCTGAAATTGTAAAAGGAAGAAAAAAAGCAGATAATGTTACCGCTTGGTTAGTTCCTGGATCTCACGTTGTTGAAGCACAAATTAAAGAAGAAGGAATTTTAGATATCCTGACAGAAGCTGGTTTCGTACTACGTCAACCTGGATGTTCTGCTTGTTTAGCCATGAACGACGATAAAGTTCCTGCTGGCAAATATGCAGTAAGTACTTCAAACAGAAACTTTGAAGGTCGCCAAGGTCCCGGTTCTAGAACTTTATTAGCGAGTCCGATTATGGCTGCTGCAGCTGCTGTTACAGGAAAACTAACGGATCCAAGGGAGCTTTTTTAATTTTAGATTGAAGATTTTAGATTGCTGATGTAACTGAATCCAAATGTCTTCAAATGAAATTGACTAACATTATTAAAACAAAATATTTTAGATTCAAAGTTTTACGTTTTCAAAAGAAAATCTAAAATCCAAAATCTAAAATCTAAAATTCCAAAAAATGGCATACGATAAATTTAATATACTTACAAGCAGCGCAGTGCCGTTGCCAATTGAGAACGTAGATACAGATCAAATTATTCCAGCTCGTTTCTTAAAAGCTACAAAACGTGAAGGCTTTGGAGATAATCTTTTTAGAGACTGGAGATACAATGGAGATGATACTCCAAAAGCAGATTTCGTTTTAAACAACCCAACTTATAGTGGAAAAATCCTTGTAGGGGGAAAAAACTTCGGTTCTGGATCTTCTAGAGAGCACGCTGCATGGGCAGTTTATGATTACGGATTCCGCGCTGTAGTTTCTAGTTTCTTTGCTGATATCTTCAAAGGAAACTGTTTAAATATAGGTGTTTTACCAGTACAAATCAGCCCAGAATTTTTAGCGAATATTTTCAAAGCTATCGAAGCTGATCCAAAAACAGAATTAGAAATTAATCTTCCTAACCAAACCATTACTTTATTGTCAACTGGCGAGCAAGAATCTTTTGCTATTAACGGTTACAAAAAGAACAATCTAATTAATGGTTTTGACGATATTGATTACTTACAAAACATGAAAGAAGAGATTAAAGCTTTTGCTGATAAACTTCCTTACTAATAGCAATATCATTCAGTCTATTAGACCCGAAAGGCTTCAAAACCTTTCGGGTCTTTCTAAATTAATAATACGAACCCACTATCATTTCGAAATTAAAGAAATATAGAATATCAATATGGAAAAAAGAAAAATTGAAATAATGGATACGACGCTTCGTGATGGTGAGCAAACCTCGGGAGTATCATTTTCTGCTGCAGAAAAACTGACCATTGCGCAATTGTTGTTGGAGGAATTAAATATTGATAGAATCGAAATTGCTTCGGCGCGCGTGAGCGAAGGAGAATTTCAAGCTGTAAAAGGCATTACTTCTTGGGCTGAAGAAAAAGGATACATTAATAGAATTGAAGTTTTAACGTTTGTTGACGGAGGAGTTTCAATCGACTGGATGAAAAAAGCGGGTGCCAAAGTGCAGAATTTATTGACCAAAGGTTCAATGAATCACTTAACGCATCAGTTGAAAAAAACACCCGAACAGCATTTTTCAGAAATCGCTCAAATTATTGCTTTAGCCAAAAAAAATAACATTGAAACCAATGTTTACTTGGAAGATTGGAGCAACGGAATGCGAAATTCTCCTGAATATGTTTTTCAGTTTTTGGATTTCTTAGCAACTCAACCAATTAAAAGAATATTACTTCCGGATACTTTAGGGGTTTTAATTCCGTCTTTGACTTTTGAATTTATTTCAAAAATTAAAGCAAAATATCCAAATATCCATTTTGATTTCCATGCACACAACGATTACGATCTAAGTGTTGCCAATGTTATGGAAGCTATAAAAGCGGGAATCAATGGACTTCACGTAACGGTAAACGGAATGGGAGAACGTGCCGGAAATGCACCTCTTGAAAGCACAGTTGCGGTTATCAACGATTATTTGCCACAAGTAAATATCAATGTAAAAGAAACTTCATTGTATTCTGTCAGCAAATTGGTTGAAACGTTTACAGGTTACAGAATTCCTGCGAATAAGCCAATTGTTGGCGACAACGTCTTTACACAGACAGCCGGAATTCATGCTGATGGAGACAACAAAAACAATCTTTATTTTAATGATCTTCTTCCAGAACGTTTTGGAAGAAAACGTAAATACGCTCTCGGAAAAACTTCTGGAAAAGCCAATATTGAAAAGAATCTTCAAGAATTAGGTTTAAAATTAAACAACGAAGATTTGAAATTGGTTACCCAAAGAATTATTGAATTGGGCGACAAAAAAGAAACCGTAACGAAGGAAGATCTTCCATATATTATTTCTGATGTTTTGGACAGTCATACTTACGAAGAAAAAATCAAAATCGAATCTTATATATTAGTCCACTCAAAAGGAATGCGCCCTTCGACTACTTTATCTTTAAATCTTAACGGAGAAATAATCGAGGAAAATGCGCAAGGAGACGGTCAGTTCGATGCTTTTATGAATGCTTTATCTAAAATTTACAAAAGCAAAAAACTAACACTTCCAAAATTGATTGACTATGCCGTGAGAATTCCGCCTGGAAGTAGTTCTGATGCCTTGTGCGAAACCATTATTACATGGGTCAACAACGGTAAAGAATTCAAAACCCGCGGATTAGATTCAGATCAAACCGTTGCAGCGATTATTGCAACGCAGAAAATGTTGAATATTATTACTTAAGGTACTAAGAGGCTAAGGTTCTGAGGCTCTAAGATTTTTCTTTGACCTCAGAACCTTAGCATAAAAAACTTAGAACCTTAGCAACTCAGAACCTTTGAACCTTTTAAAAAAATATAGAATGAAATTAAACATAGCCCTTTTAGCCGGAGACGGAATCGGACCAGAAGTAATCGATCAAGCTGTAAAAGTATCAGATGCTGTTGCGCAAAAATTTGGACATGAAATCACTTGGAAACCAGCTTTAACAGGTGCTGCCGCAATTGATGCAGTAGGTGAACCTTATCCAGATGCAACACACGAAATCTGCAAAAATGCTGACGCCGTTCTTTTTGGAGCAATTGGCCACCCTAAATACGATAATGATCCTTCTGCACCAGTACGTCCTGAACAAGGTTTGTTAAAGATGCGTAAAGCTTTAGGTTTGTTTGCAAACGTAAGACCAACTTTTACATTTCCATCTTTATTAGACAAATCGCCGCTAAAAAGAGAAAGAATCGAAGGAACTGATTTAGTTTTCTTAAGAGAATTAACTGGCGGAATTTACTTTGGTGAAAAAGGAAGAAAAGACAACGGAGATACTGCTTATGACAACTGTGTTTACACAAGGGAAGAAGTACAGCGTTTGGCTAAAAAAGGCTTCGAATTAGCAATGACTCGTTCTAAAAAATTATGCTGCGTTGATAAAGCAAACGTTTTGGAAACTTCACGTTTATGGAGAGAAACCGTTCAGGCAATGGAAAAAGATTATCCAGAAGTTGAAGTTTCATACGAATTTGTTGACGCCGTTGCTATGCGTTTGGTTCAATGGCCAAACTCTTATGACGTATTAATTACTGAAAACTTATTTGGAGACATTTTAACAGATGAGGCTTCTGTAATTTCTGGTTCAATGGGATTAATGCCTTCTGCCTCTATGGGAGCTGAAGTATCTTTATTTGAACCTATTCACGGTTCATATCCACAAGCTACAGGATTAAACATTGCGAACCCAATGGCGACTGTTTTATCTGCTGCTATGATGTTCGAAAACTTCGGATTAATGGAAGAAGGAAAAGCAATGAGAGATGCGGTAAACAAAGCCCTAGAAGCTGGAGTAGTTACTGAGGATTTAGCCAACGGAGGCAAAGCTTACGGTACTAAAGAAGTTGGTGACTGGTTAGCTGCGAATGTATAAAAGTTAATTTTGTTTCAAGTTTCAAGTTCCAACAACCTGAAACTTGAAACCTGAAACAAAAAAAGGGATCAGCTTTTCGTTGATCCCTTTTTTATTGAATTGGAACTTTATAGAAAACACCTTCAGTAAAATTAATGCTTGGTTTTTCTGTATTGGTTTGATCTTCATTAACTGCAGTAAATCGGAATGTTCCTGAAATAGTGTTGTTGGCTGTATTTAGTTCTGTTATTATAATTTGCCCGCTGCCCGAATTTGTTCCTGTTGAGAATGAAACTGCTGCTGACGGAAGTGTATTAGTATAAATTCCTTTTGACACATCATTGTTACCTAAAACATATGTTCCTTCTTCTGAAGAAGCAGTTTTTAAAATAACATTTTCATAACCTAGGGAGCCTTCTATTACAACAGTTCCATTTGTTTCTAAATGAGCTTTATACGTTTGTGCTCTCCAAAAGTCTTTGTCTTTTAAAGTTTGAAAGGCCGGATTATTAAATTTAACATCTTCTGTGCAAGAAGTAAAAAAACCTATCAGGCACAATAAAAAGATCCATTTTTTCATTTGTTGTGGTATTATCGAGAAAATTTTAGCAAAAGTATTGTTTTCTAAAGAAATAAGTAAAATAGAAACTCAGGCGAGTTGATTTTTTAACAAAAATCTAACTAAATACAATTATTATACATTTCAACGTATTATTGATAAAAAAATTATATCTTTGCGCCCTTAATTAACAGAGGTCGAGTACCTCAAAATTTAATCATAAGATTATGTCAGTAAAAATTAGATTACAAAGACACGGTAAAAAAGGAAAACCTTTTTACTGGGTAGTAGCTGCAGATGCACGCTCAAAAAGAGATGGTAAATACTTAGAGAAAATTGGTACTTACAATCCAAACACTAACCCAGCAACTGTTGAGTTAAACCTTGACAGCGCAGTTAAATGGTTACACAATGGTGCACAACCAACTGATACTGCAAGAGCTATCCTTTCTTACAAAGGTGCTTTATTGAAACACCACCTTGATGGAGGAGTTCGTAAAGGAGCTTTAACTCAAGAACAAGCTGATGCTAAATTAACTGCTTGGTTAGAAGCAAAAGCTGGAAAAGTTGACGCTAAAAAAGATGGTTTATCAAAAGCACAAGCTGATGCTAAAGCTAAAGCTTTAAAAGCTGAAAAAGAAGTAAACGCTAAACGTATCGCTGCTGCTGCTCAAGCTGAGGCTGATGCTATTGCTGCTGCTTCTGCAACAGAAGAGGCTACTGAAGAAGTTGCTGAAGCAACTGAAGAAGCTCCTGCTGCTGAAGAGAATAACGAAACAACTGAAGCATAATTTTACTTAGCGATAATGCGTAAAGAAGAATGTTTTTATTTAGGTAAAATCGCTAAAAAATTTAGTTTCAAGGGCGAAGTCTTAATCTACTTAGACACAGATGAGCCTGAGTTATACGAAAATCTGGAATCAGTGTTTGTTGAACACAACAAACACTTGGTTCCTTTTTTTATTGAATCAAGTTCTTTACACAAAAACGACTTTCTAAGGGTTCGTTTTGAAGATGTAAACACCGAAGAAGATGCTGATGCTCTTGTTGGAAACGCCATCTACCTTCCGTTAACTATGTTACCAAAACTTACAGGCAACAAATTCTATTTCCACGAAGTTATAGGTTTTGAAATCGAAGACCAGCGTTTAGGCGTTTTCGGTAAAATAACCTCAATCAATGATTCTTCTGCACAACCCCTTTTTGAAGTTTTAAATGGCGAAGTCGAAATCTTAGTGCCAATGATCGACAATTTCCTTGTAAAAATCGATCGTGAGAACAAAAAGGTAATCATGAATCTTCCCGAAGGTCTTGTGGAGATGTACCTTTAAGAAGTATTCAGTCACAGTTTTAAGTGTTCAGTTTTCCAACTGAACTTAAAAAATTTTCATCATGTTTAAATTTAAGCAATTCTCTATCAATCAAGATCGTTGCGCTATGAAAGTGGGCACAGATGGTGTTTTACTTGGTGCTTGGGCTCCTATTCATCATAATCCGTTTAGTATTTTAGATATTGGTGCAGGAACTGGAATTGTTGCTTTAATGCTGGCACAAAGAACTCATGCCGAACAAATTGACGCTTTAGAAATTGATGAAGACGCTTACGAACAAGCTGTTGAAAATTTTGAAGCTTCGCCGTGGGGAGATCGACTATTTTGTTTTCACGCTGGTTTAGATGAGTTTATCGAAGAACCAGAAGATGAATATGATTTAATTGTTTCCAATCCTCCTTTTTATGCTGAAGATTATAAAACTGAAAACGAACAACGTGATTTAGCAAGATTTCAAGATGCAATGCCTTTTGAAGAATTGGTTGAAGCCGCTGATTTACTTTTATCTGAAAATGGTATTTTCGCCCTCATAATCCCTTATAAAGAAGAAGAAAAATTTATTGCTTTAGCAAAAGAAGCAGCATTATATCCCATAAAAATTACACGAGTTAAAGGACATGCGACCTCACCTCTTAAACGTAGTCTGTTAGCTTTCAGCCGACATGAAAATACTGAAATCGAAATCGATGAATTAACAATCGAGATCGAAAGACATGTTTATACGCCAGAATATATTGAGCTTACAAAAGATTTTTACCTAAAATTTTAAACCTGTTCAAAAATACTTTTGAATTGGTATAAAACCCTTTCCAGCAGACGAAGGTCTTCGGTGACAATTTCAGCGCTTCCTTTCATTTCCTGCTGAAAAACGATTTGTTTATGGTACGAAGTCACCAGTCCGTTTGGAAGAGCGACATCCAGAAGCAGATTTCCGTCTTTATCCGGAACAAGCGAAATGTTTTTAATTTTTCCTTTTAAAACACCAAATTCTCTGTCTGGGAAATTAGCCAGACGGATATTAACTCTCTGCCCTACTTTTATTTTACCCGAATTCAATGCCGGCGCTTTTACTTTTCCGATAAAACTGTTTTTCGCATCCGGAATAATCGAAAAAACATTATCTCCTGCGTTTATAGTCTGGTTTTCTGTCCAGACCTGCAGAAAAGTAACCTTTCCGCTTATCGAAGATTTTAAGGCATATGCCAGTTCCCAGTCTCTTATAACTTTTTTTAGCTGGTAAAAGGACTGCGACACGCTGCGTCCGAGATTAACTTCTTCTTTAGTGCTGTTTATCTGCGAATTCTGGCTTGATTTTGTATTATCAATCAAAGAAGACTTTAACTGCGAAATGGAAGAAAGAAGACCTCGATAACTTTTCTGCGCCTGAAGAAAACTTAATTTTTTAGCTTCCATTTCCTGAGCTGAAATAATTCCTTTATTGAATAAGGTTTCAAAACGGGCAATTTCATTTTTCTGAAGCTCCAGCTCGCCTTCATTTATTATCTTCTGCTGCTGCAGAATTTCAAGCCTTTCCTTAATCTGGATTTTTTCCGACTGCTGTGCTCTGCTTTCCACTTCAAAAGGATGAAGGTCCTTGTTTAATTCCTGGGCCTGGTAATCTTTCTGGAAAACAGCATAAGCGCTTTCTATTTCCCCAAGCTGTTTGTTTTTAAGCAGAGTAAAAGGAAATTCTTTTCCCGGATCGTTAATATTATATCCTTCCACAATGCTTTTCAAAAGAAAAACATCTCTGTAATCGGCGGTATTTTCTATTATGGCAAGCGTACTGTTTTTAGAAACCGTGCCTTTATTTTTTACCAGAATTGCTTCAATTCGTCCTGATGATTTAGCTACAATTTTTTCGGGCGGAATATTAGTTGTAATTACAATTTCGGTATTGACAACATCGGGATATTTTACAAACCAGGAAATAAAAAACAGCATGACAATGATGACAAAAATCAAAACCGTTCCCCAGCGGATCATCCAATGCGGTACTTTGGTGAGGATGTCCTGCACTTCTTCACTTCTTAATTCAAATGTAGTAGTATCTTCTGCCATATTAATTTCCCAGCTGTAATTGGTTTTTTACCAGTTCAAAATAGTTTCCTTTCTGCTCTACAAGTGAAGTATGAGAACCTATTTCTATTATTTTTCCTTTGTCCAGAACTACTATCTGGTCTGCGTTCATGACTGTGCTTAAACGGTGCGCGATTACAATAACGGTTTTGTTTTTAAAGAAAACATCCAGTTTCTGCATAATTTCTTTTTCGTTATTGGCATCCAGAGCGGATGTTGCTTCATCAAAGAACAAGATTTCAGGATTCTTATATACTGCTCTCGCAATAAGCAGCCTTTGTTTCTGTCCGGTGCTCATTCCGGTTCCTTCGGCACCTATTTTTGTATTATATCCTAAAGGAAGTTCGCTTATATATTCTTTAATATTGGCCACATCGGCAGCATAAACCAGTCTTTCCTTATCGATTATATCAACTCCTATAGCAATATTATTGGCAATCGTATCGCTGAAGATAAATCCTTCCTGCATAACTGCTCCAATGTTTGCCCGCCATGCTCTCTGTGAAATATTTTTAAACTGTGAATTTCCAATTGTAATTTCTCCTTTTTCAGGTTCATAAAATTTTAAAAGCAGTTTCATCAAGGTTGTTTTCCCGCTTCCGCTTACCCCTACAACCGCCGTTACTTTATTAGCCGGAATAGTCAGACTTAAATTATCGAGAACAGGAATATCACTTCCCAGATAGCGGTACGATAAATCTTTGATCTCAATATCAGAATTATACGGAACATCACTGCTCTGATGGCTTTCCTGCTGGGTTTCATCTTCTTTCTCATGAATTTCTGATAATCTTGCCAGCGATATTTTAGCATCCTGAAGTTCTCTTACAAACTCAATTAACTGCGTAATCGGCCCGTTTAAACTCCCCACAATCGAGCTGATGGCAAGCATCATTCCCAGTGTAATAGAACCATCTATTACCAGTTTTGCCGATAGAAATATGATAAATATATTCTTTAATTCATTAATTACCGAAGAGCCTATAGTTTGTGTCTGTTCTAAAACCAGACCTTTTATTGAAACCCTGAAGAGTCTGGCCTGTACGTATTCCCAGCTCCAGCGTTTCTGCTTTTCGGCGTTATGAAGCTTGATTTCCTGCATTCCGTTAATAAGCTCCATCACTTTGCTCTGCTCCTGTGAAACTTCCGAAAATCGTTTGTAGTCTAATGCTTCCCTTCGTTTTAAAAACAAAACAATCCATCCGAAATAAAGAAGGCTTCCGGCAAAAAATACTAAGAATATTTTCAGATTGAAATAAGCAAGCACACCTCCTAAAACAAACATATTAATTACAGAAAACAATACATTGAGCGATGATGTCGTAAGGATTTTTTCGATTCTGCGGTGGTCATTAATACGCTGCATAATATCACCTGTCATTCTTACATCAAAAAATGAAATAGGCAGATTCATCAATTTAATGAAGAAATCCGATATCAATGAAATGTTTATACGGGTGGAAAGATGCAGCAGGATCCAACTTCTGATAAGTTCCAAACCTGTTCTTCCGGCAAAAAGGAACAGCTGCGCAAAAAGAATGAGATAAATAAAATGGATATTCTGGTTCTGGATTCCTATATCAACAATACTCTGTGTTAGAAAAGGAAAAATAAGCTGCAGTAAACTGCTGGCCAGCAGTCCAATGCTTAACTGGACCAGAAATGATTTATAACGGAGTACATACTGAGATAAAAGTCCAAAACCAAGCGCCTTTCCATCTTCTTTATCAAAATCCGACTGAAAGAATTTTGGAGTAGGCTCCATGAGCAGTGCAACACCTTCCTGAGTCTGGTCGTCGGCATTATTGCCAATCCAGAACTTCAAAAAATCTTCTTTATTATATTCGATCAAACCAAAAGCAGGATCAGAAATATAATACGTTCCTTTTTTGATTTTGTAAAGTACGACATAATGATTTTTATTCCAATGCAGAATACCCGGCAGAGGCGCTTCTTCCAGTCTTTCTAAACTCAGCTTGACACCTAAAGTCCTAAAACCGATTTTTTCAGCCGCATCGCTCAAAAAAAGCAGATTACTTCCTTCACGAGTCGTTTCACTGCTGTCTCGTAATTCCTGGATTCTGATTGTTTTGCCATAGTGTTTTGCTATAATCTTTAAACACGTTGGCCCGCAATCTTTAAAATCTGCCTGTTTATAATGCGTGAATTTTTTCAATTCTCAATTATTTCCTACCTCGAATGGTAAATTTTGGTTTTGCTAATGTAATATTTATCGGGCACTTTGAGAACTTTTTTATTTACATTATAAATCTTTTTAAACCAAAATAAATGATACATTATTCCCTCAAATTGGTTTTTGTAATAAATTCTACCATTATCAAATGTTATTCTCCCAGTTAATCCTTCAAGAAGAATAAAATCAAAATGAACTTTAATTTCATTTTTCAATTCTGCTTTTTTAATTATATGAGTAAAACTTTCAATTTCTGTATCCAGATCAAATATTGATTTCCCTGATGTCAACTCATCCCAAGCAAAGTTACATTCGTCAAAACAATAATGTTTGGAATTAGAAAGAACTTTCATATAGTCTTTACTTTTCATAAAAAAAGTATTCATTATTGGGTTGTTTTTATATAATGCAAAACATCCTGTTGTATAATCATGTCTAACACTAATGAAATCATATTTATCTAACATATCTATAGTAATAAAATCACGTATATTACCATAAATAATATCTAAATCACTTTGTCCCCAAAAATCATATTCCTCTATAATTTCTGGAAATAAAAAACCATAGGCTGGCTTAAAATCGCAGAGTTTATAAGGATAATCAATATTTACTTGAAAGCCAAGTTTTTCCGACGCATCTAATTTTAATTCTTCTAAAGTTTTAAGCACAATAATTACATTATCAGGTTTTCTCAATATAGTCTCTAAATTGTCTGTGATAATGTAAAAATCAATACTGGGATTAAATGCACAAGAATGTATAAAATAAGGGAAATACCATGGATATTCACCATACCAACAGGTTATAACTGCTATTGATTTCATTTACGAGCTAAAAATCATCTTCTATTAAATCATTTATAAAAACTCGAGGTTATCTCTACTGTATGTTTTTGGATATTCAAAACCATTGACAAAAATGGTGGGTGTGAAATTATAATCATTTTCTTCGCACCATTTGTATTGAGAGCTAAACATTTCATCAAATTCGATAGTTGCGTCTATGGGAAACAAACTAAACCATTCTCTTAAATTTTTGATCTCAAACCAATCATTTAATGCTTTGATAAAATCAGATTCGCCATTTTGTTGGTATATTTTTATCAAATTTCTAAATAGCTTTTTTCTCTCTTCGTTTTCTGTTTCAAAATTTGTTTTTAATATTATTTGTATTTGTAAATCATTATAATGTTTTTTTAAAATTGTCTCTATCAATTTGTGCGCACCTTTACAATGACTACAAAATGGACTCGAAATAACTGTAATTATAGTTTTACTTTCTTTATTGCCAACTAATAATAGGCTTTGTGGCAATCGAACTTTATTTTTTGAAAATAACGAGCTTTTGAAAATATCATAATTTCGCTCAAATCGAATAGCCTTTAATTGATATTCTTTCAATTCTTTTTGTTTGGTAAGCAATTTTTTCAAATTAGACCAAATTAGAGTTATTGACAAAAAAATAAATCCAAAAATAATTACTGCTTTGGTTAAAATTGTAAAAGTTATATTTTGAAGAAGAGCCAAATAACCCAACTCTAAAAGGATAATAGAAATAATAGACATACAAATGGGGCACCATTTTTTCTCGACAAATTTTTGATAATATACCGATAAAAATAAAATGGGAATGGATATTAAAAGCAGTATTTTTTGAATTGTAAAATAGTCTCTCACATTGTTAGAAAATAAGAACACCAGTAAGCCTAAAAATTGAGAAACAAAGAATACAATACTCAAATCACTAAAATTTACAACTTCAAAAATTTTCCATTTAGTAGAATCCACTACATTAGCACAACTAGTGGATGACGTCATATTACAAAAACTGTTGAGCAAGGTACTTTTTGTACCAAACAAATCCTTCAGGGCGGCAATAGAGAAAAAAAATACCAATAATTGGAAAAACAAGAAAAAGTTTAGTTAAAAAGTCTGTCTCGAATTGAGAAAGCAATAATGCAAACAACAATAAAGCGAAGATTTGTAAAACCTTTGATAAAGAACTTTTAGTTTGTTTTAGTGTTTCTTCATTTTCTAATTTCTCTATTAAAAGTACAATACCATTCCATCTTGATTCTAGTTCTGATTCAGTAATTGTTAACGTTTTTTTACCTTTATTCCAAAGAAAGATATTGTCTTTTCTTTCAACAAAGTAGAGTTGTGGGCTATTAGTTTCTTCATTTAAAAAAGTAACGTAATGATCTGGCAACAACTTAATATCAGAGACTTTTACTCGCATTACTCCATTCTCAATATTAAAAAAACTTAATGTGTCTGTAATTGATAGTAAAGAAGGATAATCGGGATGTGACTGATTTTGGAATAAGAATTCTTCTTTGTCGATGCCAATGTTTTCTTTGTCAAGGTATTGAAATAGGTAATTTAATTCATTTTTCATTTTTTCGAGTAAAATTTAATTGAGGCATTCATATAAGCTATTGCATTCCCATAATTTTAATTGATTCTTTTCCTAAAAGAAAAATTGTGTAAGAATCAATAGAAGGTTTTTGTTATTGATTATTTGGAAAATGACATTATAGATTAGTCCTGAAATACTTTACTAATCATGCTTTCTATTTCTGCTTTGATTTCTAGACTGCTACCTATCCACCTGCCAATGATATTGCCATCTTTATCTATTAATATTTTTACTGGAATTCCTGTTACCGCATATATATCTTCAATTGCACTTTTGTTTTCCTTAATTGAAAAATGTTTCCATTTTTCAACACTTTCTGTTTTTATTGTATTTCTCCATAAATCAAGTTTTTCGTCCCTTGAAACACTTATAATTTCTAAACCTTTGTCTTTATATTTAAAATATATTTCTTTTAAAAAAGGAAAATCTTCTCTGCACGGACCACACCAACTTGCCCAAAAATCAAGAAGCACACACTTATTATTTCTAAATGAACTTAGTTGTAATAAGTTATCATTTACATCTCTTCCTTTAAAATCAGGGGCTAGGCTTCCAATTCTACTATTCTTAGAGTATATTAATTTTTCAGCCAACTGTTTTCCCCCATAAGATTTTTTAACTTCTGGCGATAATTTATTGTATAAATTTTTAATTGTATCATATGAAATTTGTTCATCTTCCTGCATTAATATGTGATACAATAAATCAGGTGCTATAAATGAATTTGGATTCTTTTTTATAAATTCAAATTCCGATTGTTTATTTATTTTAATATTTTGATCGACCAATTGATCTAACTGTAGATCAAGCGAATCTAAACTCTTTTGGATTTGATTTTTTAAAGAATTATCACTTCTTGTAATCATTTTATCAGAATAAGATCTACTTAATTCTCTAATAGAATCAATTTTTTTATGATTTTTTTTCTTCTCCATTGTATTTTGTAAGGAATCAAACTCATCGTTAGATTTTGAATTATGTATAACTATAGTATTGAAATCATTAAAATCGAGTTTAACATCCATTTTACATGGCTCCAAATAAAATATTTTTGAATTTAAATTTGTCATGTAAAATTTAGGGTGAGTACAAATAATTGCTTGGGTTGGGAAATCAATTTCTCCTGTAAATACAAATTTATTGTTATGAATCCTTGAAGATTTGGTGATGCTTTTGCCATTAATCTTATATCTCAAATAAATGCTTTTTGTGTTAGCATTTTTTGAGCAGATGCCATTTAACATAAAGTTGTGCTGCGCTACCATTATAAATGAGAGAAAGAAAAGGGAAATTGAAAGTTTTAATTTCATATAATCAAGTTTAATCAAAAGCAAGAAATCTTAATTAAATTAAGATTCCCTGCTTTTAAGAATAATTTACTAACAAGTACTAATTATTTAAATGTAAAACAAGAACGTCCATCGCACGCATTACAACCTGATCCACAATCATACGCACTAGAACACGCACCACACCCTTTTTTATTTTCATCATATACTCCACTTCCAGCCATAATAGTCTTCATTTCTTTTCTTGATAATTTTCCTTGTGCTGTTGCAAGAGACATTTTCTGAATTTTCATAGTTTTAAAATTTTAATATTATACATTCTAAATCAAAAATAAAAATTGTCGCGATCAAGTTTTTTTAAGATTTACGCTACAAAAATGATTAAAACAAAAATTACTCAATCGTTTTATGTAGGAATTTTTTAGGCTTTTTTTGGAAAATTGAAATGTAATTGCATTTGAAATACAAATTCGGTTTAGTCAATTCTTATATTAATCTTTTTTAAACACCGAAATAGGAACTTGAGGCTGTCTGACATAATCATCAAAATATGTTTTAATTTTATAAGAATTTATTAATAACTTCTCGAGTTCTTCGGGTGCAATATTTTTTTGAATAACTTCACCTTTATTATTAAGCAGGTAATTAGTGGGAAATGAAAATATTTTTTCTTTAAAGGCAAAAACACCATTCTCATCTAAATAATTTTTCCACGGTATTTTTTTTTCAATTACTCTTTTCTGCCAATATGTCTTTACATTTTCTGTTTTATCTGTAGAAATACTGATTATATTCAGACCATTTGAATTATATCTTTCGTATAAGGCAATCCATTTTGGCATTTCTTCTAAACACGGCCGACAGCGACTAAACCAAAAATCTATTAAAGTATATTCTGTTTCGGGTATTTGTAATGTTTCAAATTTTAAATTAATGTCTTTCAAAACTATTTCAGGAAACTCGAAACCTTCTCTAATTTCTATATCTAAGAACTCTTCATTTATCTTTTTCCAAAGAATGTCATTTTTAATTTTTTGTGAAAAAGATTGCAGACTTTTATTATATAATTCTGTATACCCTTCTTTATTGAATCTTCCAATTAAAAACCAAAGTGCAACATATGAATCTGGATTCTCTTTAATATAATTGAATAATCTCTCGTCTAAACTTTCATCAAAATTGTAAAAATGAAAATTTCTTTTTTATCTTTAAAAATATAAGGGATGAATCTATTTAAAAATTCTTTATTGGTATTCCCGTTTGATTTTTTTATTCTGAAATTTGAATCCAAAGATATTAAGGTCGTCGTATTATCAATAAAACAACAATCAAATCTAAGCTTACCACTATTTTTTTCACTATTTAAACCAACTACATACATTTGAGGATAATTGATACTGAGATTCAAATGAAATTCATTTTTAATGATAGGAATACTTAAGAATTGATTTTCATAATATTTATCATCTAAAAATAGTCCTGGAATAAAAGAAATAGTATCGTTAATGTTTTCTTTTGCCTCT
This sequence comes from Flavobacterium endoglycinae, assembly GCF_017352115.1. NCBI lineage: Bacteria > Pseudomonadati > Bacteroidota > Flavobacteriia > Flavobacteriales > Flavobacteriaceae > Flavobacterium > Flavobacterium endoglycinae. Next base: position 2,203,191 of record NZ_CP071448.1, read on the forward strand.
ATGTTTCCATGTACTGTAATTTTAACCTGACTATAAATCAAGCCAGAAATAAATAAAGTAAAAATTGTAATCGTTTTATTTATCATCTTTAGTTATTTAGGAATAAGTTTCACAACAAAATGTAGTGAAACTTAAAAATGGGAAATATGATGTCTTAAAAATTAGGCATAACAACAATAACTGCAAACACCTGTTTCTCCATTATTTGTTACTGCACATCCAGAATCACAAGCACGTGTAGATACGCAAACACCTCCAGTACCGATATCGCTCCCAGCCATAATAGTCTTCATTTCTTTTCTTGATAATTTTCCTTGCGCTGTTGCAAGAGACATTTTTTGAATTTTCATAGTTTTAAAATTTTTAATTATTATGCATTCTAAATCAAAAAATAAAAATTTGCCGCGATCAAGTTTTTTTAAGATTTAAGATGCAAAAATGGTTGAAACAAAAATTACTCAATCGTTTTTTGTAGGAAATTTTTAGGTTATTTTTAGGAAATTCAAAAAAATATTTAAAATTTATTAAGAAATAACTGTATATTGGTTTTTTATTTTTGATGATAATGGAACATGAAAATTTGGTAAAAGCCAGAAAAGAAAAAGGTTTAACCCAAAAGGAAATGGCAGAAATGCTAGCTATGGAGCAGACTACTTATTCTAAAAAAGAGAGAGGTATATCTCGAATACGTGAAAACGAATGGGCTCGTTTTGCTAAAATATTAGATAAAAATATCGATGACCTTAAAAAGAATTTTTCACAAGCTAACGAAATTGATAATCATAAAATGTATTTACAGATTATTGAAATGATTATTAAATACAGCCAGAAATTAGAAGAAGAAAATTCAGTTTTGAAGCAGCTTTTAAAAAAGTGATTTAGGTATAAAAAAAATAGAGAGGAAACATTTTTCCTCTCTATATAAAAACAATCTAAATATGATATATTATTTGTAATATACATTTTCTCTAGGAGATGTCACTTGATCAGCCCTAACCAAATAAAACCAATCTAAGTGACCAATTTTCCTGAGAATCCCGACACCAATCATCAATGTTGGGATAAATTGCTCAATGTTCCACGATCGAGCGCCTACGAATTAAAAAAAACATGACTAAATTTTAAAAAGGCTTTATTGTACATTACTTATTAAATAATTTTAAAAACTAACTTACTTCTGAATAGTATAATTCAGGGTAATAATCTGCACAGTCTTCAAAAGATATAATTGAATTCCATGTTTCACATTTTGATGCCTCGACATTAGTAGTGCCTACTATTGTTTTTTGTTCGCTTGCACTTATTTCTTGTGAACCTTCTAGATTTAAAATATACTTCAACATAACACTAAATTTTATTCATTCTTTATTCAAATCTTAAGCCAAAAAACTTAAGCTATTCTTTCGAGAATTGTTTCTTTTTCGTCTACGAAATCATTTAAGAAATATTTCAATTCACTTAATTCATATTCGTTAGGAAACAATTTTTCGTTTACAATCTTCACTGGTGTATAATTAAAATCATTTTTAGAACACCACTCATATTGTTTATTGATCTCTTGGTTAATCATCATGCTGACATTTTCAATCTGCCATTTTTTTAACCATCTTTTCAGACTCATTTTTTTAATATGCCAATCTGAAATTGCCTCTACCGTTTTTCCTGGAGTTAATCTATTAATTGTTAGAAGTCTTTCGACAACTGCTTTATATGGATTATCTACATTCTCAGGATTAATATTAAATAATACTGTCAAATATATTTTATCAGGAAATTTTAAAACTAAATCAAACGCTTCTTGAAATGTTTTATGACAGTGTACACAACTTGGACTTATTACTATCGTTAATCTTACTACTGCGTTTCGGTTTCCAAAATTCAAACCTCTTAAATCTTCAAATCCGTTTGTGTGTGTGACTTTTTTAGATAAGAAGTTTAACAGACTGTAATTTCTTTTGAACTTTTTTAATTCCTTTAATGAATTCTCATTGTCAAGAACATTCTTTGCTGCTGATTTTACTACAAACCAAATTGGTATTAAAAGAGCCAAAGAGAATACATATGGGAAAATGGCACTAAAACTAAAACTTAATGTAAATAAGTCTGACGAAAACCATATAAGGCTTTGAGTAAAAATCAAAAACGAAACCATTAAACACATGACGCACCATTTTTGAAGTTCGAATTTTTGAATCCATATTGACGACACTATAACAGGGATAGCCAATAAGCTCAAGAAACCAACAAAAATAGATGAACTCAGTGGCTGTACTAAAATTGCAATAAAACTTGCGCCGAAGAACAACAATGGCAAGTCTGAAAAACTTATCCATTTATTCTCATAATTTTCGTTAAATCCAAGTACAGAATTACAAGATGAATTGGTACTTAGATTACAGAAATTTGAGATAACACTATTTTTAAAACCAAGTTTTTCCTGAACAATTAATGTACTCACGATCAATCCTAATGATGATGTCAATAAAAATATGATACTAAAAACATTGTATGTATTGTAAAAAAATGATAATCCGCCTAGAAGTAAAAAAGGAACGAAGTATTTTAACCAGCTCAATTCTACTCTTAAATTTTCTCTTGCCACCACATTATTTGGCTCAATTGCCACAATAACACCATTCCAGTCCAAAAGGAATTTATCATAAGATATTTTCTGCGATCCTTTTTTCATGGTATTGATTCGGACAAAATTCTTTGCCTTCTCAACCAAAATCAATTCATCTTTAAAATAGGCCAAAAAATTTGAAGGCAGATCTACGATTTGTTCTTTTGGAACACGCACCGCTGCATTCTCAATTGATAACAAATCGAACGAATCAGTTATCGCAAACAAGCTTGGATAATTCGGATGCGAAAGGAACAAATCTTTAAATTCGCTTTTCACTTCGGAATATCGGTTTATTTGAAGAAATTTTTGAATGAGTTTCAACATGTTCTTGGACTGTTTTAAATCGTAATTGCAGTACAAAGATTGGTGTTTTTCTTCAAAAAATAATTCCGAAAGCACACAATTTATTAATTATACTACATACAATTTATAAATTATAGCATCCTTTATATTAATTCAATTATCTGATTATCAACAAATTAAATGAAAAATTAAGATTTAAAAACACTAAAAACCCAATTCTCGATCAAGAGCATGTCATTTTCTTTAGTTTTGACATATCAGTAACCTTAATACAATTAAAGATGGCAACTATGAATTTTAAACTTGAAGATTTTGAAGTAGAAAAATTGACTAAAAATCAACAAAAAAAAGTAAGAGGGGGAGATGAAGTAACAACATCATCAGCACCAGTAGATCCTGGTAAAAAAGACACCAACGGAAACGTATAATTTCCGAATCAATTTAAGCTCCAAAAAAATATTTTTATAGCTACTAAATATTATTCGCAAACTGAGCTGGAGATACTCCAGTTCTTTTGCGAAATGATTTTGCAAAAGATACTGCATTTTTAAATCCTACACTTTCGGCGATTGCCTGCGTAGAATATTTTCTATACATATGGTTTGTAATCATCTCATTGATTACGTAATTAATTTTAAGTTCGTTCGAATACTCTCCAAAAGATTTACCAAATCGTTTATTTACCACATAAGACAAATACGTTGTATTTGTTTTGATTTTTTTTGCTACATACGGCAAGGTAAAATCAGCATTCAAATACTCTAATTTGTTTTCAAGAGCAAGAAGCTTTTCGACAATTTTGTTCTCCTTCGCTTCATCAATACTCAAATTGATATTCTCTTTTTTAAGATGAATTTCTTCCGTTTCAAAAACTTCTTCATCATGTACTTCCACAAGCGCTAACTCTGGATTATTTTTCTTCTCAATGTTTGCTTTAAATTCTTCTATTAAAGCGTTCATTTTTTTATGTGCTTTATTTTTATCCCTAATATTTTTTATAAGAAGGAATACAATTCCAACTACTAATAAAACATAAAATACTTTTAAAGCTTTGTTCAAGAAAACATCGTACCGATATTTTTCTTGAATCACAACCATTTCTTCCGTTAAATCATTTACTCCTAATTTATAATTTACTTCTAAAGCTTCATGATTTAACTTCGTTTGAAACTGCTCATAATTATCCAGATAAATTTTAGAATGTTTATAAGCAAGTTCCGGCTCTTTCATCAAATTATAAATCTTTGCCTGATAGTAATTTGACTTTAGAAAATCTATATTATTTGATTTTGTTATTTCAGCCAGTGAATCACATTTTTTAAAGAAAACAATTGCTTTATCATACTTTTTTGTAGTAAAATAAATATCTCCCAAGTTGTAATTTGCAACGCATGTAAGATCTGGCTGATTATTTTGTCTCGAATACAATAAAATATCATAGTAAGTCTTTTCGGCTGCTTTATAATCTCCTTTCCAGTTATATATATTGCCTAAGCTTAATTTTGCTGTGATTTTATTGTCTGCGAAATTTTGCGAATAATTAATGGCTCTTTTATAAAAATATTCGGCAGAATCAAGCAAGATTTTTTTATCTAAATTCTTAATAAAATAATTTTCATATGAACTTCCAAGACTTACATTAATGTTACTCTTTCTATTTAAAAAATCTTCTTTAGAAAAAAGTCCTTCATTTTGATCGACAAAATCATTTAACTGCCTTAAATTTTTGATTGCTAATTGATAATTCCCGACAGCTTCGTTTATCAAAGCTATATTTCCTTTAAATTTGACAATTTGAATTATATCACCAATTTCCAGCGAAAGTTTCATCCCTTGCTGGTATTTTTCAAGTGCAGCACTAAAGTTACCCCTTTTCCAGTCGGCTAAACCACCATAATTGTAGATGTAGGATTTAAGCTGAGTTTTATCTCGTGAGTCAGGCACTTTTTCAAGATATTTAAGTGCCAGTGTGTACTTTTCTTTAGAGAGTTTGGTATTTCCCTTAATCTGAAACAATTGTGTCATTGCACCATTTGCAAAAGCCAAGTGCTTAAAATTGTTTGATTTTGCCATCTGATTAGCGTATACAAGGGCACTATCGACATTAGCATTATAATTTAGTCGAATTTTTTCTTGCAATATCAAATACTCTTCTTCAGTCAATGCACTTTTATGTTGGGCAAATGCAGTATTAAGAACAAAAAAAAGTAGAAAAGAGATGATCAGCCTCATTCAATTTATTATTTTTTGGAATCTCAAAATTAGTCTATAAATTATCAATAAACTAAAATTAATTTATCTTATTTGTGATTATTTTTTAACTATATAATATAAATATAACAATTTTCCTTTGTTTTGTTATATTTTTATTCCTTAAATTTGTTTTGAAAAAAACTAATCAAATGAAACCAGACTTATTTCAAGCTCCAGATTATTACAACCTTGACGATTTATTAACAGAAGAACATAAATTAGTCCGCGAATCTGCTCGTGCATGGGTTAAAAGAGAAGTTTCTCCAATCATTGAAGAATATGCTCAAAAGGCAGAATTTCCTAAGCAAATTATAAAAGGACTTGGTGAAATTGGCGGATTTGGACCTTATATCCCTGTAGAATATGGTGGTGCTGGTCTGGACCAGATTTCATATGGGCTGATAATGCAGGAAATTGAAAGAGGTGATTCTGGTGTAAGATCCACTTCATCGGTGCAATCTTCACTGGTTATGTACCCGATCTGGAAATACGGAAACGAAGAACAACGAATGAAATATCTCCCAAAATTAGCAACGGGAGAATATATAGGATGTTTTGGATTAACTGAACCTGATCATGGTTCTGATCCAGGAAGCATGATTACCAATTTTAAAGATATGGGTGATCATTATTTGCTAAATGGTGCCAAAATGTGGATTTCAAATGCTCCTTTTGCAGATATTGCTGTTGTTTGGGCAAAAAATGAAGAAGGCAGAATTCACGGTTTGATTGTTGAAAGAGGAATGGAAGGTTTTACAACTCCTGAAACTCACAACAAATGGTCACTGCGTGCATCTGCAACTGGAGAATTAATATTTGATAATGTAAAAGTTCCCAAAGAAAATCTTCTACCTAATAAATCAGGATTAGGAGCACCACTTGGCTGTTTAGATTCAGCGAGATATGGAATTGCCTGGGGAGCTATTGGCGCTGCAATGGACTGCTACGATACCGCTTTACGTTATGCTAAAGAAAGAATCCAGTTTGGAAAACCAATTGGCGGAACACAACTTCAGCAAAAAAAATTAGCAGAGATGATTACCGAAATCACAAAAGCGCAATTATTAACATGGCGTCTAGGTGTTTTAAGAAATGAAGGAAAAGCAACCTCTGCGCAGATTTCAATGGCAAAACGCAACAATGTTGATATGGCCATACACATTGCCCGTGAAGCTAGACAAATGTTAGGCGGAATGGGAATCACGGGTGAATATTCTATTATGAGACACATGATGAACCTTGAAAGTGTCATTACTTACGAAGGAACTCATGATATTCATTTACTCATAACCGGAATGGATGTGACTGGAATTCCAGCATTTAAATCATAAACAACTATTAAATTATATACAAAAACAATATAAAAAGCTTCTTCTAACCGAGAAGCTTTTTATATTTGCACAAAATTTTATATAAATGAATATTGAAACTATACACAATAGCATTCAACCTCAAAAAGATCAGCTTTTAAACCATTCTTTATACAAAAAAATTCAAAGTATCGACGACTTGCATAGTTTTGTAGAAAATCATGTTTTTGCAGTTTGGGATTTTATGTCTTTATTAAAAGCTTTACAAGCTAAACTTACCTGCACTACAACACCTTGGTTTGCTACCAAAAATCCAGAAACCAGATATTTAATTAATGAAATTGTCTTAGCAGAAGAAACAGATATTAGTATCGACGGCAGAAGACAAAGCCACTACGAAATGTACATTGAAGCTATGGAAGCTTGCGGTGCAGATATAGAAGGTATTAATACATTTTTATCTCAAGTTCACTCTCTTCACAATATTTTTGTTGCAATCAAACAAAGTTCATTACATCCTGATGTAAAATCATTTTTAGATTTTACCTTCAGAGTTATCGAAGAAGGAAAACCACACGAAATCGCTGCGGCATTTACCTTTGGAAGAGAAGATTTAATTCCGAGTATGTTTACTGAAATCCTTAAAAACTTTCAAAAGAACCTTCCGGAAGTCGATTTAGCGAAATTGCTTTACTACTTCGAAAGACATATTGAATTGGATGCCGATGAACATGGACCAATGGCCATGCAGATGATTACTGATTTATGCGAAGAAGATGCCCAGAAATGGAAAGAAGTTGAAGAAGTTTCTATTTTAGCTCTTGAAAAACGTATCGGACTTTGGAATGCCATTGAAGAAGAAATCGTGCTAAAAGCCGAGATGGTGTAAAACCGAAACCGCATATTTAACGTAACTATTTGTTTAATGAGCCTAAACTAATTTTAAACAAATTATGAAACCGCAATTCAAACAAATAGTTACCGTTATACTTTCTGTATTTTTACTGAGCTGTAATACCGAAGATTCTCCCTCAGAAACTCCTGTTTCACCAGCTCCAGTAATTCCTCCTACCACACAAGTTCCCACTACACCTATCTCTAAGTCTATAAATTATCTGGCATTAGGAGACAGTTATACAATTGGTCAGAGCGTCTGCGAAACCTGCAGATATCCTGAACAGCTTAAAGCAAGTTTAAAAGCACTTTATCCCGAAACCAGTTTTTCACTAAAAGTCATCGCTACTACTGGATGGACGACTAATAATTTACTAACAGCCATAAAAGAACAAAATCCAGAATCAAATTATGATCTGGTTACGTTGCTGATTGGTGTAAATAACCAATATCAGGGCAGAGATTTTTCGGTGTATGAAAAAGAATTTCCTGAGCTGGTCAACAAAGCTGTAATGCTGGCTAAAGGTGATAAAAAAAATGTAATTGTACTTTCAATTCCAGATTATGCGTATACACCTTTTGGAAAAATGTTTGGTGCCGACGCACAAATGAAAATAACAACCGAACTCAACAATTACAATTCCTTCGCCGAAAATTATTGTATGCAGCAAGGCATTACTTTTGTATCTATAACCGATATTACACGTCAAGGATTAAACAATACAAGTTTGGTGGCATCAGATGGTCTTCATCCTTCTGAAAATGCTTATAAAATGTTTGTGGAACGAATGCTGCCAAAAGTAAAAATAGCACTTCAAGATTAATTTTATTGATTTCAGGAGCAGAAAAATCTGTTTTCAAAACAACATTTAGTCCCGCTATCCGCTGTATCTTTTATGCTAAACGCCAGCATAAAAGGATGCCGCTTCTATCGGGGCTAAAAAAGAAACCTTTCGTTTTCAGAAACCATCAAATGGTCTTTTTAGTTTTCCAAATAAAGCCATCCAATAGATAATGAGTAAACTGTGGAACGCTTAAAAGAGGCACTACTAAAAACTGCCAACCTGAAAAATCAAAACTGCTCACAGAAATATTTTCATTCCACACAAAAAATTCCCAAAAGAATTCTTCGGTAAATGCGATCAGTACTAAAATGGCGACATATATAAAAACTGCTTTATAGCCCTTTAGAAGACTTAAAATACCAGAACGGTAATTAGTTCTGTTTTTTATTTCTTTAAAGTAAATAAGAGCCATATAAGGCATTCCATGCGATATTACATTCAATAAAGTAAAAATCAAATCATCATTAAAATAAACAATGCCAAAATACCATGAAAGAGCCGTTCCTACAATAATGCCGTTTTGAGGAACATTAAAAAATTGATTCTTAACCGAAAGGATTACTGTTCGAACAGCATATAGAATCAAAATCGCAATATAAATCCAGAAAAGGATTTCCAAAACACCTTGGTTTTCAAAATGAAAAAACTCATTCTCGACGAACCAGTTAAATTTTCTATTAGACGAAAAAAACCAAAACAACATAGGATAAACTGTTACAGAATAAATGGTGAGATTATCCAGAAAAACTAAAATTCTTGTTTTTTCCTCAGTACGAGCGTACAATCTCATAAAACCATATTGCTGTCGTATAAAATGAAAAACAGCGATATAAGCGAGAAAAGACCAAAAAACCAAACTTCCAAAAGAAAACAGAATCAGACTTATTGCGAAACAAATAATGGGCAGCAGAATTAACAGCTTTTTCTTTTTCTGAAATTCATCTTTTACAAAATACGTTTTAAACAAAGTCGCATAAACGTGCGCCACATCTATAAAAACGATCAAAAAAAGCCAAGTATAAAAGGAATATTCGTTTTCGATTTTGGTTATATAATCCTGAAAAAGAAAAACAAGAGCCAATACAAAAAATGAAGGCCCAATAATAAACAACCAGTCCGTTTTGGCTTTATGTATCCAAGGTTGTTTCATGCAAAATCTGGTTTACGACATTAATTCCCTGATGAAAAGCTTCCTCAAAAATTGAAATTCCCGATAAATCGGTATGGGCGAAATAAATTTTACTTCCGATGTTTTGTGATGCTTGTTTTTTAGCGTTCCCAAATATAAAATCGGGTACAGGCGAAATCATTCCGTGTCCTAACAAAAAGACTTCCATTTCTTCTGTATATTCTTCAATATCGGGGTGTGCAATTTTTAAGTCATTAAAAACAAGCTGTTTCCAATACTCTTTGTCTTTTTTATAAATTTCTCTTCGGGTTTTCTTTAAATCTCCCGATGAAAAACTGTAATAATATGTAATAATTTTTTTCTCTTGAACCTGATTCAGCGTCTGATGTTGGGCGTATACATAACCCAATCCTTTTGCGTCATAAATAACATTATCCCACGAAAGTGGAAAACTGGAATTATCAGACAAATCGTCGACCGTTAAAGTTGCCAAAAGCCATGGCGTGTAATGAAAAGATTTGGTAAAAACTTTTCGATCCTTTATTAAATGCTGGTTTACAAACTGCGGAGTTGCCATAACCACTTTGTTGGCTATAATTTCTAACGAAATTTTTTTAACATCATCAAATGCTTTAACAAACGCTTTATTATTTTCGGTTTTTACTTCATACACCAAATGATTTTTTAAAGTTTTCTGGTCTGCATATTTTTGTAAATGATGCGCCAATCTTGCATTTCCTTCGGGCCAAGTTAAAACGCTGTCGTTTTTTTCTAAAACAGAATCTTGTTTTCGTCCTGCAAAATAATGGATTCCAGCCCAAGCAGAAACGAATTCAATTCCTAAACCAAAATCATCTTTACAGCAATAATCAATATAATTGAATAAGGGAATTGAACGAAAACCATTTTCTTCAAACCAGTTTTTCATGGTTATTGTATCCAGTTTTCGGGTATTTTCATCTTTAGAAGAAAGATAAAGCGGAATATTAAATAAGTATTTTTGGTCTGTTCCTTTCGCAGCTCTGAATCCATCCATGAGCTTAAAAAAACGCTGAAATTCTTTATCATCTTCCGTTGAATTTCCTTCTTTAGGAACTACTCCTTCCTGCCAATTGTTTTTATAAAACAAACGTTCATCTGGAGCGAAAGTCAATTGAAGTTCGTCAAAAATTGGAAGTCCGTTGGCATGATAACCTGTTATGATTTTTTCTTCTTCTAAAAAATTAAGCAGCTCTTTGTCTTCAAAATTAGGAAGCGGCAAATAATGCGCACCTAAAGGATATTTGGAATATTTATTTTGACCGTTTGAAGAATTTCCTCCCAAATGATCTGCCATTTCAATCAGCAGAAAATCTGAAATACCTTTTTTATGAAACTGTCGCGCCGCACTTAATCCGGAAATACCACCGCCAATTATGAGATACGGAATATGAATTTGTTCAACCGGTTTTGGAAAATCTTTAATCCATAAACGATGTCCCAAAATATGATTTGTTCCTGTTAAACGCATTACAAGAACCGCTATTTTATTGGTACAAAATTGTAAAAGCGGAATTAAAAGCAAAGAAGCCGCGATTCCTTTTACGAAATTTCGTCTTCCTCTATTGCAATCTTCCCCACTCTTCATCAAAATAGCGTACTAAAATCTGATTGTCTAAACGATTAATTTCTATTTGGTTAGAAATCATATCGTTTGTAAAATAATTAAATCGGTCAAACTGATAATTGTAAAACCTCAACCCTTGAGCTTTTCTTTTTACTTCGTTAAAAGTAGTTCCAAAACCATTTATTGCTATCGTATATCCCCATTCACCAAACGAAGGAACATAGGCATGATAGGCATCGACTTGTGGAAAAACTTCCATTACCGTTTTATTGATACACCAAAAGGATTTTGGTGCAAAATAAGGAGAAGTGGTTTGTATAACTACTGCTGCATCTGGTTTTAAAATCTGTTTTATGGTTTGATAAAAGTTTAAAGAATACAATTTCCCTAAGCTGTAATTAGACGGATCGGGAAAATCGATTATCGCCACATCAAACTTTTCTTTGCTGTTTTTCGCCCAGATATAGGCGTCGGTATTGATTACAGTTACTTTTGGATTGTTTAAAGAATTCTTGTTGAAATCCTTTAATACTTTATTGGTTTTAAAAAGTTTTGTCATTCCTTCGTCAAGATCGACAAGGGTTATTTTTTGAACGTCTTTGTATTTCAATATTTCACGTACTGCCAAACCATCGCCGCCGCCTAAAACCAACACATTTTTTACTTCTTTGGAAATCGACATTACCGGATGCACCAAAGCTTCGTGATAACGGTATTCATCGGCAGAACTGAACTGAAGATTGTTGTTGAGATACAATCGGTAATCACTTTTATTGTGCGTTAAAACAATACGCTGATAAGGCGTTGAATTGGTATAAATGATGTTTTCTCCGTAAAGTTTTCCTTCTGAATAAGCCAGAATATCATTCGAAAAAACAAATACTGCGAACAATAATACAAATGAAAAAATAGCTTTTGTTTTTAGTAAATAAGCGTTTTTCAATTCTCTTTTTAATAAAAAACACAAAGCAATAGCAATACTTACATTGATCATTCCGAAGAAAAGTGAAGTTCCCATTATACCTAATTTCGGAACTAGAACTAATGGAAATAAGATGGATGCCAGTAAAGCTCCAATGTAGTCAAATGTAAACACATTCGAAACTAAATCTTTAAATTCGACTCTGTCTTTTAATATATTCATTAAAAGCGGAATCTCTAATCCGACTAAAAATCCGGTTACAAAAACGAATAAATATAAGATAAGCTGAAACGAGCCAACATTTTCAAATAAAAGAAATAAAACCACCGAACTTAATCCTCCGATAAGTCCCACTAGTATTTCGATTTCGACAAAAGTATTCAGTAAGTTTTTATGAAAAAACTTTGAAAAAAAGGAGCCAATACCCATTGAAAACAGGTACACGCCAATAATAAATGAAAATTGTTTTACTGAATCGCCTAATAAATAACTGGCCAGAGTTCCTGCAACAAGCTCATAAATAAGTCCGCAGGTAGCAATTATAAATACGGCAAACAGTAAAAGAAATTCAAACCTTAGAAATTTTTTACCCATGAATTGCGGCACTAATAATCATCGAGATTCCAATGATAAATCCTGCCAAAACAATGGCAACAGCAACATTATTTTTTTCTACAACTTCTTTCCAAGTATTTTCTGGAGTAAGTTTTTCAATAATAAAATAACCAACTAGTAAAATAACGATTCCTAGAAGAGAATAAATAATTGAATTAGCGATTGGCTGAAAGTGAATAAATTTCATATGGTTGAGTATTATTTGTGGTAAAAACGATTATATGATGTACGGCTTCCCGATGATTTGTAATTTTCGGTGGTTTCGCAATCGCAGATTCTATTTCCTGCCATTGCAAAATAGAGGTAAATACCAATACTGGCAAATCCTATTAAAAGGGCTATTTTGTTATTAAATACAAAATCAGTGATTTTCTTCATAGTGATTAGTTATCGTATTGAGAATATGAACTGTCTGACCAACGTTCTTTTTCAAAGTTATAGTTAAAAAATCGGATGATTAAGTAAACGACAATCAAACCAATAATCACCAGCCAGACGTTTCGGCTTGAAGGTTCATTCCAAACCACATTAACTCGCATTTCGGCATTTGTGTGATCTTCTGGAGCTTTCATTGGTGTTATGAGCAAATGGTATTTTCCTTCTTTCACGCCGCAGATATTAAATTCTTCCGAATTATTTCCTTCACTCCAAGATTCACCATCTGAATAACCATGATAATATTCTATGTCTTTATTGGCATAAATCTCATCGTTTGTTTCTTCGTTTATTAAAGCCACATTAAGGTTTGCCCAAGAATTATCGACATCTGTTGATACTTTAATCGTCAGAGGCGCCGAGCCTCCTTTAAGCACAAAAGCATCACTTGTGATTTCTTTGTTGTCAAATTCATTAAACGACAGTGTTTTCGAAAAAACAAACTGTTCAAACTGATCTTTGTAAATATACCAGTTCGCTGTGATAATAAGCAAAGCCGCAAAACAGAAAATAATAGCCGTATCTTTTACATTAAATCGATAAGGCTGAATCATATTTACGCCAAATTGAAAAGGAAGCAGAATGTTTGGAAATGCTTTCTTTATCGCCGCTTTTTCAATGTATTCGCCATGAAAAGCAGTTTCAACCTTATTCATTCTTTCAACAGAAATTATAAAAGGCGGTTTTATATATTCAACAAGATATATAATTTGATTTACGGGAAGTTCAAAGTCAAAAAATCCTTGAGCGTTTATAATTTCTGCATTTGAAAATTCAAAAATATCATAATCTTCATCATTGTATTCAAGAGTCAAAGGATGCGATTTTACGTTGAATGTTTCTTCCATTTCGGTAAGGATCATCCAATGTCCATTTGAAAGCGACAAATAAATGAATTCATTCTCTTTATTTTGAAGTATAAACTCTGTCCATCTGTAACTTTGCTGAACATTTTTAACTAAAATCCCGGTGACTTTGTATTCGCTTCCTTTTAAAAATCCAATATCTCCAATTGCCAAAGGAAAGTCATTGTGAGTGGTTTTATATTGTGATTTTCTGCGAAATTTTCCCTCTTTATCGCGAGCATATAAACTTTGACAATTAGGACAAACGAAATTTATTACTTCAAAACCAACCTCTAATTCGGTTTCTGTATTACAATCGTAACAAGGAATTTTCATGCTTTATCGGTTAATTTCAAAATCTTTAATAATCTTTGCTTCAAAATAGCTGATATAATCTGCCGTGACACTGCGTACTTTGTGTGAGTTATCCTGAAGATAATTACACAAATAAACATCTAATGTAAGCTGATTGTATTCTGGCCAGGTATGTATACAAATATGGGATTCTTTAAGACAGAATGAAATTGTAAAGCTTTTGTTTTCAAAATCATGTACTACTACTCCAACTTTTTCTAAGCCATATTTTTCTAAAATAGAATTTGTAACAGTAACAAAATCATTACTATTCGTAAGCAGTTCCGTTTTATCGACTTGTAAAGTAACCAGTTTATGAAGTCCCGGCGAATAAGGAGGTAAATCCATTCAAATATTTATATAACAGCTGCCAAATATATAATAATTTCTCTAATAATATAATGCAGAAAAGAGAATGGTTTTGCATTCACGAACTGCAGCTATATCTTTAAGAAAAATAATGTTATTTACTGGCAAAGCAAACATTCCTGTGTTTGTTCGTACGATTTACACCAATTTGATTTCTTTACAATATAAGAACTTCTATTGATCTGTTTTCGAACAGTTTGCAGCTGATTCAAGGCTTCGGAATTTGAATTATATCCCATCAAGACGGTTCTGTAAATATTATTCTTTTTAACTATAGCCGAATTAGGATTTATTCGCACCGCTTTACTTAATTCTGTATTGGCTTCTGTAATTAAATTATCGCCTCCTGCAATTATATAATATTCAACAGGAGATTCTGTACTCGATAAAGGCGTTTCAAATAATTCTATTTTCTTTTGGCTTTCTTCAATCTGTTTTATTTGAGATTTAGAAGGATTCGTTACCGTATCAGTTTTTATGCTCTGTTGTGCTTTTAGGTAATCGTCGTATTCCTTTTTAATTTCAGTATAATAATTCGTCCAAGATTTCTTCATTTCACCGCTTGGCGCCACTATCGATAAATATCTCACGAGCTGAAGTCTTACAAGTGAATTTTTTTCATCTTTAACATCATTTACATATCGGTCAAAATATTCGAGTTCTTTAATATCCTGATCTCTTTCTTTAAACAAATCACTCACTACTAAAGTAACGGTGCTTATGGCAAGTGTTACGATAACCCATTTGAAGTAATCGATAAATTTATCGAGATTTTCTGGCGCTATTTCGGCTTTTTTTATCAACCTGTATAAAATAACAAGAGACAATAATCCGATGAAAACAAAAAATAAATAAAGCCAAAACGAAACAATTCCTGTATTTGAAAGCATGGGGCGAGGTTTTAAATGTTTTACAATGATTTTTTGCAGACAGAAACCAAGTGTTTTTTCAGAAAACAAAACAAACACAAGTCACTGAAAAGCAATGCAATATAACAACATAATCTTACAAAAAAAATGAGTAGTTATACTTTATTTTTAGTTCTAAATAAACAAAAAGCAGCGTTGGGTTTTCTATTTATACTTCTCAAAATCAACCTCAACTTTTTCAAAAAGTGCTGATTTTTCTAGAATTGAATTTATCTCGATTATACTGTTCTGACTGTCTTCTGCCATAATAAAAGCAAAACCCCAAATGTCTTTTGAAAGTGTGAATTTTCCAATTTCAGAATCGTAGGTTATTAAAACTTCATCATTCATCCATAAATCGAGAGCATCAATCAATTGTGGATTTATCTTTTCGATTGATGAAAGAAAATCAGAAACAAATGTTTCGTTTTCGACACCGTAAAAAACTTCAATTAGAAGATTTTGAGATTGATAACCAGGACGGAGATAGTATTTATACATTATTCGATTCGTTTATAATGATATCCTAAATTATAACTTGATCCTGCCCAGAATAAAAACAAAATCGCTCCGGAATTATCATAAGCGTAATTCACCAAAAGTCCGTTGTTTTTAGAAAGTCCAATTCTGGTTTTATGATTATTATAACCTCCTGCAAAGTATGGAATTCCGTTTCGTTTGAGGTATTTATTATCCAAATAAAAAAGTCCGTTTTTTAATTCTACACCAAGTTCAGTGCTGTCAATTTTAATGTTATTTTTTTGAGTGATGAATTTTATGCGGTTTTGGCTTAAAAGCTTGATTTCGACAAAATATGAATTATCGTAATCGTATGTTGATTTTTCAGATTTCACGAAATAATTCAAATTATTTCTTGTTTTATAATCCTGAGAATCTATAATTTCAGGATTTCCTTTTTCATCATATTTCAAATCTGGAAACAACTCGTATTTTCCTTCCAACTTCGAAAAATCATTTTCTGATAATGCTGTTTTGTTTTCCCGAATCATTTTATCTGAAAATGAAGCGCAGGAACACATGAGCAGAATTACGAAAAGATAAATTAGTAATCTCATAAAATTATCTGTTTACTTCATTAAAGATACTAAATACTCATTCAAAAAGCTGTACTTTTGTTTCAATATTGAAAAGCGTATCCTACAAAAACCTCCTGTATTTTACCAAACGCAATATTATTTTTAAGAATTTTAAATATCTTTGATTTATGAGCACAGCAACAAAACCATATCATATAGGGCGAAAAATAAGCCGTATTCGTGAATTGAAAGACATGAAACAAGAAGCATTGGCGCAAGCTTTGGGAACAAACCAGCAGGCAATTTCGGCTATGGAAAACAGCGAAAACATAGACGAAGAAAAACTTAAAGAAGTGGCAAAAGCGCTTGGTGTTACTGTTGAAGCAATTAAAAATTTTTCTGAAGAAAATGTGATTAATTATTTCGCAAACTTTTATGATAATAGCACTAACTCTGGAAACGTACAACCAAATCAATGCACGTTCAATCCATTAGATAAATTGGTTGAAGTTTATGAAGAAAACAAAAAACTTTACGAAAGATTACTTCAATCTGAAAAAGATAAAAATGAGTATTTAGAGACGTTATTGAAAGGAAAATAAATTCCTGTAATAAAAAAAACCTCGGAATGAAGATTCCGAGGTTTTTTGTTTTAAATTAATTCGCAGAAAGGAAGGGATTCGAACCCTCGATATAGTTACCCATATACTAGCTTTCCAGGCTAGCTCCTTCAACCACTCGGACACCTTTCTATTTTAGGACTGCAAAGAACACAAAAAAATATGACTTTACAAAAGCAATTTTGATAATCCTTAAATACTCTTTTTAAATTCTTCCATAAATATTTTTACTGCTTTTTTCTGATATCCGCCAATGGTCAGCATAAAAGCTTCACGTTTTGTTGCTACTCCTGTAATTTGTATCGCACAAAGCTGATCCCAGCCTTTCAGGGCTTTTTCGGCAACAATGGTGGACCAATCACTGTTTTCTACCATTTGCAATAAAGCATGAATGGAATGCAGTTCGATTGAAATTTTAGGTTTCATGTTAAACTTCTGAAATAATTCTTCGACAAATTCCCTTGAATTAGAACCTTTTCCGGGCAGAATCAGCGGGATCTCTTCTATTTTCTTAAAAGCAATTTTATCCAAATTTGCCAAAGCATGATTTTTAGAAACCGCCATCACCATATTCGAAGTAAACAAAGGCACTTTCTGAATAGGACGCTCAATGGCATGAGATGGAATTACCAAAACCACATCGACAGCATTATTAATGAGTTTTTGTTCCAATGATTCTGTTGTGCCGTATTCGACAATAATTTTTAGGTTTTGATATCTTTTGGCAAATGTGTTAACGATGGGCAGAATCAATAATCCAAAAATGTAGGTTACACCAATTCGCAATTCACCACCAATCATTTGGTTTAAATCTTCAATGGCTTGTTTTCCATTCTGCACATTTTCGAGAACTTTTTTGGCATGAATCAAGAAAACAGAACCGGCTTCGGTAAGCTGTACTTTTTTCCCAATTCTAACAAACAAAGGCATTTCGAGTTCTTCTTCGACTTTTTTTATTTGCTGCGAAAGTCCAGATTGTGTTACAAAACAAAGTTCTGCTGCTTTTGTAAAATGCAATACTTCAGCCGTTTTGACGAAATATTCAAGTTGATAAATTTCCATATTGATAAGTTTAAGTACTTATTATCAGTAAAATTATTAATTTTTCTAATGAAATCATAATCACGAACTTTGTATCAAATAATTAAGATTATGTTTAAAGCCTTAAAATCTAAAAATTTCAAATTGTTCTTTTACGGACAATCTGTTTCGGTGATTGGTACCTGGATGCAGAAAACCGCAGTAAGCTGGATGGTTTACAGCATAACAGGTTCTGTGTTTTTATTGGGATTAGCAACGTTTTTAAGCATGATTCCATCTTTGTTTCTGGCGCCTTTAGCCGGAAGTATTATTGGTCGTTACGATCGTCACCGCGCTATGATGGTCTTACAGTCATTGGCAATGCTTCAGGCGGGAACTTTAGCGTTACTGATTTATTTCAAAATTTACAATATCAATTTTATTCTGGCGCTGAGCCTTATTCAGGGAATCATCAATGCTTTTGATATGACCTGCCGACAAACGATGATGATTGATATTGTCGATAATAAAGAAGATTTGTCAAATGCTGTTGCACTAAACTCAACTCTAAATAATTCTGCCCGAATTGCTGGTCCAGCACTTGCCGGAATTATTTTGCATCAATATGGAGAAGATATTTGTTTTATTGGGAATTTTGTGAGTTATGTTCCGGTTTTAATTTCATTAATGATGATGAAAATTACGCCTCACATTAAAGCCGAAAACAAATTAAATATGTTAGACGATCTTATTGAAGGTCTAGATTATGTAAAAAAAGAAACCGAAATGGCCAGAATGCTTATGATGTTAACTTGCAGCAGCCTGTTTGTTATTTCTTTTAATACTTTAATGCCCGTTTTTGCCAAAGATATTTTTAGAGGAAATGCCGAAACCTTCAGCTGGTTCGAAAGTGCTGCCGGAATTGGTTCTGTTTTGTCTGCAATTTATTTAGCAAATCTAAAATCTTCAGAAAATATGAGCAAATTGATGATTGCAGCGAGTTTACTTTTGGGTTTCAGTGTGATTATTTTAGCGGTTTCAAGCAGTATTACAATTGCTTTGATTTGTATGACATTAAGCGGAATCGGGATGATGGGACAAACTTCTTCTATCAACATTTACATTCAAACGCATAGCACTGTAAATATGCGTTCTAGAAGTATTAGTTATTATATGATGGCGTATCAGGGAATGATTCCTGTGGGAAGTTTAATTATTGGTTACGTTTCTCATTCTCTTGGCGTAAGAACCACAGTTGCGATTCAGGGAATCATTTGTATTATTTCGGTACTTGTTTATTTGTATTACAAAAAACACAAAGCAATTGAGGATTTAGAGACTTGTCCGGTAACGTATACAAATTCCAAAAATTAAATTCCAATTCTAAGAAAATTCAAAAACAAGAAATCCAAATACCAATATTGGAGTGGAAATGATAAACTGAACTTTTTCAACTTTGACAAAGTTTAAAACCTTGACAAAGTTCTTACGGTAAAAATCCTTTGATTTCGCTCAGGATGATAATGGAGCAAAAAAAATCCAAATTCCAAAAGTGTTGGTATTTGGATTTTTTAATATTTGGAATTTCAATTTAAGATATTTCCCCGCGTAAAGCCGTTTCAAAAATATCTTTAAACTCATTTTGAGGAATATTGTGTCCCAGCAGATACATTAGTTTTGTAATGGCGGCTTCGGTAGTAATGTCTTTTCCAGAGATAACACCTAAAGATTTTAAGGCAGTACTGGTTTCGTATTGTCCCATATTCACACTTCCGCCAGAACATTGGGTTACGTTTACGATATGCATTCCTGATTTTATGGCTTTTTCAATTAAATGTAAAAACCAATCTTCGGTTGGTGCATTTCCTGAACCGTATGTTTCCAGAACAATTCCGCGCAAACCTTGAGTTGCCAAGATTGAAGCCAAAACAATTTCGCTCATTCCTGGAAACATTTTAATAATCGCAACGTGATTGTCCAAGTTTTTGTGAACAATCAGTTTTGCATCTTTATTTATGGGAAGAAATAAATGTTTATTTAATTTTAAATGAACGCCAGATTCTACTAATTCCGGATAATTTGGTGCTGTAAATGCTCTAAAATGTTCCGCATTTACTTTTGAAGTTCGGTTTCCGCGGTATAATTTGTATTCAAAATACAGACAAACTTCTGTAATAACCGGTTTTCCATCTTCTAAAAGTGATGCAATTTGAATCGCTGTAATTAGGTTTTCTTTAGCATCCGTACGCAAATCTCCAATTGGCAATTGCGAACCTGTAAACACAACTGGTTTGGCTAAATTTTCGAGCATAAAACTCAATGCTGAAGCCGAATACGACATCGTATCTGATCCGTGAAGAACCACAAACCCGTCATAAGAAGCGTAATTTTCCTCGATAATTGTGGCAATTTTTGTCCACATTTGAGGATTCATATTTGAAGAATCAATTGGATGTTCAAATGAAATCGATTCAATTTCACAATCCAATTGTTTGATTTCGGGTATTTTCTGAATTAATTTACCAAAATTGAAGGCTTTAAGTGCGCCAGTTTCAAAGTCTTTGCTCATACCGATGGTTCCTCCGGTATAAATCAATAGTATTTTTGCTTTAGATGACATCTTGGTATTTTAATTTATTGACAACAGGATTTGCATACATGGCCAAAAACCCTTGTCTGGTAACAGGATTATCACTTCCGATTCTCATTTCTAAACGACGCTCAAAAAGTTGTTTTTCACTTTCTTTGTATTTATCTGCAAATCGGTCAGTTTCGTTTAAAATATCATAAGCAATAAAGTTTGTCGGCCATAATTGATAGTTTTTCAAGATCACATCATCAATAGTTTGTGCCAAAGCTTGAATTTGCTTGTTTGCATTGTCATTTTCAGCTGCAATCTGGTCGATTTCGGTATCTAAAACATCGCCTACAGAAATGTGTATTCTTTTTTTAGTTCCCATGATACCGCTGATGATATTCATGAAATCTTCGTTTTTATCTTTTATATAAACTTCGTTGTTGGCTTCTGCCATTAACTGCGGCATTTTCAATACGTCTGTTGGATCGTATTCGTATGAAATAGAAACTGGAACTACTTTTAATTTCTTAAAATAACTCATCAAATCTTCATCAGAAGCCATTCCAATCATTTTTAAAACTCCCGGATTGGTTTCGTCATTTCCGTCTTTGGTTCTTCCTTCTTTTTGTGCAATCCAAACCGAACGGTTTTCGCGAAGCAATAATTTTCCCATATATTCAGAAAGCAGTTTAGAACTTTGCAGCATTTCACGAGGCGATAATCCTCTTAAAACCAAAAAGTTTCGGTTTAATTTGGCTAAAGTTGATAAGAAAGCTTTCTTCACTAAATTATCTCCAATTGCAGATGCCGTCATGACCAAACCATGTTCGAACAAGCAAACATTCAGTAAAGTGGTGTCTAGAAGAATATCTCTATGATTTGAAATAAACAAGTAAGAAGTGTTAGGTTCTAGTTTTTCAAACCCCGAAGTCGTTAAGCCTTCAGAGCTTTTTTCCAGTACTTTTTGAATGGTATTGTAAATAAAGTTACATTGAAAATCACGAATAGAATGTGTTTTCTTTAGTTGATCCTTCCAAACCTCATCATCTACCTCCGGAAAAGTAAAGTTCATCATGGTTTTCATCATAGGATGATTAACCACAGCATGAAGTGCTTCATTTATTTCGGAATCATAAAACGGTCGAATGGCATCAAATTTCTGCATTATTTATAATTGTTTAAAGTGGGCAAAAGAACAAAAAAAAAATTAAAGTTTTGTAAGGCATGCGTTAAATACCAAAAACCTCTTTTGAATTTTGCGTTGTTATTGCTGCTATTTCCTCTTCAGAAACTTTATATATATCTGCAAGTTTTGAAATTACGTTGATTAGATAACTGCTTTCATTTCGTTTTCCTCTATACGGAATTGGTGCTAAATAAGGTGAATCTGTTTCTAAAACAATGTGTTTTAAATCAATTTGATCTAAAAACTGATCGATTTTTCCGTTTTTAAAAGTCACCACTCCGCCAATTCCAAGTTTCATTTTATAAGAAATCGCACGCTTCGCTTGTTCTAAAGTTCCGGAAAAACAATGAAAAATCCCAAACAAATCTTCAGATTTTTCTTCTTCTAAAATTTCAAAAATTTCATCAAATGCTTCACGGCAATGAATTACGATAGGAAGTTTGTGTTGTTTTGCGAGCTGAATTTGTTTTTTAAAAGCGATCTGCTGTTCTTTTAAATGTGTTTTATCCCAATACAAATCGATTCCTATTTCACCCACTGCATAGAATTTTCGCTTAGACAATTCCGTTTCTACATGAGCCAGCTCGTCTAGATAATTGTCTTTTACGTACGTGGGATGCAGACCCATCATTAAGAAAACATTCTCAGGATAATTTTTCTCTAAATCGTACATTGACTGAGTGGCTGCTGCATCGATTGCTGGAATAAAAAAACGGGTAATTCCGGCATCAATAGCACGCTGAATCATCTCGTCGCGATCTTGATCAAATTCTTCAGAATATAAATGCGTATGCGTATCGGTAATAATAGGTGTTGAATTCAAAGCTGTAATTTTAAAGTCATCAAAATTACGACAATATTAAAAGAATAGCAATTTCATGTGCATGAGACACGGATTTTTTAAATTATCACTTAAAAAGCGAAACCTTTGTCAAAGTTTTGAATTTTGACAAAGGTTTAAAACGTTAATTGGTATTTGGATTTTTATTTATTGAAATTCAATTCCTGCTAATCCAGCTGATGCAAAAGTTCTTCAACTTGATCGTAATCTTCGTAATCTTCAGATATAGATTCTAAGATTTTTTTACATTCTTCGTAATCTTTTTGTTTTAGTTTAGACAAAGCCAAATACCACAGCGCTTTTTCTTTATACACCGAAGTTCCATTTTTCAGTGCGTTAAAAACGTCTTCCGCTTTTTTATAATGACTTTCTTCTAAAAGTGAAACTCCGTAAAAAAACTGGATTTCGGCTGTTTTTTGTTTCTGCAAAATGGTTTCGAAAAGCGGAATCGCTGTATTGTATCTCTTTTTATTATAAGCGGTCTCGGCTTGTTTTAAAGTCTCATCAGCTGTTGATCTTTCGGTAAATGAAGCATGTTCGGGATTATTGTAATCCGCAAAAGATGGATTTTGATTGTAATTGAAAAAGAACAATCCGAATAAAACCGCAACCGAAGCCGCAACGGCCAGATACCAAGGTTTTAACCCAATTACTTTGGTGTCTTTATCGAAATGTTGTTTAGATATTTGAGTTAGATTTTCTTTAAAAGCTTGTCTTTCCTGTTCAATTCCAAATTTGGTGTTCAGCTGTGTGTGAACGTTTTTAAAAGTCTCAAACTGCGACGCAAATTCAGGATCTTGAGTAAGTTGGTTTTCAAAATCAGTTTTTGCCCCAGGCGTTAATTCGTCTTGAAGATATTCATCAAATAATATATAGCGTTCTTCGTTCATGACTAATTGTTTTTTAAAGAGTTAAAGTTTTTTGCTTCCTGAATCCACTGCGTTAACTGACCTATGCATAACGACTTTTTCTTGCGGACATAGCCATACGTTACGTTTAGTTTTTCTGCGACTTCTTCCATCGATTTAATTTCAAAACTCAGCTTTAAAACTTCTTTGCATTTGTCTCCCAGTTTCTGGAACATGGCATCAAAAAGCTGTTGTTTTTCATCAAATTCTTCGGTATGTCCAATCAGTTCATGTGCTGATTCATTGATAGATAAAACATCTTCCAGAATTGTTACCCCTTTATTAGAAGTCTTTTTCAATTCATTAAGCCATTTTCTTTTACACAATAAAAAAAAGTAAGCATCAAACGGACAGGTTAATTGCAAAGAACCTTCTTTGGCTTGATTGAATAGCAAAATCAAAATTTCCTGTACCACATCCTGAGCATGATCTTTATCGCCAGAATTGTTCATGATAAACATTACTACTTTAGGAACAAACTTTTTATAAATAGACTTAATTATTACCGAATCGTTAGCAGCAAGTCCATCAATATATTTTTGATCAGGATGTATTTTATTTCGCCCCATAAAAAACTTTTTATCAGCTAAAGTTAAAAAAGAATATTAAATAAATTTCAAATTATAGGGTAACAATTCATTATGTGAGTGGATATAAGAGAACAAAAATCTTTTAAAACAGTTAAAATTAAGAGAAAATGGAAACGTATCAATTTACAAATGAAAAGGCACTGGACAAATTTTACGAAATGATTTCGGCTAAAAAACGAAACGGTTTTGTTGTCGTAGAACATAACGAGAAACTCCCTTATGTTGTTTTATCGAAAGAAAAAAAAGTCATCAAACACACATTACATTTATTGCTTACTTGTCTCACTTTCGGACTTTGGTCAGTTGTATGGCTGTATTTAATTGTTACGCTTTCGCGAAAGAGAAGCATTCTTGTGGCTGTAGACGAAGACGGAAATCTGTTTGAAGACAAATGCCTTTCGATTTAAATAAAAAACTTTCAAAAAGAGGGGTAACAAATTCTAAACCCCGAACATCTATCAATATAATAATCATTAAAACCAGAAATTATGAACACAAAATTTAAAACAATCGGACTTTTATTCCTTCTACTAATCTCTGTTGTAAGCTGTGATAACAGCGACGGAGACGATATCAAAATTTCTCCTCCATCTGCAGCCGCTTTCAAAAGCATCAGCGAAAAAGGAGTAAAAAGAAATACACAAAACTTTACATTAACTGCCGGAAACGGTGTTGTGACTTTAACTTCTGCAAAAGGAGTAAAATTATACATCAACGGTGATTGTTTAACCAAAAACGGAAATCCTGTAACTGGAGAAGTTAATATCGAATATATCGAACTTTTTGACAAAGGAAATATGCTGGTAACCAACAAACCAACCATGGGAATCATGCCTGACGGAAACAGAAATCTTTTAATTTCGGGAGGAGAATTCTTCATCAAAGCAACTCAGGGAGGAGTCGAATTACAAACGTCATGCAATATGAACATGATTGTACCAACGAGTTTAACTGATGGTTTTGATAACTTAATGACTTTATGGACTGGAGTTATTGATGAGGATGGTGATTTGGCTTGGAAAGATGCCAGAGGTGCTGACGGAAAAGGTGGTGTACAAGGTGAAGGAAACAATTATTATGTGACTTTTGGAAACTTCGGATGGACAAACGTTGACCGTTTTTACAGCGATCCAAGACCAAAAACAACTATTTTGGTGGATGTTCCAGAAGGATACGATAATACAAACAGCGCAGTTTATCTTTCTTATGATGGTGAAGGTACAAACGCTCTTGCTAAACTAGATACTTATACAGCCCAAGGATTGTTTAGCGAACACTACGGACAAATCCCAATTGGTCTTGCGTGCCACATTATTTTCGCAACAGAAGACAACGGAAACTGGCGATATGCCATTAAAGGAGTAACTACAACTGCAAATGCTGTGTATACTTTTAATCTTTCCGAAACAACAGTCGGTACCGAAGCGCAATTGGTGGCAGCAATCAATGCTATTCAGTAACTTACAAATGCTTTTTTAAGAAAAAGTGGTGATTTGCTCATCACTTTTTTTTACATTTAATCCCGTTTTAAAATTGATTCTGATGATTTTAAGGCTAAAAACTGTCTAGCTATGAAACCACAACTGTCTATTTTCTTGTTGCTATTCTCTATTTTCTGCATAGGTCAAACCAAAGTAAAAGACACCATAACCCGAAGAGCCAATATTGGTTTTATCCAAAACGGAAATGCCGTTTCTTATAAACCCGAAACGCCGCCTTTGATTCCGATTGCGGGTGCGCCAAAACCGAGTTATTCGTATTTATGGGAATTAGGCGACGGACATTACAGCAAAGAAGCAGAACCAAAACATGTTTACAAAAAGAAGGGTACTTATACCGCCAGACTTGCTGTAACCAATAATTACGACAACGGAAAACCTCCTGCGACTCGACCAAAAAAAGTGGCTGTAAACGACATTACAGACAATAATTATAAAGACATCGCTTCTATTGCAGACCAGAATGGTTTTGCGATTATTAAAAACTGCGATCCTATTCCAGAACAGGAAATGGTAGTCGTAGTAAGTTATCAAAATCTGGAGAATTATGTTTCAAGCGGAAAACTGTATCTTTTTTATAATGAAAAGCAATTCAAAAATAACAATTTCGAATTAAGCGATTTCAGAACCTACGCTGGCGAACGTGAGGTAAAAGAAAACCTTGTGGCTTCTGTAAATGATCTTGACGATTCGAATAATTTTGTGGCTTCTGCTGAAGGAAATTTCAAAACCAAAAAATACCGAAATACTACTACCGAAGAAGATTTAGATGCGTCACTTTTAGACGCCAATAAAATCTATCACAATGTATCGGTTTTAGAATTTGATGATGCCAATCCGGGAGAAACCCGAAATGTTTTCTATACTTTTAAAACCACTCCCGAAATGATTAAAGATACCAGCGCAACAGTTACGATGCGTGGTATTTTTGTTCCGAATCGAAGTTATAAAAACCATAAAATTAAAAACCTCGAAATGGAAATTGTGACTTCTCACGATCCTAACAAAATGGGATCTAACGGAAGTTTTATGAATTACAGATTGGTGCGTTTTAAAAGAGTAAATTTTAAAACCCGTTTTCAGAATAATGGTGAAGGTCCGGCGCGAAAAATCCGCCTAGAAACCGATGTCCCTGATATGTTTGATAAAAAGACTTTTCAGATCGAAAGCATGTACCCAGAATGTCCGATTTGCCCAAAAGGCGAAGAACCAACGGTAAGCTGTCTCGATACGATCATCAAACAAAAGCAAATCATTTTTACTTTTAAGAATATTTATCTGCCAGGAAGCGAACAGAAAAATGTGCATGAAAAAGATTCTACAAAAGGTTTTGTCAAGTATTCGATGAAGTTTGGCGAAGATTTTCATAAAGTAAAAACCAAAAGCCGAACGGCTATTATTTTCGATAAAAACGAACCTATTATTACCAATTACGCCACTACCCGATTTCTTCCAGGAATTTCAATTGGTGTAAAAGCAGGTTATAATTTCTATCCTGATTTAGACAAATCGACCAGTTATTTTGTGGGTGCAACTCTTTCGCCTTTTAAATCCTATCGTTTTTATTGGCAGGTCGAATGGGAAAATGCTTTAAATAAATACAATAGCGATGTTACCGTTGTCGATCAGTCAATAACCAATGCCAATGGAGTAAGGCAATTGCAGCGTACCACTACAGCCACCGAAAACAAAAATATCAATTGGGAAATTCCTATTCTGATTCGCTATAACATCAATAATTACATCGGAATTGGCGCTGGAATTCAGGCGAATGTCAATGTTGCATCAGAACAAAACCAGAACATACAAACTGATCTTTATGAAGGCGATAAAGAAAGCTTTTTAATTAGTTCTACTACAACTTCAAACCAAATCAAAAACACTTTTACCGATATCAAAACGGGACTTTTATTTGATTTAACGGCTGGTTTCGCCAGAATCGGTCCGAGTTTAGGAGCGCGTTATGTGATGAATTTTGAACAGAATTTCAATTATTTCCAAGTGTATGGAATATGGAAGTTTTAAAAAATAATGTTATCCTGAGCAGAGTCGAAGGCTTTATAACAAAAATGGTCTTCGACTCCGCTCAGACTGACACCTAAATACAATCGACTTTTTATATATGCACTTACATCGCTTATCTGGTTTTATTTTTCTTTTTTTGAGTCTGGCTGTTTTTGGACAGAGTCAGGAAGATAAAATATACCATGCCGTTGATGTTTTTACAGCTCATCCTTCCGCGAAAGCGCTACAAAATTTATCAAATGCTGAAGCTGATTTCTGGAAAAGTCAAAAACCAAAAACCAAAGACGAATTACTGGCCATTGTGGTTTTAAACTGCAATAAAGGCTATTATGAAAATCAGTTTGGACAGGTGCAAAATGCGGTTTCGAGTTATGAAAAAGCCTGGCAGATTTATCAGAAAAACAAACTCGGCGATTATGATATCATTGAATACTGTCTTAAACCTTTGGGCAATTTGTATACGGTTTTAGGTGATTACGATAGTGCCGAAAACACTATAAAACAGTACTATTTTATAATCAACACTTCCAAAAATTATCCAGATACCGCTGCGCAAAAATTTGCTGTGATCTTGAATTTATCAAATGTTTATCAAAGTTCAGGAAAGATCGCGTCCGCCATTGAAATATTAGAAAACACTTTAAAAACAGAGAAATTAAGCAATATTCAAAAAGGTGTTTTATTGAATAACCTGGGCAATAATTACTGGCTGGGATCACAAAAGTTTTTAATGCTTAAAAATGCTTCCGACAACGCTGAAAAAGCATTTAAATCCTCTATCAAATATCTGGAAAAAGAAAAAAATCAATCAGAAACGTTATCAAATTCTTATCGGAATCTGGCTTCCATGAACCGTCAATGGCAACGATTTGACACTGCAGATTCGTATATGGAAAAGGCTGAAAAATTGTTTCTAGAAACTCCCAATCAGCAACCTCGAAAAATTGCCAAATTGCACTATGAAAAGGCCTTACTCCTTTTTGATGAAAAAAAATACGACGAAAGCACACAGGAGATTTCGGTTGTTTTTAAAACATTAATTCCGAATTACAATTCAAAAAACATCCTTCCAAATCAAGACCAATTATATGCCGAAAGTGTTTTGGTGGATGCACTCGATTTACAAGCTGAAATTCTAAAGATAAACGAACCCAAAAAAGCACTCAAAGCTTTTGAACTTTCTTTTTATATAGAAGAAGTTTTGATGAATGCTTTGGTATATGAAAATTCGAAAATCCTAATGCAGTTACGATCACGTAACCGAACCGAAAAATGCATTTCTATTTACGATCAATTGTTTAAAAAGGAAGGCAAAAACCAATATGTGGAAGACGCTTTTCAATTATCTGAAAGAACAAAAGCAGGAATCTTAAAAAGCTATAGATCGAATATTAAAAACGCTTCCGCAGAAGAAAAACAGCTTTTACAGCAACTTCAGAATTTAAATAACCACATTTTAAAAGAACAGCAAAAAGGTGATTTAGCGAATATTTCGAAGATCAATCAGTTTATAAAAAAACAGCACGAACAGATGATTTCGCTGAAAAAAATTCAGTCTCAAAATTCGGATTATATCCCTGAAAAATGCGATATCAAAGCTTTATTTTCAAAATTAGAAAACGACAAAGCGATGATGGTATATTATTTTATGGGTTCAGAAAAACTGTATTATTTTGTTTTACAGCATAATAGAATTGCTTTAAATTACATCAACATAACGCATCTTGGCATTCCGAGAATTGCTCAATTTATTGATTATTTCAATAGTCCTGATGCCATTACAAATGATATTACGGGTTACAATCATTATGGAAAAGATGTTTATGATTTATTAAAACTTCCCTTAATTAATGATTATTCAAATCTCATTATTGTTCCAGACGGTATTTTGAATTTCCTCCCTTTTGAAGCTTTAATTACAAAAGAATCCAAAACGACAAATTTTGCCAAAATGCATTATTTTCTAAATAATTTTAAGATTGCTTATAATACTTCGGCCAATATTTATCTGAATTCAAAACCTAATTCTAAATCTGAAAAAACCGTTTTGGGCGTTTTTCCGGTTTTTGAGAAAACAGCTTATGAACTGACTTATTCCAAGAAAGAATTAGAATCTATTCGAAACAATTTTAAAGGAAAATATTTAGAAAATGCTGATGCACGTTTTGATAATTTCAAAAACAATGCTTCTCAATATTCAATTCTACATTTAAGTACACATGCTTCTTCGGGCGATATTGAAACTCCGGCGAGCATTAAATTTTACGATCAGGAAGTATTGTATTCTGAATTGTATAATCTGCATATCAATCCAGATTTAGTGGTTTTGAGCGCCTGCGAAACGGGAATTGGCAAATTATACAAGGCTGAAGGCGCTATGAGTATTGCAAGAGGTTTTCAGTTTGCGGGAGCGCAGAATTTATTGTTTTCATTATGGAAAGTAAACGACTTTACGACCTCGGTTTTTATGTCGGATTTTTATAAAAACATCAAAAACGATGCTTCTTATTTTGAAGCCAATACCAATGCAAAACGTGATTATTTGAACAACAAATCAATTCCAAACGCTAAGAAATCTCCTTATTACTGGAGTTCGTTTGTGTATTATGGTTCTATTTCTACAGAAGATAAATCAACAAATTATATCTATTACGTGATTAGTATATTGACGGTAATTGCCTTATTTTTGGTTTTCAATCATTATACAAAATGGAAAATCTTCACGAGATTCTCAAAAAGGAGAAATATAAAAAAATAAAATTCAAGGTTACCAAAACCCAGCATCTTTTAATAAAAGCCAAAATTAATGGAGTATCGGGAAATTTCATTTTAGATACCGGCGCATCAAACACTTGTATTGGTTTTGAAAGTATTGTGTATTTTGAACTAAATGCCAAAAAATCAAAAACCAAAGCTTCTGGAGCTGGAGCAACAGGAATGAAAACTCAGATTTCATCACAAAACAAATTGCAATTAGGCAGCTGGCAGAACAAAGATTTCAGCATTGTTATCTTCGATCTTTCGCATGTAAACGAAGCTTTAGAATCGTACAAAGCAAAACCAGTTCACGGTATTATTGGCGCTGACGTTTTATTGGAAGGAAAAGCAATTATTGATTATTTTAATCATTATCTGTATCTTAAGTAAGAGAAAAATTTCAATATCTAAAAATAAAAAATCCCAAACTCCTTTCGGAATCTGGGATTTTTCGTCTAAAATTAAATCAATTAATGGGTATGTTTAGGATTAAAACCGTCTTCGCTTAATTCTGTTGGTGTATAATCAGCAACCATTTCAGCTTCGTAATCGATTTTTTCTCCTTTAGAGAATTTATGAATAATTTTCTCCATGATATTATAAATTACAGGCACTACAATCAAGGTTAGGAATAATGATGAAATCAAACCTCCAATGATTACCCATGCTAATCCGTTTTTCCATTCTGCTCCTGCCCCAGATGCTAATGCAATTGGGAACATACCAAATACCATGGCAATTGTGGTCATCAAGATCGGACGTAAACGTGCGTGGTTAGCTTGAATCAAGGCTGTTCTGATAGATTCTCCAGCCGCTCTTCGCTGGTTGGTATAATCGACAAGCATGATCGCATTTTTACACACCAGACCAATCAACATAATAATACCTAAGATGGTAAAGATATTTAATGAGTTGTTTGTTAATGCCAGTGCAAGCATTGCTCCAATGAACGAAAGCGGGATAGCAAATAATACTACGAATGGGTGCACAAAACTGTCATACAAACTCACCATTACAAGGTAAACCAAAATAATAGCGGCTAATAAAGCGATTCCTAAAGTACCAAATCCTTCAGATTGGTTTTCTTGGTCACCACCCCAAATGTAGTTTACTCCGGCTGGTTTTTTCAATTTATCTAATTTTGCCTGCCATTGCTGAACGATTGTTCCTGAAGGAACCCCAACGTTTTGTCCTTTTACTGTTACAGATGCAGATTTATCTCTACGCTCTAACTGGCTAGGCCCAGAACCTTCTGTAATATCAGCAAACTGAGATAATTTAATCTGCTGTCCAGCTGAGTTAACAAAAATCAGATTACTAACGTCAGTGATACTTTTTCTGTCAAAAGCATTATATCTTATATTGATATCATACTCATATTCACCAGCTCTGAATTTACCGTCTGTATTTCCACTAAAAGCAGTCTGCATGGTTAAACCAACTGTTTGAAGTGTTAATCCTAAAGCAGCCATTTTATCACGGTCTACTTTTACGTTGATTTCTGGATTTCCGTCTTCAACTGTTAATTTGATCTCTGTTGTTCCAGGAATAGTACGTAATTCTGCTTCGGCTTGTTTTGCAAAAGCCATTGCCGCTTCTGTTGAAGGACCAGTTACAATTAATCCTAAAGTTGCATCTTCTGCAGTACCTAAGATACCTACTGGAACCGTTTTAACTTTTGCTCCAACTAATACTTTTTCTAACTTACGTTTGATTTTTGCAGCATACACATTCGCATCATCTGTACGATCTTTTTGTTCGATCATTTTTACGTCGATCTCTGCTTTGTAAGCTGTAGCTTGTGATGCTCCAAAACCTTCAGAAGTTTGTCCAACTGTTGTAATCTGACTGTGAACGTATTCTTGTTGTTTTAAGAATGCTTCAGCTTTTTGAGTCATGAAGTTAGTTTGTTCTAACGATGCGTCTTTTGGCATTTCGATTTGAACTAAGAACTCACCACTATCAGATGATGCAAAAAACTCACCTCCAATGAATCCTCCACCCATTAATCCTATTGTAGAAGCAAAGAACAAGATAACTACAACGACAATTGTTTTAATATAATGATCTAAACACCAAGTCAATAAATGAGAAACCCAGTTTGTGAAACGTGTTAGATAATCTTCGAAACCAAGAATTATTCTTCCAAATAAATTTTTTCCTTCAATGTGCTCTAATTTCCCGAAACGAGAAGACAACCAAGGAATAATAGTAAACGAAGCCAACAATGATAACATCGTAGAGATAATTACCGTAACACAGAATTGTGTAATAATGTTCGATACTAATCCAGAACTCATCGCGATAGGCAAGAACACCACCACAATTACTAAAGTAATCGAAGTTACGGTTCCACCAATTTCAGCTGTTCCGTCATATGATGCACGAATTCGGCTTTTACCCATCTCCATGTGCCTGTAAATATTTTCCAATACCACGATCGCATCATCGACCAGAATACCAACCACAAGAGATAATCCTAATAAACTCATTAAGTTTAATGTATATCCCATTAAATAAATTCCGATGAAAGTTGCAATCAACGACGCTGGAATAGAAACCATTACAATTAATGAGTTTCTAATACTGTGAAGGAAGAACAACATTACAAATGCTACCAGAATTACGGCAATCAATAAATCGTGAACTACAGAATCTGCAGCCTCAAGTGTAAAGATGGTACTATCTTTTGCTACTTCAAGTTTTAATTGATTTACTTTATAATCTTTTTCAAGCTGAGCAACCGTTTTTAATAACTGCTCACTTACCGCTACGGCATTTGCATCAGATTGTTTTACGATTTGTAAAACGATGGCACTTTTTTGATCTACACGAGATATTTTCTCGGCAATTTTTTGTGAATCCTGAACATCAGCAATTTCACCTAAACGAATTTGAATTCCGTTTTGAGAAGAAACTACTAAGTTTCTTAATTCTTCAACATTTTTATATTTACCTGCTAAACGAATTAATATTTTTTGATTACGAGTCTGGATATTTCCAGTAGGGAAATCTAAGTTTGAAGACAAAATGGTCTGTTGTACCTGAGGAACAGAAAGTCCGTAACCTTGCATTTTTACGGCATCAAGGTTTACCTGAATTTCACGCTCAGAACCACCAATAATATTTACCTGAGCAACACCTTGTACACGAGATAAAATAGGCGCGATTTTCTTGTCAATTAAGTCATAAAACGCCGCTTCATCCATTTTACCATTGGCACCAAGTGTCATAATTGGTAAATCACTCAGCGAGAATTTAGTTAATGCCGGTGTTTTAACATCATCTGGTAAATCACTAATAATGGCGTTAATTTTACGCTGCGCATCATTTAAAGAGAAATCGACTTTAGCGTTTGAGGTCAATGTAATGGAAACAATAGACAAACTTTCGTATGATTTCGAATCAATTTTCTTGACATTTTCTAAAGATGCAATCGCATCTTCTATTTTCTTGGTCACTGTATTTTCTACCTCACTTGGAGAAGCTCCAGGATAAATAGTAGAAATTGTAATAACGTTTTGTTCAAATTTTGGGATCAGCTCATAACCTAACTGGCTGTAGCTGAACAATCCACCAAGTGTTAGAATTGTATATAACACAATTACCAACGACGGACGTTTTATGGATATTTCGGCTAATTTCATATATTTTGTTTTAGGCTGTAGGCTGTAAGCAGTCGGCTTTAGGCTTTTATTAAAATGCTTAAAGCTTATTACTTACGGCTTAAAGCGGTACAATTACTTAATAATTTCTACTGTATTTCCGTCTTGTAAGTTAATCTGACCTGTAACAATTACTTTTTCTCCATCAGATAATCCTTTGATAACTTCTACTTTATCACCCAAAATTCTTCCAGCAACTACTTTTCTTAATTTTGCAACACCGTTCTCTGCAACAAAGATTTCATTACTACTCACGCTTCCTACGAATGCATTTCTAGGAACAACCATCAAGTTTTGTTTTTGTTGGTTTGATGCAAAGTTTGCCGTTCCGTACATACCTGCTTTTAGGTCATTGTTTGCATTATTTGTAATTTCAATTTCTACTGGGAAGTTTAATGATTCATCTGCTTTTGAAGCGATGAAAGTAATTTTTCCAGAGAAATTTTTATCAGGATACACACTAGCTGTTACATTAATATGGTTTCCTACTTTTAAGCTTGCCACTTGATTTTCGTTTACCGTAACTACTAATTTTAATTTAGAAACGTTTACAATATCAAATAACGCTGTAGCCGGCATTCCTGCTAAAATAGATCCTGGCTCAACATATTTTTTATTGATAAATCCGTTGATTGGAGCTTTTACTTTAGTATCTCCAACATTGATGTTAGCTTGTTTTAAGTTAGATTCTGCATTTGTTAAAGCTAATTTTGCCTGATCTAATTGTTGTTTTGTAACCCCTCCAGTTTTAAATGCATTTTCATATCTGCTGTAATCTGATTTTGCATTTTGATATACTGCTTGAGCTTGTTGCGCATTCACATTAATAACATCTCCTCTTACGGTTAATAATGTCTGTCCAACTCGTACATAGTCACCTTCTTTAGCTAAAACGCTGATCACTTTTCCAGATTTTTCTGCAGAGAAAGTTAATTCCTGAATTGGCTGAAAGTTTCCGTTTGCAACGAAATCTAATGAAACTTCTTCTGTTTTTACTGGAGATACTTTAACTGAAATCGCTGCATTTTTCTCAGCTACGATATCTGTTTTCTCCTTGTTCTTTTTCTTATTATTATTTAAGACATATCCAATTACACCCAGAGATGCAATTATGATTACGATTGTTATAATAGTTTTCTTCATTGTAATTAGTTATTTAATAAGAGATTTAAGTTCGCCTTTTGATTTGATTAGAGATATTTCGGCAATTTTATAATTTAAAACTGCTCTTGTATAATTATTTTGCGCTTCAAGAGATGCATTTTCTGCGTCCAGCAAATCGGTTAAAGAAGCTAAACCTTGAAGGTAATTGTTTTTGGTATTACTTAGAATTTCTGTTGCCAAACGCATATTTTCTCTTTGATTTTCAATGGTTACCAAGTTATTTTCGATTTGAGCCATGGCATTTCTGTAATCCAAGTCAAGAGAAAGTTTGGTGTCTTTAATATCTTCTTGAAGCGATCTAATTTCAACATCAGCCTGTCTTACTTTAGCACGAGTTCCAAAACCTGTAAAAATAGGCACGTGTAAGTTTAATCCAATGGCAGAGAAATCAGACCAGTAAACACCTTTTTCTGGTTTTGCAAACCAAGGAAATTCTGGTCCCTGACCAATATAATTGTAACCAGCGGTTAAAGAAAGTGTTGGGTAATATCCAGCTTGAACTGCTTTTTTATTGTAAACTAAAAGCTCTTCTTGTTTTTTCAAAAGCAGGTATTCGGTTCTGTTTTCAATATTTGGCTCTTGTGTTAATGCTGCAGGAACCACTTCAAATTCTTCTTTTGGCAATACGATTTGAGTTTCAATAGGCATCCCCATGTAAAACTTCAAAGCATTTTCTTGTAAAGTAATTTGATTTTTAATCTGCTGGCGTTCCGTATCGATATTTGACATTTTTACCACAATACGATCCAAGTCAATCTTTTTTGCTAAACCATTGTCAAATTGTCCTTTTACAATGTCACGTACTTTAGTAGTGTTCACATAACTGCTGTCTAACAGCAATAATCTTTCCTGTTGCACATACACTGAGTAATAGTTATTGGCAACTCTTTCAATAACTTGCTCTTCTGTTAACTGATCGTTTATTTGATAAAATTCACGAGTAGATTTTGCCGCTTTTAATCCTGTAAAAACTGACTGGTCAAAAATTGCCTGAGTTAAAGAAACCCCAGCAGTTGAAGTCCATTTTTGTCCAAACGCTGCCTGAATGGTTGTTCCCGGTGCACCAAATGCTGCTCCATCAATAACAGTAGTTTGAATAATTGGGTTGTAAGTTAAATTTCCGTTTGCAGAAATTTGCGGCAATGCTCTTGAACGTACTTCCTGAATTTTATATTCACTATTTTCAACCTGAAGTTTCGCTTTTTTAGCATCGGCTTTATTTTGAAGTGCGTAGTTAACTGCCTCTTTTAAGGTTAAAGTGGTTACCTGCGCGCTGGCCGACAGACCTATTGTGCATAAAAATATAAGAACTATTCGTTTCATATGTAGTTATTATTATTGGTTTTTATTGATGATTAAAAAATCATCTTATTTATAAAGATTGATGATTATACTTTAACTTTTTGAAGCTGTTTTTCTAATTCTGTAATACCAGTTGGAGTAGCCATTGCTCTTGTGTGGTATTCCAATGCTTCTAACTCTATTCTTTGGGCTTCACTTTCAGAAACTGTATTTTCGTTAATGTGAAAAATCAATGTGTAATAAAACTTAACATATACCTCTACGTTTAAATCACTTCTGTAAAGTCCTTCACGAATTCCTTTTTCGATATTATCTCTAAAACATTGTGTACACTGATCGATTTCATGCGACAAGATGTTTTGATAAATCTCTGGATAATGTTTTTTAAGCTGATAAATTGGAGAAGTATCAATATT
The DNA here is from genome assembly GCF_017352115.1 of Flavobacterium endoglycinae. Lineage (NCBI taxonomy): Bacteria > Pseudomonadati > Bacteroidota > Flavobacteriia > Flavobacteriales > Flavobacteriaceae > Flavobacterium > Flavobacterium endoglycinae. The sequence continues at coordinate 2,240,213 of NZ_CP071448.1, forward strand.
GTTCTTAAACATATCACGAAACATTTCTCTGATTTCAAAATTCTCATGAATCGCATTGTAGTTTTTGGCTACAATTGTGTCCATAATTTCATGAACTTGTCTATGAACCATCGAAGTACTTTCTTCAATTAAGACTTCTTTATTACAGAAATATTTGTAGATCGTTTTTTTTGAAATACACATTTCTCCTGCAATATCATCCATCGTAACACTCTTAAAACCAAGTCTTAAAAAAAGTTCACTTGCTTTCGATATAATTTTCTCTTTCATTTTGGTGATCCCCTATTGCATCACAAATATACTTAGGAAACTAAAATTTAAAAAATAGTTTCCGCACTATTTGTAATAATTTTACATTAAATTATTCTTGATGTAAGATTTATATACTAAATTCCAAGTTGGCAATCAGTTTAATATCTTTTCCAAGTGCTTCTCCATTCTGGTGATTGAAAGAATTATAATCTAGTCCGAAATCCTGGCGTTTAATATCGCCCTTAATCTCAAAAGCTACTTTTTTCTCTCCGTTATAGTTATTCACACCAATAAATTCTGCATCGAGTTCTACTACTCTAGTTACATCTTTTATGGTTAAATCGCCTTTGAAGAAGTTAATGTTGTTGTTCACTTTTTGAAATGAAGTTGATTTAAAGCTGATGATTGGATGCTCATCTTCTTGAAAAAAATCTTGAAGCTGTAAATGAGAATCTATCTGCTGGAAACTTTCGTTTTTATTATTTATATCTAATGAAAACTCTACCGATGCATCTTCAATTTCATTATCTTCAATATTCACATAACCACCAAACTTATTTGTATTTCCTCCTAAGTAAGCAATTCTAGAATGTCTCATTTTAATTAAAACATCCGATTGGGTAGAATCTAAAGTCCATTTTGTTTTCATAAATATCTGATTTTATTGATATTATACTTTTCTTAAGTCTACAATGGAAACTTTTTGAGTGTTCCGAGTTTCCATTTGTTGCCGCAAATATAAACAGGAAACTCTGAATACCAAAAAAGTTTCCAAGTTTTTTGAAAAAAATTTTAACATATTTAAAATGAGAAGAAATTTGAAAACGTTTTAGTTCATTAATTTGCTTTTAATGATATTGCTCATAAATTATTCATATTTGAATTGTATCTTTGAGGCTCGCAAATCAGAATTTCATTATGCACGATATTAGTCAGTACCAAGATTTTTTTATTGATTATTTAAAAAAACAAGACATACACAAAGAACCCACAAATCTTTACGAACCTATTGAATACATTTTAGGACTTGGCGGAAAACGTATGCGTCCGGTTTTAACTTTAATGGCTGCAGAAGTTTTTGATACTGATTATACGGTAGCACTTCCGGCCGCCATGGCGGTTGAAGTTTTTCATAATTTTTCACTCGTACATGATGATATAATGGATGATGCGCCTTTGCGAAGAGGACAGGTGACCGTTCATGAAAAATGGAATTTAAACACCGGCATTCTTTCTGGAGACACGATGTTAATTTTGGCATATCAGTATTTTGAGCAATACGAACCCGAGATTTTTAGAGATTTAGCAAAGCTTTTCAGCAAAACCGCTCTTGAAGTGTGCGAAGGACAGCAATGGGACGTTGATTTTGAAACCAGAAAAGATGTTACAGTTCCTGAGTACTTAAAAATGATTGAATACAAAACAGCAGTTTTAGTAGCTGCTGCGATGAAAATGGGAGCAATTGTAGCCAAAACTTCAGAAAAAGAAGGTGATTTGATATACGATTTCGGATTGAATTTAGGATTGGCTTTCCAATTACAAGATGATTATCTGGATGCTTTTGGTGATCCAGAAACGTTTGGAAAACAAGTTGGAGGTGATATTATTGAAAACAAAAAAACGTATTTGTATTTAAAAGCATTAGAGTTTTCAAATCCAGAAAAAGCAAGTGAATTACAACAATTATTCAGTTTACAGCTAGAAGATAATTCTCAAAAAATAGAAACTGCCAAAGCCATTTTTAATGAATCTGGTGCTTCAAAAGCGACTCAGGAAGCTATTGAAATGTATACTTTTAAAGCTTTTGAAACTTTGGATAAAATGGATATCAGTACTGAGAAAAAAGATATTCTTAAAACATTTGGTGAAAACTTAATGGGAAGAAAAGTATAGCAAAAGGGCTTCGACTTCGCTCAGCCTGACAAACATCATTATAGAATGAGTGTTATCCTGAGAAAAGTCGAGGGGTTATGAAAAAGTAAACCCGACATGTTTTTAAAACTTGTCGGGTTTGTTTTTTTTAAACTTAAAAGAGCTTCGACTCAGCCCAGCTTGACAAACGTGATCATAGAACTGAGTGTGATCTTGAGCGAAGTCGAAGGCTTGTTTATTTGAAAAGTTCATCTGGATCAACCAAATCTGATAATTTTTGTTTTAAATCGCCTTTTAGAATTGTCAAACCAAACTGATAAGAAGCATTCATCCACCCAAAACCTTCTTCGGTTATGTAATTGAATTCGGTTCCTACATTCCCGTATTCTGCAAAAATTTTATGGGAACTGATGGATAAATCGAATTTCTCCGGAATGGTTCCGTTGTAATCGACCGCATTTCTGGTAATGAGCCAAAGCCAGCGATACACCATTTCCTGAACCTCATCGTTAAAACCGTAATTTAAAAGTCCTTCCCATAAAAGCATTTGGTGCGGCGCCCATCCAAACGGATAATCCCATTGTCTTATTGGTGAATTTTTATCGACATCTTCAATAGATTCTTTTGTACTTCCTGCAATTCCTCCTTTCATTTTAAATTTTGGCAATGTATTTTTTACCAGAATTTCGGCTTGTTCCTGCGTGCTTATTTTCGCCCAAAGCGGATAAAAAGTAGTCGCGGCTTCAAAAACGTGCTGTTTTTCATTTACAAAATCATAATCGTAGTAAATGCCGTTTTCTTGATTCCATAAAATATTGTTGATACGCTCTTTTCTAATCGCTGCTTTTTCTCTCCAATAATCACCAGAATAGGATTTGTCTTCAAAATATTGAAATTCATTTTTAAAATACTTTTCGATCAAAAAGGCAATATCAATTTCATATTTATACAGCAGACTGTTGATGGCAACGGTGTTTAAATTGGCACAAACTCCCACTAAACGGTGTGTTGTGTCGTGTCCGCTTTCGCGCATGCTTCGGTCGTGGGTAAAATATTTATCTAGTTCAGGATTAACAATTTCTCTTTCAAGATATTTTTTTTCGAACTCTCGTGTAGAGAGATTGTATTTTGGTGCGTACTGTTCGAGAATATCATCAAAATGTCCTTCTTCCACTTCAAACGGAAGCCCGATTCCTTCTGCTTTATATCGGTTTAAACCATTGGCTGTAAGTCGTTTTCCTTCTTCCATCCAAACGGTTTTATATTCTTTTATAGCCGTTTTTAAATGTCTTTCAATCCAAAAAATATCAGGATCAGACTTTTCTGAAACATCCATAATCAGCGAAGTATAAAGTGGCGGCTGTGTTCGCGTCAAGTAATAGCTTCGGTTGGCATTTAGAATTTTTCCATAATGATCGATTTGGTATTTAAAGTTTTCTGCAATGCCCAAAGCGAGATCAATTTCATCGTCTATTAAAAGTCCTTTGGCAATAAAATAACTGTCCCAACCGTACATTTCATTAAATCTTCCGCCTGGAACTACAAAAGGAACTCCAGAGATTTCATTGTTTTTTATCTGAAGTGCCAATGCCAAAATTCCTGGTTTTTTGTTGAGTGACAAAACATATTCTGGCGCGATGTTTTTTGGTAGCTGTACTACTTTTAACTTCGGAGTTACCGCTTCGAGTTTTTGGAAATAATCAAGCACTATTTCGTCGCCAAACGGAACATACAAATACGAGATTTCATTTTCAATTTTATCGTCTTCCAGTATTTTTTTTACGCCGACGGCATCAATTGTTCTGGTAAGCCCTTTCCAATATAAATCTTTTATTTTTCGAGAAATTCTTTTTACAGGATCTTCGGTAATAATGTCGAGTGTTATTTCGGCAAATTCAGCTTCCTCTTTTTTAGCTAAAGCCAATTCCTGCAATAAGTTCGAAAGCTGATAAGTTCCTTCAATTCTTGCTGAATTTCCGTTTTCATCTATCAGCAGAAATTGTTTCGGACCGTTATCGTCAATCGTTATTTTTTTATCGCCATCAGTATCTTCCTGAGCCAATAATTTTTCAATGGTTTGGGTTATATGTAATTTAAATTTCATCTTCTGCAGTTATTTTTTTAAGAATAAAAAAGGATATCAATAACAAGGACATCGGAATCAGGGTAAAATAAAATGCGTTTTCAGGTCCTTGATGTTTAAAAAGCCATCCTGTTATTCTGGAACCCAAAGTACCGCCAAGAGCCGAAAAAATCACAATTAATCCCGTCATAGAACTTTGCAGGTTTTTGGGCAAGGCGCTTAATACAATCGAATTTAACAACGGATAAATTGGCGCAATAAAAAGTCCGATTAAGGGAAATGCGAATCCAATTAAAGGAATATCCGAAAGTGTGTGAATTTCTTTAACTTCTAATCCTACGGTTTTGGGAAGTACAAAAATAACGAGCAGCATTGCCGATATTATACAGACACTTAACACCCAAATCCAGTTTACTTTTTTGGTTACAATTCCAGCAATAAATCTTCCTACTGCCAGTGAAACAGCCAGAATACTGGCCATCATAATACTGATGTTTTCCGGCAGACGAAGGACTTTTGTATTGAATGTAGGCAGCCAAGACAGAATTCCTTGCTCGATCATCACGAATAAAAAAACGCTGATGACAAAAATAATCGTCAGCAGTTTTATGATTAATTTGAACATCTGACTGAAATCATCTTTTAAGTTCGCTCCTGCTGCTTGGGTTTCTTCGAATTTTACAAAGAATAAAAACAAGAAGGATAAAAAGGATAATCCTGCCAATAGCCAATAGACATTCAGCCATGAATTGGGATCGTTTTCATTGTTAAAGGCTGGAAATAAAAAGTAAGCCAGCGCAATTCCTATCATGAAAAAGCTTTCGATACTGCTCATTAAGGCATTGTGTTCTTTTTTGGTGTCTGTAACGGTTCCTATCAAGGAATAAACGGAAACTTTAATCAGGGCAAATGAAACTCCAACGGCTGCAAATAGAATTTTAGCATTGTCAAAAGAGTTTCCAAAATACATAGAAATACACGCCAGAGTGACCAATCCTAATCCGGTAAGCATGGCTTTTCTATAGCCGATTCTGGGTAAAAAAGAGGCTATAAAAAAGGATACTATGGCTATAGGCATGTCTTTAAAAGCTTCTAAAATGCTGGCCTGCACTTCGTCGACTCCGTAGTTTTTCTGCGATTTTAAAATCACAATCCCAACGCTGTTTAATAAAATAGCGAAGACAAAATAATTGAGATAGAGTGAGATTTTAATTCCTATGTTTTTCATTTTTTTTGTTCTATGCTTTTGTGGTTGCGCAGTGTAGACGCACTGGTGTGCGCTTCTACAGCATCTATACTCTATATTTAATTTTTAACACATAGAAACATAGCTTTAGCTTAGAATTCAAAAGGCATTTCATTTGCATTAATTCACATAGCTTTATGTAGAAACTAGTTTCTTTTTTGCTCTTGTTTAATGATGAAATCTATGTTTCTATGTGTTTAATATTTTTAAAAATTACGCCACTAATCTATATAAAATTAGAAATTAATGGCAACTGAGAATCTAAACGCGCGTCCTAAAATAGGTCTTGCCATAAACACATCGCTCGCTGCTGATGTGGTTTGTCTTGGATCACCTTCTGTTAAACCAATTTCGTTGAACAAGTTCGAAGCATCAACCGCAAAACGAAGATTGTTGTAGGTATAATTTAAACCTGCTCCTACTTCTTTGTAAGCTGGTAAAACTTGTTTGTTGTCTTGATTGGTGTATTTTTTATCGTAATATGAAAACTGTACGTAAGCGGTAAAGTCTTTTGTAATATCTACTTCTGGTCTTAAGTTACAGAAAAATTTAGGAATTCTTCGTGCTGTATTTCCATTAAAATCAAACGTAGAACCATCTGCATTTGTTCCTGTAAAGTTGTCGTATTCTGGTTTTTGAACGGTAAACGTGAAGTTTAATTTAGCGAATTTGTATCTCGCATTGGTTTCGACTTCTAAACCAATATTGTTTACATCGGCAAATTTATTTTCGGATGAACCATCAGATAAAATATCAGTAAAAGCAACATTTTTCAGGTTCATGTGAAATAAGTTGGCGTTTACAGAGAAGAATGAATTCGAGTATTTGTATCCTAATTCGAATTGATTTACTTCTGTGTTTTCAAGTTTGCTTAAATTGGCTGCGTTATCATAAAATGATTCTTCGATTGGTGATCTAAATCCGTGGCTGTAACGAACGTAAGATGCCATGTTATCATTAAACTTGTAATTTCCCGCTGCTGTATATGACCATTCGCTTACATCATATCTCCAATAGGTGTATGGATTTCCTTTTACGGTTGTTACGGCATCATCGGCAGTATTGTTGTCTAAAATTCCTAAGTCTTCAGCAAAAAATCTTGCATTGTCTCGATAACCTGAATATTTGTCTTTGTTGTAACGTAATCCGGCATTAAAAGTCAATTTATCGGTTGCTTTGATTTCCGCGTCAGCGTAAACATCATTTAAAAGTCCTTTGGTTTGTGCATCTCTTTCTAACCAAGTGATTCGTTCGATACCGTTCCAAGTATGGTCTACTCCAGTTGTATTGTCTTTTACGTTTAATAATCTTGGATTGTCTGAAACGCTTACTAAATACGAATTCCAGTTCCAGTATTGGTTTGATTTCCAATTAGAATAGTAGTAACCAGCTGTTAATTTAACTGGATCTAAGTCGAAAGAGAAAGAGAAATTATTCGCAAAATTGTCCATTTTCTTTTGAATGTGCCAAAGATCAGCGCGCATGATTAATGCATTTGGGTCTAATGTTTGTCCGTTATCTACATAACTGTACGTCAAGTTAGAAGCTGTAGTATTTTGAACTCCTGTTGCGTATGCATCTTGTGTCCACGGTCCTCCGTTAGGAAAAATAGCATTGTAATTTAAATCGATCGCTGTCTTTTTGAAAGCGTTTTTGAACGTAACTTTATCTGAAATTTTCTTTTTAAACTCAGCTCCAATTGAGTTGATAATTGGGTGCGAACCATCTTCTAAATCAGCACTGAAAGTACCGCCTCCATATTGAGGAACATTTAAATGACTAAAATTTACTGAAGTCAACGTTCCGTAATTTGGATTGAAACCTGGAATTCCTTCTATTTTTCCATTGTTGCTTTTTAAAGGAATTGGCAGATAAAATGTGTTTCTGTCATCCAGATGTTTAAAGTTTACTCTTAAATAATCGTCGTCATCAAATTTATAGGTAAGGTTTCCTTTGATTTGTCCGCCTTTGTTGGCTGTAAATCCTGTGTTTCTTACTCCATTATCGGTTCTGTAAAATCCACCAACGTTAAAGAATAATTTATCCTGAACTAATGCACCAGATAAATTTAAGTCAGTTCTGAACATTCCGTAATCAGAAGTGGTGAATTTGGCTCTTCCTTGAAAATCGTTTTGTCCCGTTTTCGAAATAAAGTTGATAATTCCTCCCGGCGCATTATTAGCAAAAATTGACGCAGAACCTCCTCGTACAGCTTCCATTTTGCTTACGGTTTCGTCGAGTCTATAAAAAGTATCGGCATTAGCAAACTGAAGTGCTCCATCTTCAAAAACCGGCAGTCCATCTTCTTGAATTTGTACATATTCATACGCCCCGGCTGATGGAATACCTCTTGCAAAAAGGTTATTTCCAATTTCTCCTCCTGATGCTTCAACCACAAATCCCGGAATAGTCTGCAATAAGGCTGCAGTACTCGACGGCGCTCTGTCTTCAATAGCTTTTGCCCCCATGGTTGTAATGGCAACGCTCGATTCTAATTTGGATCTTGGCGAAGATGAACCTGTTACGACTACTTCTTTTAAACTTTGAGATTCAGTTTCCAACAGTAAATCTACGGTTACCGATTGTCCTTCTTTTACTGAAATTTCTTTTTTATAGGTTTTGTAACCCACGTTTGTGGCTTCTACATAATAGTTTCCTGCAATAACATCGGTAAAAATAAAGTTTCCGTTTTCGTCTGTTATTACATTTTTTCCTGTGTCTTTTAAAGATACATTTGCTCCCGGAATGGTTTGTCCATTCTCATCTAAAACTTTTCCCGAAACAGTATTTTTTGCCTGAGCGAATAAACTGTTTGGAACAGAAATTATACAAAATATCAAAAATAATATCTGTAAATAATAATGCTGTTTTTTCATTTTGGTTTGGTTTCGTTAGTAAAATTTTCATTTCATCTATGTAAACTTAAATACTAATTAATTTGAATTTAAGAATTAAAAATCGAAAACGTTTTCGAAATCACCTAAAACGTTTTCGAAAATTAATTTTTAGATTATGAAATTGATTTTTTAGTACATTTATTTTATGAATGATACTAAATTAATAGATATAGCTTCGGCGTTAGGAATATCGGTTACAACGGTTTCTAAAGCTCTCAAAGGATATACAGATATAAGCAAATCAACTCGTGCCAAGGTTCTCGAAATGGCCGAGACGATGAATTATATTCCAAATTCTGTTGCGGTTAACCTTCGAACGAACGAAACCAAAACTATTGGTGTCATTATTCCGGCTACGGTTCATCACTTTTTTTCGAGTGTGCTGAACGGGATTTTAGAAGAGGCTGAAAAGAGAGGTTATCTGGTTATTATTCTGCAGTCGAACGAAAAATATGAGCTGGAGAAAAAACAGCTTGCATTGTTAATTCAGAAAAGGGTTGATGGTGTTTTGATGTCGCTTTCGAATGAAACGGATGATTTCTCTCATATTAATGATGCGATCCGAAAAAATACGCCAGTAGTTTTATTTGATAAAATTGCCAAAAGAGTGAATTGTTCCAAAGTGGTAATTAATGATGCCAAAGCAGCTTTTGATGCGGTTTCATATCTTATTAATAAAGGCTACAAAAAAATTGCCCATTTTAGAGGTTCATATGTTCCTCAAAATTCTATTGATCGTTTTTTAGGCTATAAAAGGGCACTTGAAGCACACGGAATTGAATATGATTCGAAACTGGTTTATGTTTGCGACAATAATACTGATTTTGAAGATGGTTACGAAAATGCTCAGAAAATAATGAGTGAACATCCTGATGTGGACGCCATTTTTGCGATTACCGATTTAGTAGCGATCGGGATTATTAAATATTTTAATGAGGCTAGAATAAAAACGCCGGATCAGGTGGCTGTTTTTGGATTCAGCAATTGGTTTATGAGTACAGTTATTTCGCCAAAATTAACCACAATTGACCAGCCTGGATTTGAAATGGGACATACAGCGGTTTCGATTTTAATTGATGAAATAGCTGATATTAAAGAACATCGTGAGGTTACCCATCAAATTATTGAACTTCCTACAAGAATCATAGAAAGAGAATCTACCATTAAATGATTTTTAATTCTAACTTTGCATCAATTCTTAACGATTCGTAATGTTTCCGATTCCTGAAAATACTGATTTTTTATTGGCTGATGCCGAAAAAGAAAATTTATATCTAAACTTAATCGGACAGATTAATAAGGATTTTAATCTGGCTAATGAGGGAATTGATTTCCCGATGAGTATTACGCCTGAAGAATTGAAAATCCAGCTTCACGAAAAAGTCTACCGAATGATTCAGTACAAATTTGCTGAATACCTGAATCTGCTTTATATTATTGATGTTCCCGAAAATGAAATAAAAAAACTTGACGGCTCAGATTTGGTAATCCTTGCCGAACAAGTTTCTTTTTTAATTTTAAAAAGGGAATGGCAGAAGGTTTGGTTTAGAAAAAACTATTAAATTCTAACCTCTCCTGAATTCCCCTTTTTGTTACGCTATAGATTCTTCAACTTCTTTGGTTTCTTTCTTTTTTCCTGTATGAAGTTGTTTGCTGTAATATTTGTATAAGTAATCGTAAACTACCATTTCATGAATTCTGTGTTTGGTCAAGAAAATTCGGTTACAGATCATGTGTACATAACTCAACATGATATTGTCAAGATAGGTTGGCAAACGGTGTTCTTTACCCAGTTCTTTTATCTCTGCTACTATTGGCGCATTTTTTTGAGAACGTTCTTTAAGGATTTCAATTAATGGTTCGTAAATTTCATCCATCAAGTTTGGATCTAAGAAGGATTCAATCTCAGATTCGTGCTGTACAAACATTTCGTTAATTTGTTTGTTTAGTCTTCCAGAACGGTTGAATTCTTTTCCAAAACTAGTTTTAGCCGCATTGAACAATTTCACTTTTCCTTCGAGCTTAACATCAAAATCGTTTAAGAAATGGTCGATCGATAATAATGAGAACATCCATCTAATTTTTTCTCCTGTATCTCCTTCGATCATATCGGCAAATTTCAAAGTGCATTCGCTGTCGTTAAAAAACAATGATTCTGTTGCTTCTATTGCTTCATATCCGTATCGTTGTAATTCGCGCAGGTAATTGTCTGTTTGTGTTTTCCAGATAATTCTTGTCTGCTCAAATGGTTCAACGTGTTGTTTTATAATGTTGATGCAGTCTGTAAACAAATTGCTGTTTTTTAATAAAACACGGAATCTAATATGATGTCCTTGAACGTCATAATAACGAATAAAGAACCATTTGTCGATTAAACCTTTTGCTTGTAATTCTTCTACAATTGGTGTAATGCCTTTTTTAAGAAGCTCTTCTCCTGCTCTTTCTCCGCAGTAAAATTTATAATACAGCCATTTTTCTCCTATTGAAAATGAAGTTTGAACATTGTTTTTGTTTTCTTGAGAAACGAATTGATTTACCTCAGCAACTTCAACCTTTTTCTCTATGTTTTTATGTGCCGTGAAGATAATTTCATTGCAATAATCTGGTGTGATGGTATTTTCTGTAAATAAAAATTCTTTCAGCTTAATCACATTTTCTCCTTTCAGCATGTAGTAAAAAACATTTCGGCTTAATTCGTTATTGAAGTTGATTAGGACTTCATTATCTCCTTGAGAAATATATACGACATCTGGAATGTTTCTTTTTTCTTTGAAATCAGTAATAAAATCAAGATTTTTTGCTTCGGCAGCGGCAACAAGATTTTCAATTTCTGTTTTATTAAGAGTCCATGTAGCTCTGCTGAACACGGTGTCTTTGTAATTAACCCTTGGCAGGAAATCAAATTCATTCTGAAGTCCGCCCCAGTTGAATCCAAATCCAAATGAATTTTGATTCTGCAGGTCGCATAAAAAGTGATAGATTGGCAATGCATTTGAGGCAAAATTGTGTGCGTTGCTTAATCTTGGAATGATTTCTTTATTTAATCGTTTTGAGCGCAGCACTACTTTTCCTGATTTTACAGAAACGTACAAATCATCAATCATAATTTGGTGATCTCTGTCTACAGAAGCATTTCCTAAATACGGAATTTCATATTCTCTCTGGAAGTTTCTGTATAGAATATTTCCGGTTCTTGCCTGCGGTAAATGCACTACTTCGGCAATGATTTTATCTGGATTCAGCTGGTTTTCTACTGAAGCTACTTCGTTGCAAAGATCCAGAATTTTAGTATCAAGATGCCCGAATCGTCCAATTAAACCATTTGCAGATGGTCCGCTGGCTGTTTTAATATTGATTTTTTCAGTTCCGTTTTCGTGAAATACATTTACAAATGCAGAGAATGTATCAGGATACAAAGCTTCATTTTCTTCGAATTGGTTGATTTCTTCATCAGTTAATTCGATTGATTGTAAATTATTTTTAGCCGCATGAAGCAGTTTTTTAAACAGAAATGATTTTTTGGCATCCATCGCGATCTGATTTACCTGCGCTTGGTTTCCACTAATTAGCAAATCATCAACTAACGGCGATTTTGCACCTGCTGTTTTTGCATACCCAATTCCAACATCTGGATCTAAAACATTTACCAAAGGCTGTTCGTATTCTTCATATCGCTCTAGGAATTTCTTTTTGAATTCTTTTAAGTTTGCATTTTCTGAACCTGATTGCAATTTGTTTAAAGCGGTTAACGCCGGGCGCAGGTTTTTTAAGGTTTTAAAGCTAATCGAGCCATTTTCAATTTTTCTAAAACTATCTACTTGAAATAGTTTTGAAATGTCTACGTGATCTAATTCTTCGTTTATTAACTCATGAATTTGAGTATATAAAGCAGGATCGTTAATAGTATTTGTATCAAGATTATTGATTTTGGTTTTTAAATTGGTAATTAATTCTCTGATGACTTCGGCTTCATAAAAATCAAATCTTTTTTCAGAGAATGTTTTTCGAAGTTTTTCGAAGTAATCTTCGCCTGTTATTGTAAATTCTAATTCAGATACAATAAACTGACTTTTGATTAAAGTGTCGATAAATTCGTTGGCATCTTTTAGTGTAATTTCATCAGAAACAAGCAATTCTGCCAGTTCGCTTAATAAAACACCGTCTTTTGCTTTTTCGAAAATAAGTTCCAAATAATCGCTTATTTCAACTTCTGAAATTTTGTGAAAACGCACGTTGTCTTTGAAGTAATATTCGACATAACGGTATTTATCAAAAACGGTATAAATTGAATTGTTGCTGTAATATTTCAATACGTTTTTGATGGCGTCATTTTTCACAATCACCGGCAGAAAACTTCCTAAAAAGTACATGTCGAATTTTGTGAATCTTCCTAAAGTGCTTTCGGCAATATTAAGATTGGTTTCCGAATTTAATTCCACTGCAGCTACTGTGGCAAACATTCCAAAAGGCGTGCTTCGGTTTGCTAAACGTGAAGCATATTTGTATAATGATCCTTTTAAGTTTTTTAGTTCTTCTTCTGTTTGAAAACCTTCTCCAGTTTCCCACATAACAAGTGCTTTATAAATGTTTGGAGAACCAATAAACAATGCTTCTCTGTTTTCTTTTTTAGAAAAAATTTCCACGATTTTTTCCCAAGTAAGATCCATTTGTTTTTCTTCAATTGGAGTTCTCACAATAGCCGTTTTTGCAAAAGAGTAATTTTTCATTTTTGTTAAATTTCCTTATTAAACAATTATATTATTCCACATTCTATAATAGTATTCTTCTTTATTCATAAGCTCTTGGTGTGAGCCAGATTCGACGATTTCTCCTTTTTTGAAGGCATAAATAACGTCAGCATTTTTAATTGACTGTAGTTTGTGTGCAATTACAATGATCGTTTTTCCTTGTGCATGCAGTTCGTCAATTAGTTTTTTGATCACCATTTCTGATTCAGAATCCAGTGCCGATGTTGCTTCATCTAAAATCAATACTTCAGGATCTTTGTATAGCGCTCTGGCAAAAGCAATTCGCTGTTTTTCTCCTCCTGATAAATTGGCTCCAAATTCTCCTAAATAGGTATTGAATCCGTTTGGCAGAGATTCGATAAAATCATAAGCGCCAACTTTTTTACTGACTTCAATTATCTTTTCCATATCTGGATTTGATTCTCCAATAGAAATGTTGAAGGCAATTGTTCCGTCAAAAAGCTCAACGTTTTGAGGCACAGTGGTAATAAGAGCGTTTATACTGTCTTTTGAAATGTAATTTAAGTCGTATTCTCCAATTAATATTTTACCTTCTTTTGGACTGTAAATGTTTTGAATTAATGAGGCAATGGTACTTTTTCCGCTTCCACTTTCTCCAACAAAAGCGGTGAAAGCTCCTTTTTTGATCGTAATATTTAAATCTTTAAAAATGTAACGTCCTAATTCGTATGAGAAATCAATGTTTTTGAATTTAATATCATCAAAGTTGTTTCTGGTTAGATTTACTTTTGATTCCATTTCTTCTCTGTCCAAATCCATGATTCCAAATAAACGGTCTGAAGCAATCATGGCATTCTGAATCGCCTGATTTGTTCCAATTAACTGTGATGCCGGTCCTGTAAAGTATCCTATAATAGAGTAAAATGAAAACAGTTCACCCGGCGTAATATCTCCATCAATAGCATAATAGGTTCCTACCCATAAAAGAATGATGGTAAACAATCTGGAAATAAAATCAGTAGCGGTTCTTGAAAAGATTCCGTTCATTCCTGATTTGTAAATGCTTTTCAACAGATCGACAAATTTTAGTTCTGTTCTGGTTTTAGAGAAATCTTCTAAAGACAGTCTTTTTACAGTTCCAATGTTTTTTATGGATTCTACCAGCTGTGATTCGAGCATGGCATTTTTTTCCATTATAGAACGTTCTGCTGTTTTGTTCAATTTGTTTGTTATCAAATAAATAATAACATAAAACGGAATGATCAGCGAAATAATCAGTGCCAGTTTCCAATAGAATGAAAACATAAAAATAAAGGAAAAAAACACAATAAGCACGTTTACTGAAATACTTAAAGCAGTTTCATTTATCAAGGCACGAATTTTTACTGCATCGCCTATTCTAGACATGATTTCACCAATTCTCATGGTGTCAAAAAACTTTTGAGGCATGGTAAAAAGATGTTTGTAATAGCCCAGAATTAATCGTGAATCGATCTGCTGGCTTGTTTTTAGGATGAAAACATCTTTTAAAACGCTATATACAATCTGCAACAGCAAACATCCAATAACAATAACACTCATAAGGTTTAGTAAGCTTTTGTTACCGCTTACGAGTACAAAATCTGTAATCTTACCTACGTAAATCGATACCGAAAAACCTAGTAAAGTGTATAAAACGGCTCCGATTATGGCTTGTAATAAAATGTATTTATGAGGCTTTAATAAAAATAGTATTCTTTTAAAATTTGATATTTTCTCGTTTTTTTCCTTGAAAATATCATCATCCGGAACTAATATTAAGGCATAACCTGTAAACATTCCTTCAAATTCGGCTAGTGGCTTTTTTTCCAGTTTCCCGTTTGAAGGATCCATGATCTGGATGTATTTACTAGTTATTTTGTAAGCAACAACATAATGAGGAAATTCGTGTCCTTCATGTTTTATTACAACATGTAAAAGAGCCGGAATTGGCAGGTCTTTTAATCCTTCAAAATCTACTTTTACTCCTTTAGCCAGGAAACCTAATTTAACTGCTGCTTCTCGTAATCCAAGTAATGTTGTTCCTTTTTGAGTAGTATTGGCATACTGGCGGATTCTTGAAATTGGCAGGCTTAAATTATAATGTTCCGAAATTGAAGCTAAACAAGCAGCACCGCAATCTGAAAAATCATGTTGTTTTATTTCTATTTTACTCATTTTTGCTATTGTAAGGATTAAACCAATCTTCTACTTTGTCAAATATTAACTGAAATGCAGTTCGCTTAGTCAGGAAAAAACGGCTGGTTAAACTCATTCCTTTTTTGAGATTTCCTTTGGCTCCGTTTTTTAGTGTTAAACTGTCATTATGCAGATTGCTTTTTATTTTATAATAAGGAGCATTGTTTACGATTAAAACATCTTTGCTTATTTCGAAGATTCTTCCTTTTGCAAATCCCCATTGATTGGAATTGAAAGCGTCTATTTGATAAATGGCATCTCCGCCTTCTTTTAAATATCCTATTTCTGATGGATTTACATACGTTTCAACGATTATGTTTTTATCTGGAGAAATTTCTACTATCGGATTTCCGGCGGCGACTCCGCTTCCTTTATGAAAACCTTGCATATTGACCAGTTCTCCATCAATTGGGGCAATTATGATGTAATTGTTTTCCTCTTCTTTAAGCTGTTTCTGATTTGAATAAATGTTTTTATTCGACTGGCTCAGCTGTGTGTATTCTTTCTGCCAGGACAATTCTGTTTGTTTGATCAGATTGATTCGGTCGTTCTTGATTTTGTTGAGTTCCAGTTCTGCCTTTTCGAATTCTGATTTTGAAATAACTTCTTTTCGATACAGCTGTTCTTTTCGGTCAAAATCGGCTTGAGTATTTTTAACCACTATATCAAGATTGTATAATTCCTGCTGGTGTTTTAAAAGTTCTCTTTTATATTGATCTGACTGAACCTGACTGTAATTATGATTTATAAGATTCTTTAGATCGCTTAAGTAGAGAGCATTTTCTGAACTCTGAATCGTGTTTAAATTTTCTCTTTCTTTTAATATGTTGTGATCTATTATAAGTAAGGTGTCGCCCTTTTTGATTTTCTTATTTTCTTCAACATTAAAAAAAGATATTTTACCGCTTATAGGAGAATAAAGTGTTAGTTTCTTTTCCTGTGGAATGATAGTTCCTCTACTAGTTGTGTAAACATCTATATATATAAAAGGAAGCGAAATAAAAGCTATTAATAAAGCTAAAAATGTAATCACAAATAAACGGGATGTTTTTTTATTGTGTTTAATAATATGACTTTCAACAGTGTTGTTTAAAATCTCTTCTGGAAAAATTTCTTTATCGTTCATAATTATCTGTATTAATTTTCTATGGCAAATGAACCTATTATTTAAGGAAGAAAAAAATGAAAAACCCCCATTTTTATAAAAAATCGTATTCATTTTAAGCAAATAAAACACTGATAATCAATGATTTATTTTTAATTTTAGATAATTAGGCGCAAAACTTCCAGAGATCTGGTTTTTACGATTTTAGAGCATAAAAAAAGCATTATCAAATCAAATTGATAATGCTTTTTTAGAATATGCATGTTACAAAAGTTAATTCAAATGTGCTTTTTTATGAGAAGAGCATCCACCATCTTCGTCATTCATTTGAAAATTATTCAACATTGTAAACTCTTTATATAGAGACATGCTTGTTGTCTACGTTTTTGTTTTTGAGAAAAACCGGGGACTAGTTATCTGAAGCGATTGTGATAGTAAGACCGATGATTACTCCAATACATAATGGGCTTGTTCCACCGTCTACATCATGCATTTGTTTGTCGTTTAATTCTGCTACTGCTGCTTTATTGAAAGCTAATTTGTTTGGGTTCTGATTTTTCATCTTATTTATAATTTAAAGGTTAATGGATTATTTTGCTGCAATTGTAACTGTAAGACCGATGATCACTCCGATACATAACGGGCTTGTTCCGCCGTCTACGTCGTGCATTTGTTTGTCGTTTAATTCTGCTACTGCCGCTTTGTTGAAAGCTAATCTGTTTGGGTTTTGATTTTTCATCTTATTTATAATTTAAAGGGTTAGTTAATTAATTATCTGAAGCGATTGTGATGGTAAGACCGATGATTACTCCGATGCATAAAGGGCTTGTTCCGCCGTCTACGTCGTGCATTTGTTTATCGTTTAATTCTGCTACTGCTGCTTTGTTGAAAGCTAATTTGTTTGGGTTTTGATTTTTCATCTTATTTATAATTTAAAGGGTTAGTTAATTAATTATCTGAAGCGATTGTGATGGTAAGACCGATGATTACTCCGATACATAACGGGCTTGTTCCACCGTCTACGTCGTGCATTTGTTTATCGTTTAATTCTGCTACTGCTGCTTTATTGAAAGCTAATTTGTTTGGATTCTGATTTTTCATCTTATTTATAATTTAAAGGGTTAATGGATTAGTCTGCGTAGATTGTGATAGTAAGACCGATGATTACTCCGATACATAACGGGCTTGTTCCGCCGTCTACGTCGTGCATTTGTTTGTCGTTTAATTCTGCTACTGCTGCTTTGTTGAAAGCTAATTTGTTTGGGTTCTGATTTTTCATCTTATTTATAATTTAAAGGGTTAGTTAATTGATTAGTCTGCGTAGATTGTGATAGTAAGACCGATGATCACTCCGATGCATAAAGGGCTTGTTCCGCCGTCTACGTCGTGCATTTGTTTGTCGTTTAATTCTGCTACTGCTGCTTTGTTGAAAGCTAATTTGTTTGGGTTCTGATTTTTCATCTTATTTATAATTTAAAGGTTAATGGATTAGTCTGCGTAGATTGTGATGGTAAGACCGATGATCACTCCGATGCATAAAGGGCTTGTTCCGCCGTCTACGTCGTGCATTTGTTTGTCGTTTAATTCTGCTACTGCTGCTTTGTTGAAAGCTAATTTGTTTGGGTTTTGATTTTTCATCTTATTTATAATTTAAAGGGTTAGTTAATTAATTATCTGAAGCGATTGTGATGGTAAGACCGATGATTACTCCGATACATAACGGGCTTGTTCCGCCGTCTACGTCGTGCATTTGTTTGTCGTTTAATTCTGCTACTGCTGCTTTGTTGAAAGCTAATTTGTTTGGGTTCTGATTTTTCATCTTATTTATAATTTAAAAGGTTAATGGATTAGTCTGCGTAGATTGTGATAGTAAGACCGATGATTACTCCGATGCATAAAGGGCTTGTTCCGCCGTCTACGTCGTGCATCTGTTTGTCGTTTAATTCTGCTACTGCTGCTTTGTTGAAAGCTAATTTGTTTGGGTTCTGATTTTTCATCTTATTTATAATTTAAAGGGTTAATGGATTAGTCTGCGTAGATTGTGATAGTAAGACCGATGATTACTCCGATGCATAAAGGGCTTGTTCCGCCGTCTACGTCGTGCATCTGTTTATCATTTAATTCTGCTACTGCCGCTTTGTTGAAAGCTAATTTGTTTGGGTTCTGATTTTTCATCTTATTTATAATTTAAAGGTTAATTAATTAGTCTGCGTAGATTGTGATGGTAAGACCGATGATCACTCCGATACATAAAGGGCTTGTTCCGCCGTCTACGTCGTGCATTTGTTTATCGTTTAATTCTGCTACTGCCGCTTTGTTGAAAGCTAATCTGTTTGGGTTTTGATTTTTCATCTTATTTATAATTTAGGATTAGTTAATTAATTAGTCTGCGTAGATTGTGATGGTAAGACCGATGATCACTCCGATGCACAACGGGCTTGTTCCGCCGTCTACGTCGTGCATCTGTTTATCGTTTAATTCTGCTACTGCCGCTTTATTGAAAGCTAATTTGTTTGGGTTCTGATTTTTCATCTTTTTTATAATTTAAAGGGGTTAATAATTATTCTGCTGCCAGAAATATTGTTGTGAAAACTACGATACAAAGAGAGGTTGTGCCACCGTCTACATCATGCATTTGTTTATCATTAAGCTCTGTAACAGCCACTTTATTGAAAGCAAGTTTGTTTGGGTTTTGATTTTTCATACTATTTTAAATTTTTAAGGATATAGATTATTCGACAACAACAACGACAGTAATAAATATGATGGTACAAAGAAGTGTAGTTCCTCCATCGACATCCTGCATTTGTTTGTCATTCAGTTCGGTAACAGCCACTTTGTTGAAAGCAAGCTTGTTGTTTAGGTTTTGTTTTTTCATAATGATTTAAATTTTAAGATGTTATTTATTCGGCAGTAAGCACAACAGATATTGTAACTAAGCTTGTAGTACTTATAGTTGTTGTTGAAGTTCCACCATTTACAGTTTCTAATTGATTACTGTTTAGTTCTGTAACAGCTGCTTTATTAAAAGAAAGCTTGTTCATTGGGATTTGTTTTTTCATATTATTCAGATTGAAGAGTTAGGATGGTTACGATGACAAGACTTGTAGTTCCTGCTGTTGTAGATGTAGACGTTCCACCTTTAACATTTTCTAATTGATTACTGTTTAGTTCTGTAACAGCTGCTTTATTAAAAGCCAGTTTGTTCTTTGGATTTTGATTTTTCATATTATTCAGCTTGAAGAGTTATAACAGTTACGATGATAAGACTTGTGGTTGTCACCGTTATTGTTCCGCCATTTACAGTTTCTAATTGATTACTGTTTAATTCTGTAACCGCTGCTTTATTAAAAGCCAGTTTGTTCTTTGGGTTTTGATTTTTCATATTTAAATGATTTTTAGGTTATTATTTTACATTAAATCGAATGTCACTTTTAAGCAGCAGCATCCTGTACAGGTCTCGTCACCTCCAATAATTGAAGTTCCTCCGTTGATTGTGGCTAATAAATTGTCGTTTAGTTCTGTAACATCTGCTTTCTTGAAATACAGTTTGTTGTTTAGGCTTAAGTCTTTCATATTTTATAATTGATTAGGTTTAATTACAGTTATTTTCGTTAAAATTGGATCACATATTCATCCAGAATTAGGATTCGTATCGATATCATATCCAGATATTCCTCCGTTTACATTTCTTAATTGTAGAACATTTAGTTCTGTTACAGCAGATTTGCTGAAAATCAGTTTGTTTTGATTTTGTTTTTTCATCTTGTTTAATTTTTTAGTTATTGAATAGCTTGTGCAAATAATTATGTATTGAGAATCAATGATTCAAAATAGAGCATGTTGAGTTGGCTAAAAAATGATTTAGCTGGATGAAATGCATAACAATTTCAAATAGATACTAGATCTAAGTTTTGGCAATGCTTAAATAAAAAGCACAGAAATTAGTTCCGGAAAAAATCCGGACAAAGTCCTATTTGAAAAGTTTTGAAATGCGTTTTTTGAGTTTGTAAAACAACGACTTAGGCTGTTTTACAGCATCATTGTCTTCAATCTTAAAAATTGAATTTTTGCTGAGGCGTTTTGGGCCAGACTGATTACTATTAGTCATAAAATTTTCTTTTTGCCTAACAAGTAATGCCCTATAGAAGTGTACTTTTAGAAATAGTAAAAAAAAGTTTTATTAAACACATTTTTTTTTACTTTTGTAGAAGTAATTTCTGGCAACTTGTTAGTAATTACGTTTTTGTTAAATCAACTTATAAAACAGAGTCTCCACACTCTGTTTTATTTTTTTACTCTGGTTTTGTTTTTGAAGTGGCTACTCACTTTCGCTTTCGCCACCCTTCAAAACCAAAGTCGAAACTAATCTTGTTTTTCCGATTAATTTCTGAGACAAAGTAAAAAGCTTTTTTCCTGAAAAAAAAACGAAAAACCCCCATATTTATAAAATAAGGGGGTCTATTTTAAGGTTTAAAACATTTATTTCCAACAAGTTACAACAAAACTACTTGTTTTCGTTTTCCTTCATCTGATTTATCTTTTTTATATAAATTGAGGGGCTGATTCCGGTTGCAATCTTAAAATATTTGGTAAAAGATTCGGGACTTTTATACCCAATTTCTTCTGCAATTGCATTAATTGAATACGATCTTAGCTTCACATTATTCTTTAATTCGATAATAATAAAGTTAATTCTAAGCTCATTTACGTAGGAACTGAAGTTTTTATCCAGCTCACTATTCACGATTTTAGACAAATAAGCCGTATTCGTTTTTAATCGTTTGGCAACATTGTGAAGCGTAAAGTCTTGTCGTAAGAACAGTTTTTTCTCTTCCAGCTTAATTAGTTTGTCCAAAATCTCTGTTCTAGTTTCATCTTTTATAATGAAATTACTATTAGCAGTTTCTTCAATATCAATGTTTTCGCTTTCGATATCGGCATCAATATGATCTTCTTCTGTGCTTGATCCGTCAGAAGGACTATTGATTGTTACTATACTATTAGATATAAGTTCAGTCTCAAACTCTTCGTCTTTTTTATCAATAAAAGTGTCTACAGCCTCCGCATTATGGGCTGTAACTGCCGTTTCTTCGGAAGATTTCTGGTTCTCAAAATTTTGGATTTTAAGCAGCAGTTCCTCAAATTTAACTTGGTTTTGAATAGATTCTTTTCTTCTTTTAATGAAAAACCCAATAAATAAAAGAATCAGAAAACCTGTTATGCCCAGCAATATCCATTTTTGGTTCTTCTGTTCTGTTTCTCTTTCTTTACTTTCATTAATATCAATTTTGTGCAGGTGATCTATGGCTTCAATTCGCTTTTCACCTATTTTCTTGGATTTATCTATAAACTGACTGTAGTAATAATTTGATTCTGAATAATTTTCGATCGATTTATAGTTCTCTGCCAGTAAATAATAGATTTCAGAAAGCTTCTCGACCGGTATATTTGACGGCGCTTCGTTCTTAATAATCGATTTTAAAAGGTCGATAGCTTGATTATATTCTTTCTGAAGCGAATAAAGTTTAGAAATCCTGATATTAATTTCGGTAATTAGATTATTACTGTCAATTTCTTCAGCAATTTTAAGGGCATTTTCGAAGGTTATTTTTGCATTTGAAAAGTCCTTTTTATCGATATAAATTAAGCCCAATTGTTCCAAAAAATGGATTTCGTGCTCTTTTAGATGGTTTTTTCGGGATTCTTCAATACCACTTTTTATAAAAACATAGGCTGAGTCCTGTTTATTTAAATTAATATAAGTTTTAACTAAGCCTAATTTTATGTCCAGCTTGCTTACATTATTAAAACCTTTTTTAGACAGATTTTCTTTGTAAATTTTGAGTGCTTCCTGATAACGTTCTAATTCGTAAGCAATACTTCCTTTTTTTATCGAGATATAGTTGTAAGCATCGGTATCATTGAGTTTTTTGGATAAAGTGACACACTCTTCGTACAATGTAAGAGCTTCCTGGAAATCAAATTCATTGAATAAATAATTCGCTTTATTGATTTTAAAAACCATTTCTAGTTTTTGATTGTCAATTGCATCTGCTTTCTGAATGGCTTTGTCAAAATAGTAAAAAGCACTGTCTTTTTGGGTTAAAGCGCCGCTTAAATCAGCTAAAAAGCAATATGATTTTGCTTCTTCAACGACCAAATCATTGGCTTTAGCGTATTTAAGAACCTTATGACAATAATATTTCGCTTTCGTGGGATTATTGTACAATAAGCTTTTAACAGAATCCTTATAAGTTTCAATTTTATTTTGAGAAAAAGTAAAATTGATCGTAAATAATACAACCAGGGTATAAATCTTACTTATTACATTCATATTTGTTTATTTTTAAAAATAAAACATTAACAATCAGGTAGTTACTTGGATTCTAAAACAGACTATTTTTATAAATCTGGGGATTTATGACTTTTTTTTGAGGCTTTTTTGAGATAATTTCACCATATGATTTTCACAACACATTCAAAACCAATTAAAAAACCATTCAAAACCCAAAGATTATGAAAAAAAATAACTTAAAAAAATTAGTGTTAAAAAAAACTAACATTATTGAGCTTAATTCAGAAGAAGCTAAAAAAATTATAGGAGGTACTAGTACAGTTGTGGCAGCTCCAGAGCACACAGATCCTCGCAGTATGTATTCGATGTTTTGTGTATTGTAAATAAAACCTTGAAAACAAAATAAAAGCGGTCCAATTGGACCGCTTTTTTATTTGTTTTAGTTTAGAGATGCAGAAATTCAAATAACAAGGTTTTCTCTCTATTGTAACCTCTTCAACTTTACGCCTTAGTTTTACATCTTTGCATCTTTAAAAATAAACCCTCACAAAAGGCATAAATCCAGAACCGTAAAGACTTTTATTAGGATCATATAAGACGTCGTATCTAGCACCAATAGTAACATTTCCAGTTCGATAACCAGCGCCTAGATATAGGGCCGTATTCCAATAACTATCTGAAAAAGCCGGTCTGTTAACATTAGATTCATATCTCGTATCGACTCTTACCTGCTCTAACTCGGCAGATAACTGAACTTCGGGAATTGGGTTTACAAGAGTAATTAAACTTCCCCCATAAACATAGGATTCGTAATAATTTTTTGAAGACAAATAACCAAACTGTACACCAACTCCAACTGCGACAATTTCATTTACATTATAAATTGCACTTGGCATTACAGAAATGTCAGTATAACCCGACCCAATTCCTAATCCAAGCCCTCCTCCAAATTGAACTTTATCCCAAAAATCATTTTTGTTATCAATAACATAAGTTTGCTGTGCAATAGTATAACTTGAAAATAAGACTGTCAAAATCACAAAAAAAGATTTGCAATCGATTGAAAATTGAATTTTATTCATAGTTAACGTTTATTTTAACAAATTTTTACGTAAAAGTACGTAAAAAAAAGATTGAAATAGAGGCGATTGTTGTACTTTTGCCATTCTATTTAACAAAAAGTATATTCAATAAAATATTATGGATAGGTTTTCATTTTTAAATGCAGCGCATACCGAGTTTTTTGCACAATTATACGATCAATATCTAGTAAACCCAGACAGCGTTGAGCCTAGCTGGAGAAGTTTTTTTCAAGGTTTTGACTTTGGAATGACTACTTACAATGACGAAAATCCAGTGCAGACGATAGTTGAGTATGTGACTAGCCCAAACACAGATTACAGTCAGGTTTCAGAAAAATTACAGAAAGAGTTTAACGTTCTAAAATTAATCGATGGTTACCGTACACGCGGACACTTGTTTACCAAAACAAATCCAGTTCGTGACCGCAGACAATCGTCGCCAACTTTAGATATCGAAAACTTCGGATTATCTTCAGCTGATCTTTCAACTGTTTTTGATGCTGCGCAGACAATCGGAATGACTCCTTCTTCATTAGAAGCTATCGTAAATCGTCTTAAAGCAATTTACTGCCAGCATATTGGTATTGAATATATGTACATTAGAAATCCTGGCGTTGTAAAATGGATTCAGGATAAATTAGCTGTAAATACAAATCAGCCTAATTTCTCTACAGAAGAAAAGAAAACTATCTTAAATAAATTAAACGAAGCCGTATCTTTTGAAAACTTCCTTCACACTAAATATGTTGGGCAAAAACGTTTCTCATTAGAAGGTGGAGAATCGATTATTCCAGCTCTTGATGCTTTAATCGAGCAGGCTGCTGAAAAAGGTGTTGAACAATTCGTAATGGGAATGGCTCACCGTGGTCGTTTGAACGTTTTGGCAAACATCTTCGGAAAATCAACTCAAGATATTTTTGGTGAGTTTGATGGTAAAGATTACGATCAAGAATATTTTGATGGTGACGTAAAATACCACTTAGGTCTTACTGCCGACAAAAAAACAAGATCTGGTAAAAACATCAATATCAACTTAGCGCCAAACCCTTCTCACTTAGAAACTGTTGGAGCTGTTATTGAAGGTATTACAAGAGCCAAACAAGATAAATATTATGCTGACGATTTCTCTAAAGTACTGCCAATTGCGGTACACGGAGATGCTGCAATCGCAGGTCAGGGTATTTTATATGAAATTATCCAGATGGCTCAGCTTGATGGTTACAAAACTGGAGGAACAATCCATATTGTAATCAACAACCAAGTTGGATTTACAACGAACTACTTAGACGCTCGTTCTTCTACATATTGTACAGACGTTGCTAAAGTAACTCTTTCACCGGTATTACACGTAAATGCTGATGATGCTGAAGCTGTTGTACACGCTGTATCTTTTGCATTAGACTACAGAATGCAGTTTGGACGTGATGTATTTATCGATTTATTAGGATATAGAAAATACGGTCATAACGAAGGTGATGAACCTCGTTTTACGCAGCCTGTTTTATATAAAATCATTGCTAAACACAAAAACCCAAGAGACATTTATGCTGACAAATTACTATCTGAAGGCGTAATCGATGCTTCTTATGTAAATGGTTTAGAAAAAGAATATAAATCTGCTTTAGAAGAAAACTTAGAAGCTTCCCGTAAAAAAGATTTAACAATCATTACTCCATTCATGAAAAACGAATGGGACGGATTTGTTCAGGTAACAGATACACAAATGCTTCAAAAAGTAGATACT
Organism: Flavobacterium endoglycinae; assembly: GCF_017352115.1. Taxonomy (NCBI): domain Bacteria; kingdom Pseudomonadati; phylum Bacteroidota; class Flavobacteriia; order Flavobacteriales; family Flavobacteriaceae; genus Flavobacterium; species Flavobacterium endoglycinae. Next base: position 2,265,718 of record NZ_CP071448.1, read on the forward strand.
ACTTTCCCTAAAGAAGGTTTAGATTCTATCATCAATACAATTTCAACATTACCAGAAGACAAAAAATTCATCAGTAAAATAACTAAAATTGTTACAGACAGAAAATCTGGATATGACAATAATACTGTTGACTGGGGAACAGCAGAAGCTTTAGCTTACGGTTCACTTTTAACAGAAGGATTTGATGTTCGTATTTCAGGTCAAGATGTTGAAAGAGGAACTTTCTCTCACCGTCATGCCGTAGTTAAAGTTGAAGATTCTGAAGAAGAAGTAATTTTATTAAACGGAATCGAAAACAAAAAAGGAAAATTTGGCGTATTCAATTCACTTTTATCGGAATACGGAGTTTTAGGTTTTGATTACGGATATGCATTAGCAAATCCAAAAGCCTTAACAATCTGGGAAGCACAATTTGGAGATTTCTCTAACGGAGCTCAAATTATGATTGACCAATACATTTCTTGTGGTGAAGACAAATGGAACAACCAAAATGGTATTGTGATGTTATTGCCACACGGATATGAAGGGCAAGGTGCAGAACACTCTTCTGCAAGAATGGAGCGTTACTTACAACTTTGTGCAAGACAAAATATGTATGTTGCAGATTGTACAACTCCAGCAAACTTCTTCCACTTGCTAAGAAGACAGATGAAAACGAATTTCCGTAAACCTTTAGTTGTTTTCTCTCCAAAAAGTTTATTACGTGATCCAAGATGCGTATCAACAGTTGAAGAATTAGCAAACGGAAGTTTCCAAGAAACAATTGATGACAATGCTGTAGATAAAAAGAAAGTAAAAACTTTAGTTTTCTGTACAGGTAAATTCTACTATGATATTGTTGCCGAAAGAGAAAATAATGGAAGAAATGACGTTGCAGTTGTTCGTATTGAGCAATTATTCCCTTTCCCTGTTGAGCAAATCAAAGAAATCATAGCAAAATATCCAAATGCAGATGATTATGTTTGGGCACAAGAAGAGCCTAAAAACATGGGTGCTTACAGCTTTATGTTAATGAACTTTGATCTTGTAAAATGGAGATTAGCTTCATTAAAAGCATACGCTGCTCCAGCATCAGGAAGTTACACACGTGCTAAACGTCGTCACGCAGATGCAATTAGAATGGTATTCGATAAAAATTTATTTAGATAATTAAAATATGTTTCAAGTTCAAGTTTTAAGTTTCAAGTTTAACAACCTGAAACTTGAAACTTGAAACCTTAAAAACCTTAAACAAAAACAAAGATGATTTTAGAAATGAAAGTCCCATCACCAGGGGAGTCAATAAAAGAAGTTGAAATTGCAACTTGGTTAGTAAAAGACGGAGATTATGTAGAAAAAGATCAGGCCATTGCTGAAGTTGATTCAGATAAAGCTACTCTTGAGTTACCTGCTGAAATGAGCGGTGTAATTACATTAAAAGCTGAAGAAGGTGATACAGTAGCAGTAGGTGCTGTGGTTTGTTTAATTGATACAGATGCAGCGAAACCTGCAGGAAGCGGATCTACAGCTCCGGCAGCAGAAGCACCAAAAGCTGAGGCTCCAAAGGCTGAAGTAAAAGCTGAAGCTCCAAAAGCAGAACCTGTTCAAGCTCCAGCAGCAACAAGTTATGCAGCAGGAACTCCATCTCCAGCAGCAAGAAAAATATTAGACGAAAAAAATATTGCTCCGGCAGCAGTTACAGGAACTGGAAAAGGTGGCAGAATTACTAAAGATGATGCAGTAAATGCAACAGCTGTAGCTTCAATGGGAACTCCAACTGGAGGAAACCGTGGAACTGAACGTACAAAATTATCGATGTTACGTCGTAAAGTAGCAGAAAGACTTGTTTCGGCTAAAAACGAAACAGCTATGCTTACTACTTTCAACGAAGTAAACATGACGCCAATTAACAATATCCGTAATGAATATAAAGATGCTTTCAAAGCAAAACACGGTGGTCTTGGTTTAGGCTTCATGTCATTCTTTACAAAAGCAGTTACAAGAGCACTTCAATTATATCCAGATGTAAACTCTATGATCGATGGAGATTACAAAGTAGGATACGATTTCTGTGATATCTCTATCGCAGTTTCTGGACCAAAAGGATTAATGGTTCCTGTTGTTCGTAATGCTGAAAACTTAACTTTCCGCGGAATTGAAGCTGAAATCAAAAGATTAGCTTTAAGAGCTCGTGATGGTCAAATTACAGTTGACGATATGACTGGAGGAACTTTCACAATTACAAATGGTGGAGTTTTTGGCAGTATGTTATCTACTCCAATCATCAACCCTCCTCAATCAGGAATCTTAGGAATGCACAACATTATCGAGCGTCCGATTGCTGTAAATGGAAAAGTTGAAATTCACCCAATGATGTATGTAGCACTTTCTTACGACCACAGAATCATCGACGGACGTGAGTCAGTTGGTTTCTTGGTTGCTGTAAAAGAAGCTCTAGAAAACCCATTAGAATTATTAATGAATGGCGATGCTAAACGAGCTTTAGAATTATAATTAGAAGATAATTTCTAAAATATATATAAAAAACCTGTTCAGTTTCTGAGCAGGTTTTTTGCTTTTAAGCCTTCTAGAAATAGAGTCTTTCTTGTTAAAAACGTAATTTTTACATTTTTTTAAATATTTTATTTAGAATAAATTAAAACAACTTGTTTTGTTGCAATTCAAAACATACATTTGCACTATCAAAATTAATTCTAAATAAAAATGAGATTAAAAAATACAATTTTGCTCTTAACTTTTTGTTTTGCTCTTTTTACTGGACCAGCAGTTTGGGCACAAGAAAGAGCATCTATCAAAGGTCAGATCAGCTTAACCAATAATGATGCTGTAGATAACGTTTCTGTAGTATTAAAAGGAACAAAAATAGGAACCACAACAGATGCGAATGGTTTTTATGAAATCAAAAACATTAAACCAGGAAATTATGTGATTCGAGTTTCTGGAATTGGTTATTCTTCTAAAGAAAAAAGTGTTTCTCTAAATAGTGGAGACGCTATTATAGAAGATTTCAAAATCAATGCTAATTCTGAACAGTTAGATGAAATTGTAGTAAACGGAAATGGGAAAAGAAATCCATTAGCACGTAAAGAAACTCAACAAGTATCAAGATTACCACTTAAAAATCTTGAAAACCCACAAGTATATACCACTATTACTGCCGAACTTTTAAAAGAACAAGTAGTTACAAACATTGATGATGCACTTAAAAATGCGCCAGGATTAACACCACTTTGGGCTTCTACAGGTCGTGGAGGTGATGGAGCAGGATATTTCTCTTTGAGAGGATTTGCTGTTCAGCCCACTATGATTAATGGATTACCGGGATTATCTAACGGAGGTTTAGATCCTGCAAATATTGACAAAATTGAAGTAATCAAAGGACCTTCAGGAACTCTATTCGGAAGTAGCTTAATTTCTTATGGAGGTTTAATTAACTTGACTACTAAAAAACCTTACGATCACTTTGGCGGAGAAGTTAGTTATACAGCTGGAAGCAATGGCTTAAACAGAGTTACTGCTGATATTAATACGCCTGTAGATGAGGAACACAGAATTAACTTCCGTGTAAACACAGCTTACCATACAGAAAATAGTTTTCAAGATGCTGGATTCAAAAAATCATTCTTTTTTGCTCCATCATTATCTTACCAAGTTAGTGACAAACTTTCGTTTTTCATTAATACAGAATTTATGAATAACAAACAGACGAATCCTACAATGTTGTTTTTAGACAGAGGCGCTCCGTTAAGAGTTCATAATATTGATGAATTAGGTTACGATAACAAACGTTCTTACACTAGCAATGAATTAGCAATCGAAACTCCATCATACAATTTACAAGGTCAAATGATGTATAAATTCAATGATCAATGGACTTCACAAACTGTAGTTTCAAGAGGTTCATCTTCATCTGAAGGATACTACTCTTATATTTATGAAGGTACACAATACGCTCCAGCTGCAATAAATCAAGGAATTGTTTTGGGACGTTTTATGAACTATCAAAATTCAACAACACTTACAACTGATATCCAACAAAACTTTATTGGAGATTTCAAAATTGGAAACATGAGAAACAGAATTGTTGCCGGTTTGGATTACTTCAATAGAGGTGTGATCGACAATAGTTCTAATTATGTATCAAATGGAAATATCTATATTGGTAATCTAGATTTAAAAACTGTAAACGAAAATCTTTACGGAATTACTGATCCTGCTAAATATATTACAAATGGAGATAATGGAAATTTAACTAAAGCAGGAACTGATGCACTTATCGCTTCTGCAGGTATGAGCAACAACAAAACAAAACAAGAAGTGTACAGCGCTTACGTTTCTGACGTATTTAACTTCACTCCTGCTTTGTCTGCAATGGCTAGTTTACGTGTAGACCGTTTCATTACTGCTGGTAATGTAACTACAAAATCTGATGATTTTAATCAAACTGCTTTTTCACCAAAATTTGGTTTAGTATACCAGCCAATTCTTGATAAAGTTTCGATTTTTGCGAACTACATGGACGGATTTGCTAATTCTGCTCCTGTTACAGAAATTTTGGCAGATGGAAGTACTCGTCCGAGAACTTTTAAACCAGAACACGCTAATCAATTTGAAGTTGGAACAAAATTAAATCTATTTAAAGATAAACTTTACGCTACATTCAGCTACTACGATATTCAAGTAAAAGATCAGGTTTACATCGTTTATGGAGCAACAACTCAAATCGCTCATCAAGATGGAGCACAAAGAAACAAAGGTTTTGAAGCAGAATTTGTGGCAAACCCAATTAATGGTTTAAACATTGTTGCAGGTTATAGCTATGTTGACGCTATCTTAAATGCTGGAGACCCTTCATTTGTAGGTCACAGACCTGAAAGCTCTGGACCAAGAAACCTGGCAAATCTTTGGGCAAGTTATAAATTCCAAGAAGGAGATTTACAAGGATTCGGTTTAGGTTTTGGAGGAAACTATGCCGATAAAAACCTAATTATGAACAGAAATGTTGTAGGTCAGTTTGCACTACCTTCTTACACTGTTTTAAATTCATCTATTTTCTACGGAACAGAAAAATACACATTGACACTAAAATTAGACAATATTGCCAATGTTGACACCTATGATGGATGGTCAACTATTCATCCAAGAAACATGAGAACTGTTGCGGCGAATTTCTCTTATAGATTCTAAAAAAAGTTAAACAAAAACACCTTTCTTTAATTGGAAAGGTGTTTTTTAAATTAAAAATTATGATAACAATAGCAAGTCTTATCGTCTTTTTAGCTTTTTACACATTGTATTACACTTCAAAAAGAGCCGCATTATCATATGATTTAGGTTTTGAAAAATGGATGCAGAAAAATCCAAAACAAACAAAAATTACAGGATTAATTCTGCTTTTAACTGCTTATATCATGTGGCTTTTTACACAATCACTTGGCTGTGGTACTTTGATGTTTTTTATTCAGCTTATGACAATTGGAAGCTTAATTATCATTCTTACTCCATTAAAAAAAGTAAATAGCAAAGTTCTTTTAGCAATTTTGATTATCGCGGCTTTATTAGAATTTTATTATAATTAAAACCATACCCAACAATGCCTGCAAATCCAAAATACTTAACACCTGCTTTTTGGCCTCGTTTTTCTAAAATTACAGCGGCTATCCTTGGTGGATACTTTGTTTCTGTAACTTTTCATCTCGCTTTGGCTTCATGGTTTAGTCGTGCAGATGTTCTAATTACAATGGCATTTAGCGGTTTTATTTTATGGGTCGTGTTGATGATTATCGCTTTTCTTGCTAAAAGCGGATGGAAAATCTGGGGTATTTACATTCTGCTTTCTTTGCTTTTTTCCTTACTTATCTATCTTGGTCAAACTTATAATCCTGCGGCATAATCTATGAATAATCGTCATTACAATATCTATTTTCATACGCATACCGTAAGCGGCATTGTTATCAGCGTAGTGCTTTTTGTAATTTTCTTTGCAGGGTCCTTTTCTTTTTTTAGAGATGAAATCATCAATTGGGAAAGAAGTGAATCTACTGCTGTAACCAGAGAAATTAAGTTAGATTACAATAGCGCTTTAGAAAATCTTGATAAAAAACACGTTTTACACGGAAGAAATATCACCATTTCTAAACCATCAATACAAAATAGAGTTGCGGTTTACATGGAAGGCACCAAAGATACTTTGGCACCAGCCAAACAAAAAGAAGGATCTTTCTTTTACCTTGATAATAAAACCTTCAAGCCTTATACATACGAAGAATCTTATTCGTTAGGAGAATTATTATATCGTTTGCATTTCCTGGCACAAATTCCTTATCCAACTGGATATTATCTTGCCGGATTTACAGCTTTGTTTTTTCTATTTGCCATCATTACTGGAGTATTACTACACTGGAAAAAAATCGTTTCTAACTTTTATGTTTTTCGTCCAAAGGAAAAATTAAAAACGTTGTGGACAGATGCCCATACAGCTTTAGGAATGATCGGACTTCCGTTTCAATTTGTTTATGCCGTAACCGGAGCTTTTTTCATGATTAAACTTTTAATTGTAGCGCCCGCAGTAATGGCTTTATATAAAGGAGATCAAGACAAACTTTATAAAGAACTAGAATACACAGATGCCGATTATAAATTTGAAAACAAAAAATTAGCCAATCCTTTTAATGTTAATGAGCTTGTTTCAAAAGCAAAAAGCAATTGGACTGATTTTGAAATTACACGTGTTATAATTCAAAATTATGGCGATATCAATATGCATCTTTTAATTGAAGGTGAATTGCCGAGCCAGAAGAAATTTACCGGAATTGGAAAAGTAATCTATCGGGTTTCTGACGGAAAAGAAATTGCCAAAAAAGATCCCATTACTCAAAATGGTTATCTTGACGTTGTAAAAAATGTATTGTATAGAATACACTTTGGTGATTATGGCGGATATGCTTTAAGAATCGTGAGTTTCATTTTGGGAATTATTTCTTGTTTTGTCATCATTTCAGGAGTAATGATCTGGCTCGTTGCCCGACAAAAAAATAACATACCTGAAAAGAAAAGACGTTTTAACGCCGCAGTGGTTAGAATTTATCTTGCCATCTGTTTAAGTATGTATCCAATTACCGCTTTAGCTTTTATAGGAAGTAAACTCTTTTATCCTCTAAGCCAATCTAATTTATACATCCTTTATTTTGGCGGATGGTTATTGCTCACAATCTTTTTTATCATTAAAAAGAATGATGCCTTTACGAATAAATTCTGTTTGATTTCAGGAAGCATATTAGGTTTCTTCATTCCAATTACTAACGGAATCGTAACTGGAAATTGGTTTTGGAATTCTTTTATGCAGCACAAAATCCAGATTTTCTTTATTGATGTTTTTTGGATTTTTCTTGCAGCAACTTCATTATATGTTGTCTATCATTTAAAACCTAAAAAGGCGGTTTCAGAAAAATTAGCTTAAAATAATTTGTGCCCTATTGATTTTGCGTATACTTTTACGCTTTTAATCAAAAATGAGCTTCAAAACAAAAATACGTTTTCTACATAAATGGCTCGGATTAATCTCCGGGCTTATTGTTTTTATAGTCTGTATTACCGGATGTATATTTTGTTTTCACGATGAGATAAAAGACATTACCCGAAAAGAATGGCGTTTTGTAGAGCCTCAGAACAAACCTTTCTTATTACCCTCTCAATTACAGAAAAAAGCTCAAGAAGCTTTTCCCGAAAATAAAGCCAGCATGGTGGCCTATTATGGTAAAAATAGATCAGCAATTGTCTATACATTTTCAGATACTGGAAATCGGTATCTCTATTTCAATCCGTATACTGGAAAATATCTTAAATCTGAAAATCCAGATACTGATTTCTTTATAATTGTAGAATACATTCATCTCTATCTGCTTCTTCCGGATTATATTGGAAAACATATCATTGGCGGAGCAACTATAATTTTTATTCTATTATTAATTTCAGGAATTATTCAATGGTGGCCCAAACGAAAAAGCGATATCAAAAGAAGTTTCAGTATAAAATGGTCTGCAAAATGGCGTCGCGTAAATTATGACTGGCATAATACTACAGGTTTTTACATTTCTCTAATCGCATTACTTTTAGCCATAACAGGACTTACTTTTACATACGAATGGGTTGGTGAAGGAATTTACAAATCCATCAATTTAGGAGGAGATAAAGCAGCTGAAACAAAAACGCCCGTAATCGACACAACGACATTCAAAACCAATTCAATTACTGCCATTGATAATGCTTTTGTGCAGACAATGAAATTACAGCCAAAAGCTGAAATGTTTTTTGTGATGATTCCGCAGCAAAAAGGCGATATTGTAAGCACAGGCGCTTATCCGCATACTTTGCGATATGATCAGCAGAGCAATTATTATTTTCATCCGTCAAGCGGAAAATTAATTCAGACCCAGACTTTCGATAAAAAATCTTTAGGCCTACAGGTTGTCGAAATGAATTATGGAATTCACACTGGACAAGTTTTAGATCTCCTTGGAAAAATCATAGCTTTTACAGTTAGTTTAACTGCTTCTGCACTGCCTGTGAGCGGATTTATAATTTGGTTTGGAAGAAGCCGAAAATCTAAAAAAAGTAAAAGCATAAAAAAACCGTCCCGTTAAAAACGGGACGGTTTTTTATAATTAGTTTGGTGAAATTACATTAATTTCTATTTGCTAAAGCATTTTTTTGTAAACTCTTAACCGAACTTACTTTATTATCTACATAAGCAACTTCGTTTAAATTGTTTTCATTAAAATAAATCCATTTTCCGGTTTTAACACCGTCTGTGTATTCTCCAACGGCTTTTTTGTTCCCTTTTTCATCATAAGATACCCAGACACCGTCTAATTTACCATCTTTAAAAAAGCCTTCTTGCTGTACTTTACCATTATCATAATAATAAGTGGCTTTTACCTTGTTTCCAACAGCTTCTAATTCAGGCTTTCCTTCTTGTGCAACTACAATTCCTGAGAACAATATTGCAGCTAAAATTACACTCTTTTTCATATCTTTAGGTATTTAATGTTAAGAAATCTTTACCAAATATAATTAATTGTTTACATTAAAAAAACTTTTGCTTAACAATTTGGTAACATTGAATAAAAACTTAACATTGGAAATTTACCAAAAACAAAAAAACCAATGCTCAAGCATTGGTTTTACTGGTATTTTATCAAAAAAGAAAATTACGATAACGTTTTCAATTTCGTAAATAAATTAGTTCAATAAGCCGTTTAACTGCTCTTGAAGCTTTGGATCAGATGGTCTTGCAGCATCAGAACTTACCACATTACCTTTTGGATCAATGATAATAAATCTTGGAATTCCAGTTACACCATATTTCATTACGAAGTCTGATTCCCAATCTTTATCGGCAAATAATTGCACTCCCCCTAAATTCTTATCATTTACAAACTTTTTCCATTTTTCATGATCTTTTGCCTTATCTATAGAAATACTCACAAACTCGATGTTTTTACCGTGGTACATCTCTTCTACTTTTTGCAAATAAGGAATTTCAGCTCGGCATGGCGCGCACCAAGTAGCCCAAAGATCTATATATACGTATTTCCCTTTTAAATCAGCAAGTTTGGTTTTCCCGCCTTTATAATTTTCATAGTCAAATTCAGGCGAAGCTTTTCCAGTCATTTTAGCAGCTTTCGATGCTCTTTCATATTCTTGAAATGCGTATTGATTAAAACTTTCAAAACTCATTTTCAAGGCCGTTTTAAACTCAGGATCAAAATCTCCTTTTTCAAGACTTTCAGAATCTGTTTTTTTCTTGGTTTCCAAAAGAGAGGTAAATTCGGCTTCTGGTTTAGAAAAAGCTTCATTTTGGAATTTCTCATCTTTTAAAGATTGTTGCGCCAAAAAGTTACTTTCGTTTACTCCTTTACCTTTATATACAATTGTTTCGTCAAACTCTTTGGCATCCATTGTCAGATTAATTTCAGAGTCTGGTTTTAAATAGATGTTTGAAGATTCTTTACCATCAGAGAAAACATAAAACCCTTTTGGAGCTTCAAAATTCGCAGCAAAAATCTCCTTATTATTAATTGGGATAACTTGTTTAAAATTATTTCTTCCTTTAATTACCAAAGTATCGCTGTTTCTGTTAGCAATTTTAGCGGTAAATTTTATTTCATTTTTGGCTTGACCAATAGCATTCAAAGTACTAAAAATCAGCAGACCTGCAGCAAAAAGATTTTTCATATAGAATATAGTTTGTTTTTAGTGATTCAAATCTAAAGAAATAACCGCTTTGAAATTTCAGAATTAACAAAATATTTAAAATTATAAGCATCAAGTTTACCACTTTACTATATTATCTTGAATTTTGTATTTACTTTTGCAGTCTAAAATTTTGATTATGTATAGAAGTCATAATTGCGGCGAATTAAATGCCTCAAATATTAATACCGAAGTTACTCTTGCAGGCTGGGTACAAAAATCACGTGATAAAGGATTTATGAATTGGGTAGATCTTCGAGATCGTTACGGAATTACGCAGCTTATTTTTGATGAAAGCCGTACTGAAAAAAACGTTTTTGAATTGGCTAAAACTCTTGGACGTGAATTTGTAATTCAAGTAAAAGGAACTGTTATTGAGCGTGAAGCTAAAAACAAAAATATTCCAACGGGAGAAATCGAAATTTTAGTTTCTGAATTAACGATTCTAAATACTGCTTTAACTCCTCCATTTACAATTGAAGATGAAACGGACGGCGGGGAAGATATCAGAATGAAATACCGTTACTTGGATATTCGTAGAAATCCGGTAAAAAACAGTTTATTATTCCGTCATAAAGTGGCAATGGAAGTTCGTAAATATTTATCTGATTTGGATTTCTGCGAAGTTGAAACGCCTTACTTAATCAAATCGACTCCAGAAGGAGCAAGAGATTTCGTGGTGCCAAGCCGTATGAATGAAGGTCAGTTTTATGCACTGCCACAATCTCCACAAACTTTCAAACAATTATTGATGGTTGGGGGAATGGATAAATACTTCCAAATCGTGAAATGTTTCCGTGACGAAGATTTACGCGCAGACCGTCAGCCAGAATTTACTCAAATTGACTGCGAAATGGCGTTTGTAGAGCAAGAAGACATTTTAAATGTCTTTGAAGGCCTAACAAGACATTTATTAAAAGAAATTAAAGGTATTGAAGTAGAAAAATTTCCAAGGATTACCTACGACTATGCCATGAAAACATATGGAAACGACAAACCGGACATTCGTTTCGGAATGAAGTTTGGCGAATTAAACGAATTTACACAGCACAAAGAATTCCCTGTCTTCAATGCAGCTGAATTAGTTGTTGGAATCGCGGTTCCTGGAGCAGGAAATTATACTCGTAAAGAAATCGACGGATTAATTGACTGGGTGAAACGTCCGCAAGTGGGTGCATCTGGAATGGTTTATGTAAAATGCAACGAAGACGGAACTTACAAATCATCTGTAGATAAATTCTATGACAATGATGATTTGGCAAACTGGGCAAAAGCAACAGAAGCAAATCCTGGCGATATGATTTTTGTACTTTCTGGTCCTGCAAACAAAACACGTGCTCAGCTTTCTGCATTACGTATGGAGTTAGCAACTCGTTTAGGATTACGTAACCCAGAAGAATTTGCACCTCTTTGGGTTGTAGATTTCCCACTATTAGAACTAGACGAAGAAAGTGGCCGTTATCACGCCATGCACCACCCGTTTACGTCTCCAAAACCAGAAGACATGGCTTTACTGGAAACAGAACCAGGAAAAGTTCGTGCAAACGCATACGATATGGTTTTAAACGGAAACGAAATTGGTGGAGGATCAATCCGTATTCACGATAAAGCGACGCAGCAATTAATGTTCAAATATTTAGGATTTACTGAGGAAGAGGCTAAAGCACAATTCGGGTTCTTAATGGACGCTTTCCAATTTGGAGCACCGCCTCACGGAGGATTAGCTTTTGGTTTGGATAGACTGGTGGCTATTTTAGGCGGACAAGAAACGATTAGAGATTTTATCGCATTCCCTAAAAACAATTCAGGGCGTGATGTTATGATCGATGCTCCTGCGGCCATTGATGATGCACAATTGAAAGAACTTCACATTAAAATTGATACGATATAATTGTAAAAATTTAATTACAAGCTTAAAAAGACGCTGAAATTTCAGCGTCTTTTTGTTTTTATCAAAATATTAAGAAAAATCCCAAGACATTCATTTTTCGAATTATCAAATTCTTACAATTCACTCATTTTTATATTCTTACAATTAATGATTCTCAAATAATGGTATTTTATAAATAAATTGATGCAATAAACTACGCAAAAACACTGTAAATCAATAATTTTTACAAAAAATTAACAGCTTGATGTCTTTTGTATGAATTTATATGTTACATTTGCTTTATTATAAATTATTATTACAATTACAATGCGTACAGGTACAGTAAAATTTTTCAATGAGTCTAAAGGTTATGGATTCATTACAGACGAAGAAACAGGAAAGGACATCTTCGTTCACGCTTCAGGAATTAACGCGGAAGAATTACGCGAAGGTGACCGTGTAAGCTACGAAGAAGAAGAAGGAAGAAAAGGGAAAGTTGCTGCTAAAGTGGCAGTAATCTAAGAAAAATATAGCAATTTATTTTTTTTGCCTCTGAATGGTTAAAACGTTCCGATTAATTTCGGAACGTTTTTTTTTGCCCATTTCTTAAAAAAATATTAAAAAAAGACAATGTTATTTATAATGAATAAAAATTACATGTAAACGCGCTTTTATAGTCTACTTATCTCCCCGTTTAGCTTGTGTGTTACAACGTTGAAAGCTATCTTTGTGGCTTATTCTTAAAGTAAAAAAACTAAGTTTATGCAATCCGATCAATACAGTTACATTCCTATCTTAATGCAGTTCGTTCTGGCTGTTGGTTTTGTGGTAGGAACAATCATTATTTCAGGAAAATTAGGCCCAAAAAGGAACTCGGAAGTTAAAGATAAAAACTTTGAGTGCGGTATCGAATCTGTTGGTAATGCCCGTATTCCATTTTCAGTAAAATACTTCTTGGTTGCCATTTTGTTTGTATTGTTTGACGTAGAGGTAATTTTCCTTTACCCATGGGCAATAAACTTTAAAGATCTTGGTGTTGAAGGAATGTTGAAAATGATTGTTTTCATGGCTTTACTTTTAGTGGGATTCTTCTACATCATCAAAAAGAAAGCATTAGAGTGGGAATAAAGAATTTTAGATTTCAGATTCTAGATTGTTTTTTGATTTAGAAATTTGAAAAATGAAATTCCTCAAAATATATAATATCGATTTTTAAAATATTGATTTCAGTTTAAGATTGATAAAATCTAAAATCAGAAATCTAAAATCTAAAATAAAATGAGCGATTCAAAAGTAAATATGGTGTCTCCTCCTGAAGGTCTTGCCGGTGAAGGTTTCTTCGCTACAAAACTAAATGATGTCGTAGGTTTGGCACGTGCGAATTCTCTTTGGCCTTTACCATTTGCAACTTCTTGCTGCGGAATTGAGTTTATGGCAACAATGGCTGCACATTACGATTTAGCCCGATTTGGTTCAGAACGTGTAAGTTTCTCTCCTCGTCAAGCCGATATGCTGCTTGTAATGGGAACTATCTCTAAAAAAATGGCGCCAATTTTAAGACAAGTTTACGAACAAATGTCTGAACCCCGCTGGGTAATCGCCGTAGGAGCCTGTGCTTCTTCAGGTGGTGTTTTCGACACATATTCAGTACTTCAGGGAATTGACAAAGTAATTCCAGTAGACGTTTACGTTCCAGGATGCCCTCCTAGACCAGAACAAATTGTCGATGGAGTAATGAGATTACAAGAATTGGTAAAAAGCGAATCTGTTAGACGCAGAAGCTCTCCAGAATACCAAGAATTATTAGCATCATATAATATCTCATAAGATGGCTTTAGAAAACACCCAAATTCAAAACAAACTTACAGAAACATTTAATAATGATGTTTTCAACTTTCACGAAGAAAGAGATATTTATACTTTAGAAGCTTCTGCAGATAAAATTACAGCATTGATTCTATTCTTAAAAAATGATCCTGAACTACAATTTCACTTTTTAACGGATTTATGCGGGATTCACTATCCTGATAATGAATTAGAACGTCAGTTTGCAGTTGTATACCACTTACACAACTGGTTCGAAAACAAACGTATTAGAATCAAAGTTTACCTAAACGGAGAAAAACCTGAGATCAAAACTATTTCAAATATATTCTTGAGTTCAAACTGGATGGAAAGAGAAACATACGATTTCTACGGAATTGACTTTATTGGTCACCCGCAATTGAAACGTATTTTAAATATGGATGAAATGGTGTCTTTCCCAATGAGAAAAGAATTTCCATTAGAAGACAGCGGAAGAACTGACAAAGACGACAGATTCTTCGGAAGAACAGTATCAAATTGCTAAATAATTCAACATTATAAAATGTCAGAACTATTACTACCACCAGAGCATCGTTATGCTAAAATAATTAAGGAGCGACACAATGAAGACGGAAGCGAGCTTTCGGTTCTTAACTTAGGTCCAACTCACCCTGCGACTCACGGTATTTTCCAAAATATCTTATTGATGGATGGTGAAAGAATTTTAGAAGCTGAACCTACTATTGGTTACATTCACAGAGCTTTTGAAAAAATCGCCGAAAATCGTCCTTTTTATCAAATTACACCTCTTACAGACCGTATGAACTATTGTTCATCTCCTATTAATAATATGGGATGGTGGATGACATTAGAAAAACTATTAGGTATTGAAGTTCCTAAAAGAGCACAATATTTAAGAGTTATCGTTATGGAGCTGGCTCGTATTACAGACCACATTATCTGTAACTCAATCTTAGGGGTAGATACTGGTGCGTATACAGGTTTCTTATACGTTTTTCAATTTAGAGAAAAAATTTACGAAATCTACGAAGAAATTTGTGGAGCTCGTTTGACTACAAATATGGGAAGAATTGGTGGTTTTGAAAGAGACTGGTCTCCAGAAGCTTTCAGAAAACTAGATAAATTCCTTGAAGAATTCCCTCCAGCTTGGAAAGAATTCGAAAACTTATTCGAAAGAAACAGAATTTTCCTTGACAGAACCGTAAACGTAGGTGGAATCACTGCCGAAAAGGCCATGGCTTACGGATTTACAGGTCCAAACTTACGTGCTGCTGGAGTTGATTATGACGTTCGTGTGGCACATCCTTATTCATCTTACGAAGATTTCGATTTTATTGTTCCTGTTGGAAAATCAGGTGATACTTATGATCGTTTCTGTGTTCGTAATGCTGAAGTTTGGGAAAGTTTAAGCATTATCCGTCAGGCTTTAGAAAAAATGCCTGCAGGAAACGAATACCACGCAGAAGTTCCGGATTATTACCTTCCTCCAAAAGAAGACGTATATAATTCAATGGAATCCTTAATCTATCACTTTAAAATTGTTATGGGTGAAGTTCCAGTTCCAGTTGCAGAGATTTACCATGCTGTAGAAGGAGGAAATGGAGAATTAGGTTTTTATTTATCAACTGACGGAAGTAGAACTCCATATAGATTACATTTTAGAAGACCTTGTTTTATTTATTATCAAGCATTCCCTGAAATGATTAAAGGTGCATTACTTTCTGATGCCATTATCATTTTATCGAGTTTAAATGTAATTGCAGGAGAATTGGATGCCTAACAAATTGCAGGTTTTTAGATTGTAGATTTTAAATTCTGATGGAGGATGCAGAATTTAAAATGTAGATTTAAAAATTATAATTAGGAATTGAAAAATTCAGATTGAAGAATCTAAAACTTAAATAATGATGGAAGAATCATAGATTATAGAACAAGATTAAAAAAATCTAAAATCTAAAATCTAAAATCTAAAATTAAAAATGGAACGTAAACATTACAAACAAGAAATAAACATGACTGAGGCATTGATGAACCGCATCAATGAATTGATCAGCCATTATCCGGAAGGCAAACAAAAATCGGCTTTACTGCCTGTTTTGCACGAAGTACAGGATGCGCATAACAACTGGCTTAGCATTGAACTGCAAGATAAAGTTGCCGAAATTCTTCAGATCAAACCAATTGAGGTTTATGAAGTGGTAACTTTTTATACAATGTTCAACCAGAAGCCAATTGGTAAGTACATGTTTGAGTTCTGCCAGACGTCTTGTTGTTGTTTAAGAGGTGCCGAGGATTTAATGGATTACACTTCTGAAAAATTAGGCATTAAAATGGGCGAAACAACTCCAGATGGAATGTTTACTATTGCTGGTGTAGAATGTTTAGGCGCTTGCGGATACGCTCCGATGATGCAGTTAGGGGATTTCTACAAAGAGAAATTGACAGAAGAAAAAATCGATCAGATCATTGCTGATTGTAGAGATGATAAAATAATATTACACGATAAATAAGATGTCACAAAAAATATTATTAGATAAAATCAATATTCCTGGAATTAAAACCTACGAAGTGTATCGCCAAAACGGTGGTTATGCATCTGTAGAAAAAGCTTTAAAAACATTAACTCCAGACGAAGTTACTGAAGAAGTAAAAAAATCAGGTCTTCGCGGACGTGGTGGTGCAGGTTTCCCTGCTGGAATGAAATGGAGCTTTATTGATAAAAAATCAGGAAGACCAAGACACTTAGTGTGTAATGCCGATGAGTCTGAGCCGGGAACATTCAAAGACCGTTATTTGATGGAATTTATTCCTCACCTATTGATCGAAGGAATGATTACATCAAGCTACGCATTAGGCGCTAACCTATCGTATATCTACATTCGAGGAGAATATATGTGGGTTTTCAAAATTTTAGAAAGAGCAATCAACGAAGCAAGAGCTGCTGGTTGGTTAGGAAAAAACATATTAGGTTCGGGTTACGATCTTGAACTTCACGTTCACTGTGGTGCTGGAGCTTATATCTGTGGAGAAGAAACTGCTCTTATTGAGTCTTTAGAAGGGAAAAGAGGAAATCCTCGTATTAAACCACCTTTCCCAGCGGTTTCTGGTCTTTGGGCAAATCCAACAGTAGTAAACAATGTTGAAACAATTGCGACTGTGCCTTGGATTGTAAACAATTCTGGTGATGATTACGCAAAAATTGGTATTGGACGTTCTACAGGTACTAAATTAATTTCTGCTTCAGGACATATTAAGAACCCTGGTGTTTACGAAATTGAATTGGGATTAAGTGTAGACGAATTTATGAATTCTGATGAATATTTAGGAGGAATGTCTTCAGATCGTCCATTAAAAGCATTTGTGCCAGGAGGTTCTTCTGTGCCAATTTTACCAGCTGATTTAATTTTCAAAACAGCAAATGGTGAAGACCGATTAATGACTTACGAATCTTTAAGTGATGGTGGTTTTGCTACCGGATCGATGTTAGGTTCTGGTGGATTTATCGTTTACAACGACACTGCTTGTATCGTAAGAAACACTTGGAACTTTGCTCGTTTCTACCACCACGAATCTTGCGGACAATGTACGCCTTGCCGTGAAGGAACTGGATGGTTAGAAAAAGTATTACACCGAATCGAAAACGGTCATGGCCGTGAAGAAGATATCGAATTATTGTGGAGCATTCAAAGTAAAATTGAAGGAAACACCATCTGTCCTCTTGGAGACGCTGCATCTTGGCCAGTAGCTGCTGCAATTCGTCACTTTAGAGATGAATTTGAATATCATGTTCGTTTCCCAGAAAAAATCAAAAATAGAGATCACTTTGTTGCCGAGCCTTTCTCACAAGTTAAGCATTTAGTAGGCAAACAAACAGTTTAAAATATAGTTTCAAGTTTCATGTTTTTTTGGTTTCAAGTTCAATAACCTGAAACTTTAAACCTGAAACTAAAAAAACAAAACAAAGAGATGAAAGTAACGATAGACGGTCAAAGTATAGACGTAGAGCCAGGAACAACAATCCTGCAGGCTGCACGTATGATTGGTGGAGATTTAGTGCCGCCAGCCATGTGCTATTACTCAAAATTAAAAGGCAGCGGTGGAAAATGTCGTTGTTGTTTAGTTGAAGTTTCGAAAGGAAGCGAAGCTGACCCAAGACCAATGCCAAAATTAATGGCATCTTGTGTAACAGGATGTATGGACGGAATGGAAGTAAACAGTAAATCTTCTGCCAGAGTTATGGATGCCCGTAAATCTGTAACAGAATTTTTATTGATCAACCACCCATTAGACTGCCCTATTTGTGATCAAGCTGGTGAATGTGATCTTCAAAATTTAAGTTTTGAGCACGGAAACCCAAAATCACGTTATATTGAAGAAAAAAGAACATTTGAACCAGAAGATATTGGTCCAAATATTCAACTACATATGAACCGTTGTATTTTATGCCAAAGATGTGTACAAGTTGCAGATCAATTAACAGACAACAGAGTTCACGGAGTATTAGATCGTGGTGACCACGCTAATATTTCTACTGGAATTTCTAAAGCAATCGACAATGAGTTCTCTGGAAACATGATTGACGTTTGTCCGGTTGGAGCTTTAACAGACAAAACTTTCCGTTTTAAATCAAGAGTTTGGTTTAACAAACCTTACAACGCACATAGAGAATGTACAACTCCAGGATGCTGCGGTAAAACTACCGTTTGGATGTTTGGTGGAGAAATTCAGCGTGTAACGGGTCGTAAAGACGAATACCATGAAGTCGAAGAGTTTATTTGCAACAGCTGTCGTTTTGACCATAAAGATGTTAATGACTGGGTGATTGAAGGTCCAAGAGAATTTGAAAAAGATTCTGTAATCAACCAAAATAATTATACTCAAAAATTAGAGAAAGTTCAAATCGATACTGAAAAGAACATTCTTTTAGGCCGTGATGTTGACCGTAAAAAAATTAGTATGGCAGCAATTCCATTAACTAATAAAGATAAAAAATAGTAAGAAATGGAAAGTGCATTTATTATAGAAAAAAGTGTTGTTATTGTTGTCGTTTTTGCGGTAACAATGATTATGGCAATGTATTCTACATGGGCAGAACGTAAAGTTGCTGCTTTCCTTCAGGATCGTGTTGGTCCAAACCGTGCCGGATGGGGAGGTTTATTACAACCACTTGCTGATGGTATGAAATTATTCTCAAAAGAGGAATTTTTCCCAAATACACCAAACCGATTTTTATTCATCGTAGGTCCGGCAATAGCCATGAGTACCGCTTTAATGACAAGTGCTGTAATTCCGTGGGGAGACAAACTTCACCTTTTTGGAAAAGATATTATTCTTCAGGCAACTGATGTTAATATCGCTTTACTATACATTTTTGGAGTACTTTCTGTTGGAGTTTACGGTATCATGATTGGTGGATGGGCTTCTAATAATAAATTCTCATTAATGGGAGCTGTTCGTGCGGCTTCTCAAATGGTTTCTTACGAAATCGCAATGGGATTATCGATGATTGCTTTATTGATGATGACTGGAACAATGAGCTTAAAAGAAATTTCATTACAACAGCCAGGAATGCACTGGAATGTTTTCTATCAGCCATTATCCTTCTTAATCTTTTTAATTTGTTCATTTGCAGAAACTAACAGAACTCCTTTCGACTTAGCAGAATGTGAAAACGAATTAATTGGAGGTTATCATACCGAATATTCATCTATGAAAATGGGATTCTATTTATTTGCTGAATATGCAAGTATGTTCATCTCTGCTACTATTATTTCTGTATTATTCTTTGGAGGTTATAACTATCCAGGAATGCAGTGGATGGTAGATAATGTTGGCGTAAATTCAGCAAACTTATTAGGAATTGCAGTATTGTTTGTAAAAATATGTTTCTTCATATTCTTTTACATGTGGGTACGTTGGACGATTCCAAGATTTAGATATGACCAGTTAATGAACTTAGGCTGGAGAATTTTAATTCCGCTTTCGATTATTAACATCATGATTACAGGTGCTGTTATATTAAGACACGATATCGCAGCAGCGTTAGGATTCTAAGAACCGTAATCAGTATCAAATAAAAACAAAATAGATTTGAATTTGATTCATCAAATTTTGAATCATAAATTATACTAATAAAATGTCAATAGAAACTATATCATTATCGGGTAGAAAAAAAGTGGTGTCAAATAAAGACATGACTTTTATTGAGCGATTGTATCTTGTGGCGATTGTAAAAGGTTTGTTTATTACATTAAAACACCTTTTTAGAAAAAAAATTACCATTCACTATCCTGAGCAGGTTCGTGAAATGAGCCCTGTGTACCGTGGACAACATATGTTGAAACGCGATGAGCAAGGTCGTGAAAACTGTACTGCATGTGGATTATGTGCTTTATCATGTCCTGCAGAAGCAATCACTATGAAAGCTGCTGAACGCAAACCAGATGAAAAACACTTATACAGAGAAGAAAAATATGCTGAAATCTATGAGATCAACATGCTTCGTTGTATTTTCTGCGGATTGTGTGAAGAAGCTTGCCCGAAAGATGCCATCTATTTGACAAAATCTAAAGTATTAGTTCCTGCTAATTATGACAGAGAAGATTTCATTTTTGGAAAAGATAAATTAGTGATGCCTTTAGAAATGGCAATTAAAAATACTCAACTTAATAACGCTAACTAAATGATACACATTCCAGATCTTGCAAACGCAACTCCTGTTGGAGTGATATTCTGTATCTTAGCGTTTATTACAGTAATCACTGCTTTCTTGACTATTTTCAGCAGAAATCCTATTCACTCAGCTATTTACTTAGTGATTTGTTTCTTCTCAATTGCTGGTCATTATTTATTATTGAATTCTCAATTTTTAGCTGTTGTACATATTATAGTTTACTCTGGAGCAATCATGATTTTGTTCCTGTTTACGATTATGTTGATGAACCTTAACGAACAAAAAGACGTTCACAGACCTAGAATTACGCGTTTGGGTGCAATTGTCTCTTTCTGTTTAATTGTTATTGTTTTAATTGCAATCTTCATCAACTCTAAACCAATTGTTGGAGAATACGACTCAACAGGAGAAGATTTCCAGTCTATTGAAGTACTAGGTAAAATATTATTAAACGAATATATGGTACCATTTGAATTTGCTTCAATCCTACTTTTAGTGGCAATGATTGGAACTGTATTATTGTCTAAAAAAGAAAAATTAAATAAGTAATGGGTAATATATTAAATCAAATAGGTATTGAAAATTACATCTTTTTAAGTGTTGTACTTTTTTGTATTGGTGTTTTTGGTGTGTTATACAGACGAAATTCTATCATCGTTTTTATGTCAATCGAAATCATGCTTAATGCAGTAAACCTTTTATTTGTGGCTTTTTCAACTTATCATCAGGATGCACAAGGACAAGTATTTGTGTTCTTTTCGATGGCCGTTGCAGCTGCCGAAGTTGCAGTTGGGTTAGCAATTCTGGTTTCTATTTTCAGAAACATTGGCTCAATTAGTATCGATAACTTAAAAAATTTAAAAGGATAAAAAGAAATGGATATTAATTTAGCTTTACTTTTAGTATTAACTCCTTTTTTAGGATTTTTAATCAATGTTTTCTTTGGAAAAAACTTAGGCAAAACAGTTTCAGGAGCAATCGGAACTGTTGCTGTAGTAATTCCTTTTATTGTTACTCTTGTACTTTTTAATCAAATTACTTCAACTGGAAAAACAATTGAAGTTACTTTGTTTGATTGGATTCAGATAAGCAACTTAAAAATTAATCTTGGATTTTTATTAGATCAATTGTCTGTTCTTTGGTTGCTTTTCGTAACCGGAATCGGATCTTTGATTCACCTATACTCTATCAGTTACATGCACGATGATGAGAATATGCACAAATTTTTTGCCTATTTAAATCTTTTCGTATTCTTTATGATTACACTTGTAACAGGAAGCAACTTATTAGTACTATTTATTGGATGGGAAGGTGTTGGACTTTGCTCTTACCTATTGATTGGATTCTGGCATAAAAACCAAGATTACAATGATGCAGCAAAGAAAGCTTTTATCATGAACAGAATTGGGGATTTAGGCCTTTTAATTGGTATGTTCATCATTGGTTCAATGTTCTCTACTTTAGATTACGCAACTTTAAAAACGGCAATTACTGGAGCTTCAAACTTAAATTTACCTTTACTTTCTTTAGCTGCTTTATGTTTGTTTATTGGAGCTTGTGGTAAATCGGCTCAAATTCCGTTATATACTTGGTTACCTGATGCGATGGCTGGACCAACTCCAGTTTCTGCATTGATACACGCAGCAACAATGGTTACTGCAGGTATCTTTATGGTAACTAGATTAAATTTTGTTTTTGATTTAGCAGTTGACGTTCAAACCGTAATTGCGATTATTGGAGCTATTACTTCATTAGTTGCTGCAACAATTGGATTAGTTCAAAACGACATCAAAAAAGTATTGGCTTACTCTACCGTTTCACAATTAGGATTAATGTTTTTAGCATTAGGATTTGGAGCTTATGAAGTAGCTGTTTTCCACGTAATCACACACGCTTTCTTCAAAGCTTGTTTATTCTTAGGTTCGGGTTCTGTTATTCACGGATTACATGGTGAGCAAGACATGCGTAATATGGGAGGTTTGCGTAAAGCGATGCCAATTACGTTCTGGACTATGATGATTTCTTCATTAGCCATTTCTGGAGTTCCTTTTTTCTCTGGATTCTTCTCTAAAGACGAAATCTTATTGACAGCTTTTCACCACAGTATTCCATTATACGTTGTTGGATCTGTTGCTTCGATTATGACAGCTTTCTATATGTTTAGATTAATGTTCTTGACTTTCTTCAAAGAGTTTAGAGGAACAGAAGAGCAGAAACATCATTTACACGAAAGTGGTTCATTAATTACTATTCCACTTATCATCTTAGCAATTTTAGCCACTTTTGGAGGATTAATCAGCTTGCCAGGAAATAGCTGGCTGAATGAGTACTTAGCACCTCTTTTCACAAAAGCAGCCGGAGAAGAACATCATTTAGGCGCAACTGAATATACTTTAATGGGAGTTGCTGTATTAGGCGGATTATTGGGTATTTTAATTGCATATGTGAAATACTTCAAACAAGATAATGTTCCTGAAAGTGATGAAAATATTACTGGTATTGCAAAAGTGTTATACAACAAATATTATGTTGATGAATTTTACGATGCAGTATTTGTGCGTTCTGTAAACGGATTGTCAAGATTCTTTAGAGATTATATCGAGACTGGTTTATCAGCACTTGTTTTCGGATTAGGAAAAGTAACGAATGAATTAGCATTTCAAGGAAAAAAATTACAAAGCGGAAGTATCGGATTATATCTTTTTGTTTTTGTTTTGGGTCTTTGTGCCATCATTTCCTATATATTTTTAGCTCAATAATTTTATAACTATGAACGTTTCTCTTATATTAATTATTCTTTTAGTTGGTGCATTTATCACCTATTTTGTTGGTGACAAACTCGCTTCAAAAGTAGCTTTGTTCTTTAGTTTGGCAGCTCTTGGCTGTTCGGTTGTATTGTTAAACCATTTTAATGCTGGAGAAAATATCAGCTTTATGAATGCATGGATCAATCAGCCTAAAATTTCATTTGCTTTAAATGCCGATGGTTTAGCAATTGCGATGCTTTTACTAACAACTGCTTTAACTCCAATTATTATATTCTCTTCTTTCGGAAATGACTATAAAAATGCTAAAGCTTTTTATGCACTAATCTTATTTATGGCGTTTGCAATGACAGGAACTTTCCTTGCTGCAGATGGTCTTTTATACTATATTTTCTGGGAATTAGCTCTTATTCCTATATATTTTATTGCTCTTATCTGGGGTAACGGAGATGCTGATGAACGTAGAAAAGCAGTAGTTAAATTCTTTATTTACACACTTGCAGGTTCGTTATTCATGTTAACAGCTTTCATTTATTTATACCAAAAAGCAGGAAGCTTCTTAATTGAGGATTTGTATAAAGTAAACTTATCAGCATTTGAACAGCTTTGGGTTTTCTTAGCTTTCTTCCTTGCTTATGCAATCAAAATTCCAATTATTCCTTTTCACACATGGCAGGCAAATGTGTACCAAAAAGCACCAACCGTTGGAACCATGCTTCTATCTGGTATTATGCTTAAAATGGGATTATACAGCGTTATCCGTTGGCAGTTACCGCTTGCACCGCTTGCTGCAAAAGAATACATGAACATTTTTATTGTATTAGGAATTGCAGGAGTTATCTACGGATCGATTGTCGCTTTAAGACAAAAAGATTTAAAGAAATTATTAGCATATTCATCTTTAGCTCACGTTGGATTAATTGCAGCCGGATCTTACACTCTAACTCTTGATGGTTTAAGAGGATCTGTTCTACAAATGATTGCTCACGGTTTTGTTGTGGTAGGTTTATTCTTTGCTGCAGAAATTATCTTTAGAAGATATGAAACGAGACAAATTGATGAGCTAGGCGGAATCCGTACGCAATCTCCAAAATTTACTTCAATGTTTTTGATTTTGGTTTTAGCATCTGTTGCGTTACCAAGTACTTTTAACTTTGTTGGAGAGTTTACCGTATTATATAGTCTTTCTCAAGTGAATATCTGGTTTGCTGTTTTAGGCGGAACAACAATTATCTTAGGAGCTTATTATATGCTTAAAATGTTTCAAAATGTAATGCTGGGAGAAACAAATTCAAAAACTTTTGCAGATGTTTCGGTTAACGAAGGAATTTCAATGGCTGTAATTATTGGAGTTTTATTGTTCTTCGGATTCTATCCAAAACCAATTACAGATTTGATTACACCAAGTTTAGAAACTATTTTAAACGTTATCAACAAAAATTAATATTTTAAATAAAAATAAAAATTAGGGCGTCATTAGTTTTAGATTTCCTAAATCAAAAAAACAAAAATGAATACATTAATAGCTATAACAGGATTGGGTATTTTCTGCCTATTGTTTGAAATTCTAAATTTTAGAAAAGGCATTGTTCCGTTTACCATTTTAGGTTTATTGGGCGTTTTAGCACTTAACTATTACGAATTTGGATCGACAGCAAGTTATTACAATAATATGATTGCAGTAAGCAAATTTTCGACTGCGTTTTCATCATTATTTATAATTCTAACTATTTTCCTGGTAGCGTTAAGCCATAATTTTTACGAAAACCATCAGACCAAAATCTCTGATTACGTAGCGATAAAAGTATTTTTATTAGCAGGTGGGGTTGCTATGGTTTCTTTTGGAAACTTAGCGATGTTTTTCCTTGGAATTGAAATCTTATCTATTGCATTGTATGTTTTGGCAGCAAGTGATCGTTTGAATATTAAGAGTAACGAAGCGGGAATGAAATATTTCTTAATGGGATCTTTCGCATCTGGAATTATCTTATTCGGAATTTGTTTGATTTACGGAGCAATGGGAACTTTTGATATTACAGAAATTCACGATAGCGCATTATCTGCCGAATTACCAATCTGGTTTCCAATTGGAATGATTTTAATGGTTATTGGAATGTTCTTTAAAATTGCTGCAGTTCCGTTTCACTTTTGGGCACCAGACGTTTACGAAGGTTCTCCTGCTTTAACAACTGCTTTAATGAGCACTTTGGCAAAAGTAATTGCCATTGCTACATTATACAAATTAGCATCTGGATTAAATTTAATCCCTTCATTAGAAAATCAAGATCTTTCGTATACCTTTATCAATGTTGTAATTACTATTTCTATTGCTTCAATGACTGTTGGAAATATTATGGCATTGCGTCAAGTAAATGTAAAACGTATGCTGGCTTTTTCAGGAATCTCACACGCAGGTTTTATGTTAATGACTTTCTTAAGTATAAGTATTTCTGCTGGTGTACTTTTATATTACACTGCGGCTTATGCCTTAGCGGGTATTGCTGCTTTTAGTGTTATTCTTTATGTATGTAAAAATCAAGATAATGAAGATGTTACCAATTTCCATGGTTTAGGAAAAACAAATCCTTTATTAGCTGCAATCCTGACAGGTTCATTATTATCTATGGCGGGTATTCCTATTTTCTCTGGATTCTTCGCAAAATTATTTTTATTCGATCAAGCAATTCAAGCTGGATATGTAATTTTAGTAATCGTAGCAGTAATCAACTCCATTATAAGTGTTGGATATTACTTCAAACTTATTTTAGCCATGTATTCTAAAGAACCAAACGAAGAGCGCACGGGAAAACCATTCCTTATTTATGCTGTTGCAGTTATTTCAATAGGATTAAATATCGCTTTAGGTTTATTTCCTTCTTTAGTATTAGATCTTTTGAAATAAATAAAATTTCATCTCATATAATTAAAGTCCGTTAAGAATTTCTCTGACGGACTTTTTATTTACAATTGATTTTTTAAAAGAAAATATCATGTTAAAAAAACGGCCAAAACAATCTAACTTCAAAAAAACTCCATATATTTGGGCTAAATCAAAGCATCAAAAACATGAACTTTAATTCAAAAAATCCATTTTTAAACAGCAAGCGTTTTTCAAATGCTGCTTCAAAAGCCGAAGAAGTACATCAAGCTCAGATTATTGATTACAATCAGGAAATGACTATTTCTGGTACCATTAATAAGACGGCTATTTTATTTTTAATACTATGCGGATCTGCAATGGTTACATGGTGGATGGCATTTAATGGTATGAACATTATGCTGCCAGCTATTGGTGGTGCAATTGTTGGATTTGTTTTAGTTTTAATTTCAGCTTTTAAACCACAAGCTTCTCCGTATTTAGCACCGGGATATGCTTTGTTTGAAGGTTTATTTATAGGAGGAATATCTGCGATATTTGAAGCTAAATTTCCAGGAATTGTAATCAATGCCGTAGGCGCAACATTAGTAACATTCTTGGTTTGTTTAGGTTTATACAAATTTAAAGTTGTAAAAGTTAACGAACAATTTAAATCAATTGTAATTGCTGCAACACTTGCCATTG
The DNA here is from genome assembly GCF_017352115.1 of Flavobacterium endoglycinae. Classification (NCBI taxonomy): domain Bacteria; kingdom Pseudomonadati; phylum Bacteroidota; class Flavobacteriia; order Flavobacteriales; family Flavobacteriaceae; genus Flavobacterium; species Flavobacterium endoglycinae. The sequence continues at coordinate 2,292,669 of NZ_CP071448.1, forward strand.
CTACTTATTATTTAATTTCTTGGATTGCATCGCTTATTTTCAATTTCACTCCAGTACATTATGGAAACTCCTTAATGAGTATTGGAATTAGTGTTTTTGTCATTATCGTAGCTGCTTTAAATCTATTTTTAGACTTTGACTTAATTGAAAAAGGAGCTCAAGAAAAAATGCCAAAATTCATGGAATGGTATGGAGCAATGGGATTAATGATTACTCTTGTATGGTTATATATTGAGTTTTTAAGATTACTTGCTAAAATTTCAAGTAAAGACTAAATTTAAGTCTACAAACATATTACAAAGCCTTCTTGAAATCAAGAAGGCTTTTTTATTTTAAGTGTATATACAGAATATAGATCATAATTTATCGATAGCCATCATATTCCCAATTAAAATGATATCGTAATTTTTCAACACAATCACTCCAACTATCTGCCTCGCAAGAAAGGACAATCTTATTCAAATAAGTCCATAGTTCATTAAAATCATATTTCTCTACAATAATTAAAGGACGTGCTGCCAGTATTCCATCTTCTGCCTTCAAAAGCTTTAACCCTTCAGGAGTCGCAATTCTTATAGAAAAAAGATCCGCTCCTTTTTTATTTTTCTCTCCTATATCCATAAGTATAGACTCTATAAAAACCAAATCGTCCTCAGGTTTCCATGAAAACAAATTTTGTCCACTTCCAGAATAAATCGCATAAATTACCAATTTCACTTGAGCACTTTTTAATTAAATCTTTTAAAATATTCATTTTTAACTACGATACAAATTTAATAATTTCAAACAAAAAATAAGAAAAAACTTACTAACTAAAAAATTTAACAAAAATTGGTAAAATCCATTAAAAAATTTAAAATATAAGGTAAAAGATTTCTTAAACCGCATCAATACTAATGTGTAATTTATTACAATTTATGCAATAAATTACATTATAATCATTTAAAAGATAATTTTTTAATATATAACTATTTTACTACTAAAATTAATGAGAATATCAAAATTTTACATAATTTAGTGTAATCGATTACAATAAATCGTAGAACCACAATCACAAAAAACCACAAAAACTATTATTAATGTTTAACTTAAACTATTATGAAAAAAAACTTACTTTTTCTAGCGGTCTTTCTTTTTGTGTCACAAACTTGGGCACAGCAAATTACTGAAGCCAGCGGATGGCTTGAATCTGTTTTTGTAAAATGGCAGCCTGTTTCGAATGCTCAATCGTATAACGTTTATTTTTCCGGAGAAGGAATAGTTGACCGAAAAATTGACACACAGCTTATTAGAAGTTACGGCAGTTATTTTCGTGCAGATATTCCGGGATTAAAAGCTGGGGCTTATACTGTAAAAATTAAACCCGTAATTTCAGGAACTGAAGGAACAGGAACAACAAGCAGCTCTTTAATTGTTAAAGCACACGATCGTTCAGGATTTGCTTTTGCTAATTCACGCATTCCTGGCGCTTATAATGCCGATGGAACTCCTAAAAGCAATGCAGTGATTTTGTATATCACTGAACAAACTAAAAACACTGTTTCGTTAACCGTAACAGGAGCTACAACCAATCCTTGCGTGGGTTTACAAACAATTTTAGACGGTTATAAAAAGGGTAAAGATGCGAGACCGTTAATAATCCGAATGATTGGACAAATAACGGATTTGTCATACATGCTAAATGGTGATATTGTAATCGAAAACAATAATTATGCTTCAAGTTATATCACATTAGAAGGAATTGGAAACGATGCAGTAGCTGACGGCTGGGGAATACGAATTAAAAATGCGTCAAATGTTGAAGTCAGAAATATAGGAACAATGAATTGTGACAGCGGTGAAGGTGACAACATTGGTTTACAGCAAGACAACGATTATATTTGGGTACATAATTGCGATTTCTTTTATGGAAATGCAGGAAGCGATGCCGATCAGGTAAAAGGTGATGGTGCTTTGGACTGTAAAAAATCTACTTATATTACTTTTTCATACAATCACTTTTGGGATTCTGGAAAATCAAATCTTTTAGGTCTAAGTGAAGGAACAACGGCAGGTTTGTATATCACATATCATCATAACTGGTACGATCATTCAGATTCTCGTCATCCCCGAGTTAGGTATTATTCAGCTCATGTCTACAACAATTATTATGATGGAAATTCAAAATATGGTGTTGGCTCTACTATGGGGTCCTCAGTTTTTGTGGAAGCCAACTATTTTAGAAACTGTAAATATCCAATGCTGACTTCTATGCAAGGAACTGATGTGTATAATGGAGCAACAGGAACTTTTTCGAGCGAAGATGGAGGAACCATAAAAGCATTCAATAATACTATGAGCGGTCAGACACGTTTTGTGGCTTACAATCCTTCCACTTATCCTGTAGAATTTGACGCTTATGTTGCGACTTCAAGAAATGAAACTATCAGCAGCGGTATTACTTCTAAAAAAGGAGCTAAAACTTATAACAACTTCGACACGAATTCAAGTATTATGTATTCTTACACGCCTGATAGTCCTGAAACAGCGAGAACAAACGTAATGCAATACGCTGGACGTATTTCGGGAGGAGATTTACAATGGACATTCAATAATGCTGTTGATGATAGTGCAGACGCTGTAAATACAGGATTAAAAGCAGCATTAACAGGATACCAAACAAATCTTGTCTTTGTACAAAGTGAATCTGCAACAGGAAATCAAACATTGACTTCAACCACCAATACCAATCAAACGGTAACCAGTGGAACTGCAATTGCTTCAATCGTTTTTACTTGGGGAGGCGACGCAACAGATGCGACTGTAACAGGATTACCCGCTTCTGGATTGACATTTGTAAAAAATACTTCTGCAAAAACCATTACAATTTCAGGATCTCCAACCGCTACAGTAAATTATTCAATAGCTACGACTGGAAATTTGGGTACTTCTGCAACAGGATCAGGAACCATTACAGTTACGGCGGCGGGTGCACAAACCTTAACTTCCACAAACAATAACAGTCAAACTGTAGCCAGCGGAATTGCCATTAATTCTATTGTATTTACATGGGGCGGAACTGCAACGGATGCAACATTAACAGGACTTCCAGCTTCTGGAATTAGTTTTGTAAAAAATACATCCGCAAAAACTATTACTATTACAGGAACTCCAACAGCCAATGTTTCTTATACCGTTACTACTACCGGAACTGGAACCACAGCAATTGCATCAGGAACGATAACAGTAACAACGAGCAGTTCTGGTAATGAAATCCATAATTTTACAGCATCTGGAAAAACCAGTTCTTTCTACAATATAACTGGAAATCTTTCCACAACAAAAGGGACAGTAACTTACAATGGTTTGACATTGACGCAATGCCTGAAAATAGAATCTTCTACAAGCATTACTTTTACTACATCACAAACAAGTACTTTAACTCTTGTATTTGTAGAATCTGCAGCGACTATTAAAGTGGATGGAGTTGACAAAACAGCTTCTGGAGGAATTGTAACAGTTTCGCTTGCTGCAGGAAATCATACAATTACTAAAAAAGACACATCCAATCTGTTCTATATGAGTACTGTTTACAACACTGGTACTTTACGAATTGCAGATTCTGAAACTCTTGTTCAACCTGAAGAAAAAGTTTTATTATATCCAAATCCAGTTAATAGCACTTTGCATTTAATTGATAATGCTCAGAAAGTTGAAACTATTGAAATTTATAACCTCCTTGGTGCTTTGGTAAAAACGGTTCAAAAAAATACTGAAAGCATTGATATCAGTAATTTATCTTCCGGAACATATATTGCTAAAATTCAAACCAATACTGGTCTGATCAACCAAAAGATTATTAAAAAATAAATCCAAAAGAGAAAAGGCTTCCATTGATTGGAAGCCTTTGTTATAAATATTTACCAGTCTGTAGCAGGAAGTTTTTTAAGAACTCTTTCTGGGCTGTCATACACAAAAAACTGTTTTTCCAACTTGAATTTTTTGGTTTCATGAGTACTTGGCATACTGTCAACCATCGTATTGACTAATTCCATTTCCGCAGTTCCTGAAATCAAATCGTAATCGACAGCAATCTGCGATCCGGCTCCCATATTAAAAACATGTATTTTAGTGAAAACTAATTCATTATTAACATATTTATAGGTTGTTTCCTGAGTTCCTACTGGGCCAATTCCGTTTAGAGTAACAGTAAGCGTTTTGTCTTTTCCAATAGTAATATCTTCGTAATCATATATTTTATTTCCTTCATAAGAATATTCAGGATTTAAAGCCTGCCACGAAGTTTCTTGTAAACGATATCCACCGGAACTTTGTTTTATAAGAACCAATGTAGGTCTTACATCTGTATTATCATTTTTATTCTGCAACACCAATACAATGTCTTCCAACTCATCATCATTTAAAAACCCTTCTGCTTCATACTGCACTTTATAAGGTTCCAACAAAAAATCCTCAATCTTTTTTCCTGCTTTAGGAAAAACGGGCAGCTGACTGTTTTCTACTACCTCACCATCAGTTTGATCTTGTATTGTATCAGACAAAACCTTACTATCTTCTGTTACTAAAGCTTTTTCAGTTTCTTTTTTACAACTTACAGCTAAAATCAAAAATAATACAGTGAGTATTTTACATTTCATGGTTTTGGTTTTAATGTAAAAATAAAAAATTTAGTGTAGATGGCATTAAAAAACCGCTTTTCTCAAAGGTGAAAAAAGCGGTTTAATTTATTGTGTTTGACAATTTACAAATCAAACTTAATACCTTGTGCCAAAGGAAGATTGGTAGTATAATTGATTGTATTTGTTTGACGTCTCATATAAATTTTCCAAGCATCAGATCCAGATTCGCGTCCGCCGCCGGTTTCTTTTTCACCACCAAAAGCGCCTCCAATTTCTGCACCAGAAGTTCCAATGTTTACATTTGCAATTCCACAGTCAGAACCTGTAACCGATAAGAATCTTTCGGCTTCACGCAAATTATTTGTCATAATTGCAGATGACAATCCTTGCGCTACACCATTTTGAATCTCAATTGCATTATCAACATCACCAGAATATTTAATCAAATATAAAACTGGAGCAAACGTTTCGTGCTGTACAATTTCAAAAGAATTTTCAGCTTCTGCAATTGCTGGTTTTACATAACAACCACTTTCATAACCTTCTCCTGAAAGTACTCCGCCTTCCACTAAAATTTTTCCTCCTTCTGCTACCACTTTATTCAGTGATACTGCATACATTTCAACTGCGTGAGTATCGATTAGCGGTCCAACATGATTGTTTTCATCAAGAGGATTTCCAATTCGTAATTGTTTATACGCTGCTACTAAAGCATCTTTAACTTTATCATAAATACTTTCATGAATAATCAATCTTCGTGTAGAAGTACAACGTTGTCCAGCTGTTCCAACAGCTCCAAAAACAGCTCCAATAACAGTCATTTTTATATCAGCATCTGGAGTTACAATAATTGCGTTGTTTCCTCCTAACTCTAACAATGATTTTCCTAACCTTGCTGCAACAGCCTGAGCCACAATTTTACCCATTCTGGTAGAACCCGTTGCCGAAATTAACGGAATACGAGTGTCTTTTGTCAACAACTCACCTATTTGATAATCACCATTTACCAAACACGAAATCCCTTCTGGAAGATTATTTTCTTTAATAACCTGAGCAATTATATTTTGGCAGGCAATTCCGCAAAGAGGTGTTTTTTCAGAAGGTTTCCATACACACACATCACCCGAAATCCAAGCCAAAGCTGTATTCCATGACCAAACCGCAACTGGAAAGTTAAACGCCGAAATAATCCCCACAATTCCTAACGGATGATATTGCTCATACATACGGTGTCCAGGTCTTTCAGAATGCATGGTCAAACCGTGCAACTGACGTGATAATCCAACCGCAAAATCACAGATATCAATCATTTCCTGTACTTCTCCGTACCCTTCCTGCAATGATTTTCCCATTTCATAAGAAACCAATTTACCAAGAGCTTCTTTATTCTGACGTAATTTTTCTCCAAACTGACGCACAATTTCACCACGCTGCGGCGCAGGAATTAATCTAAAAGTTTTAAAAGCTTCAGTTGCTGAACGCATTACTTTTTCATAATCTTCAAGTGTTGAAGTTTTTACCGAAGCAATAAGTTTTCCGTCTACAGGAGAAAAACTGTCTAGAATCTCACCCGATGAAAAGTTTTCTACTCCTGTTGAAGTTCCTTCATTTACTAGTTTTATTCCTAGTTTTTCAAGTGCTTCATTCATGCCAAATTGTGATGCTATTGTTGTCATTGTAACTTTTTTAGTTAAAATTGTTATATTTTTTATGTAAAGATATTGTTTTAGAATTAATTTCAAATTGAAATGAATTCATAAATCAAAGTAAATTTAAGGTTATTTGATAGTATTAACAGAAATGAAGAGGCATTTATTGATTTATTTAATGAAATTTGCAAGACTTAATATAAAAAATATGTCCACTTTCTCTCGCTTCTTGCTTTGTGTGCTTTTAATTTCAACAACTGTTTTCTCGCAAAAAGATAAATATTCATTTCAAGTTGTACCATTAGGAATAAAAGGTGGTATTGATGAAAAAAATCTTTCGGCTTATTTATTGGCACCATCTAATACAACCGATTTTATCTGTCTTGATGCCGGAACCATAAATGCGGGAATCGAAAGAGCAATTGATAATAAAGTTTTTAAAATATCAACCAGTGATGTTTTACGAAAATATATAAAAGGATATTTCATTTCGCATGCACATTTGGATCATGTTTCGGGTTTAATAATTAATTCTCCAGCAGATTCTTCCAAAACAGTTTATGCTACAGAAAAATGCATGGAAATGATGGAGAACCATTATTTTAACGATCAAACTTGGGCTAATTTTGGCGATAAAGGTCCTGGATTTCCATTAAAAAAATATCATTTCCAAACCTTAAATGTAGCAGAAGAAACTCCTGTTTCAAATACAAAAATGACCTTGAAAGCTTTTCCATTAAGTCATGTAAACCCATTTGAAAGTACCGCATTTTTGGTTAAAAACGAAGACTCTTATGCGTTGTATTTAGGAGACACTGGTCCAGATTCGGTAGAAAAAAGCGATAAATTAAAAGCCTTGTGGACAGCTGTTGCTCCTTTAGTACAGAATAAACAATTGAAAGGTATTTTTATTGAAGTTTCATTCCCAAATGAACAGCCAGATCAGTTTTTATTCGGTCATTTAACTCCAAACTATTTAATGAAAGAACTTCATGTGCTGGAAGATTTAGCTGGAAAAGGTTCTCTAAAAAATTTCAAAATTATTATCACACATTTAAAACCGCCCGCAAAGAACATTATTAAAATCAAAGAACAGCTAAAAGCTCAAAATGATTTAGGCATACAGATTATTTATCCTGAGCAAGGGAAGAAATTTGAGTTATAACTACATTTTTTGTAAGTTATTTTTTATATTTTAGCCAAATAATGAAATTGTAAATGAAAATTATTTGGTCTAAAAAAGCAGAATACAGCTTTGAAACTATTGAGAATTATCTTAAACATTTTTGGTCACCTGCCATAGCTCAAAAGTTTATTAATGATGTTTTACACATAATAACTCTGCTTGAAAATAATCCTTCACTTGGAAAATACAACCCAAAATTACAATGCCGAAGTATAGTCATTTCAAAAAACGTTACATTATATTATGAAGTAACAGATGAATATATCGGATTGATTACTTTCTACAACAATCGACAAAAACCAATAGATATCTTTATATAAGATTTCTTTTCTTGAGTTTAGCTAACATTTCTTCATGCGTGATAAAATTTCCATTCTTTATATCCAGCTTTCCTTGTTCAATATCAGCCTTCAATTCTAACAAATAGTTTTCTTCTGGTGATAATATCTTTGCTATTAAGAGCATTTCATCTGGAGTAAAAGTCTGTGTTTTTAATTTACGATAAAATGTTGGACTTGGGATTCCGACTTGTTCAATAATATAATTTTTTTTAAAAGGTGATTTATTCATTAAATCCTCCATATTATCTACAATATTCTTATAGGCAATAATTTCTTGTATCATAATCAATTCTTTTTTATATCATATATGATACAAATATAAATCAAAATAGATAGATAAAGATTTTTTATTAAAAAATGATCATAAATAATCCCTACAGATTTTAAATTTATCGGGTCTATATTTAAGATTGAATCAATATTATTTCTTAGCCGTAAATCTCGGATCACTTTCCATTATAGTTCCGCATTTATCGCAGGTTCTTAACTCTTCTGAATTATAAAAATGCTCGAAATGAGGCAGGAAATCTTTTTCGATATTATGAAGTTCAAAATACACCTCATAAAGCTTATGATTGCAGTTATCACAATGCCAAAGCAATCCATCAGTATAACCAAGTCCGGCGCGTTTTCTCTCAATTACTAAACCAATTGAACCTTCTGAGCGAACTGGTGAATGTGGCACTTTAGCAGGATGCAGATACATATCTCCCGCATTTAATACCATTTCTTTTCGCTCTCCATCTTCTTGAATGACAACTTTTATATTTCCTTCTAATTGATAAAACAGTTCTTCTGTTTCATTATAATGATAATCTTTTCGGGCATTTGGTCCCGCTACAATCATCACAATATAATCGCCGGAATCAACATACAGATTTTTATTTCCAACAGGTGGTTTTAGTAATTGTCGGTTTTCTTCAATCCATTGAGTAAGATTGAAAGGTTTTGCTATAGCCATTTTTTTGGATTCTAAATTTATGAATAGCTAAGTTAATGAAAAGTATTCAGTCAATGGTTATTAGTTTTCAGTCGCAGTCGCAGTTTTCAGATTTGCTGAAACTGAGACCGAAAACTGCAACTGCGACTAAAAACCGAAACTAAAACTCTTTCACTAAATAAATATAAACAGGAAAATGATCACTGAATCCCGCTTCTGTTAACGTATTCCGCAATGGATATCCTTTATATTTTCCAGAAGTTTGAATGAGATAAGGTCTATTGAAAATCCCAGCTTTCCAAAATTTATAACTGGAAAAATCGGGCTGAATAAAAGACTGTGTCATGATAATCTGATCAAAAATATCCCAGGAATCTCTAAATGCTAAAGTTCCCATACCTTTCTCAGCCATTTCTTCAAAGGGATTAAAGGTTTCAAATTCTAAAGTTTCCGATTTTTTGGCTTTTGCTCCTAAAGCTATTTTTATACTTTTATTAAAAGGGCCGTCATTTAAATCGCCCATTGTAATGACTTTTGCCTGCGGATTTATTTGCTGAAGCGAATCAATAATCCTTCGATTTAGTTTTCCTGCTGCCTCTCGATACGGACTGCTGGCTTTTTCTCCACCAGATCTCGAAGGCCAATGATTGATAATGATATGAATTTCTTCATTTTCTAGAAAACCACTTACCAAAAGTTGATCTCTAGTAAAAATTCGGTTGTTATCAATTTTGATTTCAACATCTCCTAAATCTTCGTTTTGAACTTCTTCAGCAACAGGTTTATTTTTATAAATCAATAAAGGAATATTGGAGAAACTTGTTGGCCGAAAATATTTTTTCTGATATAGAAGTGCCACATCAATTCCACGCTGATCGGGCGAATCAAAATGAATGATTCCATAATCATAACCTGATAGTTTTTCCTGTTTAATTAAATCCTCAATTACACCTCTGTTTTCTACTTCAGAACAACCAATTAAAGTTGGTGCATTAGAGTTTTCAGGAGTTCCAATTTCAGAAATTACTCTTGAAAGATTTTTCAGTTTTTGTTCGTATTTTTCTTTTGTCCAATGTTGTCTTCCGGCTGGCGTCCATTCGTCATCATTTGTACTGGGATCATTAATGGTATCAAAAAGGTTTTCAAAGTTGTAAAAAGCGATCGTATGAAAGTTGTATTTTTTCGGCTGAGCAAATAATGATGCAACGGATAAAAAACTAAATAAATAAAGCTTGAAAATGGTACGCATAATTCTTCGGCATTTAAAAAGGCACAATTTAAGAAAATAAATATTTGTAAGAAATTTATATTAATTTATTTTCTGTTTTATATTTTTGTTTCTCAGAAAATGTCATGTAACTTGCTTAAAAAATCTGAAGCTTTTATCAATGAAAAAAATCCTTGTTTTTATCTTTTTTCTTAATTGTGTTCCTACTTTTTATGCACAAAAAAATAATGCATTTGCAGAGAAAGTCAGGGAACAATACAAAATTCCCGAACTGGCTTATGCAGTTGTTTCTTCAGATTCTATATTTGAAATGGAAGTTTTGGGATATCAGCGAAATAATTCATCTTCTAAAGCTAAAATTGATGACCGATTTCGTTTAGGATCAATGACAAAAACTATTACGAGTTATATTGCAACACTTTTGGTAAAAGAAGGAAAGATAAAATGGAACACTAAATTCTTTGATTTATATCCTGAATTAAAAACCAAAAGCAATCCAAACACTTATAATTTTACCTTGCAAGATTTTTTGACTTTTCGAGCAAAACTCCCAATCTGGTCATACGGAAATCAAACACCGACAAAAAAGGAAATTACTGGAAACGACCAACAACAACGATATGAATTTATAGCTTGGTTTTTCAGACAGAATTTTAATGTAGAGAAACAAGATATTTACTGGTCAAATCCTAGTTATGTGGCTGCAGGATTAATGCTTGAAAAAGCAACTGGAAAAACATACGAAACTCTAGTGAAAGAATTAGGAAAATCTTTAAATATCGATTTTGATTTTGGACAACCTAATATTAAAGATAAAAATCAACCGTGGGGTCATGATGAAAACTTAAAACCCGAAAAACCTGCTCTAAATTATGAACTAAACTGGCTTTCATCTGCAGGAAATATCAACTGTAGTTTACCTGATTATTGTAAATTTTCGCAAATGCAACTTCAAGGCTTATTAGGAAAATCGAAACTTTTGACTGCAGAAGAATTCAATAATATGCATTGCGGCTTTCCTGAATATTCGTTTGGATGGCAATCTGAAATCAAAGAAAACGGACTTAAATATTCGTTTCATAACGGAAGTCCGGGAACTTTTTTAACCAAAGTGTATCTTTGCCCTTCAATTAACAAAGCTTTCATTTTATTTGCCAATGTACAATCAGAAGAAGCAGATCAAGGCTTAATGATTCTTTTAAATAAATTGCAGGAACAATATGAAGGCCGATTTTAGCAGGATTTTAAAAAAATAATGTATAATTTTAAGCAAAAGAACGCTTATGAACTTAAATATTGGGCACATCAAGAAACGTTTTACCTTTTGTAAAATCGCATTTCTTATTTTTGCTTTACAATCATTCAACTGTCAATCTCAACAAATCATGATAACACCGCCTTATTTACAAAAAGGAGATACTGTAGCGCTTGTCGCAACTGCAAGAAAAAACATCGATGACAATTTAAAACCAACCATTGATTTACTTAAAAGCTGGGGCTTAGAAGCAGTCGTAGGAAGTTCAATTGGTCTCGATTATCACCAGCTGGCAGGAACAGACGAACAGCGTGCTGCCGATTTTCAAAAACAATTAGACAATCCAAATATCAAAGCAATCTGGTGTGTAAGAGGCGGATACGGAACTGTAAGAATGCTGGATTTATTGGATTTTACCAAATTCAAGCAACACCCAAAATGGGTTATTGGTTTTAGCGATGTAACCGTTTTGCACAATCATTTAAATACGATGGGTTACAAATCTATTCATGGTGTTATGCCTGTTACGATTCCACGTGCTACTCCTGCTGCTATCAGTTCAATGAAATCAAGTTTATTTGGCGAGCCACTTTCCTACTCTATTCCTCCTCATGCCATGAATCGTTTCGGACAGGGAACTGGAGAAATTGTTGGAGGAAACCTTTCGATATTATACAGCTTATTAGGATCACCATCTGCAATTGACTGTAAAGACAAGATTTTATTTATTGAAGATTTAGATGAGTACTTGTATCATATTGACCGTATGATGATGAATTTACGTCGAAACGGCTGTATCGAAAGTTTAAAAGGAATTATAGTTGGCGGCATGACTAAAATGAAAGACAACAAAGTGCCGTGGGGGAAAAATGCTCTGGAAATTATTGATGAAGTAACTAAGAAATACAATATTCCAGTAATTTTTAACTTTCCTGCCGGACATATTCAGGATAATAGAGCTTTGATTATGGGAAGCACTATTTCAATTGATGTAAACGCATCTGGAAGTACTGTTACGTTTCAGAAATAAAACTATACGAATCCTTTTTAAGGAAATTCAAAAATACCACCTATTACATATCGCAAAAACGCGAAGTTGCAAAGTTCAATTATACTTTGTGATTTCGCGTTTTTGCTTGCCTATAGAAAATCTCGCAATTCGACCGAAACTAAAACTGAAAACCGAGACTCAAACTAAAAAACTTTTAAAAAATGGCCGAACATAATGATTTAGGAAAATTAGGAGAAGACCTGGCAACAGAACATCTCGAAAAACAAGGGTATACCATACTAGATCGAAACTGGATTTCTCCACAAAAAGCCGAAATAGATATTATTGCCCAAAAAGATGCTGTTTTAGCCATCGTTGAAGTAAAAACAAGATCGAATTTAGATTTTGGTTCCCCGCAGGATTTTGTCAAACAGAAAAAAATTCAGCTGCTCATAAAAGCAGTAAATGCCTACATAAACGATAGGGAAAAGGATTTTAAAGATGATTTAGAAATCCGTTTTGACATAATTGCGATCCATAAAAATGAGGAATCATTTGCAATTGAGCACCTTACTGATGCTTTTTATCATTTTTAACATAATTTTTTAATGTTATAATTGTAACAATTTGTTTTTTTATTTATATTTGCAAAGATTTATAACATCAAATTAACTAAACCAACCAATTTAAGTTACAAAAAAAAAGAAAAAAAATTATGAAAACCGTTTCATCCATCGTCGAAAATTACATCAAAACAAAACCATTTCTTTTAAACGCGTTATCACTGGGAATTATCAATTTGACTTCTCTATCTCGGAACATTATGACTGAGCTGGAAAATGAATTTGGCAAAGAGGTAAAACAAGGTGCTGTAGTGATGTCTCTGAAACGATTGACTGAAGAATTAGATTTTAAATTAAACCACAAAATCAACAAAGTAATCAAGAATATTGGTGAAATTACAGTAAGATCAGAATTGACGGATTACACATTCGCAGCTTCAGAAACTGTATTGAATAAACAAGCTGATTTAATTTCTGATATAAATGCATTATCTGATATTTTCTATACCTCATCACGTGGCGTAAACGAAACGAATATTGTAGTGAGCAGCAGTGTGAATCATTTAGTTGAAAAACACTTTATGAGAGAAAAACTAATTCAGAAATTAGATAATCTTGCTTCCATTACAGTAAAATTACCAAAAGAAAATATCGTTGTTCCTGGTATCTATTACTTCATTTTCCAACGTTTGGCTTGGGAAGGAATCATCATCAATGAAGTAATTTCTACTTCAAACGAATTCACTATTTTAGTAGGTGAAGATCAGGTTGATGTTGCTTTTAAAGTAATCAAAGACCTTAAGAACTAATTTGATAAAAATTTAATTTTATATCTTAAATAGATTCAATTTTCAATTTAATCCTTTTGTCTTTCTAAGATAAAAGGATTTTTTTTATGAATATGCATTCTTAATTCTTCATTTAATTATCATCAGAATAAGAATATTCTCAAAATTAAAACCGCAAAATAGTTAATTTTTATTTTTTAAGCCAAAAATTTATCAACTTAATAATAGGCAATTTACAGCGTATTTATTGAGATTACGATAGTTTTACTGCAAAAAACCACAAATAAGTTGATTTTAGGATTTTTTTATGAGAATAATATTTTTATATATTTGCTAATCTCTCAAGGGATTAGAATGTCGATTTTTGATAGTATCGTAATATAATTAGATTAAAATACAAACTAATTAATTTAATGTTGGAAGCCAAAGACCATAGTGACAAATTGTTGGTGAGCGAACTCAAAAATGGCAGCGAAAAAGCGTTTCGTGCTCTTTTTGATTTGTATTATCAAGATATATATGGCTACAGCATTAGTCTTTTAAAATCGAAAGAAGCCGCAGAGGAGAATGTTCAGGATGTTTTTATGAAAGTCTGGCAGCATCGCGAGAACTTAAACACAGAACAATCTTTTAAAGCTTATATTTTTACAATTGCCCGAAATCAGGCTTTTAATTTATTAAACAAAGCAGCAAATGATTTAGAACTTAAGGAAGCTGTTTTTTATGAAAGCCAGAAATCACATGAATACGGAGATTACACGATTCGTGAAGAAGACTGCAAAAAACTCCGAAAGCAGGCCATGAAACAATTACCGCCAAAGCGGAAACAAATATTTAAAATGTCACGAAAGAAAGGCATGAGTTACGAAGAAATAAGTCAGGAACTCGGCATATCTATAAATACTGTCAGGAATCAAATGAGCAAAGCATTAGAATCGATGCGGGTCTTTTTTCAGGTTCATGATGAAATTATCTAACCAAAACCACATTTTAACCAATTGAATCACTCTTTGCCAAGAGTGATTTTTTTTTGCCGCATCTAAGGTCTCAATCTCGAAAAATAGGTTATTATCATTCTTTCCGTTCCCAAATTGAAACCTTAGGTTCTGTGTACCATTTATTCCTTTTTAAATCTGCCTGCAGCAAATTAATCAGCTGGAAAAAAAATATATATATCGCATTTTTAACAAAAAATCATTATCGTGCAAATGTTTAAAAATCAAATAATTAAAACACAACAATCGTTTTTAAATGTTAAAATTTAAAAATTTACAACGTTTGAGTAGTACTCAAATGCTTTTCAACTGTATACTATTAAAACCCCCAACAAAATAATTCGTAATGAATTCAAATCCTGAAATAAAAACTCTTTTACAAAAGTTTGTTTTAAACCAATGTACACCCGAAGAAACGAACGAGGTAATTGCTTATTATAAAAAAAATCAGCTTACCGATGATTTCCCAACTGTGGAAGATATCCAAAATCTGTTAGCAGAAATGCCGAAAATGGAAAAGCAGAAAGCCGATGATATTTTTGCGAATATCTTAAAGACTTCAAAAGAAGAAGAAACAGTAATCGAGCTTCCGTCAAGAAAATCAAATTACAGAAAGTATATTTCGATTGCTGCCTCTGTAATTGTTTTATTGGGCATTGGCTTTTTTTACAAACAAAATATGTCAAACAAAGCTGTTGAACCAAAATTCGATTTTAAAAGCTCTGATATTGTTTTACAACTTGAAAACGGTGAAGTTCAGGTCATTTCTGAACACAATTCGGCTCAAGTAAAAGATGCTAAAGGAAATATTGTTGGAAATCAAAACGGAGACAAATTAGTATACGAAAGTAATTCTGATTCTGAGAAATTAATTTACAACACAATTAAAATTCCGTATGGAAAAAAATTCCGTCTGCAATTATCTGATGGAACATTTGTTCACTTGAATTCAGGAACAACGCTGAAATATCCGGTGAAATTTATTTCTGGCGAAAACAGACAAGTATTTTTAGATGGTGAAGCTTTCTTTGATGTTGCTAAAGATAAAAAACATCCATTTATCGTAAATGCTGACGAATTGAATGTTCGTGTTTTAGGAACGCATTTCAACGTATCTAATTATCCTGAAGATGCACTGACAGATGTTGTTTTAGTAGAAGGTTCAGTTGGAATGTACGAATCAAGTCAAGAATTTGATGCTGCAAAAAACACTATTTTAAAACCTGGATTTAAAGGAAGTTTTAATAAAGAAAATGCTAAAATCTCAACCAAAGCGGTTATCACAGATATTTATACTTCTTGGATTGATGGAGGTTTAACGTTTAGAAATATGACTTTCAAAAATATTATTACGAAGCTTGAAAGACGTTATAATGTTGCAATTGTAAACAAAAACGAGAAACTCGCCAGCGAGAAATTCAATGCCAGCTTTAAAGAGGAATCTATAGAAAATGTGATGAGTTATTTTAACGAAATCCATGGCATTAACTACACGATAAAAAACAATCAGATACTAATTAAATAACCACTAAAACCAAATACAAATATGACGAAATAACATTACGGGAATAAAAAAATCGGAAAGAGCTGCGAACAATTTCCGATTAACTAAGTGATTGAATATAACGAATTAACTACAATCAATTAACAAAATTATGAAAAAAAAATCAAAGAATACTGGGTTTTTATACCGAGTGTTCCAAAATGACCTAAAATTGAAACTAACTACCCTACTTCTTTTGGTCGCCATGTTTAATATTAGAGGAAATACTTATGCCCAAAAAACAAAAGTCACCCTAGAATTAAACAATTCAACAATCGAAAAGGTTATTGAGACCATTGAGCAAAAAACAGACTTCAGGTTTATTTACAAATTGAATGATATCGACTTAGATCGAACAGTTTCAATTTCTGTAAAAGATCAGTCTATATATGTGGTTTTAGACAAGCTTTTTAAAGGAACTCCAACCGAATTTAAAATTCGCGATACGCAGATTATCCTGAAAAAACCAGAACTCAAAACCCAAATTATCGAATTTCAAAAACAAACTGTTTCGGGTGTAATTACAGATGAAAACGGCATGCCTTTACCGGGAGCTTCTGTTATTGAAGAAGGAACAAAAAACGGAATGGTTACAGATTTCGATGGTAAATACAAACTTACTGTCGAAAGCAGCCAGTCTGTAATTATCGTATCTTTTGTAGGATACAAGGAAAAAAGAGTAACTGCGAATCAAAATACAATCAACATTCAATTGTTTCCAGACGCAACTGATTTACAGGAAATTGTAGTAGTAGGTTATGGTCTCGCTACAAAAAGAGATGTAACAGGAGCAGTTTCTTCAATCGCTGCAAAAGACATGAATCAGGGCGCTATTGTAAATCCGCTGCAATTAATTTCTGGAAAAGCTGCGGGTGTAAATATCACGCAGGTAGGTAGCGAACCAGGTACTGGACCAAGCGTTCGTATTCGTGGAATTTCTTCTTTAATTGGAGGAAGTGACCCTTTAGTAGTAGTAGATGGAATTCAGGGCAATATGGATTTATTAAACCAAATTCCGCCCAGTGAAATCGAAAGTATCGATATCTTAAAAGATGCTTCTGCCACTGCCGTTTACGGTTCTCGTGGTGCACCTGGAGTTATTATCGTTTCTACCAAAAAGAACAAAGCCGGAAAAACTACTATGGAATATATTGGTTCTACTGCTTTAGATTTTATTCCGAAGAAATTAAACATGTTAAATGCTGATGAATGGTGGTCGGCAGCGCAAAGTGTTGGTGTTCCGGCATCGGCAAATCATGGCTCAAATACAGACTGGTACGGACTTTTAACACGAACTGGGATTACACAAACACATACTTTATCTTTTGGAGGCGGAACAGATAAATTCAATTACAGAGCTTCTTTAACGGCTATTCTTCAAGACGGAGTTGTTATCAATTCGAGTAATCAAAAATACATCGGACGCATTCAGGCAACTCAACAAGCTTTTGATGATAAACTGAAGTTGACATTTAACTTAAATACTGGTGTAAACAATACTACAAACAGTATTCAAAGCATTGGTACAGCAGCTTTTACATCAAATTTAATTACAAATGCCTATTTGATGCGTCCAACAGACCCTGTGTATAATACAGATGGAACTTACTTTACAGATCCAAACGTATTTCAATACTTAAATCCTTATGCGGCGGCACAAACTACTACTAACGAAGCGCAAAACGATAATTTATTCGGAAGTTTAAAAGCTGATTTGGATTTAGCAAAAGGTTTAACCGCAAACTGGTTTGGGAGCTGGAGAAAAACTAATGTTACCTATGGTTACTTTCAACCTGTAGAATCAACAGCTGCTTTTGCTATTGATCAAAAAGGGTTTGCGAACATCAATAATCAAAGACAAAATGAAAAGCTGACTAACTTCAGCCTTAATTATAAAAGAACATTTGGCATACACAATATAAACGTATTAGGTTTATACGAATGGCAAAGTCAGACTTATCAAGGAAATTATGCACAAGCAAGAGGTTTTATGAATGATAAAACAACTTACAATGCGCTTCAATTTGGTGACATGTCAAGCGTTCGTCCCGGAGATATGACTTCCTATAAAAATGACAGAAGTTTAGTTTCATTTTTAGGAAGAGTAAATTATTCTTTATTAGACCGTTATTTATTGACAGCGAGTATTCGTCGTGACGGCTCATCTGTTTTTGGAGCTAATAATAAATGGGGAGATTTCCCTTCTGCATCTGTAGCATGGCAGATTAACAAAGAACCATTTATGAACAACCAGACCTTAATTGATGAATTAAAACTTCGTGCAGGATATGGTGTAACAGGTAATCAGCAAGGACTTTATCCGCAGCAGTCAATTGCGTTAGTTGATCGTTCGGGTACTGTAAATTTTGGAGGACAGCTTATTACAAATTATGCTGTTGTTCAAAATTCAAATGCGGATCTCAAATGGGAAACTAAAAAACAGACAAACTTAGGTCTTGATTTTGCACTTTTAAACAATAGATTACGAGGAACTGTTGATGTATATACCTCTAAAACAGAAAACTTATTATTTAATTATGTAGTACCTCAGCCGCCATTTCCACACGATCGAATCATGGCAAATGTGGGAAGTATTTCAAACAAAGGTCTTGAAGTATCTCTTGCTTACGACGTAATTAAAACAGACAATAGTACGCTTACACTTGCAGGAAACCTTTCTTTCATGAAAAATGAAGTACTTAACCTAAGCGGCAGCATCAACGGAGTTCCTTTGAATACTGACTATGTAGGCTGGGGAGCTGAAAACTCTTATTTAGTAAAAGGAAAACCAGTTGGAGCATTTTACATCCTTCAGCATACTGGTAAAAATGAAAACAATGTTGAAACCGTTTTGGATCGTGACGGAAATGGGGTAATTGATCAGGGAACCAGAAGTCCAGACCGTTATTATGCAGGTTCGGCTCTTCCAACTTATACTTTTTCATTTAACCCTTCTTACCGTTATAAAAACTTCGACGCTTCGATGTTAGTAAGAGGTTCTGGAGGAAATAAAATTTACAACGGCTTACGTTCTAATTTAAGCCGAATGGAAAATATTGGTAAATCGAACGTTCTGGCGAGTGCTGTAGATCAAGGAATTTATACTTCTCCTTACGGTTCTGATTTATGGTTAGAAGACGGTTCATTTATCCGTTTAGAAAATCTTACAGCGGGATATAGTTTCCGTTTTTCAGATAAATATATTGATACTATTAGACTTTCGCTTACAGGAAACAACTTATTCCTGATTACAGATTACACAGGTATGGATCCTGAATTAAACGTAAGCGGCAGCGGAGATAACTTCGGAGGCGATAAAGGAATTTATCCTCGTACCAGAAGTGTTGCGTTTGGTTTGACTGTAAAATTTAAATAGTAAAAAAGATGAAAATTAAAAATATACTAATAGCAGGAAGCGCGTGTTTCCTGACACTTTTTAGCTGTACAGATATCAATGAAAATGTCTATGACAGATATCCTGCAGATGAATTTTACGGAACTCCTGAAGGAGCTAATATCGCACTTGCCAATGTATACGCACAAATTCCGGGTGAATTTGCAAGAGAAGGTGCTTCTGGAGTAGGATATGCCGGTGCCGATAACGGCTGGTACGATATGAACTGTATGTCATCTGACGAGCAGGTTATCCCTCACAGAAATACAGGTGACTGGCAGCAGGATTTTGCCCGTTTACACAAACACGAATGGCTGCCTACCGATTTCATTATCAACAATACTTGGAACTGGTTATACAAAGCTGTTTTCAATGCTAATTTAGCCGTAAGTTTATTAGAAAAATCAAATGCCGAAACTTCTAAAATTGCCGAAGCAAAAGTATTAAGAGCTTTCTTCTACTATTTATTGATTGATGATTTTGGTGATGTTCCTTTTTTTACGGATAATAACATCACAGTTGATAAAATCCCACAATCAAGCCGTAAAGAAGTGTATGATTTTATTGTGAAAGAATTAACCGAAAACGTTGATTTATTATCTGGTACAAAAGGCGGCAATTATTACGGAAGATTCAATAAATGGGCTGGTTATACTTTATTAGCAAAAGTATATCTAAATGCCCAAGTATATACAGGAACTTCTAAATGGAACGAATGTTTAGCCGCTTGTAACAAAGTTGCCGAAGGTGGTTTTTCACTTCATTCAGGTGCGGCAGATGCAGCAAATCCGCTTGGAAATAAATATTACGAACTATTTGGAGATGTACTTCCTGAAGATGAAACAATCCTATCTATTTATGCAACTTTAGACATTGTTTCTCGTAATGTGTACGCAGTCCGCAGTTTATACGGACCTCATGCTCAGGCATTATTTGGGTACAGCGGATGGAACGGTACTATTGTTCCAAAAGAATTTTTCTTGAAATATGATGAAAATGATATCCGCAGAAAACAATTTTTATTTGGAGAACAACCGGGAGGTTTCAATTACACACTTGATGTGGCTTCATTAGACAATCCGGGAGCAGCTCCTCAAGCGGGAGTTCGTAACGTAAAATTTTATCCTGCAACACCAAGAACCGGAGGCGGTGCTTCTAACGATTTCCCAATTTTCAGATATGCTGATATCATTTTAATGATCGCAGAATGCAATACTCGATTAGGAAATGCCGGAGCAGCAAAACCTTTTATTGATCAGATCAGACAACGTGCCGGATTAAATGCTTTAGACCACAATCCTACTCTTGATGACATTTACAACGAAAGAGGATTTGAGTTAAACTGGGAAGGACACAGAAGACAAGATATGATTCGTTTTGACAAATTTTTATTGGCAAACGAATTCAGACCAGCATCTCCTGCTTACAGAAAGTTATTTCCAATTCCAACTTCTGCATTAAATGCCAATTTAGGACTAAAACAAAATCCGGGTTACTAAAAACAAAACGATCATGAAAAAATATATCAATAAATTACTCTTATTAGGCAGTCTGCTCATTCTGGGTTCTTCCTGTGACAGCGGTGCCGAACTAACGACCCTGAAATCCGTTAGTTTTCCATCTGAAATTACCGTTTCATCAAGTACATTAGTTCTTACAGAAGACACAGCCGATGATCCTGTTTTACTAATTTCATGGCCTTCAGTTTCTTTTCCTATTGAAGCTCCTGTAACCTACGCTGTTCAGTTTGATTTAATTGGAGACACAAGCGGAAGCACGGCTTGGCAGAAAGCCAAACGCATCGAAGTAGGAACCGATGTTTTAAGCAAATCTTTAACTGGTCAGGAACTTAACAAAATTGCAGTCGATTTAGGACTTCCTATAGATATCCCTGGAAAATTAGTAGTTCGTGTCGAAGCTGCAATGGATCGAAAAATCTATTCAAATCCTATCACCCTTACGATAACTCCTTATGAAAAAAGTGTAGTTTTTGGTGAAATTTATATGCCGGGAAGCTATCAAGGCTGGGCAGTCGAAACCGCAGCCGCTTTAACAGCAATTCAAAAAGGAGTGTATCAAGGGTACATGACGGTTGCTGAAGGAGCAGGACCTGGATTTAAATTAAATACCGAAAGAAACTGGGCGCAATTCTATGGGGCTGGTGCTACAAATAATGATTTGAAAAACATGAGCGATACTGATTTTGTCCTTCCGGGAGCAGGATCTTATCAAATCAAAGTGAATTTAAACACCCTAAAATGGTCACAAGCGCCGTATGCATGGGGAATCATAGGAACAGCAACTTCAGGTGGCTGGGACAAAAGCACCCCAATGAGTTATGATCATCAGACAAAAACTTGGAAAGTTACTGCCGATTTAGCTGCGGGAGCTTTAAAGTTCAGACTAAACGATGCATGGACCATCAACTACGGGCCGGCAGATCCGGGTACAAACACCATTAATCTGGATAACGGAGGTGCTTACACTATTGGCGAAGCAGGAACCTATGAAGTAACCTTTACAATAAACGAAGTAGATCCTGCAACCACAGGTTATCCTGCAACTGCAACTTGTACTATCGTTAAAAAATAATCTAACATTATAATAAAGCTAGATTAGTTTGAGTGATACCTGCCTTTTTTGAGCGAAAGGCAGGCTATCTTAAACTTGTCGAATTTATTAACTAAATTGACAAACTATGAAATTTAATATAAAAATCGTTTACGGATTATTGCTTGCATTAGCCTTTATGTCATGCAGTTCTTCTGATGACGACAACAAAACTCCTGAATCTCCGTATACGCAATATGGAGCACCTTTTGAAAAAATGCCAAAGAAAGAAGATGCCATAATTTATCAGGTAAACATTCGTGCTTTTAGTCAGGCGGGAACCCTAAAAGCGGTTCAGGACAGATTAACACAAATTCAGGAATTAGGAGCAAATGTCATTTACTTAATGCCAATTTATCCAGTTGGAAAAGAAAGAGCTTCAGGAGAATTAGGATCGCCTTATGCTGTGAAAGATTATAAAGCCGTAAATCCTGATTTTGGAACTTTACAAGACCTTCAAACTTTAGTTGAAGAAGCACACAAAAAAAACATGGCTGTTATCCTCGATTGGGTTGCCAATCACACTGCTTGGGACAATGCTTGGATTACACAGCATAAAAATTGGTATCAGCAGGATGCAAATGGTAATATCATCATTCCGCCTGGAACAAATTATAACGATGTGGCACAATTAAATTTCAATAACACAGAAATGAAAGATGCGATGATTGATGCAATGTCTTACTGGGTTTACAATGCTAACATTGATGGTTTCAGATGTGATTATGCTGATTTTGTTCCGAATAATTTCTGGGCAGATGCCATAACAAAACTGAGAAAAATTAAAAAAAATCAAAACATTTTGATGTTAGCTGAAGGATCAAAATACAATCACTTTGCATCAGGTTTCGATTATACTTTTGGATTTAATTTTTTCTATACTTTAGAGCAGCTTTTCAAAAACAATAAACCTGCAACTACACTTCAGGATTCGAATGCTACAGAATATGCCAACAATTATAATCCTGAAAACAGAGTCGTAAGATACACCAGTAATCATGACGTAAACCTTTCTGAAGGAACACCTTTGGAACTTTTTGGAGGTAAAAAAGGCTCTATCGCTACATTTGTTGTCGCTACGTATTTAAAATCAGTTCCAATGATTTACAACGGACAGGAAATTGGTTATGCACAAAGGCTAAACTATTTCTCAAGAACACCAATCGATTGGTCGACAGCAGATAATGAAATGCTGGCCGAATACAAAAAAATCATTGCTTTTAGAAATACCAGTAATGCTATAAAAAAAGGAACATTTACAGGTTACAGCAGCGATGCCGTAAGCGCTTTCACTATGGTAAACGATACCGAAAAAGTATTTGTTCTTTCTAACTTAACCAATTCAGCTGTAAAACATCTTATTCCAAATACCTTAAAAGGAAACTGGAAAGATGCCTTTACTGGAGCAGCCGTAACAGTGGGTTCAGATATCACACTTCAGCCTTATCAATATATAGTGCTGAAAAATTAATACCTAAAGCAACTTTAAAACCTAAATTTGCACAAAACTAAATAACATGAATTTTCAATCCCAAAAATCATTGCTTCAAATGCGTTTGAGCAAAAAAACAGCGTTTTTATTTTTTATCCTTGCCACATTCTGGCTTCAGGCACAAGAAATAACTTCGCCAGACAAAAACCTTTCCTTAAAATTTGAATTAAAAGAAGGCGGCATTCCGTCTTACCAATTATCATACAAACAAAAACCAGTTATTAAACCCAGTTCATTAGGTTTAGAACTGCAAAACAGGGCTTCGTTTATGGATGGTTTTGCCATTACCAACACCGCTCAATCTACTTTTGATGAAAATTGGAATCCAGTTTTAGGAGAAGAAAAAACCATTCGCAATCATTACAACGAATTGGTTGTCACCTTAGCTCAGGCAAAAAATAACAATAGATTTATCCGTATTCGTTTTCGCTTATTCAACGACGGATTGGGATTTAGATATGAATTTCCAAAACAAAATGACCTGAATTATTTTGTAATTAAAGAAGAGCGCACCGAATTTCAATTGGCAGGAAATCATAAAATTTTCTGGATTCCGGGAGATTACGATACCAACGAATATGCTTATACGACTTCGAAGATTTCAGAAATTCCGTCTTTGATGAAAAAAGCAACCATTGAAATTAATGCACAGCAGCCCATCAAAGAACTTTCTGTACAAACGCCATCTATGATGAAATCTGATGATGGATTATACATCAACATTCACGAAGCAGGATTAATCAATTATCCGGCAATGTATCTTGAAGTTGATGCTAAAACCAACAAAATGACCAGTCATTTGGCACCAGATGTTCTTGGAGCAAAAGGATATATGCAGACTGATGCCCAAACACCTTGGAGAACCATTGTGGTAAGCGATAAAGCAACCGATATTTTAGCTTCAAAATTGATTTTAAACCTTAACGAACCAACGAGTTATAAAGATGTTTCATGGATTAAACCTGTAAAGTACATCGGAATTTGGTGGGAATATTTTGTTGCCGGAAGAAGTACTTGGGCTTTTGGAAAAGAAAACAACGTAAAAATGACGGATGATTTCACCAAACTGACTCCAAACGGAAAACACGGAGCTACAACAGAACGTGCAAAAGAATACATTGATTTTGCTTCTAAAAATGGTTTCGATGCAATCCTTATTGAAGGTTGGAATATTGGCTGGGAAGACTGGATTGGCAACTGGAAAGAAGACGTTTTTGATTTTGTAACCGCATATCCAGATTTTGATGTAAAAGCGGTTCACGCTTATGCCGCTTCAAAAGGTGTAAAGATCATCATGCACCACGAAACTTCTGGATCGGCAACCAATTACGAAAGACGTTTGGATCGTGCTTTTCAATTTATGAATGATAATGGTTATGATGCTGTAAAAACAGGTTACGTAGGACAGATTATCCCTCGCGGCGAACATCACGACGGACAATGGATGGTAAACCATTACATTAATGTTGCCAAACGTGCTGCAGATTATAAAATTATGATTAACAGCCACGAAGCCGTTCGACCAACAGGATTAAACAGAACTTTTCCAAACTGGATTGCTCAGGAATCAGCGCGCGGTACTGAGTTCGAATCTATGGGAGGTTTAGCTCCAGATCACACTACAATTTTACCTTTTACCCGTTTAATGGGAGGTCCAATGGATTATACGCCTGGAATTTTCCAGACTGATCTTTCGTATTACGGAACAGGAAGTTCACAACGAGTAAATACGACTTTAGTAAAACAATTGGCTTATTATGTAACCATGTACAGTCCGCTGCAAATGGCTGCTGACATTCCGGGGAACTATGAGCGTTTTCAAGATGCATTTCAGTTTATTAAAGATGTGGCTGTAGATTGGGATAACAGTTATATTCTAGAAGCTGAACCTGGAGATTATATTACAATTGCACGTAAAGCAAAAGGCAAAAACGAATGGTTTATTGGCGGAATTACAGATGAAAATGCAAGAACAGCAAACCTTTCATTTGATTATTTACCTGCAGGAAAAAATTTCGTCGCCACTATTTATGCCGATGCTAAAGAGGCAAATTGGAATCAGAATCCGCAGAAATATACTATTACTAAAGTGATCGTAAACTCAAAAAGCAAATTGAAGCAGTATTTAGCTCCCGGCGGTGGTACAGCCATCAGCATCAAAGAAGGAACTGCTTCTGATTTAAAAGGATTGAAAAAATTATAGATTACTAAGTTTTTTCCGCCACGACCCGAGCGATAGCGAATAGGCGAAGCAATTCACGAATTTTTCAAATTAAGATTTTTACATAAACACTAATTCGTGAATTCGTGGCGGAAAAACTATGCTCATTTAAGAGCAAAAAATTAAAAACTTACAACTTGAAAACTATTAACCACAAAATGTTTGTCGAATTTAAAAACCGATGCGAGTGAGAATGAATTTTAGTTAAAAAATGCCGACAAGCATGCAAAAACTACTATTATGAAAATCAACATTACCACGAGATTATTTCATATTACGAAAACACTATTTTGTTTTCTGTTATTATTAGCAAGTTCTGTTTATGCACAAGATCCTGCGCAGTACGGAACGCCATTCGCAGGAGTACCGGATACGAGAGATATCAACATGTATCAAGTGCATATTCGTCCGTTTAGTGCCAACGGAAATTTAGCCGGAGTAACTGCCCGATTAGACAATATAAAAGCACTCGGTACCAATGTTATTTATTTAATGCCGATTTTTCCCCACGGAACCGATTCCCGAAGTTCGGCTTCGCCCTATTGTATCAAAGATTTCAAAGCTGTTGGTTCTGAATATGGTTCTTTGGCTGATTTAAGAACTTTGGTTGACGGCGCTCACAGTCGTGGAATGGCAGTTATTTTAGATATTGCCATCAACGGAACTTCTTGGGATCATGGCTGGACCGTTTCTCATCCTGAATATTACAAACGAACCGGCACAACTATTCAGCAATTAGGAAATTTTGGAGATATTGCAGCTCTTGATCTTAACAATTCAGCTACACGAGCAGCAATCAAAGATGCCATGCGTTACTGGATTTTCGCTGCCAATATTGATGGTTACCGATGTGATTATGCCAATAATCCTCCTTTAGATTTTTGGTCCGAAGTAAATTCAAATCTTCGAAGCATAACGTCTCACAACTTATTAATGTTAGCCGAAGGTGACAGACAAGAAAACTTTCAGGTTGGTTTTGACATGAATTACGGCGACAGATGGTTTCATAGCGGTTTGTACGATATTGCGAATGGAGGACCCGTTTCGCAAAGACTTCAAGACCAGACTACCTATGAATATGCCAAAGCAACCGGAAATCAACAGATCGTTAGATATACGGGTAATCATGACACCTACACCAATGATGATGGCGTAAGAAGACCATTCGTTGCATTCAAAAACCATAACGGAATTGTAGCTAACTTTTTGGTTTCAGCTTACATGAGAGGAGTTCCTTTCCTAATGAGCGGACAAGAAATTGACTACGAACCCAAAACTGACTGGCCTTGGCAGAACTTCAAATTCAATTGGTCGCAAAACCCAACTGCCGCTGCCGATTTTGCTAAAATTCTAAATTTTAGAACCGCAAGCGCTGCAATTCGTCGTGGAGATTTAACTACTTATGCAAATGATGATATCAGCATTTTCACCAAAACATTAGGTTCAGAAAAAGTAATCGTAATGTCGAATTTGAGAAATGCTTCAAAATCATACGTTATTCCAGCAGCTCTAGCAGGAACATATGTTAATCCGTACAATAATAATGCTTCGGTAACTTTAACGGCAGGATCTACGCGTAATTTTGCGGCTTTCGAATATTTAGTTTTAACCAATACGAATGCTCCGGTTGTGGCGGTTACAGCCGTTTCAGTTAGTCCAACAACAGCAACTGTTGGTTTAGGAACAACGCAGCAATTAAATGCGACAATTACTCCTGCAAATGCAACCAATCAAAACGTAACTTGGTCATCAAGTAATACTTCAGTAGCAACTGTAAATAATTCGGGATTAGTTACAGCTATTTCTGCAGGAACTGCAACTATAACCGTTACTACTGCTGATGGAAATAAAACAGCATCTTCTGCCATAACAGTGGCTGCAATCCCAGTTTCATCTGTAGCAGTTTCTCCAACTTCTGCTAGTTTGTATGCCGGAAATACGCAGCAACTTACAGCAACGATTTCACCAGCAAATGCAACTAATAAAAATGTTATCTGGTCATCTAGCAATACTTCGGTCGCAACAGTAAACAGCTCTGGTTTCGTAACAGCGGTTTCGGCAGGAACAGCAACGATTACAGCTACAACGCAGGACGGAAATAAAACTTCTTCGGCAACAATTACAGTAAATCCAAATACGAATTTCACGATTTATTTTTACAAACCGTCAAATTGGGGAACTGGAATCAAAATTTATTATTGGAGCGCTTTACCATCAGGAGTTTTAGCTGATGCATCTTGGCCAGGTGTAAACATGACCAACACAGGAAACGGCTGGTACAGCTATACGTTTACAAATGTAACCTCAACGAATTTAATCTTTAACGACGGAACCAATCAAACTGCTGATTTAAGCCGAAACAAAACCGGCTGGTACATGAACAACGTTTGGTACGATTCAAACCCGGGGACTGGTGTTGCGGTTACAACTGTGAGTTTAAGTCCAACCACGGCATCGTTAAACGTTGGCGGAACGCAGCAGCTTACTCCAACAGTTCTTCCTTCGAATGCAACAAATAAATCGGTTACGTATAGTTCAAACAATACATCTGTTGCAACTGTTAATACTTCTGGTTTAATTACCGCTGTTGCGAATGGAACGGCGACCATCACCGTGACAACTGTTGACGGAAGCAAAACAAGTACTTGCACGGTTACCGTTAGTACAGCTCCATCTGGAGGTTCTTATTACACGATCAAAAACAGATGGACGGGTGCCTATTTATCTGATACAGGAACAAATACTGGTTATGGAACAACAGTTTCTGGTAACAATTACAAATGGCAGAAAATTGCAATTGATGCTACTTATTTCGTACTGAAAAATGTTGCTACAGGAGAATTAATGAATATCGAAGGACAAACTGGAAGTGTTCAATGTAATATTACTGATACTACGTTCTGGAGTGCCCAGTGGTCAAGCGATTACATAGACGGAACTTGGACTCGTTTAAGAAACAGATGGCAGACCGGAAATATTATTCATATCGAAAATCAAACAGGTTCTGCTCAATACGGAAATTCACAAGATGGCTGGTACAGCGCACAATGGCAATTAGAACCCACAACCGTTGGAACATCAAAATCAGCATTGAATATTGGAGAAGCTTCCACTGAACCCGTAATTGGTATTTATCCAAATCCTGCAACAAATAATGAATTTCATATTTTGATGCCTGAATTAACAAATGGAAATGCTGAAATTTCAGTTGCTGATATGAACGGAAGAACGGTTTTAACTGAAAGACTTTCTTCATCAGGACAGATTAACCACCATTTATCTTCAGGAATTTATATTGTAAATATTGTTTCTAAAGATTTTAACGTAACTAAAAAATTGATTGTTAAATAAGTCGATTTAATGTAAAATAGAAAAGCGCATGAAATTCATGCGCTTTTTATTTAGAAGCTTTATTTATCAATTTAAATATAAAATCATTCGTGAATTCGTGGCTATCTTTTTCTTAAAAAATAATAATTCATAATAAAACCAATTGATTCATAAACCAAAGGAAGTTTCCAATATTTTTTATTTTACATCTGCCCTAAACCAAGCAAAGCAATACATACAAATCTTACTTTGACGAATTAATATCATTATAAATGACTGTTATTTCTTTAGCATATTTTTTAGCATTTGGAATACGGACTGCTCGAACATAATTTTCAATTTCTTTGGGATTTTCTTTTAATATCCAATATTCTGCTAAGTAAATGATAAGAAAGTTTTTGTAAAATGGTAGGTTTACAATTTCATCATTTTCTTCTTCAGGTTCATATCCTTTTGGATATTCTTGTTCAATATCATCAGAGTATTTTCTGAGTTTTATTTCCACATAAGCTGATATTGAATCTGTATGTAATTCTATTAGAGACTTTAAATCATCTACTGTAACATTTGCCAAATTCAATTCTTTTATTGAGAAACCCCAAACAACATCAGGAATATTATCATCGATTTCAATGTTAATTCTTAATTTAACATTCTCTAATAATACATTATAAGATGTCGAGTTTACAAAATCTACTAAAGTTTTCATAGCATACTAATTTTATTACTAGATAATCTCTTTAAAAATCCCATTTTAATTCTCCTTAAAAGCATCATATTCGAGGTAATAATTTATTGCGAGTATTAGTTCATTTAGAGTAACATTTAGATTTTTATTTTTTGCATACTTTATAATATCATCAAATGTTTGCGATTCAATCCAAATCTCCAGACCTTCGTTTTCAAATTCTTTCGGAATAGAATCGCCTGCTTCATTTTCGACATAAAGACCTTCTTCCTCCAAATCCCAAATATATTCTTCCTCGATATAAAAGAAACGAGTTCCTTCAGGATTGTTTAACCATTCTTTTGGATTAATATATAGCCATTCATTACGTTTATTACTTTCAACATCGTTGACAAGAGACTGGAGATTATTAAATACTTTTGGCATTTTTACTTATTTTTAAATTAATGATAACCTACATCTAGAGATCTATGTCAATTGAGTAAGTTCTTTCTAAGCTTTTTTCATTTTTCTAATCAAAAAAATTTTCAATCACATCTGCAATATCTTCTTTATAAAAACCTAGCTTCATCAGATATTCAACAAACAATAAAAAAGTTTCAATATTTTTTGTCTGAACATTCCCAATTAAAATCCGTAAAGCGAGTTCTATATCATTAATCAAACTATAATTTTAAACTTCTTTATTATTTAATATTTACTGCATTCGTATTCTAAATCTCTTAAAAAATCTTTTGCTTTCAGTACCGGTGTATCTTCGCGTTCTGGAATATCGAAAACTCCAACACCAATATTATCATCATCTAAATCAGGAAGCAGATCATCCATTAAGTTATCTAGAAATATTTGTTTTGGCACACAATCTTTATTTGTTTGTTTAATATAATGTTCTACAAAATCTTTTGCAGGCCAAATTGGAAAAACCATATTTCCCTTACTGTCTTCAAACATTATCCATCCGTCATTATACAGTCCCCATGCTTCTTCCCAATCTACTATTTTCTTAATCGAAAATTCGTATCTACTTCTTCCGTCTGTTTCAAGCAAATGTTTAATTTGTTGTTCGTTTAATTCAAGCATGTTAATCTTTCTTTTAAAAATGTAAAAGTAGATTTCTTTTAAAACAAAAACTTTCCCAAAAAAGCTTTAAAACAATAAGTTAAGACAATATTCAATAAAAAAAGGCTTTTAGTTTAAAACCAAAAGCCTTTCTTATATTAATCCTATATTTTTATTCAAAAGAAAACTTTATGTTTACATGATTTTTCTTAAATAAAAGGTAAATAAAATTAATTTTTTATTTTTTCAATTCCGGATAAATATCATCTTGAGTATTCAAAATCAAATCTGGACCAAATGATTTTAGCATATAATCATTTCCAATTTTTTTATAATAAAATCGTGCAGATTTCGCTTTCTCAAAATCGAATTTATTACTGAAAAATTCATCATCCCGAAAGAATTTATTTTGAGATTTCAATTGTGCTAAACTATCAGGATATCGATCATTTTTACTTTTGTAAAACTCCAAATCTTTTACAACTTCATTCAATTGATGATTTGTGAATTGAATTAAATGTTCTTTATGAAAATCACTAGTTAAATAAAAATACCAAAACAGAGGAGTGAAAAGTATTCCTGCCAATCCTATCATTTTCATTTTTTTATCTTTTCTAACAAAGCCTTGAACAATCAGAATTGCTCCAGAAATTAATCCGAAATTTGGAATCAATCCCACAAAACCAAATTTATAAAGGCTTTTTGAAGCTATTTTCATTTCTTTTTTTATTCTTCAAACAATTCCATCAACTCCAATGCTCGTTTTATCGACTTTACATTTTCAAAAGTCAATAACAAACGTAATCCGTTTACGGTTTGTTTTTCTTTCATTTTGCACAGTGTACTATGTTTTTGAACGAAGTTTAAAACATTTCTGAATTTCACGGATTGGTAATAATCTGATTGCTGATCTGAAACGAAATAACCAATCATTTTGCCTTGTTTCAAGACTAATTTCTCGATTCCTACTCTTGTTGCAATCCATTTAATTCTGATGCTGTTTAATAAGGCAACAGCAGGTTTTGGCAATGGTCCGAAACGATCGATTAGTTTTTTCTCAAATTCCTGTAAACCAGCTTCGTCTTTTATCGCGCCTAATTCGTTGTATAAAACCAAACGTTCTGAAACGTTATTGATATATTCATCTGGGAATAGTAACTCGAAATCGGCATCGATTTGAATGTCTTTTACGTATTCTTTTGTATCGATATCATTCTCTTCAGGATACAAATCTTTGAATTCGTTTTCCTTCAATTCTTCAATCGCTTCATTCATGATTTTTTGGTACGTATCAAAACCAATTTCATTAATGAAACCGCTTTGTTCTCCTCCTAATAAATCTCCCGCACCGCGAATCTCCAAATCTTTCATCGCAATATTGAAACCGCTTCCCAATTCACTGAATTGTTCCAACGCCTGAATACGTTTTCTGGCATCTTCAGTCATTGATGAATATGGCGGACAAATGAAATAACAGAATGCTTTTTTATTGCTTCGCCCAACACGGCCGCGCATTTGATGCAAATCTGATAATCCGAAATTATTGGCGTTGTTGATGAAAATCGTGTTGGCATTTGGAACGTCCAACCCGCTTTCGATGATTGTAGTGGCGACCAAAACATCAAAATCTCCGTTCATGAAACCTAACATCAATTCTTCGAGTTTAGCTCCGTCCATTTGTCCGTGGCCAATTCCGACTCTTGCATTTGGAACCAAACGCTGAATCATTCCTGCCACTTCTTTTATATTTTCAATTCGGTTATTGATAAAGAAAACCTGTCCGTTTCGTTGAATTTCATACGAAATCGCATCACGAATAATTTCTTCATTAAAAGTAACCACATTCGTTTCAATCGGATAACGATTTGGCGGAGGTGTTGTAATTACCGATAAATCTCGTGCTGCCATTAATGAAAACTGTAAAGTTCTCGGAATTGGCGTTGCTGTCAATGTCAATGTATCAACATTCGCAGCAATCGTTTTTAATTTATCTTTTACGTTTACTCCAAACTTCTGTTCCTCATCGACAATCAATAAACCAAGGTCTTTAAAAACCACATTTTTATTGACCAATTGATGTGTTCCAATAACGATATCGAGTTTTCCTTCGGCTAAATCTTTTAAAGTCTGTGTTTTTTGTTTCGCTGTTCTAAATCGGTTTAAGTAACCAATTGAAACTGGCATATCTTTTAAACGTTCCGAAAAAGTTCTATAATGCTGATACGCCAAAATGGTTGTTGGAACCAAAACCGCTACTTGTTTGCTGTTGTCAACCGCTTTAAAAGCAGCACGAATGGCAACCTCTGTTTTTCCGAAACCAACATCACCACAAACCAAACGATCCATTGGGCGATCGCTTTCCATATCGGCTTTTACTTCCGCTGTCGATTTCATTTGGTCTGGCGTATCTTCGTAAATAAACGAACTTTCCAATTCGTTTTGAAGATAACTGTCTGGCGCAAACTGAAATCCTTTTTCTAAACGACGCTTTGCATACAGCTGAATCAAGTTGAATGCAATATGTTTGACGCGAGCTTTGGTTTTCTGTTTTAAAACCTTCCAAGCGTTCGAACCCAATTTATAGATTTTCGGAGGCGTACCGTCTTTTCCGTTGTATTTCGAGATTTTATGAAGCGAGTGAATACTCACATACACAATATCATTATCGGCATACACCAATTTTATGGCTTCCTGCGTTTTGCCTTCCACCTGAATTTTCTGCAATCCGCCAAATTTCCCAATTCCGTGATCGATATGCGTTACATAATCGCCTACAGAAAGTGCCGTTAATTCTTTTAAAGTGATATTCTGCTTTTTAGAATACCCATTTTTGATGTTGAATTTATGATAACGCTCAAAAATCTGGTGATCGGTGTAAGCCGTTATTTGATTTTCTTCATCAATAAAACCTTGATACAAAGGCAGTACAATAGTATGATATTGCTTTCTTATATTTTCTGAATTGGCTTCGTCTAAGCTTTCAAAAATATCATGGAAACGTTTTGCCTGCGTATCATTCGAACAAAACAGATAATTTACATATCCGTTAAAATGATTATCGCTCAAATTGTTCAGCAATAAATCAAATTGTTTGTTGAAAGATGGCTGCGGCTGAATATGAAATTCGAATTTTTTAATGGTTTTATAAACGGGTCTTGAAGCCAATTCTACAACTGAAAAATCCAAAGATCTTTTTATAAATGACGCCTGATTTAAAAATAATTGTTCTGGCGTGGCGTGTTTTATTTCTTTCGAAAGTTTCTCAAAAGCTTCTTCTGCTCTTGCGAATTGTTTGTCCAACTGACTAAAAAGTCCTTCAGTATTTTGGATGAAAAGAACTGTTTTTTCGGCAATATAATCTAAGAAGCTCTCACGGTTTTCCTGAAAAAGTTTGTTCTCCACATTCGGGATAATCGTGATTTTTTTATGGGTTTCTACGGACAATTGCGTTTCAACGTCAAAAGTTCTAATGCTGTCTACTTCATTTCCGAAAAATTCAATTCGGTAAGGATGATCGTTTGAAAAAGAAAATACATCGACAATACCTCCGCGGACTGAAAATTCGCCGGGTTCTGTGATGAAATCTACTCTTTTAAATTCGTATTCAAATAACACTTCGTTGATAAAATCGATCGAAATTTTATCGTTCAGCGCGACTTTTAAAGTATTTTTATCCAGTTCTCTCCTTGTAACTACTTTTTCAAAAAGTGCTTCTGGATACGTAACAATTACGGCTGGTTTTTTTCTAGAATTAATTCTATTTAGAACCTCAGCACGAAGCAAGACATTGGCATTGTCGGTTTCATCAATTTGGTACGGACGGCGAAATGAAGCGGGATAAAACAATACATCCTGCTCGCCAATCATCTGCTCCAAATCGTTTAAATAATAAGCGGCTTCTTCTTTATTGTCTAAAACAATCAGAAAAGGCAGTTCGGTTTTTCTGAAAACGGAACGGATAATAAATGAAACTGCAGATCCTAACAATCCGCTGATGTTCATTTTTGCTTGGTTTCCTTCCAGTAAACTTGTGGCAATCTGCTGTGCTTTTGGCAGATTATCGTATGTTGTATATAAGGCGTTTTTACTCAACTCTTGGCAGGTTTGGCTCTTTTAGCGGTTCTGTATTTTGAATGGCGCGTGTTGTATCTAACATTTTAAGGAAATCTTCTTCTCCTTGTTCTTTTGGAATTTTGGCTTTTTCGACAATCTTATCCATTTGTCTTTCCAGCGAAACCAGTTCTTTGTTGATTTCTCCAATCAAAAAAGCGACTTTATCATCTGGAATTTGATTTAAATGAATAAACAAATCCATCATTTTGATTTTAGTAATCAAAATAGAAATCCGGCTTTTTATTTGCGGCTGATTGAACTGCGACGGAATATTATTGTTTAAAGCCACTGCTTTTTTGGCAATTGCCGATGATTTTTTCTGAAAAGCTCCAATTGTTTTTCTCGGCTTGTCTCCTATTTCTTTTAGAAAATCACGCCATTCTGTCCATGTTACTGCATTTTTTTCAGAAACTTCATTTATGGGTTCATCAATAAAAATCCATGCTTTATTAATGTTGCTAAATATCTTTTCTTTCTTTTTGGCTTCTTTAGCATTTTCAGCCAAACGTCTTTCATTCTCATTTTGACAAGATTGAAGTCCAAGAACCAAAAGAAGAAACAGGATTATTCTATATTTCATTTTCTTAAAATGTTAGGGCGCAAAGTTACGAAGTAAATTTACAATTACGAATTCTGTTTTTTGCTGCAAATAAGCTAAAATATGTTCTTTTTTAGCCACAGATTTTTGATAGTTTAAAAGTGTAAATCACAAATTAGCTTCACGAAAAACCCAAAAAAGAAAGTTCATTGTTAGTAATCTCATAATTTAATGTTAGAAAAAACGTTGATAATTGCGAAAACGTTATATTTGCAACACTAAATCGAAACAAATGAACCCAAAAATATTAATCATTGGTGCCTGCGGCCAGATTGGAACTGAGCTGACCCAAAAACTGCGCAAAATATACGGAACCGAAAATGTAATCGCTTCTGATATTCGAAAATTAAATACAGATGTCGTGAATTCGGGTCCTTTTGAAGTCATCAATGCTTTGGATTTTAACCAAATTGAGCATCTTGTTGAAGTACATAAAATTACCGATGTGTATTTAATGGCGGCACTTTTGTCTGCAACTGCCGAAAAGAATCCTGCTTTTGCTTGGGATTTAAATATGAATTCGCTTTTTCATGTTTTGAATTTAGCTAAAGCCAAAAAAATACAGAAGATTTTCTGGCCGTCAAGTATTGCCGTTTTTGGACCAACCACTCCAAAAGAAAACACACCGCAATATACCATTATGGAACCTTCAACAGTTTACGGAATCAGTAAACAAGCAGGTGAAAGATGGTGCGAATACTATCATAATATTTATGGTGTTGATGTACGAAGCATTCGTTATCCAGGTTTAATCAGCTGGTCGACTCCTCCAGGCGGTGGAACTACAGATTATGCTGTCGATATTTTTTACAAGGCTATTGCCGATAAAAAATACGAGTGTTTCTTATCATCAGAAACAAAAATGCCAATGATGTACATGGATGATGCAATTGATGCAACAATCAGTGTCATGCAGGCTCCAGCTGAACAAATTAAAATTCATTCATCGTATAATTTAGCCGCAATGAGTTTTACACCAACAGAAATTGCTGCCGAAATAAAAAAACATATTCCGGATTTTGAAATTACTTATAATCCAGATTTCCGCCAGAAAATTGCGGACAGCTGGCCAGCAAGTATCGACGACAGTTCTGCCAGAGAAGACTGGAACTGGAATCATAAATTTGATTTGGAATCTATGACAAAGGATATGCTGGAACATTTAGCATAATCTAAAATGAAAAAATTTAAGGCGTGTTATTAAAAATAACACGCTTTTTTTTGTGAATTTTATTTTTTATAAGAAAAAACTTTGATTATATAATTTATTTACTTTTGGTTGCGTTTAGAAACATTAGGTTTATTCCAAAAATCATCAATCAAAATCACAACGAAAACATTTAATCAAATGACAAATTCTTATCATCCTGTCGAACAAAGCAAACGGACTGCAATTGTTGACATACTTCGAGGCTGGGCCATATTAGGCGTAGCAATTGGCAATTATATTGATTTCCTATACATTGGTGCAGAAAAAGAAATTAAACATGATACTTTTTCTGAAATACTTCAATACGTGAATCGCTATTTATTTGCAGCGAAATCTTGGACATTACTAACTCTTTTATTTGGCTATGGATTTGCTATTTTAATTAACAACGTAGCTTCTAAAGGAAAAAATCCCGTGACCTTTTTTGCTTGGCGAATGATTTTACTATTTATTTTAGCTTTTATTAATTCGTCTTTTTGGCTTGGCGATATTTTAAAAGATTATGCCTTTTTAGGACTCGTATTACTGCTTTTTTACAAGTGTTCTGCCAAAACCTTAGCGATCATTTCTACAGTTATTATACTTACAATTCCTTTTTTAATGGCTTATGTAAATGGTATCAAGATTGAACATCCAGCGATTGCTACCAATCCAGAGTATTTAAAACTATATCATTCTGGAAACTGGATTGAGTTTTTTAGATTTAATTTACTTGCTTCATTTTACGAACAAATTATTGTTCCAGGCTATGCTTTTACTGCCCACTATGTTATGTTAGGCTGTATGCTTTTTGGTCTTTTACTTCAAAAAATAAGCTTTTTCGATCGTTTAAAAGAATTGAAAAAATTATTAAAATATGTCTGTGGAATTAGTTTTATTTTGGCAGTTATTATAGGAATCGTATTTAATATTGCTATCATCTACAAAGCTCCTTTTCTAAAAATTTTCCATCCGCTTTACTGGTTGGTTTTAAGTACGATGGTTTTTATAGCAACTGGAATTTGCCTTTTGTACATTAATGGAAAATTGAAAACAGTTTTCAGCTATTTCAATGCAGGCGGAAAAATGACGCTGACTAATTATATGAGCCAAAATATATTGGCGGGTATTCTTTTCTCAGGAATTGGACTCGGAATTGCAGATTCAATGCCATATTGGTTTTACTTTATATTGGCCGTTTTTATTTTTATTATTCAATTATTTATTAGCAAATGGTGGCTTTCAAAATACAATTACGGCCCAATTGAATGGGTGTGGAGATCTGCAAGTTATAGAGAATGGGTGCCTTTTAAAAAAACAAAGCCAGAGGTTTCTGCAGATATAAAAATGGTATAAAATTTAACTTTGGAAATAAACTTGAACTCTAAAAGAAAAGCCCTTAAATTAGTTTTAAGGGCTTTTTTATATCTGTTTGAAAACTATAAAATCTGTTCTAGATATTCATTAAACTTCGAATCGTTTATATGATCAATCATTATTTGACAAAATTCTTCAAAGTCATTTGCCAAAACATTCACTTCTTCATGTTCAGGTTCGAATCCAAAAACAATTTTTCCTTTTTCATTTCCTTTTGTGACAATAGAGATATGCGAATATCCAGTT
Organism: Flavobacterium endoglycinae; assembly: GCF_017352115.1. Lineage (NCBI taxonomy): Bacteria > Pseudomonadati > Bacteroidota > Flavobacteriia > Flavobacteriales > Flavobacteriaceae > Flavobacterium > Flavobacterium endoglycinae. Next base: position 2,331,084 of record NZ_CP071448.1, read on the forward strand.
TTAACAGACATTAAAAAGCAAAAATGACTTTCCCAGAATTGAATAATTGGTTCTTTACTTTTCTCATCTATTGAAGCCTCAAGACTTTGCTTTTCAAATTCATTCCAAGCAAATGAATCTTCTTCATTTTTCTCAAGTAAATCCTGATTCGTAACAAACCAAGCTGTTGCATCTGAATTTTCGAGAATATTTACGGAACTCATAAGCTCTTTAAGCTCATAAGGAACATTTGATATTCTATTTCTTATCTCTTCAGATAATAAATCAACAGAAATTTCATTATTGTTTATTTCTAATTCCCAACCTGATTCTTTCAAAAAGTTTGCTACTTTCATTATTTGTTAATTTGATTGAAGATAATCTCTATCTATGTTTTTTCTCTTTAATAATTTTTTCAAAATATTAAAATGATAACAAATGTAGAGAGCAGCTTTGTTTTATTAATCCTTTAAAAAACATCTTTACAACAGAATAAGGCTAAAATAAAAAATCCAAAGTCAGTTAATGACTTTGGATTTTTTATTAAAGTTTAATATTTTACTTCACTTCAAAAACATTATTGGTTTGTTTTACGTCAGCCATTAATCCACTTGGATCGATAGTGATTTTTTTGATTGACGTTTTGTTTTTATCAATTGTAAAACTATAGTTTTGTTGTGCCCAAGCCCAGTCTTCCAAAACAGTTCTTTTTTCGTTTGGATTTGGATTTGGTTTAATGAAATTCATCATTCTTAACGGAATATAGAATGTTTCAGAAGTTCCATCAGTGTAATCCACTTTTAAATCGATTGGCATTGGCATTCTTCCTATTCTTTCTAAACTTACAGTTGTTTTTCCTGCATTATCTACCACATCTTTAATTCCGTAATCGATTGTGTTGGTTGTTTGTGCCCAATCTGTTAAATACCAATCTAACTCAGCACCAGAAACTCTTTCTGCTGATCTTTTGATATCATTTGGAGTGGGATGTTTGAATTTAAAGTCGTTGAAATATCTTTTTAAAGTCGCATCTACATTTTCTTTCCCGATTACATATTCTAATTGAGAAAGGAAAATACTTCCTTTAATATAAGATGAAATACTATACGGACGGTTTTCATCATAACGATCTCCGTGAGTAGTCTGCGGTTGTTCTTTACCAGAATTTACTAAACTGTAATACGCTTTATAATTCCCTACAAAAGGATTTACTTCTTTTTTATCTCCTTTTAACTCATTCAAAGCACTGTCTTCAATGTAGGTTGTAAAACCTTCGTCCATCCAAGGGTGTTTCGATTCGTTTGAAGCCAAAATATGCTGAAACCAAGAATGTCCTAATTCGTGTGTAGCGGTTCCAAGAATTCCTTCAAGAGTTCCGTTTCCTAACATTAAAGTACACATTGCATACTCCATTCCACCGTCTCCACCTTGAATAAATGAATATTGTTTGTACGGATATGCTCCTACTCTGTGGTTGTAATAATCCATTACTTTTACCATTAACGGTTCTAACTGTTTCCAGTTTTCAGTTGTTTTTGGATTGTTTTTGTAGAAGAAATGCAAATCAACATCGTTTGGTCCTTTTACAATATCATGCGTGTATTCTTTATCAGCAGCCCATGTAAAATCGTGAACATTTGGCGCAATAAAATGCCATGTAAGTGTTTTTGTTCTTTTAGGATATGTTACCGTTACACCAGCATCTTCATAACCATGTCCGATAGAATTTTTGTCTTGTAAATATCCAGAACCTCCAATTGTATAATCCTTATCAATTGTAATTTTCACATCAAAATTACCCCAAACACCGTGAAATTCTCTTGCGATGTATGGATCTGCGTGCCATCCTTCGAAATCAAATTCGGCTAATTTTGGATACCATTGCGACATTGAAAGTTCTACTCCTTCAGAATTGTTTCTTCCTGAACGACGAACTTGAACCGGAACCTGTCCGTCAAAGTCTAAAGTAAAAGTAGTTTTAGAATTTGGCAGAATTGGTTTTGCCAGAGTAACTTCTAAAATAGTTCCCGAAACTCTAGTTTGAGCTACAGCACCATCTTGTTTGAAGTTTGTGATTTTTAAAAAACCAATTTCGTTAGGTTTTAAAGTTTCAATGCGGCTTTGTTTTACTTCTTTTCCATCAGCTGTTTTTACTTTATTGACCATTCTTCCGTCTGGATCTTTAATAAAGTGAAGACGTGCATCCATTTCGCTTCCCGGCTGAAAAGCGTTTGGATATAAATGATAGAATACTTTTTTTAGAGTATCAGGAGAATTATTGGTATAAACCAATTCTTGTTTTCCTTTGTACTGATAGTTTTTTACATCCATCGAAACCTCCATTTTATAGTCAGCGTGCTGCTGCCAATATGGGGCGCTTTGTGCAAAAGCCGAGTTAAAGCCTAAACTTAGGAAAGAAAGTAAAATAATTTTTCGCATGTTTATATGTAATAGAAAATGGAAGAGCGCGAACTCTTCCATTGGATTAATAGTGTTTGAATCTTTATTTTTTAGACATTTTTTCTGCCATTAATAAAGCATTATAAGCGTTTACCATTTTTGCTGTTTTTGATGATTCAGCAGAAGAAACAGCAACTGGTTTTTCTTGTGGATTTGGATTTTCACCTAACACAACCATTGAAGGAAGTGCTACTCCAGAGTCCATTAAAATCTTTTTAACCTGAGCTGCTTTTAATTTTGGATAGTAAGAACGAATTAAAACTGCTACTCCAGCTGCATTTGGAGATGCCATTGAAGTTCCTTGTAAATATTTGTATTTATTATTTGGAACTGTTGCATAAATTTCTTCTCCTGGAGCAAAAACGTCTACATTGATTTTCCCGAAGTTAGAGAATCCTGCCACTACATTTTCTCCGTATTCTTTATTAATGGCTCCAATTGTAATTACGTTATCTGCAAATTCTTTTACGTTGTCTTCAGAATCATTTGGGTAATTGATGTTTTTCGTTTCATCAATATTGTAACCATCATTTCCAGCAGCGTGAACAATTAATACGTCTTTTTTAGCGGCATATTTAATCGCATCGTAAACCCATTGTTTGTGTGGAGAAAAACTTTTTCCAAAACTTCCATTGATTACTTTTGCTCCATTATCTACTGCATAACGAATAGCAAGAGCAATATCTTTATCATATTCGTCTCCATCTGGAACGGCTCTTACGGTTAAAATTTCAACATTTTCAGCTACTCCATCTCCGCCTAAATTATTGCCGCGAATTTGAGCGATGATTCCAGCAACGTGTGTACCGTGAAGCGCTTCTTCTTTATCTGGACCAAAAACAATATTATTACCGTAATGATTGTTTTTAATATCTTCCGGATTATCGCCTACCACTTTTCTTCCGTCGTATTCTTTATTTAAATTGTAGTTTAACTGATCGTAAACATATTTTCTATATTCTTCAAATTCAGCTTCAGGATCAAAAGTTGGTCCTGTATTCGTTAAAATTTGAGTCATTACTTTTTTGCTGTTTACAACATTTTCGTCTGTTGAAGTAATAGAATTTAAATCCTCAAGAGTATATTTCTCTTTATTTAAAGCTGTTTTTACAGTTTTATGCGCATTCAATAAAAAGTCAACTCTTTCTTTACCTTGTAAAGCTTCTTCATACTTTGCAGTATATTGTGCCAGAGCTTCTTTGTATTCTGCAGAACCATCATCAGCTTTTTTAACGATACGGGTCATTTCAAGATTTTCATGAACAGCATCTCCAAGGAAATTCCATCCGTGAACATCATCAATAAATCCATTTTTATCATCGTCAATTCCGTTTCCAGGAATTTCTTTAGGATTCGTCCAGATTTTTCCTTTTAAGTCTTCATGCTCGATATCGACACCAGAATCTACAATTCCTACGATAACTTTCTGACTTTTTTTGCCTTGTAGTAATTCAGCGTAAGCCCTATCAACACTCATTCCCGGAATCGAATCTTTTATTAAATCCAGATGACTCCATCTTTTCAATTCATTTTCGCTAAGAGGAGCTTTTTTTACAACTGCCGCCGGCGCTGTAATTAACTCTTTAGAAGTTGAAACCTGCGCCTGTACTGTAGCGCTGCATCCTGCTAAAACAAGCAATGCAAAAGCAGATAATTTAAGAGGTTTTATATGACTCATGTACTTATAATATAATTGTAAAGTTAAAAGATGGGTCTAAATTATACTTTTTTGTTACAAAAAACTAACTCTTAACACTGTGTTATGAAATTATCTCTAATTTAAAGGGAATTAAATTCAATAAGTAAAGCAATCTAAAGGATTTCTTCACAAGTAAAAACCTCTTTTAATCGAACTCCTTTTTCAGTTTGCTCAACTGTTATAATTTGATTGTGGGCATCATGTTCTAGAAACAAATAATAATTTTGATTGGCAGCTGAGTTTAAAAATTTTGCTTTTTCATCTAAAGATAAAAGAGGTCTTGTGTCGTAACCCATAATATAAGGAAGCGGAATATGTCCGGCTGTAGCCAATAAATCAGCACAGAAAACTATTGTTTTATCATTGTATTTAATATGTGGAATCATTTGTTTTTCGGTATGACCATCTGCGTAAAAAATATCAAAACCTAATTCTTTTGAAAAACCAAAATCGGAATTGGGTCTTTCAATAAAATTCAATTGTCCGCTTTCCTGCATTGGCAGAAGATTTTCGGATAAAAAGGACGCTTTCTCTCTTGGATTTGGCTGAGTTGCCCATTGCCAATGATTTTCGTTTGTCCAAAATTTTGCATTTTTAAATGCTGGTTCATAGCCTGTTTTATCTGCATTCCATTGTACACTTCCCCCGCAGTGATCAAAATGAAGATGTGTCATAAAAACATCTGTAATATCATCTCGGTGAAAACCATATTTTGCAAGCGATTTATCTATAGAATGCGATCCCCAAAGCGAGTAATATCCAAAAAACTTTTCAGATTGTTTGTTTCCCATTCCGGTATCAATTAAAATCAATCGGTTGCCATCTTCAATAAGCAGGCATCGAGCTGCTATATCAATTAAGTTATTTGCATCGGCTGGATTGGTTTTATTCCAAATAGTTTTAGGAACAACACCAAACATTGCACCACCGTCTAATTTAAAATTTCCAGATTCTATAGGGTAAAGTTTCATGAGTTTAAATTTCTATTATGAATAACAAATCTAGGAAATCCAATTTCCTTTTACTACAATTTCTATTTAAAACTAAAACTTTAACTTATCCTAAAGTACTAAATGAAGTGCAAATTGGTCTCGTATTTGAAGCAGATTTCATCTTCAAATAAGTAAGATTTAAAACGATTTCACCCTAAAAATAACTTCTATCTATTTTAACATTTGTTATAATAATGTGAACCGTTATGGAAAAAGGTTTTTAAGTCGTATCTTTGCGGACAATTTCATTTGAACATTGAAGTTGGCATCTATTTTTTTTGTAATAATTTGATTATTATTTAGATGCATAGTAAAATGATCTTTTAAAAACAAATACCATAAACAATGATAAAGGTTTCTGATACAGCCAAAAAGAAAATCATCGATTTGATGACTGATGATGGTTTTGACGCCGCAAGCGACTACGTAAGAGTAGGTGTTAAAAGCGGTGGATGCTCTGGTTTGTCTTATGATTTAAAGTTTGACAAAACCAAAGGAGAAGATGATAAAATATTCGTAGATAACGATATACAGATTGCTGTTGAAAAAAAATCTTTTCTGTATTTAGCCGGAACAATTTTAGAATTTTCGGGCGGATTAAACGGAAAAGGATTTGTATTCAATAATCCAAACGCCAGCAGAACTTGCGGATGCGGAGAATCATTTTCGCTATAAACAATTAAATAATTGCAAAATTTAAAGATGTAAAGATTTCAGAAGTGGTTTATTTAAATCCTTCAATTTTTAAATCTTTCAATAAAAAACCAATGAGCAAATACACCGAAGACGATTTAAAAATCGAACTGGAAACTAAAGAATATGAGTACGGATTTTATACCAATATAGAATCTGAAACTTTCCCTATTGGCTTAAACGAAGAGATTGTAAGAGCTATTTCGCTTAAAAAAGAAGAACCTGAATGGATGACCGAATGGCGTATCGAGGCTTTCCGTGCTTGGAAAGAAATGATCGAACCAGAATGGGCAAACGTAAGTTATGAAAAACCAGACTTTCAGGCTATTTCCTATTATTCAGCTCCAAAAACAGTAGATCCTAATAAAACTTTGGATGATGTAGATCCAGAATTATTAGAGATGTACAAAAAGTTAGGAATCTCTGTAGATGAACAGAAAAAAATGAACAATATCGCTATGGATATCGTTGTCGATTCTGTTTCTGTTGCTACAACTTTCAAGAAAACTTTGGCAGAAAAAGGAATTATTTTCTGTCCGATTTCTGAAGCCATTAAAGAACATCCAGAATTAGTAAAAAAATATTTAGGTACAGTTGTTCCTCAAAAAGATAACTTCTACGCGGCGCTAAACTCAGCTGTTTTCTCTGACGGAAGTTTCTGTTATATTCCAAAAGGCGTAAAATGCCCAATGGAACTTTCAACGTATTTCCGAATCAATCAAGCAGGAACTGGACAATTCGAAAGAACGCTGGTTATTGCTGACGAAGGAAGCTACGTTTCTTACCTTGAAGGATGTACAGCGCCAAGCCGTGACGAAAACCAATTACACGCTGCTGTAGTGGAACTAATCGCTTTGGATGATGCTGAAATTAAATATTCGACAGTTCAAAACTGGTTTCCTGGAAATAAAGAAGGAAAAGGCGGGGTTTACAACTTCGTAACCAAAAGAGGTTTATGCGAAACAAACGCTAAGATTTCTTGGACACAAGTTGAAACAGGTTCTGCTGTAACTTGGAAATATCCTTCTTGCGTACTTAAAGGAGATAATTCAGTAGGAGAATTTTATTCTATTGCTGTTACCAATAATTTCCAACAAGCAGATACTGGAACAAAAATGATCCATTTAGGTAAAAACACTAAATCGACTATTATTTCTAAAGGTATTTCGGCTGGAAAATCACAAAATAGCTACCGTGGTTTAGTGCAAATCTCGCCAAGGGCAGAAAATGCAAGAAACTTTTCTCAATGTGACTCTTTATTAATGGGTAACAATTGCGGTGCGCATACTTTCCCTTACATCGAAAGTAAAAATCCATCAGCAAAAATCGAGCACGAAGCAACAACAAGTAAAATTGGAGAAGATCAAGTTTTCTACTGCAACCAAAGAGGTATTCCGACTGAAAAAGCGATTGCTTTAATTGTAAACGGCTTCAGTAAAGACGTATTGAACAAACTTCCAATGGAATTTGCGGTTGAAGCTCAAAAATTATTAGAGATTTCTTTAGAAGGTTCTGTAGGATAAAATTTGTTTCAAGTTTAAAGTTTCAAGTTGTTGTTTTGAACAAAAGAAAATCTTGAACTAAAAAATAGACAATATGAATCTAACTCTGAAAAACGTAAAGAAAAAAGATTTGCCTGTTTTAAAAGCACTAGCAAAACGTTTAGGTTTTGAAATTGAAAAGATAGAAAAACCATATAATCCTGAATTTGTAAAAGAGATTTTACAAGGGCAGAAAGATATTGAAGAAGACAGAGGAATTAAAATGACGATTGAAGATATAGACAAATTATGGAAATAATTTATTTCCATTAACGCATTTAGGAATAAGTATTAATGGAAAATAAAAAAGTAATCATTTTAGGTTCTTCCAGAAAAAACGGAAACACAACAAAAATTGTAGACCTACTTTCTAAAGAACACAACATAGATGTAATTAATTTAAGTGATTATATTATATCCTATTATGATTACGAAAGCAAAAATATAGACGATGATTTTTTGCCTTTGATTAGAGGAATTATCGAAAAATACGACACGCTGATTTTTGCAACGCCTGTTTATTGGTATAATATGAGCGGAATTTTAAAGGTCTTTTTTGATCGGTTTTCAGATTTAATCCGAATTGAAAAAGAAACTGGAAGAAAACTAAGAGGAAAGAAAATTGGCGTGATATCAAATTCACACGATACTGTAATCGAAGACAGTTTTTACATTCCGTTCAAAAAAACGTCTGATTATTTGGGCATGGAATATTTAGGGCACGCGCATTTTAATGCTAATGTTCTAAACCAAACAACAAAAATAGAATTGACATTTATATAAAATAAAAAACAATGTTATCAATAAAAAACCTTCACGCCGCGATTGGTGATAAAGAAATCCTTAAGGGAATTAATATAGAAGTTAAAGCTGGAGAAGTTCACGCGATAATGGGACCAAACGGTTCTGGAAAAAGTACCCTTTCTGCTGTTATTGCAGGAAACGAAAACTATGATGTTACAGATGGAGAGGTAATTCTTGACGGAGAAGATCTTGCTGATTTAGCTCCTGAAGAAAGAGCACATAAAGGTGTTTTCCTTTCTTTTCAATATCCGGTAGAAATTCCTGGAGTTAGTGTAACTAACTTTATGAAAACGGCTATTAACGAAACTCGTAAAGCAAACGGTCAGGAAGAAATGCCTGCAAACGAAATGCTAAAAGTAATTCGTGAAAAATCGGAATTATTAGAAATCGACCGTAAATTTTTATCTCGTTCTTTAAATGAAGGTTTTTCTGGAGGAGAGAAAAAAAGAAACGAGATTTTCCAAATGGCAATGTTAGAGCCAAAATTAGCAATCCTAGACGAAACCGATTCTGGTCTTGATATCGATGCCTTAAGAATTGTGGCTAATGGTGTAAACAAATTAAAAAGCGACAAAAACGCAATTATCGTTATCACGCACTACCAACGTTTGCTAGATTATATCGTTCCAGATTTCGTTCACGTTCTTTACAACGGAAGAATCGTAAAATCAGGAGGAAAAGAATTGGCTTACGAATTAGAAGAAAAAGGATACGACTGGATTAAGGCAGAAAACTAGTTTACAGTTACAGTTTACAGTTTACCAAACTCATAACTTATAACTCATAACTTATAACTAAAGAAATGGATTTAAAAGAAAAATTAGTATCGTCTTTTATGGCTTTTGAAGAGCGTGTTGATGTGCATTCAGATTTGCATGACATCCGTACAAATGCTATAAAAAACTTCGAAAATAAAGGTTTCCCAACCAAAAGGGAAGAAGCTTGGAAATATACATCGCTAAATGCCATCTTAAAAAATGACTTTACGGTTTTTCCAAAGCAGGAAAATGCAATCGAATTCAATCAGGTAAAAAAATACTTTTTACACGAAATCGACACTTATAAATTGGTTTTTATTGATGGCGTTTTCAGTTCGCATTTGTCTTCTACAACCCACGACGGAATTGATGTTTGTTTGATGTCTTCGGCATTGACCAAACCGAAATATAAAATGGTTATTGATACTTACTTTAATCAAATTGCAAGCAAGGATGATAGTTTGACATCATTGAATACTGCTTTTGCAATCGAAGGTGCGTTTATCAATATTCCAAAGAAAAAAGTAGCTGACAAACCTATTGAAATCATGTATTTCTCAACTGGAAATGAAGCTGCTTTAATGGTACAGCCAAGAAATTTGATTATTGTAGGTGAAAATTCACATGTTCAAATTATCGAGCGTCACCAAAGTTTGAATGAAAATCCTGTATTAACGAATTCGGTTACGGAAATTTTCGCTCAAAAACGTGCTATTGTTGATTATTACAAAATTCAAAACGACAACAGCGAAGCAAATTTAGTGGACAATACTTATGTTTCACAACAGCAAGAAAGCCACGCTTCTGTTCATACTTTTTCATTCGGAGGAAACCTTACGCGTAACAACTTAAACTTTTACCATTTCGGAGAAAGATTGACAAGTACGCTTAACGGAATTTCTATCTTGAATGACAAACAACACGTTGACCATTATACATTGGTAAACCACGCACAGCCAAACTGCGAAAGTTTCCAAGATTATAAAGGAATTTTCTCTGATCGTTCGACAGGAGTTTTCAACGGAAAAGTTTTGGTAGAAAAAGAAGCCCAGAAAACAAACGCTTTCCAAAAAAGCAACAACATTTTATTGAGCGATAAAGCGACAATCAACGCAAAACCACAATTGGAAATTTTTGCTGATGACGTAAAATGTTCTCACGGATGTACAGTTGGACAGCTTGATGAAACAGCAATGTTCTACATGCAGTCTCGCGGAATCCCGAAAAAAGAAGCTAAAGCTTTATTGATGTACGCATTCTCAAATGCGGTTATCGAAAGCATTAAAATACCAGAATTAAAACAAAGAATTACTAAAATCATTGCCATGAAATTAGGTGTGAATTTAGGATTTGATTTGTAGTCGAGGTTTACCGCAAAGACACAAAGGTTACGCAAAGTTCGCAAGGTTTTTTATTAAAGCTTTGCGAACTTTTTGCTTTTACTTAATGTTCTTTACGGCTAATTTATCTTTTAAAAACATTAAAAAGAAAAGAAAAGAATCCAAACAAGATCATTCCAAGTCCTACAAATAAAAAGAATTTTCCCAAAAAAGGAATGATTCTAATCAATAAAGAAAATGAAAGAAATACAATAACAAATCCTCCAAATAAAAGTAAAATTGATTTTAAAACTGGATTCATTTATTATTTCTTAATACTATCAATAACCTCTTTCAAAAACCCATTAAAATCAAATCCAGGTTCTTCTTCCCTTACTCCCATTCTCACAATTACCATATCTTTTGATGGAATAATTGCCACCATCTGACCTTGGTAACCACTGCAATAAAACATATCACGAGGAACATCTGGGAATTTTCCGCCTGCGTTTAACCAAAACTGAGCGCCATATTTCCCTTCAGAAGTATTCGTTGGAGTTGCTGTGTATTTCACCCAGCTTTCATCCAGGATTTGTTCGCCGTTCCAATTTCCTTTATGCAGGTATAATAATCCAAATTTTGACCAGTCGCGTGGTGTTGCCCATCCGTAAGATGAACCAACGAAAGTTCCGCTCATATCTTGTTCTACAATCATCGAATTCATTCCGATTTTGTCAATTACGGCGCTGTACCAAAAATCAAGATATTCTTGCTGTGTTTTAAATTGTCTTCTTAAAATCAGAGATAATAAATTGGTAGTTCCGGATGAATAATTCCAATGTGTGTTGGGTTTAAATTCTGCTGGTTTTTCCAATTGCACTTTTCCCATATCTTCGGCCTGAAAAAGCATTTTGGTAGCATCAGAGATTTTACTGTAATTCTCTTCCCATTCTAAACCAGAATTCATGTGAAGCAAATCATTCAATGTAATATTTTTACGTTCATCATTTTTCCATTCTGCAACTGGAGCAGGTTTGTAAATATCTATTTTTCCTTGTTTTACCAAAACACCGAAAGCCGAGCTTGTGATACTTTTTGTCATTGACCACCCTAGAATTTTGCTGTCTTTATTAAATCCTGTATCGTATTTTTCAGCGATTAAATGGTCTTTATATAAAACCACAACGGCACGAGTTCTTTTGATTCTTCCTCCAGTTTTATCAAAAGCGTTATCAACTGCTTTTTTCAATTTTGAATAATCAATATTTGAAAAGGCAGTATCTTTTGGTTCATTATTTCCGTATGGAAAAGGCAGATTGTTTTCTAATTTCGTTCTTTTTGGAAGTAAATACGGTTTCGAAATATCAAATTGGTCATTAATCAAAACTGCTCCAAGACCTTCACGATAAATCGCTTTTCTTTCTTTCAATCCATAAACTGATGAAATTGCAAATTTTCCAGCGTCATCAATTGAATTTTCAGCCAGATCAATCAATTTAATATCATTGTCGGTTTTCTGAATTAAATCTAACGGACGATTATCTAAAAAATGTCCAGAAGCGACACTTTTAGCCGAAAAACCAGAAATCAAATCAAGTTTAGGATAAGTCGTAAATCCGAAATACAGAAATGCGAGAACCACTACAAGCAAAAGTACTTTAAGAAATTTTTTCATGATGATTTAAGTTATTTTTACTGCAATATAAATAATTTATGTTCACGATTTTAAGCATCAAATTAGAAAACGGCTTCAGATAATTCAGAAAACCGAAATGATTTTTGCCAAATCATCATTTAAGGCTTCAAACAATGGCATCATAAAAGGAAATTATAGAATTGCTGTATAAACAAATTTAGTTTTAGTACTTTTGTAAATAGATTTTTTCTAAATAAGACATGCTAGATATTCAAAAAATAAGAGCTGATTTCCCAATACTTTCTCAAACTGTAAACGGAAAGCCATTAGTATATTTCGACAACGGAGCTACTTCGCAAAAACCACAAGTTGTAATTGATGCTGAAGTAAAATATTATAACGAAATCAACGCTAACATTCACCGTGGCGTTCACACTTTAAGCCAGTTAGCAACTGATGCTTATGAAGTTTCTCGTGGTAAAGTAAAAGAGCATATCAACGCAAAACATGCTCACGAAGTCCTTTTTACTTCTGGAACAACGCACGGAATAAACTTAGTCTCAAACGGTTTTGCTTCTATTTTAAAACCTGGAGATGAAGTCGTTGTTTCTTCTTTAGAACATCACAGTAATATTGTGCCTTGGCAGATGTTATGCGAGAAAACTGGTGCAATTTTAAAAGTTATTCCAATCAATGATAATGGAGAATTAATCATTGAAGAATTTGATAAGTTACTTTCCGAAAAAACAAAAATCGTTACCGTAAATCATATTTCGAACGCATTGGGAATCATTAACCCAATTAAATATATCATAGACAAAGCTCATGCTGTTGGCGCTGCAGTTCTAATTGATGGCGCACAGGCTGTTCCGCATTTAAAACCAGATGTTCAAGAATTAGATTGTGATTTTTATGCTTTTTCAGGTCATAAAATGTGCGGTCCAACTGGAACTGGAATTCTTTACGGAAAAGAAGAATGGCTAAACAAACTTCCTCCTTATCAAGGCGGTGGTGAAATGATCAAAGAAGTTACTTTCGAGAAAACAACTTATGCTGACCTTCCTCATAAATTTGAAGCTGGAACTCCAAACATCGCGGGCGGAATCGTATTAGGAACAGCAATTGATTATTTAAACAGTGTTGGTTTCGAAAACATTCAGGCATACGAGCATGAACTTTTAGAACACGCTACAAAACGTTTATCTGAAATTGAAGGCATCAGAATCTATGGAACAGGAAAAAATAAAGCTTCTGTAATTTCGTTTAATATTGATGGAATCCATCCGTATGATGTTGGTTCTATTGTAGATAAATTAGGAATTGCGGTTAGAACAGGACATCATTGTGCACAACCAATCATGAATTTCTTCTGTATTCCAGGAACAATTCGTGCTTCGTTTTCTTTCTATAATACAAAAGAAGAAATTGACACAATGGTCGATGCTGTGAAAAAAGCACAAACAATGTTAAGCTAAAAAAGAAACGTATGAGAATATTATCACTATTGCTTTTAACTCTTTTTATTGCAACTGGATGCTGCAGTCAAAAAAAGACCGATATGAAATCAACACAAATTGAATATTCTGCTCATTCTAGAGGTTATTACAAAAGTATTGTTGTAGAGAACAAATCGGTTTCGGTTACAAAAGAACGTAATGCTGAAGCTGTTCAAAGTAATATTGACGAAGCAAAATGGAATAAAATCGTTGATGCTTTTTCAAAAGTGAATTTAGAAGGTCTTTCTTCTTTAAAAGCGCCAACTGATAAACGAACTTACGATGGTGCAGCGATAGGAAATTTAAAAATAACAAAAGACGGAAAAACGTATGAAACTCCAGGTTTCGACAATGGTTTTCCTCCAAAAGAAATCGAACAACTAGTGAATTTATTAGTTGATTTTTCTAAAGAATAATTATGACAATAAAAGAAATACAAGACGAGATAATAGACGAATTTTCAATGTTTGATGACTGGATGCAGCGTTATGAATACATCATTGAATTAGGAAAAAGTCTTCCGTTAATCAAAGAAGAATACAAAACCGACGAGAATTTAATCAAAGGCTGTCAGTCCAAAGTTTGGTTACAAGGTGACCAGCAAGATGATAAAATTGTTTTCACGGCAGACAGCGATGCTATTTTGACAAAAGGAATTATTGCGATTCTAATTCGTGCTTTTTCAAATCAAAAGGCAAAAGATATTCTGGAAGCAGATACTGATTTTATTGACGAAATTGGATTAAAAGAACATTTATCTGCGACGCGTGCCAACGGTTTGGTTTCGATGATTAAAAACATCAAAATGTACGCTTTGGCTTTTGATGCTAAAAACAAAAATTAAAAAATACTGAACCATATAAGCCATATAAGAAAATTTAAGTTTTGCTTTAAATGAACTTATCTACGATTAGCAAAAAGTAAGTTTTATCTTTCTTTTTATTTGTATTATTGCTAAAAAAAGTAATGATCACAAAGAAATATTTGACTGATTTAGTTTACAAGGTAAATGGAGCGGCGATTGAAGTTCATAGAAAAATTGGGGCAGGACTTTTAGAAAGCATTTATCATCAATGCATGATTAAAGAACTTTCTTTAAGAGGAATCAATTTTGAATCAGAATTGAAGATTCCTGTTGAATATAAAGGGTTGCAATTAGAATCAGATTTAAGGTGTGATCTGTTTATAGAGAATTGTTTAGTTCTTGAATTAAAAGCAGTTGATCAAATTATTCCTATTCATGTCGCCAAACTAATGTCTTATATGAAACTCCTTGAATCTCCAATAGGGTTAATGATAAATTTTAATGTAACAAATATTTATCACGAAGGTCAAAAAACATATGTCAACGATTTATATCGCTGGCTTGAAGATTAACAAAATAACTATTAAACACATTTTAGAGTAGTACAAGTCAAAACTTAAATTTTCTTATATTACTTATATGGTGGAAAAAACGAAAAAAATGGAACAAGAAATTGATACAAACGAATTAGGAGAATCAATCGTAAGAGTTTTAAAAGGCATTTACGATCCTGAAATCCCTGTAGATATTTATGAATTAGGATTAATTTACGACGTAATGGTAAACACAGATTACGAAGTAAAAATCTTAATGACCCTTACTTCTCCAAACTGTCCAGTTGCAGAAAGTTTACCAAGAGAAGTAGAAGAAAAAGTAAAAACAATCGAAAACATCAAAGATGTAGACGTTGAAATTACTTTCGATCCGCCTTGGAGCAAAGATTTAATGAGCGAAGAAGCGAAATTAGAATTAGGAATGCTTTAAATTAGTCATAAAGTTGAAAGTCATAAAGTCCAAAGTTTGATCTTTATGACTTTCGACCTTCGACTTTCAGACTAAAAAAATGGAAGAAATTATCAATAAAGTTGCCAATAGTGCTTTAGAAGTTTTTGATTTAGAAGATTATTATCCAAAAGGAATGCGTACGCAAATTGATATATCGCAATGGCTTTTGGAAGGATTTTTATTAAAAGAAAAAGACTTTAGAGAACATCTTAAAAATCATGATTGGTCACAATATCAAGATCAATATGTGGCTGTACATTGTAGTACCGATGCTATTATTCCTGCTTGGGCATTAATTTTAGTAAGCGTTCATTTAGCGCCTTTTGCCAAAAAAGTAGTGAACGGAACAATCGAAGATCTTGATGCAAGTCTTTATGAAGAAATTCTAACCACAATTGATTATTCTGCATACAAAGGCAAACCTGTCATTGTAAAAGGCTGTTCTAGAAAACCAGTTCCCATGAGAGCTTACATTTTAGCGACAACCTACTTGCAGCCATTTGCAAGAAGTATTATGTACGGCGAAGCGTGTTCCGCAGTACCATTATACAAAGAATCTAAGAAATAACCTGCAACTGCAAACAATTTATCCCCTACTTTTCCGTTGATTTTTAGTATATTTGAGAATACACTTAAACTAAACAATCATGAGAAAGCTGATAGTATTACTTTTTATCTTAGCGAATATTACTTTTGTTCAGGCACAAAATTCAGAAAAAGAATTAGTACAAAACACAGAAAAAGCAGTAAAAAAAATCAACGATACGATTGAAGAAGAAGGTTGGAAAGCAAAAGGAACTGTATCGCTTTTATTAAACCAATCAAGCTTCAACAACTGGATTGCTGGTGGTGAAGACAGTTTCTCTGGAACTTTAGGAATAAATTACGACTTTAATTATAAAAAAGACGATCTAACTTGGGATAATAAAATACTGGCTTCATACGGTCTTTTACAAACTAAAAACACGGATTTTGGAAAGAAAACCGATGATCGTTTAGAGTTTAATTCCATTCTTGGTAAAAAAGCTTTTGGTGAATGGTATTACTCTTATTTCATAAATTTTAGAACTCAGTTTACTACAGGTTATATTTATGGACAAGATGCCAACGGAAAAGAAATCAGAACTGAGCAGACTAAATTTATGTCACCTGGATATCTTACTACTGGACCTGGTATCTATTGGTCTAAAGATGAGAATTTAAAAATAAATTTTGCTCCATTAACCTCCAAATTCACTTTTGTAGACAATGCTTATACAAGTGGAATTGATAGATTTACCGGACTGCCTTATGTAGATGGTGATTATTTTGGAGTTGACGAAGGCAAAACCATGCGTTACGAATTAGGTTTTTATGCCTCAGTTTATTACAAATTGGCTATTATGACCAATGTAACAGCAGAAAACACATTGAATCTTTATTCTAATTATTTAGAAGATCCTCAAAACGTAGATATCAATTACTCGCTGAATATTATTATGAAAGTAAATAAATTCTTGTCGGCTAATTTAGCGTTTCAAGCTATTTATGATGATAATGCTTTTAAAGGACTTCAGACTAGAGAAGTATTTGGTTTGGGAATTAATTTTGGATTTTAATAAAAAACGGCTTTTGAATGATCAAAAGCCGTTTCTGTTTTATTCTTCCTCTTTATCAACTGCATCCTTATAATCAGGATATAAAAAGTTGTTGTACGGAAATCTGGTGATATGAATCTGTCGTACCGCTTCATAAACGGTTTCTCTAAATTCCTCAAAATTTTCTTTTTTAACAGCCGAAATAAATAATGCTTTATCCTCACCAACATTACTCATCCAAGTTTGTTTCCACTCATCAAGTGTGTAATGTTTTCTTGTTCTTTCGGTGATTAAGTCATCTTCATCGATTGTCAGGTGTTTGTAAGCATCGATTTTATTAAAAACCATAATCGTCGGTTTATCGTTGCTTTTAATTTCCTGTAAAATCTGATTTACAGATTCTATGTGATCTTCAAAATCAGGATGCGAAATATCTACAACGTGCAAAAGCAAATCAGCTTCACGAACCTCATCCAATGTACTTTTAAAAGAATCAACTAACTGTGTCGGCAACTTTCGAATAAATCCAACCGTATCTGAAAGCAAAAATGGCAGGTTTTTAATTACCACTTTTCTAACAGTTGTATCTAAAGTTGCAAATAGTTTATTTTCGACAAAAACTTCACTTTTACCAATCGCATTCATCAAAGTCGATTTCCCAACGTTAGTATACCCAACTAAAGCAACACGAACCATAGCTCCGCGGTTGCTACGCTGAATACTCATTTGTTTATCAATCGTTTTGATTTTCTCTTTCAATAACGAAATTCTATCGCGCACGATACGTCTGTCTGTTTCAATCTCGGTTTCACCCGGACCACGCATACCAATACCTCCTTTTTGACGCTCAAGGTGTGTCCATAATCCGGAAAGTCTTGGCAGTAAATAAATACATTGTGCCAATTCTACCTGAGTTCTTGCATACGAAGTTTCCGCTCTTTGAGCAAAAATATCCAAGATCAAATTGGTTCTGTCAAGGATTTTACAATCTATAATTCTTGAAATGTTTTTTTGCTGTGAAGGTGATAATTCATCATCAAAAATTACAGTCGATATTTTATTTTCTTTTACAAAAAGATTGATTTCATCTATTTTTCCCGTACCTACAAAAGTTTTCGGATTTGGGCGTTCCATTTTTTGCGAAAAGCGTTTAATAACTTCACCTCCAGCGGTAAAAGTTAAAAACTCCAATTCGTCTAAATATTCGTTAAGTTTTTCCTCACTTTGATTTTGAGTTACAATACCTACTACTACTGTTCTCTCAAAATTTATTATTTCTTTCTCTAGCATATCTTAAAATAAGCTGCAAATTTAATCATTTGTGCAGTACTAACAATTATAGAATTTCAATTTTAAATTCGAATTAAAAAAATAAACCATTTATAAATCAGGTATTAAAACCTAAATTATAAATGGTTTAGAATATTCTTTTAAAAATTATTTATTCGTAAATGAATGTTTTTTCTGTTTTTACAATTCCGTTCTCTTCAATCTGTGAACATGAAATCGGGAAGTTCAGTTTGTTGTATTTGTACTTTCTACTAACGGCAACCAAAGCGGTAGACGACGGACTGAAATTCATTTCATTGTTATATGAAATCGATTCGAAAGCAAACTCATCTTCATGATACGAAATCATAGGTACAATAATTTTGTAATTATCTCCAAAAAGTCCTTGAACAATTAATTGATCTACTGATTTTTTATCATCATAGGTAAATGATTTAGAGATTTTATCTCCAACTAAACCTTTGTGTTTCGATACGTTATCGTTTACATACACATATTCAATTTTACCAATAATCTGTTTGTTTTTATCGCGTGAAGTACGTCTTACAATTGTTCCGTTTTCAACAATATATTCAATATCTTCAACCAAATTTTGATGATTGGTACTCTTTTTTGTAGTTACTTTAACCCTTGCTCCTTCATATACAAATGTTACAACTTTGGTAATGTAATTAGGCCCTTCCTGATATTTTTTTACAAATTTTGTAATGTTATTATCAGCGTCATAAGTATAATTTACCACTTCTTTCCAGTCACTTCCCACTTTGTCTTTTACAGTCATGTCTAGTAAACCATTTTTGTTGTAAAAGAAATGCTGTATAACATCTGAAGTGGTTACGGTTTGAAGTTTACCATCTTTAAAAACCATCGTTTTGTTAACGATTTCTCCGTCTTTAGAATTCTGATAGTTTGTTTTTACAATATTGATCTGCTTTAATCTAACATTGTCCTGACTGTGCATCAAGAAAGGAAATACCATCATTAGGATGGCAATAAAGTAGGTTCTCATATTTGTTTTTGTATTTATTTGGGATGACCAAAGTACAAAATTCTCTCATATTTAGGGAATTCAAAATTCAAAAACTACTTATTTTTCAATAAAAAACTAAAAATCAACCAATTAATTTCATTATTATGAAACAACTTCTATTTCTCTCCAAAAATCTTTACGTCATCAACCATAAAAGCTCCGTTAAGAGTTTTATCTTTTCCTGATCCGATGTATTTAAAAGCAATATTTATCTTGCCTGAATAAGCAGATAAATCAATTCCGCCTGAGCTTATAAATTCACGGGTTGGAGTCGAAAGTGAAGCTACTTTTGCTTCTAATTTTGTCCATTTCGCTTTCGATATATTAGAGCCATCAAAGTTAGTTGAAACATACACTTCTAATGCATTCAAAGGCGAATCGACTTTCAAATCATGCTGTGCACTTCTAAAGGACAGAACCGTATTTTTATATTCTGTCAAATCAATTTTTGGAGAAACAAGCCATGCTATATTTTCGGCTGCGGTGGTACTTGTGGTATTGAACTCTGCATAACCATTTCCAGCATACAGCATACTTTTCCATAATTTAGTTGCTTTTTCTACAATATTACTCCAGCCCGGCAGCGCAAAGTTGACATTATTTTTAACCGATTGAAAGTCTTCGGCAAAGAGCGGAACATTACGTTTTCCATTCAATACAACATCACTTTCTGAACGAACCATTAATTGATAATCGGTTCCAAATTTGGTTAAAACTCCTCGTACTTTACCGCTTCCTTCTGGAACAAAATGATCGGCAAATTTGGCATAACTACTGGTTCTAAAAATAATTTGGTTTCCGGTTTTATCACGCAGATTCCAGTTTGTTGAGCCTCCTACGTTATTGGATTCTTCAAAATAATGACGCCCAATTGCTGATTCGGTGAACTGTACATCGTTAAGTTCTATAAGTGTATTTAATTTACTATCGTTAAGGGCTTTTTCTATCGACAGTGATTCAACCAATTGACTCTCATCAGCGTTCGTACACGAAGCATTTAAAACGCTTTTTACTTCATTTTGAGAAACACGTCCAATAGTAGGATCTCCTGAATTGCTTACATACAAACTTCCAATTCGTAATCCGCCGTAATACAAATCTGTAAATTGGTTTTTGAGTTTTACATACACTTTATTTCCAACTCTATACTCAATATAAGTATTTGAAGCATCTACAGGAACAGCAAATCCTATTGCGGGAATTCTTTCAGAGGCTTTTGTTTGCAGTGAAATGGTCTTAAAAAAATTGCCTTCTTCATCACTCGAAACGACATAAGCTTCAATTACATCATCATATAAATATTGTTTGGCAGTTGTTCCTGAAAGTTCGTATACTTTTTCAACAGTTTTGGTTACTTTAAAATCTGGTTGTGTACAAGCTAATTTTGGAGCATCAACCTCGTGACTGCAGCTAAAAAAAGAAAAGGATAAGGCAGAAAGTAATATTCGTTTTTTCATAAGAAATGTATTTTGGTTTTATAAACCGATAGTAAGATTTAAGAAATAAGTGCGTCCATAACCGTAGTAATATTTAGGTCCGAATGCTGGTGTTCCGCTTGAAATATCCTGATTTAAAGCTCTAAAATTGGCATTTCTTGCCTGCTCAAAACCACCTGTTTTATACATTAAGTTCAAGACATTGTTTACGCTGGCAAAAAGTCCGACATACTTTTTATAAACTCGCCAAGATTTTCCGCCGTTTATATTCAGCAACGTTACTGGATTGAATTTTTCTTGTTTTAATAATTCATTTCCGCGTTCTGAAGTTGCTTCGGGGAAAGGAAATCCATTTGCAGGATTAATATAAAACTGAGATGTTCTTGAAATTGGCGAAACATCAATGTAACTATCTGCTAAATAATTTAAATTGGTACCTATCCACCAAAATTTTGGATCACGATATTCTAATCCAACTGAATATGCTTGCTGAGGAGTTCCGGCTTGTTTGTAATTTTTAAGATAAGATCGGCCAAAATCAAAAGTAGTCTGAGCTCCGTCTTTTGCTCTATTTCCGTCATTTGTAATTACAACATCAGGATTACTGTTGTAAATGTAATTGCCATAAGCAGCCGATACAGTAGTTTTTAATGTGGGCGAAATCTGGTATTCAAAACTCAATTCGGCTCCTGTATTCTTTTTGTCTAAATGCGTTAATGTCTGCGTGACAAAAGCATCTGTAGGATCATAACCTGCACCTCTTTCAAAAATTCCTTCGGCATAAAAGAAGGAAGTTTTCGAAGTGTTTTTTATCATCGAATAATAGGCCGTAAGACGTAGTTTCAGCTTAGGCGATCGATATACATAATTCGCTTCGGCACTGGTTACCTTTTCACTTTCAATGCCATCGACAATAGAATTATTTAAGCGGGAATTTGAAAATGTATTTCGAAGAGACGGTGCTCTTGTAAGATGCGCTCCGTTAAAAAATAACCATTCTCTGCCCGAGATTTTATAAGTGAATCCGCCTTTGAAACCGAAATTTTCAAAATTTACTTTTTCGCTTTTTCCTAAAGAATTTTCAGGATAAAGTCCGTTTTGATACAATCCTTCCCTTTGATAATCAGATACGGAATAAGATTGTGCCAGATAAAACTCGGTTTTATTATACGTGAATTTAAACTGCGTGAAGGCATCTAAAGTATTCGCTAAAAAATTATAATTGTAGCCGTAAATATCGCCTTCTTTCACTTCTCGATTTGGATTTTTCAAATCCGATTGTGATAAATCGCCTTTGTAAAATGGATCAATATCCAGGAAATATTTTCCTCCTAAAAGATCTAAAAGGTATTGGAAATTATGTGATTTCAAATTTCGATAGACAAATCCAGCGTCAAAAGAAAGGTTAGAATTTATTCGGGTATTAAAAGTTGAATTCAACGCAAAAGTTTTATCATCTGTCCTGTCTTCGTATAAAATATAATGACTTTGCGCAGGTTCATAACCATTTTGATTTGGTTTTTCGTTAGCCCGATACATTGCGTTCCAATCGATTTGAGAATTAGCTAAAAATGTTGTTCTGCTTTTCTCTGCATTTTCGTAATCGGGTGTAAAATCTCCTGAAAACTCTCCGTGATCTTTTGCATAAAGCGAACTAAAATAACTGGGCATTTTACGATAATATACCGGATCAGGACTATCGGCATTTTGATAATCGATATTGCTGTTTCCCACTTTTCCAAACTGATACATCACACCTGAATTCAGCGTTGATTTATCATCAATTTTAAAATAATGATTAAGCATCAGCAAAGGTTCTTCAATATTTTTAACTCTTGCATTTCGTTTTTTACCATCTTGAAATCCCCAATATGAATTGTATTTTTCGCTCGTCAAGCCAATTACCTCACTGGTGTTTGGTGAATTTTTTCCTCTGGAATTGGGCGTGTAAAAACCAGTAAAATTGAGTGAATTTCTATTATTGAGTTTCTTCTCAACGCTAATAAAAAAAGAATCAGCATTAAAATTTGTGCCTTCAAAATACCCTTCATCTGCCCATCTTTTACCTGCCGAAACTGCATAAGCCCAACCCGAAGAAGTCATTCCAGAAGCGTAAGTTCCAATAGCGCGCCAGAGATACGTTGTGTTGCTTCCTGAAAAGGTGAGCTGAGTTCCTTTTCGATATAAGGAAGCACGAGTATCAATTTGCTGAGTTCCTAAAACACCGCCAAAAGTATAATTTGAAACTGCAGTTCCAACTGAAAATTCTTGATTTCGAAGCACATTATTTAAACCACCCCAATTGTTCCATTGTGGTCTTCCGTCGTAGATTTTGTTCATCATCATGCCGTTAAGCATCATGGTTCCGTTTTCGCTGTCTAAACCGCGAACTCTAAATCGGGCTTGTCCCCAATTAAATGCCGCCGACTGCATAAAAGCGTCTTTGGACGATTGCAATAATCCTGATGTCATTTCGGAAGAACTGTTATCGTCCGAGAAATCACTATCCAATAAAGTGATTAAAGCCGCTGGAATCTCATCTGAAAAAGTATCTTCAATTTGGAGTGCTCCAAGATTTACAGTTTTCCCAAAATTGGATTGTATTTTTAAAAGTAAGTCTTTGTATCCTTGATTTCGGATTACTAGCAGTTGTTCTCCTTCTATTGAAGAATGAAGTTCAAATTTTCCTTTTTTTGAAGTCAGAACCATAATGGAAGAATTCTGAACACTCACCACCACATTTTCAAGCGGATTTTGTGTTTTAGAATCCATTACAATTCCTGTAAAAGTGGTTTGCCGCTGTGCGAAAGCAAAACTAAAAGACGATAAAATAAAAAAGATTAGGTACTTTTTTCCCATTAAGAATTCCAATTTGTTTTGAAAATAAGTTTTGGATATTACTCCTAATATTCAAAAGAAAAAATTGGCTTCTGGAAAAAGCATTTTGTCTGCTCATTAATACAAGCGACGCAAGTTTCAAATATATAAAAAATATTTAATCCGAAATAAATTCTTACAAATTTATTTCGGATTAAAATGAGATTTTAAGGTAAAATATTGTGTTTATTTTTGATTATCAAAAGATTAAATCAATCGTTTGTTCTAATTTTAGAAACCATAAAGGCAATCAAAACGCCAAAGATTCCGATAAAGGCGAAAGAAAATTGTAAACCAAAGTTCTGAGCAATGTGTCCAATTACGGGAGGTCCCATTAAAAATCCAAGAAAGCTGACACTTGAAACAATCGTTAAAGCTTCTCCCGGCGGAACCGTTGGGTTTTTCCCTGCCATACTATAAACGGTAGGAACAATTGTAGCAACTCCCAAACCTACAGCCATAAAAGCAATAGTACAGGGGATAATATATGGAAGAAAAACGGCTGTAAAAAGTCCAGCAGAAATCATAACCCCGCTGATTTGCATTACGCGCTCACGTCCAAATTTATTGATTAATCCGTCTCCCAGAAATCTTCCGCTTGCCATCATAATCATAAAAGAAGTATATCCTAAAACAACTAGCGGTCCCGGAGCTTGTACAATATCTTTAAAATACACACCGCTCCAGTCAAACATTACACCTTCGCTGGCCATACTACAAAAGCCTATGACTCCGAGCCAAAGCAGTGCGCTATCTGGTTTTGTAAATAGTTTTTTCTTTTCGTTGGTCTTATTTTTAATTTTTTCTTTGGCTCTAATCAGGAATTTAAAATTAAAAACCACCATTAGTATTACGATTCCCCCCACAATTAGAAAATGATGTAAAGGCGATAAATGTAAAGCCAGCATTCCTAGACCCACTAAAGCGCCTGTAAAGCCAGCAAAACTCCACATTCCGTGAAACGAAGACATAATGGTTTTTTTAAATAATACTTCGGTATAAACACCTTGTGTATTTACGGCTATATTGGCTAAGTTTCCAAATAATCCAAACAGAAATAAACCCAGAGATAATTCTAATCCCGTTCCTGCAAGACCTAAATTAGCCAAGCACAAAACGTACATGATTAATGAAAAAATCAAAATGCGGTGGCTTCCGAATTTGGTTACCATTTTTCCCGAAAAAGGCATAATCAGCAATTGTCCCATTGGAAGTGCAAAAAGAATTGAACCCAGATCGCCCTCGGTTAAATGAAGTGCTGTTTTAATGTCTGGAATTCTACTTGCCCAAGTGGCAAAACTTAAACCCATTCCAAAATAAAACATTCCAACTGCAAAACGAATTCGGTTTAAATAAGAGGCTTTTGCTTCTCTAAAAACTTTCTTGATTTTCCCTTTTGTCTGAAAAAGTTGTAATGGATTGAAGTTTATCAAAATCGGAGTATTTATGAGATTATGTTATAAAATTACAAAAAAGCAGCTTATATACTTAAAAGTACGAATTGTTGATTTATTTACAACGTTATTGTTTATAAAAAAGCTGGTTTTCAGTACTGATTTTACGGACAAAACTATTGCTGGAAAATGATTTTAAGTTTCACTATAAAACAAAAAAAGACGCACAATTGTGCATCTTTTTGATCATTCTGAATTTTATTTTCTTTTATAAATCGATTACTTTTCGTTGTGTGTTACTTGCAATGGCAGCTTCGATAACCTGCATTACTTTTACGCCATCTTCGGCAGTAACTGGTTCTGCAACATCGTTCGTAATAGAATTGAAAACACCATCAAAAAATGAGAAATAATTGCCTTGCAGCGTTGGGATTTTTTCTCGGATTGTTTTTCCATCAATTTCAGTATGAAGCAATCCTTGTAAATCTTCAGATTCGGTTCCCCAAGATTCTAAATTTGGTTTTTCTCCTTCTTTCAATTTGTCTTCCTGTACGTCACCTCTTGGTTTAAGAAATGATCCTTTTTTACCCTGAACTGTAAAAGCGGGATTGGCTTCTCTCACGAAAAAACCTGCTTTTAAACGGACTCTGAAATTTTCATAAATCAACTGAAGGTCGATCCAGTCATCCACTAATGAGTTTTCTCTAGTGATCCTGATATCACCAAAAACTGATTTTGGTGAACCAAATAAACAAACGGCTTGATCTATTAAATGCGGACCTAAATCTTTTAGAATTCCTGCACCATCATTGGCAGTTTCTTTATGTGCTTTCGGACTCAATAATGGATTGTATCTGTCAAAATGAAATTCGGCTTCGACTAAATCTCCTAATACGCCATCCTCGATTACTTTTTGAACAGTTTTAAAATCGCTGTCCCATCTTCTGTTTTGAAATACGGCTAGTTTTACACCTTTTTCTTTTGCTATTTTATTCAATTCTTGGGCTTCGGCTACTGTTGTGGTAAAGGCTTTTTCAACAACAGCATGTTTTCCTGATAAAACTACTTTTTTAGCGTATTCGTAATGTGTGCCGACTGGAGTATTGACAATTACCAAATCAACATCATCTGCCAATAAATCTTCCAGTGAAGGATAGCTTTTTACTTCTGGATAATCTTCCTGAATAAGTTTTTTACTTCTTTCCCAAGATCCTAATAATTCAAATCCGGGGTGAATATCTAAAAACGGAGCGTGAAAAACTTTTCCCGACATTCCGTATGACAATAGTGCTGTTTTTATTTTTTGCATTGCTTTTTAGTTTATTAGTCACGAATTAAAAAAAACAAATTCGTGAATTCGTGGCGGAAAAAAATATTAAAGTTTAGCTCTTTCGTATTGTTTTGGCCAATGAATATCCTCGTTTAATTCTTTGGCAAAATCCAAGGGCAGGTTTGGATTTCTAAGCGATTCTCTGGCAAACAAAATCAAATCGGCTTGACCTTTATTTAAGATTTCTTCGGCTTGTTTGGCTTCGGTAATTAAACCTACAGCACCTGTTAAAATATCGGCTTCGGTTTTTACTTTTTCTGCAAAAGGAACTTGATACCCTGGACCAAGCGTAATTTTTTGATGTGAAACCAATCCGCCTGATGAAACATCGATTACATCTACTCCTTTTTCTTTTAATATTTTCGAAAGCTGTACAGACTCTTCAGGATTCCATCCGTCTTCTGCCCAATCTGTTGCTGAAATTCTAACAATTAATGGAAGATTTGAAGGCCATTCTGTTTGAACTGCTTCTACTATTTCGAGTGTAAAACGAATTCGGTTTTCAAAACTTCCTCCATATTCATCGGTTCTAACATTGGTTAGCGGAGATAAAAATTGATGCAGTAAATATCCGTGTGCCGCGTGGATTTCCAAAACTTGATATCCCGCCTCTACCACTCTTTTTGCAGCTGTTTTAAAATCCGAAATTACCTTTTGAATTCCGTTTTTGTCCAAAGCTTCTGGAAGAAAAGGTTCGTTATCATGATACGGAATTGCATTTGGCGCAACGGTCTGCCATCCGCCTTGAGCGAAATCTAATTTTTTATTGCCAAGCCACGGAGCCGAAACAGAAGCTTTTCGTCCTGCATGAGCCAGCTGGATTCCTGGAACAGAATTTTGAGAAACGATAAAAGCATTGATTTGTTTCAGTTTTTCGATATGTTCATCTTTCCATATTCCTAAATCAGAAGGAGAAATTCTGGCTTCGGGAGAAACCGCAGTTGCTTCCTGAATAATAAGTCCGGCGCCTCCTGTGGCACGACTTCCTAAATGAACCAAATGCCAGTCGTTTGCGAATCCGTCCTCGGCAGAATATTGGCACATGGGCGAAATAACGATTCTGTTTTTAAGGGTAATATTTTTTAAAGTTATGGGAGAAAATAAATTTGAAGCCATATTTGTAACTTTTAATAGATTTGGGTTACCAATTGAAAACGATAACCTTTTAAAAAAGTAAAGTTACTCTATCTTGATAAAAGGAGAAATCGAAATGTTTATTAATTAACAAACATTTAAATCAAAGTCTGCTTATTCCACAAATTATAATACTCCGTTTTTTGTTCTAGTAAATCGAAATGATTTCCTGACTCTACGATTGATCCATTTTTCATAACTAATATAGTATCGGCACTGGCTATTGTACTCAAACGATGTGCAATGACAATTATAGTTTTTCCCAATGATTTGAAGTTATCTATAACTTCTTTTACCATTTTTTCTGAATGAGTATCGAGAGATGCTGTAGCTTCATCCATTAATAAAATTTCAGGATTTTTATAAAGGAACTGAAATTCATGAAACTAAAAATTAAGATAGAATCTCTTTCTCAAAAAGTACAGGAAAGAGATTCTTCAAATTATTTAAAAAAATACCCTACAACATAGCCTAATGAATAGGTTATGAAGGCAATTAATATCACTAATCTTACTCTTTTCAAAAATTTAGTTTCTATCATAATTTCGCTTTTTTAGCAATTATAAATAAAAATAGGACAATACTTGAAGCGGATAAAATACCTAATAAAAAAGAAAGAATATGACTTTCTGGGTATTGCCGTAATACTGTCAAGCCTATAATATATATTATTATAGTGCTTAATATTATAGTTTTTTTCATAATTGAATTTCTTTTTATTAAACAATTATTTTCTTAATATAGCCGAAACACCTACAATTACACTTAATATAATTGTTATCAATAATGGTACTGAAAATAGTCCATTTTTACTACCTTCTGATATCGTCAAGCTTTTTCCTAAAATGTATGAAGCGGTATTAGTTCCTATTAGAATAGATACCAAAAAAATTGCCCCTCTTTCTGTTGATATTTTTTTCATTTTTACACAATAAGTAGATGAAGCACTAAGCTACAATTAGCTTAGTGCCTTATTAAATTATTACCAGCCTTTTGCCGCCATATCTTTTCCAATTTGATAGGCAAAGGCACATGCTCCTAAGCAACAAGTAATTACTTCAATTGCAAAACCTCCATTAATTTCCAATTGCTCAATAGATGATAATTCAATTAATTTGATTTCACTAACTAACTCGATCTTTTCCATATTTTACTTTTTTATCATTAATGTTATTATACTATCCCAAAGCGTAACCAAGACGCATAAATGCTCCAGGAATAACTCCAAAAGTCATGTCACAAATCACAAAAGCAATTTCTGCTCTAATACCTCCTCCTTCAATCTCTTGTATCTCCTGATTATCTAACTCAAAAAGGTTCAATTCTTCTAAATTCATAATGTTTAATTTTAAAAGGTTAATTAATAATTACAACAAAATTCATTTTCTCGAGAAGTATTTTGTTATAGCAAACTTATCAGAGTTCCGTCTAATAAAATTGGACGGAAATTAGATCCTCCAAAAATTTCTCTAGATTCGTCTTCTCTTATTGTTTTTAGCGAAAAATTTAATATCAATTCAAAATGAGTTTCATAATAAAATGTTTCTCGCTTTTTACAATATTTTACCGGAGCATCTAATTCTTTTATGAGTTCTAACTCATTATAAAATTGGCTTCTGCTTAGAGATAACTTTTTTGCAAATGTTAGTGGAGAGCCTGTTTTTTCTCCAGAAATTAACTTGTGCATCTTTTTTATTCTTTCAATTTGTCTAATAAAATTCATATTCTCGCTATAAAAAATTAATAAAACAAGACCGCTTTTAAGAATTTAAAAATAGTTATGTTAACTATTTAAGAATACCCTCAATTCGCTTAGAAAATGAAATTAGATTGGAAATAATGAAGTAATTACCCAAATAAGTTTTAAAAATATCACAATAAGACATTTTGTAACATTTTGGCGAAAAACAGGACTAATTATAAAGAGTAAATCAGTTTTGACTGAATTACATATATTAAGGTTATTAATTAACAAACATTTAAAACCTTAAGTAGTATCTTGCAGTGTTAAATTAAATAAGAAACGTTACTTTTGTGCGTTAAATACGAACTAAAAATATAAAATGGATATAGTTATCAAACTCTCTCAATTTCTATTGAGTTTATCTTTACTTATTATTCTTCATGAATTAGGGCACTTTATCCCTGCTAAATTGTTTAAAACTAGAGTCGAAAAATTTTACTTGTTTTTTGATGTTAAATATTCTCTACTAAAAAAGAAAATTGGTGAAACAGAATACGGAATCGGATGGCTGCCACTTGGAGGTTATGTAAAAATCTCGGGTATGATTGACGAAAGTATGGACAAGGAACAAATGGCTTTACCGCCTCAACCTTGGGAATTCCGCTCTAAACCAGCTTGGCAGCGTTTAATTATTATGCTTGGCGGTGTTACCGTAAACTTTATTCTGGCGTTTATTATTTATATAGGAATGGCATTTGCTTATGGCGATATCTATATTGCCAATTCTGACTTAAAAGATGGTGTCTCTATCGATAATCCAGTTATGCTAAAAGCAGGTTTTAAAACTGGTGATAAAATAATTTCTATTGATAATAAAAAAGTAGAAAACTTTGACAATGACATGAACATGAATGTGATCATGGCGAAAGAGATTTTAATTGAAAGAAATGGACAACAGCAAACTATTAAAATGCCAACTGATTTTGTAGATCAATTGTCAAAATATGAAAAAGGTTTGCTTATAGGAATTCGTACTCCTTTTGCTATTGGAAAAGTTGCCGACGAGTCTCCAAACCAAAATTTAAAACCAAAAGATTTGATTCTTTCTCTTAACGGAAAAAAAATCAAATATTTTGATGAAGCAAAAACCATTTTAAAAGAAAACAAAGGAAAAACAATCTCTGCTGTTGTTTTACGTGATTTAAAAGAATTACCGCTTACAGTTAAAGTTTCACCTGCTGGAACTTTAGGTGTTATGTCGGCTGGTTTGGATATTAAATCCTTAGAAAAATTAGGATACTATAAAATTAGTACCAAAGAATATAGTTTTGCAGAATCTATTCCGGTTGGTATCGAAAAAGGAAAAGATCAATTAGTAGGTTACGGAAAACAATTGAAAATGATCTTTAATCCTGAAACAAAAGCATACAAACAAGTAGGTGGTTTTGCTGCGATTTACAATATTTTCCCTAATACTTGGAGCTGGGAAACATTTTGGTCAATCACGGCTTTATTGTCAATTATGCTTGGAGTAATGAATTTATTGCCAATTCCGGCACTTGATGGCGGACATGTGATGTTTTTATTATACGAAATGATCAGCGGTAAAAAACCTAGCGATAAATTCCTTGAAAACGCCCAAATGGTTGGCTTTGTTCTACTTATAGCACTGCTTTTATTCGCAAACGGAAATGACATTTATAAGGCAATTGTCAAGTAGAAAAAAAAATTAATAAAAAGAGTGAAAATATTTTTGAGAAACTAAAAAAAGACCTATATTTGCACTCGCTAAAAAGAGCAACAACTTCCTCCTTAGCTCAGTTGGTTAGAGCATCTGACTGTTAATCAGAGGGTCCTTGGTTCGAGCCCAAGAGGGGGAGCAACTTTTTTTAGCAAACATATTTACCTTTAAGGTGATTCCTCCTTAGCTCAGTTGGTTAGAGCATCTGACTGTTAATCAGAGGGTCCTTGGTTCGAGCCCAAGAGGGGGAGCTTAAAAAATACCACTTGCAAATGTAAGTGGTATTTTTTTTATTCATAATTGTGAATCAGAGCCCCGAAAGCTTTCGGGATTGGTTAGAAGCAAAAAAAAAGACGATCAAAATTGATCGTCTTTTTTGCTTATACATGTAATCTAACCAATCTTGGCATTTCGACTAGAAATTCGGGCAACTGCGAACAATCGAAATACATCACACAAGAAACTCCACCAAGTTTATCTCCAACCTCCATCGATCAGCGAGTGTGATTTTTTTCTTATCTGTTGAAACGACAAAATCATACCGTAGAGATAAGTACAAAACTTGTACCACAAATTATTTGGCTTATAATGGTATTCGAAATAATTTCTTAAAATGAATTAACCGCAAAGGTCGCAAAGCTTGATTTTCGGCTTATCGTTCTTTGCGGTTAAAAACAAACTCTAACAAAAATTACATTATTTATTTTTCTCTTCAAACAGCTTCATCATTTCATCGGCTTTATCATTTTGTTTTATGGCTTTTAAAGACTGGGCGCATCTAAAATAATAGACCGCTTCAACATTCGAATCCAGGTTTAACAGCTCCGTATATTGTTTGACCGCGTTCTCAAAATCGTTTGCAAAATAAAATTTGTCTGCAACTCTTTTAAGCATTTCTACTGATTTGTAACCTTTATCTAATACATTGGCATAAGTATCGACTATATCTACGCTGATCATTTTTCCCGAATATGCCGGAGCTGTTACTTCTACTTTTATAGGCTGAATGGTTTGATTATTGGTCTCGGCGATGTTTTTTGATGGCAAAACAGCGCTTGTTTCTTTTACTTTTGGTCTTCCGTATATGGGAGTTACTTTTCGCGTGTTATGAGGCCCGAGATCGTAAGTGTTTACCATATCTTCTTTGGGAACTTCGTAGGTAGTCGTTCGGCTGCCAAAAGGCATGTTAATTACCTCTTCGACGCAATAGCCCACTATAACCATATCTTCTTTCGGTTTGTCTGGTTTTGCTGCCGCTTTTGCAGTTTTTGTATTTGCGACGGCATAACTCGTCTGCTGGGCTAAACTGCTCAATGAAAAAGCACTCATGGCAACTATCGAATATGCAGCAAATCTTTTCATGATAATTTAATGATTCGATTAAATTATTACTTAAAGGTACTCACTTTCTAAAGTTTATCCTCATTTTAACTACGAAGTGCTCAGAAAAACGACGAAGTGTACGTTTATGCTTTTTTAAGCAAAACCCACCCTTTTTATAATTTTAGTTTTCAGTTTTAACTGTGCGAAAAGTTGTATTTTTGTCTTGATGTAAATTCAATTACTGCTTTAAATTTTGTATCGCACCACTAAGACTTTGTATTTTACAACACCGAATAGTTTTTCAGGAATTTTAAATATCTTTGAATTATGAGCACACTAACAAAACCAAACCATATAGGACGAAAAATAAGCCGCATTCGTGAACTTCGTGACATGAAACAAGAAGCTTTGGCGTATGCTTTAGGCATGAGCCAGCAGTCTATTTCTATTATTGAAAACAGCGAAACTGTCGACGAAGAAAAACTGAAAGCAATTGCCGAAGTTTTAGGCGTTTCTGCTGAAGGAATTAAAAATTTCTCTGAAGAAGCAGTTTTGAATAATATTCAAAATAACTACGAAGGATCAGTTATTAATAGTGGACCAGTAGTAAATCATAATTGCAATTTCAACCCGCTTGATAAAGTTGTGGAACTTTATGAGCGTTTGGTTCAGGCTGAAAAGGATAAAGTGGAGTATTTGGAGAAGTTGATGAAGGGGAAGTAATTTCTCGTTTTTTTAAATATACAATTAAAAAAGAGGCGCTTTAAAAGGCGCTTTTTTTTTAACCTATTAGTTTGTCACTAAAATCTATCTCATTATTTACGGAAATCCGTAAAACAACTATAAATCAATAATTTATATTTGATTTTAGAAATAATCAGGTATTTCTACTTGTAATATAGATTAAACAAAATGTTTAATTTACACATTTTTACAAGAGCAATAAAGCCTCAAAATTTATAAAATCAAACTAAATAACCAAAATGATATTAATTCTTACCGAAAAAAATGATGCACATGCAAATTTATTAATAGACAAACTAAAAGAAAGTCAAATACCTTTTTTTAGATTAGACTTAGACACAAAATCTTTAGAAAAAACTTCTATAACCTTCAAAAATAAAAATTGGTACATCAACAATAAGAATGAAAAAATAACACTTAGCCAAATAAAATGCGTTTGGAATAGAAGGACATTTGTTCAACTCATGCTTGATGAACAAGATAAAGACTATGAATTTAATATATGGAAAAATGAATGGAATAAAACATTACTTGGAATATATTATTATTTAAAAGATGTTAAGTGGCTAAATTACTACAGAAAAAATCATAAAGCAGAAAACAAATATTTCCAATTAGATATAGCCAATGAAGTCGGTTTTGAAATTCCAGACTATTTATTGTCCAATGATCGAAATGAAATTTTAGAATTCGGAAAAAAACATGAAAAAATAGTCTTAAAGCTTTTAAATCAAGATTTTTATAAAATTGCAGACAAAGAATATGTTGGTTTTTATGTCAATATAATTCCATACGAAAAGCTCAAGGAATTTTCAAAATCAGAAGAAAATCCGATTTTTCTACAAAAATATATTGAAAAAGATTTTGAAGTAAGATATACCGTTGTAGGTAATGACCATTTCGTTTGTAAAATTGATTCACAAAAATCAGAAATTGCGAAAACAGATTGGCGAAGATACGATCTAGCAAACACTCCCCATTCAGTTATTGAACCACCCAAAAACATTAAAGAAAAAGTTACTTTATTAATGAAAAAACTTGAATTAACTTATGGAGCCTTAGATTTTATTGTTTCTAAAGAGGGTTCATGGTATTTCTTAGAGATAAATCCAAGCGGGCAATATCTGTGGATTGAAGATTTAACAGGGTTAAAAATTACAGACGCAATTAAAAACAATTTAATTAACATTAACCATTAAATAATTTTTTATGAAAGTATTTGCAACAAAGTTTTTAGAAAAACCACAAAGTGAAATTGTCAAAAATCCAAAGAAATGGAATTGGGAGCCATACAATAAAGACCTAAAAAAAATCTATGCTAGCGGCTCAAAAACAGCTACTCGCCAATCAACTTATGCGTCAGAAAAAGATAATGAGTCTGATTTCGACAGACCAAATGAGGGGGCATAAAATTTTAAAGACTATCTCTCGATAGTCTTTTTTCTATGAATTAAAAATATTAGACAAAATCTAAATTAATGACCAGAATAATTTTAAACAGAACTATACTAGGAGTCATGTTCTTCTATACAATATGTATTTTAATTGGAATATTTTTGAAATTAAAAATAAAAAACGAGGATTATTATACCGTATTTAAAGATTTATTGCCTTTTATCTTTGCTTTACCTGCTGCATACTTAGTATTTTGTTTTCAAAGACGAAACGAATATCTCAAAGCATTGCGAACTGTATATAGCTTACTTATACAAGTAAATACTGAATTCATGGAATATACTTATTATAATAAACAATGCCAAAAGAAATATATAAAATTAAAATTTTGTACAAGTAAAGCAATAGAAGAAATTCGAAGCGTTTATGAAAATATAGACGAAGTATTTGGAATTAGCGATGGTCTTTACCCTTTCGAACCATTAAAGGAAATGTATTTAGATGACATTGACGAGCTTCATAATGGAGATTTTTCAGAAGGAAATAACGAGATTATAAGAAAAAAGCATTACAGTAAATGGAAAAAAATAAGAATTAATTTCATTGTTGAATTAGAAAGAACTCAAGCTGCATTTCCAATAACTAAGTTCAAAAGAAGGAAAAAAAGTTTTAACCAAAAAATTATAAATAAAAGCAATAAACTTAAAAATAATTTTATCGGAAAAGTTGTCCATACATAATAGAAAAAGCGCCGTAATCTTTGTATTACGGCGCTTTCTTATTTTATAAAAACCTATCTAAACTTATACCCCTAATTTCTTAGCGATTTCAGAAGGAATTCCTCCTTTGTTTACCATTAAGGCAGTAGTTTTATATTTTACGAAATTTTTGGTTACGAATAAAAAACCTTTGTAATCGTTGGTTTCTCCCCAAGAGTTTTTAACGATATAGTATTCTTTTCCGGTTTGGTCTTTTGCAATACCAATAATGTGCATTCCGTGATCGTCTGTTGTTGTGTAGTTGTCAAACGCAGCCTGACGCATTTCTGGAGTAATTTCCGGTTCTGCTTTTGGTCCGTTAAACATGTCTGCTTTTTCTTCAGCCGTCATTTCGTCGAATTTCTTTGTTGGCACATACGCCACACCGTTTTTCCAGCTAAAGCTTTTCTCACTTACGTCTGTTGCCCATGCTACTGTATATCCTTTTTTCAAAGCGTTGTCGATAACGTCTGTCATATCGTTTACTTTTACGTTGTAAACCTGGTCAAATGACCAGTTGTCCGGCACCATCATCGTTGTTTTTTGGTAGTACGGAGAAGTTGTAAACGATGACATTTCGATGTAATCATCAGGGTTAATTCCAACAATTTCTTTTGCAAAAGATTGCGGTGTATAGTTTTTTCCTTTGTAATTGAAGTTATCCGGCACTTTCCCTAAATACGAATCGATAACAGCAGCGTATGCTTTCTGCCAGTTTGGAGTTAATTCTCCGTTTGGATTTTTAACTACAGCTGCCAAAACACCTTCGATAAGTGCTGACATTTCGCCGAATTTATTTTTATCAGTTCCGTAATTTAATCCTGTATAAACTTCTCTTGGTACGGCTCCGTATTTTTTGTACATATTAATTACATCGTGCAAAGCGCCGCCATCGCCTAAAGTAACGGCTCCGTGCATACGAACGTAGTTAATTCCTTTTTCTACATACACGTTTCTGGCAGAAAAAATCTGAGACAATTCTACAGGCTGTTTTCCTAAACGAATCATTTCAGATTCTAAGAAAGAGTTTGTAGAATAACTCCAGCAAGTTCCCGAAGAACCTTGATTTTTTACTGATGTTGTTCCTAAGTTAACTACTTCGGTGAATTTAAAGTTCTCTTTACTTTTATCACTTGCGTTTAACTTTAATGAGTTTACCAAGATGTCTTGTGCGAAACTGCTGCTTACTCCAACTAAAAAAGCGGAAGCCACAAAAACAGATTTCATTGTAATTTTATACATAATCAAAAGATTTAATAGTTACTTATTAGTAGCCTGTATTATATTTTTGTTACAAAACAATTAAATATTCGGTAAATAAACTATTATTTAACCGTTAATCTTTATACAATGTTTTTATTATGCAAGCAAAACTTACAAAATATGCAAAATGGAAATGTTTCATCAATCAAAAATAGTTTTTGATTTTTGTTTCTAAATAAATAGTATTTTGGTTCCTGAAATGCTATGCAATCCACCACCAAATGTACGAACTCGAAAAAGAGAAATACTTAGGAAATACTAAAAACAGTTTTAATACTTCGCAGGGAATTGCTGTGGTTGAAACTGAGTATCAAAATAAGGTTTACGAAGGCTGGCATTCTCATAATAATGCTCATATCACACTTTTCTTAAAAGGCGGAACGACAGAAAAAAGAAAAAACTTTAATGAAACAGTTGGTCCAGGATCATTATTGTTTTATCATAGCGACGAGCTTCATTTGAACCAAAATACACTTTTTCCTTCTCGAAATATCAATATCGAAATTGAAGAAAGTCTGCTTAAAGAACTACAAATCTCTGAAGCTGTTATCGAAAAATCAATTCAAAATGAAGCTTTTGCTAAGTTTTTGATTTTAAAGATTTTCAAAGAAACACTGACTGCCGACGTTTTTTCTGCAGATACTATTAAGATGTTATTTTCTCAGTTATCGGCTGCAAATAATCACTTTGACCGATTTGAAAAAAGTCCGTTCTGGGTAAAAAGTTTACAGGAATTATTAAACGACTGCTGGAATGAAAATCCAAACCTGCAGGATCTGGCTTTGGTTTTAAATCTCAGTCCTATTACCATTTCAAAACATTTCCCTAAATATTTTGGCTGTACTTTGGGCGAATACATGCGTCGTATTAAAATAAATCGTTCGCTTTCGCTGATACAATCCACGGAAAGTAATTTAACCGAAATTGCCCTTGAATGTGGATTTGCAGATCAAAGTCATTTTATCAGGACTTTTAAAACTCAAACGGGATTTTTGCCTAAACAGTTTCAAAAGCTATAAAGAGGCAAATTTCATTCTATTTTTTGTTTTAGATGCGGGATATTTTTGTCTCATCATTAATTCAAAAACAAAAATGGAAACGCTTACCCGAAAACAAAAAATATTTAATTTCCCTGTAGTTAAAATTCTTCTTGCACTGCTTACTTTTATGGCAGTTGTTATTATCAGCCAGCAGATTGCCGCAAAACTATTAGCTTTAACACCACTCGATAAAGATTACAGAAATCTTTTAAAAGGACTGTTTGTTTCCTTTTCATGTATTTTCAGTTATATCCTTTTCTTCAAAAAATACGATAAAAGAACTATAACAGAGTTTGCGACAAAAGGACTTGCCAAAAATCTTTTAATTGGGATTTCGATTGGTTTTATTTTACAATCCTGCACCATTTTAGTGATGTACCTTAACGGAAATTACAGCATTGTAAACATTAATCCTGTTTCGTTTATTCTGATTCCGTTTACCATCATGTTTACCGTAGCCATTATTGAAGAAATCTTGGTGCGTGGTATTATATTTAGAATTGTAGAAGAAAAACTGGGAAGTTATATTTCTCTTACGATTTCTTCGGTACTGTTTGGTATTCTGCATCTGGCCAATCCTCATGGAACATTAATTTCAGGAATCTGCATAACAATGGCTGGTTTTATGCTTGGAGCTGCTTTTATTTACAGCCGTAATTTATGGTTCCCTATTGCGTTACACTTTGCGTGGAATTTCACTCAATCAGGAATTTATGGAGCGATAACTTCTGGAAATGAAAAAACAAACAGTCTATTAGAAGCCAAAATACAAGGTCCCGAATTTATTACTGGAGGAGAATTTGGTCCAGAAGGATCAATTCAGGCTATCGTATTCTGTGCTTTAGGAACTATTCTATTATTGGCTTTAAGCCGAAAACAAAATAAAATCGTTAAACCTTATTGGAAAAATTAATTTACTGCCAAAAATTAGAATTAACCCAAAACCAGTGAATTCCCGATATTCTATTATCGGGAATTTTAATTTTTAATCGCAATTTTTAATTGAAGTTTACCTCAACCAATTGCTTCCAAAAACAATATAATAAGCCCAATCTTCGGGACCGCGTGCCACGTCGACACCCATTCTGAGTTTGAATTTTCGGGCTAATAAATACCTGAAACCGGTTCCGTAACTGTACACAACAGGTTTTGCAAAAGCCTGATCCCAATCGTTAAAAGCACTTGCAAGACCACCGTATCCCATCAGGCTCCATCTTCGGTACAAATCCCATCGCAATTCGGCTTCGGTAACAATACTTGTTTTTCCCTGATATCTGGCTGCCGGAATTCCTCTTAAATTGATTCCCGGCAAAAGATAAAAAGGCGGACTCCCAAACGCCTGCTCTCCTTCTACCCTAAGCCCGCCGATTAATTTTTTAGTTAATGGATAATATCCTATTGCCGATAAATTCAGTCGCCAGGCATTGTAATCACTTCCTAATATTTTATCTGACCAAAAAAAGTCAGACTGAAGCCGAATTCCTTTGTCTGGTGTAAATATATTGTCGCGTCCGTCAAACTGAATGGCTCCTCCCAGCTGGCTTATGGTACTTTTAATATCTTTTGGATCTACAAAAGGCGGCGGAAGATTAAAGTCTGGCAGGTTTATTTTTGAGTTTAAAAAAAGATATTGAGGTCCTGCGCTCCACTTTGGATTGTTAAATTGTTTGAGCCATTGTGTATATAATATGGTAGACCTGAAATTGAGTTTAAATTCCTGATCGTTTTGATTGGGCAGATTATTAGCGTAAAATGAAATGTTC
Organism: Flavobacterium endoglycinae; assembly: GCF_017352115.1. NCBI lineage: Bacteria > Pseudomonadati > Bacteroidota > Flavobacteriia > Flavobacteriales > Flavobacteriaceae > Flavobacterium > Flavobacterium endoglycinae. The sequence goes on from NZ_CP071448.1 coordinate 2,370,050, forward strand.
ATATCTCCATAACCCGCCATAACACGATACAAAATCTTAGATTTAATAAGCGTTCCCGAACGAAATGCTCCTGCCATCCAGCTTTTGTTTCCAGTGTACATTCCTATTCCGCCTGTGATATCAGGATTTATAAAACGCTTTTTACCGTTTTCATCTACAACCGGAGCGTGTTTTTTTAAGAATACAGGAACTATGGCACCGCCAATGCCGCCCAAAGCAGGTTCTGTAATTACAGTAGGAACAACAATAAATCCATGTGCATAAATAATGTAATCACTTAAATCAAAAGCTCCATCAAGAGAATCTTTTACACTTATATGCGGATGCTGTTTCTGAGCATTTACTGCCTGAAATGAAAAAAGACAAAAAGCAAATCCAAAAACTATTTTCAGGAAATATTTTCTGTTTTGTTTAAGAAAATCTGAGTGTTTATTTTTCATATAAATCCGTTTAAAATGTATTCATCCAAAAACATCAACCTCAGCTTTTGATTATTCTTTTTTTTCTTTTGCCAGACTAAATACGTGTGCCAGAGTGAGGAAGAATGTATTTCCTTGAAAACGGCTGTGGGCGCCAAATTCTGAAATCCAACGTAATCCTGCCGAAGTTTTAGAGCCAATATGAAAATAATTGGCTTCGGCACCAATACCGCCAATACGGTCTTTGTCTGGTTCTAAAACTATATTTCCAACTGGTATTTTATCGTTTGTAAGTTTGTATTGCAAATAGTAAATCAATCCTGCGTTAAGGATTCCTTTTGGTGCCGTTTTTTCGGCATTCATCATGTAGAATGTTTTTCCAAGACCACCTTCAACACTTAAAATATCTCCAGTTTTTATGTCGGTATCTTTCTTTTTACCATTGATTTCGTAAGCGGCCAAAGCAGAGAAATGAAATGTCTTTTTATCATTAAAATACAAGGTCGTTCCTGCTGAAAATTCATTCATAAACATTCCTAATCCGGCATTGTCTGAAGCTCCTGCTTTGAATCGTCCGGTTGGAATATATAATTGATAACTAAATAGAAAATCAGCTCTTTTGTTATGCCAGCCTAGTTGTACAGGTTGAACAAACATATCTGTAAAAGCAAGTGAATTTTTGGCATCAACAGAATTTCCTTGTATGGTATTTGAAGCAAAAGCGACTAAAATACTGGCTCCGTAATTGGCTCCTAAAATTTTAAAATCGCTTACATAAGCTGCTCCAGCTCCTGTTATAAACATGGTAATGTCAGGATTGGCAATCGATTCGTCTCCATTAGCATCGCGTAAGGTACAGGCATCATACAAATATCCCGGTACATACACACTTAAAGTATTGGCGGGTGCTTGGGTTCCTGACTGAAGTCCCATTGCTCCTAATATGTGTCCGCCTTTTAATTGCGCGTATCCGAAGCACGAAAAAAGTAATATTGAAAGCGTAATTATAGTTTTTGTTATTCGTCTTACTGCATTAAATTTTGTTTTCATACTGAAATGTTTTAAAATTAATTAAGACTTGTAATCACTTATAAAACTGGTTTTGCTCTATTTGAAATAATAGGCGTTTGTTTGAGCAGGATTTAACCTGATGGTTTTAAAGTATTCTGATGGTGATTTTCCGGTGTGCTTTAAAAATGCTCTGAAACAGGTTGTACGTGATTTAAATCCAGAACCCCACGCCATTCCTTCGAGTGATAAATCTTTCCATTCGGGATCGTTGATTTTATCTTTAAAATATTCGATTCTTTTTAAATTGATGTAGTCTTGAAAGTGAAGACCAAATTCTGAGTTTATTAAATTAGAAAGATGATGCACAGATATTCCGGTTTCTTCAGATAAATCGCGAATGACGAAATCTTTCTTTAGAAATAGTTTTTTTGCATTTAAAACGTAGTCTAATTTCAGCAAATACTCTTCTTTTTTCTCTACATTCAATTCGTTGATTATGGGTACATTATTTTTGGTTTCTTTTGATTTTATAACCAATGTTGCATCGCTTACAAAATCAAAAGTTTCTTCCTGATTGTAAAAAATCTGCGGTTTAAAATAAAGCCAGCCCATTGTAAAAAATAAAACCGTCAAGATTAAAAAGTAACAGGAAAGATCATCAAACTTAACTTGACGTACCAAAAAGTGATGCACAAAAAGAGTAGAAAAAAGGAACAAAATCATCAGGTTATAAACTTTAATCCAGTTTATTACTTTAATTCTTTCAAGCTGATTGCCTCTGAACTTTTTCAAATCATAGTTTAAGATCAACATGGTTTGAAAAAATACATAGATAAGCCAGATTGTGAGCATTAAAATCGAAAAAGGATTGTTTGTTTTTGCTGCCAGATAATTTGTAACCTCAGACTCTGCATATCTTCCTGCATACACCAAAAGTATTAGTCCAAAATAAATTACAAATGGAATAAAATGAAGCCAGTCGTATCTGCCTATTTTCTCATTTTCAGAAAGAACATTTCGCACATACAAAAAGGAACAGGGCGCTGCCAGAAAAATAAAAGATTTTGTAATAACCAGTAAATCTGGAAAATCTTTAAAAATGTTTGCCGACAGATAAAAATTATAGACACTCACCAAAGCGAGGCTTAGTAAGAACATGCCTAGATAGAAACTTTTAGAATAGTTTTTTCTGGAAAAGAGAACTCTAAACGAAGTTGCCAAACCTGCAAATGTTGCTATAAAAAAGAAAAGTGAAAGTAATATATCGATCATATTTTTAAGGTTAATTGTTTGTTGTATTTCTTAAAAAGAATCTTCGAAAGGGGAGACTTTCAATTTTAAATAAATGTGCCTTTTTAATGGCTGATTAGACCAGGCACATTTATTTATTTTTAGATTATTTAGGGGCTATTTTTTCACCGTTCCGGGAGGAAAATCGGCTAAAATTTTCTTGATCGAGCTGTTTATGAACTCTTCGGGATTATCGGGTTTACTGTCTATTTCGGCATTTCCTATTCCCTGCCAAACCAATTTTTGTGTTTTTGCAGATACAACATCGATTACCAATGAGCCGTCAAGATAGTTATAGGTATTGAATGTGGTATTGGCACTTCCCATCATGGCACCTCCGCCCCAATATCCGTAAGGTCTGTACATACCGCCATATCCATAAAAATCGGTATTGGCGCTAACTGAAGTTCTGTTTTTTAAAATCGAAACAGCATTTACTTTTAAATCAGGGTTTGAAGATTCTGTGAAACCTTTTGCCAGCATTTCGTTTCGAATCGCTTTGGTAACACGATCTACATTTAATTGATTTACCTGACCTTCCTGTGCTCTTAAATCGTAAACAGCAAAAGTTTTATATTCGCTGAAATTGGCAGAATGGTCATAATCTGAAGTTACTTTTACTGTTGGGGAACAGCTGTAAACTAATCCCAATAGTACCATTGGAATAATGCGAAGACTTGTTCTTTTAATATTCATCTTATAGAATTTAAATTAATGATTAATTACTTAACTCGGAAATATAATTCTGAAAAATCTTGAATGAATGAAAAAGGGAAGAAACGTGTTAATTTAACACAAACAACTAATTAACAGGCTTTTAGCAGACACTCAAAGATAATCATTTTATTTAATCAACATAATAAATTGCAAAAAATTCTTACTTTATAAATTAAAACATACTTGTTTTGTACTACAACCTGCTTTTCCTGTCAGTTTTATATAGGGGCTACTTATAGGTTTTGTCGCAAATTTTATTATTTCTAAACGCTAAATAGTTTTCTCTTCAAGCTTTTGGAAGATTCACCATTAGAGCTTTTACAGCATATTATCACCATTAAAAGCTGTTAGATTTCTGTCGCGATAGGTAGTCGTCCTTGTTTGATGGCTTCTAGCATTTTATGATAATCTTGTTCATTTTGATCAGCATATAAAACCGAGAATTCTGAAACTGCTTCAGCAAATTTATTGGTGTCGCCTATGTAACCCGATATAATAGACGGATCTCCTGATCGTGCATGTGCTCTTGAAAGCGCCCATCCGCAGGCTTTTGCATAATCTGCCATATTTTTGGGTTTCATAATTTCAAGAACTGGTTTCACTTTTGCATCGCGAAGCTGACGGATATAAAAAAACCGGTTTTTATCATCGTTTGTCCATCCTAAAAAAAGGTCTGAAGCAGACTGCATGAGTTTTTGTCCCATAACAATTCTTTCACCCTGATGATGGTATTTTGACTGGGTTTTTACATACGGCTCCAAAACGCTTTTTCTCGCTTCTTTAAATTGCAAAAAGATAGGTTCTCCAGTAGCAGACATGAGTAAACTAATGCCACAAACGGTTCCAACACTTCCTACACCTACCACTTTTACGGCTACATCATTGAGCGAATATCGGCTCAACAAAATCTGTTTATCATCTGAAAGTGATTCGATATAGCGTTTATGAACTATTTCTGCATCTTTTAAAATCTGTCTTCCTTCACTTTCTGCTGGGTGAAATATTAAAGGAGGATCGTCTTTAATTCTGGCTCTGTCTCCATCTTGATACGTCATTTTTGCAAATTCTTTTTCATGCGCTGTATATTCGGCTGCTTTTTTTATTCGTTTCTGATGAAATTCTTTGATTTCCTTGTCATGGCCTAAGTCAATTAATTCTGCCAGATCAATATCTGCATACCATATTTGCAGCGCCGATAATTTACTGTATTCCTGCATATGTCTTTTATAACTGTCGACAACATGCCAAGCGAGTTCTTTACAGATTTTGTTTGAGAATTTCCGCCATCGCCCTGCAACTACAAAACTGGCCGCTAATCTTTTTACATCCCATTCCCACGGTCCAGGAAAAGTTTCATCAAAATCGTTAATATCAAAAACCAGTTTGCGCTCGGGAGTTGCAAATCCTCCAAAATTCATTAAATGACAATCTCCGCAAAGCTGAAGATTAATTCCAGAAATTGGCGTATGTACCAGATCTGCCGCCATTATTGCCGCTGCACCTCTATAAAAGGTAAATGGTGATTCCATCATTCGGCTGTAACGTATAGGCAATAAATTTTCTACTCTCCCTACGCTGGTTTCAATTAAAATATCTACCGGATCTTTTCTATTTTTAAAAGAACGCCATTCTTTATGTGATTCCAAAGGCGTTTCTTTTCTTATTAAAGCCCCTTTGGCATAACGTTCCGCTTTTGATATTGCGGGATCAAATATATGTTCTGTGGTTTCTTTAATTTTGTCAGCCATAACTACAGTATTCAAGCATGAAAGAAACTTTTTTATCTAAACTTGCTTTACGATTCTGGAAAAACAAAAGCAACTATCGCTCTTAATCCCCAATCTGGTTTTATGCTTTGCGGGCCTGCAACTGGAATTAAAGGCTGCACTGAAAACTGAACTACTTGATTTCCCAATTTTGTAATTCCTCCAATAGACGGATTTAAGGAAATTAAAGTGGTCTTTCCTTCCCAGTTCTGGGTAATCTCTGCATTTAATCCTAAACTTGCTCCGCTTTTATAACTGTGCGAAAGGAATATCTGGGTATAAAATTGATTGAAATCAGCACGATCTTCATTTCCGGCAACTGACCAAATCTGATTGGCAATAAATCCCACTGAAAGTCCTTTAGACTGATGCATAATTAAGGCGCTGGGACCTACACCAAATTTCTCTGTTCCTAATAATTTCTCTGTTGCGGTTGGAACCAAAAATGCTGGTCCAATTCCGTAAATCAGTTTTTTACTCTTAGGAGCAAAAAAAGCGGTTACTGTGGCATCACTTAAACCAAATTCATGTGTATTCAAGCCCGTAATATTTCTTTGATCGATTACAGGAATTACATATCGGGTAATTAAATTCAAATTGTCTGTTAATTTAAAAGGAATTACCGGCTGTACGTTTATGGTATATTTGACACCATTGTAAGGACCAATTCCATAATTTAAATTATTCTGAAGTGGTAAACTGATTAAGCTTGCCACTGGATTTGCCAATTTATCGGCCAGTTCCTGTGCGCTTGCACTTGGTTTAGCTTCATCTTGTGCGTACGCATAAAAAGTTAAAATGAAACAGAAAATGCCAAACCAGAATGTGATAATATTATAAGACCTTATACTTTTCATATTTTCAGAATTTTATAGATTTTTCATTCTAAAATCAAAATGAAACAACTTAAACAATTAAAGTTGTTTCACTTCAATTCTAACTAACTCAATCTAATGGTCTGGAAAAATTTTCTTCCAGTCTTTTTTCATATCTACCACATGCCATTTGTTTTTAGCTGCGGCATTTAAGGAAGCATTGTCTTTTTCCTGATAACTGTATTCTCTAATAGAGTCATTATGGTTTACAAGCAATTGAAATGAGGGATATTTATTTCCCTGCGAATATTGCAGCATAGCTATATCACCCGCTCCGCCTTCATTACCGCAGGCGAAAACAGGTCTTTGCCCTATGTGAAGCTGTATGCTTACTGGTTTTCCTTCTTTATCATTAAAATAATTTAGAGCCGGTTCTCTAATAATAGTGTTTGCGGTTCCATCATATTTATATTTAAAAGAAGTTCCTATTACTTGGCTCTTTGGTATTCCATAAAAATCTGCCGATGCAGCACGAACTAGTTCAATTGTTCCTCCCGTTACAATAAAGGTTTTAAACCCGTTGGCACGCAGATAATTCAAGAGTTCTAATTGAGGCTGATACCGTATTTGTTTCAACGGAATATTTTTAGTGGGATATTTAGCACTGGCAATAAATTCTTTTGCACTGGTTTCAAACTCATCTTCGGTCATTCCGGTATGGGTTGCTGCCACTAATTCTATGAGCGCTTTTTCGCCTCCTTTTTCAAAAAATGATTTATCTTTTTCGATAACTGCTTTAAAAGGCTGTTTTTTTGCCAGCTCTGGTTTTGCTTCTACCATTTGTTTCACTCTGTAAAAAGCAAAAAGTTCTTGTACATACGGTTTTTCGGCCCATAGTGTGCCATCGTTGTCAAATGTGGCAATTCTGTCTTCTATAGGAATAAAATCGGGACTTCCTTTTTTGGTTACTTTCTCTACGTAGCCGATAATGTCATTCTTTAGAGTTCCATTATTCCAACTTGGCAAAGGATCTCCAATTATAGTAGATTCAGAGGTTTTGCTATCTGATGATGGAGCAATTAGGGTATCTGATTTTTTACATGACAAAAACACGGATAACGTAATGAACAAAAAAAATATTTTTCTAGACATATCATTTTGTTTATCCAAAAGATTCAAGCTTTTAACGCCTGAATCTTTTAGTGATTCTCATTCTATTTTTTCTTTTTTGAAGCTGTTTCTTCTTCTTTTATTTTAGGAAGAATATTTTTCTCAACGTATTGTTGTGTTTTAATACCTTGTAATGTTTGATTCAAAATAGTAGTAGGATTAAAACTTGGCGGGAATGAACGTGGAGGATATTCCTTAAATGATTCTGCAAAAACAAATACTTCGTTCATGGCACCGTATACAGCTCCTACGTGGTTAATAATATAATCCCAGTAGGTATTTGAAGTGATATCGGCTCTTTCGTATGGATCTTGATAAAGGTTAAATATTTTCTGCATACGAAGTTCTGTGAATGGCTCTGCCCAAACTCCCATAGTTCCTGCCAAACGTTGTTCTGCAAAAACATATTTATAATCACCTTGACGTAAACCAACTAATAAACCGTCATCATCAGAGTAGAAAAATTTATCTCTGTGGCTTTTTCCTCCTTTTAATAAATCTGTTTGGTCAAATCCATCCAAATGTACTTTATAGGTTTTTCCGTTTGCATTATATCCTTTCAAAAGCTCTTTAGTAATATTTGGATCTCCTGCAATGGAAGCAAAAGTTGGAATCCAGTCATTATGGCTCATTAATTCTGTTGTTACAGTTCCAGGTTTGATGTTGCCTGGCCAGCGTACAATACATGGCACACGAAAAGCACCTTCCCAGTTTGTATTTTTTTCTGAACGGAATGAAGTCATAGCACCATCAGGCCATGTATTCATATGAGGACCATTATCTGTTGAATACACTACAATGGTATTTTCAGCAATTCCTAAATCGTCTAATGCTTTTAGAATACTTCCAATCGTTTCGTCGTGCTCGATCATACCATCAATGTATTCACTGTCACCGTGTGTATATCTTCCTCTATGTTCTGCTCTAACGTGTGTACGAAGGTGCATACGGGTTGCATTAAACCAGCAGAAAAAGGGTTTACCAGCTGCATTTTGTCTTTTAATAAAATCAATAGCTGCTGCAGATGTTTCATCATCAACTGTTTCCATTCTTTTTTTAGTAAGAGCTCCAGTATCTTCAATTTTTTGTTTTCCGATTTTTCCAAAGCGAGGATCAACCGTTGGATCATCTACATTGGTAGCGGTACATTTTAAAACTCCTCTTGGACCATATTTTTTCAAATATTCTGGATCTTTAGGATAATCCGGCAATTCTGGTTCTTCTTCAGCATTTAAGTGGTATAGATTTCCAAAAAATTCATCGAAACCATTTACAGTCGGCAGACTTTCGTTTCGGTCACCCACGTGGTTTTTACCAAATTGTCCTGTTGCATATCCTAAGCTTTTCATGATTCCTCCTATAGAAGGATCTAACTGGCTCATACCCATAGGTGCGCCTGGGAAACCTACTTTTGTAAGACCTGTACGAATACCATGTTGTCCTGTTAGGAATGCAGCACGTCCGGCAGTACAGCTTTGTTCACCATAATAATGTAAAAATCGAAGTCCTTCATTGGCTAAACGATCAATATTTGGAGTGGTATAGCCCATCAATCCATCGCTATAGGCACTTATATTTGTAATTCCAATATCATCACCCCAAAGTACCAGGATATTTGGCTGTTTTTTACTTTGCGCTGAAATTGATAAAGATGTAAAGCATAATAATGCTAAAACTATAATCGCATTATTAAATCCGCATTTTAAGTTGATGTGTTTCATGATAAAAAAATTGGTTAATAATTCCTGTTATATGTGAGGGTAAGTTTCAAACAAAAAATAGGAGAACGAATAAATTCTAAAACCAGTTTTAAAGTCTTAAAATCATTGTTTCATTTTTATTATTATATTTTAATTGGCAAGAAAACTTCTTTAACTTTTTTTTAAGCTTCTCAAAATTAACTAATTAATAAGCGAACTATAGTGTTTAGGTGGGATGACATTGTTTCATTTTATAAAATGAAACAACAAAAATTTAGAATCTGAAACAAAATGTTTCATTTTCAAAAATGAAACATCTATACAAGACCTCTAAAACCAATTTTAAGTCGAATTGGATTTTTAAGAAATGTGATTTTTGGTTAGAAAAATTTCTAAAATGAAACATGAGAATCATTTAACTTATTTAATGAGGAGATTCTTCGTTAATAATAAACATAAAAAAAGCCATTTACTTTCGTAAATGGCTTTTTCAAAATTATTATAAATTATTATTCAATCTCAGATACTCTCATGGTGTTTACCATTCCTCTATCTTTAATAGGCATTGCTGCAAGGTTAATTAAGTAATCTCCTTTTGTTACATATCCTTTTTCAACAGCAATTTTATTTACATCAGTTACTGTATCATCTGTACTTTCTTCATTATCATAGTAGAATGATTTAACTCCCCATAAAAGGTTTAATTGAGTTAAGATTCTTTTGTTTGAAGTAAATACTAAAATGTGTGCTGTTGAAGGACGCCAAGCTGAAATTTGGAAAGCAGTGTAACCACTGTTTGTTAAAGTACAAATAGCTTTAGCTTCGATTTCATTAGCTAATAAAGCCGCTTGGTGGCAAACTGTTTTAGTAACGAAACGTTTTGTTTTAATTTGTGGTGTATTTTGTGGCACTTGGATTAACGGAGAGTTTTCTACCGCTTCGCAAATTTGTGCCATTCTTTGAATTACTTGTACCGGATAGTTTCCTGTTGCAGTTTCTCCAGATAACATTACAGCATCTGCACCGTCCATTACTGAGTTAGCAACGTCATTTACTTCTGCTCTTGTTGGAGTTAAGCTTGTAATCATTGTTTCCATCATTTGAGTGGCAACAATTACTGGAATTCTCGCGGTTTTTGCTCTACGGATTAAGTCTTTTTGCACCAATGGTACTTCATGAGCAGGAAGCTCAACACCAAGATCTCCACGAGCAACCATTAAACCATCGCAATATGCTACAATTTTATCCATGTTCTCTAGAGCTTCTGGCATTTCAATTTTAGCAACGATTGGAATTTTAACTTCTGAATGTTTCGCGATTAATTCTTGTAAATCTTGTAAATCGCGTGGCGTTTTTACGAATGAAAGTGCGATCCAGTCTACTTTTTGTTCGATTGCAAAAATCGCATCAGCAATATCTTTTTCAGTTAAAGCTGGTAAAGAGATTTTAGTGTTTGGAAGATTAACTCCTTTTTTAGATTTTAATTCTCCTCCTTGAATAACTTTAGCAACAACCTCTGATTTTTTATCTGTTGAAACTATTTCGAAAATAAGTTTACCATCATCAAGCAAGATACGCTCTCCTTCATTTACATCATTCGGGAAATTTTGATATTTCATGAATACTCTTTGAGATGTTCCAATAATATCTTCTGCAGTTGTAAACGTAATTAAGTCTCCATCGTGAACTACAGTTCCTTCTTCCATTACACCAACTCTAAGTTTTGGTCCCTGCAAATCTCCAAGAATTGCTGTAGTGTAACCAAACTCTTCATTTAGGCCTCTAATAATGTTGATTTTTTCTTTTACACCTTCGTAATCTGCATGCGAAAAATTGATTCTAAATACATTAACCCCTGCATCGATCATATCCTTGATAATCTCTCTTGTACTACATGCAGGCCCAAGTGTAGCAACAATTTTGGTTTTCTTACTTGTTAACATTTTTTTTAAAAAATTAGATTGTTTTTTGATTTTATTTTATTGGTATCTACAGCATAAATAGCAGCGATACTTTCTATTGAATTTAATCGTTGCTGTATTTCCGTGAAATTGACAGTTTCCTCACTGTTATCAATTTTCAGGAAATAATCTACTTTTTTGAATTCAGGAAGTAAATGAATTGTTGTAGAAACCTCACTTGTTTCATTAGAAAACAAATTCTGGAAATCATTTGTACTCACAGAAATGATCTCATTTTTATTCTGAATCAAATTCCATGATACAGCTTTCTCAGAATCATAATAATAAAATCTTGAAAAATTTGCCTCGCCTTCTTTAGTTTGAGCATGTATCTCGCTTTTGCTCTTACTGAGGTTTATCGGAAGGTTTTTATTGATAAAATAAGCAAGTCTGTAATCTTCTAATGAAGTATGAATTGCCATTAAATAATAATCAATTTCGTCAAATTCGTCTAAATCCAATCTATGAACAGCCATGTCATGAAAAATCAAGTTGTAAATATACTATTTCTAACGGAGCATCAATAGTTATGTGTGTCTTGTTTTTGTTAATTTATAAACGAAAACGATTTAGCATTAGGAAAATTACAGCAAATTTGTAGTTATTTCTTGTCAATTTTTTCCTGAAATGCAAAATAAGCTCTTTGCGAAGCTTTTTCTTCTGCTTTCTTTTTTGAGGTAGCCCGCGCTCGTGCTACTACTTTATCGTCTATACTTAATTTGACTCCAAACAAACGTTGTCCGTCAATTCCATTATCTTCAAAAATATCATAATGAAAGATTCTCTTTTCTTTCTGACACCATTCGATAACTAAACTTTTATAACTAATTACTTTTCCTTCCAGTCGTGCAATGTCGACATAAGGTGTAATTACTCTTTTTTGGATAAATCTCTCACAGTATGAATATCCTTTGTCTAAATAAATGGCTCCTACAAGCGATTCGAAAATATTACCATGTATATTTTCTCCAAAATGCTGTACAGGTACTTTACTCTCTACGAACCTTACTAAGTTTAGGTCTTTTCCAAGTTCGTTTAAATGTTCGCGGCTAACAATTTTAGAGCGCATTTTTGTTAAATAACCCTCATCTCCGTTGGGTGCTTTATTAAACAAATGTGCAGCAATAACAGCGCTTAACATAGCGTCTCCTAAAAATTCCAGGCGTTCGTAATTTATGGGGTGTCCATTTTCATCTAATTTATTTGATGATCTGTGGGTAAATGCTTTTCTATAAAATTCGATATTTATAGGTGGAAAACCAAGAATTTTCTGAATAGTGTCAAAAAAAATCCCGTCTTCTAGAGAACGGGATTTAGAAAATATTTTTTTGATAATATTCATATGCGAAAAACTAGTCAGCTAATTTTTTAAACAATACACAAGCATTGTGTCCGCCAAAACCAAACGTATTACTCATGGCAACGTTTACTTCTCTTTTTTGCGCTTTGTTCAAAGTTAAATTAAGAGATGGATCGATATTTTCGTCAACAACACTATGGTTAATCGTTGGAGGAACAATTCCGTTTTGCATTGCCAAGATAGAAGCAATAGCTTCGATAGCTCCGGCAGCACCAAGTAAGTGTCCTGTCATTGATTTTGTTGAATTAATATTGATGTTTTTAGCATGACTTCCAAAAACAGCGCTGATTGCTTTTAACTCAGCAACGTCTCCTAATGGAGTAGAAGTTCCGTGCGTGTTGATATGATCTACTTGATCAGGACTCATTCCAGCATCTCTTAGAGTATTTTCCATTACTGCAATAACTCCAATTCCTTCTGGATGTGGTGCTGTTAAGTGGTAAGCATCAGATGACATTCCGCCTCCGCCAATTTCGCAATAGATTTTTGCACCTCTTGCTTTAGCGTGTTCGTAATCTTCAAGAACTAAAGCTCCTGCTCCTTCTCCTAAAACGAAACCATCTCTGGTTGCATCAAAAGGTCTTGAAGCGGTTTCTGGACTTTCATTTCTTGTAGATAAAGCGTGCATCGAACTGAAACCTCCCATACCTGCAATAGTAACTGCAGCTTCAGAACCACCAGAAATAATAACATCACACATTCCTAAACGGATGTAGTTGAAAGCATCGATTAATGCATTTGCAGAAGACGCACATGCAGAAACAGTAGTGTAATTTGGTCCCATATAGCCATTACGCATCGAAATGTGTGCTGGTGCAATATCGGCAATCATTTTAGGAATAAAGAACGGATTGAACTTTGGAGTTCCATCACCTTTTGCATAATACATTACTTCATCCTGAAAAGTCTCTAAACCTCCAATTCCTGCTCCCCAGATAACACCAACTCTTTGTTTGTTAACATTATCATTAGTAATTCCAGCATCTTTAATAGCTTCATCACTGGCAGCAATTGCATATTGAGCAAATTTATCTAGTCTACGAGATTCCTTGCGATCCATGTAATCTTCAATATTGAAGTTTTTCACTTCGCAGGCAAATTTCGTTTTGTGCTTCTCTGTATCATAATACGTGATAGGAGCGGCTCCGCTTACCCCATTCACAAGTGCATTCCAATATTCCTGGATATTATTCCCGATAGGAGTAAGTGCACCTAATCCTGTTACAACAACTCGCCTTAATGCCATAAATATGTATTTTGTGTCTTTAAACAAATAAAACCCATGTTTCTTAACTGTATTGCTACTTAAGAGCCATGGGCATTACAATATAAGTATATCTTTTTGATTGAAAACCAATCGAATTTTAAATTTTAAAAAATAATAACACCCGATTCTTAAAAATTACAAAAATCAAAAAACAAATTCCAATTGGAATGTGGAATTCAAAAATTGGGATTTTTAGAAATCGGGTGTGGTATTATTATTTTTTTGCTTCCTCGATATAAGAAATAGCTTGACCAACAGTAGCAATGTTTTCTGCTTGATCGTCTGGAATTTGAATATCAAATTCTTTTTCGAATTCCATAATAAGCTCAACAGTGTCTAATGAGTCAGCTCCTAAATCATTAGTGAAGCTTGCTTCTGTTACAACTTCGTTTTCGTCAACACCTAATTTGTCTACGATAATCGCTTTTACTCTTGATGCAATGTCTGACATAATCTTTAATTTTAGAATTTAATTTGTTGGCAAAAATAAAAAACTTTATTTTAAAACAACTATTTAGTTTATAAATGTGACACTAATTTATAAAATTAATTTCAAGAAAGCCGTTTTAAAGCTATTTATTTTCGATTTTTATTCCGTTTTTTGCATTCTCAAAATAAATAATATTATGAAAAAAATTATCGTTTTTGCCTCAGGATCAGGATCTAACGCAGAAAACATTATAAAATATTTTTCAAAAACCGAATTTGCTAAGGTTGTTTCTGTTTTTACAAATAACGCTTCTGCAAAAGTGATTGAAAGAGCAAAAAATCATCAAATTCCTGTCGAAATCTTCTCAAAAAATGAACTTTTAGAGCGAAATGTATTACAAAAAATACAAAAAATCGACCCAGATTTGATTGTCCTTGCCGGTTTTCTTTTGAAATTTCCCGAAAATATAATCGAGAAATATCCTCACAAAATTATAAATATTCATCCTGCACTTTTACCTAATTACGGAGGTAAAGGAATGTACGGAATGCACATTCATAGAGCTATTGTAAATAATAAGGAAAAGGAAACTGGAATCTCTATTCATTATGTAAATGAAAACTATGATGAAGGCGGAATTATCTTTCAGGCAAACGTTGCTTTAACGGATGAAGATACACCTGAAACAGTTGCCGAGAAGATTCATGAATTAGAACAAAAACATTTTCCTGAGATCATCCATAGATTGTTAGATGCAAATTCCAATAATTAAAATCTTAATTTAAACAATCTTAAATCTTAAATCTACAATCTAAAATCTAAAATAAATTAATGTCTCACGAAGTACATATATATACAGACGGCGCCGCAAAAGGTAATCCGGGAAACGGCGGGTATGGAGTCGTAATGGAATTGGTTGGAACACCACATAAAAAAGAATTCTATGAGGGTTTTCGCCTTACTACCAATAATAGAATGGAACTTCTTGCTGTAATTGTAGGTTTAGAAAAACTGAAAAAGCCAAATATGAAAGTCCTTGTTATTTCAGATTCTAAATATGTCGTTGATTCTGTTGAAAAAAAATGGGTTTTCGGATGGGAGAAGAAAGCTTATAAAGACAAAAAAAATCCCGATTTATGGAAACGCTTTTTAATCGCCTATCGAAAACATCAAGTCGATTTTAAATGGATAAAAGGCCACAACAATCATCCTCAAAATGAACGTTGCGACCAATTAGCGGTTATGGCATCCATGCAGCCCAAACTTTCTGTAGATGTTTATTACGAAACCATTGGCTCTAAAGAATAAAAAAACGCATCAAGTATTTTGATGCGTTTTTTGTACTAACTTAATTTCTTGCCTACTCTTTATCTAAATCTTTTGCAGTTTTAAACCCTGTTAAAAGTCCAATACCGGCCATTATAAAAATAATAGAAGGATAAACCGCACCATCATTAAGTGAAGTATACGTTGTAATTAGTAACGCTAGAAAAATTCCAACACCACTCCCTATTAACAAGAAAGCCACATTTACAACAAATACTTTCCAAGCAGGAACTCCGCTTCCTTTTCCCTGTAAAAAGATACTCGCATCTACTCCTTTTTCTATAAGAGCCAATCGCTCTCTATTTCTTGTTGAATAAATTAAATAAACGATCCCGAAGACCATTAAGAAAAAGCTAATTGGAATTAAAATTTTGTCATCCATGATATTTACGTTTTTAATTGATTGATATACCCATATGACGACCGTTTTTAAAATCAGGTTACAGATTTTTTCAAAAAAATCATTTTTTTAAATTATAAAATCCAAAATCAACTGATAATCAATTCATTTTAATCTGAAATTATCTCCTTACCAAAACTTTGACAAAGTCCAACCCTATTCTTTATTATATATATAAGTTTAGAATTTATTAAAATTGGAATTTATTTTTTAAAATTATTGTAACCTAAACAAACTTCTTGTCGTCCTATATATATGAGCACATTACAAGATCAACATTATATCGATAAAATTCTGCAAGGCGAAACAAATGCTTTTGCTGTGCTGGTTGATCGTTATAAAGATCTGATCTTTACCTTGTCTCTCAAAATGATGAAAAACAGAGAAGAGGCTGAAGAAGTCTCTCAGGATACTTTTATTAAAGTATTTAATTCTTTGGGCAAGTTTAAAGGCGATTCTAAATTCTCGACATGGATTTATAAGATCTCTTATAACACATGTCTGGATCGTTTAAAGAAAAATAAAAAAGAGGAAAACAATATTTCGATAGACGATTTTTCATCGCATTTGATAAAAACAATGGATAATGCTTTAAGTGCTTTGGAAGACAAAGAACGGAAGCAGACGATTCAGAATTGTTTGAATTTGCTGCCAAGAGAAGAAAACTTCCTGCTGACCTTGTTTTATTTTGAAGATCAGAATTTGGAAGAAATTGGAAAAATCATGAATATCAACGCTAATAATGTCAAAATAAAATTATTTAGGAGCCGACAGAAATTAGCCGTAATTTTGAAAAAGCAGTTAGAACCAGAAATAATAGATTATTATGAAAGAGAGCGATAAAAACATAGAAAATCTTATTGATAAAATGATGGCCGAAGATACACTTCAGTCGCCATCTGCCGACTTTACTTCTAATATAATGTCGCAAATTCTTATTTCTGAAAAAGCAAAAATAAAACCATATAAACCTTTGATTTCAAAATCGGTATGGATTGCTATTGGCCTAGCAGTAAGTTTCTTAGCGCTTTATGTTTCTCTTTTTTCAGTTTCAGATAATGATCTTAAAATTGATGAAATTGGAAAATTATATTCAAATAAAGTTTCAACAGCCTTCAATGAAATTCATTTTTCTAAGACGATGTTATATGCTGTTTTAGTAGTTCCTTTTATGATTTTGGTTCAAATTGGAATTTTGAAAAATTATTTTGACAAGAAGTATCAGTTGTAAGTTTTAAAATAGTCTTCTCTTTTATAGATATAATCCTTTCCAATATAGCAATCTTGACTTATATCATATCTGTTTTTATAGAGGAAATAAGCTATTGTTAGATACTCATCATTTTTCAAATTAGCTTTATTAAGCTCTAGTTTTCCTTTTCTAGATGATACTTTAGAATATTTTTTTAAAAACCTATCAAATCCCAAATTCGAATATTCTTTTTCTATTTTACAATTTATTTTAAATCTACGCGGGTACTTCGGGTTTTTAAATAATTTATTATCAAAAACAAATTCGTTATTTAAAACCTCATTTAAGAAAGATTTGAATGATTTAAATTGTTTAGAATAATATTTTTTATAAAGAAAAAACAATTCGTTGCTATTTGTCAAAAAAAATTCATTACTGTTTGTTTGAAGGTATATATCAGAAAATGATGACAGAGGTGGTGGCAATCTTATAGCTCCATTTATTGTGTCGCCTCGATCAGCTAGCATTTCTATCATTTCTTTAGAAAAATTAAGATCTTTTCGTTCACAAGAAAATAAAATACAAAGCACTAATAAAAAGCTAATTTTCTTCATAGTCGAGATTTCAGATTTTAAACAAAGCTAATGAAAAACATTTCGCAAAATATAAGTTGCTTTTTAAATCCAAAAAACATATTTTAAGCTTTCAAACAAATCAATTTTAATCAATTCATTTACAATAGTTTTACTTCGAAATCGTTGTTATTTTTTTAAGAAAATTTTGCGAACCTAAACCATTGCAAGATTGTAACTTATAGAGTATCTTTGCACCCTAATTCGAAATTCATAAAATGAATAAACTATTGATTGTTGGAACAGTTGCTTTCGACGTGATTGAAACTCCTTTCGGAAAAACAGATAAAATTTTAGGTGGTGCTGCAACCTACATCGGATTATCAGCGTCATTTTTTAACTTACAATCGGCCATTGTTTCTGTAGTTGGCGACGATTTTCCTCAAGAACATTTAGATTTATTAACTTCAAAAAATATTGATATCTCTGGTATCGAAATTGTAAAAGGCGGAAAAACTTTTTTCTGGAGTGGTTTATACCATAATGATTTAAATTCAAGAGACACTTTAGTTACTGAATTGAACGTTTTAGCTGATTTTCAGCCAAAAGTTCCTCAAAACTACAAAGACGCCGATGTGGTAATGTTAGGAAACTTACACCCATTAGTACAAAGTAGTGTTTTAGATCAATTAGAAAAAAAACCAAAATTAGTGGTTTTAGACACCATGAATTTCTGGATGGACTGTGCTCTTCCTGAATTATTAAACGTTATTAAACGTGTAGATGTTATTACAATCAATGACGAAGAAGCAAGACAACTTTCTGGTGAATATTCATTAGTAAAAGCGGCTGCGAAAATCCAAGATATGGGACCAAAATATGTGGTGATCAAAAAAGGAGAACACGGAGCACTTTTATTCCACAATAGAGAAGTATTTTTTGCACCTGCTTTACCATTAGAAGACGTTTTCGATCCAACAGGAGCAGGAGATACTTTCGCAGGTGGTTTCTCAGGATTCATTGCGCAGAGCGAAAACATTTCGTTTGGAAACATGAGAAACGCAATTATTTACGGTTCAAATTTAGCTTCGTTCTGCGTAGAGAAATTTGGAACCGAAAGGATGGAAACCTTAAGCAAAGCCGAAGTAGCGATTCGATTACAGCAATTTAAGTCGTTAACTCAGTTTGATATAGAAATATAATGCCTAAGAGCCTCGATAAAACGGGGCTTTTTTATTACGTTAATACACACAACTTACAACAACACACAAAATAAAAAACAATGAGCGACGCTTTAAAACACGAATGTGGTATAGCCTTAGTTAGACTTCTTAAACCGCTTGAATACTATAAAGAAAAATACGGAACTGCTTTCTACGGAATTCAGAAAATGTATTTAATGATGGAAAAACAGCACAACCGCGGACAAGACGGTGCTGGTTTTGCAAGTATAAAATTTGATGTTGATCCAGGACAACGCTACATCAGCAGAGTTCGTTCTAATCACGCACAACCTATACAGGATGTTTTTAAACAAATCAATGAGCGTATCAGTGAAGAATTAAAAGCAAATCTGGAATTAGGCGACGACATGAAAGAACTAAAAGCGAACATTCCTTATATAGGAGAATTGTTTTTAGGTCACGTTCGTTACGGAACCTTTGGAAAAAACAGCATTGAAAGTGTTCACCCATTTTTACGTCAAAGTAACTGGATGCACCGTAACTTGATTTTGGCTGGAAACTTTAACATGACAAATGTTAAGGAACTTTTCGAAAATCTTGTAGAACTTGGACAACATCCAAAAGAAATGGCTGATACAGTTACTGTAATGGAAAAAATTGGTCACTTTTTAGATAAAGAAGTTATGCAGTTGTACCAAGACTGTAAAGCCGAAGGTTATTCTAAAAAAGATGCTTCACCAGTAATAGCAGAACGTTTGGATATTGCTAAAATATTAGCTCGTTCGGCTAAAAATTTAGACGGAGGTTACGCTATGGCTGGTTTATTAGGACATGGAGATGCTTTTGTTTTTAGAGACCCTGCAGGAATTCGTCCAGCTTATTTTTATCAAGACGATGAAGTTGTAGTAGTGGCTTCAGAAAGACCTGTTATTCAAACCGTATTCAATGTTCCATTTGACAGTGTTCAGGAAATTGATCCCGGAAATGCTTTGATTATCAAGAAAAACGGAAAAGTTTCTATGAATCAAATTTTGGAGCCAACCGTAAAAAAAGCATGTTCATTTGAAAGAATTTACTTTTCAAGAGGAAGTGACGCCGAAATTTATCAAGAGCGTAAAGATTTAGGGAAATTAATTTTACCTGCAGTTCTTAAAGCTATTGACAGCGATACTGATAATACTGTTTTCTCTTATATTCCAAACACAGCCGAAACCTCATTTTATGGTTTGGTCGAAGCTGCTCAGGATTTCTTAAACCAGAGAAAAAACAATTATATTCTAGAAAATAGAAATACACTTACTGCTGAAACGCTTCAGGAACTTTTATCTGTAAAAATACGTACAGAAAAAGTAGCCATTAAAGATGCTAAACTTAGAACTTTTATTACCGAAGACAGCAGTCGTGATGATTTAGTGGCTCACGTTTATGACGTTACTTACGGCGTAATTAAACCAGAAGACAATTTAGTTATTATTGACGACAGTATTGTTCGTGGTACAACACTGAAAATGAGTATCATTAAAATGATGGATCGTTTGAAACCAAAACGTATTGTAATTGTTTCATCGGCTCCTCAAATTCGTTATCCAGATTGTTACGGAATCGATATGGCAAAACTAGAAGGTTTAGTTGCTTTTAGAGCAGCACTTGCTTTATTAAAAGAAAGAAACTTATACCATATTGTAGATGAAGTTTACGCTAAATGTAAAGCACAAGAAAATTTCGCTGATAAAGACGTTGTAAATTACGTAACAGAAATTTACAGCCAATTTACACAAGACGAAATCTCAGATAAAATTGCAGAAATGTTAAGTTCGCCAGAAATCAACGCCGAAGTAAAAATCATTTTCCAAACTGTGGAGGATTTACACAAAGCTTGTCCTAAAAACTTAGGTGACTGGTACTTTACAGGAGACTATCCTACTCCGGGAGGAAATCGTGTGGTAAACCGTGCATTTATGAATTTTTATGAAGGAAAAGACGCGCGAGCTTATTAAAAAAGTATTAAAAAAAGGTTAATTTGTGCATTTCATCGGTTTTTTTTGCCGTTTATCCTGTTTCTTTGGTAAAGATGAAAAGCTACAATACTTTTGAGATACCATAACATTAGTAGGTTAAGTTTATGGTAGATTTGGGGCAAAAAGGGTGGAAGCAATTCCACCTTTTTTATTTATAATACACTCAAGTATTTCGATTTTAGACCCTTATAATTCACTTTGTCGGATATTTTTACCATTCATCTAGATTATTTTTTTCATTAAAATAGCTGCCATACATTTACTGAACCATAACATTAGTAGGTTAAGTTTATGGTAGATTTGGGGCAAAAAAGGTGGAAGTGATTCCGCCTTTTTTATTTTCCTTTTTTCAGAAAATAGAGAAAAGATTAAAGAAAACAGATAAATTCTTGAAATAAAAAAAAGACGAACGCCTTTCGGCACTCGTCTTTTTTCTATGTTCTTTACTCTATTTTCTTATTTATCTAAAGCAAATCTTCTTGCAACTTCAGTCCAGTTAATTACATTGAAGAAAGCTTCGATATAATCTGGTCTTCTGTTTTGGTAGTTTAGGTAGTAAGCATGTTCCCAAACATCCATTCCTAAGATTGGAGTTCCACCGTTTCCAGCAACTTCTGGCATTAATGGATTATCTTGATTTGGAGTTCCTACTACTTCTAATTTTCCACCTTTTTGAACAACTAACCAAGCCCATCCTGAACCAAATTGTCCAGCACCAGCTTTAGCGAATTTTGCTTTAAATTCTTCGAAAGATCCGAAAGAAGATTCAATAGCAGCTAATAAATCACCTGTTGGCAATCCTCCTCCATTTGGAGACATTACAGTCCAGAATAAATTGTGGTTATAGAAACCTCCACCATTGTTACGAACCGCTGCGTTTGATTTATCTAAATTGATCAAGATGTTTTCGATTGTTTTTCCTTCTAAATCTGTTCCTGCAATTGCTGCATTTAGATTTGTTGTATAAGCGTTGTGGTGCTTTGTATGATGGATTTCCATTGTACGAGCATCAATATGTGGTTCTAATGCATCGTATGCATAAGGTAATTGTGGTAATTCAAAAGCCATGATATTTCTATTTTTATGGTTTATTAATAATTTATCCCAAATTTAGACATTTAACTTTGGAATTGAAAATACTATTTCGTTATAATTGAATTAAATTAACTGATAATTTGCTTTTTTGTTATACAAAATACTGTAAATCTTTATTTTCCATTAAATGCAGTCATGGTGTTTTCTAAACCGGCAGTTCCAAAAGTTTTAATTATTTCTGCCGAAATTTCTAAACGTTCTGGTAATTTCGCTTCTTCTTCAGCATTCCATTCTCCTAAAACATAATCTACCTGCTGTCCCTTTTTAAATTGGTCACTGATACCAAATCTATAACGCGTATAATTTTGTGTGTTCAAAACCAAATTGATATTTTTAAGTCCGTTATGTCCTCCATCGCTTCCTTTTGGTTTAATTCTAATTGTTCCGAAAGACAAATTCAAGTCGTCTGTAATGACCAAAATATTTTCAAGTGGAATATTTTCTTTATCCATCCAATATTTTACGGCTTTTCCACTAAGATTCATATAAGTATTGGGCTTCAAAAGAAAAAAGGTTCTTCCTTTAAACTTATATTCGGCTAAAGCTCCCAATTTTACGGTTTCAAAAGAAAGACCTTCTTTTTTAGCTAAAAAGTCAAGCACTTTAAATCCAATGTTGTGTCGGGTATTTACATATTCAGCTCCGATATTTCCTAATCCGACGATTAAATATTTCTTCATGTTATCTATGTTCTCTTCTTTTGGTGTTGATGAAAACAGTTTTGTTATCCATTTTATCATTTGGCAAAAGTAAACTTAATTAGATAATTTGGCAATGTGTCAATTAGATAATTTCCAGCCAGCTATGATTTAACCGCAAAGTACGCAAAGAGTTTTAGCAGAGTACATGAAGTTTTTCACCTCTAATATGAGTAAATCTCAGATTAAAAGTTCACAAAGTTTGATTTAGACACAGCTTTGCGAACTTAATATTTAGTATTTATTACGCTCGAAACCAAATATCTCAGCGTGCGTTAAAAAACGCATGACTTGACCACAAAATTGGCAGAGGTTTTACAAGCTCAGCATCTTAGCCACTTAGAACCTTAAAAAAAAGCCCCAATCGTAAGATTGAGGCTTTCTTATATAGAGTTTGAAAAAAATTATTTTTTCTTTCCTTTTGCAGGAGCTTTTGCAGCTTTTGCAGCTTCTTGAGCAGCTTTCATAGCAGCACGAGAGATTCTTACCTGAGCAACAACTGTGTTGTCTGGGTGCATAACTTTGTACTCTGGTTTTCCAACTTTAGTAACATATAATTTGTTACCCATTTCAAGTGGAGTGATGTCAGCTTCAACGAAATCAGGAAGATTTGCTGGTAAAGCTTTAACTTTTAATTTACGTTGGTTTAAACGTAAAACACCTCCCGCAAGAACACCTTTAGATGTACCAACGATTTTCACAGGAACTTCCATTGTGATTTCTTTATCATCAAATAATTGGAAGAAGTCGATGTGTAAAATTTTGTCAGTTACTGGGTGAACTTGGATATCTTGCAAAATTGCATTGAATGATTTTCCTTTTCCAAGCTCAATCACAACTGTGTGTGCATTTGGAGTGTAAACCAAGTTTTTGAACGCTGCAGCGTCTGCTGAGAAGTGTACTGCTTGATTTCCTCCGTATAACACGCAAGGAACCGCTCCAGCATTACGTAAGGCTTTAGTTGACACTTTGCCCACGCTTTCTCTTTCTGATCCTTTAATTGTAATCGATTTCATTGTAAAAAAATATAGTTATTAATATAAATATTCTAATTTGCTACGCTTTTAAGCAATATGCTTTAAGCTTTTTTTCACATTATGTAATGGAGCGACTATTGCTTTTTACATGATGAATTTTCCACTAATGGAATTGTTGTGGTGTACCATATGCATAACTTCTGCAAATAGAGGCGCACAACTCACTACTCTAATTTTATCTGAATGTCTCTTTAACGGAATAGAATCGGTTACAATTAATTCTGTCAATTTTGAGTTTTCAATTTTCTCATACGCACCGCCAGATAAAATAGCATGTGTACAAATTGCTCGAACGCTTAGTGCTCCTTTTTCGATCATTAGGTCTGCCGCTTTTGCTAAAGTTCCTCCTGTATCGATCATATCATCTACTAAGATTACGTTACGACCTTTAACTTCACCAATCAATTCCATAGTGTCGATAACGTTGGCTGCTTTTCTTTGTTTGTAACAGATTACTACATCTGATTCTAAAAACTTAGAGTAAGCATAAGCTCTTTTTGAACCTCCCATATCTGGAGATGCAATGGTTAAATTTTCTAAATTTAAACTTTGCACGTAAGGCAAAAAGATGGTAGATGCAAATAAATGATCTACTGGTTTTTCAAAGAATCCTTGAATTTGGTCTGCATGCAGATCCATTGTCATGATTCTTGTTGCTCCTGCAGCAGTTAATAGGTTTGCTACTAACTTTGCCCCAATTGGAACTCTTGGTTTGTCTTTTCTATCTTGTCTTGCCCAACCAAAATAAGGCATAACAGCTGTAATATGTCTTGCAGATGCGCGCTTTGCAGCATCAATCATTAACAACAATTCCATCAGATTATCTGCACTTGGAAAAGTTGAACATACGATAAACACTCGCAAACCTCTTATTGATTCTTCGTAAGACGGCTGAAATTCTCCGTCACTATACGTTGACATCGTTACTTTTCCTAACGGAATTCCGTATTGTTCTGCAATTTTTTCTGCAAGATAAACACTTTGTGAACAAGCAAAAATTTTAGCTTCTGGTTCTAGGTGCGACATTATAATGTGTTGTTTTTACGCCGCTGCGGTTTTACAATTTTACTTTATCGTTTTAGAGAAAATAAAAGCCGTATAAATGCCTCGGGTGTAGTTAGTTGTGTGTGCGTCGTTTTAACGAGCTGCAAATTTATAAAATTTATTGAACACTGAAAGGAAATATTTAAGTATTTTATTAGAATTTTTAATTTTATTTTTTACATTTGCACCGTGTTAAAGCAATGGGCACATTATTGATCTCATTGTATTGCGTTAAAATAATTTTTATGAATTATTTTTTCGTCTGCTAAGCCCGGATGGCGGAATTGGTAGACGCGCTGGTCTCAAACACCTGTGGGAAACCGTGCCGGTTCGACTCCGGCTCCGGGTACTTAAAACCTCTTCTTAACGGAAGAGGTTTTTTCTTTTTATGTTGATTGAGATTTAAAAATTTTCTCTTCAATTTATAGTTTACAATAGGCGTTATTTAATCTATAGCGTTTTAGGTCAGTTTTATTATAAACATTCTTCTGTTTTAAAAACAAAATCTTTTTTAAGTTATGGTTTTCCATAACATTCTTGTAGTTTTTGTATTACATTTGTATTAAATGTAACATTCATTATATTCGTAATTTTTATATCCTTTATTACTTTAAAGAAAATGAGATACAGCTTTTTTTATTCTATAATGATATCTATTTTATTCTTAAATAATTTTTACTCTCAAAAACTTACAGAGAATAAAATAGATGAATTCACAAAACAATCAATTCAAAAAACTAGTTGGGAAACGCTTTTTTCTACAACGAAAGGAACATCTTATTTTAGAATATCAAAAATTGACAATATACTTTTTGTACAACTGAAATTTAGATTAAATGAAGGCTTCGAAACAAAATCTTTTTCAATTGAAAAAAATCAAGAATTAATGTTTAAAACTAAAGAAGGCGAAATTATAACTTTAAAAAATCTAAAATCTACAGTAACTTGTGTGGGTTGTGGAGCAATAAGCTTTAATGCATCTCAAGCTCTTGGGATAGAAGTTTCATATCAAATGAGTGAAGAACAGTTTAACATACTCAAAAATAGCTTTTTAGAAAAGATAAGAATATATACAGATATTGATTATAAAGAGTTCGAAATAAAGAAAAAGAATGCCCTTTTATTCACCAATTCTCTTAAACTTATTCACTAGGATTTTCTAAATATCTTTTTCTATTCTACGACACAACTCGCATTATGCAAAACCGAAAAATTGCACGAATTAGCAATAAAACACAATTGATTTGCTTTTTGATGCAATTCTAAAGCCAATTCAACTTTATCTGGATTTGTAATTGTAACTTTTGGATTTAATCGAACTTCTGTAAAACGCCCGCTTCCGTCTGGATTTACTTCTAAGGTAGCTTCAGCGTTATCTGAATAACTGATGACTTCTATTCCGTTTTGGGAGCAGACATATAAGTATGACATCATGTGGCAGGAAACCAAACTGCTCAATAATAAATCTTCTGGATTGTATAATTCTGGATCTCCTTTGAAGGCTTTGGCTGCTGAAACGTCTAAAACTGGTTTTCCTTCAATTTGAATTTGATGGCTTTTACTATAGAATCTTTTAGATGAATCTTCTTGATTTTGTTTTGAAGTCCAGTTTAATTTTGCTTTGAATAGATGTTTAAACGCCATAATTTTTTCTGCCACGAATTCACGAATTAATATAGATTGAGATAAATGAAAAAATCTAATTTCACAAATTTCATAATCTAAAATTCGTGAATTCATGGCTAAAAAACAAAAAACCTCAAAAGCAATTAACTTTCGAGGTTTCATAGAGAACTAAACTAGTAAACAAATTCTAAAACTATTTCTTTACTGAGAATTTAAAGGTAGTTTTAGTCTTATAATTTTCTCCCGGGTTTAAAACCGTTGTTGGGAAATTTTTCTGGTTTGGAGAATCTGGATAATGTTCTGTTTCTAGACATAATCCTGTTCTGTGGGCAAACGTTCCTCCATTTGGCATTGGCAATGTTCCGTCTAGGAAATTTCCAGAGTAGAACTGAATTCCAGGTTCGTCTGTTGTCATTTCCATAACTCTTCCGCTTGCTTCGTGGTATACTTTTGCAATGATTGTTTTTCCTTTTTCAGGATTGTTC
This sequence comes from Flavobacterium endoglycinae, assembly GCF_017352115.1. NCBI lineage: Bacteria > Pseudomonadati > Bacteroidota > Flavobacteriia > Flavobacteriales > Flavobacteriaceae > Flavobacterium > Flavobacterium endoglycinae. Next base: position 2,396,633 of record NZ_CP071448.1, read on the forward strand.
AGTACCCAGCAATGATCGTAACCTTTTCCTCTTTCTAATTGCTCGTTTTTAGCATTGATGTCTTTTCCAATTAATTTTGGAGTTCTGAAATCGAAAGGCGTACCTGCAACATCATCTAATTTTCCTGTTGGAATCAAAGTCGCGTCTACTGGAACTAATTTATCTGCATTTAAAGTCAATTCGTGATCTAAGATTGTTTTGGTAAAATCTCCAGACAAGTTGAAATAGGAATGTTGTGTTAAGTTAACCACTGTTTTCTTGTCAGTTGTTGCTTCATACAAAACTTCTAGTTGATTATCGTTTGTCAAGGTATAAGTTACAAAAACTTTAAGATTTCCTGGATATCCTTCTTCCATATCCTTACTTACATAAGATAATTTTAAAGAAGCCGTATCTCCAGATTTAACCTCATCTGCTTTCCAGACTACGTTGAAAAATCCTTGCGGACCTCCGTGCAAAGCATTTGGCGCATTGTTAATGGCTAACTGATATTCTTTTCCATCTAATGAAAATTTACCTTTTGCAATTCGGTTTCCGAATCTTCCAATCAAAGCTCCAAAAAATGGGTTTTCTTTTTCGTATTGTGCCAAAGAACTGAATCCAATTACTACATTTTCAGAAACACCAGTTTTATTTGGTACTTTTAAATCTGTAATTCTTCCTCCAAAAGTGATGATGTCAACTTCCATCCCATTTTGGTTTTTCAGTTTATAACTCTCGACTTTTTGACCTTTAGCGGTTGTTCCGTACTCTGATTTTTCGATTGTAACTTGTGCTTTCTTATCTGAAGAAACTGTAGCTTCATCCATTTTTTTATCGTTTTTGCATTGAACAGAAATTGCGGACAGACTTAATAGGCTTATCCCGAAAATACAACGTTTTAATACATTCATAAATGATAGTTTTTTGGTTTGTAAAAGGTTAAATGTTAGATGTAAAATGTCAGATGCGAAATTTAATCATTTTAAAAATGTAAAATTTACCTTTTTAAGATTTTTCACATTTTACATCTTACAAATTACATTTTACTGCTTTACAGGCCGTGTTGGAATAAATGAAAATAGGCTTCGTTGGCATTAATTTTATCTTTAAACTCTCTTACTGTTGTTTTCTCATCAATTACCAATAATTCGATTCCTGCGATGTCTGCGAAATCTTCCATATATTCTGTTGTAATTGACTGGCTGTAAACGGTATGGTGCGCCCCACCAGCTAAAATCCAAGCGGTTGCTGCCACTTCTAAATTTGGTTTACAATCCCAAAGAACGCGCGCCACTGGAAGTTTTGGTAATTCTGCCATTGGTTTTACTGCTTCAACTTCGTTCACGATTAAACGGAAACGAGTTCCTATATCAACTAACGAAACATTGATCGCATCACCTGCAGGAGAGTTGAATACCAAACGAGCTGGATCTTCTTTTCCTCCAATTCCTAATGGATGCACTTCACAAGAAGGTTTTCCGTCAGCAATGGATGGACAGATTTCCAACATGTGAGAACCTAAAACATATGATTTCTGTGGTGTAAAGTGGTATGTATAATCTTCCATGAAAGAAGTTCCGCCTTCTAAACCAACACACATTACTTTTAAAGCTCTAACCATTGCAGCGGTTTTCCAGTCTCCTTCGCCGCCAAAACCATAACCATCGGCCATTAATCTTTGTGTAGCGATTCCTGGCAATTGTTTCCAAACCCCAAGGTTTTCAAATGTATCTGTAAAAGCTCCGAATCCTCCTTCTTCAAGGAAAGCTCTTAATCCTAATTCGATTTTTGCAGCTTCCACTAAAGAACTTCTTTGCGCGCCGCCTTCTTTTAAAGAATCGGTTAAGTTATAAGAAGACTCATAAACGGCTAATAAATCAGCCAATTGTTTGTCTGTTACTTTTTCGATATGTTTGGTTACATCTGAAGAATCGTATCCATTTACTGAAACTCCAAAACGAATTTGAGCTTCTACCTTATCACCTTCTGTAACGGCAACTTCACGCATATTGTCTCCAATACGAGCCACTTTTAAGTTTTGAAGTTCGTCCCATCCAAGAGCAACTCTTGACCAGATTCCTAATTGTTTTTGAACTCTTTGATCTTCCCAATGTCCAACTACAACTTTACGTTTTTTACGCAAACGAGACATGATGAAACCAAATTCACGATCTCCATGAGCCGATTGGTTTAAGTTCATGAAATCCATATCGATGCTTCCCCACGGAATTTCAGCATTGTATTGTGTATGTAAATGACATAATGGTTTTTTAAGGATATTTAATCCGCCAATCCACATTTTTGCTGGAGAAAAAGTATGCATCCAAGCAATAATTCCGATACAGTTTTTAGCGGAGTTTGCCGCCAGACATACATCTAAAATCTGCGAAGGCGATTTTACCACATCTTTATACACCACTTTTACCGGAATTGAAGATGAAGTGTCTAATCCTTTTGCTATTATTTGAGAATGTTCTGCTACTTTTCTAAGTGTTTCTTCACCGTATAATTCCTGGCTTCCTACTACAAACCATACTTCTTTTTGAGAAATGTCTATCATTGTTTTGTTTATTTGTTTCAAGTTTTCTTTGTTTCAAGTTTTACGTTCTCAAAATGCCGAAAATCTTATTGTTATATTATTATTTTTGTTTTTGTTTGTTTCACGTTTCAAGTTTCAAGTTTCACGTTCCAACAACTTGAAACAAAAAAAACCTGAAACCTGAAACTAAAAATTACTGTCCATAGTACGAATCTTTTCCGTGTTTACGGTTGTAATGTTTCTTTATTAAGGAATCTTTTAATCTTGGTGCGTTTGGATTTATTTGTAAAGTCAGGTACGCCATTTCTGCCACGACTTCTAATACTTTGCTGTTGTAAACCGCTTTTGCCGCATTTTTTCCCCAAGCAAATGGCCCGTGATTTCCAATTAAAATCATTTCTACTTCTTCATAAGAAAGATTTTTTTCTTTGAAGCAATCCAAAATCTGAATTCCGGTATTGTGTTCGTAGTTTCCTTCAATCAGATGATCTGCCATCGGGGGCGCACACGGAATATCAGCTGTTAAATGATCGGCATGTGTAGTTCCGAAAATTGGAATATCCTGCTGTGATTGTGCCCACGCCACAGAATATGTTGCGTGCGTATGTGCGACTCCACCAATATTGGGCCAGTGTTTATACAAATATGCATGTGTTTTGGTATCTGAAGATGGACGCAGATTTCCTTCGACAACATTGTTGTCAAAATCGACGATTACGATATCTTCAGGTTTTAAATCTTCGTAAGGAACGCCGCTTGGCTTAATGGCAAAAACACCATTTTTTCTGTCTACAGCGCTTACGTTTCCGAAAGTATACACCACCAAATTCAATGCATTTAACTGCATATTGGCTTCGTAACATTCTTGTTTTAAATCTTTATAAAGAGAACTCATTTTGAGAGATTTTAATAGTTGGATCTGCAAAAGCACTTAATTGTTCGTAAGCTATTAGCAGTTTATGATAAGCTGCCACTTTATCTAATTGAGGGAAATATTCTCCGTCAAAATCACTTCCGATTTTTTGGCTTGCTTCGATTACGTTTGGATAAATTCCAGCTGCAACGGCTGCATAAATTGCCGCACCTAAAGCAGGAGTCTGGTCTGAAGCTGCCACTTTAATTGGCTTGTTTAAAACGTTGGCCAAAGTCTGCATGATAAAAGGTGATTTACGAGCAACACCACCAATTCCGATAACGCTATCGATTTTTACGCCTTCTTCTTCAAAACGGTCTACAATTTTCTTTGCTCCAAAACAGATTGCGTTTACTAAAGCTTTGAAAATATGAGGCGCTTTTGTTCCTAAAGATAAATTTGAAATCGCGCTTTTCACTTCCTGATTGGCATCTGGAGTTCTTCGTCCGTTAATCCAGTCTAAAGCAATTGGAAGACTTTCTGAAACTGGGATTTTCTCTGCTTCTTTGGTTAATTCAACAATTAATTTATCGCTGAATTCCTCTCTTAATTGTTCTTTTTGAGCGTCATTTAAAGTTGATGAAGAAGCTAATAAATGTTCTGTCGGCCACATTAATAATTCCTTGTACCAAGCCAATAAATCACCAAATGCCGATTGTCCTGCTTCCAGACCAATAAATCCTGGAATTACAGATCCGTCCACTTGACCGCAGATACCGCGAACGGTTTTTGTTCCTACTTCCTCATAAGAACCAACTAGGATATCGCAAGTTGAAGTTCCCATAACACGAACTAAAGTGTTCTCTTCGATTTTAGCTCCAACTGCCCCTGAATGTGCGTCGAAAGTTCCAACAGCCACAACTGTATCTGTAGAAAGTCCTAAACGGTCTGCCCATTCTTTGCTTAATTTTCCAGCAACTAAATCTGAAGTATATGTTTCATCGTATAAATTGCCACGTAAAGTCGCTAAATACGGATGTAATTTTTCTAAAAATTCAACTGGCGGTAATCCGTTCCAGTCTTCGTGCCACATGGCTTTGTGACCTGCTGCACAACGGCTTCTTTTGAAGGTTTTTAAATCTTTATCTTCAATTAATAAATACGTCATTAAATCGCAGTGCTCCATCCAAGTGTGAGCGGCATTTCTAACCGCTTCATCTTGTCTTGCAATGTGAAGGATTTTTGCCCAAAACCATTCCGAAGAATAAATTCCTCCAACGTATTTGGTCACGTCTTCTCCGCCCCAGCTTACTGCCAGTTCGTTGATTTCGTTTGCTTCATTTATTGCGGTGTGGTCTTTCCATAAAACCATCATGGCATTTGGGTTTTCTTCAAAACCTTTTGTCAATGCTAATGGCGTTCCATCTTTTGTAACTGGAACAGGTGAAGATCCGGTTGTGTCAATACAAATTCCGCGAACCAATGACGGATCAACTTTACTTTCCTTTACAACATTTTGAATCGTAGTTTCCAGTCCTTCGATATGATCCAAAGGATGCTGGCGAAATTGGTTTATAGAGGCGTCACAATATTGCTTGTTTTTCCATCTTTTGTAATGAGAAACATTCGATGCCAGCTCCTGCCCATTTTCTGTGTCAATAAGCACCGCGCGAACAGAATCTGTTCCGTAGTCCAATCCTATTACATAATTTTTCATTCGTATTTATTTAAAATATTGACAAATATAATTATAAAAAAATTATAAGTGTTTAAAAAACACTTAATATGGTTGTGCGTCTCGATTTTTTACAAAAAATGCATTAAAACGAAGATTTTGGATCAAAACAAAAAACAAATGTTAATGTTACATTTATTATGTTGCGATTATTTCATCTTAATTTTCAAAACAGTTACAGAATAAGGAGCAAAATCGTATTGAACTTTGCTTCCATTAACTTTAAACTGGTTCTCTTTTGGACTGATTTTGGTTGGCGCTGCAAATGAATTTTCGTCATTTAATCCGTCTCCTTTCAACGTAACCGCTGTTCCTTTTGAGTCTAATTTTGCTCCTTTAAAATCAATTGATGCATTTTGAGATGAAGCCGAAGTGTTTACGATTTTCAGAATTACTTCTTTCGTATTTACATCTTTTACTGCAGAAGCAAACAAATCATTTTGTCCTGTAATGGCTTTTCCATCTTTTGTAATGCTTAATAAATCTGTTCCTTTATGGTTTGAAAACAGTTTTTGCACATAATAATTTGGTGTTCCAAATGATTGCAAATTGTTGAACCAAATCATATCAGGTGTCCATTGCCAGCCTTCTTCATGAGCTAATAATGGTGCATAAGAGGTTAAATGAACTACCTCAGCATTACGCTCCATTCCGGTCATGAAAGCGGCTTCAGAAAAAGCACATTCCCAGTTGTTTTTGTTGTCTGGACTTGCAATTGCTACACTTTGTGCCGCATATTCTCCTGCAAATATTTTGGGACCTTTACGGTCATAACTGTCATAACGGGTTGCATTTTTACGAAACCAAGCTGGGTCTTTGTAATAATGTTCGTCTACAATTTCTGCATTTAGTTTTTTAAGTTCCTTCATTCCATAATCAAAGAAATCTCCATCAGGGAAAGGTCCTGTTCCTGAAACAATTGTGATGTTTGGATATTTATTTTTAATTGCTTTTTCGAATACTTTAAAACGTTCAATATAATCTGGTCCCCACTGTTCATTTCCAACTCCAATAAATTTTAAGTTGAATGGTTTTGGGTGTCCCATATCGGCTCTTACTTTTCCCCAAGCGGTTTCTGTTCCGCCGTTTGCGAATTCAATTAAATCTAATGCGTCTTGAACGTAAGGGTCGATTTGATCCATTGGAACTAATTGTCCTGTATTAAACTGACAGGCCATTCCACAGCTTAAAATTGGAAGCGGAGAAGCGCCAATATCTTCTGAAAGCTGGAAATATTCAAAGAATCCCAATCCGAAACTTTGGAAATAATCTGGAGCTGGTCGATGTGAAAATTCCATATTCCAACGGTTTACAGCTGTTTCTCTGTCTTCTACTTTTCCAACCGATTTTTTCCATTGGTAACGTTCTGCCAAAGTTCTTCCTTCTACAATACAACCACCTGGGAAGCGTAAAAATCCTGGTTTTAAATCGTATAATAATTGCACTAAATCTTTACGAAGCCCATTTTTTCTTCCTGCCCAAGTATCTTCTGGAAACAAGGAAATATTATCTAAATCAATTACTCCATTTCCTTCGAAAGTGATTTTTAATTTTGCTTTGGCTTCTGTTGCGGTTGAAGTTAATTGAGCCGAATAATTTGACCAATCTTTTGAGGTTGGAACAACCGAAGTTTCTCCCAAGACTTTGTGGTCTTTATCAATAAATTGAAATTTAATTTTAGAAATATTACCTGAAATTTTAGCCGCTTTTAAAGTCAGATTGTATTTCAAATCTTTCTTGATTCCCATTCCTCTGAAACCTTCGTTTATCAACTGATATCCATTCGCATCGTTAATGGTAACTCGGCAATAATTATGATTGGTTCCTTGTTGGGAATATTGAATTACGTTTGCAATTCCAGATTGCTGGTTTAATTTATGGCGGTCACTGTTGGGTTCATTCCATCCCATCATCGGAAACAAAAATTCAAACGATCTGTTTTTGATCATTTCGGCATATAATCCTCCGTCGGCAGCAAAATTGATGTCTTCAAAAAACACTCCGTACATGGTTGGCTGAATTTTGGTAATCGATTTGGAAGCATCTACTTCAAGGTTGTTTTTTTGTGCCGATGTGTATATGCTTGTCAACATCGCTCCGAAAAGGGTAATTTTGGTAATAAAATTGGTATTCATATTTTTATTGTTTGTTCTGTGTATTCGATTGTAACTTTCTGTACTTTTTTGATAATTAGAAGCCCGAAAAATTAGGTAAATTAGGCTTCATTATCCTGTATTCTATTTTAAAACAGGCCACAAATCAGCATCCCATTGCATTTCTTTGACTACTAGTTTTGGCGTTCCGTTAGTTTTCTTTTCGTAAGCGTGATAAAACATATAATCTTTCCCATCAAACGTATAGGCGCTGTTATGGCCTACTCCAAAATAGTTTTCATCGCCTTGAATTACTAAACTTCCGCCACCTTGATCGAGCTGTTTTCCCTCTTTATCAACATAAGGTCCTGTTACATTTTTAGATCTTCCAACTACTACTTTATAAGTACTTTTTTCTCCGCGGCAGCATAAATCCCAAGAAAGAAATTGATAGTAATAACCATTTTTCTTAAAGATAAAAGGAGCCTCCAGTGCGCCATCACCTGGATCAGAATCTGGTAATTCGAAACTTCTTTTTCGCTTTGCGATTGTATGCCATTCTTGAGGCTGTGCAATTGATTTTAAATCTCGATTTAATTTTACCAATTTCAATCCTTCCCAAAAAGAACCGAAAGCAAGCCAAGGCGTGTTGTTTTCATCAAAGACCAAATTTGGATCGATGGCGTTCCACATATCGCGATTGGGCTGCGATTGAATGACAATTCCTTGATCGATCCATTTGTAATTTTTGTCTTTTGGATCTAAAGTCGTATTAGTCGCAACACCAATCGCCGATGTATTTTTAGCGAAAGCTGAAACCGAATAATACAGATAGTATATGTTGTTATGAAATGAAATATCTGGCGCCCAAATATGATTTTTAAAATCGGCTGCAACGCCATCTGCCCAAACTGGTTTTTCGGCGAAAACCTGTGGTTCTTTGTTCCATTTTTTTAAATCTTTCGAACTAAAAACGCTTATTCCGTTTCCTGTGCAATACAAATAATATGTGTCTTTTTGTTTGATGACTACCGGATCATGCACAACAATTTCTTGTGCCACAACCACTGAAGTTATCAGCATCAAAAAAGCTGAAAGTGTATATTTTATGTTTTTGTAAACCATATAAGTGATATAAGTAAATTTAAGTGCAAACCTCAACTGAAACTTTTATCAGAACATGTAAGCAAAGCTTTTGTAATAATTGGATTATTGAATTTTACCGATTGTGCAGTTGCTGCAATCGATAAAAGCAAAACGGAAAGGCTTGTAAATAGGTTTTTCATAATTGATATGTTTTTTGCCACAAATTCACGAATTTTTACAAATCATAATTCGTGAAATTTGTAGTTATTTTTATTCAAGCAGATTTCACAAATTTTAATCATTGTAATTCGTGAATTCGTGGCTATTTTTTTAAGCAGATTGAGCAGATTGAGCAGATTTAAAAAATCCTTTTAATCTGTACCTTTATTTTTTTAACACATAGAATCATAGCATTACGTTGTCTGAAAAAGGCATTTCATTTATTTAAATTCACATAGCAATCTATGTGTTCAAATCTAGATTTGTTTTTTCTCTTTTATTGACTAGAAAATCTATGTTTCTATGTGTTTAAATTTTCTAATTTATTTTTTTACCCCAAACGGTTAATCCTGCACTATTGATTCCGGCATAGGTTAAAGTCACTTTTCTGGTTGATGATTCCCAATCCCACGCATCGACTACATTACATTTAATTCCATTTATAGTGGCCATTTTTTTAGCCGGATCATACGACCAAGTTCCTGTTATATCACCGCTAACTTTTTTGTCGGCTGTTAGATAAATCGTAACTGATTTTTGCATGGTTTTGTATTGGTAATTCATGGTAATCTGTTCCCAAGTCCCAACCAGATTTCCTTCTGCAAAAGTAGTTGTGGGAACTCCAGCGTAACGTTCTGGTTCTACAACTGGCCAGCCGTCTTCTGTCCATTGAATTCCGTGCACATGCCCCATCATGACCGCATTTGAAACATTGATTCCTGGAACTCCTTCTGGCAAACGTGCCTGTGAAGCATAAAACCATTTTTTGGTTGTTGGGTTTTGAAAAACAGCACAATGCGAAAATCCAACCCAGCCGGTATGATTTTTAAATTGGTACGGATGTGTTAACAACGGAAAACATTCGGCTCCATTTGTTATACTGATTCCAGTATTGGTTACATAAGGTCCGAGAATATTTTTGGAACGTGCTACACGTGTGTTGTAAGCCACCGATAATTCGTCATAAGCCAAAAACAAATAATAGTATTGTGTATCTGGATTGTAGATAATTTCAGGGCCTTCAAGCGCTTGCCAACGGTTTGTATTTACATTCCCGCGGCCTGCAATTCGAACTCCGTAATCGTCGATTGTTTTTAACTTATCTGGTTTTCCTGTTGTTGGATTTAATTTTAAAGCCGCGATTCCAGAATGCCAAGAGCCGTAAATTAAATATTGTTCTCCTTCGGGGGTTTCAATAAAACTCGGATCGATGGCGTTGAATTTAAAATAGGCATCCCAATCGTTTCCTCCATTTCTAACATAACTTTTTACGCCGTCAGGTTCTGAGCAGACTACCATTCCTTTATCAACCCAATTATTGGATGCTAAATCTGTAGTTTCTGCCAAACCAATAAAAGCGCGTTCTGTCCAAGAAGTATTGGTATCTGTTCCAACAATTGGATTCGTTACCACAATGCTGTAATACATTCTAAAAACATTTCCCACTTTTCGAACGCATGGCGCCCAAAATCCGTAATTTGGATTTGTTATTGGAGGAAGTGCCGGACTCATTCTGGCTCTTTTATTATTTAGAGAATCTTTTACCCACGCTGGCGCCTCAAGCATTGAAGGTCCCATAAATTCCCAGTTGATTAAATCTTTTGATCTTCTGTAGAAAAAATGTCCGTTGCCATCGTGTGCGTTTCCATAAGAAGCATCGGTTTGATACATATAATAATATTCTCCCGATTTTTCAACTGACGGATCGTGTACGTTTGCCAGATTCCATTGCGATCGGTTTGACCAGCTTGCAAACGCCGTATAATTGTCGGCATAAGTCGGTCCATTAAATGTTGGCGTCACTACAGGCGGATCAACTACAACGGGCGGCTCTGGTGCTAACGCCGGATCATCTTTTGAACAGCTTGTCATTAAAAGTGCTGCTGCAAAAAATCCGATGAAAGAAATGGTTTTTAAAATGACGTCTTCTTTTTTCATCTTTGTTATTTTATTTTCCTTCTAAAACAACTACTGAGAAAGGAGGAATCGTAATTTCAAGTTTTCCTTTTTTGTTTTCGAAACCTTTAAAAACTGTCGCAACAATTTTATTTGGGTTTTCGAATGAATTGTAATCTTGTAACTTAGCTGATGTGATAACCGTTCCTGTAAAGTTTTTCACTCCTAAATCTTTTACATCAATTTCGATTTTGTTTTTGTTTTTTGCGTCTACGTTTACAAGTGAAATATGAACTGCTCCATTTTTATCTTTTGATGCTGATGCTGAAACTGCTGGAAGTTTTTCTCCATTAAAAGTATAGGATGGCGATTCGAAACTTACAGGCAGTAATTTAGCATCTTGGTGCACGCTGTACATTTTCATTACATGATACGTTGGTGTTACAATCATTTTAGCTTTGTCGGTAAGAATTACAGCTTGTAAAACATTTACACATTGTGCTAAATTTGCCATACGAACACGGTCTGCATGGTTGTTGAAAATATTCAATGTCGCTCCTGCTAAAACGGCATCACGCATTGTGTTTTGCTGGTATAAAAATCCTGGATTTGTTCCTTTTTCTACTTCGTACCAGCCTCCCCATTCGTCAACAATCATGGCTACTTTTTTCTCTGGATCGTATTTGTCCATAATAGCCGAATGTTTAGTAACCAATTCTTCCATTTTTAAAGCCGACTGCATGGTTTTGAAATAACCTTCTTCTGTAAAATTTCTGTCGTCTCCTTTTTTACCCCAATCAATTACAGCATAGTGGTGAACGCCAACTCCGCCTAACATATTCAACGGAATTCCTTTCATTAAAACTTCTGTCCAATTGTAATCAGAGCTGTTTGATCCTGAAGCAATTCTTGTAATTCCTCCTGTATTTTCCCAGTCTGACATGAAAGTTGCGTATTTACGATATTCGCCCGCATAATATTCTGCAGTCATATTTCCTCCGCATCCCCAAGCTTCATTTCCAATTCCCCAGTATTTTACTTTCCAAGGTTCTTTTCTTCCGTTTTTTGCACGTAAATCACTCATTGGACTTTTACCGCTAAAGTTTGTGTACTGAACCCAATCAGCCAATTCCTGAACTGTTCCGCTTCCTACGTTTCCAGATAAATACGGTTCTGCTCCAAGAAGTTCACACATATTCAAGAAATCGTGTGTTCCAAAACTGTTGTCTTCGGTTACTCCGCCCCACCATTTGTTTACAATAGTTGGTCGTTGTTCTTGTGGTCCAATTCCATCTTTCCAGTGATAGGTATCGGCAAAACAACCACCCGGCCATCTTAAATTTGGAATTTTTAAATCTTTTAAAGCAGCAATGATATCATTTCTTACTCCTTTTGTATTTGGAATTTTTGAAGTGTCTCCCACAAAAAATCCTCCGTAAATGCAACGGCCTAAATGTTCTGCAAAATGACCATAAATGTTTTTATCAATTGTGGGTGCATCAGCAGAATTTTTAATGGTTATTGTGGTCTGCGCGAAATTCAGCTGACTACAAAACGAAATTACAAATGAGATTAAAAGTGCTTTTTTCATAATGGTTTTTTGTTTTTAGAGGAAAGCCCGACAAACTTTCCTCTGAATTTTAGTTTTTAATAAGAAAGTGTTGGCCATCCAGATGACCAAGTAAAATATACAATTTCAAGTTTTGGATTTCCGTTATCCGCGCCGTCATAATAATGAACAGCTCCTTTTTGGGTTCCTGTGATTCTAGACAAATGACCTGGACCTATGTAGTTTCCTTGTGTAGCCAGAACAGTTGTTCCTCCGCCATTTTTTAAAGAAACTCCGTTTTTATCAACGAAAGGTCCAAACGGACTTGTTGAACGTCCAACTACAATATAATACGTACTGTTTACGCCATTGCAGCAAGTGCCTCTGTTTACAAATAAATAGTAATAACTTCCTTCTTTAATTAAACAAGGCGCTTCCCAAGATGCGCTGTTTCCGCCAGCAACAATGGTTCTGCTTCCTGTTGTTTTTCCTGTTGAAGGATTAATTTGGATTACTCCAATACCCGCATGCCATGAGCCATAAGCCATATAAACATTGCTTCCATCCACCAAAATAGAGGGATCGATGGCATTGACATCTGAGGAAGATGAGGAAGAAACGACAACGCCTCTATCTGTCCAAGTTGTTCCTGCGCTTTGCGAAATGGCTGGTGTTGTCACCAATCCAATTGCTGATGTCGCCGAACCAAATGTAGAACAAGAATAGTACATATTCCATCTGTTATTGAACCAGGCAACATCTGGCGCCCAGAACGTTTTTACGAATCCTGGAACATATCCTGTAATCCAGCTTGGAGTTGATGAAAAAACAGATGTTCCCCATGTCCAGCTGGTTAAATTGGTTGAATACGTCATTGGAATATTATCTCCCGTAGTAAAAACATAATAATTAACACCGCTTTTTACAATCGTACTCGGATCGTGCGATGGCACATTTCCGCTGACTGTTTTGGCTGTTAAATTAGTAACCTGTGAATCCTGAGTATTTACAGCTGTTGCTGCTTGCTCTGTTGGGACTATCTCTTCATTTTGACAACTCCCAAATAATATCGCCAATACAACCAAACTTATAATTGTTTTCATTGTTCTAATTTTAGTTACTGTTAAAAAAATTACTTTTCTTGTATTCCAAATCGTAAGGAATAATATCATGTGAAGTGTTTAGTTCTTCACATGATATTAGGTATTTAACTAACTCAAATATTTTTAGTCTCGGTTTTCAGACACAGTATACCGTTACTGCCACTGAAAACTAAGACGGTAAACTTAATAACTCTCATTTTGAACAGTTCCCGGATTATTATCCATTTCTAATTGCGGAATCGGGTAGTATTCTCTTCCTTTTGTATACGAATTGAATTCGGCATCTCTGGCTTTTAACCAAGCTAATTTCGTTGGATTATCCAACCAGCCCCAGCGGCGGATGTCATCAAAACGGTGTCCTTCAAGCGGAAATTCTAAGAATCTTTCGTGACCAATCTGTTCTCTCATTTGATCTTGAGTCATTCCGGGTTTTGTAACTGACAGGTCTGGAAGGTTTACTCGGTTTCTTACCATTTGGATATAAGTGTAAGCTCCCGGAGTATCGCCTGTTTCATTTAAGCATTCGGCATACATTAAAAGAATATCTGCATATCGTAATAAACGTTCGTTGATACCAGAACGCCAGTCGTATTCGTCTGCAAATTGACCGTCAGAGTTTTGGTATTTTCTGCAGAATAAATCATTTAAATCGGCTGGGCTTGAAGCATAAAATGTGGCAAAATCTTTTCCATACAATTGCATACCGCCCGGTTTGTTATAGAAAATAGTAGCTTCTAAACGCGGATCATCTCCTCCCGTTTTTGTTTTTTCTTCTTTAAATTCGTTGAATAATGCCCATGTTGGCTGCACGTCTGTCCATCCAAAAGCACGAGGAGCATAGGTAATTGCTCTTGCAGAAGTTTTTCCCCATCCTGATGCAGGTGCACCTCCCCAGCCTAAATCTACTCCTCCGGCATCTCTGCTGAATTGTACTTCAAAAAGAGATTCTGAATTGTTTTCATTAGCTGTGGTAAAATTGTCTCTATAATTCGCTACCAAAGAGTATACTCCTAAATCTATAACTTGTTTAAAAGTGGTTCTGGCGTTTGTAAAATCTTTAATAAACAAATAGGTTTTTCCTAAATATCCTAATGCAGCGCCTTTTGTTGCACGTCCTTTTTGTCCTCCATCTAATCCAGAAAGACCATCATAAGTGTTTGGCAGTAAATCGGCAGCGGCTTTAAAATCGGCAATAACCTGCGCCCAACCTTCTTCTTGTGTTTTCTGCGGATAATAAACGGCTAATTCTGTTGGAAGAGGCACATTTTTAAACAGATTTACGGCATGAAATAAATACAACCCTCGTAAAAAGTAAGCTTGTCCTAAGATTCTGTTTTTTAAAGCTTCATCTTTAAAATCAATTCCTGGAACGTTTGTCAATACCTGATTAGCTCTGTAAATTCCTTGATAATAGGTTTCGTAAGCCCAGCCATAAATAGAAGCGTCGGCTACATTTGAGTTAAAATGTCCTGCATTGTACATGGAACCCCAAGGACTATTTGTACGAGCATCATCTGCTCTTGCATCGAGTAACAATGGTGTACTTCTCATGTAAGTACCATCTGTTAATAAACTTCCATACACAGCATTTATTCCTTGCAAAGCGTCTTCATCTGACTTCCAGAAAGAATCAACTGCATTATTATTAGGATCAAGCTGTTCTAAGTCTTCATTGTCTACGCAGCTTGTGGTTACCAAAGCAAGCGAAAAGAAAACTGCTATATAATTGAATATTTTATATTTCATTTTAATACGTTTTTAAATGGTTAAACCTGCTTAGAATGTTACTTCTACTCCTAAAGAAATTGTTCTTGGGTTTGGGAAAGATCCTGCATCATATCCTCTCGAAATCAATCCGTCGCTGTTAAAATCTGGATCATATCCTTTGTATTTCGAAATAATCAACAGATTTTGTCCATTTAGGTAAACCTTTGCTTTTTGAATAAATTTATCTTTTATCGGAATGTTATAACCAAGTTCCATGGTTTGTAACTTCACGTAATCACCGCTTTCAATAAATCGGTTAGAATCTCTTGCATTTCCGTTTGGATCTCCAATAACGGGAGCAGGAATATTAGTATTGGTGTTTGTTGGTGTCCAATAATTTAATTCGTCTGTATGATGATTTGTATATTGTCCGATCATCAAATTGCGGTACATTGCATTGAATACTTTGTTGCCGCCAGCTCCCTGCCAAAACATTGAAAAATCAAAGTTGGAATACGAAGCGCTGAAATTTAATCCAAAACCATATTTAGGAATGGTTACTCCTTGGAAAGTTCTATCGGCATCTGTAATTTGTCCATCGCCGTTTACATCTTTAAATTTCACATCACCCGGCGCAGCACCTGTTTGTTTTGGAGAAGAAGCTACCTCAGCTGCATTTTGGAAAATTCCAATGGCTTCCCAAGCAAACATTTCTCCTACAGATCTTCCTACTTCTGTTTTAGAAACTGCTCCATAAATAGGGTTTCCGTTTACACCAATTTTGGTTACTTCATTTTTAAGTGTTCCAAAGTTGGCTGAAATATCATATTTAAATTTACGATGATGATTGCTGTACGACGCTGTAAACTCTACTCCTGAGTTTTTCATAGATCCTGCATTTGTTGTAATACTCGCCGGAAAAGCACCTGTAGAATATGGAAGCGGTACACCTAGTAGTAAATCATCTGATTTTTTAATAAAGTATTCTGCTGTAAATTGTAAATCGTTGTTTAAGAATCCTAATTCAATTCCAACATTTGAGTTTGTTGATTTTTCCCAGTGAACATTTGGATCTAACGAACTAACTACTGTTGTTCCCGGTGCCAGCTGATTATTAAAATCGTATCCTGCAAAACTGTTTACGGTTGTGGCAAAGAAATATTGAGGAATGGTATTGTTACCAATTGTTCCGTAACCTCCACGAAGTTTAATATTGCTCACCCATAATGGTAAGTGTATAAATTTTTCGTTGCTGATTTTCCATCCTCCTGAGAAAGAGTAAAAGTTTGCTGAATTATTAATTTTACTGAAAAGAGAGGTTTTATCTTGTCTAAAATTTGCCTGTACCAAATAGCGGTCATCATAAGAATAGTTTAATCTGCTGATGTATGAAATTCCAGTAATTGTAAATTTATATTCACCCGCATCTCTTGAATCTGCATATTGTACCATTGGAATTTCTCCCGGAGTAAATCCTACACCTCTTGACCAGTGGTTGTAATTCTCTCTTTTTTCCTGAATCCATCCTGCCAAAGCATCAATTTTATGTTTGCCAAGCGTCACTTCATAGGTTAGTAAATTGTTTAGGAATGTTCTTAATTCATTTCCATTTGAAATATCTAAAGATGCTTCATCATTTGTCGTAATATAATACCATCCTAGATCACTTGGCGGAATAAATTTTCGGTTCTGCCAGTCGGTTCTATCGTAACTTACATCTAATTTGTATTTAAGACCTTTTACGATTTCAACTTCTCCCCAAACGTCTCCTATGAAACGGTTTCTTTTTCCGTTATTATCAATCAGGTTGTTGTATCCAATTGGATTCATTGAAATGGCTCTTTGAGTCAAGTTGTCTGTACCGCCATAGCCTCCTAATCTATTCGGATCGTAAACTGGCATCGTTGGTACCGCTCCCAAGATATCGCTGATAACCGTTTGTCCTGCGTTGTATTCGTTGAAGATTTCTTTATCAGATTGTGTGTAGGCTATTTTAGCACCATATTTAAATCTTCCTTTTTTACCATTCAAATTTAAGTTGGTTGAAAGCCTCTCATAGTCCTGCGGCGTTTTGATATAACTTGTGTTTTTAAAGTAATCAACATTAAAGCTGTAGGCTAAATTTTCTGCACCGCCATTAAACGTTAGCGCCTGATTTTGTACCACACCAGTTTGAAAAGCTTCTTTCTGCCAATCTGTATTTACATTCGAAATATAAGACGGACTGTTCGGATCATTTCCTGGAGCAATACTCACTGGAACTCCGGCTCTGATATCACGGTTACGTTCTGCTTCGCTTGTAATTTTTTGATAGCCAACGCGGTCTGTAACATCCCATTTTTTAGCAACATTTTGAAGACCCACGATTGATTTGAATTTGATATCCATTTTTCCGGCCTTCCCTTTTTTGGTGGTAATGATTACAACTCCGTTTGCACCGCGCACTCCATAAATCGCAGCCGAAGAAGCATCTTTTAAAACCTGCATCGATTCTATTTCTCCCGGAGCAAAATCATAAGGAGAGTCAACCATGATTCCGTCAATTACAAAAAGGGGATTGTTATTACTGAAAGAAGTTATCCCTCTAATCTTCACATTTACAAATCCTCCAGGTTCACCAGATGATTGTACAGTAACACCCGGAACCTGTCCTTGAAGCATTTTTGCAGCATCATACGTTACTGTTTTTTTCGCCGATTCTAAGTTTACGACACTTACAGATCCTGTTAAGTCGGCTTTTTTCTGCGAACCGTAACCTATCACGACTACCTCATTCAGTTTGTTGGTATCTTCTCCCAAAGCGACATCTATTTTAGACTGGCTTCCTACGGTTATTTCTTTGTTTTGAAATCCTATAAATGAATACACTAAAACATCATTTGGAGATGCTTTAATCGAATACTCTCCATCAAATCCAGTTGTGGCTACTGTTTTGGTTCCTTTTATCATAATATTCACACCCGGCAGAGGAAGATTATCCTGTGCCGATGTAACAACTCCATTAATCGTTTTGCCTTGAGCCGACATTTGATTAACAGAAAATAACAGCATTAATAATGCTGTAATCCAATGTTTTTTTGACAATAAAAAATTGCCATACAAAATTAATTGCGGGTTTGTAATCATAAGTGGTTAGTTTAAGGTTGGATAGTGGTTTAATAATAAGTGTTAATTTTACATTTGTAAATTTAACTAAAAAAAAAACACGAAAACAAATTAATATCACAAAAAAACATTGCAAAAAAAACACATATCGTAAATTAAGTGTTTAAAACACATTTTAGAATTGATATATTTTTCAAAAAAATCAAGGTTTTTTATGAATTAATTGTGTAAAAAATACACTTTTAATCAAAAACTCCTTTTTTAATCAAAAAATACGATGGAGAAAAAAAATGATAAATTGACTGTTATTTAAGTATTTGAATTTAAAAATTAATTATATTTGAAGGAAAAGGACTGTTTATTTTTGTATCTTTTTACATAAACATTCGATCTTTTTTTAAAAAACTATCCTTGCCTATCCTGTTTTTATCTTAAAATAATCTTAAAAAAGAAAAATGAAAGGTATTTTTGTATAAAAAAGTCATTTTTTTAACCTTATTTTTGAGCAGTCTATTTATGTAAGTGTAAAATCTACATTAATTAATTATGAAACAAATCAGGAAGTTTATATCTTTACCAATAAAATATTAAATATGCTAAACAGTTATAGCTCTGCCGATAAGGTTTTACTAGCGGTAGATTGTATTATTTTTGGATTTGACAATGAAGGTCTAAAAATCCTTTTAATTAAAAGGGATTTCGAGCCAGAAAAGGGAAAATGGTCTTTGATTGGGGGATTCTTAAAAAAAGATGAAGTTCTAGACGATGCTGCAATTAGAATCCTAAATACTTATACAGGGTTAAACGATATTTATATGGAGCAGTTATATGCTTATAGTGAAATCGATCGTGATCCGGTGGAACGAACTATTTCGGTTTCATATTATGCATTGATTAATATTGAAAATCATAATGCCGAATTAATCAAAAATTATCATGCAGAATGGTTTCCAATTAATGATACGCCAAGTTTGATTTTTGACCATAACGAAATGCTTCAGAATGCCATAAAAAGACTTCGTTACAGAACGTCAATAAAACCAATTGGGTTTGAATTGCTTCCGGAAAAATTCACGATGCGCCAGTTATTAGAATTATATGAAGCCATTTTGAGCAAGGAATTAGACAAAAGAAATTTCATCAGTAAAATAAATTCTCTGGAGATTCTTAACAAACTGGATGAAAAAGACATGCAGTCGTCTCGAAAAGGCTCTTACCTATATACCTTTAATAAGGAAAAATATGAAGAGAAATTACTCAATGATTTTGTACTAAATCTATAAAAAACAAAACCCTGAAATCCACAACTTTCAGGGTTTTTTCTTCAATAAAACTACTATTAAAAAAAATAAACAAAATTTATTATCTTTTAACCTTTTGCTTAAACGATCATTATGAACATTAATCGTCAAAACATTTAAATAATTAATAAGTGTAAAAATTACATTTGCAAATGTAAGCAAAATAATTGGTCTAAAACAAGAATTTGTATTCTTATTTTTTTAATTAATTATTCATCATTTTTTCAAACAAAAAGCAGAATGTTTGTGATGTAAATAATACCTCGCGAAAAAGTCTTTCTATAATGAATTCCTTATGATAAGGGCCGACTTGTTTTCGATTTGTTCCTTCTTTCCTTTAAGCACCATTTCGGCCAGAATTTTTCCCATCGCTTCAAAATGGGTCGAAATAGTAGCAATACCGCTGGCAACAATTTTCTTTAAAGGAGTTTCATTATACGATATAATGCCAAAGTCGGTTCCTAGTTTTAGGTTTTGGTCTCTCGCCTTTTCAATTACTTTTACCAAATCACGGTCATTTGGAATTACATACAGATCTCCTGTCGTGATTTCTCTGTTTGTAAATTCGGTAATAATCTCCGATTTAAAATGATATTCGGAACAAAAATCTTCAAAACCCTTTTTCATTCCAAGCGGTTCTCTAAAACCCGGAAAGATCAAAATAAGTTTTTTATAGTGTTTTAATTTTTCTTTTCCTTTCAACAATCCTTCAAAAATATCTTTTTGGTGATTCTGATAAATGGCCGGATACATTTTTAAATCCGGATTAGTCTGATCTAGTATGATGACATCGGCTACTGGTAGGGTTTTTATCGACGCAACAATATTTTTCAAATTCGTGGGCATCAAAATATATTTCGTGTAATTACCGTTGCTGTCATTTATGAGTTTTTGAAAAACTTCGCTGTTAAAATGATGGAAGAAAATATCGACTTGAACATTTTTTCCAATATTGTTTAAAAACGAATTATAAATGTCTTCTTTAAAACTGTTGAGTTCATCAAAAAGCAAAAAAATCTTTTGTTTTATAGTGATTTCAACGCTTTTAACGTAATATCCTTTTCCAGGAATGGCGTAAATGATGCCTCGTTTTTTCAGTTCTTCATAAGCCAATAAAACCGTATCTCGCGATAGTGAAAATGCCAGACACACCTTGTTTACCGATGGTAATTTGTCGCCTTTTATAAGTTTTTCTTCTTCAATCGCTTTTTCAATTGAAAGAATTATCTGCTTATATTTTGGCAGACCAATATTGTTTTGAATTGAAATGATATTCATAAAAAGAAAAATTTTGGGTCAAATATACAAAACTGGTAGGTACTGGTATGTAAAAATGAAAGATGTTTTTACTTTTGGATTTCACTATTGGCAAAAATTACATGGAAATAAAACATAAATCACATTTTCAGCACACATCTAATCCGAAATCTTTTGGATTCATGTCAGATGGAAAGGAAATTTTCGTTTTTGAATTAACAAACAAAAACAAAATGAAGGTCGAAATCACCAATTATGGTGCAACGGTAACTTCTATAAAAGTTCCTGTTCAAGAAAATCTAGTTGATGTTGTATTGGGTTTTGATTCGCTGCAATTGTATTTAGAGTCTTATAGTTTACCAAGTGCTCCTTATTTTGGAACTACGGTTGGCCGTTATGCAGGAAGAATCCAGAACGGTACTTTTACATTAAATGATAAAACATACCAATTAGCCAAAAATAATAATGGTAATTCGCTTCATGGCGGTAGTAATGGTTTTGGACGAAAAGAATGGACAGTTACTAATCAGACTTCTGGAGAAAATCCTTCTATCACATTCACCTTAATAAGTGCAGATGGTGACGAAAATTATCCAGGTGAACTTCAGATTGATCTTACGTATATCTTAACTGAAGAAAATGAACTAAAACTTGAGTACAAAGCGGTTTCAACTGAAGATACGATTATTAATTTAACACATCACAGTTATTTTAATCTGGACGGTCATGAAGGCAATGTTCTGGATCAAAAGGTATTTGTTGATTCAGAAAAAATATTAGAAACAGATCCAAAGAATATTCCAACCGGAAAATTTATAGATCTACACCATCATAAATTTGATTTCAGAACACCTCAAAATTGTCCTGAATCTATTGATAATTCGTTTGCCATTGCCAAAACCGAAAAAGCGGTTGCGACTTTATTCAGTCCCAAAAACAATCTGAAAATGAATGTTTATACAGATCAGCCAAGTGTACATATATATGTAGGCGGAAATTGTTTTGATGTTTTAAAAGGAAAAAACGATACGGTTTACCACAAAACAAGCGGTATTTGTTTTGAAACACAAAATTTTCCAGATGCGCCTAATCAGGAACATTTCCCAAATGTTGTTTTAAAAAAAGGCGAAATCTACTCTCAAAACACAATTTATAAATTCGAAAATATAAGCTAACTGCTAACCACCAATTACAAAAAAATGAATGAGATTTTAATACAAAACACTACTGCTTTTTTCGAGAAGTCTTTCGGATCTGCTCCTGAAAAAGTGGTTCTTTCTCCAGGAAGGATTAATATTATTGGAGAACATATCGATTACAACGACGGTTATGTTCTACCTGCGGCTATTGATAAAGTAATTTGTTTTGCTTTCGAAAAAAATAATACCAACACCTCAAAAATCATTGCGATTGATTTAAATGAAGAATTTGAAATCGATTTGACTCAAAAAGTGGAATTGAGCGATGTGGTTTGGACAAATTACATCCGCGGTGTTATTAAACAGCTGCAAGACAACGGATTTTCGTTCAGAGGTTTTAACTGTGTTTTCAGCAGTAATATTCCAGTTGGTTCAGGATTGTCTTCTTCAGCTGCTTTAGAATGCGGTACTATTTTCGGAATTAAATCTCTTTTTGATTTGGATATTAAGAAAGTTGACATAGCATTATTAGGACAAAAAGCAGAACACTGGGTTGGTATCAACTGTGGTATCATGGATCAGTTTTCGAGCGTTCACGGTCTTGACAATAAAGTGATAAAACTGGATTGCAATACTTTGGATTTTGAATATCACAACGCAGATTTCAAAGATTATTCGCTGATTTTGTTTGATAGCAATGTAAAACATTCGCTTTTTACATCGGAATACAACACACGCAGAATCGAATGTGAACAAGGTTTAGCGATTATTAAAAGCCATTTCCCAGAAGTTAAAAGTTTTAGAGATGCTACGGAAGAACAGGTTTTAAGTCTTAAGGATAAAATGACTGAAAAAGTTTTCAGCCGTGTTCATTTTGTCGTGAAAGAAATCAATCGTGTGATAAAAGCCTGTGAAGCTTTGGACCAAGGAAATATAGAATTATTAGGACAATTGCTTTTTGACACCCATTATGGTTTATCTCAGGAATACGAAGTAAGCTGCGAAGAGCTTGATATGCTGGTAGATACGGCTAAAGCAGATGATGCTATTATTGGTTCTCGTTTGATGGGAGGCGGTTTTGGAGGCTGTACCATTAATTTAATTAAAAAAGGTCACGAAAATGAGGTAAAAAGTAAGTTTTCAAATCTTTATTTAGATACATTTGGAATTGAATTAAAATTCTATGATGTAAAAATCTCAAACGGAACAACATTACTTTAAAACCAAAGCAACACAATGAAAAATTTTGACATTAACGAAGATCCGCACAGACGCTTCAATCCTTTAATTAATGAATGGGTTTTAGTTTCACCTCATCGTGCAAAACGTCCTTGGCAGGGACAGAACGAAACTATTTCGACTGAATCTCTTCCAAAATATGACCCGACTTGTTATTTATGTCCGGGAAATGTTCGTGCAAACGGCGTAAGCAATCCTGATTACAAAAACAGTTTTGTTTTTGACAATGATTTTGCCGCCATGAAACAGGACGAAATTATTTTTGAAGAAGATATTAAACATACATTTTTTAAAGCAAAACCAGAACAGGGAATCTCTAGAGTGGTTTGTTTTTCTCCAAGACACGATCTTACACTTCCGGAAATGGAGGTTGCCGATATCGAAAACATTGTTAAAACCTGGCAGAAAGAATACACTGATCTTGGAAATATCAAATACATCAACCACGTTCAGATTTTTGAAAATAAAGGAAGTGTAATGGGCTGCAGCAACCCGCATCCACACGGGCAGATCTGGGCACAATCTTCATTGCCAACTCAGGTTGAAAAAACACACAACAGCTTAAAAGCCTATTACGATAAAAACCAAAAAACATTATTGGAAGATTACGTTCAGGCCGAATTAAAAGCAGGAAGCCGTATTGTAATCGAAAACGATCATTTTGTAGCACTAGTTCCATTCTGGGCAATCTGGCCTTATGAAACTATGATTGTGAGCAAAAGAGCAATCAGTAAAATAACAAGTTTTAATGCTGAAGAAGTGAAGGCTTTCGCCAAAATCTTAAAACAGTTAACGATTAAATACGATAACTTATTTAGTACTTCGTTTCCTTATTCTTCAGGAATTCATCAAGCTCCTACAGATGGTTTTGATCATCCTGAATGGCATTTCCACATGCATTTTTACCCACCATTGTTACGTTCGGCTACTGTAAAAAAATTCATGGTAGGATATGAAATGATGGGAGAATCACAAAGAGACATCACACCAGAAAAAAGTGCTGAGATTTTAAGACAACAATCAGAAGTACACTATAAAAGTGCCGTGAAAATCGACTAATTATAGAATAATAACAGGGCCGATTTAAAAATTTAACAGAATTACTCTTCTATAAATGTAAAAAACACATTTAAAATGATAGTTTTTTCAGTTTTTATTTTAAATTTGGCTTCTGTTCGTGTTTTCATAAAAAAATAACAGAATAAAAACACATATTTCATTTTTAACCAGATATAACCACATTAAAACCATTTTCAAAAATAAACAAACAATCACCTTATACTAATTATCTAAAATACTATTAACAATGAACCAGAACCTCTCTTTCGCAGACTATGCGGTTTTTATTATCTATTTTATAGTAGTCTCTGTGTACGGTTACACTGTTTACCGCAAGCGTAAACAAGATGAACACGACGCAAAGGCTTATTTTTTGGCCGAAGGTAACTTAACTTGGTGGGCTATTGGAGCTTCATTAATCGCCTCTAACATCTCTGCAGAGCAATTCATCGGAATGAGTGGTGAAGGTTTCTTTTTAGGAATCGCTGTTGCTGCCTATGAGTGGCTTGCCGCTGTTGCACTTATTATTGTTGCAGTTTGGTTTATACCTGTATATCTTAAAAATAAGATTTACACGATGCCTCAATTCTTAAAAACCCGTTACAATGAATCAACAGCACTTATTATGGCTGTTTTCTGGTTGTTTTTATATGTTTTTGTAAACTTGACTTCTATTTTATATTTAGGAGCTGTTGCCATTAACGGTCTTGCCGGAGGAGAATATCTTCATGTTATTATGGTTGGTTTAGCAGTTTTTGCTTTGCTAATTTCATTAGGAGGAATGAAAGTGGTTGCTTATACAGACGTTATTCAAGTTGCCGTTTTAATTATCGGAGGTTTGGTAACTTCTTATATCGCCTTAACAACAGTTGGCCAATCATTTGGTGTTGGTCAAAATGCGATCGAAGGCTTCAAAGTCTTGATGAGAGAAGCGCCAGATCATTTCAAAATGATTATTCCAAAACCAACTCCAACATCTTCTCAATTAGAGATCGACAAATATTTGACTTTCCCTGGTTTACTATCTTACGCAGCAGGTATCTGGATCATCAACCTAAACTACTGGGGATGTAACCAATACATTACCCAAAGAGCACTTGGTGCAGATTTACAAACAGCACGTACAGGTATCTTGTTTGCTGGTATGTTGAAATTATTAATGCCGCTTATTGTAATGTTACCAGGCATTGCTGCTTATGTTTTATATACAAACGGACATTTACCTCAATTAGAAGGAGGCGTAAAAGATGAGGCTTACTCTGCTGTATTAACATTCCTGCCAACAGGATTAAAAGGTCTTTCTGTTGCTGCATTAACAGCTGCGATTGTAGCTTCATTAGCTGGAAAAGTAAATAGTATTTCAACTATCTATACATTAGACGTACATAAAAAATACATCCAAAAAGACGCTGGTGAAAAACAACAAGTAAATATTGGACGTTTTGCCGTATTCGCAGCCATGCTTTTAGCCGTATTATTTACATGGAATGACATTTTAGGTATTGGTGGTGTTGGTGGTTTCACTTACATCCAAAAATATACTGGATTCATCAGCCCTGGGGTTTTTGCTATGTTCTTCCTTGGTATGTTCTGGAAAAGAACTACTGGTTCAGCTGCAATTGTAGGTGTAATTTTAGGATTCGTGTTATCTGTTTTATTCAACGAATATGCTCCGGCATTATTTGGAAACGACACACTTTTATATACAGCATATCCTAACGGAAAAGGTGGATTCGAAATTCCGTTCCACATTTGTATGGGATTATCATTCTTCTTCACTATGTTAGTAATGATTTTAATGAGTTTTGCTGGTCCAAAAGTGAACCCAAAAGCGTTCGAAACAGAACCTGGAATGTTCAAAGTAAAACCACAAACTACCGTTTTAATTGTAATTACATTACTTATTATAGTGGCACTTTATGTTAAATTCTGGTAATGTCTTAATAACAATATCTTTAAGAAAAAAGGATCTCAGAAATGGGGTCCTTTTTTAATATTATAGTTCAAGAGTGTTATAGAGTCTTTAAAAAAAGATAGCCTCAAAAAAACATCTAATTTCTTAGTCAATTTTATTTTTTTCAATATTTTACAGACTATCTTATTTTGCAGATATTGAATTATTCTACGGATATTAATTCCCCGCAAACAACAGCTGTGATAAAGGATAACCACACTTTTTCAGCAGTACATTTTCTGTATCTTAATCCTTTTATTTTTTTGAAATATTATGAATATACTTTCGTGATGTTTTAAATTAAATAATTTTTTTCTTACAATATTGAAGTGATTGAAAAAAAATCTGCAAAATGAGTAAAGACGTAAAAATTTAAATACGAAATCCTTTAGATTTGCCAGCAAATTCACATCACCAAATGAAAAAAAACTATTTACTTTTTATTCTTATCATTTTGGCACCTGTTTTTATTCAAGCGCAGGAAGCTAACACTAATTTCTTACCGAATATAACGCCTCCATCCCCTTCGGCGTTTCAATTTGTAAAATATGGAAACACTCCTATAGGAATGTCAACGGGATCGCCCAATATACAGATTCCTCTTTTTACCTATAAAACAACCAATATCAATGTTCCGTTTAGTTTAAATTATTCCAGCACCGGAATTAAAGTAGATGAAGTTAACGGAAGAACCGGGCTGGGTTGGAACCTTATTGGAGGCGGAATGATTACCCGCATCGTAAGAAATCTTGAAGATGATTTTATAGACGATTTCCCTATGAAACATTTTGATATTTCGGCAATAAATAAATCTAATGCACTAGTCAATATTTATTTTAATTTATACGGTGAAAACTTTGGAAAAGACAGTGAAAGAGATCTATTTGTATTCAATTTTTCTGGCCATTCTGGAAAATTTTACATTGATGCCAACAATGGGATTGTTTTTCTGGAAAAAACAGATTTAAGAATAGATGTAATCAATACTGTTGGACAGGATATCTTTACTTTTTCGGCTACTACTCCAGATGGCACTTCTTATTTTTTCAACGAAGTGGAATATACTTCATTAAGAACTCAAGGCGGAAGTCATGCTCCACCTACAGTAAAAGCAACCGGATGGTATTTAACTAAAATTGTCCACCCGAAAGGAGATGAAGTATATTTTAATTATGATGATTTAAGCAAAACTTATATACAATCAGAAAGCCAGCAGGCATCTAGATCGTTTCCGTATAATCAAACCTGTGCCCCTGGACAGGGTTATTCAAAACCTATTACAATAAGCGGAATTTATTCGCACCAAACCAGAATAATTGGAAAAATTTTAAAATCTATTACCAGCAACAATCTTGCAAATGGTTCTGTTACTTTTACAACTGAAGATATAATAAATGATCTTTCGGGAGAACCGGATGATGTTGTTAAAACCATTACTGTACAAGATAAAACCTCTAATACAATAGAAAAAATTGACTTTAACTATTTGGTAACTCCAAACAGAAGAATATTCTTAAGCGGGTTCCATTTTCTTGAAGACAAAAACAGTTATGCTTTCGGTTATGTAACTCCAGAAAACTTTCCTCAGCGTTTATCAAAAAGCCAGGATCACTGGGGATTTTTTAATGCAGCAAACAATAGTTCGCTTGTCCCTAAAACAGTAGGATATGGTTTTGAAAATTATAACTATACTTATGCAAACAAAGAAATTAATCAAAGTGCATCACAAATTGGCCTATTAAAAAAAATTACGTATCCAACAAAAGGATATACTGAATTCGAATATGAATCAAACACTTATTATGGCACACAAACTGTACTTCCTCCATTACTTCGTAAAACACTTGTTTTGGATAATAATGATGAAGAAAGAAGAAAGGAAATTACTACTACTGTTACTGGTCAATTTGCGTACACAGCAAAAATTACTGGCTGGACAGGTTTTGACAATTGTGATTCTTCTTTTGATACAGGAGGGAACCACCATAAAGGGCATGTAACTGTATTTTGTGTAGAAGATAATGCCTATGTTGAAATTTTTGAATATAGTGCTTATGGAACAAACTTAGGAGGAACAACAGATTTAATGCTGACTTCTGATGCAGGCAGACCTTACTATTTTACGGTTCAAAAAAACAAAAACTATATTGTTAAGTTATATAATTATTATAACTGCATACACAGTTTCATAGCAGTTGAATGTTATGATGGAAATTCCCAGATAATCAATACTAATATCCCGACAGGAGGATCAAGAGTTAAATTTACTAAAGATTATCCTAATGCATCTGCTTCTCCGGTAGTTAAAAATTACGCTTATTCTAAGTTTGACCAGCCATCAATTTCATCAGGAATCCAGTTTCAGACTCCTGACTATATCAATTTCAGCAACCACCCAGATAATTCAGATGCCAACGACTCAAGCTGTACCGTTTTTGACGTTGTAGTAAATTCAAGCAGTATAAATTCATTATACGAAATGGGTTCTAATGTTTATTACAGATATGTAACTGTTAGCGAAGGCACCAATTTTGAAAATGGTTATGAAGAAAATGAATTTACTATAAACCCTGATTACAGAGAACAAATTTACTTAGGAGAGAGAGAATTCAAAAATGTTCCATGGTCTAATATCGGTTGGGACAATGGTAATTTAGTTAATACGAAGACCTTCGAAAAACAAGGAACCGCCTATGTTTTAAGAAAAGAAGTAATCAATAATTATCAAAAAGACACCAATAATCCAACCATAACTAATTATGCTATTTTAAACACAGCTCCAGGTATTTTTGCGACTAATACTCAGGCGCAGTGCGGATGTACAACAAGCAATATCACAGAGTATTACACTGTAAAATACTGTTCTGTTCTACACATTCATCAAAAAGATGCTAATGGCATTTGTATTGCTCCAGGTGCCAATAATTTGACTACTAATATTTACCATCCCTGCTATGGCAAAACTAACGGACAGATTTTAGCTATTGCTTCAATCGCACATCTTAATATAATGCCGTATAAATACATTTCTTATTTTTCTTATTTAGCCGATACTACTACTAAAGAATACGATAAAAATGGCTTAAATCCCTATACTAACAAAGTAAGCTACAATTACAGCAGCCCCAACCATAAACAGATGACCTCACAGGTAAGCACAAGTTCTAATGCAGAAACTATAGAGAAAAAGTTTTTCTATGCCAAAGATCCTGAAATGTCTGCAAAACCATTTGTAAGCCAGCTTATAACAGCCAATATGGTGGGCACTCCTCTGGACACACAGAGTTTTAAAGCCGGAACAAAACTATCCGAACAGCTTACTATTTATGACCGAAGCACTTCGACAGGTAATTTGCTGCTGCCTAAAACGGTTTATGCCGCTAAATTCCCGAATGCACTGCCCAATATAGCCGCATCTTCAATCGGACAGCTAGAGAAAAAAATCACTTTCGACCAGTATGATGCTGCCGGGAATATTATCCAGTACACCCTTGAAAACGGCACCCCCGTTTCAGTGATCTGGGGCTACGGACAGACACAGCCTATTGCCAAAATTGAAAACGCTCTTTACAGTGCGGTTTCGTCTTACTCAGCCAATCTGCAGACCAAATCTGACAGCGGTACAGAGGCTGCTCTCATCACCGATTTAAATGCCCTGAGAGCCGCATTTCCTAATGCCATGGTGACCACTTACACCTACAAACCGCTTGTTGGCATAAGCACCGTGACAGATCCTAAAGGAGAGAAAACTACTTATACCTATGACAGTTTTAACAGACTTGAAACCGTAAAAGACAAAGACGGAAACCTGCTTACAGAAAACCAGTACAATTACAAGCCGTAAAACCAGAAGCAATATGAAAAACATACTAAAACTCCTTTTGGTTTTCTTTCCTATATTGGTAAAAAGCCAGACACAGACCGAAAATTATATTAAAACAGTTACCTATAAAACAGCCAGTGCTGTTAAAATCACTGCACCAACTATTTTACAGGCTGCACAGACTGTCACTTACTTCGACGGACTGGGAAGACCTGTGCAGAAAATTGCAGGACAGCAGTCTGCTGCAGGAAAAGACATTGTAACACATATCGAATACGACAGCTTCGGAAGACAGCCTGAAGAATACCTTCCTTTTAAAGCCGAAACAACCGGAATGGCTTTTGATGCCTCGGCTAAAACTAAACTGATGTCTTATTACAGCACTCCAAATGCTTCGCTAAACGGAAACCCTGCTCTTGAGGCCACCAATTATCCTTTCAGCCGTAAGGAGCTCGAAGCTTCCCCGCTTAACCGTGTCCTGAAGCAGGCCGCTCCGGGAAATGACTGGAGATCAGGCTTGGGACATGAAATAAAAATGGACTACCAGTCCAATACAGCCAATGAAGTAAAGAATTTTACAGCTGTTACAGCATGGAATACTTCCACGGGACTATATGAGATTTCTTTAGGAAATGCGGCCGGAAATGTTTATTATGCTCCATCACAGCTCAGCAAAACAGTCACTTATGACGAAAACACTGCTGCTGTCCCTTCTGAAGCAAATGGATCGACAGTGGAATTTAAAAACAAAGAAGGACAGATCGTTTTAAAAAGAACCTACGATGCCGGGGTGAAACACGACACTTATTATGTCTATGATCTTTACGGAAACCTTACCTATGTAATCCCGCCGAAAGCTTCAGATATTATTGGGACTTCCACTAGTCTGCAGGCTGATATAACATCTACCGCTGTTGTAACTACAGCAAGCGGTCCTTTAAACTTAACAGCTTCCAATTCTATTAGGTTACTGCCTGGCTTTAATGCAGCGGCAGGAAGCACCTTTAGTGCGGTTATCAACAATGACAATCAAACTGTTTTAGATAACTTATGCTATCAGTACAAATACGATTACCGCAACCGTCTGGCCGAGAAAAAACTGCCTGGAAAACAGTGGGAATTTATAGTATATGACAAACTTGACAGGGTTGTAGCGACAGGACCTGCCAATTCTCCATTCTCGGATTTGACTTCTGCAGGGTGGCTTATAACAAAATATGATGCTTTCAACCGTCCCGTATATACCGGATGGTCAGCAGGCACCGAAGCAACCCCGGCAGGGAGAACCGCTCAGCAGACTGCACAGAACAATGCTTCAGTTATTAACGAAAGTAAACAGACCAGCGGTACTATAGACGGCATTGCTGCTTATTATACCAATGCTGTGACCCCTACAGTCTTCAAGCTTTTAACGGTTAATTATTACGATAACTATACGTTTCCAAGCACGCCGGCTATTGCCGTACCCACAGCAGTAGAAACACAGACTGTACTGACTACAGCACAGATAAAAGGACTTGCTGCAGCTTCATGGACAAGGGTTCCCACAACAAGCACAGCTGTGCTGGGAGAAACTTCAGCTACTTTTTACGACGGAAAAGCAAGACCGGTAAGAACCTACACCACTAATTATTTAGGAGGCTATACCTTTACCGACAGTAAACTGGATTTTTCTGGGAAAACCGAATACAGTATTACCAGACATAAACGATTAAGCACCGATACTGAACTAACGACTAAAGATGTTTTCACCTACTCTGCGCAGGACCGTTTACTTACGCAGACCCATCAGATAAATGGAGGCACTGTTGAATTAATTGCGGCTAATACTTATGATGAATTAGGGCAGCTGGTTTCTAAAAAAGTAGGAAATACAGCCGCAGCACCAGCCCAGAAAGTGGATTACACGTATAACATACGAGGATGGCTGACAGCCGTAAATGATATAAACACGCTTTCTAAAACCGGAGACCCGAAAGATTTATTTGCTTTTAAGATCAATTACAATACTACCACTACAGCAGGAGTTAGTGCTTTATATAATGGAAATATTTCAGAAACGTATTGGACAAGCAGCAACTCTGAAACCATAATAAGAGGTTACGGATATGCATATGATAATTTAAATCGTTTAAGAACAGGAATTTTTAAACAGAATGGAACTATCAATAATTACTACGACGAAACCCTGACTTACGACAAAAACGGAAACATTATGACTCTGGTTCGTAATGGAGATGCGGCTTCTATCAGACAAATTGATAATTTAGTTTACAGCTACGGTTCTGCTAATAGTTTAAACCAGCTTACAAAAGTAGCCGATAACGCTGGCACTTACAAAGCAGGCGGTTTTGTAGACAGTGCAGCCAACACCGCAGATGATTACAGCTATGATGCCAATGGTAATATGACTAAAGACAATAACAAAAATATTACTTCTATAACTTACAACCACTTAAACCTGCCAGCCAAAATTACTTTTGCCACAACAGGAAACATTGTATATCTTTACAATGCAGCAGGGCAGAAAGTGCAGAAAATTGTAACGGTTACTTCACCGGCAAGTGTTACAACCACTGATTATCTGGGAGGTTACCAGTATGATAATAGTTCATTGAAATTTTTCCCAACTGCTGAGGGTTACGTTGAACCTGTTTCTGGTGCCTATAAATACATTTACCAGTACAAAGATCATCTCGGCAATGTGCGTGTAAGCTATGACAAAACCCTTGCCATTAAGGAAGAAAGTAATTTCTACCCTTTCGGGCTGAAACAGGAAGGATATAATACGGTTAAAACCGGTGTTGAGAATAAGTATAAGTACAATGGAAAGGAGCTTCAAGACGAGCTGGGGCTTAACCTTTACGATTATGGTGCAAGAAATTATGACCCTGCACTTGGCCGATGGATGAATATCGATCCATTGGCGGAAAAATCCAGAAGATTTAATCCGTATACCTACGCTCTTGATAATCCCGTATATTTTGTTGACCCAGACGGAATGTTAGCAGGTACGCCACCTAATCCAAACGATAATAGAGAAATAAGCCGAGTTGGTCAAGTCGGTTATATGAAAATGTCTTCAAGTTTTTTTGGTGGAAAAAGTGAACGAATACTTACTCAAACAGGTAATATTGCAGGTACATTAATAACGGCAAATTCAACTTCAAAAAATACAGTATTAGGTGGTTTAACTGCTCATTTTGCTAAGACTGCAGACCCAGGAGATATTAGTAATTCAGCATCAGTTGTTACCACAAACGTTTCTGGTACTTTCTACAATTCTAAGGGAGATAAAGTTTCATCAGCAAAAGATGCATCAAGTTATGTATATAACAAAAGTGAAAAAACAGAAACCGTTTCAATTGCAGATGATGGTCAAGTATCAGATAAAGTCTCAGTAACCACAGTTGATTCTTCAACTTCGTATAATGTTTCAGCAAATGAAGACGGAGATTTTGTACTAACTAACGCTAATTCGTCTGTTAATACAAGTAGAAGTGTAACAACACTTTCAGAATCATCGCAGGAAATGAAAGATTACTCTTTTGATAGGTCAAAAACAAATATTGAAACAAATAAGGAACTTTGGGGTAAAATGGAACAAATATTTAGTAAACCACTTGGGGAATAATATATAATAAAAGATGAAAAAAAATATAAAAGAAATACTAGTCTCAATTTTAGGATATTTAAGTTTAAGTTTTTTAAAAATATTAATAGTATTAATATTAATATTTTCAGATGATAATTTTTATTATCTATCGAAACAAAAAAATATTAATTATGGTGATTTAGCAATGAAACTTTTTTACATTAACGTAATTCCTCTACTCTTATACCCAATAATATGCTCATATTTTATCTATAAATACTTAAATAGCTTTATAAAAACTTTGATTGTAATTTTGGTTTCAATCTTGATTTATTATTTAATTGATTTTATTCAATTGACATTTTTTATTGAGAATCATAGATATAAAGTTTATGCCTCAATTACTTTAGTTGTAATTCTTATGATATGGATATCTTTGTTACTTCAAAGATATGGTTCTAGAAAAGTATCTGAATAGTTGGATAGTATTACAGATTAGATGTTTTGATAATTATATCCATGTAACTAACTGAAAAAGAACATTAAAATTAAATTATTGAATAAAAAAAGAGACGGCCAGCATCGTCTCTTTGTTTTTGGTTTTTTGTTTTTTAATAAGCCTTAAAATGCTTCTGCCTTACCTATCACACAGATATATCGACAGCGATAGAGCGGTTTTGTAAACCGTGCCCGCAAAGAGCATCCACTGCCTGCGCGAACGTTGCACTAATTCAAGAGGAGCACCTGAATATATAGCAGGAGATGCTGGCAGTAGTGATATCGAGCCAAATCGAAAAGCAACGGCAGGAGAAATGGCTTTTGATGACAGTGATAATACAGCTTATCGAGGCAATGAAGACGGTACATGGACTCAAGCCAGTAGTTTAGACGGAGTTGTCATAAAAGAGCCTTCAAAAAAATCTGTGAGAACAGGTGTTTTTGAACCAAGTGCGACTAACTACGCCACGGTAGTTGGAAATGTTTTGACTGTTGCAGAAACTATCAAAGATTCAAAAATTGGTGAATTTGCTCGTGCTGGAGCACCAGCATCCAAATTAATATCTAGTAGTTTAAAAAGTACAGGTGCAGTATTGGGTGGTGTTGGGCTTTTATCAACTGCTGTTCAATATGGTACTGGGCAAATCAGTGGTACTGAAGCCTTTTTTGATGGCGCATTTGGAGTTATTGGACTTCTTCCAATACCAGGTGCAGCTCTAGTCAGCTTAGGATATTCTGTCTTCAAAGCTGGCTATGAATATTATACAGGTGAAACATTATTTGAAAAACCAAAAAAATAATTATGAAAATTTATTATTACTTATTATTTAGAATTTACATGTTTTACGAAAAGTTTGAAAAAGAAAATGTAGTTATTTATACATTAGCTTTTTCTACAGTCCTTATTGGATTAAACTTAATTGCAATTTATTTGTTTTTAAATTTTTATGATATAATAACTAAAATTCCATCTAAAACATTAGGGATTACTTTAATAATTTTTCTAGGGCTTTGTAATTATTTCTTTGTAATTAAAAATAAAATATTTTTAGAGCAAAACTTTGAAAAAGATAGGAAAGGAGGATTTTATGTTGTTCTATATATAATTTTGACTTTCAGCTTTACTTTTCTTATGGCAAAGTTTAATAGAGAAAGAATATTAGGATATTAACTCGACCGCTCGGATATGTCAACAAAGATTGCATAGATTTTAATCTTTGCCTACAGAATAGACAGAATCAAAAAAAGTCACTTCATTACGGAGTGGCTTTTGCTTTTATAGCACTTTAAAGTGTACCAAAATGTTAAAATAGAACTCAAGTTCTCCTGCATCTGCTATGAAGCATCATTAGAATAGTAAAATAGCACCCAGAACATTCTCTCTCCCTGTATCGGCTGTTTCAATATCAGAAACAGAGATTTTGATTAGATACTACTAAAGTCAGTTATATATTTTTAAAAACAAGAGTTTCTAATAATATTTCGTATACAGATTCGAACCTAAAGGCGGCAAGCCTTGATTTTGCTGGATTTCTTGTTTTGGAAAATAACATGTGCCCCGATTCTGCAAAACTTAAAATGTCTATTTTCAAAATAGATTTTAGAATTTTTGATGAACTTATTGCGGACGAAGAGGTTCCGCTTTGAATTATTAAGTTGATACTAAATATTAGGCATTATATGTTATTTGAAAACAGGCGTAGAAAAAAGTGTACCTCAATTTTAAACAATTTGTTTAAGCAGGTTAGTTAGTTAGTTAGTTAGTTAGTTAGTTAGTTAGTTAGACCCGATCGCGCAGATATATCGACAACGATCGCGCGGATTTGCAATCTGTGCCCACAAAGAATATAAACTGCAACCGTAAAAAGTTGTAGTTTTGGTTTTTATAAATGGATGGAATTTTACTATTAGACTTGTTAAATTTGGGATGGGCACGGATTGCAAATCCGCGCTATCGGAAACAAACTACCATTTTAATTGTAATTACATTACTTATTATAGTAGCACTTTATGTTAAATTCTGGTAGTGTTTTAATAACAATATCTTTAAGAAAAAGGATCTCAGAAATGAGGTCCTTTTTTGTTTTTAATTAATAATTATTTTAATACGAAATAAATTATTTTATTGATCGTTTTGTTTACTTTTAGCCATTCAAAAATAAACCATAAAAAACCAATCAATGAAAAAATTAATTATTGCATGCTTCCTTATTTCAGGAGCTATGTTTGCTCAGGACATGGATGTTGTTCAGGGAAAATTCGACTTTTTAAAAGATCAGAAAGAAGTTAACGTAGAATTTGATTATAGTAATTTTACTATGATGAAAGAAAACAAATCTGAAGCTCAGTATATCCAAGAGCACAAAGCTGATTTAGACAAAAAAGCAAAAGGAAACGGAAACATCTGGGAGAAAAAATGGGCTGTAGCCAAAGATCAGATCTGGTCGCCTAAATTCTTAGAAATTGCCAACATCGTGTTGACTAAAGAGAAAAAAGATTTAAACTTTCAAGAAGGATTAAAAACACCTTACACTTTAATCGTAAAAGCAGTGTGGATTTATCCAGGATGGGATGCTGGAATCATGAAGCAGCCTGCAAAAGTAACTACCAACTTAAAATTTGTTGAAACTGCTAATAAATCAAATGTATTATTAGAAATCACCAGCGAAGAAGCTCCAGGTGACCAATGGGGAAGCAATTTCAGCAACGAGTCAAGAATTGGTGAAGGTTTTGCTAAAACAGCAAAATCTATGGCAAAACTTATAGCGAAAAAAGCATATAAATAAGATCATAAAAAAAGCCCTGATTATTCAGGGCTTTGTTCTTTTTGCATATTCAATAAATACGCCATATTTTTTATCACGTGATCGTGTTTCTTTACAAACGGATTTTCTTCATTCCAAACATACCCTGCTAATACTGAACATATTTTTTCTTTCACATCTGGATTTTCCGGCTGATGGAAAAACAACGTCTGCAGATTTCCTGTATACCATTCTTGCACATACGTTGTGAAAACCCCAATACCACGTTTCATATATTGCGTAAACTCCACTTCCCAGTCAACAGGAATTCCTTGTGATTCTTTTAAGTAAAGCTTCGCTGCTAACATTCCTGATTCGGTTGCAAAAGCTACTCCCGATGAAAAAACTGGATCTAAGAATTCAGAACTATTTCCAGTTAAAGCAAAACCATCGCCGTACATTCTTTTTACCGCTCTTGAATAGTTTTCTAATTTTACCGGTTCGAATAGAAATTCAGTTCCTTTAAACCTTTTAATATAATAATCCGATTTCTGAATGGCATTTCGCAAAGCTTCTGCATTGTCTTTATTTTCAGAAAGCGAATTAATAAAATCAGTTGGCCCTACCACTCCTAAACTCGTATTTCCGTTTGAGAAAGGAATTACCCAAAGCCAAACTTCTGTTTCTAAAATATCAAATGAAATCTGAGTTCCTTCCTCGCCTTCTTCTCTATTAATATCTTTAACATGCGTAAAAATAGACGAATGCGGATCTAGTTTTGATGGCGTATCCAAATCTAAAAGTCTTGGCAGAACACGGCCGTAACCACTTGAATCTACAATAAAATTAGCGTGGATTTCTTTTAAATTGCCATCTTTATCTTTTACAATTGTTCTCGATTTTTTACCTTCAAAAGAAACTTCTAAAACTTCTGTTTCAAATTCTAAATCAATTCCTTTACGTACAATTTCCTCGGCCATTGTGTTATCAAAATCAGCACGAGGCACCTGCCAGGTCCAATCCCAGCCTTCACCAAATTTTTTACTGAAATCAAAAACACATATCTCCTCACCTCTTATAAAGCGGGCTCCTAATTTTTTTTCGAAGTTCATTGCATTAAGTGCATCATAAAGCTCTGCTTCTGCAAAATGATCCATTACTCGCGGAATTAAACTTTCACCGACTACCAGTCTTGGAAACTTTGTTTTTTCAACAACTTTAACCTTTACATTGTTTTTATGAAGATATGATGCAGACACACATCCGGATGGTCCGGCGCCGATGACTAAAACATCTACAAACTCCTTTGTCATAATAAAAATATTATCAATTATTAACCTACATTTGCCATCATCAAAATAACTACATTTATTTTGATAAATAAAATTAAATTAGCACAATCAAAAACGATTTAATGAATACAATTAACGAATATTTAAGTTTAAGCGAATTTGAATCCATAATCTTTGGAAATCAAAAAGTTACAATTAGCGATTTAGTTTTAAACCGCGTAAATGAAAGTTTTAATTTCTTAAAAGAATTCTCTGGAAACAAGGTAATCTACGGTGTAAATACTGGTTTTGGCCCAATGGCACAATACCGAATTAAAGAGTCAGATCAGATTCAACTTCAATATAATTTAATCAGAAGCCATTCATCTGGAACAGGAAAACCATTAAACTCAGTTTGTGCAAAAGCAGCAATTTTGGCTCGTTTAAATACACTTTCATTAGGAAACTCTGGAGTTCATCCTTCCGTAATTCACTTAATGGCAGAGTTAATCAACAGAGATATCACACCGCTTATTTTCGAACATGGTGGTGTAGGTGCGAGCGGTGACCTAGTACAGCTCTCGCATTTGGCCTTAGTATTGATAGGAGAAGGCGAAGTTTTCTACAAAGGAGACCGAAGACCAACTGCTGAAGTTTTTGAAATTGAAGGCTTAAAACCTATTCAGGTAGAAATTAGAGAAGGTCTG
The DNA here is from genome assembly GCF_017352115.1 of Flavobacterium endoglycinae. Classification (NCBI taxonomy): domain Bacteria; kingdom Pseudomonadati; phylum Bacteroidota; class Flavobacteriia; order Flavobacteriales; family Flavobacteriaceae; genus Flavobacterium; species Flavobacterium endoglycinae. The sequence goes on from NZ_CP071448.1 coordinate 2,435,087, forward strand.
GCGTTAATCAACGGAACTTCTGTAATGACCGGAATTGGCGTTGTAAATATTCATCTTGCTAAAAAATTATTAGACTGGTCATTAAAATCATCTTGTGCTATCAACGAATTGGTTCAAGCTTATGATGATCATTTCTCTGAAGAATTAAACCAAACAAAACGTCATAAAGGACAGCAGGAAGTGGCAGCTCAAATGAGAAAAAACCTTTCTGATAGTACTTTAATCCGTAAAAGAGAAGACCATTTATATTCTGGTGAAAATACCGAGGAAATCTTCAAAGAAAAAGTTCAGGAATATTATTCATTAAGATGTGTGCCACAAATTCTTGGACCCGTTTTAGAAACTATAAATAACGTAGCTTCTATTCTGGAAGACGAATTTAACTCGGCAAACGATAACCCAATTATAGACGTAAAAAACAAACACGTTTATCACGGAGGAAATTTCCACGGAGATTATATTTCTCTTGAAATGGATAAACTAAAAATTGTTATTACCAAATTAACAATGCTGGCAGAACGCCAATTGAATTATTTATTGAACTCCAAAATCAACGAATTACTGCCTCCATTTGTAAACTTAGGAACATTAGGTTTCAATTTTGGAATGCAGGGTGTTCAATTCACTGCTACTTCTACAACAGCAGAAAGCCAAATGCTGTCTAACCCAATGTATGTTCACAGTATCCCGAACAACAACGACAATCAAGATATTGTAAGTATGGGAACCAACTCGGCTGTTATTACCTCAAAAGTAATCGAAAACGCTTTTGAAGTTTTGGCAATCGAAATGATTACTATCGTTCAGGCAATCGATTATTTAGGACAAAAAGATAAAATTTCATCTGTTTCTAAAAAATGGTACGACGAAATTAGAAACATCATTCCAACATTTAAGGAAGATCAGGTAATGTATCCTTTTGTTCAAAAAGTTAAAGATCATTTGATCAACAATTAAGATTTCACATAGAAACACCGTTTTCTATCGATTAAAATATGCCCCAAAGAGTTTTAGCTTTAATCATTAAATATTGAATTTTAAGATCATGAAAAAGACACTTATTTTTTTGCTTCTGGCAAGTATTCAATTAGTGAATAGTCAAGAACTGGCATTAGTTAAAAAAAACTCCAAAATTGGATATATTTCCAAAGACGGAACTTTTAAAATCGAACCTCAATACAAATCAGCCAAAAGTTTTTCTGAAGGTTTAGCAGCTGTAGAAAATGGTGGAAAATGGGGATTTATAGACCCTAAAGGAAACTGGATAATTCCGGCAGAGTTTAACAATGCCAAAGATTTTAACAGCGGAATCGCAATTGTGCAAAAAGATAAGGACTGGGTGTATATTAATACCAAAGGAGAAATCCAGAAAGCACCTGCTTCTGAAAAATTATTTGATTTTAATGATGGTGTAGCCTTTATAAAACAAGGAAATAAAATTGGTTTAATCAATTCTAAAATGACTGTTGTTTTAGAGCCAAAATACGATCAGATCAAACCTTTTGAAAACGGTTATGCAAGAGTTGAACTAAACAAAAACTGGGGAATTATAAATACAGCCGGAAAGGAATTAGTAGAACCTGTTTATGCCGAAATTGGAAACTATTTTAAAGGAACAACCTGGGCGCGAAAAGACAAAACTTTCGGACTTGTAAGCGACGGGAAATTTATTCCGGTTGATGGAGCAGAAAAAATCTGGGATTTTGAAACTCAAGATTTAACTTATGCTAAAAAGAACGGTAAAATAGGATACATTGATTTAAAAGGCAATTGGGCTATTCTTCCTATTTATGATAAAGGAAAAGCCTTCTCCAAAAATCTAGCTCCGGTTTTAGTGGGAAAAAAATGGGGATACATCAATCTAAAAGGCGATTTCGTAATTGAACCTACTTACAGCGATGCAGAAGTTTTTAGTACAAATGGAATAGCTCCTGTAAAAGAAAACAACTGGGGATTCATCAATGAATCAGGAAAATTGATCATTCCAACCCAATACGGCATTACTACAAATGCCATTATTGCTATGTTTGTACAGCAAGACAAAGGATTTATTGATGGTGTGGCAAGAGTAAAAAACGAAGGAAAATGGGGATTTCTTAAACCTGACGGAACGGTATTAGGAAACCAATGGTTTGAAAATGCCGAATTATTTTCGAAATCAGAAAGAAACTATAGAAATGATGCTCCTGCCGAAAAACCAAAACAAGAAGCCAAGGCTGAAACAAAAGCAGTAAAGACGACTACCAAAACAGTAACAAAGAAAAAGAAATAAGCTTATATAATGAAATGTGTATTAGTAACAGGCGGATCAAGAGGAATTGGAAGCGCTATTTGTAAAAAACTAGCCGTTGAGTCTGATTATCATATTCTAATTAATTATCATTCCAACAAAACTGCTGCCGAAGAAACACTTCAGGAAATACAAAAATTAGGAGCAACCGGAGAAATTTTAGGCTTTGATGTCGCTAGTTTCGAAGATGTTCAAAACACCTTAACACAATGGCAGGAAGCAAATCCAGAAGCCATTGTCGAAGCGATTGTAAACAATGCCGGAATTACTAAAGATGGTCTTTTTATGTGGATGACACCAGAAGACTGGAACGGTGTATTGAATACCAGCTTAAACGGATTTTTTAATGTAACGCAGTTTTTTATTCAAAAAATGCTTCGCAATAAATATGGCCGAATCGTTAATATGGTTTCCGTTTCGGGAGTGAAAGGAACTGCCGGACAAACCAATTATTCGGCTGCAAAAGGAGCTATCGTGGCAGCTACAAAAGCGTTGGCACAAGAAGTTGCAAAACGCAATATTACAGTAAATGCCGTTGCACCAGGATTTATTAGAACTGATATGACAAGCGATCTGGACGAGAAAGAATTATTAAAACTAATTCCTGTAAATCGTTTTGGTGAAGCAGAAGAAGTTGCTGATTTGGTAAGCTTTTTGATTTCAAAAAAATCGAGTTATATTACCGGTGAAATTATCAACATAAACGGAGGAATATATTCTTAAAAATTACTTTGAAAGACCATGAATAGAAGAGTTGTAATTACTGGAATGGGAATTTATTCTTGTATCGGAACTTCTTTAGACGAAGTAAAAGATTCCTTATATCAAGGAAAATCCGGTATTCAGTTTGATCCTGAACGAAAAGAATTTGGCTTTCAGTCGGCTTTGACTGGAATAGTGCCAAAAACAGATCTAAAAAATTTACTAACCCGCAGACAACGTATGAGCATTGGTGAAGAAACCGAATATGCATATATGGCGACTGTTGAAGCATTGAAAAATGCCAATATCGACGATGCTTTTTTTGACAATCGCGAAGTAGGTATCATGTATGGAAACGACAGTGTTTCTAAAGCCATTATTGATGCGACCGATATTATCCGCGAAAAAAAAGATACTGCTTTAATAGGTTCTGGAGCGATTTTCAAATCCATGAACTCCACTGTTACCATGAATCTTTCAACAATATTTAAACTTCGTGGTATTAATTTAACCGTAAGTGCAGCCTGTGCGAGCGGTTCTCATTCTATAGGATTAGCTTATTTTTTAATTAAAAGCGGTTTTCAGGACATTATAATTACAGGAGGTGCTCAAGAAATTAACAAATATGCCATGAGTAGTTTTGATGGTTTAGGTGTTTTTTCTAACCGAGAAGGCGATCCTGAAAAAGCTTCAAGACCTTTTGACAGCGGCCGTGATGGACTAATTCCGAGTGGCGGTGGTGCTACTTTAATTCTGGAAAGTTACGAATCAGCAATTGCAAGAGGTGCCAATATAATTGCCGAAGTTTCAGGCTACGGATTCTCTTCAAACGGCGGGCATATTTCAACGCCAAACGTCGAAGGTCCAGCTACAGCCATGAAACGTGCACTTGAAGATGCACGATTAAACGCTTCAGATATTGAGTACATAAATGCACACGCAACTTCAACTCCTGTTGGTGATGCCAATGAGGCAAAAGCGATTTTTGAAGTTTTTGGCGAAAAAAATCCTTACATAAGTTCAACAAAATCTATGACAGGTCATGAATGCTGGATGGCCGGCGCAAGTGAAATTATTTACTCTATCATCATGATGCAGAACGATTTCATTGCTCCCAACATCAATTTAGAAAATCCAGATGAAGATGCTTCAAAATTAAATTTAGTTAAAACTACGTTAAACAAAAAATTTGACATATTTTTGTCCAATTCTTTCGGTTTCGGAGGAACCAACTCTGCGTTGGTGGTTAAAAAGTTTAAATTGAACGATGAATAAAGAAGATATTATAGCAAAAATTAATGGTTTTTTAGTTGATGAATTTGAAGTAGACAATGACGACATTGAACCAAATGCTAATTTAAAAGATACACTTGGGTTAGATAGTTTGGATTATGTTGACTTGGTAGTTTCAATTGAAGCAAACTTTGGTGTAAAATTAGTTGAAGCAGATTTTGTTGGAATTTCTGATTTTCAAAGCTTTTATGATCTTATCGAAGCCAAATTAAAAGCCAAATCAGCTTAATGAGTCAATGGGATGGCAAATCAAAAGGAACTGTTTTAGGATATAAGATATTTGTTTTTTTAATTAAAAAAGCAGGTGTCAAATCGGCCTATGTTCTGCTTTATTTTGTCGCTTCTTATTATTTTTTATTTTTAAGAAAAAGCAATCGTGCTATTTTTTATTACTTTAAAGAAAGACTCCAATACTCCTATTTTAAATCTAAAAAAATGGTTTTCAAAAGTTATTTTACTTTTGGACAAACCATTATCGATAAAATTTCGATTTCGGCCGGGATGCGAAACAAATTTACTTACGAATTTGACGGAATCGAAACCTTGAAAAAACTTCTTGCTGAAAAAAAAGGTGGTGTTTTAATCAGTGCCCATGTTGGAAATTTTGAAATTGCTGAACATTTTTTCGGAGAAATCGACCTTGATTTCCAAATCAATTTGGTTACCACAGACCTTGAACATTCGGCCATTAAAAATTATCTAGAATCTATTACCCAGAAACCCACTGTTAAGTTCATTATTATCAAAGAAGATTTATCTCATATTTTTGAAATAAATGCCGCTTTGGCCAATAATGAATTAATTTGTTTTACCGGCGATCGCTATTTTGAAGGCACAAAATCACTTTCTGAAAACATTTTAGACAAAGAAGCAAACTTTCCAGCAGGACCATTTTTAATTGCCTCAAGATTAAAAGTCCCAGTAGTATTTGTTTATGTAATGAAAGAGCCCAACCTGCATTATCACTTATATGCAAGAGAAGCCGAAGTAAAACACCGTGACGAAAAAGCGCTTTTGAAAGAATATGTAAAAAGCGTTGAAAGCATCTTGAATCGTTATCCGTTGCAATGGTTTAATTATTTTGATTTTTGGAACGATATAAAATCTTAATTTTTTTTGCCACGACCCGAGCGATAGCGAACTGGCGAAGCAATTCACGAATTTTCATTAATTATTTGGAGTAGAATCTTTATTTCAAATTACACTAATTTTTATTAATTCATTTTTCGTGAAATTATTGCTATTTATAATTTAGGAAAATCATTAATAACAGCAGTATTTAAACAATTCGTGAATTCGTGGCTAATAAAAAACCATTGGTCGTAATATGAAAATTCGTTTAAATAAATTTACTTACTTTTGCGAACCACCAAAGCCAAAAAACCTAATGAAAAATGTTCTCGTAATTTATTATTCTCAGTCAGGACAGTTAGAAACCATTGCACAAAACATCGCAAAACCATTTCTAAATTCTGAGAATGTAAAAGTAACATTTCACGAAATCCAATTGGAAAAACCTTTCCCGTTTCCGTGGAATAAGGATTCGTTTTTTGATGCCTTCCCGGAATCCTTTTTACAAATTCCAACAGCATTAAAACCTGTTCCTCAAGAAATTTTAAATACCAAATTCGATCTGATTTTATTTCATTATCAGGTATGGTATTTATCGCCTTCTATTCCTATTAACTCCTTTCTGAAAAGTGAAGAAGGAAAACAATTACTGAATAATACGCCAGTGGTTACCATAAGCGGCTCCAGAAATATGTGGATAATGGCGCAGGAAAAAATAAAAACGCTCCTTAAAGAAGCCAACGCACAATTGGTAGGAAATGTTGCTTTTGTAGATCGTGTTGGAAACCTTATTAGTGTTATTACAATTGTAGAGTGGATGTTCTCTGGAGTGAAGAAAAAATATCTGGGTATTTTTCCGCTTCCTGGAGTTTCAGAGAAAGACATTCAAGAATCACCAAAATTTGGCGAAGTAATACTTTCAGAATTTGATCAGAATAATTTAAATCATTTACAGCCAAAATTGGTCGCAATTGACGCTGTTAAGATCAGCCCTTATTTAGTGACTGTTGACAAAACTGCTAATAAAATTTTCAATAAATGGTCAAACATCATTTATAAAAATCAAAAAAAACGAAAAACGCTTCTAAAAGTATTTAATGTTTATTTATTCCTTGCAATTTGGTTAATATCGCCAATAGTGTATATATTGCACCTTATTTCTTACCCCTTTAAGTTAAAAACCATAAAAAAAGAAACTCAATATTATCAAGGAGTTTAGAAGACGATTAGATTATGTTTGAAGTATACATTACAAAAGCTGCAAAATATTTGCCAAATGAAGCTGTTTCAAATGACGAAATGGAAGCATATTTAGGACTTATCAACGATACTGCCTCTAAAGCAAGACGTATTATTTTGCGCAATAACAAAATTACAAGCCGATATTATGCTGTTGATAAAAACGGAAAAAGTACCCATAGTAATGCCGAATTAACACGCAATGCTATTTTACCGTTATTCGACGAAAAATTTACGCCTCAGGATTTAGAAGTACTTTCATGCGGAACCTCAACTCCAGACATATTCCTTCCTTCTCACGCCGCAATGGTTCATGGTTTATTAAAAAATAAATCCGTAGAACTTAACTCTTCAACAGGAGTATGCTGTGCCGGAATGAATTCATTGAAATTTGGTTTTCTTTCGGTAAGATCTGGAAATTCTAAAAATGCTATCTGCACAGGGTCAGAAAAAGTTTCGACCTGGCTGAATGCACAAAAATACAATCACGAAGCCGAAAATCTAAAAAGTCTTGAAGAACAGCCAATTATTGCTTTTAAGAAAGATTTTTTACGCTGGATGCTTTCTGATGGAGCTGGTGCTTTATTATTAGAAAACCAGCCTAAAGGAGACATCTCGTTACGAATAGAATGGATGGAAGCTTTTTCGTATGCCTACGAATTAGAAACCTGCATGTATGCTGGAGGAGACAAACTTGAAAATGGTGAAATTAAAGGCTGGAGTGATTATGCTCCAGAACAATGGTTAAACGAATCGGTTTTCTCGATTAAACAAGACGTAAAACTATTAGATGAATTTATCCTTAGCAAAGGTGCAGAAAGCATGAAAGAGGCTATGGATAAAAACAACATCAAATCTGAAGATATCAATTATTTCATTCCTCACGTTTCCTCAAACTTCTTTGTGGAAGGACTAAAAAAAGGGTTACACGAAAAAGGAATCGGAATGAATGATGAAAAATGGTTCATGAATCTTTCAAGAGTGGGTAACGTAGGCTCTGCTTCAATTTACTTGGCTTTAGAAGAATTAATGAATTCAGGAAACTTGAAAAAAGGAGAACACATTCTTTTATCAGTTCCTGAAAGCGGAAGATTCTCTTTCGCATATGCGTATTTAACTGTGTGCTAATGGAAGTGTTGCTTTTAGAAAAAAATGCTGTAGAAAATTTACTGCCTCAAAAGTTTCCTTTTGTAATGGTAGACAGCATGTTTTCGTATAGCGAAACCTCATTAGTTTCTGGTTTTAGTATCAAAAGCGACAATATTTTTTTTGAGGATGATACTTTTTTAGAAGCCGGTTTAATCGAGCACATGGCTCAATCTGTGGCATTACATACCGGTTATCAGTTTTTTTTAAAAAACGAAACTGCTCCAACAGGATACATAGGTTCTATAAAAGAAATTCAAATAAAAAAACTGCCAAAAATCAACGATTCGATTCAGTCAACGGTAACAATTCTTCAGGAATTTGCCGGAATCACTTTGGTAGATGTTGTGACAACATTAAATAATGAAGAAATCGCAAGCGGACAAATGAAAACTGTTTTAGCTAAATAATATAAAAATTGAATAAAGGAGTAGACATACAAAATTATCTGCCTCACAGAGCTCCTATGCTCATGGTAGACTTAATTCTAGATATAGATGCCAGTTTTGTTGAAACAACTTTTTTAATTACAGAAGACAATATTTTTGTTGAAAACCAGATTTTTAATGAAGCTGGTTTAATAGAAAATACGGCGCAGACCTGTTCGTCTATTGTTGGAAAAAAATATTTTTTTGACGAAAACGGAACAGAAAATGAGAACGTAAATGTAATAGGATTTATAAGCGCTTTAAAAAATGTAAAAATCCATTCGCTGCCAAAAGCGGGAGAAACCATAATTACCCGAGCCAATTTAGTTTCTAAATTCGCAGGCGACGATTACACTTTATGCACGATGAGCTGTCAAAGTTCTGTCGAAGACCAAATACTCTTAGAATGCGAAATAAACTTGTTTATTCAGAAAACAGTTTCAGTTGGATAATTATTTAAAACAAATCATTTTACATTTAACAATCCGCATTGGAATTTTAGTTCTTTTACTCTCATTGGTTTTCTTATTTTGGTATTTCACTTATGATCCTCATAAATATTGTGACGAAACCGGACACAAACATGTCGACGGAGGATTAGGATTATTCATTATTGGATTTCTAATAACACAGGCATTTTATGCAGGAGTGCTGATTGAAATGATTTATTTATTTATAAAAAAACAACGAAACTTAGCTTTCGCAAACCTTGGGTTTTTAATAATTAGTTTATGTATAGCATTAGTCTTTATGTTTCTAATGAATTAAATTAGCAAAATGGAAAAAGATAAAGTACCACAGGACCAAAGCAACTTAACGAAAAACAACGTAAAAGAGCTTTTGTATGCAACAGATGAAAACGGCGATTATACCACAACCTTAAGTTCAGGTTGGGAACCCAAAACAATTGCGCTTTCCAATTCTATTGACGAAATAAACGAGCGTATTGCCGATGCCAGACAACAGGTTGTAAATGGCGAAGCAAGTCCAATTGTGTACTTTATGGAAGTCAACAAAATGGATCTTACGATTTTATCAAGCTATGTTGGATTCTGGAAATGGCGTGTAAAAAGACATTTTAAACCCAGTGTTTTTGCCAAACTAAACGACAAAATCCTAAAAAAATATGCCGATACCTTTGAAGTATCAATCGAAGAATTAAAAAACAGCATTACCAAATAAATGGAATTAACTTTCACACATCATCAGTCTGCTCATTGCGAGAATGGAGTAGCGTCGAATCTGCTAAAAAACAGTGGACTAAACATCAGCGAACCGATGGTTTTTGGTATTGGCTCAGGATTATTTTTTGTGTATCTGCCTTTCATAAAAGTCAATTATGCACCCGCAATTAGTTATAGAACTTTGCCAGGACAGATTTTTAATAAAGTAGCCAACCGATTAAATTTAAAAATAAAAAGACAAAAATTTTCTTCTGTATCAAATGCCAATAAAGCTTTAGATGAAAATTTAAAAAATAATATTCCAACCGGTTTACAAGTTGGTGTGTATCATTTAAGTTATTTTCCTGATGAATACCGTTTTCATTTCAACGCTCACAATTTAGTCGTTTACGGAAAAACCGAAACCGATTATTTAGTAAGCGATCCTGTTATGGAAACTGTTACGACTTTAACACACGAAGAATTAGACAAAGTGCGTTTCGCAAAAGGCGCTTTTGCACCACGCGGACAAATGTACTATCCTATTCAAGTTCCTGCTACTGTTGATTTAAAAAGCGCCATCATAAAAGGAATCAAAAATACGTGTCGGGATATGCTCGCGCCAATGCCAATTATAGGTGTTCGCGGTATCAAATTTGTTTCTAAACAAATTAGAAAATGGCCAATAAAACACGGAACTAAAAAAGCCAATCATTATTTGGCACAAATGGTTCGTATGCAGGAAGAAATTGGAACTGGGGGCGGTGGTTTCCGTTTTATATATGCCGCATTTTTGCAGGAAGCTTCACTAATTTTAGAAAATGAAGAACTGAAAGAACTTTCAAAAGAAATGACAAAAATTGGCGATTCATGGCGTGATTTTGCTGTTGAAGCGTCACGCATTTATAAAAACAGAAGTGCCAAAGAAGATGCCTACAACACTATTGCCGATGAACTTTTGGACATTGCCAACAGAGAAGAAATCTTTTTTAAAAAACTAAAAAAAGCGATCAGCTAAAAACCTATTTTGCAGTCTATCATTCAAATAGAATCCCTTTCGAAAAAGTACAAAAATGCAGAAATGTATTCTTTGAACAACGTTTCGCTAAACATAAACGAAGGTCAGATTTTCGGTTTATTAGGTCCAAACGGCGCCGGAAAAACAACTCTCATTTCCATGCTCTGCGGATTGGTAAAACCAACATCGGGACATTTTAAAATTGATGGTTTAGACTATCAGCACAATTCCTCAAAAATTAAAAAAATAATTGGTGTTGTTCCTCAGGAATATGCCATTTACCCAACGCTAACCGCTAGAGAAAACCTGCATTATTTTGGAAGTATGTACGGTTTAAAAGGTTCTGATTTAAAAGATAAAGTAATCGAAACATTAGATCTTTTAGGTTTATTGAAATTTGCCGATAAACAAGTTCAGACTTTTTCGGGCGGAATGAAACGTCGTGTTAATCTAATTGCCGGAATTCTTCACAAACCAAAAGTATTATTTTTGGACGAACCAACTGTTGGTGTCGATGTACATTCTAAAACAGCGATTATAGATTATTTAAAAGTTTTAAACGAAAGCGGTACTACTATTATTTATACATCACATCATTTGGCTGAAGCCGAAGATCTCTGCACTAATATTGCCATTTTAGATCAAGGTCAGATTTACGCACAAGACACCCCATCGGTGTTAATTAAATCTGTAAAAGATGCCCGAAATCTCGAAGATGTTTTTATTTCATTAACCGGAAAAGCTTTGAGAGATGATGTATAAAATTTGGATGTCAGTAGTAAAAGAATTCCTTTTGCTAAAAAGAGATTTGGGCGGATTAATTATTTTATTCATCATGCCTTTGGTTTTGGTTATCACCGTGACCTTAATTCAAGACAGCACTTTTAAAGCCGTAACCGATTCTAAAATTCAAATTCTTTTAGTCGATAACGACAAAGGATCTGTTTCAAAAACAGTATTTGAAAATTTAGAAAAAAGCAATTTATTCAGCGTTGTTACACAAATTGACAACAAACCTGTTACAGAAGAAATCGCCAAAGAAAATGTTTACAAAGGTAAATTTCAATTAGCGATTATAATTCCAGAAAAATTAAGTTCTGATCTTCAGGCAAAAGTCGACCAGAATGTAGAAAAAATTGTAAGCAGTTTAGGTTTAACCGATAGCAGTGCCACAAAAGAACCTCAACGAATCATCAAAGAAAAAGAAGTAAAACTGTATTTTGATCCAGCGGTACAAATGAGTTTTAAAAATGCGGTTATGAGTTCAATTGACAAAATGATTTCGCAGATTGAGACCAAATCAATTTACACCACTTTCCAAAATCAGCTGGGAGGAACTTCTGATTTTGAACAGAAAAGCTTCATCACTTTCAAAGAAATAATTCCGAGAATCAACAACAAAGAAGTTCGTCCAAACTCGGTTCAGCATAATGTTCCTGCATGGACACTTTTTGCGATCTTTTTTATTGTCATTCCGTTATCCATTAATATTGTAAAAGAAAAATCACAAGGCACTTTTATCCGATTAAGAACCAATCCGGTTTCAAACTTGGTGGTTATAATTGGTAAAACCATTACCTACTCGATCATTTGTATGATTCAGTTTTATATGATGGTTGCCGTTGCCGTATTTTTATTTCCATCAATCGGACTGCCTTCTTTAAATATTGAAGGACATTTATTAATGATGAGTGTCGTCGCTTTATTTTCGGGTTTTGCAGCAATAGGTTTCGGAATCTTATTAGGAACAGTGGCCAATACACAAGAGCAATCTGCTCCGTTTGGTGCTACAAGTGTAATTATTTTAGCAGCAATTGGAGGCGTTTGGGTTCCTGTTTTTGCTATGCCGAAAATCATGCAGATTATTGCCAAATCGTCTCCAATGAATTGGGGATTAGAAGCATTTTACGATGTATTACTCCGCAGTGTTTCCTTTCTTGAAATTATCCCAAAAATAAGTTTGTTATTTTTGTTTTTCATTATTACAACTTCCATCGCATTATTTTATGATAAAAAGAAAAGAGCAGTTTAACGAGGCTACAGACTTAACCGTTACACACGAAATCAGAATTCGTTTTAACGAAACAGATCCGCTTGGAATCGTTTGGCACGGAAACTATATAACCTATTTCGAAGATGGACGCGAAGCATTTGGGCGTGAACATGGACTTACATATTTGGATATTGCAGCAACAGGCTATACAACGCCAATCGTAAAATCAACTTGCGAACATAAATTATCACTTCGTTATGGAGATGTGGTAACGATAGAAACAACGGTTGTTGATACACCAGCAGCCAAAATGATTTATCGTTTTAAAATTATTGATGATAAAGGAGAAATTGCCTGCACAGGTGAAACCACCCAGGTTTTTTTAGATAAAGAAGGAAATTTAATGCTGACCAATCCGCCTTTTTATGAAGAGTGGAAACGAAAAGTAGGTTTATTGACATAACATATTTTCCTGCAAGGTTTTCAAAACCTTGTAGGTATAAATTGAAACATTTAAATCTAAATTTACACATAGCTATGTTTGTTTAAACAAATGAAATACCTTTTTTAAGTAAGCAAAAACTATGTTTCTATGTGTTAAAATAAATATACCTACAAGGTTTTGAAAACCTTGCAGGAGAAAATGAAAATATAAAATGATAAGAGAAATATACATTACCGAAACGAATTGTATCACGCCTTTAGGTTTTGATGTTCAATCGAACATTGAAGCAATTCTTCGCGGCGATTCTGGAATTCAGCTTCATAATGATGTTTCTTTGATGCCTAACTCATTCTATGCTTCAATAATCAGTGATGAAAATATAAATAGTGCTTTTTCCAAAATCAGCTCTGAGGAAAAATATTCCCGTTTAGAAAAAATAATGATTTTGGCTTTAGAACCCATTATCAAAAATTCTAAAGTTGAGTTAAACTCAAAAACCGCTTTTATACTTTCTACCACGAAAGGAAATGTAACGGCTTTACAAAATCATTCTGAAGAAAGTTTTAACAACGCACATTTAGATGTTTTGGCAAAAAACGTTGCTGATTTTTTCGGATTTCAAACACAGCCAATTGTAGTTTCAAATGCTTGTGTTTCTGGAATTTTAGCAGTTTCTGTTGCGAAAAGAATGATTCAGTCCGAACTTTATGATAACATTTTTGTTGTGGCCGGCGACGAAGTTTCAGAATTTGTTTTGTCTGGTTTTAATGCTTTTCAGGCCATGAGCGAACTACCTTGCAAACCGTATTCTAAAAATAGAACCGGTGTCAGTTTAGGCGAAGCAACGGCAGCGGTTTTGGTTTCGGCGGAAGCCAAAAATGCCAAAATAAAAGTCATTGGCGACAGTTCAATAAACGATGCCAATCATATTTCTGGACCTTCAAGAACGGGCGAAGGTTTGTTTAGAAGTATTCAGAATGCTTTGAAAGAAGCTCAAATTGAAGCGGAAAAATTAGATTATATTTCAGCACACGGAACCGCAACTCCTTACAACGACGAAATGGAAGCCATTGCTTTAAATCGTTTAGATTTACAAAACGTTCCCATTAATAGTTTAAAAGGATTTTATGGTCATACCTTAGGCGCTTCTGGATTATTAGAAACCGTAATCGCGATAGAATCTGCTAATCAAAATACACTTTTTGAATCAAAAGGTTTTGACGAAATCGGCGTAAGCGAAACCATCAATGTAATTGAGAAAAGCGAAGAAAAGAATATTCAATATTTCCTAAAAACAGCTTCTGGTTTTGGAGGTTGTAATACGGCTGTGGTATTTGAGAAAGTGAATTAACATGAAACTATCAAAATTCATATTTATAACTCTAGTTCTTCTTTCATCTTTTGGATGTAAGAAGAAAGAAGTGTCTGAATCTGATTTTGAAAAAGAGGTTTTAAATAGCGTTTTTGTCGAAATAGTAGATTCTATTTATATGGATAGACGGATTATTTTGCCACCGCCACCGCCAAAATTTAATCCGAAAACTAATAAAGCGGATACAATTGGTAATTCTAAAGAACTAAAATTATTTTGGCATCGTCAAGACAGTATTAAAAAAGATACTGCTCGAATATTAATAGGCGTTCATGACTATGTAGTAAATAATAAAATCAGAAATGAAAAATTTGATTTAACCCCCTTTAAAAACAATAAAAAATTCGATTTTCAATATACATCCAAATTCCCTAATGAATTAACCTGGATTATTGATGATTATAAGAGTGGAATGCCTGTTGGCACAATTGAAATTTCCAATATTAAGTTTAATAAAGACAAAACCTCAGGAATTATTGAAGCAACTGCTTCATGCGGGGGCGGAAAATGTGGAAGAGGATTTGAAATTACAATTGAAAATAAATCGGGAGAATGGCATATCATAAAAGTTTTTCAAACTTGGGTTTCTTAAATTAAAAAAATGACTCAAAACAAAACCAACATACAATCCTACATCAAAATCGAAAACAACGAAATTGTTCTCAACGGAACTTCTGTATTCAAAATTGAACCAACAGATTTTGCAGATTTTGCCAAACAAGCCTATCGTAATTTTGAAATGCAGTATCCAAAGTTTTTCAAAATGGATGCTTTGAGCAAACTGGCTTTTTTAGGATCAGAACTGCTTTTGAGTCCTATTACCTCAACGGAACAAGAAAATAATATCGCTTTGGTTTTAGCAAATAAATCATCAAGTTTAGACACCGATGTAAAATATCAGGAATCCATTTCAGACAAAGAAAACTATTTTCCGAGTCCGGCGGTTTTTGTTTATACGCTGCCAAATATTTGTTTGGGCGAAATAAGTATACGCCATCAGCTGAAAAGTGAAAATTCTTTTTTTATATTTGATGCTTTCAATGCCGAATTTTTGTCGAACTATTCGGAGATTTTGTTAAACACAAATAAGGCAGACACCGTTTTATGCGGATGGGTAGAATTTTTTAATGACAGTTATAAAGCTTTTCTTTGCACCATAAATACCGAAGAAAATACAAAATATAAAAACGAAACAATCAATACATTATACAATAAATAATCATGGAAGCATTAAAAGAAGAATTAAAAAACAAAATCATTACTACTTTAAACCTTGAAGATATCGCAGTTGAAGACATTGCAGATAACGATCCTTTGTTTGGTGACGGTTTAGGTTTAGACTCAATTGATGCACTTGAATTGATTGTGATTTTAGATAAAGATTACGGAATTAAATTAGTTGATCCGAAAGAAGGAAAATCTATTTTCCAATCTATCGAAACTATGGCGGCTTACATAAGCGCAAATAGAACAAAATAATTGTAGATTTTAGATTGCAGATTTTAGATTTCTACTGAAACTTAAAATCTGAATTTTTAAAAATCTGTCAACTTTTTCAAAGTTTAAAACTTTGAAAAAGTTCAAGAAAATCTAAAATCATAAATCTAAAAATCTAAAATGACAAGAGGTGTTGCTATAACGGGAATGGGAATAATCTCTGCAATCGGGAATTCGGTTGAGGAGAATTACATTTCACTGATTGAAAATAAAATCGGTGTTTCTTATATTCAAAATATTTCGACTGTTCATGCAGATGTAATCAAGGTTGGCGAAATCAAAAAAACCAACGATGAACTTATCACTGAACTGCATTTAAATGAGGATAATAATTTCTCCCGAACCGCTATGATTGGCACTTTGGCAGCAAAACAAGCTGTTGAAAATGCAGGTATTACCTCTATCAATGAATTTAGAACCGGACTTATTTCGGCTACCAGCGTAGGCGGAATGGACATGACGGAGAAACATTACTACGATTATTTCGAAAAACCAGAACTAGTTAAGTACATTACCTGTCATGACGGCGGTGATGTTGCCGAAAAAATTGCCGAAGAATTAGGTTTAAAAGGAATGGTTTCTACTATTAGTACCGCTTGTTCTTCTGCAGCCAATTCAATTATGCTCGGCGCAAGATTAATCAAAACCGGGAAATTAGATCGTGTAATCGTGGGAGGTGCCGATGCCTTGGCAAAATTCACCATCAACGGATTTAAGACTTTGATGATTTTATCAGACGATTATAACAAACCTTTCGATAATAACAGAAAAGGATTAAATCTTGGAGAAGCTGCTGCATTTTTGGTTTTAGAATCAGATGAAATTGTAGCCAAACAAAACAAAAAAGTATTGGCAAGAGTTTCTGGTTACGGAAATGCAAACGATGCTTTTCACCAAACCGCTTCTTCAGAAAATGGAGACGGCGCTTATCTGGCAATGAAAAAAGCGTTTGAAGTTTCGGGATTAAAACCTTCTGAAATTGATTATATCAATGTACACGGAACAGCAACGCCAAACAATGATTTATCTGAAGGAAGAGCTTTACTCCGAATTTACGAAGACGAAAAAGTGCCTGATTTCAGTTCTACAAAACCATTTACCGGACATACTTTAGCCGCAGCAGCTGCGATTGAAGCCGTTTATAGTGTTTTGGCCATTCAAAATAATGTGGTATACCCGAATTTAAATTTCGAAACTCAAATGGAAGAATTTAATTTGACGCCGCAGACTTCTTTAAAAAATAAAAATATCGAACACGTTTTATCTAACTCTTTTGGTTTTGGAGGAAATTGTTCAACCCTTATATTTTCAAAAAGCTAATGACAAAAAAAACATATATAAATGGAGTAGGCTGTATTTCGACTCAAAAAACATTTAATACTGTTTTTTTAGAAGAAGCACATGTAAATCACGACAATAATGTATTGGCAATTGTTGCGCCTGATTATAAAGAATATATTTCTCCTGCTGCAAGCCGTAGGATGGCAAAAGGTGTAAAAAACGGAATAGTAGCTTCGGCATTGGCCATGAAAGATGCTGCAGCAGAAAACGTTGATGCCATTATTACTGGAACAGGTTTAGGATGTATCGAAGATTCTGAAAAATTCCTAAAAAGTATTTTAGATAATAAAGAAGAATTCCTTACCCCAACTTCTTTTATTCAATCAACTCACAATACTGTTGGTGCGCAGATTGCACTTTTACAGCAGTGTAAAGGCTATAACTTTACGTATGTAAATGGAGCGGTTTCTTTTGAATCGGCACTTATAGATGCTAAAATGCAGATTGAAGAAGACGAAGTCCAGTCGGTTTTAGTAGGCGGTGTCGATGAAAACGGCGATTATACCACTGCTCTTTTCAAATTAAATGGACGTATTAAACAAGACAATCATACGCCTTATGATGTTTTAACTTCTAAAACAAGCGGTGCTGTTTATGGAGAAGGTGCCAGCTTTTTTGTTTTAGAAAACGAAAGAAAAACAAATACGTATGCCGAACTTTTAGATGTTTACATCATTAATACACTAGCAGAAAACGAAGTTGAAACTGAAATGAAATCTTTTCTAAAATTAAATAATTTAGAAGTTTCAGATATTGATGCTGTGATTTTAGGTTTTGATGGAAATGTCGATTTCGAAAATTATTATAAAAATATAGCTGAAAATACTTTCGCCCAAACGCCTGTTTTGTATTACAAACATTTAAGCGGTGAATATGACACGGCTTCGGCTTTTGCTTTTTGGACAGCCTCAAAAATTTTAAAAATACAGGAAATTCCTGAAATCATAAAAGTAAATCAGATTTCAAAACCTGCTTACAAAACCATTTTGTTATACAACCAATTAAACGGAAAAAATCATAGTTTTACGCTGCTGTCAAAATGATAACGCATAAAAACATATCGATATTTTTTATCTTTATCTTACTGATTCTAAACCTTATTAATCTTTATGTAACGATACATTTTTTGTGGTTTTTAGGAATCATTTTACTTTGGATTGGCATAAATGCAGTTGGATCTTCCCTAATTTCTTCCAATTATCATGTAAAAGCCTATTGCAATAATTCATCAGAAACAGAAAAAAAAATAGCCATTACATTTGATGACGGACCCAGCGTTTATACTTTGGAAGTGTTACAGCTTCTGAAAAAATACAACGCAAAAGCCACTTTTTTCTGCATTGGAAAAAATATTGAAACACATCCTGAAATTCTAAAACAAATTATCGACGACGGTCATTTGGTTGGAAATCACTCGTACAGTCATTCCAAATTTTTTGATTTTTATAATCAAGATAAAATCCACAAGGAAATCATAAAAACAGATCAGCTTCTGGAACAGTTCACTCCGGGAAAAATAAACTTCTTTCGTCCGCCTTACGGAGTTACAACACCATCGATTAGAAGAGCGTTAAAAGTTACTGGACACAAAACAATTGGCTGGAATATTCGTTCTCTTGACGGGGGAACAAAAAATCAGGAATTAATTTTAAACCGAATAATTAAACGTGTTTCTCCTGGCGGAATTGTACTTTTGCATGATACAGGAGCACATTCTGTTTTGGTCTTGGAACAGTTTTTGCAATTTTTGCAGCAGAACAATTATCAGGTCGTTTCGATCGAAGAACTTTTGAATCTTAAAGCTTATGCAAACTAAAATATATCAATTCTTATTTTTAATTCTTTGCAGTTTCAATGTATCGGCACAAGAACAAAAAATGACAGCGGCAGAAATATCTCAATTTAAAGAAGATGTAAATGTGGTGGCGAAAAAAATCAAAACTTTAAGTACTGATTTTGTTCAGTACAAACATTTGGATTTTTTATCAAAAGATATTGAAACCTCTGGAAAAATGGTTTTTAAAGAACCTGCACTTTTGCAATGGCAGTATAAAAAACCATACAACTACAGCATTACTTTTAAAAACGGAAAAATCCTGATTAACGACGAAGGAAAGAAAAGCGCTGTTGATATTGGCGACAGTAAAATCTTCGCCCGAATCAACAAATTAATCGTAGGAAGCGTAAGCGGGAATATGTTTGATGATAAAGAATTTACGATTTCATATTTTAAATTGAAAGGTCAGAATCTTGCGAAATTTATTCCGAAAGATGCGACGCTTAAAAAATACATCAAACAAATTGAACTGACTTTTGATAAAGAAGAAGCAACTGTGGTTCAGGTAAAACTATTAGAATCATCTGAAGATTATACCCGAATTGTACTTAAAAATAAAGTGATCAATGCAAAAATCGACGATTCAGTTTTTACTAATTAATTGCTTTCTGGCAATTGTTTTAATTTCTTGCTGCTCGGTCTCAAAAAATTATACGCCTAAAAAATTAGACAAAACGTCTTATACCGTTCCTTATTTTACTGATTCAAAAACCGATTATGTTTACAAAACCAACATCAGTGTTTACGGAAATGAATTGACTGGAATTTTTATTGCCAAGAAAATAAACGACACCACACACCGAATTGTTTTTACGACGGAATTCGGAAATAAATTAATGGATTTTGAAATTTCTGAAAACGATTTTAAAGTCAACTCAATTGTTTCAGAATTAGACCGTAAAATATTAATCAATACTTTAAGAGAAGATTTTCGTCTTCTTCTAAAAAAAGAATATTTGATTCAGGAACAATTTGAAAACGAATCGGCAGATATTTATAAATCAGCAGATGGAAAACGTGATAACTTTATATTTATCTCTAAAAAAGATCAAAAATTAGAAAAGATCGTTCACGCTTCTAAAACAAAAGAAAAATTTACACTATTTTTCAACTCAGAAAACAATATTTTTGCTGAGAAAATTCAAATTATTCACCAAAATATAAAGCTTAAAATCGAGCTGAATTATTTTAAAACAGAATAGAAATTTAAACTAACCATAAAATTAAACTAATCAAAAGATGAAAAAAATAACGTTAATTGCATTCATTCTATTTATTGGAATTAAATCTCAAGCACAAGTAAAAGTGAGTCCTGGACTTAGAGGAGGTTTGAATTTTTCGACATTAACCAATATCGATGATAATAGAAGTAAAACCGATTTTTATGTGGGTGGCTTAGTAAACATTAGATTTAATAAATATTTTTCGTTACAGCCTGAAATTACATATTCAAGACAAGGTGATGAAGGAAGATATTTTGAAAACGGCCGTTATTATTCTGAAAAGTATGAATTAAATTACCTGACACTTGGTGCGGTTGCAAAATACCATTTTGGAGGAAAAGGTTTTCATATTTTAGCTGGACCATCTTTAGATATAAAAGTTAGTGATAATTACATCAATACCAATCCTGAAGGTTTTGACCTTGCAATTGTTGGAGGTGTTGGTTATACACTGCCAAATGGACTAACGTTTGAAGCTAGAATTAAACAAGGATTAATCGATATTTATGGTTACGACGGTATTGATAACGATTACTACTACGATGATGTAATCTTAAATCAAGTTTTTCAAATTGGTATTAGCTATACTTTTAAAACAAGATAATGCAGTGTAAAAAATCAGCACATATTTTATTTGTTTTTTTTGCTATTATAAAACTCCAAGCGCAGGATTTTAAACCAGGATTACGAGGCGGTTTGTCATTATCGACTATTTCAGAAATGCACGCCAATTACAAACCTGATTTTTATTTTGGAGGTTTTGGAGAAATCAATTTGACAAAAAAATATGCGCTTCAGCCCGAAATAAATTATGTAAGACAAGGATCTAATAATGTCGCAAGAAATTATACAGATCCTGATACGAATACTGAAAGAATAGAACATCTGGATTTAAAACTAGAATATCTATCGCTTTCAATGATCAACAAATTTACATTCGGACAAGGTTTTCAGGTTTTATTCGGGCCCTCTCTGGATATTCGCATAAATGATAATTTAGTACTCAGAAAAAATTATAATGATTTCGCATTTGTTGCAGGACTTGGGTATCGCATGCCTTCTGGTCTTGCTTTTGAGGCCCGTTTTAAAAAAGGATTTTTAGATATTCTCGACAGCGATTATTATCATAATGACACAAATAGTCATTATCTCTTTGGCGATTACAATACAAATATCAATTTTCAAATAGGTATTTCGTACTCATTTGATACGAAATAAAAAAACAAAATTATGGTTCTAAAAGACTT
This sequence comes from Flavobacterium endoglycinae, assembly GCF_017352115.1. Taxonomy (NCBI): domain Bacteria; kingdom Pseudomonadati; phylum Bacteroidota; class Flavobacteriia; order Flavobacteriales; family Flavobacteriaceae; genus Flavobacterium; species Flavobacterium endoglycinae. Next base: position 2,456,392 of record NZ_CP071448.1, read on the forward strand.
TTACGAAGTAATTTCACAAGAAAAAACTGGCGATTCTAAATTTAAAATTCGTATATTAGTTAATGCCAATCATGAGGTTTTTAAAGGTCATTTTCCTGGAAACCCAATTATGCCGGGCGTTTGCATGATTCAAATTATTAAAGAATTGACAGAAACAATTACTGAAAGTTCATTGATGATCCAGACTTTGTCTAACGTAAAATTCATGGCATTGATTAATCCGGAAATCAATCCGGAGCTTCTTTTGGAACTTGACATTATAACCACAGAAGATGATTTGGTAAAGGTGAAAAACACCACATATTTTAACGAAACCACAGCTTTGAAATTAAGCAATGTGTATAAAAAATTATAATTATGAAATTACTAGTATCATTATTCCTATGGATCAATTTTGCCGCGACTCCAGATTTGGCATCGATCCGAAAAATTTATCCTGATGTTGCAAAATCAGAAACCAATGCGAAAGAATTTACAGAAAAACTTTCGAGCATTTCTAACAACGACGAAAAAATCCTTGTCGCTTACAAAGCCGCTTCAATTTTAGTAGATTCTAAATTTGAGAAGAAACTAGGTGAAAAAATCGAGCGTTTTAAAGAAGGGGCAAAACTTCTGGAAGCAACCATCAAAAGCGACCCAAGCAATATCGAAATGAGAATGATCAGACTGAGTATTCAGGAAGATGTTCCAGGAATTACGGGTTATAAAAAAAATATTAAAGAAGATAAAAAATTCATCACAACGTATTATGCGGCGCAAAGTGGTGCTTTAAAAGAATACCTAAAAGAATTTGTTTTACAATCTAAAAGCTTCTCTGAAAAAGAGAAACATTTTGTGAAGTAAACACACGAAAATTTCCAAATGAAACCTACTTTATCAAGGCAAGAACTGCTTCATTCAATATCATTCTGCGTTATTGTTCCCACATACAATAATCAAAAAACATTGAAAAGAGTGCTGGATTCTGTTTTAGATTTCACGTCAAATATCATCATTGTCAATGACGGTTCTACTGATGAAACGGGTGACATTTTAAAACAATATTCGCAGCTGACTCAAATTCACCATCCCAAAAATATGGGAAAAGGAAGAGCGCTGCGAAATGGTTTTAGAAAAGCCATTGAACAAAATTTCGAATATGCCATCACGATAGATTCTGACGGCCAGCATTTCGCTTCTGATATCCCAGTTTTTTTAGAAGAAATTTACAATCAACCCAATTCTCTTTTAATTGGAAGCCGAAACATGACACAAGAAAATGTGCCGAGAAAAAGCAGTTTCGGAAATAAGTTTTCTAATTTTTGGTTTAAGTTCGAAACTGGAATCGCGCTTGAAGACACACAATCTGGTTTTAGATTGTATCCTTTGAAATTAATCCCAAAACGATTTTACACTAATAAATTTGAGTTTGAAATTGAAGTAATCGTGCGATCGGCATGGAAAGGAATTCCAGTTAAAAATGTTCCCATTCAAGTTTTGTACGATCCGGCAGAACGCGTTTCGCATTTTCGTCCCTTTCAAGATTTTACCCGAATCAGTATTCTTAATACCGTTTTGGTAACCAATACCTTATTATATATTAAGCCTCGCGATTTCTTTCGGCGAGCAAAAAAAAAAGGTTTTAAAAAATTCTTTTTAGAAGATATTTTAGAAAGCAACGATTCTAATTTCATAAAATCAGCTTCGATTGCTTTAGGAATTTTTATCGGAATTTCGCCTTTTTGGGGATTCCAGACTATACTCCTTTTTACTTTCGCAGCTTTATTCAGGCTTAACAAAGTAATCGCTTTCTTGTCATCAAATGTAAGCTTTCCTCCTTTTATTCCGCTTGTAATTTATGGTTCTTTAAAAACAGGAAGTCTGTTTATATCCAGCGACGCCCCATTAATATTAGATAGTTCAGCCACACTCGACGATATTCAAAAAAATGCTGCACAATATATCGTCGGAAGTCTTATTTTAGCAACCGTTTTAGCACTATCAGCTGGATTGGTAAGTTATGCACTTTTAAGCGCTTTTAGTTCTAAGAATAAACCAAATATTTAAGTTAAGTTTGCCACAGATTAAAAGGATTAAAATGATTTTTACATCCAGTTTGTCAAGCTGATCGAAGTCGAAGCCCCCGTTCAATTGGAAAGTTCTTCGACTTCGATCAGGGTAATAAACTAATGCTAATCTTTTAATCTCTGGCAAAAAATAATAAAAATCATGCATCAATACTTTTACGCCATTCATTTATTTGTAACCCGAAGAAAATCCCTTTCGGTTCTACTGGCTTTTTTGATGCTTTTGGTTTTTGGATTTTTCGCTTCGCAGATTAAATTTGAAGAAGACATCACCAAACTTATTCCCGCAAACGACAAAGCCGATGCCACAGCAAAAGTTTTAAAACAACTAAATTTTGCTGATAAAACAACCGTTATTTTTACTCTCGAAAAAAACGGATTTGCCGAGGATTTAAAAGAAATGGCTTCCATTTTTTCAGACAGCGTTTCTAAATCCTGCAAACCATATATCTCAGGAATCCAGGGAAAAATCGACGAAGAAAATATTCAGGAAACCATTGATTTTGTTTACAATAATCTGCCTTTATTTCTAGACGATAAAGATTATGCTGCTATCGAAAACAAACTCCAGAAAGACAGTATCGAAGCAACCGTTCAAGGAAATTACAAATCGATTATTTCTCCTTCAGGATTTATTACCAAAGATTTTATTTTACAAGATCCGCTTGGGATTTCTTTCATTGCTTTAAAAAAATTACAGCAATTAAACATTGGCGACGATTTTACGCTCGACAATGGTTTTGTCATGACCAAAGACAAAAAGAAATTACTTCTTTTTATCACGTCTGATATATCATCGAGTGAAACTGAAAAAAACAGCATTTTTGCCGAAAAGCTAAAATCGATTCAAGAAAATTTAAATACCCAATTTAAAGGAAAAACATCTGTAAGCTATTTTGGTTCTGCCTTAATTGCTGCTGCCAATGCGAAACAAATTAAAAGCGATATTGTTTTAACAACTTCAATCGCAATGTTTACCTTAATGCTGATCCTGATTTTGTTTTACAGAAAAGTATTGATTCCATTAATTATTTTTCTTCCAACCGTTTTTGGAGGTTTATTTGCCGTTGCATTTTTGTATTTTGTAAAAGAACAAATCTCAGCAATTTCACTCGGTATTGGATCTATTTTATTAGGAATCACAATCGATTACTCCATTCATATTCTTACGCATTACAAACATAATAGCGACGTAAAAACTTTGTATAAAGACATTACAATGCCTGTTATTATGAGCAGTTCAACAACTGCGGTTGCTTTTCTATGTCTGCTTTTTGTAAAATCTGATGCGTTAAATGATCTCGGAATTTTCGCTGCGGTCATCGTTATGGCTTCAGCAATTTTCTCTCTTTTGATTGTTCCTCATTTGTACAAACCAAAAGAAAATCCAGCCGATCATAAGAAAAATGTCATTGATAAAATGGCGCATTTTTCATTTCACAATAATAAATTCCTAATCGGTTTTTGCATAATCATTACCATCATCTGCTGTTTTACTTATAATGATGTTGGTTTCAACAACGATTTATCACAGCTGAATTTTGTCCCAAAAGACATTAAAGCTGCCGAAAAACAATTAGAAGAAAGCACTAGTTTAACTTCAAAAACCATTTATGTTGCCGCTTATGGAAAAAGCATGGAAGAAGTACTGCAAAATAACAGCCTACTTTTTATCGATTTATCTGCAGCAAAACAACAGAACAAAATTTTGAATTTCAGCTCTGTGGGAGGAATTGTGCTTTCTCAAAAAGAGCAGCAGCAAAAGATTGAAAAATGGAATTCATTCTGGAACATTCAGAAAAAACAATATCTAAAATCAGAATTAATTGCCGAAGGTTCTAAGCTAGGATTTAAACCGACAACCTACTCTCAATTTTTCGATCATTTAGATATTGATTTCAAACCTGTTTCAGCCAACAATTATTTAAAAATTCAGGCGCTTGAGTTAAAAGAATTCATAACCGAAAAAAATGGTTTTTATACCATTTCAACTTTAGTAAAAGTATCTCCTGAACAGCGCGACGCTTTTGTAAAATCGGCTTCTGCAAAAGAAAATCTCATTGCGATTGACCGCCAGCAGATGAACGAAACTTTTTTCAGCACTTTAAAAACCGATTTTAATTCACTTGTAAATTATTCTTTTGTAGCTGTAATTCTGATTTTGTTTTTCTTTTTCAGAAGAATCGAATTGGTCATTATCAGCTGTATTCCAATTGCTTTAACGGGAATTGTAACGGCAGGAATTATGGGCATTTTTGGCATTCAAATGAATATTTTCAGTATGATTGTCTGCACACTGATTTTTGGCCACGGAGTTGATTTCAGTATTTTCATGACCAGTGCGTTACAAAAAGAATATACTAACGGAAAAAATGAAATTGCCATTTACAGAACGTCAATTATTCTAGCAGTAATTACCACCATTCTGGGAATTGGCGCAATGATTTTTGCCAAACATCCGGCGCTGACTTCTATTTCATCGGTTTCATTAATCGGGGTTTTTGCTGCCTTGATTATCACTTTCATTTTTTATCCAATTCTCTTCAAATTATTTTTGTCGAATCGTCCTAAAAAAGGAAATCCTCCGTTTAAACTGCGAACTTTTATTCATGGTGTAATTTCATTTGCATATTATGGTTTGGGCGGAATTGTAATGTCGGTTTTCAGTTTTACGCTAATGCCAATTCTTCCGCTGAGCGCAAAAACAAAAATGAAGGGCTTTAGATATGTGGTTTCCAAATTGATGAAAACAGTATTGCATTCAAACCCTTTTCTTCACAAAAAAATCATCAATACTTATAATGAAACTTTTGAAAAACCAGCCGTAATTATTGCCAATCATTCTTCGTTTATCGACATTTTGGCAATTGGAATGTTAAGTCCAAAAATCATTTTTCTAGTAAGTGATTGGGTGTACAACTCTCCTATTTTTGGCGGTATTGTTAGAAAAGCGGGTTTTTATCCCGTTTCGGAAGGAATAGAAGATGGTGTTGAACATTTGCGTAAAAAAGTAAATGAAGGATATTCGTTAATGGTTTTCCCAGAAGGAACACGTTCTGAAAACAACGTTATTAAAAGATTTCATAAAGGCGCGTTCTTTTTAGCCGAAGAATTTAAACTGGATATTATTCCCATTGTCATTCATGGAGCTTCAGAAGCAATTCCTAAAGGTGATTTTGTCATTCATAAAAGCCAGCTTACACTTACTATTTTAGAAAGAATAACTCCAGAAAATCTTTCGTTTGGAAATAATTATGCCGAAAGAACCAAACAAATCAGTTCGTTCTTCAAAGCAGAATACCGCAAAATTCGTCAGGAACTCGAAGGTCCTGAATATTTCAAAAAAATGCTCATCAACAGTTACGATTATAAAGAAATTGAAATTGGCGACAGCGTCAAAAAAGATTTAAAACAAAATCTAGAAACTTATTATAATCTAAACAAATACATTAATCCGAAAGCCAAGATACTTCATTTAGGCAATGATTACGGACAATTAGATGTGTTATTAACTTTGCAGGAAGCACAGCGAAAAGTATTTTCTTTTATTGATGATGAAGAAAAAATGCTGGTGGCCAAAACAAATTATTTCTTAAAAAAGAGAAAAATCGTGTATTTGGATCAACTAGAATCTGCATTTGAAAATCAATATGAAGTACTTTTAATTTCAGACGAAATTTTTAAAGATGAGATTGAAAAAGTTATTTCAACTATTCCATCAGTAATTTTGGTGAATTCTCCAGCTTTAAAAAGTCAGTTAATCAGCGCTGGTTTTGAAATAGTTTCTGAAGAAGATAATCTAATCGTTTTGAAGAAAAAATAATGAAAGCACAATACGATGTAGTGATTATTGGCAGTGGTTTAGGCGGATTAGTTTCGTCTATCATTTTGGCTAAAGAAGGCTACAGCGTTTGTGTACTCGAAAAAAACAATCAATACGGAGGAAATCTTCAGACTTTTGTTCGCGACAAAACGATTTTCGATACGGGAATTCATTACATCGGGGGTTTAGAAAAAGGACAAAATCTCTACAAATATTTCAAATATCTGGGCATTATCGATCAGCTGCATCTTAAAAAATTAGATGAAGATCGTTTCGATATCATTTCTTTTGAAAATGATCAAAACGAATATCCACATGCTCAAGGCTATGAAAATTTTGTAAAACAGCTTGCTGATTTTTTTCCTGACGAAAAAGAAAATCTCACCAATTATTGCAAAAAATTACAGCAAACCTGTGATGCATTTCCCCTTTATAATTTAAACTGGAAAGGAAAATACGATACCGAAATTCTGGAACAAAACGCAAAAGAAATCATTGATTCCTGTACAGAAAATGAAACTCTGAAAGCTGTTCTGGCAGGTTCAAATTTTCTGTACGCCGGAATTCCAGATAAATCGCCTTTTTATGTTCATGCGCTTTCGATCAACTCTTATATTCAGAGTTCGTGGCGATGCATTAACGGCGGGAGCCAGATTACCAAGCAACTTTTAAAACAGCTGAAAAAATACGGCGGGGAATTTTATAAATACAAAGAAGCTACCCGTTTCAATGTTGAGGATAATAAAGTTGTTTCGGTTGATTTAAAAGATGGAACACAAATTTCAGGTTCACTTTTTATTTCGAATATTGAACCTAAAACAACTTTAAAAATGGCAGGAGAAGCAAACTTTCGAAAAGTCTTTTTTAATCGTATTCAAGATCTCGAAGATGTAATTTCGGCTTTTAGTTTGTACATCGTTTTTAAACCCGAAAGTTTCAAATATATCAATCATAATTTTTATCATTTCAAGAATAGTTCTGATGTCTGGACGGCTCAGGATTACGATGAAAATTCATGGCCAAAAAGTTATATGGCTTCGATGAATGCTTCTAAAAAAGAAGAAATCTGGGCAGAAGGCATGACTTTTTTAACCTACATGAAATACAAAGATGTTGAACCTTGGGCCGATACTTTTAATACAACTGCCGAAGAAAGCGACCGTGGTGAAAGTTACAGGGAATTTAAAAACCGAAAAGCTGCTAAATTTTTGGATGAAATCGAAATCAAATTTCCAGGAATCAAGAAGTGTATAAAATCGGTTCATACTTCTACTCCATTATCATATCGCGATTATATTGGCGGACACAACGGAAATATGTACGGATATGTTAAAGATTCTAATAATCCCATGAAAACGATGATTCCGTTAAAAACTAAGCTGGAAAATCTGTATCTTACGGGCCAAAGTACCAACATGCACGGCGTTCTGGGCGTTACGATTGGAGCCGTAAATACATGCTCTGAAATTATTGGAAGAGAATATCTGGTTACTAAAATCAATAAGGAATCTGAATAAACAACAATGAAAAACCGAGTTTTACTTTTCTTATTTACCGGTTTTTTAATGCTCCTTGTTTCATGCGGAACATCGAAATCGATGCACCATAAACCCGATCTTTCCCAATATAATTCTGAAAAACCAACCGTTATAAAAAAATCAGATTCGGTATTTGTTTCAGGGAAAAATTCCTTTTTAAAAAATAAACAAGGGCTTTGGGAATTGTATGTGGAAGGCGATCCGTTGGAAATTGGTTTAAACACAGGCGCTCTAACCGATTCACTTTTGAAGAAACAACAAAAGATTTTCTTCTCTAAAATAAACGATTTTATTCCATCCAGCTTTCAGCAAAAACTGCTTCGACAGTTTCTAAAATGGTACAATCGAAAATTATATTTAAATGTTCCTGAAGAATATCAAACCGAAATTTATGGTGTTTCAGAATATACTTCGGATGAATTTAACAACATCGCACCAAAATACCAACGCGGTTTGTATTTACATGGCGCTCACGATATTGGGCACGCTTTACAGGATTTAGCTTTAGTAGGCTGTTCGTCTTTTGCGGTTTGGAATGAAAAAACGGAAGATGGCAGTTTAATTCTTGGGCGAAATTTTGATTTTTATGTTAATGACGCTTTCGCGGAGAATAAAATCATTGCTTTTATAAATCCGAAAGAAGGACATAAATTCATGATGGTTACCTGGCCGGGAATGATTGGCGCCGTTTCTGGAATGAATGAAGAAGGTGTAACAGTTACGATAAATGCTTCGAAATCTAAAATTCCGTTGATTGCCAAAACGCCTATTTCAATTTTAACTCGCGAAATTTTGCAGCATGCCAAAAATATAGATGAAGCAATTGCTATTGCAAAAAAGCGAAAAGTATTTGTTTCTGAATCGATTATGGTGGGAAGTGCCAATGATAACAAAGCCATTTTGATCGAAGTTTCTCCCAATAAAATGGATGTTTATGATGTTCCAAATACAGATCAGTTAATTTGTTCCAACCATTTTCAAGGCGAAGCTTTTGCAGCGGATAAACGAAATCAAGAACAAATTGTAAACAGTCATTCGGAATATCGTTTTGAAAGAATGCAGGAACTTTTGTCTGAAAATAAAACGGTGAATCCTGAAATTGCTTCAGAAATTCTAAGAAATAAAAACGGTCTAAAGAACATTGAATTGGGTTATGGTTCCGAAAAAGCCTTGAATCAATTAATGGCGCATCATGGAATCATTTTTAAACCAAAAGAAAAACTAGTCTGGATTTCGGCAAATCCGTATCAGTTGGGTGAATTTGTATGCTACGATTTGGATTCTGTTTTTGGGAAAAGAAAAAATGATTTCAAATCTTTTCAAATTGAAAATCTAAATATTGCCAAAGATCCTTTTCTAAAAACTACTGCTTTTCAGAACTACAAAAAGTTTAAAATTGAAGACCGCAAAATGGATTCTTTTTTGGACAAAAAAGAAACGATTTCTCCAGAATTTATTCAGAACTATCAATCCTTAAACCCTGATTATTGGGTTGTGTATTATAAAGCAGGATTGTATTTTTACCAAAAAAAAGAATTCAAGCAGGCTCAGCTTAATTTTGAAAAAGCGTTGACGAAAGAAATCACCACTTTGCCTGAAAAACAACAGATTGAAAAATATTTAAAAAAGATCAAAAGAAAATTAAAATGATTCCAGCAATAGAAAAAGATTCTTTAGAAGAAATTAAAATTTTTCAAGAAAAAAAATTAGCCGAACTTTTAGCGTACATCAGCGAGAATTCTCCTTTTTATAAAAGACTTTTTGCTGGACAAAATATTGATATTTCAAAAGTAAAAACACTTGAAGATTTACAATTTTTACCTGTTACTACAAAAGAAGATTTGCAACAATATAATGATGATTTTGTATGTGTTCCACAACATAAAATTATCGATTACGCTTCAACATCTGGAACATTAGGAGATCCCGTAACTTTTGGCTTAACCGATTCTGACTTAGATCGATTGGCTTATAACGAAGCTATTTCATTTGCTTGCGCCGGAATTGTAGAAGGCGATGTGGTGCAGTTAATGACAACAATTGACAGAAAATTTATGGCCGGACTGGCTTATTTTTTGGGTCTTCGAAAATTAAAAGTGGGTGTAATTCGTGTTGGTGCTGGAATTCCAGAAATGCAGTGGGATTCGATTTTAAAATACAACCCAAGTTATTTAATTACCGTTCCTTCTTTCCTTTTGAAATTAATTGAATACGCCGAAATTCACGGAATCGATTATAATAATTCGAGCATAAAAGGTGCGATATGTATTGGAGAATCTTTGAGAGAACAGGATTTCTCCATGAATATTTTATCGAAAAAAATCACCGATAAATGGAATATTAAGTTGTTCTCAACTTATGCTTCTACCGAAATGAGCACAGCTTTTACAGAATGTGAGTATGGAAAAGGCGGACATCATCATCCGGAATTAATCATTGTTGAAGTTCTGGACGAAAATAATATGCCGGTTAAAAACGGTGAAACCGGCGAACTTACTTTTACAACTTTAGGAATTGAAGCAATGCCTTTGCTGCGTTTTAAAACCGGTGATATTGTGCAGTTTCATAACGAACCTTGTGAATGCGGCAGAAACACATTACGTGTTGGGCCAGTTGTGGGGCGTAAAAAACAAATGATTAAATACAAAGGAACAACCTTGTACCCGCCAGCGATGAATGATGTTTTAAGCAGTTTTGACAATATCGAAAATCACTTGATCGAAATTTCAACAAACGATTTAGGTACAGATGAAATCCTAATCAAAATTGCGGTGAAAAACCAGTCTCCAGAATTTCTTCAGGAAATTAAAGATCACTTTAGAGCCAAATTAAGAGTAACACCAAAATTAGAATTTGTGCCAAAAGAAATTCTAAATCCAATAGTTTTTAATCCAATGAGCCGAAAACCAATTCGATTTTTTGATTATAGAACCTAGTATTAGGTACAAAGAGGCAAAGGTTCACAGGGACAAAGACTATGTAATAGCTTGATAAAAAAACCTTTGAACCTTTGTTGCTATGAAGCTTTAAACCTCAATTTGGCACAAATTGAACTAAATGTTGTAATTTTGCAAAAAATATTGAAGATGGTCAAGATTGGCAACATAGAATTACCCGAATTTCCTTTATTACTCGCACCGATGGAAGACGTTAGTGATCCGCCGTTTCGCAGATTATGCAAAGCGCACGGAGCTGATATGATGTACTCTGAATTTATTTCATCTGAAGGATTGATTCGTGACGCTATAAAAAGCCGTATGAAGCTGGATATTTTTGATTACGAACGTCCGGTTGGAATTCAGATTTTTGGTGGTGACGAAGAAGCGATGGAAATGTCTTCTAAAATTGTTTCTACCGTAAAACCAGATTTAGTGGACATTAATTTTGGATGTCCGGTAAAAAAAGTAGTCTGTAGAGGTGCTGGTGCTGGAGTTTTAAAAGATGTGGATTTGATGGTTCGTTTAACCAAAGCCGTTATCAAAGGAACTGATTTACCGGTTACGGTAAAAACGCGTTTAGGCTGGGATGAAAATTCAATTAATATTGACGAAGTGGCAGAAAGACTTCAGGATATTGGAGTTCAGGCTTTAACGATTCACGCTAGAACTCGTGCCCAAATGTACAAAGGCCATTCTGACTGGTCGCACATTGCACGTGTCAAAAACAACCCAAGAATTACGATGCCTATTTTCGGAAACGGCGATATAGATAGTCCGGAAAAAGCATTACAATATAAAAACGAATACGGAATTGACGGTATCATGATTGGTCGTGCCGCGATTGGTTATCCGTGGATTTTTAACGAAATAAAACACTATTTTAAAACTGGAGAGCACTTACCTGCTCCAACGGTTATTGATCGTGTTGAAGCAGCCAGAAATCATTTAAAATGGTCTATGGAATGGAAAGGTGAGCGTTTAGGAATTGTTGAAATGCGTCGTCATTATACCAATTATTTCAAAGGAATTCATTCGTTTAAAGAATTCAAACAAAAATTAGTAACCACTGACGCACCCGAAGATTTATTCGCCATCATGAAAGAAATCGAGCAGGTTTACGCAGGATATGAGTTTGTTTAAAACATAAAAAAAGCCCTTCAATATTGAAGGGCTTTTACTTTATTTATACTTGTACTCTCTTCCACTTTCCTCTTTTATAGAAAAAGATTCCAGCTAAAGTGATGGCGGTTTCAGCAACTGGAATAGCAATAAAAACTCCTGTTGGTCCCATATTAAAATGTTTTGCTAATACAAATGCAAGCGGAATCTGGAATAACCAAAAACCAAAGAAATTAATTCCAGTTGGTGTCCAGGTATCTCCTGCTCCGTTAAACGTATTAATGAGAACCATTCCAATTCCGTAGAAAATAAATCCGATGCTCATGATCTGTAATGCTTCGATTGCAACGGTTTTTACCAATTCATCATTCGTGAAAAATGAAATAATATATTGTCCGAAACCTAAGGTAATAATCATGATCGAAGCCATGAAAATCACATTGTATCGTGCCGTTGTATACACTGATTTTTCGGCACGTTCTATTTGTTTGGCACCTAAATTCTGTCCAACTAAAGTCGCCGCAGCATTACTCAAGCCCCAAGCGGGAAGAATGAAAAACATCATAATTCTCAAAGCTGTTTGATATCCTGCCGAACCATGATCGCCTCCAGTTGTGGCTACTAATTGTGCCAAGAAAATCCAGCTGCAAGATGCAATTACAAATTGTAAAATTCCTGGAGCTGCAATTTTTACTAAAGCTTTTATCTGCGTGAAATCTGGAGCGAAATAAGGAATTTTGATTTTTAAAATTCCATTTCCAAAAAACAGATGATATACTTGGTAGATAACTCCAATACTTCTTCCGATTGTAGTTGCCAAAGCTGCCCCAATTAATCCGAAGGCAGGAATTGGTCCAAAACCATTAATTAAAATTGGGCATAAAATAATATTACAGATATTCGCAATCCAAAGACTTTTCATCGCGATTGCTGCATTTCCTGCTCCGCGGAAAATTCCGTTTATCAAGAATAAAAGCATAATACACAAACTAGAACCAATCATAATCTGTGTAAATCGGTAACCATGTTCAGCTGATTCTACTGAGGAACCCATTAAAATCAAAATATCTTTTGCATAAATAATTCCGAAAATGCTCAATAGACTATTAACGGCAAATGCAATAATTATGGCTTGCATTCCTGCTTTTGCGGCAGCGATAGGATCTTTTTCACCAATTCTTCTGGCTACAACTGCTGTGGCCGCCATACTCATCCCGATGGCAAGCGAATAAATAACGGTCAATACAGATTCGGTTAAACCAACCGTTTGAATGGCGAAACTACTGTGCTCTAAATGTCCAACAAAATACAAATCGACTAATGCAAAAACCGATTCCATCATCATTTCCAAAACCATTGGAATGGCCAATAGAATTACAGCTTTTTTTATACTTCCAGAAGTATAATCAAATGATTCATCGCCTTTTAAGGCTTGTTTTAAAGTAGTGAAAATTTTTGAAAATAAACTTTTCTTTATAGTTGTTTCTGTCATGGTATTTTTAGGATAAATGATAAAATGGTTCAGATATTTTTTCAATCTGAACTAAAAAAGTAAACGTAAGTATCCTAATTATTCTAAAAAATAAAATAGGATTAGGCAGAAACAATCATATACTGTAGATTTTTAAGACGGTAAATATAGGTAATATTTTTAAAGAAGAAATTAATCTAATAATTTTTTACTTACACGACTGCTTGCAATAAGCGAAGCGATAAAGCCAAGAGAAATAATTGTTGCCATCACAATCAGGACATTTTCGGTTGTAAAAACTACCGGATACGCAAGGGTTGGTGTAATCATGATTAGTTCATACTTTTGCTGAAGTGCGATTAATATTACTCCATAATAAAGTCCGATTAATCCACCAATGACACTCAATAAAGTTCCTTGAAGTATGAATATTTTACGAAGACTGCTTACTTCTGTGCCAAGACTAAAAAGGGTTTTTAGATTTCCTTTCTTTTCTAAAATCATCATAATTAATGCTCCAATCAAATTAAAAAGAGCTACAATAATTACGAGTGTAAAGATTAGGTACACCGCAATATTCTCGGTGTTAAGCATTTTATACAAAGACTCATTAAGCTGTGCTCTGTTTTTTAAGGTCACTTTATTATTGAAAATCTTTTTCAATTGCGTGTTAACGGCATTTTCATCTGCATTTTCTTTTAGATGAAATTCGATTCCCGAAATCTGATTGGGTTTGTACATCAATAATTCTTGTGTCAATCCTAAATCAGCAAACACATATTTTGAATCTAATTCTTCGCTGATCGAATAGATTCCAACCGGAAGAACATCTGTTTTATTAAAAGCTTCTTCGGGATTTTCAATGGCACCTTTTCCAGGTTTTGGTGCAAAAACCTGAAGTGGATTTTCGAAATCCAAAATTCCCATCGAGAAATCTTGTGCAATTCCATATCCAATAACTACCTGATAAGAATCTGGTTTGAGCCATTGTCCGTTAAAAAGTTTTACCTTGATATTATTTACAACTGGGTAAAGACTGTCGACGCCTTTTAAATAGGTAACATGTTGTTTGTCTTTAAATAAAAACAAAACTCGTTCTTCAATAATTTTGGTGTAAGACACTACACCGTTTATATTTTTTATCTGTTTTTCTTGTTCTGGTGAAATGAAAAATGATTTACCATAAGTACTAGTCATTTTCAAATCAGGATCAATCTCATTTGTAAACGAAAGACTAAAAACTTTTAATCCGCTAAAAACAGAAAGAACCACAAACAAAGCCATTGTACCAACAATGATTCCCAGACTGGCAATCAAATTGATGATATTGATAGCGTTATTTTTACTTAAGCTAAAAAGATAACGTTTGGCTATGTAAAGTGGGAAATTCAAATTATGATTTTCTTCTTTTTTCTAAAAGATCACGATTCTCTATTGGGTTTTCTTTTCCTGACAAGGCGTTGTCAATTTTTTCGATGTAATCTAACGAATCATCGATAAAGAAAACTAGATTTGGTACACGACGTAATTGTAAACGAACACGTTGTGACAAATCGTGTTTTATTAAGGTTGTATTGGATTTTATTGCCTCTAAAGTTTCTTTTGCTTTTTCTTGAGGAAAAATACTTAAATATACTGTTGCCACAGATAAATCTGTTGTTACGCTTACTTTGGATACCGAAATTACCAAATTACTAATTCCGTTTTTTCTCACTTCACCTTGCAGGATATCAACCAAATCTTTTTGGATTACACTGCCTATTTTTTTCTGTCTATTTGTTTCCATACTGCAAAAATACTATTTTAAATTCATTCCCTGCAATTTCAAATTAACTAAAGGATTATTCTTAAAATTACTATTTCTTTTTATCATAGATTCATTTATATATCTGTTTTTTATTTCATTTAAATGCTGATAAAGATCATATGATTTAGAGGTATTATTCTACAAATTTGATATGAATATAAAACGTATCTATTATGAAAAAAAGAGAACCAATTAGTCACATCATGACTAAAAGCGTGGTGACAGTAAATCAAAATGATGATTTAACAAAAGTAGTAGAAAAACTAAAATCCAATTCTATTCGACATCTTCCCGTGGTAAACGGAAAAAAAGTAGTGGGAATTATAAGCCGAACTGATATTAACCGACTTACTTTTGGTGCTTTGTTTGACGGACAGGAAGGTAGCGATGAAGCGGTTTTAAAAATGTTAACCATTCCTCAGGTTATGACGGCAAAACCTAAAACGGTTTCATCAAATACGATTATCAAGGATTTGGCCGAAATTTTTTCGAAAGAAGAATTTCATGCTTTACCAGTTGTAGATAACGACGAATTACAAGGAATCGTAACAACAACAGATGTGATTCGATATTTCTTAGAACAATACGATTAATAAAAAAGGGACTTTAAAGTCCCTTTTTTATTATCTATTCTGAAGCCAGTTTTCAGGATCTGTATTCGTTGTATTTTGAAGAATCAAAAATTTGATTACGGTTTTTCCTGTATCTCCGCTTGTTCTTACTTTTCCAATGTTTTGTTTGATCGTTACTTTTTCTCCTTTGCTTACAAATACTTTACTTAAGTTTTGGTAAACACTAAAGTAATCTCCATGCTGAATCATCACTACTGTATTCACTGGCGATAATACCATGACACTAAATACTTCTCCCGCAAAAACCGCTCTTGCATTTGCTCCATCTTCCGTTGTAATCTCAACACCTGAGTTGTGAACAGAAATTGAAGGATATAATGGATGCGGCTGATCTCCATATCCTAAAGAGATAAATCCTTTTTCTACGGGCCATGGAAGTCTTCCTTTATTGGCTTTAAAATCGGCGGCTAGAACTTTATCTTCCGGAGTCATTACGATTTTAGAAGATGAAACTGGTGTTTTTGGAGCTGTCGATCCTGGATTTTCTTTTGCTTTTTCGAGTGCTGCTTTTCTGTTTGCTTCAGCAATTGCTTCACGAATTAAACGATCAATTTGTCTGTCGATTCTTTTTGATTCGCTTTGTTTCGATCTAATATCAGAGGCAATTTTATTTTTGTCTTTTTTAAGCGAGTTAACCAGTTTTTGCTGTTCTTTTTTCTCTACTTCTAAAGTAGCACGTTCTTTTTGATTTTCGGCAATAATCTTTTTCTTAACCTGTCTTTGTCCGTCAAGTTTTTTATTGTAATCAACTAATTCTGCTGATTTTGACTGAATTTCCAAACCTTGGTTTTTTCTGAAATTCGTATATTGCTTAAGGTATTGTGCTCTTTTATAAGCTTGTAAAAAACTTTCAGAAGATAAAATGAACATTGCTCTACTCTGCTCTGAACGGCTTTTGTAGGATTTCAAAATCATTTTGGCATAATCTTCTTTGAGTATAGCCAGCTCTTTTTTAAGTTTATTAACCTTTACTTGATTAATATACATATCGTTGCTCAATACTTTTTCCTGCTTAGCGGTTGTATTAATCAGTTTCTCTTTAAGTTTAATTTTATTCGCCTGAATTAAATATTCGTTTACAGCTGATTTTTCTTTTTTTCTAACCGACTGTAACATTTTTTCATTGTCTTTAATTTCCTGAAGAATCTGGGCTTTACGCTGTTCCAGTTTTTCTTGCTGTGAATCCTGCGCCCACACAAATGTAGTGGCGCAAACAAAAATTAGGCTTAGGAGATATTTTGGCATCTTTCTATTTTTCTTTTTGCAAATTTACTTAATTTGAACCTTTTTATAACCGCTTGGTACGCTGTAAGGAAAAGAAAGTTCTTCGTTAAATGAAATATTATTGTAATTCAGATTAATATTGGTTGTTCCTTTTGGCTGCACTGCATTAATTGTCAATGCAGTTGGGATTGTTCCTTGACTGAATGTTTTAGCATCTGAATAATTGATTTCTAATTTTCTATTTTCAGATGGCTGTGAAATTTCTTCTTTCTGTACTAAATATTTTTCAGGATCTAAGTAAAATGCTTTTTTAATGTTTTGGTCTTTTTCATCTTCTAAACGGAAAAGATTCTCAACAATTGTCTGTGTATATTTACCTTCTCTTAAATCATCAAATGCTTCACCAATTAATAAGTTTTGAACTTTAGTATAATCTAAATCTGTACCTAGCCATTTACTTAAACTGCTAAAATCACCTTCGTAATAAGTACTGTTTATTTTTTCGTAATAACTTACTGCTGTTGGAGTTATCAGCGCTTTAGCCATCGTAATTCCCAAGAATCGAACGCTGATTAGAATTTGTTTGTCTTTCTCAATTCTAATTTCGGCAGTAACATTCTGACTTTGTTTTTCATCAACATATTTTGCGCTGGCTTTAATATATAGTGTCGAAAAATCTAACTTGTTTACGTAATGTTTTTCAATTGCTTTATTGTCTTTTTTCGTGACAACTTCTGTCGTTGTATTGTTACTGTTCTGGACAGCAACTGCCTTTGATTTGCATGAGATCACAAAAACGGACATCAATGCTATTATTATATATTTTTTCATTTTAATTTCTCCTTATTTCTTTTGTTTCAATAATTCATTTGCTTTCAAAAAGTATTCCTCTTTTTTCTTAGCGTCTCCCAATCCATTGTAAGCTTCTCCTAATTGAATATTAAAATTAGCTTCTAATTTTTTATCGTCAACTACATAATCAAGTCCCATTTCTAAAACAGTTTTTGCATTTTTAAACTGCTGTAATTGATTGCTTCCCAATCCAGCATAATAATAAAATTGTGGCTGGCTCGGATAAATTTCAATCATTGTCATTGCTCGTTTTGTCATTGGAGCAAATTGTTTTGCCTGAGTATACGCTTCTAGCAAAAGCAGATTGGTTTCGCGATCTGTATCTGAATTTGCAATTAAATCTTTTTCATAATATTTAATGGCATTCTCAAACTGACCTTTGCTATGATAAAATTTTCCAATTTCTTTGGCAACATCAACATTTTTATCATTATCAAAATAAGAAATCGCTTTTTCTAAAGCTGGTGCATACTGCGGATTTTTATTCGTATAAATCAAAAATTCATTTAAAGTACGATGTTTAATTTTAGAATCAATTTTTGAACTTGCCAAAATTATATTCATCGACTTAATCGCTTTATCAGCCTGATTGGAATCTAAATAGGTTTTGAATAAACTTACTTGTCCCCATTCAGAATCTGGAATTTCTTTTGCCAGTTGTTTGGCAACATCTAAAGCTTTATCTGATTGATCTGATTTTGAATATAAAAAAATCAGATTTACATAATTTGATTCTTCTTTTGGATTCTTTTTAATCTGGTCAATCAAAACTGAAATTTCAGCATTCTGGTATTTCCCCTGCGATAAAATCTGGCTTTTGTACATTTCACGATCTGATGATTTTCCGAATTTATCATTCATCTCGTTTATGGCAACTAATGCTTTATCGTATTGATTTGTGATCATATATAACGAAATTAAATCGTCTTTATATTCTTCATCAAAAACAATAATTTTCTGAATTGTTTCTATCGCCAGCGGATAGTTTTTGGTTTCGTAACTTACATCGTAAATTCCTAACCAGTACCATTTGTTTTTGGGATCTAATTGTGTGGCTTTTTCAAAAGAATCATTTGCATTTTGATATTGTTTTAAAGCCAGATAATTTTTCCCCAATTCGAAATAAGCAACAGCATCATTAGGTTTTAGTTTGATACATTTTTCTAATGACACGATAGCTTTATCGTAATTTTCGATTCCTTTTTGTTTTAAGGATTCATAAAAAGCATCCTGATAATCATCTGGCGCCAAAGCAATATCTTCCGGTTCTGTTTGTGAAAAAACAGAAACCGAATTACCCAAAAGCGCAAAAAATAAAAATATCAGTATGCTTTTTTTCATCTTTTATTTTATTTCATTTTTACAGAAAAAATGAATTTGTTTTTTGTATTTATTCTAAAACTGAGTAGTCACCAATGCTTATACTGGTAAATTTACCATCATAACTTACGTGGTTTCCAATCATTGCATTATCTAAGTTAGCATTTTTTATTTGAGAATAAGTCTGTATTAAGCTATTTTTAATACTACTGTCACTTACATGACATCCTTTTCCAATTGAAACATTTGGTCCAATTGTGGTGTTTTTCAACACAACATTTTCTCCAATAAAACATGGCGGGATAATCGTTGAGTTATCTAATGTAACGTTTTGGTCTATCAAATGTTCTCCGTCATTATGTAAAAAACCTAACATTCTTGAGTTGGTTTCCACTGTAACATCTTTGTTTCCGCAATCCATCCATTCATCAACGCTTCCGGTTTTGAAAACTTTTCCGTTGGCCATCATTGCTTTGATTCCATCGTTGATTTGGTATTCACCTCCGTTTTGAATGTTATTATCTAAAACACCTTGAAGCTCTTTTTTCAAATCGCCAACTTCTTTGAAATAGTAAATCCCGATAACGGCTAAATCACTCACGAATTCTTTTGGTTTTTCAACCAATTCAATAATTTCATTATTCTGATTTAGTTTTACCACTCCAAAAGCTTCCGGCTGATCTACTTGTTTTACCCAGATTACAGCATCTGCTGAAGGATCTAATTCAAAATCAGCTCTTATTAAAGTATCTGCGTAAGCAATAACTGCAGGTCCTGACAAAGAATCTTTAGCACACATAATAGCGTGTCCAGTTCCTAAAGGCAAATCTTGACGGTAAATAGAAGCCTTTGCTCCTAATCCTTTTGCTAAATCTTGAAGACTTGCAACCAAATCAGCACCAAAAAAAGCTTCATCGCCTAAAATAAAAGCAACTTCTTCAATTGGTTCTTTTAATATTTTAGCAATATCTTCTACTAAACGGTGAACTATAGATTTTCCAGCAACAGGAATTAATGGTTTTGGAACTGTTAAAGTATGAGGACGCAGTCTCGATCCGCGGCCTGCCATTGGGACGATTATTTTCATGTAATAAATATTTAATGTGTGAAGATTTAAAAATCTTCTGTTTGGTTAGTTCAAGTTTTAATTTATAAAATCAAGAGAAAATGCTACAGTAAAACTGAAAACTGTGACTGTAACTGAAAAACTTTTATTTTACTCCAGTACTGCCAAATCCTCCTGCTCCTCTTGATGTTTCAGAAAGTTCTTCTACTTCTATCCATTCCGCTCTTTCGTGTTTGGCAATAATTAATTGTGCGATTCGTTCTCCGTTTTCGATTACAAATTCCTCGTTTGATAAATTTACCAAAATCACTCCAATTTCACCTCTATAATCAGCATCGACAGTTCCTGGCGAATTTAATACTGTTACTCCTTTTTTGGCTGCCAGACCACTTCTTGGCCGTACTTGTGCTTCGTAACCAATTGGCAATTCAATAAAAAGTCCTGTTTTTACAATTGTTCTTTCTAATGGTTTTAACGTAATTGGTTCCAAAATATTGGCACGTAAATCCATTCCTGCAGAAGCAATGGTTTCGTAGTTTGGTAAATCGTGTTGTGATTTATTGATAATTTGTATTTTCATTTTGTATTATAAAGATTAAAAAAGCACATTTACTTTCTGTTCATGATTCCTTTAATTGTGTCTTTTTCGTTATGGTAAACAAAGTACATAAAGGCTAATAGTAACGGAATTCCAACAAAATAATTTTCTCTAAATCCATAAAATGAAATAGCCGAAAATAAAATGGAGATTCCTAAATAAGCCGAGATTTTATTCATGTCGTAAGGTATTGGATAATATTTATTACCCATAACATACGATATTAACATCATGCTTCCGTAAGCAGAAATAGTCGCAATTGCTGAACCGTAGTAACTGTATTTCGGAATTAAAAAATAGTTTAAAACCAAGGTAACAATTGCACCTACAATAGAAATGTAAGCTCCGATTTTGGTTTTGTCTGTCAGTTTATACCAAACCGATAAGTTGTTGTAAATTCCTAAAAAGAAGTTTGCCAGAATAATTAAAGGGACAACTTTCATAGCTTCCCAATATGATTTATTATCCAGCAATAAGAATTTTAAAACATCTGCAAAAACAATTACTCCTAATAAAATCAACGAACCAAAAATCACAAAATATTTAGTAATCACTGCATACGTTTGAGGCGCATTTTCATTTTTGGCGTGACTGAAAAAGAAAGGCTCAATTCCTAATCTGAATGCCGTTGCAAAAAGAACCATAAATAATCCTAATTTATAACAAGCTGAATAGGCTCCAACTTCAGATTTTGCAAGGTTTTCAGGAAGTAAATATCCTAATAAGATTTTATCGAAATGTTCGTTAACTGCAAAAGCAAGTCCGGCAACCAAAATTGGAAGTCCGTATTTCATCATTCTTTTCCAAAGCGCGACGTCAAATTTTCGTCCAAGCGAAAGATAATTTGGCGAAAGCACTATAAAAGTCGCTAAACTAGCTAGAAGATTTGCAATGAAGATATAGGCGATTTGGAAATTTTCGACATATAAATTATCCCAAATTGAATTTGGATTTGAAGCTGCCAGTTTTGGAAGATACATCAAAAAGAAAATGTTCAATAATAAATTAATAACGACATTTCCAATTTTGATTGCGGCATAAACCATTGGTCTCTGGTTGGCTCTTAATTTTGAAAATGGTACAAGAACCAAGGCATCCAAAACTAAAATCCAAACTGAATAGGTTATATATTGTGCATCAACTTCGGCCCAATTTGCCAAAGTATTTCTGAAAATTAAAGCTGCAAATAAAAATCCAATTGATGACCAAAATATGGATATTGTCGAAGTTGCGATAACATTTTTTTTGTCTTCTTCGGCACTGTAAAATCTAAAAAATGCAGTTTCCATTCCGTAAGAAAGTACCACATTAAAGAAAACCATCCAAGATAAAACGATTGAAACTTCGCCATACTCTGCAGTTGGTAAAATCCCTGTATATAATCTGACCAATAAGAAACTCAGCATTCTTGGTAAAACCGTTGCTAGTCCATAAATTGCGGTCTGTTTGAATAGATTTTTATATAATCCCAAAATAATTAGTAATAAAGTTCAGAAAACAAAAATAACCAATTCTTTGGTTTATTAATGCTTTTGATGGTTCAATAAAAAACTTAAATTGAATTTTATTGCGTCATTTTGTTTTCATCTAAAACTTTCACAAAATGAAATCCTTTCGGAGCATATCCTTGATTATAGTAAAAACGGTGTGCCCCAAAATTCCCTGTAAAAGCATCTAATACAATACTGCTGCAACCTAGATCTACAGCTTTTTTTTCTATAAAATCGGTAAGTATTTTTCCAATTCCTTTTGAACGATGTTCTGGATTAACTACAAAATTATCTATTTCAAGATATTTCCCAGTCCAAAGTTTTGTAGCCGACCAACATCCCGTAATTCCTATGCATTTTTCATTTTCAAAAACAGCAATCTGGGTATAATTGTGAGGAATCATCTCTAACAGAAATGATTGATATTTTTCAAGAGAAATATTAGGATATAAAAATCGAATTGTATCTATTTGAGCTACCATTTCTTCCATTGTCGTAAGCTCTCGTACCTGTAAAGTCATTTTTTAACAAAATAATATTCAAAAATACTCATTTTTTTAGCGGTATTTATATAATTAACAGATCAAAAACATGTGAAATGTGTAAGAATCTTTAAAAATTATATAAGTTTTTTCATGTACTTATCTATTAACTTTGTAATATAGGGAATGAGGAAAGCTAGAATTCAACCCTTAAAAAAGAAAGCACTGGGACTGATAAAGCTTGTTTGTTCCCATAAAAGACAAAGCATAAGGGATTGATTCTGCTGTATTGTAACCCTAATAAAAACAGAGCATTGGGACTAATAAAGCTAGTTTGTTCCCATGAAAGACAAAGCACAGGGATTGATTCTGCTGAAATGTAACCCTTAAAAAAACAGAGCATTGGGATTAATAAAGCTAGTTTGTTCCCATGAAAGACAAAGCAACAGAGTGATAAATCTGTGTCAATAATTTTATAAAATGGTATTGATTCTCGGTTTTTGGGTAAATTGAGAATCACCATTTTATAAATTTTCTTGTTTATAGATTTTCTTAAAGAAGTACTTCCAATAAAAAAATAGCCGACATAATCATGCCGGCTATTTTTTATTTATTTTGCTATGAATTTCTTATCCATTCAAAGCTTCAGCTCCTCCAACGATCTCTAAGATTTCGTTTGTAATAGCAGCTTGACGTGCTTTGTTGTAAGTTAATTTCAATTGGTTTCTTAATTCAGTAGCGTTGTCAGTTGCTTTGTGCATAGCTGTCATACGTGCTCCGTGCTCTGAAGCAAATGAATCGCGGATACCTTTGTATAATTGTGTTTTTAATGACTTAGGGATTAAAGTCAAAACAATTTCTTCTTTTGAAGGTTCGAAAATATAATCTCCTGCAGAAACTGATACATCAGATTTAATTGGCGCTAATGGCAAAAATTGTTCAGTTTGAACGATTTGAGTCGCAGCATTTTTAAACTGATTATAGATTAATTCGATTCTGTCATATTCTCCAGATAAGAATCTTTCAGTTAAATTATCTGCAATTGCAGCAACATTTTCGAAAGTTAAATGATCAAAAATTGCATTATGATGACCGTGAACTTTGTGAGTTTTGCTTAAAGCATCATTTCCTTTTTTACCAATAGCAAAAACATCAACCTGCTTTCCTGCATAAAAATCAGTACGGTTTTTAATCTCTTTAATAACGTTTGCATTAAATGCACCACATAAACCTCTATTGGAAGTTATAGCTACAAGCAATACTTTTTTTACTTCACGTTGAGTGGTGTAATCTCCTCCTACTTCACCTTCAAGTGTAGCAGAAAGATTTTGCAATAACTCCGTTAATTTCTCGGCATAAGGGCGCATAGCAGTGATTGCATCTTGTGCTTTCTTCAGCTTTGCAGCAGAAACCATTTTCATAGCCGATGTAATCTGCATCGTCGATGAAACGGAAGTAATTCTATTACGGATTTCCTTTAAATTTGCCATGTACTATAGTTGTTTGTTGTTAGTTATTGGTTGATAGTTATTTGGGAATTTCCAACAACAATCAACCAACAACCATCAACTAAAATTAGTTATATTTTGCTGAAATTTCTTTTGCTGCTTTTTCGATAACGTCAGTAATGTTGTCATCTAATTTACCAGCTTTCAAAGCGTTAAGTGTATCTTTGTGTTTACTGTTTAAGTACGCTAAGAAATCAGCTTCAAATTCTTTTACTTTATCTACAGGAACGTTTCTTAATAAGTTTTTAGAACCCGCGTAAATAATAGCTACTTGATTTTCAACAGGGTAAGGATCATTTAAACCTTGTTTCAAGATTTCAACGTTTCTTTTTCCTTTTTCAATTACGTTTAATGTAACAGAATCTAAGTCAGAACCAAATTTAGCAAAAGCTTCTAATTCACGGAATTGAGCTTGGTCTAATTTTAAAGTTCCAGAAACTTTTTTCATTGATTTAATTTGAGCATTACCTCCAACACGAGATACAGAGATACCTACGTTAATTGCAGGACGAACTCCAGAGTTGAACAAATCTCCATCAAGGAAAATCTGACCATCTGTAATAGAGATTACGTTTGTTGGGATATATGCAGAAACGTCACCAGCTTGAGTTTCGATAATTGGCAAAGCAGTTAATGAACCACCACCCTTTACGATAGATTTGATAGAATCTGGTAAGTCGTTCATGTTTTTAGCGATACCATCATCAGCGATTACTTTACAAGCACGCTCTAATAAACGAGAGTGTAAGTAGAAAACGTCTCCAGGGTAAGCCTCACGTCCCGGTGGTCTTCTTAATAAAAGAGAAACCTCACGGTAAGCAACTGCTTGTTTAGACAAGTCATCATACACGATAAGAGCTGGACGACCTGAATCTCTGAAGTATTCACCAATTGCAGCACCCGCGAATGGAGCGTAAACCTGCATTGGAGCTGGATCAGAAGCATTAGCAGCAACGATAACTGTATAAGCCATTGCTCCTTTTTCTTCTAACATTTTTGCGATTCCTGCTACAGTTGAAGCTTTTTGTCCAATTGCAACATATATACAGAATACAGGTTTTCCTGCATCGTAAAATTCTTTTTGATTTAAGATTGTATCGATACAAACAGTTGATTTACCTGTTTGACGGTCACCAATTACAAGCTCACGTTGTCCACGACCTACTGGGATCATAGCATCAACTGCTTTAACTCCAGTTTGTAATGGTTCAGTTACTGGCTGACGGAATACAACACCAGGTGCTTTTCTTTCTAATGGCATTTCGTATAAGTCTCCACCAATTGGTCCTTTTCCATCGATTGGAAAACCAAGAGTGTTAACAACACGTCCTACCATTTGTTCACCTACTTTAAGAGAAGCAATACGCTGAGTTCTTTTTGCAGTAGATCCTTCTTTAATTCCAGTTGAAGGTCCTAAAAGTACCACCCCAACATTATCCTCTTCTAGATTCAATACGATACCTTCCATACCGTTATCAAATTCTACTAACTCACCATATTGTACATTAGACAGCCCGTAAACACGAGCAATACCGTCTCCAACTTGAAGTACTGTTCCTACTTCCTCTAGCGTAGCACCAGATTCAAAACCTTCTACTTGCTTTCTTAATATTGCTGAAATTTCAGCAGGTTTGATTTCCGCCATCTTAATTTATAATTTAGACACTTTTGTGTTATAAAAACTAATTACTTAACTCTCTTTTTAATACTTGTAATCTGTTTGCAACAGAAGCGTTGTATTGCTTGTCGCCTATTCTTAAAATAAATCCACCAATAATTGAAGGATCTACTATGTTTTCGATTGTTATTTTTTTATCTGATAAAGTTGCAATTTTAGCCAGAACTTTAGCTTCTAAAGCTGCATCCATAGGAATAGCTGTAGTTACTTTAGCTACTTCAACGCCATTGCTTAAATCATATACTTTAGTATATTCTACTGCAATAGCATCTAAAATTTCAAATCTTTTATTTTCAAATAATAACTGAAATAACCCTTTAGTTACATCATTTACATTTGCAAAAACTTCTAAAAGAGCATTTTGCTTAACTTCAACAGTTGTTGTTGGGTTTTGAATAAATGTGCTCAATTCTTCATTTGTCTCAATTGCAGATGCAATTGATTTCATATCGTTATTGACAGCTTCGGCAACACCTTTAGAGTTTGCTAAGTCTAGAATTGCTTTTGCATAACGAATTGCTGCTCTCGTATTTGCCATAATCTTAGTTTAGCTTTACGTCACCTAACATTTTCTCAACTAATTTAGTTTGAGATTCTTTATTAGATAATTCTTCTTTCAATAATTTTTCAGCAATACTCAATGATAAAGTTGAAACTTGAGATTTCAATTCTGCCATTGCAGCATTTTTTTCGCTTTCGATAGCTGCTTTAGCCTGCTCGATCATTTTTTGACCTTGAGCTTGAGCTTCGTTTTTAGAATCAGCAATCATTTTCTCTTTCATTTCACGTGCTTCTTTCAGCATAGCATCACGCTCTGCACGCGCTTCGTTTAAGATTCTTTGGTTATCTGCTTGAAGATTTTCCATTTCTTTTCTTGCATTTTCTGCAGAAAGTAATGCATCTTTAATACCTTGCTCTCTATCATTTACTGCATCAAGAATTGGTTTCCATGCAAATTTTTTCAATAAAAATATTAATCCAACAAATATTAATACTTGCCAAAAGAACAAACCGAACTCGAACTGATTTATTAACTTTTCCATTATATACGATTATAAATTTTAATTTTTTTGTTTTAAACTGCCGTAAGCAATTCTAATGTTAATTTTTAAAACAATAGTTACAACCAACCGTTGCAACTATTGTTTTGTGTGTTTTTAATTAAGCAGCAAATAATGCAGCGAAACCAATTCCTTCAATAAGGGCAGCAGCGATAAGCATAGCTGTTTGGATTTTTCCTGAAGCTTCTGGCTGACGAGCGATAGCGTCCATTGCTGAACCACCAATTCTACCAATACCTAATGCAGCTCCGATTACGATTAATCCAGCTCCTACGAAATTTAAACCGTTCATATATGTATATATTAAAAATTAAACATTCAATTTTGACTGTAGATTTTTTAAATAGATTTTAGATTGAATATCTTTTAAACCTAATTTATAAATCTATCTATTAATGGTGTGCATCATCATCATGATGGTGCTCTTCAACTGCTGAACCAAAATAAAGTGCAGACAGCATTGTAAAAATATAGGCTTGTAAAAATGCTACTAAGATTTCAAGTATAGAAAGCACAAATGATAATCCGAAAGATAAACTGCTTCCAATCCAGCTTTTAAAGATAAACATTAAACCAATAATACTCATTAATACAATGTGACCCGCGAAGATGTTTGCGTACAAACGAATCATTAACGAGAATGGTTTAATAAAAACTCCTAACAATTCGATTGGAGCCAAAATAATTCTCATTGGTTTTGGCACTCCTGGCATCCAGAAAATGTGACCCCAGTAATTTTTGTTAGCTGAAAAGTTTGTGATTAAGAAAGTAAGGATCGCTAAAGAAAATGTAACTGTAAAGTTTCCTGTTGCGTTAATCCCTAGTGGAGTTAATCCGAAAATATTTAAAAACAATACAAAGAAGAAAATCGTTAATAAATAACTCATGTATCTTTTATAGTGTTTCTCTCCAATGTTTGGAATAGCTACTTCATCACGGATGAAAACAACAAGTGGTTCAAAGAATCTTCCCGCTCCTGAAGCAATTCCTCCATTTTTAGCATATGATTTTGCTAAACTTGTAAATAACCAGAACATTAATAAAGCTGCTACGAAAATAGAAAGTACCGTTTTTGTAATTGAAAAATCTAACGGACGAACGTTTGTTGGGTGTCCAGTTTTTTCGTCTTCAGTAATTTTTCCAGAAGCATCTGTTCTGTAAATTTTACCATCATGGTGATTGATCACATAATAGTTTCCATTTGACTCGGCAACTTCGTGACCGTGGTGAAATTTTGAAGAAGAAAAAATATGAAGACCATTATCCCAAATAATTACTGGTAATGGAAAACCATAATATTTACCAGTCTCATCATCTTGAGTTAAAGTAAAATCATGCGAGTCTAAAACGTGGTGGCCAATGAATGCTTTAATTTTAGATTTTACATCTGTTGGCTCAGCGTGGTGCCCTTCAGAAGCTGCTTCATGAGCTACTTCAGTTTGAACATGCGCCGAATCTTTTTCTATATTAGAAAAACTCATTAGTGGAAGACAAGCTACTAAAGCTGCAAGAATAAATCTGAGTGGTTTGTTTGAAATCACCATATCTGTGGAAATTCTTATTTTTTACGTTTCTAAAATTTGGTGCAAAGGTACATTTTTTATTAATATTCAAAAGGATATGAAAAATTATTTTTGAACCTTGTTTTAAAGAATCCTCATTTTAACGCTTTTCATTTAATAATCGGACAGTTAAAATCGTTTGAAATAACAAAAACAGAATAAATGTTATAAAAAAATTGGTTTTTTCAACAGAGACGTTGTGAATCTTGTCTGATAAAATCGGTCGCAAAATAAAATAATAAAGAAACATTTGAATAAAAGTTCCCAGCATAAAAAACATTCCGATGCTGTCAAATTTGTCTTTTCTGAATTTTACGGTTGCCGCCAGCAGTACTGTAGAGGATATTAAAAAAATTAGATACAATACTTCTAATGTATAATGAAAGTTCTGATCGTTAATTTTAAAAACGACAAAAGCTCCCTTATGAAGTATATAGGAAGCTAATGTAATACAGTATAAATGTAGAATGAGTTTGTAGTTCTTTAAAAACATTTTGATTTTTTTGCAAAGATGCAATATTTATTCAAGCTGTTTTAAAAACTTAATTTACTTTGTTTTATTGATTTCGTTTACCTGACGGATTACGTTGTATAAGGCAAGTGCAACTCCTACCATAACTAATACCTTATTATAGTATACCTTATTATTTGGATGATTTTCATCGAGCCAGGTTCCTAAATAAGCAAACAAAAAAATAATAACACCCATTTGTATCGGAATATTAATGAGTGCAATCCATTTATTTCTTTGTTTTTTATTCGGCTCCTTTTCCATCTTCTAACATTATAACCTGATTAGCATGTTCGAGCATTGTACAGGTCGCTGTAAAATCTGCTCCAGGCTCTATCGAAAGTTTTCCGACTAAAACCTCGCCATGAATTTTTGCAGTTGCCTTTATGTTCAGGACTTCAAGCACTTTTATTTTTCCATGAAATTGTCCTTCAATATCGGCGTTGTTACAAATGATTTCTCCTTTTACAACACCGCTCATTCCTATTACTAATTTTCCCTGAGAGGTAAAATTTCCAATTAATTCTCCGTCGAGCCTAAAGTCCGCTTTTGAAACTATATCGCCTACAATCGAGGTTCCTTCAACAATTCGGTTAGTTTTTCCTAAAAGTTCTGTTCCGTTTTTTTTTACTTTGTCAAACATTATATTATGGGTTTTTTGGGGTCAGATAGGCTTCGAGGTTTTTCTTAATTTGCACCACTTTGTAATTATCAACAGATATAATTACATAAGGATTGGCAATTTTATACTTTTGATCGTCTCTGAAAACTCCGGCAACATCTTGAGCATAAGCTTCAGACTTTAAACCATGAATAACCACAAAACTTTCGGTTTTATTGTATTTGTCGAAAGATGTTGTTAGTCGTTCGAAATTTTCAACTAGCAAAAATACTCTAATTGCTTCTTCAATTTTTTTGACTGATTTAGTATCGTTATTGTGAACCGGGTACAATATTTTCCAGCTTTTATTATCAGCTGTTGTAAAATCAAGTTTTTCTAAAGTCGGAATTTGTTTCTCTAAAATTTCACGCGCATTTTTACCTTCTTGGCTATTTGGGTAATTATCAGCTACTTCTTCTAAACCTTTTTTATAGGCTGCAAGTCCTTCTACTTTTCCTAAAGTACTTGCTTTTAACAATTCGTATTTAGAAACAATTTCATCTCCTGAATATTGATTTATCAAATTATCAATGTTATCTAGAACTTCATTGAATTTTTCTTCTTCGTATAATTTATACCATTTCTTGTATTCTTTATCGGCAGAAGCCAGATCTTCTGAATTGGCATTGTTTAAAATCTGGGCATATCTCGACGTTGGATAATTTACAGTTATGTCGGATTTCATTTTTTCTGCTTTTGCAGGATCTGTAATTTGATAAATTTTATACAAATTATACATCGAAGGCAGAATCAGTTTTTCTTCAGGATTATTTTTTAATAATTGTTCCAACTTACCGCTTGCCAAAGCATATTCTTTGAATTTCTCCTTATATATAAGACCTAACTGATAATACGCGAAGTTGCGTTCTTTACCAATGCTATCAATAGCGACTTGTGTTTTTGGGAGTTGTTTTTCGTAAAATTCAGTAGTATATTTTTCTATCACTACAGTATCTTTTATTGCTTTTGCAGCATTTAGATCGTTTATAGAATCATTCAACGCAGCATCATTTGCTGATTTAATAGAAGCGAGTCTCCAGTTTCCGCCCAATGTTCTGTTTCCCCAAGCTTTTTTAAACTGCAATTTTCCATAAGCAACAGTAGTGGGATTGTAAAAGTAAAAAGTACTCGAAGCATCGTTTCCAGATGGAGGTCGCATACCGCCGTCAAGTTCAGCTGGTTTACCCAAAGAATTTGGATTAACAGCAACTGGTCCGCTAGATGCATTTGTATTGCGGTCTATATTGGCTAATCTTTCTTTTTCCTTTTCTTCTAGAATTCTTTTTTCTTCGTCTTTCTTTTTAAGTTCGGCAATATAACTTTCGAAGTAAATTTTTCTTTCGGCATCTGGAAGTCCGTATACTTTAATAATACTATCATTGCGTTTTGCAATTGCTTCGTATTTAATTACGTTGTCTAGATTTTTTCTGTTTTTCTCATAAAAAGCATATTCTCTTGTTTTCGGATTTAGTTTCGTCAAAGTACTATCGTAATACTTCGCTGCCATTGTATAGTCTGTATTTTTAAAATACATATTACCAATGTTTCTATATGCCGATGCCATTAAATACGGATCTTTTGATTTTCTGGCTAACGATTTATTATAAAAAGCCAATGCGCTTTTGGTGTCTTTTCTTTTATCATAAAAAACTCCCATTTCATAAAAAAGCACATCATAATACGGACGGTTTTCACGATCTGCGACTAACTTATTGTATGTTTTTAAGAAGATCGTATCGTTGCCATTTTCATAATCATACATCTGAGCTTTTTTTGCGTAAGCGTGCATCATGTATTTACGATCTGCTTTACGATTCATGTGGATTACTCCATCATAAAAATACGCAGCGCTGTCTTTTTTCCCAGCTTCTTGATACATCTGTCCCAGAATAAAACGGTATCTGGCTTTGTCTTCGTTTACACGCGAAAATTTTTCAGCAATTTTTAATTTAGTAACCGCACTATCTTTTTCTTCTAAGTTTAAAAAAGCTTCTGCTAATAAAGCATTTGCATCCGAAAAAGTCTGTTTTTTTAAATCGGTTTTTCGTAATAAGAGATTGATATTTTTAACAACAATTGCGTCGTTGCCTAAACGCATATTGGTTTTTTCACGCCAAATTTTTGCGGTATAAATGTTACTACTGTTTGGGTATTTGTATAGAATATAATTGAATGCTTCAAGTGCCGGAATAAAGCGCTGATCGTAGTATCTGGCTTTTCCAAGCATTAGATAAGCTTCGTCTATTTGGTAGTTTCTTTCTCTTCCTCCAATATTCATGGAGTGTTTCTGAATGGCTTTTGTAGCTTTTTCTTCGGCTTTTTCAAAATCAGCATTTTTTGCTTTTTGTCCTTCAGAAAAATTTTCATCAAACTGCATTTTTTCAATCGGAAGCTGTTTCCAAAAATTATCTTGATTATTGGCTTGAATCGATTTTAAACCTTTATCAAGAGCAACTTCACCATTGTACAAAATATTGTATTTTGTACTTAAGGCGTGTGAATTTCTATTCACGAAAGTATTATTCTTGGTAGAACAGGCTATCAAAAAGAATAAAAAAAAGAGAAAAAAGCTATATTTTAGAGTATTCTTTTTCAATAGAACTAATTTTTAAAGCATTAACTTATAAAAAGCAATTTTAGTATAATGACTCGTAAAAATACGCTTCTTTTTGAAATAACAGAAAAATTAAACTGCAAAAAACGATTCCAATTCTTGTAAGGTTTCTTTTGAGGTTTGAATATCCTTTACAATTTCACCTTTATTGAGCGCTACAATTCGATCACATACTTCTACGGTATGCTGTAAATCGTGGCTTGAAACCAAAATAGTAACATTAGGATCGTCAGCTAACTCTTTAATAATTTTTTTCAAACGGCTTACAGTTGTGGGATCTAGATTGGCAAAAGGTTCATCTAAAATTACTACTTCTGGATTGCCAATAAGTGTGGCGATGATTCCCACTTTTTTCTGATTTCCTTTTGAAAGATCACGCAGGTATTTTTTATTGTTTAAAATTTCCCCGTTAAAAAATTCTTCGTGTTTTTGTAAAAGTGCATCAATATCTGCTTTATTTTGATGACGTAGATCTCCAATAAAATAAAAATATTCTTCTGGAGTTAAATAACCAATTAAGAAACTTTCATCTAAAAAAGAACCTGTAAAAGTTTTCCAGTTTTCGCTTGTATTTACCTGAATGTCATTGCTTTTAATATATCCAGTTGAAGGCTGAATAAGATCTAAAAGCAAACTGAAAAAAGTTGTTTTTCCAGCGCCATTATTTCCTACCAAACCAAAACTTTGTCCTTTTGGAATTT
Source organism: Flavobacterium endoglycinae (assembly GCF_017352115.1). NCBI lineage: Bacteria > Pseudomonadati > Bacteroidota > Flavobacteriia > Flavobacteriales > Flavobacteriaceae > Flavobacterium > Flavobacterium endoglycinae. The sequence continues at coordinate 2,489,115 of NZ_CP071448.1, forward strand.
CAAGATTCTTAATATTTAAAACTGTTGTGCCGTTATATTTTTTTGAAAGCTCGTTTACTTGTATCATGGTAATTGCTAATTTTAGAGTGTTGATTTTAGATTAAAAAAGATAATTTCTCATTATCAAATTGACATGTTATCTAAATTTAATTCTTTTGTTTGTAAGCACTTATCGTACTGTACTTTTCTATTTTATATCTTTTTTCGATTAAAGAAAAAACTTTGTCTTTAAAAACAAATCCCAAGATTCCTGTTAAAGCTACTAATGCTAATCCGAGATTGTTGTTGTTAAAATAAATTCCGATTCCGTAAAGAAACAATGGCAGTAAAATTTTTGGCAACGTAAGCAGCATTGCGCTCACATTGAAAGCTTTTTTATCGCCAAATGCACCGCCTGCATTACTTAAATCGATTGGTGTTTTAGTAAATGCACCTCCTAATAATACCAAATGCGAATTAACTCCGATATTGTAAATTGCGGCAACCACAATCGTTATATAAATATGCAAGCCAAAGTATAAGTAAAATGAACACAAAATTGTAGACACAATGGTAGCAATAACTATCAACCACCATTTTGCCATGATGTAACCGCGATACGGAATATTTTGTGTCATCATTAATTGGTAATACGAACTATCCCAGCTTGGTACAAATTGACCAAAGACAAACAAAAATCCGCCCGAAACAAAAATCCCAGCCAAAAGATGCATTACTGGTTTATCATACGTTTCAATTCCTCCAGAAAAAAATAAGAGTCCATAAAACAAAAAGAATATACTCATGACAATAGTGGTTTTGGATCTTTTATTTCTTTTAATGAGTTTAATATCATTTTTAAGAAACGTTCCTACAGTTCCAAACTGATTGAGCCATGAAAGATTTTCTGTTGAAGCAATATCTTGTTTTATAGAAAGTCCTGCATCGAGATATAAGTTCTTTTTGAAATAATTAAAAGTAAAAACATACAATCCGATTAAGGTTAAAATCGGAATTAGAAATATTCCTTCGATGTCATAAAGACTTTGAAAAAATGGAGTTGTAATTTTTGTTACATCAAATAAGTGATAGTATTGCGCGCCTCCCAAACCGAGGATTAAAACTATAAAGGCAACAAATAGTTTATCGATATTGCTTAGAATGATATTCAGAAAGTTATTGATATAAATGAGAGCCATTGCTCCTAAATGCCAAAAAACAATTCCAACAACATCGTAACCATTTAAAATCAATACAACTGAAAACGGAACAAAAAACAACGCATGCATCCAGTTAAAAAATGACAATGCGGTTTTTCCTAATGAAAAATGAACAATTGTTGGTTTTTTAAACGGTAAAACCAATAACGGTTTGATGTTTAAAACAGGAATAGATTGCAGCAGCAAACGAATTAATAAATCAAATAAAAAATAGTAAACCAAGAATCTGTTTACGGTGACAAAAGGTTCCAATTTCATGTCTTTAAGAACATAAAATAAGCCAACACCCATTCCGATAAAAATTAATGAAAAATAAATCATCAAAAACCCGAGTAAAATTTTCATCGCCAGATTTTTATTAAACGACGCCGATCTTATAAAGGCTTTCCATTCAAGATAAATAAACTTTTTAATCATGGTTAATGTTTTTTGGTTTTTCAATAAGAGACGAAATATTTAAAAACGTTACAAAAAAAGTTAAAAAAAATAATTTCGTGCTAAACTTTTAATAGTGGTTTGCTACTTTTGCATAAAAATTCTATCATGCCTTCATTCTTAAAACTTATAATTAAAGAGGTTAAACGCGAAACTGCCAATGCTGTTTCGGTACTTTTTAATGTTCCTGAAGAACTTAAGCCAGACTATAAATTTATTGCTGGACAATATATAAATTTAAAATTAACTCTCGACAATCAAGAAATCAGACGTGCTTATTCAATTTGTTCTGCGCCAGACAGCGGTGAATTACGAATTGCTGTAAAAGCGGTAAAAAATGGTCTTTTTTCTCAGTTTGCCAATACAACTCTAAAAGCAGGAGATGTTCTTGAAGTGGGACAGCCGGAAGGAAAATTTACTTTTGAGCCGGATGCTGAAAGACAAAAAAATTATGCTGCATTTGTAGCAGGAAGCGGGATTACACCAGTTCTTTCTATTTTAAAATCAGTTTTAAAAAATGAGCCGAAAAGTTCATTTGTACTGGTTTACGGAAATAGAACTCCAGAAGAAACGATCTTTCATCAGGAACTTCATGATTTACAATTACAATACGTAGGCCGATTTTTTGTGCATTATGTATTCAGCCAGGCGAAAGTTGAAAATGCATTATTTGGGCGAATTGAGAAATCTTCTGTCAATTATGTATTGAACAACAAACACAAAGAACTGGAATTTGATAAATTCTACTTGTGTGGTCCTGAAGAAATGATTAATACGGTTTCGAATGTTTTGAAAGAGAAAAATGTAAAAGAATCAGCTATTAAGTTTGAACTTTTTACATCTTCTTCTGAAGAAAACGTGATTCAAGGTTCTCAGGAAGGACACACAAAGATTACGGTTTTAGTGGACGATGAAGAAACTACTTTTGAAATGTCAAAAAAACAAACCATTCTTGATGCTGCCCTAAAACAAGGTGTTGACGCTCCTTATTCTTGTCAAGGCGGGATTTGCAGCAGTTGTTTAGGACGTGTAACTGTAGGATCTGCTGAAATGACTAAAAACTCTATTTTAACAGACGGCGAAATTGCCGAAGGTTTAATCTTAACTTGTCAAGCGCATCCAACTTCAGAAACTATTTATGTAGATTACGACGACGTATAATTGTTGAAATTCAAAATATAAAATTCCAAATTCCAATTTATGATTAGAATTTGGAATTTTTTTTTGGAAAAAATTAGATTAAAAAATATATAAAAAGATATTACTGATTTTGAAGATTTTTTAAAAAATATGCTGAAAATTTACTAAATTAGTACAATACACAAGACTGATACATTTTTTATCGTCAAGATAGATTCTGTAAGCCTTCATTTAATTGTAAACACACTAAAAACATTAAATATCATGGCAACACATCATTATCTTCGCCTAACTTTTATTTTACTTTTTGTAGTAACTTCTTTATTCTGTATCTACTTTATAATCAAAAAAAGAAAAAACAGAAAAGCTCCTAAACTGCTTTCAAAAGAAAAATATAATTCTTCAATAGATGGAATGAAAGAAGTTTCAATTTCCAATGATAATTTTTTCAATATCTGGCCTTATGTAAGCGAATTAAAAGCGGCCAAAATTCTATCAAAAGAAATTAAAGAATCTGAATTGATACATAAGGTTTTCAGGAATTCAACTGAAGATTTGGAACACATTTTACTAACCACTGAAAAAGAAAATCATTTTGTTGAAGTCGTAGTTGACAAAAACAAAAAGAAAGTACTGGGATATCTTTTTCTTAACTTGTAAGAATAGCTTTAAAAATTAAAAAAAATGATGATCTTTGCCAAAGTTTAAAATTTTGACAAAGATGAAGTCAATTCGAGAAATATTTAAAAATAATCAATCGCTTTTGGAAGAGCCAGAAGTTATGCAGCTTGTTGATTATTGTTCAGAATTACAAGATGAGATTGTAGAACTTAAATTTCAAAAAACAGAGAATAGAGAACTTCCATTGATCGATATGATCAAAGAGGTTGTAAAAGGCTGTGAAGCTTTAGAAAAAGAACAAATGGAACACGAACGATTTGGTTATGATGCTCCAGATTATCAGGAAACAATCGCGAATCTTAAAAATTATATTTACCGCAGATGTCGCGATGAGAAGATTTGGCTTTAGGTAAAATTCCTATATCAAAAAATGAAATTCCAATATTTAAATTCCAAATTCCAACTTAAAATTGGGAGTTGGAATTTGGATTTTTTTATTGGAATTTTAAATCAATTTATTGATTTTAGAAACCACATCTTCTGGAGAAATTGTTCTCATGGCATTTTCATAACCTTCAACCATTTTATTTCCATAAACCGAAGTTGGCAGTTTTGGATATTGATTTCGGTCTGAAGTAATTGCGTTTTCTAAACTTTGATTGAATGGCAAAAATCCTGCATATGGATGTGTTGCGCCCCAAAGTGTAACCACTTTTACACCAAGCATTGCGGCAATATGTGCGTTGCCTGAATCCATAGAAAGCATGACATCGAGATTGCTGATTAATTGTAATTCCTGCTGAAATTTAATTTTTCCAGCCATATTAATTACATTATCAAAAGGCTGAGAAAGCGATTCTAAAATTTCGATTTCTTTTTTTCCGCCGCCAAAAAGTAAAATTTTATTTGATGGATTTTCGGCTAATTTTTCAATTACTTCTTTCATCAAATCTAAAGGATACACCTTAGAATCGTATTGCGCAAAAGGCGCAATTCCAATTAACTTTGAGTTTCCGTTACCGATAATTTCTAAAATATCAGTGCTTAAAACTGGTTTCTCTGGAAATATTGGATTTGATAAATCTAATGGAAAACCGAGTTCTTCGAACACTTTTGCGTGTCTTTCGAACATGGTTGGCAATTGTTTGAAAACCTTATTTTCGTCTCTTGTCAATTCCTTTTTTCCTTCACGACCTTTATCAACAGTTGCTCTTTTTTTGCCGCTTAAAGCGAAAAGTAAACTCACTATTTTAGATCGTAAAACATTATGAAGATCTGCAAAAGCATCAATTTTCAATTGTTGCACATCTTTAAACAAACGCAAAAGTCCAGGAAATCCTTTGTGTCTCTCTTTTTCATCAAAAGCAAAAAATTCTAGATTTGGAATTCCGTCGAAAAAGGGTTTAAAAAACGGACGAGAAATAACCGTCAATTTTACGGTTGGATATTGTTTTACAAAAGCTCGTAAAACAGGAACCGTCATGGCGACATCTCCCATTGCGGATAGTCTCATGACGGCTATATGCTTAATTTTGCTAGACAAGTCTGCCAAATTATTTTTTATTTTGATATAAAACTGGGTTTAACTCGTCGTCGTTGTACATTTTCATTTGTTTGTACACTTTCATGAATTTGTCACCATTTTCAATGTCAGTCAATAATTCTTCGATTGCTGTCGATAAATCTGTTCTTTGTTCTAAAAGTACATTTAACTTTTCCTGACATTTATCTCTGTGCTCTTGAGAAGCTTCTGCACGAGTTGCTTCTTCATTCATATGATAAATTTTCAATGCTAAAATTGATAATCTGTCAAATGCCCAAGCTGGACTTTCAGAGTTGATTTTTGCTCCTTCTTTTGCTTTTACATGGCTGTATTTCTGCAAAAAGTAACTGTCGATATATTCAACCATATCGGTACGCTCTTGGTTAGAAGCATCGATTCTTCTTTTTAACGTTAAAGCTGCAACCGGATCAATTTGTGGATCACGAATGATATCTTCAAAATGCCATTGAACAGTGTCAATCCAATTTTTTAGATATAATAAATGTTCAAATTTATCTTTCGGATAAGGATTGTTTATCGGCTGGTCAACATTATCAAATTGATGATAATCTTTAATGCTTTGTTCGAAAACAGAATATGCTAATTTTGAAAACATGTGTTTATTTTTTATAGTTACAAAGATACTTTTTATACTTTTATGCTGCGAAAAAAAGAATTTATTTTTCGTTTTTAAAATTTTATTCGTTAATAAATCAAAAATTCAACATGAAAATTCATTATATATCTGAAAATAACAGCATTCTAAATCATTTCCTTGGACAGATTAGAAATGTAAATGTACAAAACGACAGTATGCGTTTTAGAAGAAATATTGAACGCATTGGTGAAATTATGGCTTACGAATTAAGTAAAATTTTGCCTTATAAGAATGTTGAAATTCAAACACCCCTTGGCATTAAAAAAACTACAGAAATTAATACCGATTTGGTTTTATGCCCGATTTTAAGAGCAGGATTACCGCTTCATAATGGGTTTTTAAATTACTTTGATCACGCCGAAAACAGTTTTGTTTCTGCCTGCAGACATCATCCAAATAACGATCACGAGTTTGAAATTTTAGTTGAATATCAAGCCATTTCAGATTTAAACAATAAAACGGTTTTACTTCTTGATCCCATGCTTGCAACTGGACAATCTATTGTAGCGGTGCATAAAAAATTACTTGAAAATGCTTCTCCAGCAGAATTTCATATTGTTGTGGTTATTGCTGCACCAGAAGGAATAGCGCATCTTGAAAAAAATCTTCCTGAAAACTGTCATTTATGGGTAGCTTCACTAGATGAAAAGCTAAATGAGAAAAATTACATTGTTCCAGGTCTTGGCGATGCCGGCGATCTTGCTTACGGAAGTAAATTATAATTGAGAGAAAAAAGTAAATAAGCTGCACAAAATCAGCACATAAAATACAATTTCGTTGTTTAGTTTTTGCTGCATATATTCTACATGGCTTGCTGCCATAATAGTTAAAGGCGCAATACTAAACAATAATAAATCGTTGCTTTTATCTGGCGAAATAAGATATACGGCTGCTGCAATAAAAAAGCAGGCAACTATTTTTTTGTATGAACTATGTACAATTTGAGGTCTATTTGATAATGTTGTTAACATCGAAAATACAAAGAATAAAGCCACTGCTGTATAAATCGATAAGGCTCCGTTTTCATAATTATTTTTGAAATAATCAATTTTGAAATCGATCACCGCTCGTGTTTGAAAAAATTCAATCACATCAATATGGAACATCAATGAGATCATTAAAAAAATAATGGCTACTGCCAAAAGCGCTACAAAAGGTAAAACCCAGTTTCTATAATCTCTTGAAACGTGAAAAACTATCGATATAAATACGAGTATTAAAAAGAGAATGCTCCAGAATTGAAATAAAGAAGCTACAAAAATCCAAAATGAAGCATCAAATATTTTTTCTTTTGATGATTTTAAAGATTGAAGCGAAATCAATCTGCGAAGTGCTAATAGAAGAAAGAAATTAGCATATACAACATTTGAATTATTGAAAATTGTTGGAAAAAATAATACAAACAATAAGTAGAAAAATATCGCGAATCCGTTGTCTTTAGTGAGTCCGTTTTTCTTGACAATAAAATTTACCATGAAAAATGAAGCCATAATAAAGCACAATAAACTTACTTTTTGGAATATTGTGAAATAAGAATTTATCCAAGACGTTTCTCGAATTTGGAACATAAAAAAGAAAACCAGTATTAAAATTACAACCAATGAATAATTTAATGGCGTAGATTTTTTAAAAACACTTGTTATCATAAGGATATTTTATACTTTTGTGATTGTAAAGATAATACTTGTTTAAAATGAAAACCCGAACAAGTTGAAAAAAGATTCAATTAACTGAATTTTATCTTCAAAGCATTACACAACAATAAATAACATATAATTTTAAAGAATTATGACAGCTTTTTTTGAAGGAATACAATACTTATTCGTTAACATTTTGTTTTGGCCACTTGATCAACTACGTAAGCTAGAACTAATTACATGGTTTGGTGCTAACACTATCAACTGGCTTTTTATGATCATCTGCGCATGTGCAATCGTTTATTGGATTAAACAATTACGCATTTTTGATGATGCTGGAACAGAAAACCAAGATACAACAGCTCATTCATTTTTAAAATAAAAAACCAAACCCTTTAATTAAAAAGGGCTGGTGAATTTATTTTTAGATTAAATCGAAACCGATATCTTTTCTAAAATACATCTTATCAAAGCTTAGTTTATCTATGTTTTGGTAAGATTTTTTTATTGCCTCTTGGAAATTATCACCGTATGATGTTATAGCAATTACACGTCCTCCATTAGTAACGACATTTTCGCCATCTAATTTTGTTCCTGCGTGAAAAACTATAGAATCTGTTACATTTTCTAATCCAGAAATTACTTTTCCTTTTTCAAAATCTTCAGGATATCCGCCAGAAACTACCATTACCGTTGTGGCACTTCTTGGATCAACCTCTAAATTAAAGTATCCTAATTTTTGATCAGCAACAGATAAGAACAATTCTACTAAATCTGATTTCAATCTTGGCACAACTACTTCTGTTTCCGGATCACCCATTCTTACGTTGTACTCAATAACGATTGGTTCGTTTTTCACGTTAATTAGACCAATGAAAACAAAACCTTTATATTCGATTCCGTCTTTTTGGAAACCTTCGATAGTTGGTTTTACGATACGAGTTTCAATTTTTTCCATCAAAACGGCATCAACATAAGGAACTGGAGAAACTGCTCCCATTCCGCCTGTGTTTAAACCTGTATCTCCTTCTCCAATTCTTTTGTAATCTTTTGCTGTTGGAAGAATTTTATAGTTTTTCCCGTCGGTCAAAACGAAACAGCTTAATTCGATTCCGTCCAAAAATTCTTCGATAACCACTTTTGAACTTGCTGTTCCAAATTTTGCATGAACCAGCATGTTTCTTAATTCGGTTTTTGCTTCTTCAAGATCCTGAATAATCAAAACACCTTTTCCAGCTGCTAATCCGTCAGCTTTTAAAACGTAAGGAGGTTGTAAAGTTTCTAAAAACTCACATCCTTTTTCTACTGTTTCAGCAGTAAAGCTATCATAAGCTGCAGTTGGAATGTTGTGTTTCATCAAGAATTCTTTTGCAAATTCTTTACTTCCTTCTAATTGTGCACCTAATTTAGATGGTCCAATAACTGGAATATTTTTTAAACTTTCGTCGTTTTTAAAATAATCGTAAACCCCTTTAACCAAAGGATCTTCTGGTCCTACGACTACTAAACTTATATTTTCTTTAAGCACTAATGCTTTTACTGCTTCAAAATCAGTTGGAGATATGGCAACATTTTCGGCAATTGCAGCGGTTCCTGCATTTCCTGGTACTACAAAAAGTTTTTCGCAAAGCGGACTTTGAGTCATTTTCCATGCAAATGCATGTTCTCTTCCGCCTGATCCCAATAGTAAAATTGTCATGTGTTGTTGTATTTTAGTTGTGGTGCAAAAATACTTGCTTTTGTACGTAAAAAATAATTAAATCTTAAAAAGTTGTTGTTTCTGCTCTGTTAGTAATCCTTAAAGATTATTTTTGGTGAAAATTTTGTCCAAATGATTTCTCTATTCGACATTTCGCTTCGATTGAATGGTTTTCCTATCAAGAAAGCCAAATCTGAATTGGAAGAAATTATCAATTTATCTGAAAAAGAATTTGCTGTTTTTCTTGAGAATAAAAAAAAAGAAATTGTTGATTTTCATTTAAATAACAATTCATTTTACGCAGCATTAGTTGGCGATACAGTTGTTAAAAACTGGGGCGATCTTCCTCTTTTAAACAAACAAAATTTACAAAAACCACTGGAAGAAAGACTTTCAAAAGGGTATTCTAAAAAAAACATTTACCTCAACAAAACTTCCGGATCAAGCGGAACTCCTTTTGTTTTTGGTAAAGATAAATATTCTCACGCTTTAACTTGGTCTTCAATCATTATGCGTTTTGGATGGTTTGGAATTGATTTTAACCACTCCTATCAAGCACGTTTTTATGGAATTCCAATGGATTTTATTGGGTATCAAAAAGAACGCATCAAGGATTTTCTAACGCATCGTTTTCGTTTTCCAGTTTTTGATTTATCTGATCAAGTTCTTGAAAAATTTCTAAAAAAATTCAGAACTAAAAAATTCGATTACATTAATGGATATACGAGTTCTATTGTTTTGTTTGCTAAATATTTAGAACAAAAAAATATTGTTTTAAAAGATATTTGCCCAACTTTAAAAGCCTGTTTTGTTACTTCAGAAATGCTTTTTGAATCGGATAAAGAACTTTTGGAAAGACAATTTGGTATTCCAATTATCCGCGAATATGGTGCTTCTGAATTGGATTTAATTGCTTTTGAAAATGCAGAAGGCGAATGGCAGGTAAATTCGGAAACGCTTTTTGTCGAAATTTTAGATGAAAACAATAATCCTGTTCCACATGGAACCGAAGGTAAAATTGTGATTACTTCTTTATTCAACAAAGCACATCCTTTCATTCGATATGAAATTGGCGACATTGGAATTCTCGATGAAAAAAGCACACCTCAAAAACCAATTCTTAAAAAACTTATTGGCCGAACAAATGACGTTGCCATTTTACCAAGCGGCAAAAAATCGCCTGGATTGACGTTTTATTATGTAACCAAAAGCATTATTGAAGATGATGGAAATGTCAAAGAATTCATTATCAAACAAACTCAATTAGACACTTTTGAAATTGAATATGTTTCTGAAAAAGAATTAACTAGTGAACAAATTCATAAAATCAAACAAGCAATCAATTTATATTTGGAACCAAATTTAAGCTTCAGTTTTACCCGAAAAACGGTTTTAGAAAGAACAAATCGCGGTAAACTAAAACAGTTTCAATCTTATTTATAATATAAATAAAATCTTACATTTGTTTTTTTTAATTAAAAACTTATGGACGATCATTCTTTACTTTCTGAAGAAACAATTTCTAATAAAATATATTTCATTCGCAGACAAAAAGTGATGCTCGATTTTGATTTGGCTTTACTTTATGAAGTTGAAACCAAAAGGCTAAATGAACAAGTCAAAAGGAATTTATCTAGATTTCCCGAAGATTTTATGTTTCAATTAAGTGAAGATGAATACATTTCTTTAAGGTCGCAATTTGCGACCTTAAAGAAAGGAAGAGGAGAGCATCAAAAATACTTACCTTTTGCCTTCACTGAACATGGAGTTCTAATGTTATCAAGTGTTTTAAAAAGCGACAAAGCAATCCAAACCAATATTCAAATTATGCGGATTTTTACTAAAGTGAGACAAATGCTTTTGGATACTACTGAAATAAAAGTTGATATTCTTCAGATTCAGAAGAAGTTAGAGAATCATGATAAAAATATAGAATTAGTGTTTTCTTATTTGGACGAATTAACTGAGAAAAAAGAAAATGAAGAAGAAAGAGTAAAAATTGGATATAAAAAGTAATTCTTCAAGGTCACAAATTGTGACCTTAGAAACTTGAAGTCGCAATTTGCGACATCAAGATTAATACAAATTATTCAGTAGTTAAGTTTCTAAAAAATCCAATTTAAACTTTACTTTTGCCAAAAGAAACTTAAACAAGTTTGTCCTAATTACTGAAGTCAATCTATGAAAATTACCATAATTGCGGGCGCAAGACCTAATTTCATCAAAATAGCACCTATTATTAATGCTATTCAAAAGAAACAAAATGAAGGTTTGAATATCTCATTTCGTTTGGTCCATACGGGTCAGCATTATGATAAAAATTTAAGTGATACTTTTTTTGAAGAATTAAATATTCCGCAACCAGATGTGAATCTGGAAGTAAAAAGCGGTTCTCAAGCCGAACAAACCGCTGCAATTATGGTCGCTTTTGAAAAAGAACTAATTCAGAATCCAACTGATTTGGTTTTGGTTGTTGGCGATGTAAACTCAACAATGGCGTGTTCGATTGTTGCTAAAAAATCTCATACAAAAGTAGCTCACGTTGAAGCTGGAATCCGTTCTGGAGATTTAACAATGCCCGAAGAAATCAACAGAATGCTGACAGACAGTATTACTGATTACTTTTTTACAACCTCAACTTCGGCATCAGAAAATTTACTAAAGCTGGGTTCAGATCCTCAAAATGTTCACTTTGTGGGCAATGTCATGATTGACACTTTGTATCAAAATATAAACCGAATTTCGGCTCCTGATTTTTGGAATGACCATCAATTACACGAAAAAAATTATATCATTTTAACTCTGCATCGTCCTGCAAATGTTGATGAAGTTTCTTCATTGATCGAATTATTGCACGGAATCGATCTGCTGGTAAATGACAAAAAGATAATTTTCCCTATTCACCCGAGAACTCAGGCAATTTTAAAAGAGAGTAAAACAGATTTTAAAAATATCATTTTTGTTTCGCCTCAAGGTTATCTGAATTTCATGTATTTAATTAAAAATAGTTTTGCGGTTATTACAGACAGCGGTGGAATTTCTGAAGAAACGACAGTTCTTGGAATTCCATGTTTTACAATGCGTGATAATACGGAAAGACCTGAAACAGAAACTATTGGTTCTAATACTATTGTAGGAACTGCATTGGAAAATCTGAAAACGGTTTTTGGTTCGTTTTTACAAAATGGTGCCAGAAAAAGTGGTATTCCGGATTTATGGGATGGAAAAGCATCCGAAAGGATTATTTCAATTTTATTGGATAAAAAATAATGAAAGATATTCTTATTATATCCAATTATTATCCGCCGGAAAAAGGTGCAGCCGCCAACAGGATTGAGCAATTGGCTTTAAAACTCGATCAAAACGGATATAGTGTTTCGGTTATTTCACCACTTCCAAATTATCCTAAGGGAGAACTTTTTCCAGAATATAAAGGCAAATTTTCGGTAACTGAAAAAATTGAAAATATCACTTTAAAACGTCTTTGGATTTATCCGAGTAACAGTTCTAATATTTTTAAAAGAATTGTTTCGACGCTTTCTTTTTCGACTACTTTATTCTTTTATTTATTGTTTGCAAAAACACCTCAAAAAGTTATTGTACAATCGCCTCCTTTATTATTGTCTTTTACTGCTGTTTTCGCTCTTTGGATTAGAAGAAAAAAAATAATTCTAAATGTTTCTGATCTTTGGCCAACAGCAGCTATTGAACTTGGCGTTTTAAAGAAAAACAGTATTTCGCATAAATTTCTACGTTTTATCGAGCGTTTTATCTACAAAAAGGCAAATCATATTTTTGGTCAGTCTAATGAAATTATTAATCATATTCATTCGATATTTCCAGAGAAGAAATGCTTTTTATATCGTAATTATCCTGATCATTTTATTGACAATGTACTACAAGAAAAACACAATTCAAATGAACCTATTAAATTGTTTTATGCTGGTTTATTGGGAGTTGCGCAAGGTGTTTTTGAACTTATTCAAGAATTGGATTTGAAAAATCTAAATCTTGAATTGCATATTTTTGGTGATGGTGCCGAAAGAACAGAAATTTTAAATTATCTAAATCACAACCCAAATGCAAAAATTATTTTTCATGGAATGTTAGAGCGAAATGTATTGCATGAAACTCTGCAAAATTTAGATATTGCGTTGGTTCCTCTTAAAACAAGAATTTACGGCTCTGTTCCTTCCAAAATATTTGAATATACAGCTTTAGGATTTCCAGTTCTATATTTTGGCGGCGGTGAAGGCGAAAATATTGTGGAAGAAAATAATTTGGGATGGGTTGTTCCTGTTGAAGATTTTAAAGGTTTAAACAACGCTTTAAAACAAATTTCGGAAGTGGGAAAAGAAGAAATTCAAAATATGAAAAAGAACATTTTTCTTCATGCGAAATCTCATTTCAGTCTTGATGAACAAATGAAACAATTAATTGAAAATGATGCTTTTTAGTTCATTTTTATGAAAAGAAAAAGGGAAAATATTGTAGAATATTTTCCCTTTTTTTATTATTTGATATAACTAGAAAAATCTTTGTGTTCTTCTTTTGCAAGTTCTTCTGGAGATAATGATTTGAAATATTCATACGTAATTTTCATTCCTTCCGCACGACTTACTTTTGCTTCCCAGCCTAACAATTCCTTTGCTTTTGTTGTATCTGGCTGACGCTGCAATGGGTCGTTTATTGGCAATGGATGATACACCACTTTCTGGTTTGTTCCTGTGAGTTTTATGATTTCTTCAGCAAAATCTTTGATTGTGATTTCATCAGGATTTCCAATATTTACTGGATATACATAATCCGAATGTAGTAATCTGTAAATACCTTCAACTTGATCGTCTACATAACAGAAAGAACGTGTTTGCATTCCGTCTCCAAAAATCGTTAAATCTTCGCCACGTAAAGCCTGCCCAATGAAAGCTGGAATTACACGTCCGTCGTTTAATCGCATTCTTGGTCCATAGGTATTGAAAATACGAACGATTCTGGTTTCTACTCCATGAAAAGTATGGTACGCCATTGTAATGGATTCTTGAAAGCGTTTTGCTTCGTCATAAACTCCTCTTGGACCAATTGTGTTTACGTTTCCGTAGTATTCTTCTGTTTGTGGATGAACTAATGGATCTCCATAAACTTCAGATGTTGATGCAATCAAAATTCTGGCCTTTTTTACTCTTGCTAATCCTAATAAATTGTGTGTTCCTAAAGATCCCACTTTTAAAGTCTGAATCGGAATTTTTAAATAGTCTATTGGACTTGCTGGCGACGCAAAATGCAATATATAATCTAGATCACCTGGAATATGAACAAATTTAGTAATATCGTGATGATAGAACTCGAAGTTTTCTAATTTGAATAAATGTTCGATATTTTTAAGATCTCCAGTAATCAGATTATCCATCCCAATAACAAAGTATCCTTCTTTGATAAATCTGTCACATAAATGCGATCCTAAAAAACCTGCCGCACCTGTAATAAGTATTCTTTTCATAATAGTTATTTATACAACACAAATGTAATTCATTTGGAGATTCTGAAAACTATTCCAAAAAAAAACTGCCTAATAATTTTAGACAGTTTTACATATTTAGAATATCAATTACTTATTTATCTTTTTCTCAAGAGTTTCAATCCTTTTATTTTGTTCTATAATATAAAGGGTTAACTCTTCTATTTTTTGAAGCAACAGATTATTCATTTCTCCTAATTGCAATCCATTCTCTTTAATTTCTTGTGCTGAAGGTATATTTGGTAAATGATTATTTTCCTTAGTAAACTTTTCAATTTCAGTTAACGTTGGCATCTTATAATCCGATTTTAAATCTGATTTTCCTGTATAGTATTTTTCAAATACATAATCTGCAGGAACATTAATATCTACTCGAACTTCTTCCGCATGAATTTTTCCTTTCACTGTTAATTTTTCATCGGGATTAATTGAACCTATACCTACATATCCGTTATCTTTAATTCTCATTCTTTCAACACCTGTTGTATAAAAATTTAATCCATAATAACCCGAATGAGAAACGCCTGGTAATCCGCTTGCATTTTTAAAAATTGACATTCCAAAATGAGCAATTGTACCTGTAGAATTTGTAAAATTATCAGTTGTTGCAAAACCAATTTTTTGATTTTCACCTACACTCGAAATATCTCCATTTACCTGCAGTTTTACACTTGGAGTACTTGTCCCGATACCAACATTTCCGTCAGGAGTAATTCTCATTCTTTCTGCTCCAGCATTTGTATAAAAATATAATCCAAAGTAACCTGAATGAGCAACTATAGGCTGATTTGCAGCATTTTTAAAAATAGACATTCCATAGTTAGCAATTGATCCTAATCCATTTGAAAAATTATCATTAGCAACAAAAGCAATTCTTTGATTTTGTCCTGTGACCGAAATATCTCCATTGTTGACATGAAGTGCTGCATTTGGAGATGTGGTTCCAATACCCGCATTTCCTGTTGTCGGAAAGGTATTTTGACTGAAAGATATTGAACTAACTAATGCCGTTAGAGTTAGGAATAAATGTTTCATAATTTTTAAAGGTTATATAGTTTATGATTTTTTAAAATTTATTTTTATTGAGAGATTTTTCAGTTTCTGTTTCTTTAGAACTACTCATTATACTCAACATTGAATAAAAAATTATAAAAAAGATTATTCCTCTTTGTCTGCTCAAAAATGATTCGGTCAAAAATAAGACTATCATTGTTACGGAAAAAGCAATATGGATAAAATCTTTATTTAAAATTCCCTTTCTAATCGTAATAAATAACATACTCACTACTATCAAGAAACCAAATATTCCTAATTCTGAGAATATTTGAATATATTCGTTATGAAAATTAAATTCTCCATAATTTGGATATAAATTATGTTCTTTTACTTTTTCTTTTATTTTATTCTGTGAAGCATCTAATCCAAATCCTGTAAAAAAAATATTTTCTTCCTCAAGCATTTCTTTAAAGATCCTAATTTGAAAAAGTCGAAACGCTGCTCCCGGGAAAAAGTCATTTTGTTGAAATCGATCTTGGGTCCAAGCTTGTTTTAAGCTAATATTATAAATTGGTCCTTGATTTTCTTTTGTCGTTTTATTTAAAGAACCATCCACAAATATGGTTTCAAACTCAATCATAAATCGGTCTCTAACCGGCTTAATAAAAAGTACTGAGCTTATAGATAAAATAATTACTGACAAGAGTATTTTTCGTTTTGTTTTTCTAGAAACTGCAGAGAAAAATGAATAATACATTATTATCATTATTAAATCGACTATAATGATATTCTTGGATGATAATAAAAATATAAAAACAACGAGAATCAAAAATGCTATTTTATCTGCGATTGATTTACCTTTTACCAAGAAAAAAAACATGGCCAAAGAGGCAAAAACAGACATATAAATGGCATTAAGTTCTAAAGTAACTAATTCATGATAGAAGAAAACATCTTTGTTTCCAGAATTTATGAATCTTACAATTGCTCTTAAAAAATAGAAAACTGCAAAACCTACCATTGCAAAACTGAACCATTTGCAAACCTTATTTACATCATTTCGATTTATTTTGGGTAATCCGCAAAAAGCCAGCGGAATTAATAAAAACAATATTTCTTTTTGTAATCCTTTAATTGTCTGCTTGCTGTCTATTGTCCAAATAAGCGACATAAACATCAAAACATACAAAAGCATTGGGAGTACTAAAACTTTAGGAAATGAGAAATTTACTTTTTTTGATTTGAAAAAAGAAACAAGTAAAAAAACAATACAGGTTAGACTTCCAATACTATGTTTTAATGGAAGAGCAACTAACATTGCGGTTATGAGATAAACCACCAAAGTTTTATTGTTCCATAATTCATCTATTTTACTAAAGACTTTTTTCAAATAATCTAAGGTATGATTCATTTATTTTGTTCCAATTAAATTCTTGAAGTATTTCATCGAAGTTATGCTGTATAATCTCTTGCTGCTCTTCTCTCTTTATCGTTTTTATTAGATGTTTAATATCTGCCGCATTCGAAAAGTAAAATGCTTTTTCTTGTAAAATAGCGCGATTAAATTGGTTGTTATGAGCTACAATTAATGATTTTGCGGCCATTGCTTCAAGCAAAGATGGATTTGTTCCTCCTACAGAATGTCCATGAAAATAAAGATTAGAGAAATATCTCAGATTATCTAAATGTTCTTTGTTGTAAATTCCTCCCGTAAAGCGTATATTTTGATGATTATAAAACTTCTTTTTGAGATAGTTTCCATAACCATTATCGTTATTTCCAACAACCAATATTATTTTATCATCTTGACTATCGGCAATTCCATCTAGAATTACTTCGATATTATTTTCGGGTTCAAAACGCGCTATCAGCAAGTTATAATTGTTTTTTTTGACATTATATTGTGAAAGCAAATCTTCTTTCGGCTCAAAAAACAACTCTGCTCCATATGCAATATAAGTTGCTTCAATATGGTATTTATCTTCTAAATACTGTTTAATTCCCAACGAATCTGCTACTAGATAATCACTGTTTTTTATAGCCTTTTTTTCGGCAAATTTTAAAAATCTTTGGGTTATTTTAGAATATTTGCTTCTCTTCCATTCTAATCCATCCATATTGGTTATGATAATTGATTTTTTAGGAAGTAGAAAAGACCAAATAGAACTACTAGTATAGCCTAGTTGTAAAATGATATCAAAATTTCTTTTTCTGGAATCCAGAATACAATTCAAATCATAAATAAATTGTCCAGCAGAACTTATTTTATTTTCAGGGTCGTATTGATGAATAATATTTACTCCCTTATAATGTTTCTCCTGAAAAACATGGTTATGTGAATTATAGACATAAACATGATGTTTTTGTTGTGCCAAATAAACAGCAAAAATTTCAGCAAACTGCTCAAATCCTCCATAATTATTTGGGATTCCTCTAGTACCAAGAATGGCTATTTTCATGTAAATTTTATCAATCGGGAATCAAAAATAATGATTTTTAAATTCTTAATAATTTAATTACAAACAAATTCATTTTTAATTAATGAATAATTAATTTAATTTCTACTTTTGTTTATAAGCAGTTAAAATAGCACTTATGATTAATTTTGAATATCTGGAAAACCATTTAGATGATTTACGTTTAAAATATTTAACTGCTAGTCCATTTCCGCATTTAATTATTGATGGCTTTTGTGAAGAAGAAAAGTTGCTGAACGCCCATAAAAGTATTCCTGAACTCAACAATAAAAGCCGCGATTATTCTTTTGCTAACAATAAATTTGAAAAATCAAATTATAAGGAATTAGGCCCTGAATTACGCGAGTTATATGAAGATCTTTCGTCTGAAAGATTCAATAAAATCATATCTTATATCACTTCAAAATCAATTTTTGTTGACCCAAAAAATCACGGTGGAGGATTGCATCAGGGCAAAAAAAATAGTTTTTTGGATATGCACTTAGACTTTAATTATCATCCGATTAACAAAGATTGGTACCGAGAATTAAATTTACTTTTGTATTTAAATAAAGATTGGAAACCAGAATATAAAGGCGGTTTAAAAATACGTGATTTAAGAACAGAAGAAGAAGCTGAACTAGATGTTCCTTTTAATCGCTTAATTATTCAACAATGTGCTCCTTATACGCTTCACGGCTATGATATGACTAATTTTCCTGAGGGAAGTTTTAGAACATCTATTGCCACATACGCTTATCAAATTCATAAAAGACAAATTGAAAAACCACGAACAACCGATTGGTTTCCAAAAGAAGATGCTTCGTTTTTAAAAAAGCAATTTGCTAAAAATTATAATTTTTTAGTGCAAACGAAAAATAAATTGTTTGGAAGCAATACTGCGAAAAATCAATAAACAAAATCTTATTGATCTTGTTTTATAAGATTATATAAAGTGGCTGCTGATTTTTTCCAGCTGTACTTTTCTTTAATCTCTTGCGATATAGCTTCAAAATCTGAGTTTACGTTTTCTTTTAAAATTTTTTGGAGTTTTATATTAAATTCAGCTTGGTTATTTGGATCAAAATAAAAATCATTGAAAAAACTAAAATCAGACATTGCTGTTTTATTTGAGCAAATTGTAGGAATTTTTGATGCTACTGATTCTAATGGAGGAATTCCAAAACCTTCAGCAAAAGAAGGATAAACAGATGCCTCTGCTCCTCGCAATAATAATAACATGGTTGGAAAATCAGTGTTTTTTAAGGTAACTATTTTCTCTTTTATTTCAGAATCTAGTGTAACAAAAATTTTATCGTATTGAGGATTTCCTATCGTATCATTTCCTATAAATAGAAGCTCATATTCTTTGTATAATTCCAGATCTGAAAAAGCTTTTAAAACCATATGATGATTTTTTCTTGGCTCCCATCGGCTTACATAAATAATATAATTTTTTAATGAAAATTTTTGAGCTACTTCATTCTTAATTAGGTCTTTGTTATAATCTTCAAAAAATACATCATCAATTGCATTTGGGGTAATTTCATAATTTGATAATCCAAAATGCTGCTGGATTTTTTGTTTCGAGTATTTTGAAACTGTTAATCTTATTTCGGACGATTTAGCACTTTGTTTATACAAAAACGTATTTAGTATTCTGCTGAAAAAAGAAAAATATTGAGGAAAATCAACAAACAAGATATCGTGTGTTGTAACAATGTATTTACATCTTTTAAATGGCGAAACAATATATTGAAAATGAGCAAAATCAATTTTATTTTTTTTAATGATCTGCGGTACATCAACAAGTAATCTTAGAAATTTGTTTTGATATTTATATTTTAAATAGGTAACATTTGAATGATTGCCAAAGACCGTTTTCAAATGATCTGGATTAGAAGAAACTAAAAAAAAATGAAGATCTTTTTTTGTAATCAACTCAGAATATAAGCCTTGTATATATGTTCTTGTTCCTTGAAAGCCAGTATCAAAAACATGACAGTCAACAAAAATACTGGTTGAGTTTTTAATATTCATTTTTTATTATTTTTTGACTATTATGCTCTCTTATCATTACTTCTCTAAGTGCAATCAAGAATCCTATTATAATCGATTTGTTGTCTAATTTTAAATATAATCCTAAAAATACCCAGTTAGATACGATCAGAAAAACACTTGACCCGATTAATAAATAATTTATAGCCTGAACGTTTCCGAAATCAGATTTTCTTTGTCTGTATAAAATGATCAAAAAAATCAGAAGAAATATAACGCCTAATATTCCTGATTTTAAAAACACAGTCATATATCCGTTGTGTACAATTGGAATATATTGAACATATTCGTGATCGTTAGTCCATACTTTTCTACCCAAATTAAGCGTCGATCCTAGACCTTCTCCAAAAAATATAGCTCTATTTCCTTTGGCCGAAACTTGGTTAACGGCAATTATATTTTCAAACGATCTGTAATTGTCATTAAAATCTTTCCAGTCATCTTTGTCAATTTTAGTTTTAAAAGCTTCTTGAGGAGCAATTTTAATTTTATACAAAAAAGCCTGAATTCCTTTACCCTCCCTTTTTGGATTGATATAAACAATGGCTGTATAGCCTACAATTGTGGCTAATATGACAAACAAAATTACTTTTAAGGACTTCTTATTCAAAGTCAAATATCCTTTTAAACCCAAATAAAGAATTATAAACTGAATCAAGTTGGTACGTGCCAGATATAAAAAACTTGATAACCCTATTATTGCAATTAAGAGTATTCTTTGATGTTTTGGAATTTCTAATTTCAGGTTTTTATAAAAAATAAGGATAATGAGTATGTAGATTTCATAATCACTGAAATAACCACCATGTTCTCGTAAAAGGTTTACACTTAAAGATCTAAATTGAATTACGGCAATTAGTAACATTGCCAAGTGCATAATGGCTATCGCTAATCCTGTATAAACCAATACTTTTACTCCCAATTTACTGCTGAATCTGCACAGTTGATACCCAACCAATAATCCCAAAATGGGCTTAACTAAATACGTAAAATCTCTAATGAATAAAAAAATGGTTGTTCTGCTGAATAAAGTAGAAACAATTGCAACTAAAAGTATTAAGAGAAAAATAGCGGAATATTTTATTATAACCGCAGAGTATTTTCTTTTAATCGTTAATAGTAAAGTTAAAGACCAAATGGCAAAAGTAAGTTCATAATTAGCAAACAAGGAAACACCAATGCAAAGCAAAAATAAAATCTGATACGGGAAGCTTTTATAAATCGTGATATTCATTATTCCTTGCTTAATCTAATTATTGGTTTTAAAACTATACCATATAAAACGATCACCATTAGTTCGATACTAATTGTAGCTAAAAAAGCGCCTTGTAATCCAATATTTTTCACTAATAAAAAAAACACAAGCAAACTAAAAATAGAGGAACCAATCGTAATATTTATATATACTTTATTCTTGTCTAATGCAAAAAGTAATTGTTTTAAAGCAAAGGAAATTGCCATGAATACTGGTATAATCAAACCCAATCTGAAAAAGAATGTCATAGATTCTAATTCATTTGAAGGAATATTAAAATATAACAAAATTGGCTCTGTTAACACAAATGCAATAATTACTAAAAATAAAACAAATAGGTAATTAAACCCATTATATTTCAACCAGTTTGAAATTCCGTTTTTTAAACTCATGTGTATCTGCAAACAAACATCGGCATATATAAAGTTGAAGAACATTTGCAAATAAGATCTAAAAGTCATTACAATTTGTTCTATAATTCTATATTGTCCTGCCATGCCATTTCCTCCTACATAACTAATTATCATTATGGGCAGATATTGATAAAAGGAAAGAAACAATTGAGAAAAAGTCAGCGAAAATTCTTCTTTCAACAATCGTAAAGCATCCTGATTAACATTGTGATAGAATCGTAAATTGTATTTTTTTATCAGACTGATTAATCCAATTAAACTCGAAATTATTAATCCCAATCCCAAATAAGCATTGGCATAAATATAATCATCCTTTTTATGGATAAAAATAAAAATGCCGGCCACATAAATTGCTTTAGAAATAATATTGATAAAAGAAATCCATTTGTAATTTTCCAATCCTTGAAAAATCCAGGTTGGGTTTATTAATTGGCCAATTACATATAAAAAGCTAAAAATAAAAACCGCTTGTTCTTTATTAAAAAACGGTATAAAAGAAATAACCAAAAAAGCGGTAAATATTAAAATTACAAGCAAAAACAATTTCATTACATAAATTGAAACTATTTTCTTTTTTATTATTTCAGGGTTATTTCTGTTAATTGATATTTCTTTGGTTCCGTTGATATAAGAACCGTAATCAATTAAAACATTTAATACTAAAGCAAACGAAAATCCAACTCCAATTTTTCCTAAACCTTCTTTTTCACAAATCATTACTAAATACGGCATCACCAAAAGTGGACTTACCAGATTAACAATCTGACCAATTCCATAAATAACAAAATTTCTAATTCGGTTATTCTGTATTATATTTTGGTAATTTGTTTTAAACAAGATAGTGTGATTTGCTTACAATATTGGTATAAGTTTTAAGTCGATTTTAAAATTATGTACTTAATTATAAGAATCTTACATAATATTTTTATATCGAAACCAGATAAAAAGAGCCACAAAATTGTGGCTCTTACATATTGGTAAAGTAACTTTATTTTACAATTAACTGTATTTGATCGTAAAGTGCTTTTTCTGAATAAAACAACGGATCATATTTTCCTTCCTTTGTTTTGATATTTTGTACAACAGAATTTTTCTTGTCTATAATTTTTACACAATCATTCGGAATGAAATAGTTAAAAAATAATGAATCTTTAGCTTCAAAACTTTTACTGTAATATTTCATTCTGAAATTTTTGATTACGATTTCTTTTTGTCCTTCATTTGTTCCAAAATCAATTCTAATGTAATTTGGAATTACATCTTCAGGCAGATTAAAAACAATATCCTGCGGGTTATCATTAGCTTTTACAGCAGTCCAAACCGAATTTTCTTCTTTATAAGGAACTTCATAGGCATCTTGACTATAATATAACTGAAAATTATCGTCTGTTTTTACTGTTGCTGTCAAAGTTACCTGAAAGTTATTGTTTTTTGTTTCAACTTCAACTGGCTTAACCTCATCTTTCCCAGCTTCTTTCTTACAAGAAGTAAACGTTACAAATAAAATTAAACTTGCAAAAAATAGTTTTGTTCTCATTTTAAAATTTTTTTGGCTAATTTAGTTTTTAAACTTTAATAAAAAAGCTTTCCTTTAATTTATACTATTTAAATTTTTAGACATTTTTCTCGACAATTAATAACTTCTGTTTTCTATAAAAAGCTTTAAAAAATTGTAATAAAATGTACATAAAAACAAATAAAAAAGGAAGAAGCAATTTCTTGTTCCCGTACAGGATTCCTTGTTTTTCAATATTTAATGTTGTACTAATATCTTTTATAATTTTGTCATACCCTATTAATTCAAGTCTATGACCTCCTTGTTCACCTATTAAATCGCCTTTTGTTTTAATAACATCATTAAGCTGGCTATTCTCATTATAATAAACTAATTTGTCACTTTTTTGAGAATTGTTGTTGGTAGAAAATTCTTTTAATACACCATCAATCTGAGAAATAGTTGCCTCATTTTGCGCCATTTTTGCTTTAACATTAATCAATTGCGCTTGCTGAATTTTTTTATAAAAGTCTGATTTATTTAAAAAATTCAAAAGCGGATCTGTTATTTTTTTATTATCAACTAAGCCATCTGTCATAATTAAAATTCGGTGATATCGATAATTTTTACTTGTTAGATTATCTTCAATAATTTTTTTGATATCTCCGTTATCTGCCATCAATTTTATTAGTTCAAAATTCTCCGGTTTATTTTCAATCAATTTATAGATGTCGGTAATAGGTTTTATCTCAATAGATTTAAGGCTTTCGGGATATTTAATTCCAACAACGTTTTTTAAAAAAAGCGTATCAGATTCATCAATTTTTGAATCAATTAAATCAATTTTAGAATATAAATAATCTGTGCTCTCAAAATTAGGTGTTACAATAATTTCATGTTTATATCTTTTTTGAGTATGATCCAGAAACATTCCCAAAACAAAACCTAAAACAACTAAAACTGCAAGAATAATCCAATTGCGAATAAAAAACTGAATTGCACGGAAAATCTTGGTATTCATTCGGTCGAAAAAATTACCTATACTTTTCGAAATCTGAAAAATATCAATTTCTTGATCTTCTGTATTCTGCGGTACTTTTGTACTCATTTACAATTTTATTTTATGTTGAAAATCTGTTCCAAAATTTTGATTGTAATCAAATAAGTCGGTTTTACGCCAGTTGTCCCAAGTCCGCCTGAAGCTAATGTGCTTCCCGTTTCAAGAGGATTATCTGAAGCATAATAGGCATATCGAACTTTAATATCCTGAGGAACGCTTTTTCTGATTTTTGATGCCGACTGAATGGCTTTCTGATAATAGGATCCTTCCATTTCCAGACCAATTACACCCCAGGTAGATTCGTGGAAAAACTTCAATAAATCTCTGTTTTGTAATGATGTTCCTAAAACGGTAACCATTGCACCTTCGTAAATGTCAATATCGTTTCCTTCAAACATAGCGCCTGTTAATTCATTTTCGAAGAAATAATTATCGGCTGTTCCTTCGTTGATATGTGCCGACGGAATCATGATATCGCCTTTTCCTCCTTCTAGAATTCCGGCTTTCCCCATAATCGAAACTGATTTTACATTTAGTAAAGTTTCTTTTTTATACGGTTTTAAAAGTTCGTCGATCGTTTCGTAAGCCTGCTCCCCAAAGGCATAATCCATTACGATTATAACTGGTTTTTCTTCTCCTACATTGGCGTGCGAAAATGCGGTTTTTGACCAGTCGATTTTAGCGGTATCAAAAATCTGAACATCGATGTTCGTTCCCGAACAATCTGGTAAGGAAATCATTCCGTTTTTCAGTGCCAGTTCTTCGACTTGCCCTCTGATTTCTTTTGAACCTGAGTTGCTTAATTCTTCATAAATAAAGAAATCATTTTTGCCTTTGTATTTTGATGTTAACAACGGAGTTGCAAAAATCGAATTCATCACACTGTGCATATTGGCACTAATAACATGTATTGGACGCTTTAAAAGATTATTTTCTTTTAATACTTCTTTGATATTTGTTGCCCAGATTTCTCCGTGAATATGATGTCCAAGACGTTCACGTAAAACGGGACTAAAAGTAATCGTTCGTTTGTTATTTTCGACAATTTCTTCGATTGCTAATTTTCCTAACCAGTAAATGACATGAAGGAAACGATCTGGTGCATTTTCTGAACCAAAAGCATCATAAATATCTAAAACCTCTTCAAAAGTTCTGGCTAAAATATTGGCTACGTGAGAAATCGCTTTTTCTTTTTCAATCTGAGAAAGCTTTTTTGTCTGCATTACAGCTTGTTCTAATTTCTGCCAGTCGCGTGACACTTCTCCGCCATCATCAATTAAAACTCTGTTTTTAATTTTATGTGATTCAATGAAAATGAAAGTCAAATGCGTCAGAATATCATAAATATCCGAACGACCGCGCGTGATTTCAACATTCATTTGTTCTTCGTCGATTCTGTAGCAGTTTCTTCTTCTTTTTGGAGGAACAATCGGCTGAAAATGTGATTTTGAATAGCCTTCATCAGAAGTTAAATTGATAAATCGGCATTGTTCAATTCCTATAGGAAGACGTTCTATAACGTATAAAAGTCCGTTAAGTTCTACTTTTTCTTCGGCAATATTTCCGTAGATTTCAGGACGTAATGCCAGTAATGATTCTCTTAAACTATCACCAGAAACTCCCATTGGTTTGTAAAAACCACGGTTGAATAAATGGCGCATTGTAATGTACATTTTTTCGATAGCTGCAGATGATTCCTGCGCTCTTGATCTTGATATATGTTTGGTTTCTTTCATGTCTTTATTATTTTAGAATCTTCTTTTTAAGAAGATAATTCGAATTTTCGAGGGAACGAAAGTAGGAATTATATATGTAACTTTAATAAAACGGTATTTAACAAATTGTTAGATAGTGGTCTGAAATTTTTTATTTCAATTTATCCGCAATATCCCTGTTATTGGATAATCTCGGAATTTTATTTTGTCCGCCTAATTTTCCCTGTGATTTCATGTATTCTTGAAATCCGTTTTTTGAAACTTTAGTTATGACTACTTTCTGCAATACATTTCCAGTAATTAAATCGTCATAATAAATGTTTTGCTTTCGCATGGAGTCGTCTATAGCTTCGGCGAAAGCCTGAATATTATCCGGTTCTTTTTCAAATTCTATCAGCCATTCATGATACGGTAATCCGGTGGCTGGCGTGATCTGCGGCGCAACGGTAAATTCGTTTATTACAATATTGCTTCCGGCGGTTGCTTCTTTCATTGCATTTTCGACTTCGTTGGCAATAACGTGTTCTCCAAAAGCGGAAATATAATGTTTTATACGTCCCGAAACTATAACACGATACGGTTTTAAAGAAGTAAACTGAATCGTATCTCCAATATTATAACCCCAAAGTCCGGCATTTGTAGACACAATTAAAGCATAATTTACACCTAACGCAACTTCGCCAATAGTATATCGTTTTGGGTTTTCGGTAAAGAATTCATCGGCTTTTATGAACTCGTAGAAAATACCTGAATTCAACAATAAAAGCATTCCTTTTTCTTTCTGTGAATCTTGGTATGCAAAAAATCCTTCAGAAGCAGGAAACAATTCTATACTGTCGACTTTTTTACCAATCATTTGTTCAAATTTGGCGCGATACGGTTCGTAATTTACACCGCCGTAAATGAACAAATTGAAGTTTTTGAATATTTCGCTGATCTTTTTTCCACCACTTTTTTCTTGTAAACGCTCAAAATACATTTGAACCCATGACGGAATTCCCGAAATAATACTCATGTCTTCTTGAATCGTTTCGTCGACAATGGCATTTACCTTTGTGTCCCAATCTTCAATACAATTGGTTTCCCAAGAAGGCATACGGTTTCTTTGCAGGTATTTGGGAACAAAATGCGCTACAATTCCAGAAAGTCGTCCGAATTTAATTCCGTATTTTTCAGTCAGAATAGGACTTCCTTGCAAAAAGATCATTTTTCCATCAACGAAATCTGCATTTCCCGTTTCATGAATATAGTGCAGAATCGCATTTCTGGCTGCACTAATATGCGATGGCATTGATTCTTTGGTAAGCGGAATATATTTGGCACCGGAAGTAGTTCCAGAAGTTTTGGCAAAATAAATCGGTTTTCCTTTCCAAAGAACATTTTCTTCGCCCACTTTTACTTTTTCGATATAGGCTTTCAAATCTTCATAATCCCTAATGGGAACGTTTTTTTGAAAATCAGCAATTGTATTTATAGCGCTAAAATGATGATCTTTTCCAAACTGGGTTTCTTTGGCATTTTTAATCAAACTCTCAAAAACTTCTAATTGAGTTTCAACCGGTTTGTTAGCCCATTTTAGGGTTTGGTTGTATATATTTCGGGCAAATATTTTTGCCGCAATTGATTTAATCGACATTTTTTGTGGTATTATTTTTTGTCACTTTTCTTTTTTCCCGTTTTGCTTTGGCTCTGCTCCTTGTCAATTTTAGCGACTTCTTCTCTTAATTTGATTTCATCTTCGGTTGCTTTCATATCAACATCTGAAGATTCTTCTGTTTCTGCTATAATCGAGTCTTTGTTGAATTTTGCGTATTCTAATTCTCCTTTTAAAACTTTCTGAATTCCTTTTATATAGGCTTCGTTTTGTTTTAAAGCTTTTTCAAGCGAATCTGATTTTATGGCTAATGCTGTCGCATTCTTTTTTAATTCAGAAGAAGAATAACCCGGTATAAATTCCCGAAGCGGCGTAAAAGCAATAATATAAGTAGTAATTGAAATAAGAAAAATACCGCCTAGAGTAAAAGTCACAAAAACATTCATTAGGTTGAGTTTCAGCGAAAAAATTTCTTCAAAAGTGTTTTCATTCAAAATAACCAATCGGTTTTTTGTAAATAATTTTTTTCTAAAACTGCGTTTTTTCTTTTTCATTTTGTTCAATATACAAGCAAATATAATAATTAATCGTATTGCTGATGCCTGATAAAAATAGGCAAATCTTGTAATTTAATCATTTTATAAAATATTTAACGCACCTAAAAATAAATATTTTAATCCAAAAACTCTTGTTGTTCGTATATTCTATATACCTTTGCGGTGAAAATCAAGAAATAAATTTGCTTCGGCACTAAATATAAAACCATGGGAAGATTAGGTCTTACAGAAATCCTTGTTATAGTAGGTATTGTGATATTACTTTTTGGAGGTAAAAAAATTCCAGAATTAATGAAAGGTTTAGGAAGCGGTATTAAAGAATTTAAAAATGCTGCTAAAGATGATCAGCCTGCTGCTTCTAAAAAAGAAGAAGAAACAAAATAATAAAATTCGAACGTATTTAAATCCCAGATTACAAATTTGTAGTTTGGGATTTTTTTATGTTAGAATTTTCGCAAAATTCGAATTTATCCTTTGTAGAAGTTTTCTTTAAAAAAGGAAAAAATTAACGCAAAACGGGATTTTTTATTATAAATTTTAACAAAAAATTATAATATATTCTTCATTTTACTACTTTTATCCCAAAATTTATCCTTAAAAGTAGTGAATATGACCGATTTAACTCGTAGACGTTTTATTAAAAATGTTAGTTTCGCAGGAGCTGCAACGTTAGCCTGCGGTTCTATAACAGCACAAAATACCTTCACTAGTTTTTTAGATTTAGAAACAGAAAAAGGAGAAAATCTTTTATCTAAATTTTCTAAATCTTCTTTTTCAAATAATTTTCTTTTCGACAAATCGCTTCTAAGCTGTTATAATAAAACTATCGTAAACTGGCAGAAAATAGGTTACGAGTCTGCATCTGACTATTGTTATACTTCTCCAGACGGACGTTTGAAAATGTTTTCTATGCATCTTATCAAAAATTCGCAGAAACTAGACAACGTTTTATTGTGCTTTGGTAAAAATGAAAATGGAGAATGGAGAACCATACGATCTTTATCTGGTTTCGAACTAGAAGCTATTTCTCAAGCTAAAACAGAATTCAAAAAGTATAATGCCAATATTGATTTGTCTCAATATTTATTTCCTTCTTCAATTCAACCCGTAAATCCCTTTGGTTATATAACTCCTAGGGGAAGTGTTGAATTAAAAACTATTTTATCTGAAAAAGAAACGATTACTAAAATCGTCGTAAAAGAAGGAAACAATAAAATATTCGAAAAAAATATAATCTCTGAGCATACACTTTCTGTAGATTCTATTTTGGCTTAATAAAAAAATTAAAATAACATTTAAAAATATTTCAATATGGCTGAGCCTTTTTTAGCTGAATTAAGAATGATGTCGTTTTCTTTTGCACCACAAGGATGGGCAATGGCTAATGGACAATTATTACCTATAAATCAAAATCAGGCATTATTTTCTTTGTTAGGAACTACGTATGGTGGTAATGGGCAAGTCAATTTTGCATTACCTGACTTAAGAGGGAGAACACCAATTCATGTTGGAAGCGGATACAATTTAGGTCAAAAAGGTGGTGAAGAAAGCCATACTGTTACTATTGGAGAAATGCCGCAACACTCACATCGCTTTCAGGCAAAAGATAATGCGGTCATCACCAATATTCCGAGTAATACTAATTTTTTAGGAAATACTGCCCCTAATTTAGTTTACAGCGGTCAAAATCAAAATTTTACTGCCATGAATGCCGGCTCTATCTCCAATATTGGAGGAAGTCAACCGCATTTAAATATGCAGCCATATCTGACTATAAATTTTTGCATCGCTTTACAAGGAATCTTTCCTTCTCAAACATAATTATTAATTCGTAAAATTTAAGAAATGGCACAACCTTACGTTGGTGAAATCAGAATGTTTGGCGGAAATTTTGCTCCTGCAGGATGGATGTTTTGCGAAGGACAAATAATTCCAATTTCGGAATATGAAACTTTATTTAATTTAATTGGAACTACATACGGTGGTGATGGCCAGGAAACTTTTGGGTTACCTGATTTTCGCGGAAGACTTCCTATTCATAACGGTACAAATCCCGCTACTGGAACTAATTATCAGCTGGCTGAAACCGGCGGTGTTGAGGAGGTAACTTTATCGGTTAATCAAATTCCGTCACACAATCACAGTCTTCTCGCCACTACAAATCTGGCTGATACTGCTAGTGTTGTAAATGCGCAGTTTAGTGCCAATCCTCCGGGAAGTAAAATGTATTCAAGTGCTGCTCCCACAACAGCATTAAATAATCAAATAATTACTGCTGCCGGCGGAAGTCAGCCTCACAGTAACTTTCAACCGTATTTGTGTGTGAGTTTTATTATTTCATTGTATGGATTATACCCTCAATTCTAAATTCATTTTTAATAAAAAGAAAAATATATTATGGATCCTTTTGTAGCTGAAATACGCATATTTCCATTCAACTTTGCACCAAAAGGCTGGGCTTTTTGCAATGGCCAAATTTTACCATTATCTCAAAACACAGCACTTTTTTCACTTTTAGGAACAATGTATGGAGGT
Organism: Flavobacterium endoglycinae; assembly: GCF_017352115.1. Taxonomy (NCBI): domain Bacteria; kingdom Pseudomonadati; phylum Bacteroidota; class Flavobacteriia; order Flavobacteriales; family Flavobacteriaceae; genus Flavobacterium; species Flavobacterium endoglycinae. The sequence continues at coordinate 2,519,696 of NZ_CP071448.1, forward strand.
GATGGAAAAAGTAATTTTGCACTGCCTAATATGCAGGGAAATGCACCTATGCACCCAGGGCAAGGACCTGGATTATCATTACACAACCTAGCAGAACAAAGCGGAAGCGAAACAGTTACTCTTTTAGAATCTGAAATTCCTAATCACTCACATTCAGTAATGGCAGCTCCGCTTAATTCGCAATCAACTTCTCCTGCTAATAATAGTTTAGGACGAGGAAATCCTATTCGAGTTTATACAGACACTGGAGGTCAAACGGTACAAATGGGTTTAAATACCATTGCACCAACTGGAGGAACACAGCCTCATAACAATATGATGCCATACTTAACATTGAATTTTTGTATTGCCCTTCAGGGTGTTTACCCTCCAAGAACATAATTTATAGTACAGTTGAATTTAGATATACAAGATATCAAGTTTAGGGATATCAATGAAAATGATATAGCTCTACTTCGTGAAATCTACGGAAGTACACGAAAAGAGGAGCTGGAAAAAGGAACGAATTGGAATGATGAACAAAAAAGACTCTTTATTGAACATCAGTTTTCAGCCCAGCATGAATATTATCAAAAAAATTACTTAGGGGGAAAATTCTATGTAATTGAAAAGAAAAACATCCCGGTTGGAAGATTGTATATTGATTACTTTTTTGAAAATAAAGGTGTTAGAATTATAGACATCACCATATTACCTGAATGGAGAAATCAAAGTATTGGCAGTTCAATTTTAAAAGAAATACTTAAAAAAGCTGCTGATAGTAATTTAAGCGTAACCATTCATGTGGAAACTTTTAATCCTGCAATGGAATTATATAAAAGACTTGGATTTAGAAAAATTAGTGAAACAAATGGTGTTTACCATTTAATGGAATGGCGTTCCAAACAAATTGAATAACAATTAATTGTACTATATGGATATATCTTTACTCTCTGTAAACAACTTTAATCCGTTTGTAAACAAAGTATTTATCTTTAAAATTTCCGAAGAAATTCAGCTCGATGCCGAACTAATTTCGGTCACAGAATCTAATGGTTATTCTCCTTTAGAACGAACTCCCTTTTCTTTAGTTTTTCGTACAAATCAAAAAAACGAATATTACGAGCAAGGTATTTTTAACATAATACATCCCGAAGAAGGCAGCTTAGAGTTATTTCTTTCTCCACTTGGTTTTGATGAAGTGGGAATGAAATATGAAGCCGTATTTTCTTAATTAGGCCAATTTTAAAGTGAAAAAAAATGAAAAATAACAAACTCTTAGTTATAATAATACTAGTTGGATTTCTAAGTTTCGGAATGAAATACAATAGCATTATTACTAAAAAATTTGTTGCTCCTGTTATTGAGCAACTAGCTAAAGCTGAAAAAGTTTTTATAAAGCAGATTGAGCCTAATAAAAGCAAAAGGCCTATTAATAAAGAAAATACAAAAAGTACCTTGGCTGTAGCACCTGCTATTACGGTTACAAATGCTGTGGCTGTAAACGGAGGCGGAAATGCAAAACCGGGATCTCAGCTTGATTTTACCATTACTATTACCAATAATGGCACTGACGCGCTTGGAACTACCTTTCAAGATATATTGGATTCTAATTTAACATTAGTTCCAAATTCTTTCAAAACAACTCCTATTGCCAATGATGATTCCTATAGTTGTATCGGAAACGTTGGTATTAGTGTAAATGCTGCTCAAGGTCTTTTAGCAAATGACGCAAATCCGGAAGGTAGCACTATGACGGCTTCTGTTTTAACAAATCCAGCAAAGGGAACTGTTGTTATAAATGCAGATGGTTCTTTTACTTACAATTCAAATGCAGGATATTCCGGATCAGATAGTTTTACTTATACTGTAACCAATACAAGCGGAAAAACCTCAACTGCTACTGTAAATATTACTGTAACTACTCCTATCATATTTTTTAAAGGAGATGCTGCATCTGCAGGAAACGGAACTTTAGCCACACCCTATAAAAGCTTAACGGGAAATACGAGTGCTAGCAATGCAAGTCCAGTATTTATTTACAGCGGAACACTTTCTGGACTTTTAACTTTAAATAATAATCAGAAAGTTATTGGTCAGGGAGCAACATCAAGTCTGCAATCTATATTAAGTCTATCTGTACCTAGTTATAGTAATGCACTGCCTTCGACAGGAACATCAAATCCTATTATTGCTGGAATAACCTTAGGTACAAATAATGATATTCAGGCAGTAGCACTTACAGGAACTTTATCTGGAAGTAATGCTGGAAATTTAAAAATAAAAAATGCTACTATTGCTATTACAAATAATTCGCAAGCTGTAAATATTAACGGAGGTGGAGGTACACTCGATTGTATATTTACTAGTATTTCTACAAACGGAAATGTAAAAGGTATTTCAATAACAAATACTGTTGGAAGTTTTGAGGTTACGGGATCCGGAACAACGGCAGGATCTGGAGGTACAATTCAAAATATCTCGGATAGAGGTGCAGAGTTTATTACATGCGCTAATATTACACTTAGAAACATGAATTTTACAAATGCAAATACTTCATCTGTAATAGTTAGCGATCCAGAAGATGATAATTCGAATTCCAATGGAGCGCTTCATTTTAAAAACATTTCTGGTGGTGTAACCTTAGAAAATATTTCCATTTCTGGTACTACAAATTCTGTGGGTATCAATCTTAATAATGTAAATAATTTTGTTTTAAACAACAGTACTTTAAGCAATTGTGGAAGTGCCAATGGAGGTAACCCATATGTTGGAGGTATATTTGCATTAGATTTAAAAGGTACAAGTTCTATAACCAATACAACTGTTAATAATTCTTGGGGACGTGGTTTTTTTGGGTATAATGGTATAGCACAAAGTCCATCCTTAACTCTAAATGTTACAGGATCTCAGTTTAAAAACTCTTTTAATAGATCAAACGGAGATAGTAACTTTATTTTTCAAGCTAAAGGGACTTCAAACAATACTTTAGTTTTTAAGAAAAATGATTTTTCAAATTCAAAAACTACTGGTTTAGCTTTAAACTTTGATGGATTTTCTACAAATACTGTTCAAATTGGAGGAAATACACTCGCTACTGATGCCAATATCATAAATGCTGCTACTGTAAGCCCTGGAAGCAATGGTTTATCATTACAAGCTACTGGAGCTGCAACAGTAAATTACAACATTATAAATAATACTATTAAGGCTAGTTTTAATGGTACTTATGCATGTAGCGTAGGGCACCAAGGATCTGGAACAATGAAAGGCCGTATAAACAATAATACGATTGATGGTGGAGGTCTTGGTACAATTTGTAATGGAATTTATGCATCTGTAAGCGGAAATGCGAAACACATTACTGAAATAGCAAATAACACTATTAATAATGCAAGTCAATATGGAATTTTCGCTGATTCAAATGATAACAATATACAAAGTTCAGGAAGAATTGACGCTACAATAACAGGTAATACTATTAATGTGGTGACAAATGCATATGCAAATGTTGGTGTAGTTGCCTATGCAGATAATGCTTCTAGTACAATGATAAATGCATCAAAAATTAGTAATAATATAACCAATACAGCGACTGGTGTAGTGGCTACTTTTGACGTATTATCTCAAGGTACCAATAGTGAAGTAATTTTACAAGGTATCCCGGTTTATGTTGCTGGGACAGGAAATAGAACTTCTGCCTTGACAAGTTTTTGGAATGGAAATAATCCTTCAAGCACAAGAACAGCAATTGATGAAGGTGGAAATGGAAAAATAAATCCTGGAACGGTTACTCCTCCTGATAATGCCAATGCTTCAAAAATGGCTAAAAATCAAAATACTCCTGTTGAAGAAACCAGTACTGCTCCAGAAACTATTGCAGCTTCTTCAACAACACCAAGTACATCTTCAACTACAGCTAAAAAAGCATCTGTTAATGCAGTAAACTCAACATTGTCTGCAGGACCATTTATTATAGCTGCAGGAAAATCTACTATAATTACTTTTAGTGCAACAATTAATGATTCGGCAACGTTACCGCAAAATACTTGTTCGGTAACAAATCAGGCAACTGTAAGCGGTACTAATTTTGCAACAGTAAACTCTAATATTACAACAACATCAATCAAACCGGCGAGCGCTACCGTTACCACAGATACACAAAATATTCCTTGTTTAGGAAGCACAGCTGTAACTTTGAATGCCTCTTGCCCACTTGGTACGAATGCTGTTTGGTATACTTCGATGACTGGAGGAACAAGTTTTGCCACTGGAAATTCTGTATCAGCAACCCCTACTGCAAATAATACAACATATTGCGTGGCGTGCGAAACTGCTTATTGTGCAAGCGACAGAGTATTGGTAAAAACCGTTACTGGAACACCATCAACAACTTCGCCTGCCGAAAATATTTCAGTATGTGATTCTTATACATGGCCAGTTAATGGAACAACTTATACTAGTTCAGGAACTTATACAACAGTTATTGGATGTGATACCAAAACGTTAAATCTTGTTGTTACTCCTTCTACGACATCTACTCCTGAAACAGTATCAGCATGTGACAGTTACACTTGGGCTGAAGATGGCGTTACCTACACATCTTCTGGAACATACACACACAAAGTAGGATGTGATACTAGAACTTTAAATTTAACCATAACCAACTCAACAAGTTCAACTCAGACGGAAACTGCCTGCGACAGTTATACGTGGGCTGAAAACGGAACAACGTATACTTCTTCGGGAACATATACGCATACTGTAGGTTGTGATACCAAAACTTTATCACTAACCATTACAAATTCTACAAGTTCTACACAGACGGAAACTGCATGCGACAGCTACACTTGGGCTGAAGATGGCGTGACCTACACATCTTCTGGAACATACACGCATACTGTAGGTTGCGATACCAAAACTTTATCATTAACCATTACAAATTCTACAAGTTCTACACAGACGGAAACAGCCTGCGACAGTTATATCTGGGCTGAAAACGGAACAACGTATACTTCTTCGGGAACATACACACATATTGTAGGATGCGATACCAAAACTTTATCATTAACCATTACAAATTCTACAAGTTCTACGCAGACGGAAACTGCATGCGACAGCTACACTTGGGCTGAAGATGGCGTTACCTACACATCTTCTGGAACATATACGCATACTGTAGGTTGTGATACCAAAACTTTAGTATTGACAATTACAAATTCTACAAGTTCGACTCAGACCGAAACTGCCTGTGACAATTATACCTGGGCTGTAAACGGAACAACTTATACTAGTTCTGGAAATTACACAGCAGTTGTAGGATGTG